>CAWGLS010000008.1:0-326376 GCA_963823475.1 uncultured beta proteobacterium
TGGTGGAGCTGGACGGGATCGAACCGACGACCTCCTGCTTGCAAAGCAGGCGCTCTCCCAATTGAGCTACAGCCCCGGCCTCACTTTGGTCAACAGCTGGTGGGTCTGGATGGATTCGAACCATCGACCCCCGCCTTATCAAGACGGTGCTCTAACCAACTGAGCTACAGGCCCGGTGTCGTTTCGCGTTGCACAGTGTCACGTGCAACCGATAGGTTGTGGGTACTCGAGGACGGGGTTGAGGAGGTCAGTGGCCGGCCGAGACGCCCTTGCGGACCACTGCATGCCTGCCTGCTGACTCCTAGTTTCCGAGAAAGGAGGTGATCCAGCCGCACCTTCCGATACGGCTACCTTGTTACGACTTCACCCCAGTCACGAAACGCACCGTGGTAAGCGGCCCCCTCAGTTGCCCGGGTTAGCCTACCTACTTCTGGTACATCCCGCTCCCATGGTGTGACGGGCGGTGTGTACAAGACCCGGGAACGTATTCACCGTGACATGCTGATCCACGATTACTAGCGATTCCGACTTCATGCAGTCGAGTTGCAGACTGCAATCCGGACTACGATCGGCTTTGTGGGATTGGCTCCCCCTCGCGGGTTGGCGACCCTCTGTACCGACCATTGTATGACGTGTGAAGCCCTACCCATAAGGGCCATGAGGACTTGACGTCATCCCCACCTTCCTCCGGTTTGTCACCGGCAGTCTCCCTAGAGTGCCCTTGCGTAGCAACTAGGGACAAGGGTTGCGCTCGTTGCGGGACTTAACCCAACATCTCACGACACGAGCTGACGACAGCCATGCAGCACCTGTGTTCCGGTTCCCTTTCAGGCACCCCCGCCTTTCAGCAGGCTTCCGGACATGTCAAGGGTAGGTAAGGTTGTTCGCGTTGCATCGAATTAATCCACATCATCCACCGCTTGTGCGGGTCCCCGTCAATTCCTTTGAGTTTTAACCTTGCGGCCGTACTCCCCAGGCGGCTCACTTCACGCGTTAGCTACGGTACCAAGGAATCGCTTCCCCAACACCTAGTGAGCATCGTTTAGGGCGTGGACTACCAGGGTATCTAATCCTGTTTGCTCCCCACGCTTTCGTGCCTGAGCGTCAGTATTGGCCCAGGGGGCTGCCTTCGCCATCGGTGTTCCTCCGCATCTCTACGCATTTCACTGCTACACGCGGAATTCCACCCCCCTCTGCCATACTCAAGCCCGCCAGTTTCAAATGCAGTTCCCAGGTTGAGCCCGGGGCTTTCACATCTGACTTAACGAACCGCCTGCGCACGCTTTACGCCCAGTAATTCCGATTAACGCTCGCACCCTACGTATTACCGCGGCTGCTGGCACGTAGTTAGCCGGTGCTTATTCCGCCGGTACCGTCAAGAACCACCCGTATTAAGAGTGATCTTTTCTTCCCGACTAAAAGCGGTTTACAACCCGAAGGCCTTCTTCCCGCACGCGGCATGGCTGGATCAGGGTTGCCCCCATTGTCCAAAATTCCCCACTGCTGCCTCCCGTAGGAGTCTGGGCCGTGTCTCAGTCCCAGTGTGGCTGATCATCCTCTCAGACCAGCTACCGATCGTCGCCTTGGTAAGCCATTACCCCACCAACTAGCTAATCGGACATCGGCCGCTCCCAGAGCGTGAGGCCCTTGCAGGTCCCCCACTTTCCTCCTCAGAGCATATGCGGTATTAGCGCCGCTTTCGCGGCGTTATCCCCCACTCCGGGGTACGTTCCGATGTATTCCTCACCCGTTCGCCGCTCGCCGCCAGGGTTGCCCCCGCGCTGCCGCTCGACTTGCATGTGTAAAGCATGCCGCCAGCGTTCAATCTGAGCCAGGATCAAACTCTTCAGTTCGATCTTTGACAAGTAAACTCATATCAACGTTGGCCCCATCCCCCAGCCTCAGTTTTCACTGCGTGCCGAAGGACAAGACGTTCGGCCTTCCACCCCCAGCTTGCGCTGACGGCAGCAGGCCTCACTGCGTTGTGTGAGCACTTCGTATGTCTTGGATTCCCCCCGCGCTTCCCCCGCCCCCGCAGTTACCCGCAGGAACAGCTTCCGCGCAGGGCCCCAGACCACGAGCACCCACACCTATCGGTTGCAAATTTTTAAAGAACAGGCTGAACATCGCCCGGATCAAGCAACCTACCCGGGAATGTGTAGCAAAGAGGCGCGATTATAGGATCGTTTCGGGGGTGTGTCAACACCCAAAGCGATCCAGTCCACCGCAAGTGGCGCTGGCGACGCCCCGCACAAGGGGTTTCTCGCCCCGCTTGCGATAGCATCGGGCACCGGCGAGGCCGCGGTGTCCCCGCGCCGCCAAACGACCGTCGCTGCCAATCCGAATGCCCCCCGCCATCCCCGTCGCCGGCCGCAACGACCCCTGCCCTTGCGGGAGCGGCAAGCGCTACAAGCAGTGCCATGGCGCGCTGGCCATCCCGCCGACACCCGCGGACATGCCGCAGACGCCCGAAGCACTGACGCGGCAGGGGATGGCCGCTCATCAGGCCGGCGACCTCGACGGCGCCGAACGCCACTACCGGGCCGTACTGGCGAGTTCGCCCGATTTTCCGGCGGCGCTCCACTACCTGGGCGTGGTCCTCTATCAGCGCGGCCGGATGGACGAGGCGCTGCCGCTGCTCGACCGTGCCGCTACCCTGGTGCCCCACGAGCCGGAATTTCACAACAACCGCGGGCTGGCGCTGGCCGCAGCCGGGCGCGACAGCGAAGCGATCGCCGCGTATCGGCGGGCGTTGGCGTTGAAGCCGGACCACGTGGGTGCCTCGAGCAACCTGGGGCTCGCGCTGCAGGCGACGGGCGACGTCGAAGGCGCGATCGCCGCCTACCGCCGCGGACTCCTGCTGGCGCCCGAGTTTCCGCAGCTCCACTGGAACCTCGCGCTGGCACTCCTGTTACGCGGAGACATGGCCGAAGGCTGGCGCGAATACGAGTGGCGGTTGAAAACACCCGAACTCGCGCCCTTCCTCCACCGCTACGCAGGCGCGCGCTGGACCGGCGACGATCCCGCCGGACGCACGATCCTCCTCACCGCCGAGCAAGGGCTGGGCGACGCATTGCAGAACCTGCGCTTCGCGTCCGTCGTCGCCACGCGTGGCGCGCGCGTCGTCGTCGCAGTGCCGGACGCACTGAGGAATCTGGCGGCCACGGTGCCGGGTGTCGCCAGCGCGCACGCGCTCGACGCCGCGTTGCCGCACCACGACGCGCAGTTGTCGCTGATGTCGCTCCCCGGCGCGCTGCGCATCGCGCTTGCCGACGTCGATGTTCCCGTTCCCTACCTGCACGCCGATCCCAAGCGGCGGGCGGAAGCCCGGCAACAGGTCGCGCAGGCGGCAGGCAATGCGCTGAAGGTGGGCGTCGCGTGGGCTGGCGCGCCGGGCAACTCGCTGAACGCGAAACGCAGCGTGCCCCTTGCCGCGTTCGCGCCGCTGCTCGATCTCCCGGGCGTGTGCTGGTTCTCGTTGAAGCGGGAAGGCGAAGCGATCACGCCCGCGGACGCGACCTGCGCGAAGCGCCTGGTGGAACTCGACCTGCGCAACGATTTCGACGGTCTCGCCGCGCTGGTGGATTCACTCGACGTCGTGATCAGCGTCGACACGAGCCTCGCGCATCTGGCGGGCGCACTCGGCAAGCCGGTGTGGGTGCTGCTCGCGAAGGTACCCGACTGGCGGTGGTTCCTCGATCGCGCCGACAGCCCATGGTATCCGTCGGCACGCCTGTATCGCCAGCAAGTCGCCGGCGACTGGTCGGGACCGCTGCGCGACGTCGGCGCCGCGCTTTGCGCGCTGGCGAACGATCGTTAGGCGTTCAGGAACTGCACGAAGGCCGCCACCGGCGCCGCGTCGTCGAAGACCTTCCCCCGCGCATCCCGGATTCGCGTCGCCAGCAAGTTGCGCCACGCGCGATCCGCCGCGAGCTTCGCCGCGATGCGCACGTAGTCGTCGGCATCGCGCGCGACGAGCTCGTCGATGCCCATCAGCGTCAGCATGCCCATGCTCTGCCGCCCGCGCATGAAGCGCCCGGGCAGCGTCACGATCGGCAGGCCGCACGCGAGCGCGTCGAGGCTCGTATTGCCTCCGGACCAGTGCAGCGTGTCCAGCATGACGTCGCAGACCGAACAGATGCGCAGGAAGTCGTCGTGCGCGCATTGCGGCAGCAGTCGCAATCGTGACGCGTCGATGCCGGCGGCGACGAGACGGTCGCGGAACCGTTGCGTCAGGCTGGCGGCGCGGCCCTCGAAGGCGACCAGCAGCGCGCCGGGTGCGGCATCGAGCACGCGCGCGAACAGCGCGTCATTGTCCGGATGGATCTTGAACAGCGATTGTGGGCACAACAAGAGCGGCGCATCGGCGGGAAGGCCGAAACGCTCGCGGGTGGCGTCGTCCGGCACCGCGGGCGCACGATAGCGCGTGCCGATGCCGGGCAGCGTCACCAGCCGCTCGGTGTAGTGGCTCGCCGCGTCCGGCGGCTCCATCACGGCACTTGAAAGATACACGTCGATCGTCGGATGGCCGGTGGTGACCGGATGGCCCCAGGCCGCGCACTGCAGCGGCGCGAGCCGCAACGCGGCCAGCGCGAACGGCACGGCGCCCATGCCCAGCTCCGGATAGACGAGCACGTCGAGCGCATCGGCACGAATGCGCGGGGCGAGTTGCGATGGCCGCCACCACGGGCAATGCCGGAAATGGTCGGCGCGGGCGGCGATGCGCCGCGCCAGCGCATCGACACCGGGAAGCAGGTGGTACACGAACACCTCGAAGCCGTCGCGCGGCAGGTCGGTGATCCAGTGCTCGAAATACCGGCCGGCGGTGCCGTCGCGGAAGAACGTCGACACGAAGCCCACCTTGACGCGCGATGCCGCATGCACGCGGGATGGCATCGGGCGCAGGAATTCGGGAGCGCCGGCCGCAACCAACCCGTGGACTGTCTCCGCGTACCGCGCCTGCAACGGCCGATCGTCGCCGCCCTGGTAGGCCAGCAGGAAATTGCTCCAGCGCAGCTCGTCGAGCAATCGATCCACGGAGAGACCTGCCGCCCGCCGCGGCGCTTCGCGCGCGACCTGGTCCAGGCCGTCCGCGAACGCTTCGCGCGCAGCCGCCACCGCCGCGGAATCCGGCGCCACCATCGGCAGCGTCAGCGCGCGTCCGAACAGCGCACGCAGCATGCGCGGGTCGCGCGCCTCGGCCTGTGCATATGCGGCACGGGCGCCGGCGAGGTCGTCCTGCTCGGCGAGCGTTCCGGCAAGCTGGAGGACGGTGTTGGCGTCGCGCGGATCGCGCTCGGCGGCGCGCGCGAAAAGCTGCGCGGCAGCGCCAAGGTCGCTGCGGTCGCGCAGGAGCCCGGCGAGCGTGAGCTGCGCGCCGCGCTGGTTGCCGTCGAGTGCCAGCGCCCGTCGCAGCGCGCGTTCCGCGCCGTCGTCGTCGCCGACTTCGCGCTTGAGCGCACCCAGGTTCGCCCATGCCAGTGCATAGACCGGATCGGCCTCCACCGCACGCTCGCCCGCGCGCACCGCATCGGCGATGCGGCCCGCCGAATGCAGCGCGTTGCCGAGGTTGTTCCAGCCGCGCGCGTAGCGCGGATCGGTGCGGGTCGCATGCTCGAACGCGGCGACCGCGCGGTCGTTCTGGCCGGCATCGGCGCACAGCAGGCCGAGTTCGTTCCACACACGCGATTGCGACGGATCGAGCGCCAGCGCGCCCTCCAGATCCACGATCGCCTGGCCGAGCTCGCCCAGTGCCTCGTGCGCGCGCGAGCGCAGGACCAATGCGCCGATGCGGTCGCCCATCGCGATTCCCGGGTCGGCGGCGACGGTGTCGGCGAGCATCCGGGCGCCCGCCGCATCGCCGGCGGCGAGCGAGCGCTGGATGCTCGCGAGGCGCGGATCGCTCAATGCGCAGCAAGGCCCGCGAGCACGTCGGGGGCACGCTCGGCGAGCGCGGCCACGTAGGCCGCTTCGAGGTGTCGCGTATGCGCCGGCATATCCGTGAGCGGTGATTGCGCGAGGCCGGCGGCGATCGCCGCCTTCACCTCCGCGCGAAAGGATGGATCGTCCGCCAGGCGCGCGGCGATGTCGACGTAGTCGCCGCCGGTCTGCGCAATCGTCGCCGTCACGCCAAGGTTGGAGAGTATCGAGAACGATGTGCGCTCACCGTGCTTCTTGCCCACCAGCGTCACCACCGGCACGCCCATGTCGAGGGCCTCGATCGTGCCGTTGACGCCACCGAACGGCATCGTGTCGAGCACGAAGTCGACGAGCTCGTAGCGCGCCTGGCTTTCGGCGTCGTCGCGCCCCTGCGGCACGAACAGCACGCGGTCCTCCGCGATGCCGGCGGCGACGGCGAGACGCAGGTAGCTCGGACGCAGCGCGGGATTCGCCGGCGAGAACGCCAGCCGTGCGCGAGGAATGCGCGCCAGCACATCGCGCCACAGGCGCAGGCAGCGCCGCGTCAGCTTCATCGGGTTGACGAACGCACCGATGACGACGTCGTCGCCGGCAATGCCGAGCGTCTGCCGCGTGAACGGGTGCTGCGGCGCCGGCGACACATGCCGAAACGGGTACACACAGCCCTCCATCGGCAACAGGCGCTCGATCTGGAACTCCTGGCTTTCCGGCACGTCGGCAAAACGATCGGTGAGCTTGAAATCGACCTGCGACAGGCCGACGGTCCCGGCGCTGGCCACATGCGTGATCTGGACGCGTGCCGGCTTGCGGGCGAGGATGCCGGGCCTCGCGCCGCGCGTGTGCGTCGACAGGTCGACGAGGATGTCGAGGTCGTCGCCGGCGATCAGGTCCGCGGCCGCGCATGTCGTCGACGGCCGCGATCGCGACGAATCGCCTGGCCACGCCTTCGAAACGCTGCGTCCATTCGTCGCGTTCGACGGAGCTTCGAGTAGAAGAAAGTCTCGATCCGGTCGCGGTCGTGATGGGCGATCGCCGCCCACATCATCTTGCCCATCACGTGGTTGCGCAGGTCTCCGGATAGATACCCGACGCGCAACGGACCCGGCCGCCGCTCCGGTGGCCTCGCCATCGCGTGCGCCATAGACTTTCGGGGCCACGGCATCGTAGGCCTGCGCAAAACGCAGCATCAGCGCTGGCTCGACGTCGAAGAACAGCAGCAGGTAGAGCAACTCCTCCAGGCTGTCGACGAGTTCCTGCTCGTCGCGCGCCTGGAATTCCTCGTGGCGAAGCCCGTCGATGTACCGCTCGAGCTTGTCGAAGTCCGCCTCGTGCTGGCAGACCTCGAGCGCGCAGACGGCGAGCGGACAGCGCCTTCGGGCAGTTCTTCTCGAACGCGCGGAAGTTCGCTCGCCACGCGTCGATCTGACCGGATGCCAGCAGGATCTCGCCCAGGTGCTTGTACGCCGGCGACATGGCGCGGATCGGTGGCGATCACGTGCGCGTACGCGGCGCTCGCCGCGTTGCGATTGCCCTGCTGCTGGAAGAGCACGCCGAGGTTGAAGTCGGCGGCGATCATGTCGGGCCGGAACGTCAGCGCACGCTGATACGCGCGTGCCGCGCCCTGCGCGTCGCCCTGCGCTGCAGTGCGACGCCATGGTTGAAATGGGCGTCGGCGTCGGCGGGGGCGAGCAGCAGCGCCTGCCGGAACGCGGCTTCCGCCGCCGCGCCATCGTGCCGCGCCAACTGCGCGAGGCCCACCATGCGCAGCAGCGCGACATCGCGCGGCGCGCGCGCGAGACCTTCGTCCAGCAATTGCAGCGCGCGCTCGGGTTCGCGCTGCGCCAAGGCGAGATCGGCGGCGGCGACGCGCGCCTCGCGGAACCCCGGTGCCGCCTCGATCGCCGCCGCGAAGGCCGCCGCCGCACGCACCGGGTCGTTGCGTTCCCGCGCGATTTCGCCGGCCAGATGCAGCGCCGGCGCATGCGCGGGCTCGTACGCGAGCACGTCGTCGTAGCCCGCGGCCGCCGCCTCGAGATCGCCCTGCTGATGCGCGCGCACCGCAGCGTCCCAGCGCTCTGCCAGTGCCTCCGCGGACAGCGGGCCGCCCGCATCGGCGGCGCTGCGCTCGCTCTGCGACCGCAGCGCGGAGGCGAGTTCGGATGCAGCGGAAAACATCTGGTCCACCAGTGGCGGCCGATGCGCCGGAAGGCCCGCGGCGAGCGCCCAGATGACGCGCGCCGGGCGCGCGATCAGCATGCCCGCGGTGTCGGCCGTCAGGCCGGCGGCATCGACCAGCACGTCGCGGTCGCTCGCCGCCAGCGCCTTCGCCACGCCGGCATCCGCCACCGCGGGAACCGCCACGAACACCGGCGCCACCGCGAGCTTCACGTGCAGCGCGGAACGTGTCGCGTCCACGTCGCCGACGCACAGCACGATGAGGGAAAGCGCGGGCTCCGGCATCGCCGCGACCACGGCGGCAAGCGCCGCTTTCGCTGCCGCGAAGCCGGCGTTTCCCGGCGCGGGAACGAGGAACGCCAGCCGCAATGCACGGCCGGCCGTGCGCCGCGGCCACATCAGAGGCACCGGCGGCGGCGGCAACGCGCCCATCAGCGCGCTATAGGCGATCGCGAGCGCGTCCGCGATCGCCGGGCTGTGGGGTTGCACCGCGACGGCCACGCGGCGCAGATGCGCGGCATCCGCAAGCGTCCAGCGTCGCGTCGCGATGGCCGTCGGCAATGCGACACCGCTTTCGGCGAGTACCGCCAGCAGCGGCGCCGGAAGCGTAGCGGCGTGCGGCGCCAGCGCGTCCAGCAGCACCTGCCGCTCGTCGCCATCGCGTATCGCCTCGAGCGCGACGGCCACCGCGGCCGCCAATGTCGGCGCATGGGCGAGCGCGGTATCGGCCGTCAATGCCGCCGCGGTCGCCGCGAGCGCCGCGCGATCGCCGGTCGCCGCGCTCGCGGCAAGCAGCGTCATCCGCGCGCGGGCATCCGCCGGCGCGAGGGCGGCCGCCTCCTGCGCGGCGGCGCGCGCCGCCGCAAAATCGCCGCGCGTCATCGCGACTTCCGCCAGCGCGAGCCGCGGCGGCAGGAACGCCGGATCGCGATCGGCGGCGGCGCGCCATGCGTGCGCCGCGTCGCCGGCGAGTCCCAGCTGCCAGTACACCTCGCCCAGATGGAAATGCGGCACGGGCGACCGGGGATCCTCGCGCGCGGCGCGCCGGAAGCAAGGTATCGCGTCCGCGGGCCGGCCTTCCTGCTGATGCGCGCGGCCGCGCGCCAACCACTCCGCGAATGCGCCGTCGGCCATCTATTCGAGGCGGGCGCGGAGACGGGCGACGACGGCGGTCGGCGTCAGGCGAAAGAGCATGCGCCCGGCCAGCGTGTGCCGGCGATTCGCGGCGGCGCGCGCAACGCGTCCCAGGAGACCGGCGGCCTCGACCGGTGGCACCGCGACGGCGGGAGGCACCCATCCGACATAGCCGAGCGCATGCAGCAGGCGCCCGGCCACCAGCGGCTTCCCGATCGGTGTCGGCGATCGCGCGGCGGCGGCGAGCGCGCTGTCGTAGCGGGCGAAGGTCGCGTCCGTCATCTGCGGCAGCGTCGCGTGCGGCAACGCACGTGCACGCGTGCAGGCCGCCCGGAGTTGTTCGCGTCCCGTTTCGGCGACCAATGCCAGCACGCGGTCGAGCATCCGCGATTCGTCGCGCCACTCCTCCTCGCTCATTATCCAGCCGGCGCCGCTGTCACGCACGCGCTCGGCCAGCGCGCCGATGGGTGGGACGAGAACAGGACGACCCGCCGACCAGCTTTCGGTCAACGTGTAGCTGAAGGTCTCCGGGCCGGCCGATGGATACAGCACGAGCGCCACCCGATAGTGGGCGAGCAGGTCCGGAAGGTCGGCGGTTTCATAGCGGCCATGCACGGTGAACACCGCGTCGTCCGCCTGCCATGGCCCATGCTGCACATCCATGTAGCCGATGAGCACGAAGCGCACGCGCGCGCCGCGCGCGCGCACCAGTTCCGCGAGCCGCTCGATGCGGCGCGCGCCCTTGTCGGGACCGATCGCGCCCAGCAGGCCCACGGTCGGCACGTCGTCGTCGGGCAGCATGACCGTCGTCCGCACGCCGGGCAGGCGCGGCGGCAGACCCTCGGGCGAGCCGTGCGCGATGACGGTGGGCGGGCAATCCGGGAAGTAGCGGACGAGCGTGTCGGCCACCCATTGCGACGGCGCGATGCGGAACGCCGCCCGGCGCAGCAACGCGTGATGCCGTCGCGCCAGGCGCGGATGTCGACACGGTCGAACGCCGGCTGCGCGGCGAGGCACCGGCGTGCAGACCGCGACGTCCGTCTGCGCGCCGCAGTACATGCCGTCGGCGCCATGGAACGTGATCGTCGGGCAGGCGAAATTGAGATCGTGGATCGTGTAGCCGTACGGCACCGCCAGCGTGGCGAGCGCCGTGACGATGCCGTCGCGGCAGGCCGAAATGTTGTGCAGATGGATGAGCGCGATCCGGAACGACGCGCAGATGCCGCCGACGAATGCCTCCCACGTTTCCTCCGGGCCGCGCTCGAGGTCGAACGTCACGACATTGCCGTCCGCGCGATGCTCCTCCACCTGCCAGCGGTCGCCCACCGCGATGGCGAGATAGTGGCGCCAGCGATCGCGCGACCCGGCGATCAGCGCGCGGACATGCGTCTCGGTGCCGCCGCCGTGATGGTGGACCACGTGCAGCACGCCGCGGCCGGACGCCGTGTCCGCCGTCAGGCGCATCGCAGCGGATTCGCGCAGCGGCCGCAACGGATCGGCGGCGATGTAGTCGTGGACCATGTCGAGATAATGCGGGTGCCGGTCGAGCAGCAGCGCCATGTTGCGCACGCCGAGTTCGCTCTTCTGGCCGGCGAACGAGCGGCCGCCCGTATGAACGACAAAGGCGTTGTCCGCAAGCACGTTGCGCCAGCCCGCCTTCGCCGCGCGCAGGCACAGGTCGTTTTCCTCGCCGTAGCCCAAGCCGAAGGCCATGTCGAACACGCCGACCTGGTCCAGCAGCGCGCGACGGATGTACAGGCAGAAGCCGACCCCCGTCGGCAGGTCGGGATACGTGGGCACGGCGGCGGCGGACAACGCCGCGCGCACCGGCTCCGGATCGGCGCCGGCCGGCCACGGGTTGTCGTCGCAGAATCGCGGAAACGAGCAGATTTCCGCGTTGTTCGAGAATGGCGTGATCGTGCCGATGCGCGGATCGGTGGCGGCGCAATGCATGATGGCATCGAGCCAGCCGGCACTGACGATGGTGTCGGAATTGAGCAGCACGACATCCGCGCGCGACAGCTGCATCCCCCGGTTCGCGGTGCCGGTGAAACCCAGGTTCACGTCGTTGCGCAGCAGGACGATCTGCGGATGCGCTTCCCGCTCGAACTCGGCGAAGCATTCGGCGATACGCGGATCCGGCGATGCGTCGTCGATCAGCACCAGCCGCACGTCGGGCCGCAGATGCGCCAGCACGCTGGCCACGCAGGTGCGGACGTCGTCGGGCGCGTTGTACACCGGCACGACGATGTCGATGACGTAATGGGGCATCGCGTTTCCGGCGTGCGCGACCACGGCGTTCAATTCCCCATCATCCGCTGCCACCACATCCGGATCCGCAGCCAGGGCAGCGCCAGCCACCAGCGGGCGCTCTGCCGGTACGCGATGATGCGCTCCTGCGCCTCGAGCGCGCGCTCGAGGCGCTCGCCTTCCGCCGTCAGCGCCTCCACGGCCTGGCGCTTCGAAGCCAGCGCGGAGACGGCCCGGTCGCGTTCGGCGGCCGCAACGCCGCGCGCCTGCGCGGCGCTGTCGAGATCGGCGGCCAGCTGCTGCCGTGCCGCAGTCCCGGCGGCCAGTTGCTCGTCGCGTTCGACGACGATCCTGTCGCGAATCGCGACCAGCTCTTCCAGGTGCCGCACGTGCGCGGTCTGCCGATCGAGCGCCGCGTCGCGCTCCTTGAGCAGCGCATCGAGACGAAGCACCTCCGCGGCTCGCGCATCGATTTCGCGCAACTGCGCATCATCGCGGTCGGAGAAGAGCGACAGCGCGGGGCCTTGCGGCAGCGCCGGGGCCGCCTTCGCCGCCAGCACGACGAAGTACATCGCCGCGGGGGCGCAGCGACGGCGACGCCGGCGGCGTCGCCGCTAAAGGCCTCGAAACCGGCGGCGTGCGCGCCATCGGTGTCGCTCCACACCGCGGAGCCGAAGTAGCGCCGTTGCCGGTACCACCGCCGCGCGGGAAACGCGGCAGCCAGCAGCGCGTCGAGTTCCTCGCGCGAAGGCTCGCGCAGATGGAACGGATTGCGATAGTCGCGCGCCTCCGAGTATTCGACGGGGTTGGGCGCCGACAGCAGCAGCAAGCCGTCGGACTTCAGGACCCGCGCGACCTCCGAGAGCATGCGCGGCTGCTCGCCGGCGGGCAGATGTTCGATCGTCTCGAAGGACACCACGACGTCCACCGTGGCATCCGCCAGCGGCAGCGCGGCGGCGGAGCCCTGCTCGAAGCGCAGGTTCGGCCGCGCGGCGTACACGGTCCGGGCATGCGCCACGGCCTCGTCCGCGATGTCGACGCCGATGACGTCGGCGGCCACGGCGGCCAGCAGCGCGCTGCCATAGCCTTCGCCGCAGGCGACATCCAGCACGCGGCGGCCGGCCACGAACCGCCGCGCGAACGCGTAGCGATGCCAATGTTCGTGGGCGATTTCGCCGGTGACGCCGGGCACGAACCGTTCGCCGGTGAATTCGAGGTCGCGGGACATGGGAAGATGAAGGCGGACGGGCCGCGCCCGTCGCGCGTCCCGCCGATCGGTGATTTTAGCCGATCGCCCGGCCGGTCACCGGGTACGCCGGTGCGGTCACGAGGGATCGTGCCAGCGATGCGGCAGCCGCACGAACCCCATCTCGCGCGACGCGCCCGTCACGACGAACGAGCGCTCGACGTGATCGAACAGCCGGACGCCTTCCGGGTCGAGCGCATGCGCGCGCACGACGTACTTGCCGGGCAGCAACGCGAGGTCGGGCAGCGTCAGCGAGAACTCGAAGCGATCGTCCGCCAGGCGATTCGGCGTGACGCCTTCCATGTCCGTGGCCACGCCGTAGATCGGCGTGCCGTCGGCGCGCACGATGCCGACGAGCACCACCGGCGTCCGGCCGTCGGGCGAATACACTTCGCCGCGAACGTCCAGCGTGTCGCCCTGCGCCAGCAGATCGCCCGGGCCGATCTCGAGCGACTGCACGGCGTAGACGCCGGCCACCGCCGCCGCGGTGGCCGCGATCGGTTCGCGCGACCTGGCGGATTTCTCCTCGTGGAACGCGAGATACGCCTGCGTGACGTCCATCGCCGGCCCGTAGCGCACCGTCCTGCCGTCGCGCAGCCACAGCGCGTTCCGGCAGAGCTTCTGGATGTGATACATGCTGTGCGAGCACAAGAGCAGCGTGCCGCCGTCGGCCAGGTACTCCTCCATCCACGCGATGCATTTCTTCTGGAACGACTCGTCGCCGACGGCGAGCACCTCGTCGGTGATCAGGATGTCCGGGCGCAGCGCCGTCGCCACCGCGAAGCCCAGGCGCACGACCATGCCCGACGAGTAATGCTTGATGGGGTCGTGGATGTGCTCGCCGATGTCGGCGAAGGCGATGATCTCGTCGCGCTTGGAGTCGATTTCCTCGGGCCCTAAGCCCAATAGCGCGGCGGCGAGCTCGATGTTGGCAAGCCCCGTATAGTCGGGGTGGAAGCCCGAACCCAGTTCCAGCAGCGCGCCGACGCGTCCGTTGACGGCGACGCGGCCGCGGGTCGGCGGAATCACGCTCGCGACGATTTTCAGCAGCGTCGACTTGCCGGCACCGTTTTCGCCGATGATCCCGAGCGACGCGCCCCGCTCGAGCGTGAAGCTCACGTCGTCGAGCGCGCGGAAGACGTGCGCGGCGCCATGTCCGCGCAACAGGTCCCATACGAGGCGCAGCTGGCCGCCGCGGGATTCGACCTTGGCGTAGTCCTTGCCGACGTGCTCCAGCGTGAGCAGCGGCGCGGTCACCGGCGGGCCCCCGAAAGGCTCTTCGCAGGTGACGCGAGCAGTGCCGAACCGGTGGAGACGCGCCATCCCCGGCGTCCCTGCGCCTCGTTGTGATGAAACTTCATACGAAGTCTTCGAAATGCGGCGACAGGCGCCGGAACACCCAGCGGCCGGCGAAGAAAATCGTCACCGCGACCGCCAACGCCACGGCGTCGCCCCATTGCGGCACGAGCTTGCCGTCGAGCAGCGCGTCGCGCAAGCGCCCGACGAGCCAGCTGAACGGGTTCACGGCCACCCACGGCCGCAGCGCTTCCGGCACCAGTTTCAGCGGATACAGAATCGGCGTCAGGTACATGAGGATCATCAGCGACGGCATCAGCACGTGCTCGACGTCGCGGACGAAGACCTGCAGCGCGGCGAAAAAGAGCGTCACGCCGATGACGCCGATTGCCAGCACGATCCAGAGCGGAAGCGCGATCAGCAGGCCTTCGAGGTGCAACGGCTCGCCGTAGGCCACCAGCGCGACCAGCACGGCGAGATACCCGGCGAGCTGCAGGACGAGCGTCGCGCTGACCGACGCATAGACGACGATCTCGTGCGGGAACGCCACCTTGCGAATGAGGCCCGCATAGCTGCCCAGGCTGGTCGCGCCGCGCTGGATGCCTTCCTGGGCCGCGAGCCACGGCCACAGCGCCACGGCGACGAACGCGAGGAAGCTTTCGTTGCCGAAGCGCTCCGTGCGGAAGATCATCGTGAACACGAAGTGATAGACGATGAGCAGCACGATCGGATGCACGAACGCCCACGCGAGTCCGGTGACGCTCCCGAGGTAGCGTGTCTTGAGCTCGCGCCGGAAGAAATTGATGAACAGCGCGCGGTCGCGGACGCGCGCCGTCGGCGCCGGAACTACGTTTCCACGCGCGGTGGCGATTGGCTGCATTGGTTGCGCACCCGGCCCTGGCGACCGGCGGGTCGCCGTTAGGCCCGTGGCTATTTGGGCGCTGCGGGAGCGGCGCTGCCCGGCGTCATGCCCAGTGCACGACGGGCCTGCTCCAGGTCCGTCCGCGGCGTGATCGCATCCACGGCCTCGCGATTGACCTGCGTCTTGGGATCGCGGCGGATGGCGTTGATCGCGGCCTCGCGCTTTTCGTCGAGAAAGCTCTTCTTCAAGTCGGCCATGATCGTGTCGCGCGCCTGTTCGAACGTCGGCTGCGTGGCCGGTCGCCGGTCGTCCAGCCGGATCACATGCCAGCCGAACTGCGACAGCACCGGCGCGGAGAGATCGCCCTTGTTCCTGAGCGCGAAGGCCGCCGCGCCGAACGCCGGATCCATGTCCTTCTGCGCGAACCAGCCGAGCGAGCCGCTGTTGTTGCCGGAGGACGGATCATCGGACAGCTCCCGCGCGAGCTTGCCCATGTCGGCGCCAGCGGCGATTTTGGCGCGGGTTTCCTCCGCGAGCTTCTTCGCCTCATCGCTGCCGCGCTTCTTGGTGTCGAAGAGGATGTGCGTGGCGTTCACATGCTCCGGAGTCGCAAACTTGGCGCGATCGATCAGGTACAGCTCGCGCGCGCGCGCCTCGTATTTCCCGCGATTGGCGTCGAACTCGGCGGCGGCTTGCGCCTCGACGAACTCCGCCATCACCTGCGCGAGCAGCCGGTCGGTCTCGAGCTGGATGCGCAGCGCGGCGGCAGGCGTCGTGTCGAGCTTGGCAGCCCTCGCCTGCGCGGCCAGCGATTTTTGCACCAGCATGCGGACCAGCAGGTCGTTGACGCGGCGCGGGTTCGTCGCAAAGCCCGCGCGCAGGTCGATCGGCAGCTTCAGAAGCTCGGCCTCGAACTCCGCCTGCGTGACACGGGCGTAGCTGTTGGACATGAGAACGGTATCCACGGGCGTCTGCGCGAGCGCAGTGCCGCCGGCGACGATCACCGCCAGCAGCAGCGCCAGCGGCATTGAGAATCGGGGGAATGCAATAGTCATCGGGATCGGTAAAGGTGCCGCGGCGCGGCGGTGGACAGGAAGAAAAAGGGGCGAGGATTGCTCCTCGCCCCGCAAAACAACTAGAAGCTCGTTCGATTACTTGACGTCGGACGTGAGCTTGTGGTTGAAGTTGCCGCCGTAGTTCGACTGGAGGTTGATGCCACCACTCGTCAGCGTGCCGTTCTCGAACACGATCGCGGCGAAGCCGATGACCGGCAGGCCGTTGAACGTCGTGGCCGCCAGCGTGAACGTCGTGCCCGTCTTGGTGTTGAACACCGTCGAGCCACCACCGATCAGCTGATGGCGACCAGCCGGAACCGTCGAGCCCAGGAAGTTCAGCGCGACCCAGCCGTTCACGAAGGTCGTCGGGATGTTCGAGACGTTCTTCGAACCCAGCACGTTCGTGCCGTTGAACGAGATCACGTTGGCTTCCCAGCAGAGCGAATCGGTCTGCGTCGGGGGCGGCGGCGAGAACGACGTTTGCGAAACGATCGTCCGTTCTTCGCGGTCGTACTGCGTGACCACGACGTCGTCGCACGCGCCGGTCGCCGTGAAGTTGCTCTGGAAGAGCTTGGTGACCGTCGTGCCCGTGTAGTAGTAGTTCTTGGTCGGGAACGTCACGACCCAGTCGGTGCCCGACTTGGTGGACGCGTCCAGAACGAACTCGTTGTACACGTTGTTGTGCATCAGGACCGCCGAGACCGGGTCCACCGCGTTGGACGAAAGCGACCAGTCGGTGATGAACACGTTCGAGCCGGCGACGACAACCGAGGTCTTCGGGTTGACGTTCGCGAGGTTCGGCTTGATGTCGCCCGGGGCGAACCAGAGCGCCGTCGACGAGAAGCCGTCGAGAGCCGTCGGATCCAGACCGAAGTCTTCGCCCTTGAGGACGTTGACCAGCGTGATGCTGCCGAACAGGCCGCCCTTGCCCGGAACCGTATCCGCCGACGCGCCGCCAAGCGGCGAGCAGGCAGGAACGCCCGAAACGTGCGTCACGGCCGCAGCGGTCACGCCGATCAGGTCGCCCATTTCGATGATTTCGACGTAGCCCTCGCGGGTACGATCGAGCGACGTGCCGGCCTTGTCGTCGTTGCTACCCGAGTAGGCGTAGTTGACGAACGTGGTCGGCGAAGCCGAGCTGGACGACACCATCGGCGTCGTGCAGGACTTGTCGGCCGTGAAGATCCCCGCGCCATCCGTGGTCGGGATGATCGCGGCGGTCCAGACGTCCTTCGCCGACAGGTACAAGTTGAAGTCAAGTACTTCGCGGCTGTTCTTGCCTTCCAGGAAGCGAACCTTGACGGCCTTCGCCGACGCGGTCGAATTGACGACCGAGAGCAGCGAGTTGTACGCAGCGTCGGCGCCAACGAGACCCGTCGGAACCACACGTACCGTGTAGTACGGATAGATCAGGGCCTGACCCAGTCCGTCGTGGTTGACTGACACCGCTTGCGCAACGCCTGCCGCGCTCAGCGCGCCCAGGCCCGCAACAGCGGCGTACAGCGATTTGTGTTTGAACGTATTCATAGTGGGTGATGACTCCTTTTGATTGCCGTTTAAAGTGATCACTTTAAAACCAACAGCACGCGAATCTTATTACAGCCTACCTCTTATTACAAACGAAACGGGCGTCGCGGGGGCATTGTGTGTGGATTTTCCGCAACGTCTCAAACCAGCGACACCCGCGCCCGAATTACTGACCTTGCTATTGGCCGCCATAGACGTACCAAGCCTGCCCGCCGTCGATTATCCACGACTCCACGACTGGCGTGGTGATCCCTTTCATCCGAGGGTGATCGTAGGTCACCATGCAGTTTGACCATGCACACGTCCGCCTCGCAGGTCACGCTCTCGATCTTCGCCGCGCGGAACGATCCCCGCCGGGTGTTGGCCTTGTACTTCTCGAGGGAAGTGACGCTGCGGGAGCCGGGGCTCATGAAGGCGTAGGCGCCGTCCAGATCGTCCTTGATCATGGCGTCCCACCGGGCCTGGACGCGTCCGGATACCAGCGCCTGCCTGGCCTCCGGCGTGCCCGGCGCGGGCTGGCGGGAGGCGTGGTGGCGCACCCGGCCGCCGCGACCACCGCCACTGTCGCCAGAACCCGACATGCGTGTCGGGAAACAGCGACGGGAATGGCCCGAAAACCGCGAAAACCTGAAATTCCGTCGAAAAACATCAATCTCGTCACACCTTGCGTGGCGCTGCGGAATTGCGAAAAGCCCAACCGGAAAGCTTCCGACCGCGCCGCAACCCAACCGGCAAGTCTATAGAAATCTGCCTTGACCGTCAATGCGACGACGGGCGCGCGCGCCTAGCGGAACACCGCGAAACCACCCCGGATTGGCATGTTTGCCTTCGAATTCATTGCGCGGCGGGTGGCGTCGTCGCCCCCGGCGCCGGGGGCGGGGGCGGAGGCGGGGGGAAGACGGACGGCGACGTGAGCGGAGCGATCCACTCGGGCACCGGGGTATTCGGGAAGATCGGCCCGATGACCGGCTTCATGAGCGGGAAGATCGCGTCCAGGTTCTCCATCTTGCGCCGCAACTCGTTGATGATGCTGCCCATGTCGGCCTGGGTTTCGACGACGCGCGGCGTGATGAACAGCACGAGCTCCGTCCGGTTGTTCTTGAGCTTCTGCTGGCCGAAGAGGCCGCCGAGAATCGGGATCCGGGCCAGCCAGGGCAGCCCTTCCGACGCATTTTGCTTGCCCTCGTTGATGAGGCCCCCCATCACCATCGTCGAGCCGCTCTGGACGGCGACATAGGTCTGGATCGACCGCGTGTTGATCGGCGGCGCGCAATCCGTACAGGCGGGCGGCACCGGGATCGCTGACCTCGGCCTGGACTTCCAGTGCCACCAGGCCGCCCGCGTTGATGTGCGGCGTCACCTGCAGCAGCACGCCGGTGTCGATGTATTGCGCGGTGGTGGTCACGGCGTTGGTCGTGCCGCCAACGATCGTCTGCTGGTTGATCGGGATGCGCTCCCCCGACTTGATCGTGGCCTTCTGGTTGTCGAGCGCCGCCACCTGCGGGTTGGCGACGATCTTGGTGCTGCCGTAGGTGTCGAGCAGATGGAGCGCCGCCTGGATGCCGCCCGGGAAATTGGTGTTGTTGATGATGTACGTGAAGCCCTTGACGAGCGCCGCAGACGTCGAATCGGACGCAGTCGGCAGCGTTGACAGCAGCCGGCTTGTTGATGAGCGTTCCGCTGACCAGTCCGCCCGACCCACGGCCCGACGGCGCTCCGCCCTTGAACAGCCACTCGACGCCGAAGTTGAGCTCGTCCGTCAGCTGGATCTGGGCGATCGTGACGTCGATGACCACCTGGCGTTGCGGAGTGTCGAGCCGCTTCAGCGCCGCGTCGATGACCGAGTACTCGGCCGGCGTGGCGACCAGCAGCAGCGTGTTGTTGTCCTTGTCGGCCACCACCTGCAGGTTGCGGACGATGCCGGTGCCCGCCCCCGCCGCGCCGGTCGGCCGGAGGCGCCGCTGCCGCCACCGGCGTGGCCGGTGGCACGACGTTGACGAGCGGC
The DNA here is from genome assembly GCA_963823475.1 of uncultured beta proteobacterium. Classification (GTDB taxonomy): domain Bacteria; phylum Pseudomonadota; class Gammaproteobacteria; order Burkholderiales; family Casimicrobiaceae; genus VBCG01. Next base: position 19,470 of record CAWGLS010000008.1, read on the forward strand.
TGCGGGTTGAACGCGGGCGGGTTGACGATGGTGCCCGCGGGCGTGCCCGGGGCCAGCGTGGGCGCCGCCGCGGCCGCCTGCTGCGTCACGCGGCCGGTGAAGGCCTGCTGCAGCAACGGGGCGAGCCGCTCCGCCCGCGTGTTCTGCAGGTGGTAGACGTAGAACTGCAGGCCGCCGCCGGTTTCGCTGGCCCTGTCCAGGCGGTCGATCCACTTCTTGACCTCGTCCAGGTACGCGGGCTGCGGCGTGACGACCAGCAGCGCGTTCATCCGCTCGATGGGAACGATCTTGAGGATGCCGGTGATCGGGCTCGCGTTGCGGTCGCCGACGATCTTCTCGAGCTCCGTCATCACCTGCTTGACGTCCGAGTTCTGCAGCGTGAACACGCCGGCCGACATGCCGGCCATCCAGTCGATGTCGAACATGTCGATCGTGTCCATCAGGTGGCGCAGCTCGCGCTCGGTGCCCGACAGGACCAGCATGTTGCGCAGCTCGTCCGGGCGCACCGCCTGCGCGTCCTTGGCGAACGGCTCGAGGAGACGCAGCATCTCGCGCACGCCGACGTAGCGCAGCGGCACGATCTGCACCGAAAAGCCGGGTGGCAGCGAGCGCGTCGAATTGCCCAGTTGCGGCGTGATGTTGCCGCGGATGGCGGCGGCCTGCGGGACCACCATGTAGATGCCGCCGCTTTTCACCATCGTGGCGCCGTTCATCCGCAGCAGCGTTTCCAGCGTCGCCGGCAGCGCGTCGCGGGGGATGCCGGAGGACGTGCGGATGGTGACGGTGCCGCCGACCGCGGGGTCGATCGTGTAGGTCTCGTTGAGGATGTCGCCCAGGATGTTGCGCACCACCTCGCGCAGGTCCGCGCCCTCGAAATTGAGGACCACGCCGCTGCCCGCCGCCTGTGCCGCCGGCCCCGGCGGCAAGCCGCCGCCCGGCTGCAGCCCTTTCACGACGACACCCGTGCCCTTGTAGAGATGGGCGCTCGGGCCCGTGCCGGCGGGCTGGATGCGGCGTGGTTTCGTCCATCGCCGGCGACAGGGCCGGCGACCCCGGGCTCATGACCCGCTTGGGCGCCGACGGGTCGACCGGAACGGGCGCGGGCGCCTGGCAGCCGGCGGCCAGCACGAGGAGGACGCCGGCGGCAACGGCGCCACGAAACGGTGATCGTATGGTCATTGTTGTTATCGGTTGCCTGTCATTGGACGAGTCCGGGTGGCCGGCCCCCCCGTGTCACGGGCCGTCGATTATCGCAAGGCGTCCGCGTCATCGGCGCGGCTGCTGGTAGCGCTGGTACACGCCCTGCCACTGCGGGTCCCCGCTGTTCTGGTTGCCCACCGGCACCGGCGGCATCGTCGGCGCGGTGACCGGCGCGTTGGACACGGTGGGAATCGGCGCCCCCGGCGGCAGGCCCTGGGTGGCGATTTCGGCAGCACGCGCGGCGCGGCGCCGTTCGGCCAGGACTTCGGCGACATCGCGGGCCGCCGGCACTCCGCCTGCCCTGGCGGCGGCGCCGTGGCGGATATCGGGCCGCCCGCGGTTCCCGCGACCACCGGCTGAATCGTGGTCCTGGGTCCGACCGCAAGCTTCAGCGCAAGTTCTTCGCTTTCGTCACCGAGCGTCAGCCGCACGCGGTCGGGCCGGATCTCGGCGACCATCATGCCGTTGACGGTTTCCCCTTGCGCGACGCGCCGCGACTTGCCGCCGGAGGTCTCGCGCAGCAGCGCCGTGGCCTTGCCGTCGACCATCAGCGTACCCGCCAGCGCGAACTGCCCGCGCTGGATCCTGGGCTTGGCGGCCTCCGCCACGGCGGCCGGCGCCGGCCGGCGCGTCGGATTGAACAGCGTCCGTTCGACGGCGTCGCGGGCGGCGTCGGGCGTGACGGCGGGCTCGTAGACGGGAAGCACGGCCAGCGTGAGCGGCTGCGGCGCGATGCCCGACTCCACGGGCGGCACGCGGACGAACGCGCGGCCCCAATCGACTTGCCAGAGGATCAGGAGCGCCAGCACGGCGATCGGCACCAGCCAGTACAGCCAGCTCCGGATCGACGATCGCAAGATGTTCATCCTCGGTCCCCTCTCACTTCGGCGGCGCCGCAGCGCGCGTGGGTTCGGGATAGGCCAGCGCCGAAACGTCGAGCTGCACGTTGTTCTCGGGCTCCTGCCCCGCCGCGGGCTTGAAGCCGCGGAACGCGTTGAGCGGACGAATGGTGAGGTTGTCGACCACCAGATACGGCACCTGCGTCTCGAGCGCCTGCAGTATCCGCGACAGCGCCGGCGTCGTGGCGAAAAACTGGACGTTCACCGTCATCTGCTTGAAGTTGCCGTCGTCGCGGGGGCCGGGATTCTGGCTCGTGGTGATGCGCCCGCCGTTGTTCTCGATCGTGCCGCGCACGAGGTCGGCCAGCTCGGCCGCCGCGAGGTTGGGCGCGGTGTTCTTGAGGTAGAAGCGCCGTCCATCCTTTTCCTTCATCAGTTCCAGCGCGCGCCGCAACTCCGGCGCCTGCGCCGCCACGCGGCGGTAGCGCTCGAGCCGATCCGTCAGGTCCTCGATGGCGGTGTCGTAATGCCTGTGCAGCAGCAGTATGGGGGCCACCAGCACGGCGAGCACCAACAGCACGCTCCCGACCAGCAGCGCGATCGCGGCCGCCCGCTGCTGCGCGGGCGACAGCCGGGCGGCGAACGCCGGCGTCATGGCTTGCGCCCCGCCGCGCCTGAAGGCGCCTTGCTCATGTCCGCCGCCGGGGCCGGGGGCGCGGCGGCGGCGCGGGCGGGGGCGCCGGCGGCGCGGCGGGATTCGGCGGCGCCATGGCTCCGGATGCCGGCGCCGCAGCGGCCGGCGTTGCGCCATCCGGCGCAGGCGCGGCGGCATCGGCGGGCTTCTCGGATACCACCAGTGTCAGCGGGGCCGGCAACGCGCGTGGCTTCAGTTGCGCGCCGAGGTCGAAGATCTCGCCGGGTCCGGGCTGGATCTTGGTCGTCGGTCCGCGCTGCCCCGACTGCGCGAACAGCTGCGATTCCTCGAAGAGCTGCACCAGGCGCCCCGCGTTGGCGGTTTCGCCGCGCACCAGCAGCTCCCGCTGGGTTTCCTTGCCCTTGGAGATGCTCTTCAATTCGAACTGCGTGAGCCACGTGTCGTCCGGCATCAGCTTGCTGACCGAATCGACCACCTGCAATGCGCCCGGATATCCGTACTTGCGTTCGAGCGCAAAATTGTAGTCGCCGACGCGGGCGTTGAGTTCCGCGCGCAACGTTTCCGAAATGGCGGCGCGCGCACGCGTCTGGTCGGCCAGCAGGCCGAGCTGCATGACGTAGTCGCGTTTCTGCCACAGCGGAATCACGACGGCGGCCAGCGCCAGCAGCACCAACAGTATCAGCGGCACCCAGAACTGCCAGCGCCGCCACACGTTGGTGGACGTCCGCACGTCGAGCGGCAACAGGTTGAGCCGCGATTGGGCCGCATTGCCGGGCGGCTCGGGCACCACGGCCGCAACCGCGGCACCCCATGCGGCCACCTGGCGCAACGCGGGATCGACGACCGCGCGCCGCGCCGCCGCCAGGTCCACGGTGATCGTGTTGCGCGCGGCATCGCGATCGACGATCACCGCGTCGAAATAGAGTTCCTCCGGCTTGAACGGCGTGTGGCGGTCGAGGTCGTAGGCGAGCGCCTGCCGGAAGTTCTCCTCGACGGCGGACGGCAGGACGACCTTCTTGCGCAGCACATCCTGCGCGGCGATGCTCACCACGACGCGCGACGGTCCGGACGGACCGCCGTACACCATCCTCGCCAACGGTGCGAGCGCCACGCGGCCGGCGGCGGCGACCGTTGGCGCGTCGCCTGCAAGCGGAATGGTGGCGGCGACCGTCATCGCCGGACGGCCGTTGTCCATCCCCGGCCGCCAGAGCGTCGCCTGGTCGGGACCGAACGTGAACACCGGACGCATGCGGCGGCGAGCCATCGCCGCGCGCGGCGCGGCCGGCACCACGGCGCCGAGCTCGCGCGTCCACCACGCCCAGAATCCGGCGAGGCCCAGGCGGCGCGCGACGTCGCGTGCGCGCGCACCCAAGGGAGGCAGCGTCAGTTCACGGGCGGCCATTGGCGTTCTTCGTGTCGCGTTGGTCGGGGCCGGAGGTGGTCACGAGGGTCGTCGGGGCGGCCGCCGTGAGGCCTTCCTGCCAGCTCAGCGTCAGCAATGGGCGGCGCCCGTCGCCGGACGGCCGCACGACCGCTTCGCGGGCGAAGGTTACACCATCGGCCACCGTCGCCACCGCGCGGATCCGCCACACCGGCACCGCGCCGGCGCCAAAGCCCGAGGCCGGAGCGAATGGCGGCACCGGCAGCTTCGCGGCGAGCGCGTCGGCCCGGAGCTGCAGATAGGCGTCGACGGCCTCCGGCGTGGCGTTGGGCAGCGCGAGCAGCACGTCGCGCGACGCGGTGATCGCATTGATGCCCGGCTGGCGCGAATGCACGGTCAGGCTGTCGGCGATCCGCGCGAAGAGATCGGGCGTCACGCCGGCGACCCGCACCAGCTCGGTCACGGTTTCGAGCGGGGAATTGGCGGGCTTCTGCTTCAGCCCGGCTGCACGGTAGTCGGCTTCCTCGGCACCGTTCGGTCGCCTGTTGTCGTCCGGGTCGCGCCAGTCGAGGAGGGCGTCGACGATGCGCGCCGTCGTCTCGGCGTCGACGCCGCCGACGTGCTCGAAGAGTCCCTTCAGCAGTGTCTCGGGCGCCGAATTGATGTCGATCTTGGCCGATTCGTCGACGGCGGTGGCGACGATCGCGACATCGCCTTCGCGCCATTGGCGCGGCTGGCCATCGCTCGCCCATGACGTCGGATAGCGCGGCCGCGACAGTTCGAACGCCATCCGCTCGACGGCGCCGTCGGCCGCCGCGCGCGCCTGCGCCAGCGACAGCGCATTGCGCGCTGTCAACGCTTCGCTGTGCATCGAGAACGCAAAGCCGCTGGCGATCACCGTCAGCATGATCGTCAGCCACAGCACGAGGATCAGCGCGATGCCGCGCTGCCGCGCTGCGATGGACGGAGGGTTCCGGCGCCGCGTCATCGTCAGACGCCCACGCACTGGATGCGGATCGTGTCCCACGCGCGGCAGCCCGCCTCCGGCGCGGCGCGCGGCGCGATCACCAGCGGGGGCCACGGCGGACCCTGCCGCGGCGTCACCTCGACCTGGATCAGGACGGGCAGCAACTGCGAATTGTCCCAGACGCCGCGCCACGTCGGCGCGATGTCCAGCGACGCGCCCTTGTCGCGTCCGTAATAGGAAACCTCGATCGACTTGATGTCATCGGCGAGCACCGAGCGCTCGGCGTCGGCGAACCTCGGCATGTCGAGCGCGTTCACGTCGGGGATCATCCGCTCGAGCACCAGCGCCGTTTCGCGCTTGCCCGGCACCGGCTCGACCGCCAGCCGGTAGTACCACATGCCGCCCAGGCCGACGCGTCCCGGCAACGGCGCCGTGAAGCGCACTTCGTCGCGCGTGCCGCCGAACAGCAGCGGAAACTCCGCGATCTTGCGCATCCGCTGCGGATGCTGCGCGGCGAGCTGCGTCCGCAGATAGTCGCCGGCGAGCCGCATGCCGGATGTCGCCTGCGCCTTCTCGTCGCCGGCTTCGACGCTGCGGCCGGCCAGCCGCAGCGAGCCGAACAGCACCGACGAAATGAGCGCGAGCAGGCTCAGCGCGATCAGCAGTTCGATCAGCGTGAAGCCGCGCTGCGCGGTCACATTCATGCCGGGCTCCGGGGACCGAGGCGCACGGTCGCGAGCGACAGCGTGCGGTCGCGACCGTCGCCGCCCTTGAACTTCACGTCGACCGTGATGCGGTAAGGCCGCATCGCGAGCCCTTCGGAGGCGCGCTCGAGGTCCGGATCGACGTCGGCGACGACGTAGGGCGCCACGCGCGACTCCCACTGGACGCGACCGGAGTTGTCGACGCCGCGCTCGGAGGTCTCGCGCAGCGGCTGCGCGCCGGCGGCGGCTTCGAGTTGCGATTCGGCCACCAGCAGCGCACGGCTGTATTCCTCGGCGGCCGAGACGTTGTTGAGCGACGCGGAGAACAGGCGGAACAGCGCCGTGGCGACGAGCGCGAGGATCACGAACGCGACGAGGACCTCGATCAGCGAAAAGCCGCGGATGACACCCGCGCCGCACGGACGCCATGCGCGATGCCGCGCCGGCGCGGCAGTCCGCGCGCGACGGATCGCAGCGAAGTCGGTCGTGATCGAGCGTGTCATCGTCATTTCAGTCGAGTATCGCGACGCGGCCGGTCAGCCAGTCGACGTCGACTTCGTACTTCCGTTCGCCGGAGCCCAGCGTGATGCGGCCGCCGTTGCTGCCGCCATCGGGATAGAAGCGGATGGAGCCTACGTCACGGTCGACGAGATCCTTCTGCGCCGTGAACAGCTTCAATTCGACATCGCGCGGCAGCGCATGTTCCTTCGGGTCGCGGTCGACCTTGAACCGGCGGCCGGCCAGGTCGAGCACGAGAAACGTCTCGCGCCGCTGCGACACCGCCTCGCTGCGCGCGAGCCGCAGCCCCGACGCGAGCTGCCGCGCCGCGCCCTTCAGCTCCGCATTCGACGTGCCGCCCGTCAGCACCGGCACGACGATCGCCGACACGAACCCGATGATCATCAGCACGACCAGCAGCTCGAGCAGCGAAACGCCCGCGGCCGCGCGCGCGAAGCGCGGCGGCGCGACGCGGTCAGAAACTGGTGATGTCCTTGTTCGGACCATCGCCGCCTTCCTTGGCGTCGGCGCCGTAGGACATGATCTCGTACGGACCCTTCGTGCCCGGAGACGCGTACTTGTACTCGTTGCCCCACGGGTCCTTCGGTATCGTGCCGTTCTTCCAGTAAGGCCCGTTCCAGTTGGCGGTGCCCGACGGCGCGGTGATCAGCGCCTGCAGCCCTTCCTGCGTCGTCGGATAGCGGCCGATCTCCAGCTTGTAGAGGTCGAGCGTCTGGCCGATCTGGTTGATCTCGATCTTGGCGGCGTCGCTCTTCGCCTTCTCGCCCTTGCCCAGGAAATTGCCGCCGACGATGCCCATCACGATTCCGATGAGCACGAGAACGACCAGGATTTCGATCAGCGTCATGCCGCGCGCCGCGCGGCGGTCCGTGTAACGTCGTTTCATGTTCTGCTTTCCTCGCTTTCGTCCCGGGCCCGGCTGCCGGCGGCAGGCCGGCGCGGACGGACGCATGTGTATATGACGCGCGATCAGACCACGAGTTCGCTCATTCCCATCACGCCCAGCAGGATGGAGAACACGATGCCGCCGATCAGCACCGCAAGTCCCAGGATGAGCGCGGGCTCGAGCACCGCCAGGAACCGCTTGATCGCCATCTGCACCTCGCGGTCGTAGACATCGGCGACGCGCGCGAGCATTTCCTCGAGCTTGCCCGACTCCTCGCCCACCAGGATCATTTGCGTGGCCAGGCGCGGATACAGCCCTGTCTCCGCCAGCGGACGGCCGAAGCCCTTGCCTTCGCGCAGCTTGGCGATGACGCCGTCCAGCGCGCCCGCCAGCACCGTGTTGGTCAACGTCTCCTTGACGATCGCGATGCCCGACAGCAGCGTGACGCCATTGGCGAGCAGCGTCGCCAGCGTGCGGCCGAAGCGCGCCGTCTCCACCTTGGCGATCAGGTCGCCCAGCAACGGCGCGTTCAGCATCCTGCGGTCGCGTTCGAGGCGCACGGCGGGATTGCGCGCGCGGCGGCGGAACCACCAGATGCCGATCACCGTGGCGCCAAGCACCGCCCACCACCAGCTGCGCATGAACTTGCCGACCATGACGACGACGAGCGTCGGCAGCGGCAGCGCGCGGCCGGCCTGCGCGAACGTCGTTTCGAACTGCGGCACCACCCACACCAGCAGCAGCGCCACCGAGACCACGGCGACGCCGATCAGGATCACCGGATAGATCAGCGCCGACTTGACCGACTCGCGCAACTCCTTGTTGCGCTCCATCGTATCGGCGAGCCGCTGCAGCACCACGCCGAGCGCGCCGCCCGCCTCGCCGGCGCGGACGATGTTCACGTAGAACCGCGAGAACACATCGCGGCGGTCGTCGAGCGCCTGCGACAGCGCCTTGCCGCCGCGCACGTCGTCGCGCACCCCCTGCAGCAGCGTGGCCGCCGCCGGCGTCGGCGCCAGCCCGATCAGGATCTCGAGCGCGCGATCCAGCGGCAGGCCGGCGCGCAGCAGCGTCGCGAGTTCGCGGGTGATCGCCAGCAACTGGTCCGGCGTCACCGTCTTCGACTCGAAGATGCTGCGGCGCTTCCCCGCCTGGGCGGCGGGCGCCGCGCGCGCGGCGGCGGTGGCGCCCGACGCATGCGCGATCTGCATCGGCATCAGGCCCTGGTCGCGCAGACGGTCGACGATCTCGCTTTCGTTGGCGGCGTCCAGCTCGCCGACGGCGACTTCGCCGGCCGGATTGACGGCGCGATAGCGATAGACGGGCATCGGTCGCCTCTTAAGCCTCGCGCGTGACGCGAAGCACCTCTTCGAACGTCGTGTCGCCGGCAAGCGCCTTGCGCATGCCGTCCTCGTACATCGACACCATGCCTTCGCGCTGCGCCTCGGCCTTCAACTCGTTCGAGTTCGCGTGCTTCATCACGAGCGTCCGCAGCGGATCGGACATCGGCAGCATCTCGAGGATGCAGAACCGGCCCATGTAGCCCGTCTGGCTGCACTGCGCGCAGCCCCTGGCGTGATGGAGCGTGACGTCGCCGCTGCCGGCGAACTTGGCGAGCCCCAATTGCGCCACGACCTCGGGCAGCGCCTGGTACGGCTCCTTGCAATGCGGGCACAGCTTGCGGACGAGCCGCTGCGCGAGGATGCCGATCACCGTCGACGTCAGCAGGTAGTCGTCGATGCCCATGTCGAGCAGGCGGTTCACCGTCGACGCCGCGTCGTTCGTGTGCACGGTCGACAGCACGAGGTGGCCGGTGAGCGCGGACTGCACGGCGATCTGCGCGGTCTCGAGGTCGCGGATCTCGCCGATCATGATGACGTCCGGGTCCTGGCGGACGATCGAGCGCAGCGCGTTGGCGAACGTCAGGTCGATCTGCGGCTTCACCTGGATCTGGTTGATGCCGACCATCTGGTATTCGACCGGGTCCTCGACCGTCAGGATCTTCACGTCGGGCTGGTTCAGCCGATCGAGCGCCGTGTACAGCGTCGTCGTCTTGCCGGAGCCGGTGGGACCGGTGACGAGCAGGATGCCGTGCGGCTGCATCAGCACGTCGATGAAGGCCTTCAGCGTGTCGTCGGCGAAACCCAGCTTCTGGAAGTCGAGCGCGACGCCGCCCTTGTCGAGGATCCGCATCACGACGGACTCGCCGTGCATCGTCGGCACCGTCGATACCCGCAGGTCGATTTCCTTGCCCTGCACGCGCAACCGGATGCGGCCGTCCTGCGGCAGCCGCCGCTCGGCGATGTCCAGGTTGGCCATGATCTTGATCCGCGAGATCACCGCCGCCGCGAGGCGCTTGGGCGGCGATTCGACGTCGTGCAGCACGCCGTCGACGCGATAGCGGATCGCCAGGCGGTTCTCGAACGGCTCGACGTGGATGTCGGACGCGCGCATGTCGAGCGCGTTGGTGATGACGAGGCTGACCAGGCGGATGACAGGCGCCTCGGAGGCCAAATCCTTCAGCTGCTGGACATCGGCGTCGAAGGCAAGATCGTCGACGCGGGTCTCGACGTCCCCGATGACCTGGCTTTGCGCCGACTTGCCGGTGCCGTAGAGCCGCTCCAGCGCGGCCTCGAGTTCGTTGGGAATGGCGACCATCGGCCGCACCGTGCGGCCCGTGATCATCGCGACGGCGCCGATGGCGTAGTCATCCGTCGGGTCGGCCATCGCCAACGCCACTTCGGTGTCGTCCTCGCGCAACGGCAGCACGTGGGTCTCGCGTAGAAAGCGTGTGCTCACTCTCTCTTCGAGGATCGGAAACTCGGGGTAACTGGCGGCGTCCACCAGCGGCAGCGCCAACTGGGCCGCCAATGCGTCGGCGACGTCGCGCTGGGCGACCACACCCAGCGTCACCAGCAGCGCGCCCAGCTTCTCGCCCGACTCCTGCTGGAGCCGCAGCGCTCGTTCGAGCGTCGCCGCGTCGAGCTTGCCGCGCTCGATGAGGATCTCGCCTATGCGCTTGCGAACCGGGGTGTCCACGCTGGAAGGTTTTGAAATTTAAGGGGAAAACACCACATCATAGCACGGAGCACCCGGTGGCGCAGCGGGGAAAGCGTTGTAAGACAAGGTGTTACGCCAAATGGTTGCGTCGATGGCTGTCGGGTGGCGACGACGCCTCATGTCGGCCGCAGCGCCATAGGGCTTCCCGGATGGCGAACGGGACAACGGCGGCCGATACTCGCCGGTCCGACCATTTGCCAGCGACTTCCATGGCTTGCGGCCCTATGCGCGCGGATTCGCGCAGTGCAACGGCGATAGCGTCGTGTTCTCGCACGATGACGTCCGGATCGCGCGTGGCGATCGCCTGCGACCTCGCACTCGTCCATGCGTCACGCGGCACGCGCGATACGCGTTACGCGGCGGCGCAGCGGCAGTTCGCCGCCAAGTTTCCGCAGCTCGCGGCGCCCGACGGTTCCCACCGGCACTGGTATGCGATGCCGGCGGCCGATCCTGCGGCGGCCGCCGCGCTGCACGGCAAGCTGCTGGCGGCCTGGGCATTGCCGCCGGACAGCGGCGGGACCGCGGTGCGCAACACGAACGGATTGCGCAATTCGACGCGCACGTGCGGCGCGCCGACCACGCGCGCGGTCAGCGCCTCGCGATAGACCTCGACGTCGGGAAGTTCCGGCACCGCGTGTGCGTCACCCGCGGGCGAATGCGGACTCGGCAGCGCGAATCGTGGTGGCGATGTCGTCGGCCGAGTGCGCGGACGACACGAAGCCGGCCTCGAACGCCGACGGCGCCAGGTAGATGCCGGCATCCAGCATCGCGTGGAAGAAGCGGTTGAAGCGCTCCTTGTCGCATGCCATGACCGCTGCGTAGGAATCGGGCACCTGCGGCGCGAAATAGAGCCCGAACATGCCGCCCACGGCTTGCGCCGAAAACGGGACGCCCGCGCGCCGCGCCGCGGTCGTCAGCCCCTCGGTGAACGCGCGCGTCGAAGCGGCGAGCGCATCGTAGAAGCCAGGAGCCTCGGTCGCCGCCAGCGTGGCCAAGCCCGCGGCGACGGCGACAGGGTTCCCGGACAGCGTGCCCGCCTGGTAGACGGGCCCGAGCGGTGCGATCCTTTCCATGATCGCGCGCCTGCCGCCGAAGGCCCCGACCGGCATGCCGCCGCCGATCACCTTGCCGAGCGTCGTCAGGTCCGGCGTGATGCCGGTCAGGCCCTGCACGCCCTGCGGGTGCACGCGAAAGCCCGTCATCACCTCGTCGAAGATCAGCACGGCGCCATGACGGTCGCAGAGCGCGCGCAGGCCTTCCAGGAATCCGGGGCGCGGCATGATCAGGTTCATGTTGCCCGCAATGGGCTCGACGATGATCGCCGCGATACCGTCGCCGTCGTGCGCGAAAATCGCCGCCACCGCGTCGAGGTCGTTGAACGGCGCGACGATCGTCTCGTTGGCGATCGCCGCCGGCACGCCGGCCGACGACGGCTGGCCGAACGTCAGCGCGCCGGAACCGGCCTTCACGAGCAGGCTGTCGCCATGGCCGTGGTAGCAGCCCTCGAACTTGAGAATCTTCGACCGGTTCGTGTAGCCGCGCGCCAGCCGCAGCGCCGACATCGTCGCCTCCGTGCCCGACGAGACGAGGCGGACCATTTCGATCGACGGCAGCCGCCGCGCGAGGGTCTCGGCCATGACGATCTCGCTCTCGGTCGGCGCGCCGAACGACAGCCCGTGCGTGGCGGCTTCCTGCACGGCGCGGACGACGGCCGGATGCGCGTGCCCGAGTATCGCCGGACCCCACGAGCCGACATAGTCGATATAGCGCTTGCCGTCCGCGTCCCAGATGTAGGGACCCTCGCCGCGGGTGACGAAGCGCGGCGTTCCGCCGACCGATCGGAAGGCGCGGACCGGAGAATTGACGCCCGCGGGAATGGTTCGCTGCGCACGCGCGAACAGTTCTTCGTTTCGGCTCATTGCAGTACCCCCACGCTTGCGGCTGACGCCGCGGCGCTGCCCCCGGAGGGGGCGCAATTCGCGCCTTGGGACGGCCCGGCGGCGCTCATATCAATCCTGTGGTGCCGAGGCAATGTCGAAACAAGCGGCAATGGCCGCGGCGGCGCGCTCGATGTCCGCGGGATCGTCGTGCGCGAACACGGCGGAAATGACGGCGACCGCATCGGCGCCGGCCGCGGCGAGGCCGCGTGCATTGGCCGCCGTGATGCCGCCGATCGCGACCACCGGGACGCCGAGATCCCGCGCGCGCGTCAGCAGCGTGAGGTCGGGCCGGCGCGCATGGGGCTTCACCTGCGACGCGAAAAAGCTTCCGAAGGCGACATAGTCGGCACCCGCCGCGGCCTGCGCGCGCGCGCGATCGAGATCGTCATAGCAGGACACGCCGATCAGCTTGCCGGCGCCGAGTACGTTGCGGGCCGCGGCGAGATCGCCGTCGTCTTCGCCGAGATGCACGCCGTCGGCATCGACGGCCCGCGCCAGCGCGGCATCGTCGTTGACGATGAAGAGGACGCGCCGGGCGGCGCAGACACGGGCCAGCGCCGCCGCCTGCAGGTTGCGCGATGCGGCCGTTCCCGACTTGTTGCGATACTGGACGGCGCTGGCGCCGCCGGCGATGGCGGCGTCCACGGCCGCGGAGAGGCGCGCGGTATCGGGCTCGTCCGGCGTCACCGCATACAATCCGCGCAAGCGCGCGCGCTGCGGCGCCACCGGCGCGTGCGGATCAATGCGTGCCGCGAACATCGATCGCGCGAGGCGCTTCCGGCTCGTCGCCGCGCGCGTCCGATTCGTCGCGCGCCCAGAACAGCCGGTCGGGCAGGAACTGCCCCATGCCGGGCCGGTACGCCTTGCGCAGCGTCTGCCACGTGTACTCCTGCGCTTCGCGCACGGCTTCCGGCAGGTCGAGACCGTTGGCGAGCATCGCGGCGATGGCGGACGCGAGCGTGCAGCCCGACCCATGATAAGTGCCGGGCAGCCGCGACCAGCTGTCGGTGCGCACGACCCCGGCCTTCGAGTAGAGCGTGTTCACGACCTGCGGCGTATTCTCGTGCGTGCCGGTCACGAGAACGAACTCGCAGCCGGTCTCGATCAGCTTCGCCGCGCATTGCGCCAGCGTCAACTCGTCGTCGTCGTCGGCGTCGGCGAGCCGCCGCACTTCGAGGCTGTTCGGCGTGACGATCGTGGTCTGCGGCAGCAGGAGCTCGCGCAGCGCCTGCGTCATCTCGTCGTTGGCGAGCTCGTCGCCGCGGCCGGAGGCGAGCACGGGATCGAGGATCAGCGGCACGTCGGGATAATCGGAGACGATCTCCGCGATGGCGGCGATGTTCTCCACGCTGCCGAGCACGCCGATCTTGAACGCGTCGACCGGCATGTCCTCGAGCAGGCAGCGCGCCTGGTCGGCGACCCAGTCGGCATCGATCGCCAGCACGCCTTCGACGCCGAGCGAATCCTGCACGGTGATCGCGGTGATGACCGACAGCGGATGACATCCCATGCTGGCAAGCGTGAGGAGGTCCGCCTGCATGCCGGCGCCGCCCGACGGATCGGACGCCGCGAAGGTGAGGACGAGGGGCGGAAAACCGGTTTCGGTGTCGGGCATGGGAGGCTTCTAGTCCTGATGCGCGGCATCGCGGGGACGCGGATGCGGCGGGCACGTTACAATTCGGGGAGTCTACTCCACTGCGTCGCCCCCCTTCCCGATGAAAAAATACATGTGCCTCATCTGCGGTTGGATCTACGATGAGGAGACCGGCGCACCGGAAGAAGGCATCGCCGCAGGCACGCGTTGGGAAGACGTCCCGCCCAACTGGACGTGCCCGGAATGCGGCGCGCGCAAGGAGGACTTCGAGATGATCGAACTGTGAAGGCGGCAACGTCACGCGCGAGGCCGGGCCGGTCAAGGGCGGAACGACGGTGATCGCGTTCGTCGGGGACCCCGATGGCTACAAGATCGAGCTGATCCAGCGGCACGAGGGGTAGCGTTTCCGCAGTCGTGCCGTAGCAGCGGCTGTGCCGCGTCCGCCGCGCACGATGGAGCGTCGCCGGCGTCGACGCTCATCGTGCGCAGCGGCTCGCGTTGGATGCAGGCGCGATGCTGACGTTCAGTGCGAGCTCGGTGCGCGCTCGCTGCACTTGCCGTTGGCCGCATCCTCCAGCATGCGTTCGAACGCGCGGGTGAACGCCGCCGTGTCGAACAGCGGCAATCGCGTCCGGCCGCTTGCGAGGTGCAGCCGGTAGTGCGCGAGCCGTGACCGGTCGGCGCACAAGCGCTGCAACTGCTGCGCGTAGTCGGCCACGGACTCGGTGACGAGTTCCGGCAGTTCCACCGCATGGCACAGGCTGGCGCCCACGCGCCCGGCGAACGTCGTTCCGCGGCAGGTGAGGAGCGGCACGCCCGCCCATAGCGCGTCGCTGCCCGTCGTATGCGATCCGTACGGCAGCACGTCGAGCGCGAGATCGGCGCAGCGCAGCCGCGCGATGTGCGCTACCTGCGGCACGACCGGCGCGAACACGATGCGCTCCGGCGCGACGCCGGCCCGTTCCGCGAACGATCGCAGGTTGTGCCGCGCCAGCGCATGCGGCACCGTCAGCCAGAGCACGGCGCCTGGCTGCCCGCGCAGCGCGGCAAGCCAGGCGGCGACGAAGGGTTCGGTGAGCTTGTACGCCTGGTTGAAGCAGGCGAGCACCAGCGCGTTGTCCGGCAGGCCCGCGGCGCTGCGCGCAGCGGCCTCCGGCAACGGCCGTCGCGCATCGTTGACCTGGTAGCAGACGGGCAGCCGCAGCAGCGCCTCGGTGAACTCGGTTTCGCTTCCGTGCGGCGCCACGATGGCGTCGGCGACGAAGCCGTCGACGGCCCCATAGGCGAGCGTGCCCGGGAAGCCCAGGTAGTGAATCTGCACGGGCGCCGGCCGCTCCGCCAACAGCGCGATGCGCGTGCCGTGCGTGTGCCCCTTCAAGTCGACCAGGACATCGAGCGCATCGTCCCTGATCAGCTTCGCGGCATCGCCGTCCGGTACCGCGCGGATGTCGCGCCAGTGCGCGAACGCCTGCCGCAGCCGACGGCGCATCGCGCTGCCGTCGTCGCGGTCCGCCGCGTACGCGAAGGTGTCGAACCGCGCCCCGTCGTGCCATTCGAACATGCCGGCCGCCAGGTGCGCGGTGGCGTGATCGTGGAAATCCGTCGACAGGTACCCGACCCGCAGCCGGTCGCCGCGGCGCGCAATCACCGCCGGCGCCTGCGCGGGCGGCAGCGAGTGCCGCACCCAGCCGGCAATCCCGTCCTTCAGCGCGGCGGCATCGGACAGCAACGCGACCGCCATCATCGGCGAGCACGCGAAACTCGCGGGGTCCGCGGCGTGCAGCGCGCCCAGCGCCTGCAGGGCGGCGGACGCGCGCGGCCAATCGCAGGCGTAGCGCGCGGCCATCGCCAGATGGGCCTGCGCCGCGACCGCCTTCGGCCGCAGCGCCGCCGCGCGGTCGAAGGCGGCGAGCGCATCCGCCAGCAGATCCGTCGCCGTCGCGGTGGTGGCCGCGCGCCGCGCGACGTCGACGCGCGCGAGTTCCGCCTCCATGCACGCGTTGCCGCTGGCGAGCCAGGCGGCGGCATCGTCGGGCGCCGCGGCGGCCGCTTCGCCGAACGCCGCGGCGGCGCCATCGGCGGCGCCGGTGGCGCGCAGCGCGTGACCCAGCGCGGTCAGGAGTCCACCGTGCCCGGGCACCGCGTCGAGTCCCGCGCGGCAATGGTCGATGGCGCCGGCGAAATCCGACCGCCGCAACGCGATGCTCGCCGCGAGAAGGCGCAATGGCGCGGACGCCGGAATCGCGTCGATCGCGGGCGCGAGTTCCGCGGCGGCCTCCGCGGCGGCCCCTTGCGCGAGCAGCGCGTTGGCGAGCTGCGCACGCGCGGGAACGCTGTCCGGTTGCCGCGCGAGCACGGCGCGAAACCGCTCGATCGCCTCGCGCGCGTCGCCTTCCCGCAATGCCAGCTGGCCTAAGCCGAACGTCGCCGCGGGGTGGCCGGGCACTTCGGCGAGCGCCTGCTCGTACGCGGCACGCGCGGCCATCCAGTCGTTGCCGTGCTCGTGCAGTTCCGCGTACGCGAGATGGATCGGCGCCGTCGCCAGCCGCGACGAGCGTGCGGCGCGCAGCGCGCGGTCGAGCCGGGCGTGCGCCGATTGCGTGTCGCCCGCCGCTTGGTCGAACAGCGCCAGCTTGAGCAGCGCGCCGGGATGCTCGGGCGCGACGGCAAGCACCCGGTCGTACAACGCGCGCGCTGCCTCGCGCTCCCCGCGCTGTTCGTTCGCGATCGCCCGCTCGAGGAGCGCGCGGACATCGGTCATGGCGGTGACTTGAGCAGTGCCTTCAAGTCGTGCGCGAAGACGTCGGGCCCCTGCCCGTGACTCATGTACAGCCGCAGCCGGCCCTGCGGGTCGAACACGTAGACGCCGGCCGAATGGTCGACCGTATAGCTCGAGGGTGTGGCCCCCGGCTGCTTCTGGTAGATGATCTTGAATTCCTTCGCCACGCGCTCGGTCGCGGCGGCATCGCCGGAGAGCCCGACGAAACGCGGGTCGAACGCCGGGACGTAGTGCGCCAGCAGCGCCTGCGTGTCGCGCTCGGGATCGACGGTGATGAAGATCACCTGCACGCGATCGGCGTCGGGGCCGAGTTGCTTCATGGTTTCGGCGAGCGTCGACAGCGTCGTGGGGCACACGTCCGGACACTGCGTGTAGCCGAAGAAAACGACGACTGCGCGGCCGCGATAGTCGGCGAGCGTGCGCGGCTTGCCCGTGTGGTCGGTCAGCGCGAAGTCGCGCCCGAATGACGACCCGGTGATGTCCGACGACTTGAATTTCGGACCTTCCGGCGCGCAGCCCATCGCTGCGGCCAGCACGATGAGCGCGAGAGCGAAGGCCGCGGCGCGGCGCATCACTGCCAGTAGTGGTCGATCAGCAGCGCCGAGAAAGATCGCGGCGAGATACACGATCGAGTAGCGGAACGTGGCGCGCGCCAGTTCGTCGCTGTAGCGGAAATAGAGCCAGAACGCGTACCCGAGGAACACGCCGCCCAGCGCCAGCGCCGACACGAGGTACAAGAGCCCGCTCATGCGGATCGCGAACGGCAGCATCGACACGCCGACGAGCGCGAACGTGTACAGGACGATCTGCAGTCGCGTGTAGAGCGAACCGTGCGTCACCGGCAGCATCGGCAGGCCGGCCCTGGCATAGTCCTTCGTCCGGTACAGCGCGAGCGCCCAGAAATGCGGCGGCGTCCACACGAAGATGATGAGGAACAGCAGCAGCGCTTCCGGCGCGATGTCGTTGGCGACGGCGGCCCAGCCGAGGACGGGCGGCATCGCACCCGAGGCGCCGCCGATGACGATGTTCTGCGGCGTGGCGGGCTTGAGCAGCACCGTGTAGATGACGGCATAGCCGACGAACGTCGCGAGCGACAGCCACATCGTCAGCGGATTGACGTAGCGATACAGCACCCAGAGTCCAACGCCGCCGACCATGCCGGCGAACACCATTGTCTGCAGCGACGTCAGCTCGCCGCGCGGCAACGGCCGGGCGCGCGTGCGCTGCATCAGCGCGTCGATCTTCTGCTCGACGAGGCAGTTCACCGCGGCCGCGGCGCCGGCGACCAGCGCGATCCCGATCGTCGCCATGAACACGATGCCGGCGGGCGGCAGCCCGGGCGACGCCAGGAACATGCCGATCACCGCGCAGAATACGATGAGCGACACGACGCGAGGCTTGGTCAGCGCCAGGAACTGCCGCAGGCGGTTTTCGGCAAGGGCGAGTGTGGTCATGGAAAGGGAACTTCAGGTCGTGTTGCGTGAAAAGCCGTGCATTTTACACCGGGCAGCACGTGTTCGCCCTATCCGATCCGCGATGCCTTCAAAAGCCGCGTGATGTCCTTGGCCATGCCCTTGATGTCCGGATCGCGGGGAAAGGCCAGCACGAGATTGCCGAGCGGGTCGACCAGGTAGATGCGTTCCGCACCGGCGCCCCAAGGCCCGAGCGCGGCCGGCGCGCCGCGAACGATCGCGAGATCGGGATGCTGGGCAAGCAGCACGGGATCGGGCGCCGCGCCGTCGGTCACCAGCCAGACCCGTGCGACACGCTCCATTTCGCGGCCCTGGATCGTCCGCGCCTGCCGCGTGGCGTAGAGCGCCTGCACGCAACCGGCATCGCAGGCCGCGGGCGCGGCGGTGGCGAGCACCCATTTGCCGCGCAGGTCCGCAAGGCGAAACGGCTTGCCGTCCGCCGCGACGGCGTCGATCTCGGGCGCC
Source organism: uncultured beta proteobacterium (assembly GCA_963823475.1). Taxonomy (GTDB): domain Bacteria; phylum Pseudomonadota; class Gammaproteobacteria; order Burkholderiales; family Casimicrobiaceae; genus VBCG01. Next base: position 37,931 of record CAWGLS010000008.1, read on the forward strand.
GGCCGCGTCGGCAACAATTCGCCGTAGTTCGCCTGCTTGTCCCGCGGGAACCAGTAATACGCCGCGTAGGAGGCGATCACCGGTGCGACGGTCACCAGCGCGATCAGCAACAGCGTGCGGCGACCACGCTTCACCGTCGCGGGGGCCGGCGTGAGTGCCGGGCCCGTCATCGCTTCCGCCGCAACGTGAACCAGCACCACAGACCGGCAACCATCGCGGCGAACGTGAACCACTGCACCATGTAGATCCGGTGCTTGTCGACACCGAGATCCGGCGCCGGCCAGTCGCGCACCAGCGTGTCGGTGCCGGACAGCGGCGCGATCTGCTCGACGACGACCGGCAGGACGCGCACGCCCGTCGCGGCGGCGAAGCGCGGCACGTCGAGGTTCTGCCAGACGGGCCCGGCGACCGTATCGCGCCGCAATTCGACGTACGCCGTCGCGGGCACGTTGACGCGCCCGCGCACGTCGACCGCGCCCGCGGGCGGCGGCGCGGCCGGCAGGTCGGCGCGCGTGGCCCGGCCCGCGATCCAGCCGCGGTTGACCAGCACCGTGCGCCCGTCGGCGAGCAAGAGTGGCGTCACGACATGGTAGCCGGCCTGGCCGTCGTGAATGCGGTTGTCGATCAGGATCTGCCGCGCGGCGTCGAACGTGCCGCTCGCCACCACCGGACGAAAACGCCACGCCGCCCAGTCGGTCGTGCCGGGCAACGGTTCGGGCGCGCGGAGCGCGGCGGCGTCGAGTTGCGCGCGCAGCGCGAGCTTCTGTTCCATGCGGTCGCGCTGCCACAGGCCGGCCGACACGAACAGCGCGACGCCGGCGATCGCGGCAAGCGTCGGGACGATGCGCGGCCGGAACCGCCGGCGCGCTGCGGGCGCGGCGGTAACCATCAGGGTGGCGAGCACGGCTCTGTCATTTTCTTTACACTGATCGGCATGAAGATCTTCGTCGTCGCCGTCCTGATCGCGATCGTCGTCGCGCTGTTCGCGGCGCTGGTGTTTCTCTATCGCGATGCGGGGCGCGGCAAGCGCGTCGTCTGGCTGCTGACGCTGCGCGTGGGACTGTCGGTGAGCCTGATCGCGTTCCTGCTGGCGAGCTACTGGATGGGCTGGATCGGCGCCGGCGGCGTGAAGTAGCGTCCGGCGATGACCTTTCATTGAATCGCCAAAGGGTCGTCGCTGACCCTGCCTAGCGCGAAAGCCGCACGGGGGACCGTGCGGCTTTCGCGGGATTGCGTGCGACGCGCGTCAGAGCAGCCAGTAGACGAGCACGAACAGCAGCAGCCAGACCACGTCGACGAAGTGCCAGTACCACGCGGACGCCTCGAACGCGAAGTGGTGGTCGGCGGTGAAGTGGCCCTTGAACACGCGGAACAGCATCACGAGCAGCATCGTCGCGCCGATCGTCACGTGCAGGCCGTGAAAGCCGGTCAGCATGTAGAACGTCGAGCCGTAGACGCCCGTCGAGAGCTTCAGGTTCATCTCGGAATAGGCGTGGATGTACTCGTACGCCTGGAAGCCGACGAACAGGAACCCGAGCACGATCGTCAGGAACAGCCACAGCTTGAGGGAGCCGCGGTTGCCCGCCTTCAGCGCGTGGTGCGCGATCGTGAGCGTCACGCCCGACGTCAGCAGGATGATCGTGTTGAGCAGCGGGATGCCGATCGCGCCCATCGGCGTGAACTGCGCCGTTTCGTACGGGCCGTTGGTCGGCCACTGCGCGGCGAAGTTCGGCCACAGCAACTTCGACGCCATGCTGCCCAGGTCGGGCACCGACAGGTTGCGGATGTAGAACAGCGCCCCGAAGAACGCGGCGAAGAACATCACTTCGGAGAAGATGAACCAGCTCATGCTCCAGCGGAACGAGAGGTCGACCTTCTGGTTGTACAGGTGATGCTCGGACTCGCCGACGACGGTGCCGAACCAGCCGAACAGCATGTAGACGAGGATGGCGAAGCCCAGGCCCGTCATCCACGGGCCCGGCGCGTAGCTGTTGAACCAGAACGCGGCGCCCGAACCCATCAGCAGCAGCGCCACCGAGCCCGTGATCGGCCAATGCGAAGGCTGGGGGACGAAGTAGTACGGCTTGGCGCCGGTGGCGGCTGCACTCATCTAAAGGCTCCTCGGATTCGGGTAGTTCATTTTCACGTCTTTCAACTCTTTCCGCCTCAACCCTCGACTTCGAAGAAGGTGTAGGACAGCGTGATCGTGAACAGGTCGTCCGGCGCCTTCGGGTCGACGACGAAGACGACCGGCATCTTGCGCACCTCGCCCGGCTGCAGCGTCTGCTTCGCGAAGCAGAAGCAATCGAGCTTCTGGAAATACTGGGCAGCATGCTGCGGGCCGTAGCTCGGAATGGCCTGCCCGGTGATGACGCGGCCGGTGGTGTTCACGACCTCGTAGACGACCTGGCGCACTTCGCCGGGGTGCACGTTCACCACGGTTTCGAGCGGCTTGAACGTCCACGGCAGGTTGCGCAGGTTGGAGTCGAGCTCGATGCGCACGCTGCGCGCGGTGACGACCTGCGTGTTGGCGACCGGGCTCGCCTGCGCGATGTTGCGCAGTCCGGTGGCCTCGCATATCTGGTCGTAGAACGGCACCAGCGCATAGCCGAAACCGAACATGGCGACGACGACGACGCACAGCCGCTTCAGCAGCGCGACGTTGGAGCGGCGCTGCTCGTCGCCGGCCGGCGAGGACGGCGACGTGGCCGGTCCCATGCCGCTCATCGGCGCCCACCCGTTTGCGCGCACATTCCCGTGATCAGTTGCGCACTCATTTGCGCAAATTCCTGCCGATCGCCAGCACCAGGAAGAGCAGCACGGCCGACCCGAGCACCGTCATGCTCGTCGACGTGTCGCCCATGAACTTCGCGAACACGATGCCGAGGAAGAAGACGAGGGCGATCGACGCCAGCACGAGCGCCGTGCGCACGTTCGCGCCGCGCACCCGCGCGTCGGAGGCGCCGCGGCCGTGCGTCCGGGTGTCAGGTCGGTGGTCATCGAAAATCCCCGCAGACCTTACTTGACGACCGGCGGCGTTTCGAACGTGTGGTACGGCGCCGGCGACGGCAGCGTCCATTCGAGCGTGTCCGCGCCTTCCCAGGGCTTGGCCGGGGCCTTGGCGCCGTCGCCCTTCATGCACTTGATCAGCGCCAACACGAAGATCAGCTGCGAGAGGCCGAAGCCGAACGCGCCGATCGACGCCACCATGTTCCAGTCGGCGAACTGCTGCGCGTAGTCCGGGATCCGCCGCGGCATGCCGGCCAGTCCCAGGAAATGCATGGGGAAGAACGTGATGTTGAAGAAGAGCATCGACGTCCAGAAATGCCATTGGCCGAGCTTCTCGTTGTACATCGTCCCCGTCCACTTCGGCAGCCAGTAGTAGGCGCCGCCGAAGAAGGCGAACAGCGACCCCGCGACCAGCACGTAGTGGAAATGCGCGACGACGTAGTACGTGTCCTGCAGCTGGATGTCGACCGGCGTGATCGCCAGCACGAGGCCGGTGAACCCGCCCATCGTGAACAGGAAGATGAAGCCGATCGCGAACAGCATCGGCGTCTCGAACGTCATCGCGCCGCGCCACATCGTCGCCAGCCAGTTGAAGACCTTCACGCCGGTGGGCACCGCGATCAGCATCGTCGCGTACATGAAGAACAGCAGGCCCGCCGCCGGCAGGCCGACGGTGAACATGTGGTGCGCCCAGACGATGAACGACAGGATCGCGATGCTCGCGACGGCGTACACCATCGACGCGTAGCCGAACAGCGGCTTGCGCGCGAACGTCGGGATGATTTCCGAGATGATCCCGAACGACGGCAGGATCATGATGTAGACCTCGGGGTGCCCGAAGAACCAGAACACGTGCTGGAACAGCACGGGGTCGCCGCCACCGGCCGCGTTGAAGAACGACGTGCCGAAGTGGCGGTCCGTCAGGAGCATCGTCACCGAGCCGGCGAGCACCGGCATGACCGCGATCAGCAGGTAGGCCGTGATGAGCCACGTCCAGACGAACAGCGGCATCTTCATCATCGTCATGCCGGGCGCGCGCATGTTGAGGATCGTCGTGATGATGTTGATCGAACCCATGATCGACGACGCGCCCATGATGTGGACGGCGAAGATCGTCAGGTCCATCCCCATGCCCGCCTGCACCGACAGCGGCGGGTACATCGTCCAGCCGCCGGCGGCGGCGCCGCCGGGAACGAAGAACGAGCCGATCAGCATGATCGCCGCGGGCGGCAGCAGCCAGAAGCTCCAGTTGTTCATCCGCGCGAACGCCATGTCGGGCGCGCCGATCATCATCGGGATCTGCCAGTTCGCGAAGCCCACGGCAGCCGGCATGATGGCGCCGAAGATCATGATGAGACCATGCAGCGTCGTCAGCGAATTGAAGAACTCGGGGTGCACGACCTGCAAGCCCGGCTGGAACAGCTCGGTGCGGATCGTCAGCGCCATCACGCCGCCGACGAAGAACATCGTCAGCGAGAACAGCAGGTACATCGTGCCGATGTCCTTGTGATTGGTCGTCGTGACCCAGCGCATGATCCCCGAGGGATGATGATCGTGGCCGTGGTCGTCGCCTGCGACGTGATCGTGCGGAATGCTGCTCATTCGGGACTCCTGGCTGTTTCGGGTGCGGCAGTTTCGTCGTCGATGGGGGAACGCGTCACTTGCGCGCCGCCTGGATCGCGGCCGGCATCACGTCGCCGAACTTGTTGCCCCAGCTGTTGCGCGTATAGGTGATCACCGCGGCGATGTCGGCGTCGGACAGCTGCTTCCACGCCGGCATCGCCGTGCCCGGCTTGCCGTGCAGCACGAGCGCGATCTGCGCGTCCGGCGGACCGCCGACGACCTTGGAGCCGTCGAGCGCGGGGAACGCGCCCGGCACGCCACTGCCGTTGGCCTGGTGGCACGCCACGCAGTTGCCCGCGTAGACGGTCGGCGCCCTTCGCCATCAACTCCGCTTCGGTCCACGTCTTGCCTGGATCGTCGGCTGCGACGGCGGCCTGCTGCTTGCGCTCGGCGACCCACTTCGCGTAATCGTCCTTCGACTTCACGTCGACGACGATCGGCATGAACCCGTGTTCCTTGCCGCACAGTTCCGCGCACTGGCCGCGATAGGTGCCGACCTTCTCCGCCTTGAACCACGAATCGCGGACGAAGCCGGGAATCGCATCCTGCTTCACGCCGAATGCCGGCACCCACCACGCGTGGATGACGTCGTTGGCGGTGATGATCACGCGGATCTTGGTGTCGACCGGAACCACCATCGGCTGGTCGACTTCCAGCAGGTAGTTGGGGCCCTTGGGCTCGCGATTCTCGATCTGCGCCAGCGGCGTCGTCAGGTTCGAATAGAACCCGAAGCCTTCCTGCAGGTAGTCGTAGCCCCACTTCCACTGGTAGCCGGTGACCTTGACGGTGATGTCCGGCGCCGACGTGTCCTTCATCGCGAGGATCGTCTTGGTGGCGGGCCACGCCATCGCGAGCAGGATGAGGATCGGGATCACGGTCCAGACCACCTCGACCGTCGTGTTCTCGTGGAACTGGGCCGCCTTGTGGCCGACCGATTTCCGGTGCTTGAAGATCGCGTAGAACATCACGCCGAACACCAGCACGAAGATGACGGCGCACACCCAGAAGATGTAGGAATGCAGGTCGAACATCTGCTGGGCGATCGGCGTGATCGGCGTCTGCAGGTTCCATTCGAGCGCCGCGTCGGCGATTCCCGGCGCGAGCGCCGCCATGCCCGCCACGCCGGCGGCCCCACGCGAAAGATTGCGGCTGACCGCCCCGTTTTCCCTGTGCTTGCGAACCATGCTATCCCCGATCAATCTTGCCGTCTCGATTCCGTCGTGGGCGCGTTAGCGCACGCCCGTCAGTTGGCGCAGCTCCCGCGCTACGGCAAGCCGCTTCCCGACCGGCAGTGCCTTGCCGAATTCCCACGTCGTACCGCCCCCGCGCAAAGTAACCCGTGGCGACCGGCCGAATCCGGCCCGGTCCACCTCGACGCGCAACCAGTACCGGTTGAATTCGCGCCGTTCCCGCCTGCTGCCCGCCGCCTGCTCGACCAACACGCGGTCGCCTGCGACCGTCAGCCGCTCCCAGTCCCCCGCCCGCCGTTCGCACCAGTGAAAGGCGAGTCCGACGACCGCGATCTCCAGCATCGAATACGGCAACACCGGCCACGCACCCGCTGCCGCGAAGGCCAGCGCCAGCCCCAGGCTGACGGTCGCCAGGGCGCAGAACACCAGCCACCGCGCTCGCCCCCGCATTGAATCGTTACCGCGCACGACCACGCAATATTCGAGGTCGGCAGGGAGCGGAGGGAGGGCAACGCTCGACAAGGGATCAACCGCGGCCTTTGCGGGCGGGCCTTTCGGCGCACCCATGCCGGCGACGGTGCTGCAAAGCGCAAAATGCTAGCACACTTCGCAGGCCGCAGAACGCCGAACCCGTGTTGTTCCGCACGACGGGAGGCAATGCGCGCATCGATGCAGCAGGCGGACGGCCGCCCCCGTCAGTCGCGATGGCCGGCGGCCACGACGAGCCCGAGCAGGCGCCACGCGTCGGGCCCGAAGCAGGGCGATGCATTCCAGTGCACGTCGGCGAGCATGGGCGCATCGAGCAGTCGGACGAGCTCCGCCACGTTGTCGTTCGCGCGCGGCATCGCCGGATCGATGCGATTGGCCACCCACCCGGCGCAGCGCACGCCGCGCTCGCGCAGCGCGCGCGCCGACAGCAGCGCGTGATTGAGGCAGCCGAGCCTGATCCCCACGACGAGCAGCGCCGGCAACCGCAAGCGCAGCGGAATGTCGAGCATGTCGAGATGAGGCGCCAGCGGCACCACCACGCCCCCTGCTCCTTCGACGACGATGACGTCCGCCATGGCCGCGACGTTCCGCCAGGCCGTGGCGATCGGCGCCAGGTCGATCGTCACGCCGGCGTCCCGGGCCGCGAGATGCGGCGCGATCCCTTCCGCAAACGCATACGGATTGCGGTCGGCGCCCGCGAGCGGCAGGCCGTCGGCCGCTGCGAGTGCCGCGACGTCGGCATTGACATCGGTGCCGGCGACGATGCCGGCGGCCACCGGCTTGATTCCCGCGGCGCGCACGCCGCCGGCAACGAGCGCGCGCAGCAGCGCCGTCGCGATGCGCGTCTTGCCGACGCCGGTGTCAGTCCCGGTGACGAAAATGCCGCGCGTCATGGGAGCACCTTCACGGGGAGGCGCCGAGACGCCGAGACGATCCGGGTGGGTGCCGGGACGTCGGCCGCGGAAGCCACCTCCGCCCAACCGCCCGCCCGGAAGCCGTTGTCGGCGTCTGTGCGTCTCATGGTGAAACGGCTTCAGCCCCGGCCCGGCCGGGTCAGTTTCACGATCGGATGGCCGTCGGCCGTCCGCTTGGGCTCGCCCTTCCACGCGTGCCCGTAGACGACCTCGAACGTCGCGGGAATGCGGCCGTCGCGGCGCGACGCTTCGAGCACGGCGAGCATGCGCAGCCAGCGCGCCTTGCCCATCAGCCCGTGCGGCCGGCCGCGCGTCGCGTTGGTGGCGCCCAGCTGCTTCAGCTCGCGCAGCAGCGACTGCGGGTCCGCGTACGTCACGGTGATCTGCTCCATGTCCATCACCGGATCGGCGAACCCCGCGTCGACCAGCATGTCGCCTAAGTCGTGCATGTCGACGAAGCGGTTGGTGTGCGTGTGGCCGTCGGCGCGCGCGAACGCGCGCCGCACCTCGCGCAGCGTGTCCGGGCCGAACGTGGAGAACATCACGAGGCCGCCGACCTTCAGCACGCGGCGCACTTCGCCGAAGGCGCGCGGCAGGTCGTTGACCCACTGCAGCGCGAGGTTGCTCCAGACGAGATCGCAGGCGACGCCGCGCAGCGGCAGCGCATTGATGTCGCCGCAGACGAACGCCGGCGCGCGATTCGCGCCGGACAGCGCATCGGGCAGCAGCCGGCGCAACAGCGATCGCCCGCCCCGCGCGCGTTCGCGCGCCGCGGCGACCATCGGCAACGCGACGTCGAGCGCGATGATCTTCGCATCGGGATACCGGATCCCGAGCTCGCTGACGGCTTCGCCGGTGCCGCAACCGGCGTCGAGGATCAGCGCGGGCGCGACCTTCACGTAGTCGAGGCGCGATGCCATCCGCGCGCCGACCTCGCGCTGCAGCGCCGCCGCCGCATCGTAGGTCGCCGCTGCACGGCCGAAGGCGCGGCGGACCGCACGCGGGTCGACCTCGCGCGGGTCGGGCGCGTCGAAGCGCGGCTCAGCGGGCATCGAGAAACTCCGTCACCGCGGCGTCGAACGCGGCGCGATGCGACAGGAACGGCGCGTGCGCGGCGCCGTCGATGTCGACGTGGCGCGCCGCCGGCATCGTGCGCGCGAGCCACGCGCCGGCCGCCGACGGCGTCAGCGTGTCGCGATTGCCGGTCACGACGAGCGCGGGCGACGCGATGGCAGCCACGTCGGCGCGCAGGTCCGTCGCCGCCAGCACTTGGAGCGCCGCGGCGAGCGCTTCCGGCGCGGGCTCGCCACGCGCGAAGAGCTGCGCCCGCAGCACGGCCAGCGTGGCGCGGCCCTCGGCGCTGCCCTGCAATTGCAGCGACAGGAACCGCTGCAGCGTCAACCGGTAGGCGACGCGCAGCTCGTCGCCGAATCGTTGCAGCGTCGGCCCATCCATCGCCGGCGCCCATCCGTCGGTGGCGACGAAGCGCGGCGTCGTGCAGACGAGGACCAGCCGCGCCACGCGCGCCGGATGCCGCTGCGCCCAGCGCAGCGCGACCGTACCGCCGAGCGACCAGCCCAGCACCGTGACCGGCTCCGCAACGCCATCGAACTGCCGCTCGAGCACCGCGACGATCGCGTCGAGCGAATAGGGCGCGACCGGCGGCGAATGTCCGTGTCCGGGCAAGTCGACGACGCTGACGCGAAACCGTTGCGCCAGCGCGGGCACGAGCGGCGCGAAGAGCCCGCCGTGCATCGCCCAGCCGTGCAGCAGCACGAGCGGCGGCCCCGTCCCGGTCGTCTCGACATGCAGCGCGCTCAATGAACCTCCTTCGTGCTGCGCACTCCGGCGCATTGGGCATGAGGCTGCGGCCCGGCGGGCTCACTGGACACCTTCGTGCTGCGCACTCCGGTATTCGCCCTTGGGGCGGCCCGGCGGGCTCACTGGACCACCTTCGTGCTGCGCACTCCGGTATTCGCCCTTGGGGCGGCCCGGCGGGCTCATGGCGCGGGCGCGCAATCGCGCAGTGCGGCGAGCAGCGCGTCGACGTCCGCCGCCGCGTGTGCGGCCGACAGGCTGACGCGCAGCCGCGCGGTGCCCGCCGGCACCGTCGGCGGCCGGATCGCCGGCACCCATACGCCGCGCTCCTGCAATCGCCGCGACAGCTCGACGGCCGCCGCGCTGTCGCCGACGACGAGCGGCTGGATCGCCGTCGCCGACGGCATGAGCGGCCACGGCAACCCGCGCGCGCCGAGACGAAAGCGGGCGATCAGTGTCGTGCAGGTGGGTGCGGCGCGGCGCATCGTCGCGAATGACGGCGAGCGCCGCGCGCGCGGCTTCTGCGAGCAGCGCCGGGGCCGCCGTCGTGTAGATGTACGGGCGGGCCGTCTGCAGCAGCGTCTCGATGACGGCCGGATGCGCGGCGACGAACGCGCCCGCGACGCCGGCCGCCTTGCCGAGCGTCCCCATGTAGACGATCCGCTCGGAGGCCACGCCGCACTCCGCGAGGCTGCCGCGACCGCCGCCCACGACCCCGAAACCGTGCGCGTCGTCGACGAGGAGCCAGGCATCGTACTGGTCGGCGAGTTCGAGCAGCCGCGGCAGCGGCGCCAAGTCGCCGTCCATGCTGAACACCGCGTCGGTGACGATCAGCTTGCGCCGCGCCGTGCTGGCGGCGAGCCGCCGCGCGAGCGCGTCCGCATCGGCATGCGCGTAGCGGATGAGTTGCGCGCGCGACAGGAGCGCGCCGTCGTTCAGGCAGGCGTGATCGAGGCGATCGGCGAACACCGCGTCGCCGCGGCCGGCGAGCGCGGTGACGATCGCGAGGTTCGCGAGATATCCGGAGGAGAAGGTCAACGCCCGCGCGCCGGCGCAAGGCGCGACGAATGCGGCGAGTTCCCGCTCGAGCGCCTCGTGCGGCGCCAGGTGACCGCAGACGAGATGCGACGCGCCCGACCCCACGCCCCACCGCAGCGCACCGTCGCGCGCCGCGGCCACGACGACGGGATCGTTGGCCAGGCCAAGGTAGTCATTGCTGGCGAAGGCGAGCAACGGCTGCCCGTCGGCGACGACGCGCCGTCCCTGCGCGGTGGCGAGCGTGCGGCGCGACCGCGCGAGTCCGTCCGCGCGGCGCCCGAGCAGCGCCTGCTCGAGTTCACCGACGCGATGCGCGGCGCTCGTCACGCCTCGGGCAGCAGCGGCGACAGTCCCAGCTTGGCAAACAGCGCGCGATCGGCGTCCACGTCGGGGTTGCCGGTCGTCAGCAGCCGGTCGCCGTAGAAGATCGAGTTGGCGCCGGCGAGGAAGCACAACGCCTGCACGGCCTCGCCCATTTCGCGCCGGCCGGCCGAAAGCCGCACCATCGCGTTGGGCATCGTGATGCGCGCGACGGCGATCGTCCGCACGAATTCGAGCGGATCGAGTGCCACCTCACCCTGCAGCGCGTCGTGCAGCGGCGTGCCTTCCACCTGGACTAAGTGATTGATCGGCACCGATTCCGGATAGGGATCGAGATTGGCGAGCTGCGCGATGAGCCCCGCGCGCTGCGCGCGCGTCTCACCCATGCCGACGATGCCCCCGCAACACACGTGCATGCCGGCATCGCGCACGCGGTCGAGCGTCTGCAGGCGGTCTTCGTAGTCGCGGGTCGACACGATCTCGCCATAGAAATCGGGGGCCGTGTCGAGGTTGTGGTTGTAGTAGTCGAGGCCGGCGTCGCGCAACTGTCCGGCCTGGCCATCCTTCAGCATGCCGAGCGTCGCGCAGGTTTCCATGCCCAGCGCCTTCACTTCGCGCACCATCGCGAGCACCGGATCCAGGTCGCGCTGCTTCGGGCCCCGCCACGCGGCGCCCATGCAGAAGCGCGAGGCGCCCGCCGCCTTCGCGGCGCGCGCCGCGGCGATCACGGCGTCGAGATCGAGCATCGCGTCGTTCGCCACACCCGTGTGATGGCGGGCCGCCTGCGGACAGTAGCCGCAATCCTCCGGGCAGCCGCCCGTCTTGATCGAAATGAGCGTCGACAGCTGCACGCCGTTGGCCGCGTGATGCGCGCGGTGCACCTGCTTGCGCCTCGAACATCAGGTCGGCGAACGGGCGCGCGAAGAGTTCGGCCACCGCCGCCACCGGCCAACGCGGCGCGCTCCCCGGGGTCGACGGCGCGCCATCGCGCGCGTGAACGGTGATCGGAATGGCGGAATTCAATGGGTGCTCATTCATTCGTTCGATGGCGCGGCGCGATCGCCGCGCGCAGGATGGGGACGGTTCGAAGCTGCGTGGAGTGTCTTTGAGGCTGCCGAAGATGTCAAATCGTTTTGCCGCAATATTTGACAAGTCGGCGCGCTGGCGCGTAAATGCAGTCGCCTTGCTGCCGCAGCATTGCGCGCTGTGCGCGGCGGCGTCCGCCGATGCGCTGATCTGCCCGCAGTGCGATGCCGCGCTGCCGCGCCTCGGTCCCGCCTGCCCGCGCTGCGCATTGCCGACACCCGGGGGCGTCGTCTGCGGACGCTGCACGCGACGACCACCGCCGTTCGCGATCACGCATGCAGCGTACAGCTACGCGTATCCGGTCGACCGGCTGCTGCAGGCGATGAAGTATCGCGGCGCCATGGCGTATGCCGATTGCTTTGCCGATGCCCTCGCCCGCACGGCCCCCGCAGTGCCCGATCTCGTCGTTGCGTTGCCGCTCGCGCCGGCACGACAGCGCGAACGCGGCTTCAACCAGGCACAGGAAATCGCCCGGCGCCTCGCGCAGCGACTCGACGTGCCGCTCGCGCACGGCCTCGTCCGCATCCGCGAAACGACGCCGCAGGCCGCGCTGCCATGGACTGCGCGCCGCCGCAACGTCCGCGGGGCATTCGCCGCGCTGCCCGCGGTCGCCGGGCAGCGAATCGCCATCGTCGACGACGTGATGACGACCGGCGCCACGCTCGCCTCCGCGGCCGATGCCGCGTTGCGGGCCGGCGCCACGGCGGTCGAGGCATGGGTCGCCGCGCGTACACTTCCGCCGGCGTAGTGACTCCTGGAAGGTCCGCTTCGATGTTCGCCGTCGTTCTCGTGGCCCCGGAAATCCCGCCCAATACCGGCAACGTGATCCGGTTGACGGCCAATACCGCGACCGAACTGCATCTGGTCGAGCCGCTCGGGTTCCGGATGGACGATCGCGATCTGAAACGTGCGGGGCTCGACTATCACGAGTACGCGCGGGTCCGCGTCCATGGCGACTGGACCGCCTGCAAGGCGGCGCTCGGCCGCGAGCGCGCGCGCCGCTGGTTCGCGCTGACCACCAAGACCGCCCATTCGCTGTACGACGCGCGCTTCATGCCGGGCGATGTGTTCGTGTTCGGCTGCGAAACCGCGGGCTTGCCGGAGGCGGTGCTCGCCGAGTTCGCGCCGCCCGCGCGGCTCGCCATTCCGATGCGGCCGGGCGTGCGCAGCCTGAATCTGTCGAATGCGGTCGCCGTGACGGTCTACGAGGCGTGGCGCCAGCAGTCGTTCGCGATGCCGATCGCCTAGCGGCGGACCCTCGCGTTGCTGCGGCCCGCGCTCCGATTGCGAACGGCGGGGCCCGGCGCCGTTTTCGCCCCGCCGCGCCAATCGAGAGTCCCGGCCCTTTAGCAGTTCGTTGAAAAACGCGGGAGGACAGCTTCCCCGCGTTTTTCAACGAGGACGAGCAATGCAAGATATGAGCGGCGACTTCGGGCGGCCGCGCGCCGCCGCTTTGGGGCCACGAAAATGAGGGCCCCGAAAGAACGAGCGGCGTGCCGGCAGCAAGCGAATTTCAACATCCTGTTAGTGCCCCTCGGCCCGCGGCTCGCGCCGCAGCAACTCCAGCATCGCGTCGCGCGGCGACAACCCTTCGTACAGCACGCGGTCGACCGCCTCGCAGATCGGCATTTCGATGCCGTGATGGGCGGCGAGCGCGCGCGCCGCGCGCGCCGCGCTCACGCCTTCGGCGACGTGGCCCAGGTCGGCCAGGATGTCCGGCAACGCGCGGCCCTCGGCCAGCGCCAGCCCCACCCGGCGGTTGCGCGAAAGGTTGCCCGTGCAGGTCAGCACGAGGTCGCCCAAGCCGGCCAGGCCCATCAGCGTCTCGCGCTGTCCGCCGAGGGCCGTCGACAGCCGCCCGGTCTCCGCGAGTCCCCGGGTGATGAGCGCCGCGCGCGCGTTGTGGCCAAACCCCAGACCATCGCTCGCGCCGGCGGCGATCGCCAGCACGTTCTTGATCGCCCCGCCCACTTCGACGCCGGCGATGTCGTCGGATTCGTACGCGCGCAGCGTATCGCCCCGCAGCAGCGTCGCGACCAGCGTGGCGAGCCTTCCATCGGTGGCGGCCACCGTGAGGGCCGTCGGCAAACCGCGCGCGACCTCCTCGGCAAAGCTCGGCCCCGACGCCACGGCGACCGGGGACGGCCAGCGCGCGGCCATCACCTGATGCGCGAGACCCGCCCCGCCCGGCAGCGCAGGCGCCGCGACGAAGCCCTTGCACAGCCAGACCAGAGGCGCGCGGGCGCCGCGGGCGACCAGCTCGTCGGCCAGCCGGGGCAGCTCGGCCACGGGCACCGCCGCGAACAGGACATCCGCGCGCAGCGCCACCGTGAGGTCGGACGAGATGCGCAGCGCGGGGGACAACGGGATGCCGGGCAGGTAGCGGGCATTCTCGCGATGGTCGGCCATCGCCTGCGCCTGCGCGCCGTCGCGCGCCCACAGCGTGACCGTGGGATGGGCCGCGGCACGCACGGCCAGATGGCATGCGATCGCCGTTCCCCACGCGCCCGCGCCGAGGACGACGACATCGTTCATCGACGGCGGATCCGCTACAGGCCGAAGATCTGCGGCAACCGGACGAAGCCCACCTGGCCGTCGCGGTGGCGGACTTTCACCCAGCCCGGCGTGGCGGTCGTCGTCGGCGACGACGCGCTCTCCGCGAGTTCGAGCAGGACATTCTGCTCGGCGCGGAAGACGACGGCCGCGCTCTCGTCGGGATTGGCGCGGACATCCGCCACCGGGGCGCGCACCAGCAACACGCGCTTGTCGGTCAGGGACTTGCCGCCGACCCAGCCGATCGTGCCGCCGGCGTCCCGCACCTTGGTCCAGCCCTCGACGCTGACCAGCACCTCGACCGGCACGTCGCGCCCGTACACGAACAGCGGCCGGGCCTTGGCGGAGGGCGCGTCGTAGAGGATCGTCGGCGCCTCGCCGATCACCTTGAAATCGGCGGCAGCCGCGTGCGCGGCGACCAGCAGCGCCGCCGCCGCGAAGGCTAGCCTCGTCCGGCAGGCGGGTCGGCGGCTTGCGGACGCCATCGTTTCCGCGTCAGTTGGTGACGGCGGGAACCGCTTGCTGCATCTGCGCCAGCTGCTGCTGGTACAGCGCCTCGAAATTGATCGGCGCCAGGTGCACCGGCGGGAACCCCGTCCGGACCACCGCGTCGGCGATCGTTTCCCGCGCGTACGGGAAGAGGACGTTCGGGCAGGCGATCGCCAGCACCGGCTGCATGTCGGCCACCGGCACGCCGCGGATCGTGAACAGTCCTGCCTGCGACGCCTCGACGAGGAACACGGTCTTGCCGGCCGCCGTCGCGGTCACCGTGATCGTCAGCACGCATTCGAAAACGTCGGTGGCGACCTGTTCGCCGCGCGTGCGCAGCCCGATTTCGATGCTGGGCGCCTCGGTCATCTGGAACGACTGGGGCGCGCCGGGATTCTCGATCGAAAGGTCCTTGACGTAAATCTTCTCGATCGCGAAGCCGGGGGCCTGCGCGTTGCCGTCGCCCTGGGGCGCGGCAGTAGGTTGATCAGCCATGCTGGTGCATTCCTTGCGGTCGGAAAACCCGTGATTTTACTCTACCGCCGCGATTGCGCCGCCCGCCATCGGGAAGCGGCCACGCGGCCGGCTTTAGGCCCCCTGCAGCAGGGGATCGAGTTTGCCGGCACGGTCGAGCGCCACGAGATCGTCGTAGCCGCCGACGTACGTCTGTCCGATGTAGATCTGCGGCACGGTGCGCCGGCCCGTGCGCGTCATCATCTCGGCGCGCCGCTCGGGCTCGAGGTCCACGCGGACCTTGGCGATATCCTGCACGCCCTTCGCGCGCAACAGCCGCTCCGCCTGCACGCAATACGGGCAGAAGCGGGTCGAATACATCGTCACGAGGGAATCCCGCACGCCTCCCGCGGACGGCACGCTACCTTGATCGTCGATCATTTGCTCACCGGTTCCAGTGGCAGCCCGGCGTCCTTCCATGCCCTCAAGCCGCCATGCAACTGGTAAATGCCGGCGAACCCGAGTTTCGCAAGGGTGGCGCCGGCGCCCCGGCTGCGCTGGCCGCGGGCGCAGTAGACGACGATCGGCCGCGTGTTCAGCTTGGCAAGTTCCGCCTCGTGGTCCTTCAACTGCGACAGCGGGATATGCAGCGCGTTGGGCAACTTGCCGCCGGTGAAATCCGCCTGCTCGCGGACGTCGAGCAGCACGGCATTCTGGTGGTTGATGAGGTGGGTGACGTTGAGATTGCCGATATCCTTGATCGGCGAGAATCGGCGCTGGACGATCGGCCACAGCAGCATGGCCCCCGAGATGAACATGGCGAGGATGAGCCACCAGTTTTTTTCTATGAACGACATGCGGCGAAACCCTCGGAAGATAAACGGTAAAATGATAACCGATCCATTCGACCCGCCCCGCATCCACGTGTTCGGGGCCCCCCGCCCGCATGTCCTCGACCCTCGCTGAACCCGGCATCCGCCGCGCCCCCGCCGCCCAGGTGGCCGTGCGTCCGGTCGTCCTGCTGATCCTCGACGGCTTCGGCAGCCGCGGGCCGGCGCCCGACAATGCAATCGCCAATGCCGTGATGCCGAACTGGGCGCGGTTGCTCGGCTGCTGCCCGCACACGACGATCGACGCCTCGGAGCTGCGCGTCGGACTGCCGGCCGGGCAGATGGGCAATTCGGAGGTCGGGCACCTGAACATCGGCGCAGGGCGCGTGATCTACCAGGATTACACGCGTATCGACCACGCGATCGCCACCGGGGAGTTCGCCCGCAATCCGGTGTTGACGGCCGCCGTGGCCGCGGCGCGCGAGCGCGGCTCGACGCTGCATGTGCTGGGCCTCCTGTCGCCGGGCGGTGTCCACAGTCACGAGCGGCAGCTGGCGGCCATGGTGGAGCTGGCGGCCACCGGCGGTGCGCCGCGAATCTGCGTGCACGCGTTTCTCGACGGGCGCGACACGCCGCCGCGCAGCGCTGACGCGTCGCTCGCCTACATGGCGCAAGTCTGCGCGCGGCATCCGGGTGCCCGGGTCGCCTCCATCGTCGGACGCTATTACGCCATGGACCGCGATTCGCGCTGGGAACGGCTGGCGCCGGCGTACGAGCTGCTGGTCGACGGGCGCGCGCCCTTTGCCGCCGCCACGCCGCAGGCGGCGCTGGCGGCCGCCTACGACCGTGGCGAATCCGACGAATTCGTCCAGGCGACCGTCGTTCCCGATGCGCTCGGCCAACCGGCGCGGATGGCCGACGGCGACGTCGTCGTGTTCATGAATTTCCGCGCCGACCGGGCGCGGCAGCTGACGCGGGCGCTCACCGACCCGGGTTTCACCGGATTTCCGCGGGCACGGGTCCCGCGGCTCGCCGCGTACGTATGCCTGACGTCGTACGGCGAGGAGTTCGCGCGGCTGCCGATCGCCTTCGCGCCGCAGACGATCCACAACAGTTTCGGCGAGTACATCGCGGGGCTCGGGCTCGCCCAGTTGCGAATTGCCGAAACCGAGAAGTACGCGCACGTCACGTACTTCTTCAACGGGGGCGTCGAACAGGTCTACCCGGGAGAGGACCGCGTGCTGGTCCCTTCGCCGAGAGTGGCCACTTACGACCTGCAGCCGGAGATGAGCGCGCCCGAGGTGACCGACAGGCTCGTCGCCGCCATCGCCGCACGCAAGTACGACGCCATCGTCTGCAACTACGCCAACGGCGACATGGTCGGCCACACCGGCGACTATGAAGCCGCCCGGCGGGCCGTGGAGACGCTCGACGTCTGCATCGGCCGCGTGGTCGCCGCCGCCCGCGACGTCGGCGGCGAGGTGCTGATCACCGCCGACCACGGCAACGCGGAAATGATGCACGACCCCGCCACCGGACAGCCGCACACCGCCCATACGCTCAATCGCGTGCCCTTCCTCTATGTCGGGCGCCCCGCTACGGTGGCGGCGGACGGCGCGCTGCAGGACATCGCGCCGACCATGCTGGCATTGATGGGATTGCCGCAGCCGCCGGAGATGACCGGGCATTCGCTGGTCCGTCTCGCCGGGCGCTGACCGGACCGGCCCGAACGCGGGGAACTTGCGGGGCGCGCGACGGCCCAAGTGGTTCCTGCGGCGCGATTCTTGCGTCTGCAAGGCGACCGGCACAATGGCGAAGCGGCCATCGCCAGTCGGTTGGACGAAGCCGGTCGGCAGTCGTGAAACACGAAGGGACTGCGGGCGTATACTTTTTACCTTGACCTTCGGACGACATGCCGCGCGGCGAGCAGTGCCCCGCGCGCCGTGTGCGGCCGACAGGCATCGACGAGACGCGGGAGCAGCGCAACATGGCAAATGAACTACCGGGCAAGCGCGAGGGCTGGAAGAAAGCAGGGCTGATCGGGCTCGGCACCGTGCTGGGCGTGCTGCTGTCGCTCAATTTTTCCGCGATCGCGCAACGCGAGGCGAAGACGCCCATTCCGTACGAGGACCTGCAGCTGCTCTCCGCCGTGTTCGGCAAGATCAAGAGCGACTATGTCGAGACGGTGCCCGACGACAAGCTGATCAAGGAAGCCATCAACGGCATGGTGCGGGGGCTGGACCCGCATTCCGACTTCCTGGACGCCGAGGCGTTCAAGGAACTGCAGGTGTCGACGCAGGGCAAGTTCGGCGGCCTGGGCATCGAAGTCGGCGTCGAGGACGGCGTCGTTCGCGTGACGTCGCCGATCGAGGACACGCCGGCGTTCCGCGCCGGCATCCAGGCCGGCGACCTGATCGTCAAGATCGACGACACCGCCACGCGCGGCCTGCCGCTATCGAAGGCGGTCGACAAGATGCGCGGCAAGCCGGGCACGCAGGTCGTGCTGACGATCGTCCGCAAGAGCGCCGAGACGCCGCTGACGTTCACGCTGACGCGCGAGGAAATCAACGTCAAGAGCGTGCGGGCGAAGATGCTGGAGACCGGATACGGCTACATCCGCATCCGCAACTTCCAGGAGCGCACCGGCGAAGACCTGGCGCGCGCGCTGAAGGACTTCTACGCCAAGGGCGACCTGAAGGGCCTCGTGCTCGACATGCGCAGCGACCCGGGCGGACTGCTCAACCAGGCGGTGGCGGTGTCGGCCGCGTTCCTGCCCAAGGACGCGCTCGTCGTCTACACGGATGGCCGCACGCCGGACGCCCGGATGCGCCTGTCCGCCACCAAGGACAATTTCTCGCGCCGCGGCGATGACTACTTCAAGGATCTTCCAGCAGCCGTGAAAAAGGTCCCGATGGTCGTGCTCGTGGACGGCGGTACCGCCTCCGCATCGGAAATCGTCGCCGGCGCGCTGCAGGATCACAAGCGCGCGATCGTCATGGGCAACCAGACGTTCGGCAAGGGCTCCGTGCAGACGATCCTGCCGCTCGGCAACAACGCGGGCTTGAAGCTCACGACCGCGAGGTACTACACGCCGTCGGGCCGCTCGATCCAGGCCAAGGGCATCGAGCCGGACATCGCGATCGACGATGGCCGCGACACGGGCAACCGCATCCGCGAAGCCAATCTCGAGCGGCACCTGGAAACGAACAAGGCCGCCGCCGCGAAGGCCGAGGATGCCAAGGGCGCCACCCCCGCGACGCCGCAAGCGAAGCCGGGCGACCCGAACAAGGTCGAGGCGATGCCGGTGCTGCCGCGCTTCGAGTTCGGCGCCAGCGACGACTTCGTGCTGCAGCAGGCGATGAACCACCTGAAGGGCCAGCCCGTCATCGCGTCGACGAAGTCGCTGGCCGCGACGGCCACGGTGCCGACGACGGTGAAGCCGTAACGGTCGAGCGTTTCCTCAGGACAGCAAGAACGCCCGGCACCGCCGGGCGTTTTTCATTGGAATCAACGCTGTAGAATGAGGGTCAGACTCGGATTGCCTTGCGCGGGCGATCGTAATGGCAGCGCAGTCTCGCAACCACGTGGGGTCAGACTCGAATTTTCGCCCGCGGTGAGCGCGTAGCGACCTGAACCTTTCGAGTGCTCGGGCGAAATTTCGAATCTGACCCCTGCGAAAATTCGAATCTGACCCTTTGCATGGACGACACCCAGCTCCTCCGCTACAGCCGCCATATCCTGCTGTCCGAGCTCGGCCCGGACGCGCAGGACAGGTTCGCGGCCGCCCACGCGCTGGTGATCGGCATGGGCGGACTCGGCGCGCCGGCCGCGCAGTTCCTCGTGGCGGCAGGGGTCGGCACGATCACGATCTGCGATGCCGACCATGTCGACCTCACCAACCTGCAGCGGCAGATCCTGTACGCGACCGGCGACATCGGCGCAACGAAGGTCGATGCGGCCGCGCGCCGACTGTCCGCGGTGAACCCGGACGTGCGCATCGAGCGGATCGACGTCCGCGTCGGACCGGCGGAGCTCGCGCCGCTGGTGGCGGCCGCCGACGTCGTCCTCGACTGCTGCGACAATTTCGCGACGAGGCATGCGGTCAACACGGCATGCGTGCGCTCGGCCAAGCCGCTCGTCTCCGGCGCGGCGCTGCGCTTCGACGGCCAGGTCGCGGTCTTCGATCCGCGCGACCCGCGGTCGCCCTGCTATCACTGCCTGTTCGGCGAGGGCGAGGAACTGGAGGAAACGCGCTGCGCGACGATGGGCGTCTTCGCGCCGATCGTCGGCATCATCGGCGCGACGCAGGCCGCCGAAGCGCTGAAGATCATCGCCGGCGTCGGCACGTCGCTCGCCGGACGCCTGCTGTTGCTCGACGCGCTGGCGATGCAATGGCGCGACGTCACCGTGCCGCGCGACCCGGCATGTCCCGTTTGTTCGGGGAGGTCTCCATGAATCGCTTGCTTGGCGCCGTTCTGCGTGCATTGCTCTGTTGCGCTCTCGTGGCGCCGGTCGGGGCGGCGCCGCCGGCCGTCCCGTCCGGGTTGCCGGCCACCGAATGGAGCGCCATCCAGAAGGTCATCGGCGACCAGCTCGCGGCGCTGAAGGCCGGCGACGGCGCCAGGGCGATGGCGTTCGCGGTGCCCGGCATCCGCGCGCAATTCGGTTCCGCCGAAAATTTTCTGCGGATGGTCCGCACGGGTTACGCGCCGCTGCTCGACGCCCGCCACACGCAGTTCCTCGAAGGCGCCGTCGTCGACGGCGCGACGATCCAGCCGCTGCGCCTCGTGCTTCCCGACGATACGGTGCTGGTCGCGCTGTATCAGATGCAACGACAGCGCGACGGCCGCTGGCGGATCGCCGGGTGCGTGATCGCGCCGTCGACCGTGCAGGCGACCTGACCCCCGCGTTCGCCGGGGGACTGTCGGCTCCTAGCCCTTCGTCGGCCCGCC
This sequence comes from uncultured beta proteobacterium, assembly GCA_963823475.1. Classification (GTDB taxonomy): domain Bacteria; phylum Pseudomonadota; class Gammaproteobacteria; order Burkholderiales; family Casimicrobiaceae; genus VBCG01. The sequence goes on from CAWGLS010000008.1 coordinate 58,696, forward strand.
GCAGGCGGCCACTTCGCCGACGCGCGCATCCTGGACGAGGCGCGCTTCCCATTGCGCGACCGCCCGCGCCCGGACGGCGGCGTCGGACGATCCCAGGGCCGCCGCGATGGGATTGCCAACCTCGGCGCATTCGAACGCGCGCCGCTGCGTGTCGCTCAACTGCGCCTGCGCGGCCGCCAATGCCGGCCCCGCCGCGGCGCTGCGTTCGGCCAGCCGCGCGCCGGCGATGCGCAGCGACCAGGTGGCGGCACGCTGGGCGACGGCCGCGCCCGCCGCATGGCACGCGGCACGGAGTGTGTCGGGCAACCGCTGCGCATCCCGGCACAGGAGCGGCATCTGCCGCGCCGCATAGGATTCGTGCAGCGCGCCGTACGCCGCCGCGAGTTCCGCCTTCGCCGCGGGGTCGGCGCCGCCGGGCAGCGCGCGCACCGCTTCCCAGATGTACAGCGCGCCCTGGTTCCAGTAGTCATCGAAGCGGGGGCGTGTCGCCGCCTCTTCGAGAAACGCCGTCATCGACGCGGCGTTGTTGCGCTGGCGCGCGCGGTCGGCGAGCAGCAGCAGCGGCACCCCGTTGTCGACATCGCGCGACGCCCAGTCGGCCAGGCGATCGGTGGCGTCGCACGCGTCCGGCAGCGGCTGCACCGGCGCCAGGCAGGCCGTCGCAAGCGATGCCAGAAAGACCTTCTCGGACGGCGCCTGCGTGCGCGCCTGCGCGAACGATGCGACCTGCCCGACCGGATCGCCGGTGTCGAGCGTCCCCGCGATCCAGAGTCCGCGCGGGTCGGTGGCCGTCAACGCGCGTCCGCGCATCGCGCCATCCAGCAGATCGCGCTCAGCCTGCCAGCGCGACACCGGCGGCGGCGGCGGCTCGGTGATGCGGCTGCCGGTCTGCGCGTGCCCGGCAGCGGCGGCCAGCGCCAGGACCAGCAGCGCGGACGCGCGGATAGCGCTCGTCATTGGCTTGCGCGGGAGTGTTGCGTGCATGCAGCGAAGCATCGGGCCTCTCGCCCCGCGCCGTCAACCGAAAAGAAACTTGCGCTGCAGAGCCCAGCCGTCCTGTGGCGTCCGCTTGAATCCGCTCTTCGCGAACAGCTGCCAGCGGCCGAGCACGTAGGCGATCAGCACCGCGGCGTCGGCCTGCGCGTCGCCGTGCCAGCCGTTGGCGGCCTGCGCGATCCGCAGCGATTGCCGCAGGACCGCCTCGAGCTTGTCGGTCAGCTGGTTGATCCGCGCCTGCAGCCGCTCGTCCTCGTTGACGAGCGCCTCGCCGATCAGCACCCGCGTCATGCCGGGGTTCTTCTCCGCGAACGACAGCAGCATGACGACCGTCTGCTCGGCCTGCGCAACACCTTCGGTCGTCTCGCCGGTGATCCTGTTGATGAACGAGAACAGCGTCGTCTCGATGAACTCGATCAGCCCCTCGAACATCTGCGCCTTGCTGGCGAAATGCCGGTAGAGCGCGGCCTCCGACACGTCGAGCTTCTTGGCGAGCGCCGCCGTCGTCACCTTCTCGCTGCGCGGATTCTCGAGCATGGCCGCCAGCGTCTGCAGGATCTGCAGCCGCCGTTCGCCTGGTTTCATCGCCATGATAGGGGTGCGCGGACGAAGCGGCCGTCAGGTGCCGTAGCGGGGCGGCGTGTCGTCGGCGCGGATCATCGTGCCCACGCCTTCGTTGGTCAGCACCTCGAGCAGCAACGCATGCTCGACGCGGCCGTCGATGATGTGCGAGCTCTTGACGCCGTTCTTGACGGCGTCGAGTGCGGAACCGATCTTCGGCAGCATGCCGCCATGGATCGTCCCGTCGGCGAACAGCGCGTCGATTTCGCTGGACGTGAGGCCCGAGAGCAGCGTGCCGTTCTTGTCGAGCACGCCGACGGTGTTCGTCATCAGCACCAGCTTTTCAGCCTTCAGCGTTTCCGCGAGCTTGCCCGCGACGAGGTCGGCGTTGATGTTGTACGCCTCGCCGCCGGCGCCGACGCCGATCGGCGCGATCACCGGAATGAAATCGCGCGAGTCCAAGAGCTGGATGAGCTCGGGATCGATGCGCTCGATCTCGCCGACGAGCCCGATGTCGATGAACTCGCCTGCGACCGCCTCGGACTCGAGCAGCATCTTCCGGGCGTGGATGAACGCGCCGTCCTGCCCGGTCAGTCCCACCGCCTTGCCGCCATGCTGATTGATGAGGCCGACGATCTCCTGGTTCAGCTCGCCCAAGACCATCTCGACAACGTTCATCACGCGCTCGTCGGTGACGCGCATCCCCTGCCGGAACTCACTCTGCGATGCCCATCTTCTTCAGCAGGTCGCCGATCTGCGGGCCGCCGCCGTGCACGATCACCGGATTCATGCCGACGAGCTTCAGCATCACGACATCGCGCGCGAAGCCCGCCTTCAACGTCGGCTCGGTCATCGCGTTGCCGCCATACTTGATGATGATGGTCTTGTCGTGGAAGCGCCGGATATAGGGGAGCGCTTCCGCGAGGATCTGCGCCTTGAGCGCGGTGTTGACGACGTCGACGGACATGGAGGAAGGCGGGCGGGAAGGGCAGGATGGCAAACGCGCGGATTGTACTCCGAACCGGGAACCGCGCGTGGATGCGGTGGCTGCCGGGAGTAAGCACCAACCGCCGGTGGTTTCGCCACGGGCGAAGTCACGGGCTTTTTGGTATTGTGGACGACATGGCGAGCCCGCTGCCGGACCCGATTCCCCTCCACCTCGTCCGTCGCGCGCTGGTCACCAAGCTGCGTCATCATGGCGACGTGCTGCTGACGTCGCCGGTGTTCACGACGCTCAAGCGCGCCGCCCCGGGAATCGAGATCGATGCACTGGTGTACGAAGAAACCGCGCCGATGCTGACGGGCCACCCGGCCATCGCGGAAGTGCACACGATCGACCGCAACTGGAAGAAGCGCGGCGTGCCGACGCAACTGCGCGAGGAGTGGTCGCTGCTGCGCCGGCTGCGCGCGCGCGATTACGACCTGCTGGTCCACCTGACCGAGCACCCGCGCGGGCTGACGCTGGCGCGGCTCCTGCGTCCGCGCTGGGCGGTGACGCGCGAGCGCGACCGGCGGTCCGCGCTGTGGCGCCGGCATTTCACGCATTTCTACCGGCTGCCCGCGCGCACCGAGCGCCACGTCGTCGAGCAGAATCTCGACGCGCTGCGGCGGATCGGCGTCCATCCCGATGAAGCCGACCGCCGGCTGGTACTCGTGCCCGGCGCCGAAGCCGAACGTCGCGTCGCGCAACTGCTGGCGGAGCATGGTCTCGCGCCGCAGGATTTCGTGCAGGTGCACCCGGGATCGCGCTGGCTCTTCAAGTGCTGGCCCGCCGAGCGCACGGCGGCGCTGGTCGACCTGATCGTCGCCGACGGACTCAGTGTCGTGCTCACCGGCGCACCGGACGATCGCGAGCGGGCGCTGGTCGCGGCGGTGCTGGCGGCGGCGCGCCCGGCGACACGCGCGCGCATCGTCGACCTCACCGGCGCCTTGTCGATGCGGGAGCTGGCGGCGCTGACCGGGTGCGCGCGCGCGTTTGCCGGCGTCGACTCGGCGCCGATGCACATCGCGGCCGCGATGGGGACGCCGACGCTGGCGCTGTTCGGTCCATCGAGCGAGATCGCATGGGGTCCGTGGCGTGTCGCGCAGCGCGTCGTCGTCTCGACGGCGTTTCCGTGCCGCCCGTGCGGCCTCGACGGTTGCGGCGGCGGCAAGGTTTCCGAGTGCCTGACGACGCTGCCGGTCGAGCGCGTGCACGGCGCGCTTGCAGCGCTGGTCGCCGACACGCGGGACCGGACCTGATGCGGCTCGCGATCATTCGCCAGCGTTACACGCCGCACGGCACCGCCGAGCGCTTTCTCGAGGGTGCGCTCGAGGCGCTGCTCGAGCGCAACGTGGCCATCACGCTCTACACGCGCGAATGGCCGCAGACGAAGCTCCAGTTGATCGAGCCGCACATCTGCAATCCGACGTATGTGGGCGCGCTGTGGCGCGACTGGGGCTTCGCGCGCGCGGTGACCCGCGACATCGCCATCGCGCGCGCGAACCTCGTGCAATCGCACGAGCGCGTGCTGGCCTGCGACGTCTACCGGCCGGCCGACGGCATTCACGCGACGTGGCTCGAAGAGCGGCTGCGCGACGCCTCCGCCTCGCTGCGACTGCGTGTGGCGATGAGTCCATGGCATCGCTATACGCTTGCGATGGAACGCAAGCTCTTCGCCAGCCCGTGGCTGCGCGCGGTCCTCTGCAACTCCAGGATGGTCCGCGACGACATCAAGACCCGCTTCGGACTGGCCGACGAACGGCTGCCGGTGCTCTACAACGCCGTCGACTCCGGCATCTATTCGCCCGCGCTGCGCGAACATCGCGAACGCATCCGCGCCAAGCACCGCATCGCCGACGACGCCACGGTGTTCCTGCTCGTGGGGTCCGGCTTCCGGCGCAAGGGCGTGCCGGCCGCCATCGCCGCGCTGGCGCAGCTCCCGGCGCCGGCGCACCTCGTGATCGTCGGCGACGACCGGCGGCAGGACGACTACAAGAAGCTCGCCCGCGACCACGCCGTCCGCGAGCGCGTGACGTTCGCCGGCGTCCAGCCCGATGTCGGGCCCTACTACGGCGCCGCCGATGCGTTCGTGCTGCCGACGATCTACGATTCCTTCCCCGATGCCGCGATGGAAGCGCTGGCGAGCGGCCTGCCGGTGGTGACGAGCACGCGCTCCGGCGCCGCCGAACTCGTCACCGAGCACGAGGCCGGCTTCGTCTGCGATGCGCGCGACGAGGTCGCCCTTGCCGCGCACATGCGCACGCTGCTGGACGCCGGGACGCGCGAACCGCTCGCCGCCAACGCGCGGCGCGCCGTCGAAACGCTCACGCCGGCGGCGATGACGCTCAAGCTGGTGCTGCTCTACAAGGAACTGCTGGAGGCAAGCGTCGCGCACAAGATGGCGGCGCGCGCCGCCGCCAGTCGCGGGCGGCCGGGAGTGGTGGAAGCGCCGCCGCTGCATGGCGCGGACGGCCTCGATTCCGAGACGCTGCCGCATGGCGTCCCGCCGGAGCGGACGTTGCCACCCGGGACGCCGCCGCGCTGATGCGGCTCGCGATCATCCGGCAGAAGTACACGCCGTTCGGCGGGGCCGAGCGCTTCGTCGAGCGCGCGTTGACCGCGCTTGCCGGCAACGGCGTCGAGATCACGCTCGTCACCCGGCGCTGGCCGCGCCACGCCGACGCGCGGGTCACGCCGCTGATCGTGAACCCGCCCTATGTCGGCCGGACGATGCGCGATTCCGGGTTCGCGCGCGCCGTGTGCGCGCGGCTTGCGGGGATGCCGGGCACGCTCGTGCAGTCGCACGAGCGCATCCCTTGCTGCGACATCTACCGCGCCGGCGACGGCGTCCACGCGGTGTGGGTCGAGGAACGCCTGCGCGACGCGTCGCTGCCGACGCGCCTCGCGCTCGCCGCCAGCCCGTACCACCGCTACATGCTGGCAGCGGAGCGCCGGCTGTACGCCAGCCCGCGCCTGCGGCAGGTCATCTGCATTTCGCGGATGGTGCAGACCGAGATCCACGAGCGCTTCGGGCTGCCGCGCGAGCGGCTGCCGGTGATCTACAACGCGATCGATCCGGCGGCGTTCCATCCCGGACTCGGCGTCCATCGCCGCGAAGTCCGCGCCCGCTTCGGCGTCGCCAACGACGCGTGCGTGTTCCTGCTGGTGGGCTCCGCGTACGCGCGGAAGGGCGTGGGGCGCGCGATCGAAGCGCTGGCCGCCGTGCCCGCGCCCGCGCAGCTGATGGTCGTCGGCCGCGACCGGCACCCGGCGCGCTATCTGGCGCTCGCCCGCCGGCTCGGCGTGGCGCACCGGGTGACGTTCGCGGGCGCGCAGCAGGACCCGCGGCCGTTCTATGGCGCGGCCGACGCGTTCGTGCTGCCGACGCTGTACGACGCGCTGTCCAACGCCGTGCTGGAAGCCCTTGCGTGCGGACTGCCGGTGGTGACGAGCGACCGCTGCGGCGCCGGCGAGCTGGTGAGCGGCCACGGCGCGGGCACGGTGTGCGGCGCCCGCGACGTGGGCGCCATCGCCGCCGGGATGACCGCGCTGCTCGATGCCGGGACGCGCGAACGGGCCGGCAGGCAGGCGCTCGCCGCCATGCGCCCGCTGACGCCGGACGCGATGGCGGCGCGCCTCATCGCCCTCTACGAAAGCCTGCTGCCGGCGCCGCGCTAGCGACGGCGCGGCACGGCCCCGTCCGGGACGCTGCGTTATACTCGGCGGCGAAAAGCGCGGACGCATCCCGTCCGCCGCCAGCTGCAATGCGCGGCGCCAGCCGCGCGGCACCACCACTTTCGATGACGGGCTCCAATCTCTACTCCCGCCTGCTGCGCTACGTCCGCCCCTACCGGTGGGCGTTCGGCCTGGCGGTGCTGGGCATGATGATCGTCGCGGCCGGCGACCTGATGCTCGCCTGGCTCGTCATCCCGATCGTCCGCAACTTCGAGACGCCCGATCCGCTCGCCACCAAGTGGCTGCCGCTGACGATCGTCGGCGTCTTCCTGCTGCGCGGCGTGGGCGCCTACATCTCCGAGTACGGCATGGGCTGGACCGGCTACCGCGTCGTGTTCGACCTGCGCCGCGACCTGATCGACAAGCTGCTCAAGCTGCCGACGCCGTACTACGACACGCATGCGGCCGGCATGATCCAGTCGAAGATCTCGTTCGACGCGCACCAGCTCGCCTCCGCCGCCTCGGGCGCGATCACCAACGCGATCCGTTCCACGCTGACCATCACGGTGAGCTTCGGCTACCTGATGTGGCTCAACTGGCGGCTGACGCTGCTGACGTTCATCGTCGTGCCGATCGTCGGCATCGTCATCCGCTATTTCAGCCGCCGGCTGCGGCGCATCGCCCGCGACATCCAGGACCGCTCGGGGTCGATGACGCAGGTGCTGGAGGAACTGATCGGCGGGCATCGCGTCGTGCGCGTCTTCGGCGGCGAGGAGTACGAGCGCAACCGGGCCGTGGCCGCGGCCAATCGCCTGCGCAACGCGATGACCAAGGAATCGTCGGCCACCGCCGCCAGTTCGCCGCTGACGGTGTTCTTCGCGGCCTGCGCCGTGGGCTCGATCGTGTGGATCGCGCTGCAGCAGACCGAGGGCGGCCGCTTCGATTTCGCGCTGTTCATGTCGTACATCGTCGCGCTGCTGACGCTGCTCGAGCGGCTGAAGGGCCTGTCCGGCATCAACGCGGCGATCCAGCGCGGGCTCGCCGCCGCCGAGAGCATCTTCGGCCTGCTGGACCACGAGGAGGAAGCCGACACCGGCACCGTCGTGCTCGACCGCTGCCGCGGCGAAGTGCGCTTCGAGCGGCTGTCGCTGCGCTACGCGGCGAACGAGCGCGAAGCGCTGTCCGACATCACGCTGACCGTGGCGCCCGGCGAGACGGTGGCGCTCGTCGGCGCATCGGGCAGCGGCAAGACGTCGCTCGTCAACCTGGTGCCGCGGTTCTACGAGCCCACCGCCGGGCGCCTCTTCATCGACGGGCACGACGTGACGACGCTGACGCTCAAGAGCCTGCGCGCGCAGATCGCGATGGTGTCGCAGGACGTGCTGCTGTTCAACGACACCGTGGCCGCGAACATCGCCTACGGCCAGATGGCCGGCGCGCCGCGCGAGGAGATCGAGCGCGCGGCCGCCGCCGCGCATGCGCTCGATTTCATCCGCGCGATGCCGGAAGGATTCGACTCGATGGTCGGCGAAAACGGCATCCGGCTCTCCGGCGGCCAGCGCCAGCGCATCGCCATCGCGCGCGCGATCCTCAAGAACGCGCCGCTGCTGATCCTCGACGAGGCGACGTCCGCGCTCGACTCCGAATCCGAGCGGCAGGTGCAGGCCGCGCTGGACACGCTGATGCGCGGGCGCACGACGATCGTCATCGCCCATCGGCTGTCGACGATCGAGGACGCCGACCGCATCGTCGTGCTCGACGGCGGGCGCATCGTGGAAATCGGCACGCACGTCGGGCTGCTCGCCGCCGGCGGCGCGTACGCGCGGCTGCATCGCATCCAGTTCACGCCCGCGGCGACCGCCGTGCCCGAAAGCGAAGCGCTCGCGCGGTGACCCGTCGCGCGGCGCGGGACGCCCGCGCTGCCGCTAGCGTCGGTACCGCGGCGCCCGGAGCGAGCCCGTCGACGGCGGCCACCACCGCCGCCACCTCGATGGCCTCCATGCACAGCGCGCGCGGACAGCGGCCGGGCGCGTCGCCCTCCAGGCGTTCGCAGCGACGTGCCCACGGAACTTCGCGGAAGAACTGCACCGTCTGGTCGCGGCAGGCAAACGGCTCGACCGTCACCGCGCGGGAAGGCGTGTCGGCAAAGAAGTCCCCGGGACCGCACATCACCGCCGAGCCCGGCCCGAACAGCGTCACCGTCGGCACGCCGACGATGCGGCCGAGATGCGCGATGCCGGTATCGGGGCAGACGAGCAGGCGCGCCTGCGCGAGCACGTGCCACAACGACGACAACGACAGCGTGCCCGCGATGCGCGCGCGTTCGCGGCCGGGATCGATCGCGTCGAGGATGTCCGCTTCGCCGGGTCCGGCGCTCCACACGACGCGCAGCCCGCGGGCCTCGACCGCCTGCGCGAGCGCGCGCCAGCGGTCGGGAGGCCACGCTTTGAGCCGCGAGCTCGCACCCACGTGCAGCACCGCGTACGCATTGCCGAACGACGGCGCACCGGCATTCGCCGGCGCGGGCCAGTCGCCGGTGCGGTAGCGCGCCGGGCGCGGGCCCCCGACGATTTCCGCCGCCGTGTCGCCGAACGCGGTGGGCGTCGGCGAATACGGGACCCGTTCGTCGACCGGCCAGTTCTTGCGCGGTGGACGATCGCCGGCGATGCCCACGATCCAGCGCGCGCCCAGCGCGCGGGCGAGCCACGACCAGCGATTGTCGGCCGGCAGGACGGCAAGATCGAAGCGCGGCAGCGCCAGCAATCCCGTGAACGTCGCGAGGTCGCGCGGATCGAACGGATGCGCGATGACGCCATACGGACGCCCGGCGTAGAGCGGCGCGTAATCGCGATTCACCGTCATGACGATCTGCGCCGCCGGATACTGCGCGCGCAGCTTCGCCAGCAGCGCCGTCACCATCAGCGTGTCGCCGAGCAGCAGGTGATGCAGGACCAGGATGCGCGATGGGGAGGCAGGACGCCGGCGCCCGAACCCCCAGCGCGCGATGGCCAGCGCGACGCCGGCGTAGCGCATCGGCGCGCGGCTACCCGCCATCCCGGCTTTCCGCGGCCAGCTGCCGCAGGCTTTCGTCGAGGATCACGAGCGACAGGATCTGCTCGGCCAATGCCGGCGTCGTCGCGTAGGCCGTCATCATCGCCTGCACGCGCGCCGCGTCGAGCTGGCCATCGGTGACGCGCGCCAGCGATTCCGCGACGGCGGGCAGGCGCTCCGCGAGATCGTCGCGCAGCCAGCCGGACAGCGGCGGATTGAAGCCGCGCTTCTTCCGCGCGAACGCGCCCAGCCGTTCGAGCTCGGGCGCCAGCCGCGCGAGATAACGCTTCGGCGGCGACGTGAAACGCTCGGCCGGCGGCAACGCCAGCACCGCCTCGACGAACCGGTGATCGAGCAAGGGCGCCCGCAGCTCGAGCCCATGCGCCATCGTGCACAGGTCCGCCTTGCGCAGCACGTACTCCGGCAGGTAGTTGGCGAAATCCCAGCGCAGCAGCCGGTCGTGACGCGTCGTGGGCGGAAGGTCCGGCGCCCGCCAGTAGTGGACCGGCAGCGAAGTTCGCGCGGGTTGCAGGAACCGCCGCTGGTTCGGCGTCAGGCCGGAGAACCGCAGCGCGTACGCCGATTCCCAGTCGACCGCGAGCTCACCCGCCGCCTTGCGCCAGCCCTTCGGCCGCGCGTCGGGCAGGATCGGCAGCGGCACGCGCAGGTTGCCGCGCCAGCCGTTGCGCAGGTGCCTGGCGATGCGCTTGTAGCCGGCGAACAGTTCGTCGCCGCCGTCGCCGCCCAGCACGACCTTGACGTGCCGCTCGGTCGCGCGGGCCAGATACCACGTCGGGAACGACGACGGATCGGCGAACGGCTCGTCGAGCGTGGCGACGATTTCGGCGAAATCGCCGCGGATCGTCGTGGGGACGACGATGCGCTCGTTGGGCAGGCCCAGCGCGCGGGCCGTCGCTGCCGCCTCTTCGCTTTCGTCCAAGGACGAGCCCGGAAACGCCGCCGAGAACGATTGCAGTCCCTGGTGGCCCGTCGCCGCCAGCCGGCAGGCGATCGTGCCGGAATCGATGCCGCCCGACAGGAAAAGTCCCAGCGGACGGTCGGCGACGAGCCGCAACTCGATCGCCTGGTCGAGCAGCGCGCCGTAGTCGGGAACGGCTGCGGGACGCGGCGACCAGTAGCGATGAAGGTCCAGGCGACCGCTATCGAGCTCCACCTCGAGGCGATGCGCATTGGGCAGCCGCGTGATGTGGGTGAAGATCGTCCGCGGCGCCGGCACGTAGCGATGCGCGAGGTACGCGTCGATGGCATCGGCCGAAAACCCGCGTTGCGCGCGCGGCAGCCACGGCAGGACGCTGCGCACCGTCGAGCCGAACGCGAAGCCGCGCTCGCCGTGCGCGTAGACGACGGGCTTCAGCCCCAGGCGGTCGCGCACGACATGCACGCGACGCGTGCGGAAGTCGACGATCGCGAACGCGAACATGCCGCGCAGGCGCGACAGCAGGCCTTCGATTCCCCAGGCCGCGTAGCCGCGCAGGATGAATTCCGTATCGCTCGAGGTGCGAAAGGGCCCGTCGCGTTCCGCCAGTTCGCGCGCATCGTCCTGCCATCCGTAGACTTCGCCGTTGTAAGAGATCCAGATCGCGCCATCGTCGGTGCCCATCGGCTGGTCGGCCAGCGGCCGCGGGTCGATGATCGACAGCCGCGCGTGGACGAGGCCCACCGCCGCCGCGGCGTCGTCGGCGAGGCGCCTGCCCGCCGCGTCGAACGTCGCGACGTGCTGCGCGTCCGGGCCGCGGCGCTTGAGCGACGCCAGCATGCGGCCGCGGACGTCGGGGCCGACCGGTGCGCCGAAGTGGCCGGCGATGCCGCACATCAGCGAGCCCCTCCCACCACTCGCGCGAACACCGCCTCCATGCCGTCGAGCATGCGGTCGATGCCGAAATTGGCCTGCGCGTACGCATGGGCCGCCTCCCCCATCCGCGTGCGCAGAGGCGCGTCGGCCATCAGCCGCCCGAGCGCGGCGGCCAGCGCGGACGGGTTGCGCGGCGGCACCAGCAATCCGGTTTCGCCATCGCGCACCGCCTCGGCAATCGCGCCGATCGGCGTCGACACCGCGGGCAGCCCGCACGCCGCGGCCTGCATCAGGCTCTGCGGCACGCCTTCGTCGCCGAAGGAGGGCAGCACCGCGATATCCGCGCAGGCGAACCACGCCGGAACGTCGTCCTGGTTGCCGGTGAAGCGCACGTCGTGCCCCAATCCCATGGCGTCCACGCGGCCTTCCAGATGCGCGCGCCGCGGCCCGTCGCCGATGACGAGCAGCTGCCAGCCCGGTACGCGGACGCGCAACAGCATCCATGCGTCGAGCAGGTCGTCGTGGCCTTTCCAGTCGCGCAGCGTGGCGACGATCGCGACCGCGGGGCGGGCATCCACCTCGAGCCGCGCGCGCGCCTGCCGCCGGGTCGAGCGGGCGAAAGCGCGCGAGGTCGATGCCCGTGCGCACCGACGTGATGCGCGCGGGCGCGAAGCCGTTGTCGCGCACGAGCTGGTCCTTCAACGCTTCGCCGGTGACGACGATGTGCGCGGTCGCGCGCTGGTACAGCCAGCGCGTCGTGGCGGAGTTGTTGACGGGTGTGGACACATGCCGCGTGCGCACGACCGGCGCCATCCCCCGCAGCGTGGCACCGGCGATCGCGACCAGCCATGCGTCGGTCGAACTGTGCGTGTTGATGACGTCGAAGTCCCGGCCGCTGCGCGCCAGCCACGCGCGCATCGCCTTCAAGCCGGGAAGTTTCTTCGCCTCGATCGGCAGGCCCTGCACGGCGAGGCCGCGCGCGCGCGCCGCCGGCAGGATCTCGGCCGACGCGGCGGTCAGGAGCTGCACGCGATGGCCGCGGCGCATCATGCCCTCCATCTCCGTCAGGATGCGCAGCTCCTGGCCGCCCCAGCCCGTGGATGACTCGGTGTGCAGGATCGCGAGCGGCTTCACGTCATCGTCCACCCGGGCGCGTAGCGGCGGAACCAGCGCTCGAGAATCAGCAATGCCCACAACCGGCCGGCGTGATTGCGTTGTCCACGCCGGTGCTCCGCGAGCAGCCGCGCCACCGCGCCGTCGCGGAAAAGCCCCCGGCGCGCGAGGCCGCCCGCGCCCAGGTGCTCGTCGAGTTCGCCCTGCAGGCGGCCGGCCAGCCATTCGGTCAGCGGCATGACGAAACCCTGCTTGCCGCGATGGACGATGTCGGGCGGCAGGTAGCGCTCCGCGACGCGTTTCAGGATGTGCTTGTGCGTGGTGCCGCGGATCTTCTGGTCGGGCGCGAGCCGCGCGCAGAACTCGACGAAGCGATGATCGAGATAGGGAACGCGCGCCTCGAGCGAATGCGTCATCGTCGCGCGATCGACCTTGGTCAGCAGGTCGTCCGGCAGCCACAGCCGGGTGTCGACATGCAGCAGGCGGTCGAGATAGTGCACCGAGTTCGCCTCGGCGTACGCCTGCGCCGCCAGCTCGCCCACGTCGGGGGCGTCGCGGGTCGCGGCCAGGAACTGCGGCGTGAACAGCCGCGGATGCAGCAGCACGTCGAAGACGTTGGGAATCGTCCGGTAGCGCCGCGCGAGCGGCTCGGTCAGCGAACGCAGCAGCCGGTCCTTGCGCAGGCCGACCGGCAACGCCCTCACGAGCGCGGGCAGCGGCGACGCGGGATGGCGCGAGCCAGCGCGTGAAGCGCTCCTCGTGCATGCGCTTCCGGTAGTTGGAGTAGCCGCCGAACACTTCGTCGGCGCCCTCGCCCGTCAGCACGACGGTGACGTCGCGCCGCGCGAAGCCCGACAGCAGCATCGTCGGCAACGCCGCCTGGTCGGCGAACGGCTCGTCGAAGACGTCGATCCAGCGGTCGAACGCGTCGAGCACATGGTCGGGCGACAGCATGAGCGCATGGTGACGGCTGCCGAGATGTGCGGCCACCCGCGCCGCCTCGCGATGCTCGCTGACGGCGACGTTGCCTTCGAAACCGATGTTGAAGGTGTCGATCGGACCACCGGTCAGGTCGGTCATCAGCGCCGCGATGAGGCCGGAGTCGATGCCGCCGCTGACGAACGCGCCGAGCGGCACGTCCGCGACGAGCATCCCCTCGACCGACGCGCGCAACTCGCGGTCGAGCGCATCCTCGGCCTCGCGGTCGGACAGCACCAGCTTGTCCGAATAGTCGGGCCGCCAGTAGGACCGGATGTCGAGCGTGCCGCCGCGCAACGTAAGGGCATGCCCCGGCGGCAGCTTGCGTACGCTGCGGAAGATCGAATGCGGCGCCGGTATGAACTGGCACTCGAGGTACAGGCGCAGCGCCGCCGGATCGAGTTCGGCCGCGACCGCCGGATGCGCGAGCACGGCCTTCAACTCCGAGCCGAACACGAACGTCGCGCCGTCCCACGCGTAGTGGAACGGCTTGACGCCCAGGTGATCGCGGGCGGCGAAGAGCGTCTGCGTGCCGGCGTCCCAGAGCGCGAACGCGAACATCCCGCGCAGGTGCGTGACGACGTCCTCGCCCCACTTCGCCCACCCGGCCAGTATCGTCTCGGTGTCGCCCGCCGTGCGGAACGTCCAGCCGCCGCGCGCCAGTTCGTCGCGCAATTGACGGAAGTTGTAGATTTCGCCGTTGAAGACCAGCGCCACGCGGCCGTCGGGGCCGAGCATCGGCTGCGGACTGCCCGCGACGTCGATGACCGACAGGCGACGATGGCCGAGGTGCGCGCGTCCGGCCTCGAAGAAGCCGTCGGCGTCGGGACCGCGATGCGCGAGCGAGCGCGTCATCGCCGCCAGCACCGCGGGTGCGAGCGCCGTATCGCTGACGTAACCGGCGATGCCGCACATGGGAATTCGGTTTTAAGGCGCTGCTGCGCGTACCGCGCGAAAAGGACGGGCGGGGCGACGGGAACGTATGCGCGAGACAAAGCGTGCGCGCGGCGCGAAGTCTACCCGAAAATGCGCGGCGCCGGTTTGCGCCGCACCGGGCGCACGCTATACTTCCGGCCTGCCATGCGCGGCGACGCGCATCTCCTGCGGAATCCGCCGCTCCCCTTCGTCAACCGGCCCGCCGCGGCTGGTCCCCAACGCGACACCCCATGAAATTCCGGACCCGCGGACGCTTCAACGTCAAGCGCTGGAGCCGAGCACTGGTCGACCGCGTGCGCGGCACGCCGTTCGACCGCGCGCTGCGGGCCGCGCGCCGCGCCGGCCGGCACGAGTTCGTGTTCGGCTGGAACCGCGGACTGGGCGACATCGCGCTGGGGCTCGTGCCGCTGTTCGCGCGCATCCGCGCGGAGATACCCGGCAGCCGCATCACGCTGTTCACGCGCGCCGATCTCGCCGCCCCCTTCCAGCTGACCGATGTCGACGTCCTGCACGTGGTGCCGGCACTCGACCGCGGTGCGCCGCTCGATCCCGCCGCCGCCGCCGCGAGCATGGCGGTCCCGCTGCCCGCGGACGCCGTCGTGTTCGCCGATCCCGACCCCACGCGGTGGCTCGACGGGCGCCGGCGCGAGTTTGCGCCGAGGCTGCGCTGGAACCCGGAGTGGAACGCCAAGGCGAATGAACTGGTCCCCGGTTTCGACGGCATCACCATCGGCGCCCATGTCAATTCGGAGACCGCGCAGTACTACGGGTACGTGAAGGATTGGCCGGAGACCGCGTGGCGCCAGCTGTTCGCACGGTTTCCGGACGCGCGCAACGTGCGCTGGCTGCTGTTCGGCAACGCCGCGCCCGCGCGGTTCACGCAGCCGAACGTCGTCGACCTGCGCGGCCGCACGGATTTTCTGGCGCTGCTGGCGGTGCTGCGCACGCGCTGCCGCATCCTGGTCGCCCCGGACAGCGGCGTGCTGACGGCTGCCTACTATCTCGACCAAGCGTTCCCGCTCGAAGTGATCTCGTTGTGGTCGGACCCGCGCCAGGGCGTGTTGAAGCAGGACTGCCCGTCGCCCAACCCCGAGCTTCGCCACCTGGCGCTCGCGGGACGCGACGACGATGTCCGCAACCTGTCCGTCGACGACGTCGAAGTCGCCGTCACGGCCGCCCTCGCGCGTTGCGCCCACGCTACCGGCACGGAACGTGAACCGACGATCGCATCCTGAGGCGGCGCAGGTCCCCACGCGGGCCGCCGTGTTCCGCGCGAGGGTCTTCGCGCTGCTGCGCTTCTCCGTGCTGTTCTGGGCCTGCGCCTATTTCGCGCTGGTCGCGATCAGCGGACACACGTACCTGCGTTCGTTCGCGTTCGGCCTCGCGCTGATCTTCGCGCTGTGGTTGATCCTGGGCGCGCTCTTCTCCGACGGCGAGCCGATTCCGGTGCCCGACGCCTATCTGTGGATACCCATCCTGGCATGGGCCGCGTGGTCGGCCGCCTCGTATGCGTGGTCGATCCATCCCGCCTACACCAGGGCAGAACTCGGCACCGAGATCGGCTGGGGGCTCGCCACCGCCACCATTTTCTACGTGGCCGCGCGTGCCGGTCCCGCGTTCCGGGCGCTGACGGCGACGGCCGTCGGCGTCGGCGCCCTGCTTGCGTGCCTCGCCATCAAGGCGGCGCTGGCGGACGGCGACTTCAATCCGGAGGTGGCGCTGGTGCGGTCCCACGGCGGCGTCGGCGCCTTTTCCACCTATATCGTGCTGGTGATGCCACTGCTGCCGCTGTTGCTCGCGCCCCGGCCCGCCGGCTTCGGCGCCAGTCGATGGTCGATCGCGGTCGCCGTTCTCGTCTTCGTGCTGCTGCTCGTCGCGGCGCGGCTGACCGAGAACCGCATGATCTGGGTGGCGTTCGCCGCCGGCTCGCTCGTCGCCGCATTGCTGGCCGCCTGGCGCTGGCGGACCCGACTCGCCCGCGCGCCGTTGCGCTGGGGGGGCGTCCTGCTCGCGTTGCTGGTGATCCTGGGCGCGTTGTTCGTCGACGCCGCGATCAAGCGCACGCACACCGACTACGCGCGCGAAACGTCCGTCGCCCAGGCGATCGCCGAAGACCCGCGCTTCGTGCTCTGGCAGCACACGTTCGAACGCATCCGCGAGCGACCGTGGACCGGCTTCGGGTTCGGCAAGTCGATCTTGCGCGAGGAGTTGCAGGGGGAACTGGGCGACCCGCTGCTCGCGCACGCGCACAACCTGTTCGTCAGCCAGTGGCTGCAGACGGGTATCGTGGGCGCGGCGTGCCTGCTCGCGTTGCTGCTGGCGCTCGTGTGGCGCTACTGGACGTTCCTCCGCGCGCCCGACGGCACGCTGGCCGCGATCGGCCTCGCCGGCCTCGTGATGCTGGTGACGTTCGTCGTCAAGAACGTCACCGACGACTTCATGATCCGTCCGACGTCCAAGGAGTTCTGGGCGCTCAATGCGCTGCTGATCGGATACGGAATACGCCGTGCGGCAAATCGCAGCGGGCCGCTTCGCGGGGCCGCGATTTGCACCCGATTGATCAGCGGGAAAACCTTCGGGCGGCCGGGCGGTTTTCCCGCGGAAACGGCACGAAGCGCGTCGTTCACAAGCCGCTTCGCGGCCGTTCAGTAACGCGCGTATGCGAGCCGTATGGCTGCGATCGGCCCCGTGCCGCGCGTGATGCGCATCGGAGGCAGTCAGCCCGCAGGCGCGCTTCGTGCCCTTTGGCAAGAAGTCGCCCGGCCGCCCGAAGACTTTCTTGCTGACTGCAGTTCGGAAGTGATACAGGGAGCGCATTTCGCTCCCCGATTTACTTCCGGCGCCGGAGCGGCAGCGGCCTCGTGTCCTCGCGACTGAGGCTGGGGATGGGCTTCACCGGCGCACCCGCGGGCGGCGCGTACTCGGGGATCCACGACTTCAAGCGCGCGCGCACTTCCGCATCGTCGGCCGCGCGATCGCTCTCGCACCACGTGACCATCTGCCCGACGGCATCGTGATTGGCTTCGCGCGCCTGCGCGATCCGCAGCTTGGGGTGCGGCGTCGGCTTCGTCGCCTCTTCGGTGGCGAGCAGTTCCTCGTAGAGCTTCTCGCCGGGCCGCAGCCCCGTGAAGACGACGGCGATCTTCGACGGATCGGCGCCGGACAGCTTGATCAGGTCGCGCGCGAGATCGACGATGCGCACCGGCTCGCCCATCTCGAGCACGAGGATCTCGCCGCCCTTGCCCTGCAATCCCGCCTGCAGCAGCAGTTGCGTGGCCTCCGACAGCGACATGAAGTAGCGCGTGATCTCCGGATGCGTCACCGTCACCGGACCGCCGCGCGCGATCTGCTCGCGAAAGCGCGGGATGACGCTGCCGGCGCTGCCGAACACGTTGCCGAACCGCACGAGCACGAACTGCGTGCCACCGCCCTGCAGCGACTGGCAGACGATCTCGGCCAGACGCTTGGTCGCGCCCATCACGTTGGTCGGGTTCACCGCCTTGTCGGACGACACGAGCACGAATTTCTCGACACGGGCGTCGACCGCTGCGCGCGCCAGCACCCACGTGCCCCACGCGTTGTTGCGGACGGCCTGCCACGCGTTGGTCTCCTCCATCAACGGAACGTGCTTGTAGGCGCCGGCATGGAAGATGACGCTCGGCTTCTCGCGCGCGAGCACTTCCTCGACGAGCGCGGCGTGCTTGACGTCGCCGACGACCGCGACGAGCGGCAGCTGCGTGAACGCGTCGGCGAGCGACATCTGGATTTCGTAGAGGGCCGCCTCCGAAATATCGAAAAGCACGATACGCGCCGGACGAAAGCGCGCGATCTGCCGCGTGAGTTCGGCGCCGATGGAGCCGCCGGCGCCCGTCACCAGCACGACACGATTGCCGAGCCATTCGCCCAAGCCCGCACTGTCGAGCACGACCGGATCGCGCCCCAGCAGATCGTCCAGCTCGACGTTGCGGATGGTGGTAAGCGCGAGGCGTCCGCTGATCAGCTCCTCGTAGGACGGCACGGTGAGCGCCTCCACCTCCGCGCCCGCGCACAGCTCCGCCACGCGCCGCCGCACGACGTGATTGGCGGACGGCAACGCGATGATCACCTTGCGCACGCCGAATTTTTCGCACCAGACGGGCAGGTCCGCGATCGGGCCCAGCACGCTGACGTTGCGCAGCAGCCGTCCCTGCTTGGCAGGATCGTCGTCGAGCAGGCCGACGACCCGCCATTGCCGGCTGCGCGCCAGGTCCTTGGCAAGCCGGGCGCCGGCCTCGCCGGCGCCGATGATCAGCACCGGCTCGCCGAGCGCCTCGATCGGGCTGTAGAGCCGGTGCTCCTTCCAGATCCGATAGGCGAAACGGCTGCCCGCCATCAGGAAGATGAGGACGATCGGGTAGAGGATCAGCACGCTGCGCGGCACCACCGCCTGCAGTTGCAGCATCACGAGGACCAGCGGGACGAGCACCGCACCGAGGCCGGCGGAGTACACGATGCGCTGCAGGTCGGGGAGGCTGGCGAAGCGCCAGAGGCCGCGGTAGAGCCCGAGCGCGATGAAGATCGCCGCCTGCAGCGGCAGGATCCACGCGAGCGTGCTCCACATGTCGGCGAGGAACGGCTCGGGCAGATCGAAGTTGAAGCGAAGCCAATACAGCGCGACCCACGCGATGGCGGCCGCGCAGACGTCGTGAATGAAGGCGAGCAGCGAGCGCCCGTTGAAAAGTGTCCGCATCACGTCCTTTGTTCGAACCTGCGCCAATGATAATCAATCGCCGCGAACAGTACCGCACAAACCGCACACCACGCCGCAAGCGCCAGGTTGCCCCAGCCCGGCCCGAGACAGGCGCAGGCCACCGCTGTTCCCGCCGTGCCCAGCATCAGCGCCCCGAACACGGCGAGCGTGCCGCCATGACCGGCACCCATCCGGTTGAGCCGCTGGTAGTAGTGCGACTTGTGCCCCTCCCAGAATCGTTCGCCGGAGATCGCCCGGCGCACGAGCGTCACGGTCGCGTCGGCAATGAACGGCAGGAAGACGAGGACCGGAAACCACGGAGGCCACGCGCCGTCGACGACGCCGCCGATGCCGACGGCGGCCGCCAGGAATCCCAGCGGCACCGCGCCCACGTCGCCCAGGAACATCCGCGCCGGCGGCCGATTGACGGCGAACACCGGCAACGTCGCCGCCGCCAGTGCCAGCGGCAGCGTCGCGGGTAACGCCTTGTGTAACAACACGACGCCGCAGGCGGCGAACCCGACGACGGACATCGACGCCGCCAATCCGTCGCTGCCGTCCATGAAGTTGTAGAGATTGAGCGACCACGCCGCGATCAGCGCGATGGCCGCGACCGCCAACGCGGATGCGACGGGCGTGCCGCGACCGGCGATCATGATGGCAAAACCCAGCGCGGCGAGCGCGTGGACGGCGAGTCGCGGCAGGATCGGCACGCCGCGAATGTCGTCAGCCAACGACACGATGCAGAGCGCGAGCCACGGAGCCCCCCACATCGCGACCGCCATCGATGGCGACGCCGGCGCCAGCAGGGCGACGGGCAACCATCCCGCCCACAGCGCGATTCCGCCGACGCGAGGAATCGGCGCCGCGTGGAGCGTCCGCTCGTTCGGCGTCGCGACCGGCAGGCGCGTCCGCCACCGCATCAGCGCCGTCGTGGCAACCATGGCCAGCAGCGCGGCCGCGACCATCGGGGCGGCGGCGGCAGCATTCATCGCAAACTCGTGTTTTTGGGGATGGGGGTTCTCACCGGAAAAAGCGCTGCAAACAGCGCAAAATCAGGGCACTCCGCGGGCAAATGCCGGCGCCGCCCTGCCGGTGGCATGCCTCGAAATGAAGCAAATTCGGCAAAGTGAGGCCGAATTGCCCCCTCTGCACGATGATTCCAATTTTATCTATTATTATCATAATGTTGCAAGTATTGCTTGAAGCCCCGCCGCATGGCCAGAGCGCGGCCCGCCGAACGTTCGGCCGCAATTTCGGCCCGCGGTTTTCTGTTGCTTCGGCACAACAAGGGCCAGACATGCCAGACCCCATTCTGCCTTCGGCTTGCCAGTCCGACTCACGGTTTGGCAAAATGAGTTCCAACTTCTCGCAGATTTGAGAAGGTTCCGATGGCAGGCGCAAAAGGCTTGAAACCTTGCCAATTTTATCCGTTAGAGGAGAGACTCCATGAACAAAAAGCTCGTCGCTGTCGCAGTAGCGGGTTTGCTTGCCGCCCCGCTGGCTGCGCAAGCGCAGACCGCGAACGTGACTTTGTACGGTCGCCTCAACATCACTATGGAAGCCGTTAGCGGAAAGGCGGTTGATCCCAACCTGCCGGCCACGGCAGCCCCGGTGAACCGCACCGTTTATCGCCTGAGTTCGAACTCGTCGCGCCTTGGCGTGCGCGGCAGCGAATCGCTCGGCGGCGGTCTGTCGGCGATCTTCCAGATCGAATCGAGCATCAGCGGCGATTCGGGCGGTGGCACGCTGGCCGGACGTGAAACGTTCGTCGGGCTGCAAGGGTCGTGGGGTACCTTCAAGATGGGTAACTTCCTCGCCCCGTACGACGACATCCATCCGATCTTCGGTAACGTCCCGACGCTGACGACGTCCATCCTGTCGACCGCCGCGCTGTGGGCGCAAGGTTCGCAGAGCAAGGACAACGGCGGTTTCGACGCGCGTCTGGGTAACTCGATCCGTTACGACTCGCCGCGCATCGGCGGCTTCCTGGGTTCGGTCGCAGATCGCCGAAGCCGGACACGTCGAACAGCACGCTGGCGCAGCAGCAGCGTCATGCGTACGTCCTGTCGACCGGCGGCTTCTACGCGAACGGCCCGTTCCAGGCCGGTATCGCGTACGAATCCAACACCAAGGTGCGTTGCGTCACGTGTGACGACTGGGCGTTCTCGGTGGCGGCCAACTGGAACTTCGGCGTCGTCAAGATCGGCGGCGTGTACGAACGGCTCGACTACGACGTCACCGGCGGCAGCCTGAAGCGCAATTTCTGGGGCGCGAGCCTCACGGCGCCGGTCGGCCCGGGTGAAATCTACGCGTTCTACGGCGAGGCCCAGCGACGGCTCCGGCCCGACGGGCACGCGGGTCGGCCAGGTGAGCGCGGGTAACGAAACGGGTGCCTCGCAGTGGGAAATCTCGTACACCTACGCGCTGTCGAAGCGCACGCTGAGCTACGCCGGCTTCGTGCAAACCCGCAACGACCAGTACGCCAGCTACAACTTCAACATCAACCCGTACGCCGTCGCCGCTGGCAACAACGCCTCCGGCTTCGTGGTCGGTCTCGTGCACTTCTTCTAAAAGCGACCGGATCTCGGCTCTCTTTCGGAAATTTGCATTGGCAACGGGCGCCCTCGGGCGCCCGTTTTTTTGCCCGCTGCGATAGGGCCGTCGCCCGCGGCTGTCTAACTATCGAGCCCATGCTGGAACCACTGATCGCGGGCTTCGACCGGGCGTTGCGGACGCTGACGGGTCTCGCGCGAACGTCGCGCCCGATCCCCGGCGCGCAGCTGCCGGAACCCGAACTCACCGACGCCGAGCGCCGTCACGCCGCCGGCCTCATGCGCGTCAACCACACCGGCGAGGTCTGCGCGCAGGCGCTCTACGCCGCGCAGGCGCTGGTCGCGCGCGATCCGGCGATCGGCCGCCGCTTCGCCACCGCCGCGCGCGAGGAAGAAGAACACCTCGCGTGGACGCAGTCGCGGCTGTCGGAACTGCAGGAGCGCCCGTCGCTGCTCAATCCGTTGTGGTACGCGGGATCGTTCGCGATCGGAACGCTGGCCGGCATCGCCGGCGATCGCGTGAACCTGGGCTTCGTCGTCGAGACCGAGCGCCAGGTCGAAGAGCACCTGACGACGCATCTCGACCGGCTGCCCGAGAGCGACGCGAAAAGCCGCGCGATCGTCGACACCGATGCGCGAGGACGAGGCGCGCCATGGCGCGATGGCGCAGGAAGCCGGCGCGCAGGACCTGCCGCTGCCGGTGCGCCATGCGATGCAGCTCACGGCCGCGATCATGAAGGCGGTGGCGTACCGCATCTGAAACGGGCGCGGGTCGCCGCCCACTTTCCGATTTCCGCCCGCATGACGGCGCCTCCGCGGCCAACGTCACCGCCGGGATTGCGTGGGCCGGCGATGGTGTCTTCAGCGCTTGGCACCTTGCGCGCGACGCCATTCGCGCAGCGCCTTCAGCCGCGCGCTGCGCACCGCATTCGCGATCGCATCCTCGCTCCTCGCGGTACCGGCCTTCGCGATCGTCGCGCGCGCGATGGTCGCCGGCATCCACCATTTTGACGGTCGCCAGCGCGCCTTGCAGGATCGTCGCCGGCGCATAGTCCTGCGCGGCGCCCGGACGCGAGCAGGCGTCGGCGGCGCACGCGGCCAGCAGCGTGTCGAGGCGCTCGGGACGGCGCAGCGCGTCGGCGGCGGAGAGTACGTCGAGCAGCGTCGCCGGACGCAGTTCCGCCGCGCGATGGACGACGCCATGCCAGCGCGCCGCCAGGCGCGCCGCGTCGGCACATTCGAGCGGCACGCGCAGGCGTTCGGACAGGCGCTGCGCGATGCGCACGCTGCGCTGCTCGTGCGCGATGTGGCGCGGCAGGTCGGCCGCCGGCGATTGCGCCTTGCCGAGGTCGTGCGCCAGCACGGCGTAGCGGGCGGGCAGCGACAGCGAATGCGCGGCCGCCCAGTCGAGCGCCAGCGCGACGTGCACGCCGGCATCGACCTCGGGATGATGCCGCGGCGGCTGGGGAACGCCGTAGAGCGCCGCGACCTCCGGCAGCAGGGCGGCGAGCGCCCCGCAGTCGCGCAACACCGACAGCATGCGCGACGGCTGCGCCTCCATGAGGCCGCGGGCCAGTTCCTGCCACACGCGCTCCGGCGCCAGCGTGGCGAGTTCGCCGGAGGCGACGATCACGCGCATCAGCGCCTCCGTTTCCGGCGCGACGACAAAGCCCAGGCGCGCCGCGAAGCGCGCGACGCGCAGCACGCGCAGCGGATCCTCGGCGAATGCCGGCGACACGTGGCGCAGGACATGTCGCGCGAGATCGGCGGCGCCGCCGCAGGGATCGACGAGCACGCCGTCGTCGCCGCGCGCCATCGCGTTGATCGTCAGGTCGCGGCGCTGCAAGTCCTCCTCGAGCGTGACATCCGGCGACGCGAAGAATTCGAACCCGCGATAGCCGCGGCCGTGCTTGCGTTCGGTACGCGCCAGCGCGTACTCCTCCTGCGTTTCCGGGTGCAGGAAGACCGGGAAATCGCGGCCGACCGGGCGAAAGCCGGAGGCCAGCATCATCTCGGGGGTGGCGCCCACGACGACGAAGTCGCGGTCGGCATCGGGCCGGCCAAGCAACTCGTCACGCACGGCGCCTCCCACGCGATAGACCCGGACCGGCTGCGGCAGGGGTCGCGCCATGGCGTCTTGCGATTCGCTGGGCGGAGGTCGCGCCGCGGACGGCGCGTCAGCGCCCGCTTTGCGCGCGATAGGCGTCGAACGCGCTGCGCTGCGCTCCAGGCGACAGGTACTGCGGCGCGACGGCTTCGAGCGCGGCGGGCGCGATACCGAACACCGCCGGAAACGGGCAATCGCAGACATTGTCCTTCTGCGTCGACAGGAGGTTGTCGCGCGTCATCAGCATTCCCGGCAGATGCTCGAGCACCGTCGCCTGCAACCTGGACAGGCGCGGACCGAGCGGGATGATCGGGCGCACGGCGCCGATGGTCTCGCCGACGTAGGCGACGAGCTCGCGCATCGTGTAGACCTTCGGGCCGCACAGGTCGTAGCGCGCGTGCTGCGTCAGGTCATCGTCCACCGCCTGCACGAAGCAGTGCGCGACGTCCTCGACGGATATGGGCTGGAAGCGGGCATTCGGCGCGGCCAGCACGACGACCGGCAGCAGCCGCGACAGCTTGGCGAACAGGTTGAGGAACGCATCCTCGCGGCCGAAAATCACCGATGGCCGGAAGATCGTCCAGCGCAGGCCCGATGCCGCGACGATCGCCTCGGCGGCGGCCTTGCTGCGCAGATACTGCGACGGCCCCGCGGGATCGGCGCCGAGCGCGCTCATGTGCAGCAGGCGCGTCACGCCCGCCGCGTGGCACGCGCCAACGACATTGCGCGCGAGATCGACATGCGCGCGCGCAAACGTCGCGTTGCCGCTCTCGTTCAAGATGCCGACGAGGTTGATGACCGCCGTCGCGCCGGACAGCAGGCGCGCGAGCGACTGCGGGACGTTGATGTCCGTCTCGACGACGTCGACGGTCGGCAGCAGGATCAGGTGCCTGGCGGCGTCGCGCCGGCGGGCGGGGACGATGACGCGGTGCCCGGCGGACGCGAGCCGCGCGACGACGTGACGACCGACAAAGCCGCCGCCGCCCAGCACGACGATGCGCCCCGTCGCCACGGGCTACTGCACGGTCAGCGCGACGGCGCTCGCGACGGTGCCGTTGCGCGGCGCGACGATACCCAGCCGAGCGGTCAGCGGCTGCGGGTCCGTATTGAACGCCTGGCCATAGATCATGGCGTTGGCGAGCACCTTTTTCACGTAGTCCCGGGTTTCGTTGAAGGGAATCGTCTCGACCCAGATGGCGCCTTCGAGCGGCGCCGGGGGACGCCATGCCTGCGCGCGCCCCGGACCCGCATTATACGCAGCGGCCGCCAGCGCCGGCATGCGGTCCAGTCGTTCCAGCCAGTACTTGAAGTAGTAGGCCCCGAACTGCGTGTTGAGCTCGGCATCGGCGATCAGCCCGGGGCGATAGTCGGCGCGGCTCAACTGCTTGGCCACCCAGCGCGCGGTGCCGGGCATCAGCTGCATCAGCCCCACGGCTCCGGCCGACGACACGATGTCGGCGGCGAAGCGCGACTCCTGCCGCGCGATGCCGTACAGCAGCGCGACGTCGACGTCGTGGACCTTCGCGGCCGTTTCGAACTCGGCGCGGAACGGCGCCAGGTAGCGCAGCGAGAAATCGTGCCGGGCCTGCGTGCGTTCCGCCGTATTGATCGCGCGATCGTAGAGCCCGACCCGGCGCGCGTGGTCGGCGGCCAGCAGCAGCGCGTCGTCGTCCAAGCCGCGGACGATGTAGTACCACTCGCGCACGGACTCGGCGCGCATGTCGAGCTCGACCAGCTTCACGACGCGCTTGACCTCGGCGCGTTCGGCGAAGGCCGCCGCCACCGCCGCGGGCGCCGTCAGCGGCCGGCTGGCGGGCGTGGCAAAGCGCTGGCCCAGCGCCTCGGTGGCGAGCACCCCATAGAAATGGGCTTCCGGTGCCAGCGTCGCCAGCAACGCATTCGCTTCGTCCTTCTGGCCGCGCGCGGCGAGCGCCCGCGCGCGCCAGTAACGCCAGGCGGCTTCCTCGCGCTGCGTGGCGGGCATCGCATCGATGGCGGCCAGCACGTCGCCCCAGGCCTGCGCGCGGAGCGCGGCGCGCACGCGCCACGCCTGGGCGTCCGCCGACAGCGGCGCATCGCCCGCTTCGCGGAACCAGTCGTTCGCGGACGGATTGAGCTGCCGTGCCGCGTGAAAGGCAAGACGCGCGTTGCCGTAGCGGCGGTCGGCCTCCGGCATTCGGTCGCGCCACCTGACCCACGGCGCACGCGCCGCCCCGGCGTCGCTGCGCGCGGCGCGCTCCAGCGCCAGCAGCGCGAGCTCGCGGCCGCCGCCGGTGGTCCATGCGAATGCGCCGCCTTCCAGCGCACGCTGCGGATCGCGGGTGACGTCCGTGTAGTCGCGATCGGACACGCGGTCCTTGCCCGGGAGGTCCGCCCCCAGAACCTGCGCCACCTTGAGATTGCCCGCTTCGCTGGCAAGGCGAAAGCGCATGCGGCGATCCGCGGCCGAAATGTCGCCGCGCCTGATCAGTGCGGCAAAGGCCGGCTCGCAGGCGTCCGGCGTGGCCGCGCCGGTGAACCATAGCGGCACGGCGGCGGCGAGGGCCTCGTCGCCGTCGCGCTGCCATTTGTAGAGCACTCCGTAGCACGCGACCTCGACATCGTCGGTGGCCGGCGGCGGATAGTCGAGCGCGAAGCGCGGCCATTGCGCCTTCCTGCCGAGCAGTTTCAGCCAGTCGAGGCGCAGCCGGTCGGCCAGCGGCGTGTTCGGATAGCGGTCGAGATAACTCTTGATCGACACCGGCGCGGCATCCTCGAGCCCGAGCTTCAACTGCCAGTACTCGACGTACGGAGCGAGGACATGCGCCGAGAGCCTGGACGCGACGGCGGCCAGCCGCGTCCGGTCCCCCTTGTCGTAGGCGGACTTGGCGGCCAGGAAATCGGCGTCGGACTGCGCCAGCGACGACGCGGGGGCCCAGGCGGCGGCCAGGAGGACCGCGACGACGGCCCGGCGGAGGGATGCGAATGAGGGCATTGGAGGGATTCTCGGTGAGTGCGCCCGCCATGACAAGCAAGAATCGAGCGCCGCCTTGCGTTAGTCGTCCACCGCACGACAACGTTCACTCGCGACTTCCGGTGGACGGCAGGACGCGCGCGCAACCCCGATGTTAAGATTTCCGCTCGAATTCGATGCGGTACGGGCTTGGGGGAGAGGATGGCGCAGCGCAAAGCGGCACCGCTGGCAGGCGTGGTCATGGGCAGCGACAGCGATTGGGAGATCATGAAGCACGCCGTGGCCCAGCTCGACGCCTTCGGCATCCCCAACGAGCCGCGTGTCCTGTCGGCGCACCGGATGCCCGACGACATGTTCGAGTACGCGGAGGATGCCGGGCCGCGCGGCCTCCGCGTGATCATCGCCGGCGCGGGCGGCGCGGCACACCTGCCCGGCATGCTCGCCGCGAAGACCATCGTGCCGGTGCTGGGCGTCCCCGTGCCGTCGAAATACCTGCGCGGCGAGGATTCGCTGCTGGCGATCGTGCAGATGCCCAAGGGCATTCCGGTGGCGACCTTCGCGATCGGCGAGGCCGGTGCCGCCAATGCCGGCCTGTTCGCGGTGGCGCTCATCGCCGCGACGGATCCCGTGGTCGCCAAGAAACTCGCCGCGTTTCGCTTGAAGCAGACCGCCACGGCACGCGCGATGCGCGTTCCGCCCGCGACTTGAGGTTGCGGCCGTGATCGCGCCCGGCGCGTGGCTCGGCCTGCTGGGCGGCGGGCAGCTCGGACGGATGTTCTGCATGGCGGCGCAGAGCCTGGGCTACAAGGTCGTCGTGCTCGATCCGGCCACCGACAGTCCGGCCGGCACTGTGGCCGACCGCCACATCGCCGCCGACTACCTCGATGCCGACGGGCTGGCGGACCTGGCCGCGCTGGCCGCCGCCGCCACGACGGAGTTCGAGAACGTTCCCGCGGCTGCGCTCGAATACCTGGCGCGCACGGCACGCGTCACCCCGGCCGCGGCGAGTGTCGCCATCGCGCAGGACCGCATCAGCGAGAAGATGTTTCTCGGCGGCCACGGGTTTCCGGTGGCGCCGTTCGCGATCCTGCGCGACGACGCCGACGTCGCGGCGATCGCCGCCAAGTTCCTGCCGGGCATCGTGAAGAGCGCGCGCTTCGGCTACGACGGCAAGGGCCAGTCCCGCGTCCGCACGGAGGCGGACGTGCGCGCGGCGTGGCAGGCGATGCGGGGCCAGCCGTGCGTGCTCGAGCAGTTGATCCCGCTGTCCTGCGAAATATCGGTCATCGTCGCGCGCAACGAGCGCGGCGACACCGCGACCTGGCCGGTCGCGGAGAACCAGCATCGCGACGGCATTCTCGACGTGTCGATCGTCCCGGCCCGCGTACCGGAGGCGTTGTCGGAGCAGGCGCGCGCCATCGCGACGCGCGTGGCGGCCGCGCTCGACTACCGCGGCGTGCTGTGCGTCGAGATGTTCGTCGCCGACGGCGGCAAGCTGCTCGTCAACGAGATCGCGCCGCGGCCGCACAACAGCGGGCACTACACGATCGACGCCTGCGTGACGTCGCAGTTCGAGCAGCAGGCGCGCGTGCTCGCGGCGCTGCCGCTGGGCGACACGCGCCAGCACACGCCGGCGGTGATGGTGAACCTGCTGGGCGACCTGTGGTTTGCCGATGCCGAATCCACCACGCCACGCGAGCCGGCATGGGAACTGGTGCTCGGCCACGGGCAAGCCAAGCTGCATCTGTATGGCAAGGGCGAGCCGCGGCGGGCGCGCAAGATGGGCCATGTGACGTGTCTCGGGCCCACGCTTGCCGACGCCATGGCGACGGCGCGCGCCATCAGGACGGCGCTGCGCATCCCCGGCGCCGACCTGCTCTAGCGCTTTTTCGCGTTCTTCGCCGTGCCGCTTGCGCGGCGCGTCGCCCCGACCGGCAGCGCGGCGACACGATCGAACTCGGGGTCGGTCCAGCGCGAGCCGTTCGCGACGTAGTCGACCGCCATCTGCGTCGCGTCGTTGCCCCAGAAGAGCTCGTCGCCGATGACGAGCGTGGGTACGCCGAAGACGCCGCGGCCGATCGCCTCGTCGGTGTTGCGGCGGAGGATCGCCTTCACCTCCGGATCCTCGATGCGCCGCTGCGCGTCGGGCAGCCGCAGATCGTGGACGAGTTCCGCCCATTCGATCGGCAGGTCGGGCAGGCGCCCGTCGCGCCAGACGAAGCGGAAGATGCGGTGGATCGCTTCCGGCGACGAATCGCAGGCGATGGCCAGGCGCAAGAGCGGCAGCGGATTGAACGGATGCTCCGGCGGCATCTTGAACGCGATGCCGAGCCGCTTCGCCTGCCAGACGGCGAATCGATACGTGAAGACGCGCTTGCGCTCGATCTCCGCCGGCCCCTTCTGCCCGTGCGCGCCGAGCAGGCCGGCGAACAGCACCGGCCGGTAGCGCAGGCGTACCTTGGGTCCGAGCAACGCAAGCTGCTCGCTCTGCAGGTAGGCGAACGGGGAGACGAAGTCGAAGTACCAGTCGGCGGTGGCCATCGTTCTACACGCTTTCGTTGTCGTTCGCCGGGGTCTCGCGGCGGCGCGGCGCTCGCCGATGGCCTTCCATACGGCCCGCCGATCGTCGTCGTCGAGCACGCTCCAGACGGCGATCTCGTCGAGCGTCCGCAGGCAGCCGGTGCACAGGCCGGTCGCGTCGTCGATCGTGCAGATGCTGATGCACGGCGACGCGACGTTGCCGGCGGGAGTCGGCGGCGCCATCGTCAATAGCCGCGCGCGTAATCGACGATGCCGGTGACGGGCAGTCCGCGGTCCAGCGCGCGGATCTTGCGCGCGACCTGCGCCACCGTTTCGTCGGGATCCGTGAGGCCCGATACATGCGGGGTCACGGTGATCTCGGGACGCGCCCAGAACGGGTGACCGGGCGGCAGCGGTTCCTTGCGAAACACGTCGAGCGTGGCGCCCGACAGCTTGCCGCTGTCGAGCAGCGCGAGGAGGTCGTCGTCGACCAGCAGGCTGCCGCGGCCGATGTTGACGACGTGCGCGCCGTCGGCGAGCCGCGTCATCGTCGCGCGATTCAGGAGGCCGTCGGTGGCGGCCGTCGCCGGCAGCACGCCGCACACGAAGTCGAGGCCGTCGAGAAAGTCGGCGAACTCGGCCACGCCGGCGTGACAGCGCACGCCGGCGATCTGCCTTGGCCGTTTGCGCATAGCCGCGCACCACGAAGCCCTGCGCGGCCAGCGCCTGCGCGATCGCGCTGCCGATGACGCCGAGTCCCATGATGCCGGCCGTCACCTGCGCCGGCGCGCGGGGCGGATGCTGCTCCCATTGCGCCGCCTGCTGCTGCCGCCGGTACGTCGGCAGCCGTTGCGTGAACCGCATCGCGGCGGTGAGCACGTAGCGGATCATCTGCGCCGCCATGCCGGCGTCCTCGACGCGGTAGAGCGGCACCGAGCGCGGCAGGTTCGGCATCCGCAGCACATGCCCGACCCCCGCGCTCACCGTGAAGATCGCCTTCGGCGCGGGCTGCTCCGCGAACAGCGTCGCGCTGGGGTACGCCGCCACGACGTAGTCCGCGCGCGGGGCGTCGCCGACGGGCGCGCGGTCGGGTTCGTGGCGGTCGATCGCCGCTTCCGGCAGCGCGTCGCGAAACAACGCCATCCACGGCGAGGTTTCGCTCTCGGGCAGCGACAGGACGACGTGCATCGGCGCGAATGGCGACGCGGTGCGCCGCGGTCAGTGCGGCTGCTGGCGGCCGTCGCCGCCGAACCAGCCGGCGATCCGCACGGCGATCGCGCGGATCATCCGCCACACCTTCGGGATGAGCCAGATCATCAGCGCGACCAGCACGGCGATGACGACCAGCGCGACGATCGGGTGCGCGAAGGCGAGCCACAGCACCGTTCCGACCGCCAGTTCCTCGCCGAACGACGCCGTCCAGTTGGAAAAGGGTTCCGGCGACGTGTTGATGACGGCGCGGCTGCCGGATTTGGCGAGATGGCTGCCCGCCGCCAGCGTGCCGCCCAGGATGGCCGCCGCGAACATCGTCGCCGTCGACGCATCGCCGAACACCGCCGCCGCCAGCGCGGCGCCGGCCGGGATGCGGATGAACGTCTGCACGGCGTCCCACGCCGAGTCCACGCCGGGGATCTTGTCGGCGAAGAACTCGACGGCACACATGAAGCCCGACGCGGCGAGCACCAGCGGATGCGCGAGCACGGACAGTCCCGCCGGCAATTCGAACCATTGCAGGTAGCCCACGGCGCCGACGATGAACAGCACCGCGTACAGCCGCAAGCCGCTCGCCCAGCCGAAGGCGGCGGCCAGCGCGATGAGCTGCCACGTGTCGAAATGGGCGAGCGCCGGCGTCATTTGGTCCTGCGCAGGTCCGCCGGCACCCACGCCGCCGGCCGCTTGCCGAGAAACGCCGCGACACCCTCCTTGCCTTCGGGCGATGCGCGCACGCGGGCGATGCGCTGCACGGTGTCGGCGATGACCTTGGCATCGAGCGGACGATGGGCGACCGCGCGGATCAGCGCCTTGCACTCGCGCTGCGCGTGCGGCCCGACCAGCAGCAGCGGACCGAGCGTTTCGTTGACACGATCGTCGAGCTGCGCGATCGGCACGATGTCGTGCAGGAGGCCGATGCGGAACGCTTCCGCGGCCTCGAAGCGCTCCGCCGTCAGGAAGTAGCGCCCGGCCTGGCGCGCGCCGATGGCCTCGATCACGTACGGCGAGATCGTGGCGGGAATGAGGCCGAGCTTGGCCTCCGACAGCGCGAACGTCGACTCGACGGCGCCGATCGCGATGTCGCAGCAGGCGACGAGGCCCACGCCGCCGCCGTATGCGACGCCGTGCACGCGCGCGATCGTCGGCTTCTCCAGCGCGTGCAGCGTCTGCAGCATCCGCGCGAGCGCCTCGGCATCGGCCACGTTCTCGGCGCGGCCGTAGGCCGCCATCTTCTTCATCCAGTTGAGGTCGGCACCGGCGCAGAAGCTCGGCCCGTTGCCCGCGAGGATGACGGCGCGCACCGCATCGTCCGCGCCGAGCGCCTCGAGCGCCGCCGTCAGTTCGCGAATCAGCACTTCGTCGAAGGCGTTGTGCACGTCGGGACGGTTCAGCGCGACGATGCCGATCGCGTTCCGGACCGTCACCTCGATCGTCGTGAAACCAGCAGGCGCCTTGGTCTTCTTCGTTGCCATGGAAATTCCCGTATCAGGCTGCGGGCCGCGGATGCCCGGGCAGCAATTCGTAGGGTGTACGCCAGCGCGGCGTCGCGGCGATCCGCGCGAGCCACTGCGCGATGTTGGGATAGTTCGCCCAGTCGACGCCGATCTCGTCCGGCCAGTACAGGTAGCCGCACAGCGAAAGGTCGGCGATCGTCAGGCGATCGTCGACGACGAAGCTGCGGCCGGCAAGATGCGCATCGAGGATGCCCCACGCCGTTTCCGCGCGCTTGCCGAACTCCGCCATGACGGCGGGATCGGATCCTTGGCCAGCACGCGCAGGAAGCGGTAGGTGGCCGTGTAGCTCGTGAGCTTGTGGTTGTCGAACAGCAGCCAGCGGAGGATTTCGCGGCGCTCGTCGGCGTCGCGGGGACCGAAGCGCCCGAGCGTTTCCGCGAGATAGTCGAGGATGACGCCCGACTGCGAGAAGCGCCGGCCGCGGTGCTCGAGCACCGGCGCCTCGCCCATCGCGTTGATCTCGCGATACGCCGGCGTGCGCGTCTCGCCGCCGAAATAGTCGACAAAGCGCGGCGCCCAGTCCGCCCCCGCGAGCTCGAGCGCCAGCGCGACCTTGTAGCAGTTGCCCGACTGGGCGAATCCATGGAGCGTGTACTCGGCCACTGCCTGTCCTCGCGTGCTGCCGTGCGTGCCGCGTTCTAGAAGCCGCCGCTACCGAGCCAGCGGTCCAGCTGGTCGAAGCGGTCCAGCCCCCAGAACGGCTCGCCGTCGACGACGACGAACGGGGACCCGAAAACGCCGGCGGCCATCGCCGATTCTACTTCGCGTTTCAAGGCGTCCTTGATCGCCTGGTCGTCGACGGCGGCCCGGGCCGCTGCCGCGTCGAAGCCGGCCTTGCCGGCCACCTCGGCCGCGACATCGGCCTTCGAGATGTCGAGGCCGTCGACGAAGTACGCGCGGTACAGCGCCTGCGTCATGCGCGCGGCGGCCGTCGGGTCCTGCGTCGCCGCCCATAGCACCATGCGCGCCGGCGCCTGCGTGGCGATCGGAAACACCGGCGGCATCGCGAATTCGATGTCGTGGAAGCGCGCGCTGCGCGCGAAATCGCGCTTCGAATACGGACCCTTGACGGGCACCTCGGTCAGCGGCGCCGCACCCGTCTGCTTGAACACGACGCCGAGCAGCATCGGGTGCCACCGCACGGACACGTCCGTGCCGCGCGGCGAGCGCCTCGATTTTCCGGGAAGCGAGGTAGCCGTAGGGCGACGAGAAGTCGAAATAGAAGTCGATGGCATTGGAACTCATGGGACCCTCACGGTTGCGGCGGCGGGCGTCATCCGACGAGCGCCCGGCCGATGACCAGCCGCTGGATGTCGCTCGTACCCTCGTAGATCTGGCAAACGCGCACGTCGCGGTAGATGCGCTCGACGGGAAAATCGGCGACGTAACCGTAGCCGCCGTGGATCTGGATCGCGTCCGAGCAGACGCGTTCGGCCATCTCGGAGGCGAAGAGCTTCGCCATCGACGCTTCGACGAGGCACGGCCGGCCGGCGTCGCGCAACGCGGCGGCGTGCCAGACGAGCTGGCGCGCCGCCTCGATCTGCACCGCCATGTCGGCAAGACGGAAATTGACGGCCTGGTGCTCGCCGATCGGCTTGCCGAAGCTCTTTCGCTCGCGCGCATAGGCAAGCGCCGCCTCCAGCGCGGCGCGGGCCATCCCCACCGCCTGCGCGGCGATGCCGATGCGGCCGGCCTCCAGATTCGACAGCGCGATCCGGTACCCGTTGCCCTCCGCGCCGAGCAGGTTCGCCGCCGGCACCTCGCAATGGTCGAAGATGATCTGCGCCGTGTCCGACGCGTGCTGCCCCAGTTTCTCTTCCACGCGCGCCACGACATAGCCCGGCGACCGCGTGTCGACGATGAAGGCCGAGATGCCTTTCTTGCCGGCCGCGCGGTCGGTCACGGCGAACACGATGGCGACGTCCGCGTGCTTGCCGGTGGTGATGAACTGCTTGACGCCGTTCAGCACGAAACCATCGCCGCGGCGTTCGGCGCGGGTGGTGATCGCGCCGGCATCCGACCCGACGTGCGGTTCCGTGAGGCAGAAGCAGCCGAGCCACTCGCCGCGCGCGAGCGGCGTCAGGTACTTCTCCTTCTGGGCGTCGGTGCCGAACGCGTTGATCGGCCCGCAGACGACGGAGTTCTGCACGCTGACGATCGTCGACGTCGCGCCGTCGCCGGCGGCGATTTCTTCGAGCGCGACGGCCAGCGACACGTAGTCCATCGCGGCGCCGCCCCACCGCTCCGGCACGACCATGCCCAGCGCCCCCAGCTCGCCCAGCGCGCGCAATTCCTCGCGCGGAAAGTGCGCGTCGCGATCCCAGCGGGCCGCATGGGGCGCCAGTTGCTCCTGCGCGAAGGCACGCATCGTGTCGCGGACGAGTTGCTGTTCGTCGTTCAGCAGCATGGCGTCATCCCGCGGTGGCGACAGCCGCGCGCGGCGCCGCCTGCGGCCGGTTGAGCAGCAGCACGCCGGCGACCGCCAGCGCGCCGCCGACGAGCATCGACGCTTCGAGCGGCTCCCCGAGCAGCAGCACGCCGAGGACGATCGCGGCGACCGGCACCAGGTTGATGAACACCGACGTGCGCGCGGGACCGATCGTCCGGACGCCTTCGTAGAACAGCACGAACGCGAGCGCCGTCCCGAAGAGACCGACGAAGGCGATGGCCGTCCACGCGCGCAGCGACGCGACGGGCGGCAGGAGATCGCCGGAGTACGCAGCCAGGACGGCCAGCATCGCCGTTCCGGTCAGCGCGGCGTAGGTCGTGACGGCGATGGCGGAGATTCCCGCCAGCATCCGCTTGCCGATCAACGTGTACGCCGCCCACGCGATCGGACACCCGAACAGCACCACTTCGCCCACGCCGACGCTGCCGCGGAAGAGATCCGCGGGATTGCCGTGGCTCAGCACGATCGCCACGCCCGCCAGCGCGACCACGACGCCGAGCACCTTGTTGCGGGTGAGGCGTTCATGCAGGAACAGAACGGCGCCCAGTAGCGTGATGGCCGGATTGAGCGCCATGATCAGCGAGCCACGCGATGCCGGAACACGCGCCAGTCCGTACATGAAGCAAAGATTGAACATGACGACGCCGGTGGCGCCGAGCAGCGCGACGGCGAGCCATTGCCGCGCGGCAAGCCGCGGCAGGCCGCGCTCCAGCACGAACGCTACCGCCAGCAGCGCCATTGTGGCGATGACATAGCGCCACAGCGCCGCCGCCAGCGGCGTCATCTCGGCCGCCGCGATACGGCCGCCGATGAAGGCGCCGCCCCAGCAGACGGCCATCAGCACGAGCGCGGCGTAGATGCCGAGCGGACGCGCGCAAACGTTCACTTGCGCTCGTCCAGCGCGAGTTTCATCGCGATCGCCGCGAACACGCCGGAGAGCACCCACCGCTGTGCCGTCATCCAGCCGGGCCGCGTCGAAAGCCAGCGCGCCATGCGCGCCGCCGCGAGCACGAACAGCAGGTCGCCCAAGGCGGCGATCACGATCTGCACCACCCCCAGGAACAACGATTGGCCGAGCACGCTGCCGCGCGCCGGGTCGACGAACTGC
The DNA here is from genome assembly GCA_963823475.1 of uncultured beta proteobacterium. GTDB lineage: Bacteria > Pseudomonadota > Gammaproteobacteria > Burkholderiales > Casimicrobiaceae > VBCG01. The sequence continues at coordinate 93,948 of CAWGLS010000008.1, forward strand.
GGGAAAAGCGCCAGATAGAAAAGCGCCACCTTGGGGTTCAGGATGCTGGTCAGCATTCCGGTACGAAAGAGCGTCCACGGCGCCACCGCGGGCAGGTCGCGGCGCGCAAAGAGCCCGCCGGCGCCCTGCGGACGCACGGCATCCCACGCGAGCCACAACAGGTAGGCGGCGCCCGCCCAGCGCACGATGTCGTAGAGCACCGGGACCGCGAGGAACACCGCCGACAAACCGAAAGCCGCGGCGACGATATGGACGACGAACCCCGCCGTCGTCCCGGCCAGCGACACGACACCCGCCGCGCGCCCCTGGCACAGCGTGCGCGAGATCAGGTACATGAGGTTCGGCCCCGGCGTCAGCACCAGCAGCACGCACGCCACGACGAAGAGCCACAGGCTGTCGAGCGGGATCATGGGGGGCCTTCCTAGACGAGCTCGATGGCCATCGCCGTGGCCTCGCCGCCGCCGATGCACAACGTCGCCACGCCGCGCCGCCCGCCGTGCTTGCGCAGCGCGCCGATCAGCGTCACGAGAATGCGCGCGCCGGACGCGCCGATCGGATGCCCGAGCGCGCAGGCGCCGCCGTGGACGTTGACCTTGTCGTGCGGCAGACCATGCTCCTTCATCGCCGCCATCGCGACCACGGCGAACGCCTCGTTGATCTCGAAGAGGTCGACGTCCTTCGCGGTCCACCCCGTCGCGGCAAACAGCTTCGCGAGAGCGCCCACCGGCGCCGTCGAGAACCATGCGGGTTCCTGCGCGTGCGTCGCGTGCGCGACGATCACCGCGAGCGGCTGCAACCCCCGCTTTTCCGCTTGCGAGCGGCGCATCAGCACCAGCGCGGCCGCGCCGTCGGAGATCGAGCTGGAGTTGGCGGCGGTGACGGTGCCGTCCTTGCGGAATGCCGGCTTCAGCGTCGGGATCTTGTCGGGCGACGCCTTGGCGGGCTGCTCGTCATGGTCGATCACCACGTCGCCCTTGCGCCCGGTCACCGTGACCGGCGCGATCTCCCATCCGAACGTGGCGTCGTTGTTCGCCGCCAGCGCGCGCGACAGCGAGGTCAGCGCGAAGTGATCCTGCTCCTCGCGCGTGAACGCGTACTTCGCCGCGCAGTCCTCGGCGAACGTGCCCATGAGGCGCCCCTTGTCGTACGCGTCCTCGAGGCCGTCGAAGAACATGTGGTCGAGCACCTGCTGGTGGCCCATCCGGTAGCCGGCGCGCGCCTTCGGCATCAGGTACGGCGCGTTGGTCATGCTTTCCATGCCGCCGGCGACGATGATGTCGGAGGTGCCCGCGATCAGCGCATCGTGCGCGAGGATCGCCGCCTCCATCGCCGAGCCGCACATCTTGTTGACAGTCGTGCATCCGGTGGACAGCGGCAGTCCCGCCTTCAGCGCGGCTTGCCGCGCGGGCGCCTGCCCCTGCCCCGCCGGAAGCACGCAGCCGAAGATCGTCTTGTCCACGGCCGCAGGCGGAAGGCCGGCGCGCTCGACGGCCGCGCGGATCGCCACCGCGCCCAGGTCGCTCGCCGACAGCGGCGCGAAATCTCCTTGGAAGCCGCCCATGGGAGTGCGGGCCGCTCCAACTATCACGATCGGATCGTTAGTCATCATGTCCTCGTTCGAATGTCGGCCGGTACGGCGCCGTCGTCGTCATTTCGTCTCGTTGAACAGTTCGCGTCCGATCAGCATCCGCCGGATCTCCGACGTGCCGGCGCCGATCTCGTACAGCTTGGCGTCGCGCCACAGCCGGCCGGTCGGATAGTCGTTGATGTAGCCGTTGCCGCCCAGCGCCTGGATCGCCTCGCCGGCCATCCACGTCGCCTTCTCCGCCGCGTAGAGAATCGCGCCGGCCGCATCCTTGCGCGTCGTCTCGCCGCGATCGCACGCCTGCGCGACCGCGTACACGTACGCCTTGCACGCCATCATCGTCGAATACATGTCGGCGACCTTGCCCTGCATCAGCTGGAACTCGCCGATCGGCTGGCCGAACTGCGAGCGCTCGTGCACGTACGGCAGCACCGCGTCCATGCAGGCCGCCATGATGCCGAGCGGTCCCGCGGCCAGCACCGCGCGCTCGTAGTCGAGCCCGCTCATCAGCACGTTCACGCCGCGCCCCTCGACGCCCAGGATGTTCTCGGCCGGCACCGCGCAGTCCTGGAACACGAGCTCGCAGGTGTTGGAGCCGCGCATTCCCAGCTTGTCGAGCTTCTGCGCCGTCGAGAATCCCGGCATGCCTTTCTCGATCAGGAACGCCGTGATGCCCTTCGGCCCCGCCTGCGGATCGGTCTTCGCGTAGACGACCAGCGTGTCGGCGTCGGGACCGTTGGTGATCCACATCTTGTTGCCGTTCAGCACGAATTGGTCGCCCTTGCGGTCGGCGCGCAGCCGCATCGACACGACGTCGGACCCGGACCCCGGCTCGCTCATCGCGAGCGCGCCCACGTGCTCGCCACTGACGAGCTTCGGCAGGTACCGGCGCTTCTGCGCCTCGCTGCCGTTGCGGCGGATCTGGTTCACGCAGAGGTTGGAGTGGGCGCCATAGGAGAGGCCGACCGACGCCGAGGCGCGCGAGATCTCTTCCATCGCGACGCAATGCGCGAGGTACCCCATCGCCGTCCCGCCGTACTCTTCGTCGACGGTGATGCCGAGCAATCCCAGGTCGCCCATCTTGCGCCAGAGGTCGGCGGGAAATTCGTTGCCGTGATCGATCGCCGCCGCGCGCGGCGCGATCTCGTCGGCGGCGAACTGGGAGACGGTGACGCGCAGCATGTCGATCGTTTCGCCATGATCGAAGGAGAGCGACGGAAAATTGAGCATCGGGTGCCTCGTGTCCTTCGTGGTTCAGGGTCTTCTGTTTTCCAACGGTCACGCGTCGGGCTTGCCGTGCATCACCATCAGCGTCTGCTGCATCAGCGCGACCAGCGTCCGCGTGCCGTTGCGCTCGGCATGGACCTCGCCGCGCGTGACGGAAAGCGTCCGGCCCGATTTGACGACGAATCCCTCGGCGATCAGCCGGTCGCCGTCGGCCGGCGCCAGCAGGTTCAGCTTGAACTCCACCGTCAGCACGGAGCTGCCGACCGGAAACAGCGTATAGCCCGCGTAACCTCCCGCCGAATCGACGATCGCGCCGACCACGCCGGCATGCACATAACCATGCTGCTGCGCGATCTCCGGCCGCGGGACGAGCGAAATGGCGCAGTAGCCGGGGGCGACTTCGTCGAGCCGCGCGCCGAGCAGCGCCATCGCGCCCTGGCGCGCGAAGCTTCCTCGGATGCGCGCTTCGTAGCCGACGTCGGCGGGTACGAACACGGCAGTGGCCATGGCTTCGAATTCCTTCTCGAGGGACGCGCGGGGCGGGTCTGCGCTGTTGCACCGCGCCCGCCCGGGCCGATCCCGGATTCTCAATTACGTTTACGTAAACGTCAATCTATCCCGCCGCCGGCCGGGCTTGGCGGGGGCCGCGATCCCGTCCGTGGCCACGGCCACACCGCGCCGCGCCTCGTCCTTCAGGCGGCGCCGGCATTCGCGCGCCACGCCGTCGATCTCGGCCAGCACGGCATCGATGTCCTCCTTTTGCTGCAGCAGGCGCGCCCGCCGCTCGCCCAGCATATCGATGAACATCGCGAGTTGCGCGCGTTCGTTGCGCCCCACTTCGTACAGGTCGAGCAGTTCGCGGATCTCGGACAGCGAGAAGCCCAGGCGCTTGCCGCGCAGTATCAGCTTCAGCCGGACTCGCTCGCGCTCCCGGTAGACGCGGGCGCGCCCGCGCGCGTTCCGGCGCCAGCATCCCTTCGTCCTCGTAGAAGCGGATCGCGCGCGTCGTCAGCGCGAACTCGTGCGCGAGTTCCGAGATCGTGTAGGTCGGATCGCGGTCGGCGGGCGCGGCGGTCTTGGAGCGGACGGCAGGCATTCGATTGCAGCACCGGAATGTGTCACGGCCGCGAAATGCGGTGTCCGGTCCACGATACCATACCGGTTTGGCCCCTTCACCGTTGCCTTCTGCCCCTCGCCATGTCCGCCCCCCACCCCTGCCGTTCTCGACTATCCGCTCGCCGCGCCGCCGCCACCCGGGCAGGTGATCGAGGTCGCGCCCGGCATCCAGTGGCTGCGGATGCCGCTGCCGTTCGCGCTCGACCACATCAACCTATGGCTGCTCGAGGAGACCGACGGCTGGACGCTGGTCGACACCGGCTACGGCAACGGCGACAACGCGCGCGCTGTGGGAGCACCATGTCACCAGCACGCTGGGCGGCAAGCCGATCGTCCGCATCGTCGCCACGCACTGCCATCCCGATCACCTCGGCAACGCCGGCCTGGCTGTCGCGACGGTACGGTTGTCCGGTGACGATGACGCATGGCGAGTTCATGGCCGCGCACGCGATCATCGACGAACGCGCGGCGCACGGCCCCGCCGACACCCGCGCACTGTTCCTCCGCCATGGCATGGCGGCGACCGACGTCGCGCAATTGCGGGCGTACGGCAATCAGTACCGGCGCGGGGTCCCGGAAGCGCCCGCCTGCTTCGAGCGCCTGCTGCCCGGCGACGACATCACGGCCGGCGGCCAGTCCTGGCGGATCATCGTCGGCCACGGCCATTCGGCGGAACATGCCTCGCTGTTCGCGGCCGCCCACGACGTCCTCATCTCCGGCGACATGCTGCTGCCGCGGATCAGCACCAACGTCAGCGTCTGGCCGTCCGATCCCGACGGCGATCCGCTGGACCGCTTCCTGGCGTCGCTGACGGCGTACGAGCACCTGCCGCCGTCGTCGCTGGTGCTGCCGTCGCATGGCCTGCCGTTTCGCGGCATCCCGTTGCGGATCGCGCAGCTGCGCGCGCATCACGACGCGCGGCTCGCCGAACTCCAGGAGGCGATCGCCGCCGCCGATGACCCGGTGACGGCGGCGCAGATGGTCCCCGTGCTGTTCCGCCGCGAACTCGACCTGCAGCAGCGCTTTTTCGCGATGGGTGAAACCATCGCGCACCTGAACCATCTCTGGCGGCACGGCCGCCTGCGCCGGACCCCGGCCGCCGACGGCACGCTGCACTTCGCTGCCTGACTTTCGCACCATCACCATAAGACGAGGTCCGCGATGTCCACTCCCGCCACCGAAGCAACCGGCAAGCTCGACCCGGTCCAACTGGCCGAGTCGCTGGCATCCGCCGCCGAGAAAAGCGCCAAGGTCATCGGCGACTTCGCCGCGCGCAACGCGAAGGCCAGCTCGTCGATGCCCAACGACGAGCTGGGGCTCGGCAAGGCGTTCATGGAGCTCGCCGCGCAGATGCTCGCCAACCCGGCGCGGCTCGCCGAGTCGCAGATGAACCTGTGGTGGGAATACATGAGCCTGTGGCAGGGCTCGATGGCGCGCCTCATGGGTGGCCAGGTCAATCCCGTCGCCGTGCCGGCCAAGGGCGACAAGCGGTTCAAGCACGAGGACTGGCACGAGCATTTTCTGTTCGACTACATCAAGCAGAGCTACCTCATCACCGCGCGCTGGATGCACGACCAGGTGGCGAGCGTCGAAGGGCTGGACGAGCAGACGAAGAAGAAGGTCGACTTCTTCACGCGCCAGTACATCGACGCGCTGGCACCGTCGAATTTCGCGCTCACCAATCCCGAAGTGTTCCGCGAGACGGTGGCGTCGGGCGGACAGAATCTCGTCAAGGGCCTGAACAACCTGCTGGACGACATCGAGCGCGGCGGCGGGAAGCTCCGGATCTCGATGACGGATGCCAAGGCGTTCGAGCTGGGCGTCAACATCGCGACGACGCCGGGCAAGGTTGTGTTCCAGAACGAGCTGATGCAGCTGATCCAGTACGAGCCGTCGACGAAAAAAACCTGGAAGCGCCCGCTGCTCGTGATCCCGCCGTGGATCAACAAGTACTACATCCTCGACCTGCGCGAAACGAACTCGTTCCTGCGCTGGGCGGTCGGCGAAGGCATGACGGTGTTCGTCATCTCGTGGGTGAATCCGGACGCGAAGCTCGCGCACAAGAACTTCGAGGACTACATGACCGAGGGCACGCTGACGGCGCTCGATGCGATCGAGATGGCCACCGGCGAGCCGGACCTGAACGTCATCGGCTACTGCCTGGGCGGCACGCTGCTCGCCGCCACGATGGGCCACCTCGCCGCCAAAAAGGACACGAAGCGCATCGCCAGCGCGACGTTCATGGCGTCGCTGATCGACTTCACGGCCGCGGGCGAGCTCGAGGTGTTCATCGACGAGGCGCAGGTCGCCTCCCTCGAACGAAAGATGAACGAGCGCGGCTTTCTCGAAGGCAGCGAGATGGCGACGACGTTCAACATGCTGCGCGCCAACGACCTCATCTGGTCGTTCGTCATCAACAACTACCTGCTCGGCCGCGATCCGTTCCCGTTCGACCTGCTGCACTGGAATAGCGATTCGACGCGGATGCCCGCGGCGATGCACAGCTACTACCTGCGCAACATGTACATGCACAACCTGCTGCGGGTGCCCGACGCGCTGACGCTCGCCGGCACCAAGATCGACCTGTCGAAAGTCGTCACGCCGACGTATTTCGTGTCGGCGATCGAAGACCACATCGCACCGTGGAAAGCCACGTATGCCGGCACGCGGGTCTTGGGCGGCAAGGCGCGCTTCGTGTTGTCCGGTTCGGGACACATCGCGGGGATGGTGAACCCGCCCGCCGCGAACAAGTACGGCTACTGGACGAACGACAAGCTGCCGGACGACCCGGAATCGTGGCTCGCCGCCGCCCGGCAGAACGAAGGATCGTGGTGGACCCACTGGCGCGAGTGGGTGACGCCCTACCTCGGGCGCGAGGTCCCCGCGCGCATTCCGGGCAAGGGAAAGCTGAAGGTACTCGAGGCGGCCCCGGGCACGTACGCGCGCATTCGCGCCGACGGCAAGTCGCCATGAATGCGGCACCGCGGAGTAGAATCAGCCTGTCGTTCGCACTGCGAGGAATCCTCCGATGACACTCATCTTCAAGCCGTTGCTCGCGCTGGTCGCGGCCGGCATCTTCGCGGCCGGCGCCGCCGCGCAGCCACCGTGCAACGATTGCGGTGTCGTCCAGTCGATGCGCCTCGTCGAGCAGAAGGGCCAGTCGTCGGGCGTCGGCATGGTCGCCGGCGGCGTATTGGGCGGCGTGATCGGCCACCAGATCGGCAGCGGCCGCGGCAACACGGCGGCGACGATCGCCGGCGCCGGCGTCGGCGCCTATGCCGGCAACCAGGTCGAGAAGAACCGCAACACGAAACAGTACTGGTCGGTGGCGATCCGGATGGACAACGGCAGCACCCGCAATCTCACCTACTCGAACAAGCCGGCGGTCAACGAAGGCGAGCGTGTGAAGCTGATCGACGGCGGCAAGCGGCTCGCGCTGATAGCCAACTGACGCTTAAGGCCTCTCCCACCAGCGAAACAGCCGGGGCAGGCCCCGGCTTTTCCGTTGTTGGCGACCGGCCGTTTCAGCGCGCCATGCCGCGTCCCATGCTGTCCGGGTTGCTGCCGCGGTCGTCCCGGCGCATGGTGCCGCCGCTGTCCCGAGTCGGCGGCGGCGGCGGCACCGGTGCGCTTTGCTGCGGCGGCGGCGCCACGACCACCGGTGCCGCGGGCGCCGGCATCGACCGCACCATCGGTGCCGCCGGCTGCGGGGCGGGCATCGACCGCACCAGCGGCGCCGCCGGTTGCGGCGCGGGCGCGGAACGCACGACCGGCGCGGAGGGCATCGGCGTGGGCGCGACGGACATCGGCACGGGCGACGGCTGCGATCGCGACGACGAGCGCTGCGTGCCGGACGACGGCGGCGGCACGTACGCCTGCTGCGGCGGTGCCGGCGTCGGCGCCGCCATGCCCGGTCGCGGAGCGGCCCGGCTGTCGCTGCGCATCGTGGGCGCCGCGCCGGGGACGGCCGGCGGCGGCGACGTGGTGCCCTGCTGTGCCAACGGCCGCGTCATCGGAGCGCCGGTCGTGCCCCCACCATAGGCACCGGAACTCGGCGCGACCGCCGATGGCGCTTGGCGGACGAGCGGCGCCGTCGACGTCGGCGGCGCGGTGCCCGATCGCGGCAGCGGCATGCCCGGTGCCGAAGGGCTGACCGAGGACGGCGACGGCGTGGCCGATCGCGTCAGCGGCGCGCCGGGGGTTGCCGCCGACGGCGTCGACCGCGGCAACGCCCCGACGCCACCGGGCGCCGTCGAGGGCCGGGCCGTGGTCGGATAGAACGTCGACGCGGGCGGCGGAGTTCCGTCGCCGGCGCGGCGGGTCGGAATGCGGCCAGGCTCCGAGCGGACCATCGGCGCGCCGGCCAGCACCGGCGCGCTGCTGGCGACGCCGCGCGGCACATCCACCAGGTTGCCCTGGACCGGACGGCGATCGGTCAGCGACGCTCCGCGCACGGCGGAGATTCCGCCCGGCGCATTCCAGTTGACGTAACGCGACGGCGGCGGGCTGTTCGGCCGCACGATGGCGGTGTTCACGTTGTACGGGCGGTTGTAGCGGTCCCAGCACCCGTGCGAGCAGCGATTCCACCACGGCCGGAACGGCTCGCCCCAGCCAAGCGGAACCCAGCCGTAGACCGGGGCGCCGAGCGATACGGACAGACCCCAGCCCGGGCCGCCTGCCCAGCCGACCAGCGCCGGCGCCCACAACGGCCGCGCCACGTAGGCGCCCGGACACCAGCCCCAGCGACCGCCGATGTGCGCCCAGCGTCCGTAATGGAACGGCGCATAGCCCCACGGCGCCGCGTCGACCCACGTCGGGCCCCAGGCGCCCACTTCGGCCCAATAGCCGTTGCGGTAGGGCGCCCAGTCGGGCGCGACCGCGGATGGATACCAGACGGCGCCGTATTCCGGCACCTGCGTCCACGTGCCGTATTCGTCCAGTTCGGCGGCGCCGACCATCTGCGGCGAAACGTAGTTCGCCGACCGTCCGCGCTCGTAGCGGCGGTCACGGCTCCCCGCCCACAGATCGAAGTCATCGTTCCGGTATCCATTGCGCACGGAGGCGAATTGCGGGTCCGCGCCGTCGACGTTCGCCGTCTGCCCCGGCAGCACCTGCTGCACGGACGCGAGCGTCAGCACGTTGGCCTCGCCTTCGCGCACGACGACCTGCGACTGGGTGCGGTCCTCGCTGACGTCGATCCGATACGAACCCGGGCGCAGCAGCACCACCTGCGCATTGGGCGTGTCGATGCGCGCCGTCTCGCCCGGGTCGAGCACCCGCACGCGCACCTGGACACTGCCCTGGGCGACGAACAACGCGAACTGGCGATCGTCCAGCCGCGACACGTGGACGCTGGAGTTGCCCGCCATGCGGAACTGGCCGCCGCCGAAGTCGACTTCCGCGCGGCCCTGGTTGCCGACCCACAGGTTGTCGCCGCTCGTCACCGGATAGTTGAGGCCGATCGGCGCCCACTGCTCGGGCTGGTCCTGCGGGGCGAGGAACAGTTCCCCCGCGACGTCGGCCACCCGTCCCACCCGGCCGGGGAGGTCATCCTGGGCATGGGCCGCGGTGGCATTGATGGCCACCGCCGCCATGGCACAGAGCGTCAACACGGCCCAGCGCGCAAGAAAGGCCGCGGGGTCGGGTGCGTGCCGGGAGGGTTGCGCGGCGCAGCATGGTCATTTTCGCTCCGTTCATGGTGTCGTTTCCTGACAATCGCATAGACAACGTGGCCGGCGTCGTGTTCGTTGACGCACCCCCACGGGCGTTCCCGGCCGTTCTGCATTAGAATCTTCGGTCGCAACCGCGCCGCATCAATGGGCCCGTGCAGGCATCGCAGATCACAACAACGAGGAGAAACAACATGCGGAGATTCCGTCCGACGCTCGTGGCAGGCGCGCTCGCGCTCGCCCTTTCCGCCGGAACTGCGTCCGCGCAGTTTACAAACGCTTACACATTCGGTGACAGTTTGAACGATGCCGGCCAGTACGGCGCGCGTTTCACGACCAATCCGGGACTCGTCGCCCCGATGTACATCAGCCAGAACTGGGGCATCACGTCGACGCCGTCATTTGCCGGCGGCAATGACTACGCGCAAGGCGGCGCGCTGATCAACGCGCCGCAAGGTGGCCTGCCTCCCGGCACGCCCGACCTGTCGGTCGCGGCCCAGGTCAACCTGCTGCTGAGCAAGGGGCCGCTCGATCCGCACGCGTTGTACCAGATCAACGGCGGCGGGAACGATCTCTTCAACCAGTTCACGCTGTTCGCCACCGGCCAGATCACGCAGGCGCAGATGCAGGCGAACGTCACCCAGGCCGCGCTCGACCTCGCCACCCAGGCAGGCAAGCTCAGGGCGGGCGGCGCGCAGTACATCATCCTGCAAACCCTGCCGGACCTCGGCAAGACTCCGGCGGCGGCGGCGGCGGGACCCGCGGCCCAGGCGGGGTTCACGCAGCTTTCGTCACTCTTCAATTCGACGCTCAACGCGGCGATCGGCCAAGGCAACCTGCAGGTGATCCAGTTCAACACCTTTGCGTTGCTGAACGAGATTGCCGCGAATCCTTCGCTCTATGGTTTCGTCAACGCCACCGGCGTGGCATGCACGACGTCGAGCGCGCTCAATTGCACGCCATCGACGCTGGTCGCGCCGAACGCCAACCTCAACTACGTGTTCGCCGACGGCAAGCACGGCACCACCGGCACGAATCTCCTCATGGCGCAGGCGATGGTGTCGATGATCACCGGACCGCAGCAGATGGCGGCGCTCGGCGAAGCACCGAACGACGTCGAGCGCGCGAACTGGCGCACGCTCGACGGCAGGATGATGTCGGCGATCAACGCGCCGGGGTCGCCCGGCAAGCTGCAGACATGGGCCGCGTACGATTATGCGAACGCCGACATCTTCGGCGCCAGCCTGTCCGGCAACGGCGACCTGAACACCATCGCCGTCGGCGGCGACATGCGGCTCTCGGACAAGATGCTCGGGGGCGTCCAGTTCGCGTACACCGAATACAAAGGCGACTTCGGCAACAACACCGGCGACTTCAAGCTCCGCGAACCGATGCTGACCGCCTACGGCGGTTTCGGCGAGGGCCCGTGGTACCTGGGCGCGACCATCAGCGTGGGTTCGCTCGACTTCAGCACGAATCGCACGATCCAGCTCGGCGCCGCCACACGGACCGAAAGCGGAACGACCAAGGGTTACCACAACATCGCGCGGCTGCTCGGCGGCTACTGGTTCACGTACGACGGCTGGGACCATGGCCCGTTCGCCAAGCTGACGTGGGAGAAGGTCGTCGTGCGCCAGTTCAGCGAAAACGGCAGCGACAGCACGTCGCTGACCTACAGCCAGCAGAAGAACGACTCGTTCTGGTCGAGCCTGGGCTGGCAGATTGCCGGCAACGTCAGCGGCTTCCGTCCGTTCGCGCGGGCGACGTGGGAATACAACTTCCAGGGCGACCAGCGGCAGGTCGAAGCCCGCGCCAATACGCTCAACGGCGTCTACGTCGTGCCGGGCTTCCAGCAGGACGACAACTTCTGGCTGTTCGACCTGGGCGTCAGCCGGGACTTCGGCAAGGTCACGGGCTTCCTCGCCGGCAACGTCTCCGCCGGCAAGGGCGACGGCGATTACTGGGCGCTGACGCTCGGCATCCGCGTCCCGATGTAGTCGCTGCAGTTCGCAATGCCAAAGGGCCGCCGGCGGGCGGCCCTTTGTTCTTGTGACGATTGGCCGCCGGCGGGCGGCCCTTTGTTCTTGTGACGATTGGCCGCCGGCGGGGCGTCAGCGCACGATCTCTGTCCGCATCGCCGCCAGCGATCGGATCCCCGCGATCGCCCGCACGCCGTACCACGACGTCCACTCACCATCGACGAGATGCACGGGCCGTTGCCGTTGCGCGGCAAGCGCCACCGCATCGCGCTCGCGAAACGCGAAAGGCTCGGTCGACAGCAGGATGCGCCGCGCATCCCGCCATGCCGCATCGTCATCGGCCACGACCGGATAGCGCGACGGCGCGTGCGCCGGCACCGTGTCCCATCCCGCCAATGCGAGTGTCGCGCTGACATACGTCGCGCGCGACACGGTCATCCACGGATTGCGCCAGATGAGGTAGAGCACGTCTTCGCGCGGCAGCGCAAGCGCCGCGGAGCGCGCGCAATCCATCGCGCCGCTCAACGCGTGCGCGAGCGACTCCGCCTCGCGCACGCGTCCGAAAAGCGCGCCGAACAGCCGGTAGAGGCGCGCATTGTCGGCCGGATGAACCGGGTGCGTCACGATCACATGCGGGACAAACTCGCGCGCCGCGGTGACGACTTCGCGGGTGTTCTCGTCGACGTTGACGATGAGATGCGACGGCGCGAGCGCGCGCAGCCGATCGAGGTCCGGGTCCTTGGTGCCGCCGACCTTCGGCACTTGTCGCGCCGCGCGCGGATGCACGCAGAATCCCGTGCGCGCGACGACGTGCTCGCCCAGTCCCAGCGCGAACAGCAGCTCGGTGAGGCTGGGCACGAGGCACGCGACGCGCGGCCGCGCCCCGGCGGGCGCATGGGCGACGCCGGACCAGTCGACGTTGGCCGGCGGGTCCATCGGAGAGGCTATCCGCCTTGCCGGGGCTTGCGCTTGCGGCCGGCGAGCACGCGGTCGTAAAGCCAGCGCGGCACGCAGCGCAGCACGCGACCGACCAGCGCCATCTGCCAGGGGAGCACGTAGAACCGCCGCCGCCGCTCGATGGCGCGCGCCATGAGCCGCGCCGCCTTGTCCGGCGCCAGCAGGAACGGCATCGGATAGGGGTTGCGCGACGTCAGCGGCGTGGCGACGAAGCCCGGACAGATCGTCACCACGTTGACACCGGACCCCACGAGCTCGACTCGCAGGCTCTCGAGATAGGCGATGGCCGCGGCCTTCGACCCCGAATACGCGCCGGAGCCCGGCAGGCCGCGAAATCCCGCCACGCTGGCGACGCCGACGAGCGTGCCGGCACGCGCGCGGCGAAACGCCGCCATGAACGGCACGAACGTGTGGACGATCCCGAGCATGTTGATTTCGAGCACTTCGCGGAACACCGGGAGATCGTCCGGCTCGTCGGTCAAGACGCCCTTCGACACGCCGGCGTTGGCGATGACGACGTCGGGGAGTCCGTACCGCGCGATGAAATCGGCGGCGGCACGGGCCAGCGCGTCCGCATCGCGGACGTCACCGGCATAGGTGGCCACGGTCGCCGGCGCCAGCGCGGCGGCGAGACGCGCGAGCTCGGGCTCCCGCCGCGCGAACAATCCGAGCGTCGCGCCCGCCGCCGCATAGTGCCGCGCGAGCGCCTCACCGATGCCCGACGACGCACCGGTGAGGAAGACGCGCACCGCCGGCGCCTGCTACGACTTCGGGCGTTCGGCGCGCGCCTTGGTCACCAGCGCATTGATCGCGATCGGGACGCCGGAATGGCCGCCCTGCAGGCGCTCCGGACCGGTCGTGTACTTGCCGTCGATGATGATCGTCGGGACCGACTGGATCGCGTACGCCTGCGCCATCTGCTTCGCGCGATTGACCTTGCCGACGATCGCGAACGAGTTGAACAGGTCCGCGACTTTCGCGCGATCGAGCCCCTTGCTCGCCACCCAGTCGAGGAACTCCTTTTCGTTCGACAGCGGAATACCCTTGCCGTGCAGCGCCGTGAAGATTTCGGGCGCGAGCCTCGTCTCCTCGCCCATCGCCTCCAGCGTGTAGTACGCCCTGGCCAGCGGTTCCCACTTCGGCTGGAACACCACGGGGATGCGGCGGAACGTCACGTCGGCCGGCTTGGCCTTGAGCCATGTCTGCAGCACGGGCTCGAGCTCGCCGCAGTGCGGGCAGCCATACGAAAAGAACTCGATGACCTCGATGTTCTTGCCCGTCTCGACGGGCTGCGGATTCTTGAGACGCACGTAGTTCTGGCCCTCGACCATGTTCTGCGCGCCCGCGGACCCGACGAACGCCGCCACCGCGGCGATCGCGGCGAATGCGCGGCCGGCGCGGCCAAGGATGTTGAAAAGGGGACGGTTGCTCATGCCTGCTCCTGACGTTTCCACGCGAACCATTCGCGCGGCGAGTCGATGCTCGATGGATGAATGCTGCAAGGTCGATGCGGGATGGGGTCGGTACTTAACGCCGCTTGGTCCGGTCCGGCCGACCGCAAGTTCCGCGGCCGGCGCAATCCGGGCTCCAATTGGTCAGAACTTGATCACGGCCACGTCGAAGCCGTTCCTGGAGAGATCGTTGCGGATGCGATTGAGCTCGTCGGTGTTGTCGAAGGGCCCCAAGCGCACCCTGTAGCGCGTGCCCTTGTCCGGAACCGTGCCCTGCTGGACGCTGGCCTGCCAGCCGGCGAACGCGAGCCGGGCCTTCAGGTTTTCGGCATCCGCTTCCGTGGCGAAGGACCCGGCCTGCAGCCAGAACCGCTCGGGGAGCTTCACCGCCGGCGTGGGTTCGACCGACGCCACCTTGTCGGGCGACTTCGCGGCCGCCTTGTCGGGGGACTTCTCCCCGGCCTTGTCCTTGGCCTGATCCACGACGGCGCGGTCCGCCGATTTCTTCGCGTCGGCCTGGACTTTCGCGTCCTCGACGCCGGGCAGGATCTTGTAGAAATCGAAGCGCGGCTTGTCGGGCGCAGGCTCGACCTTGGCCAGTTTCCCGGGCTCGCGGACCGCCTCGCGGGTGTCCCGGGGACCGCCCTGCGCGGGGAACGGGCCGTTGGCCTTCATCAGGTAGTACGCGACACCCGCGGCGAGACCCAGTCCCAGCACCAGCCCGATGAAGACACCGACGAGCGTGCCGCCCGCCGCGCTGCGCCGCCGGACACGGGGACGCACGGCTTCGGCTGCGGGGCGGGGTGGGGAGGCACGAGACATGGGCATCACTTAGGCAAAGCATTCGACATTACGTTCGCGGCTACGGTACGCGCGCCACACGGGGAGTGCGCGCCCCCGCACCGTCCATCGCCGACGCTACATCTGCTCCGGCGCGGAAATGGACAGCACGGCGAGGCCGTTCCTGATCACCTGCCCGACGGCGACCGCCAGCGCCAGTCGCGCGCGCCGCACGACGTCGTCTTCGACCAGAAACCGCTCAGCATTATAGTAACTGTGGAATTCCTGGGCCAAATCCTTGAGATAGAACGTGATCTGGTGCGGCGCGGCGTCGCGGGCGGCCGCGGCGAGTTCCGCGGGGAACTCGGCGAGCCGGCGCAGCAGCGCTTCCTCGTACGGGCTCGTCAGCGGCGAGAGATCGGCGGTTGCGAACTGTTCCACCGCCAAGGCGGGCACGATGTCCGCCTGCCGCAGCACCGAGCACATGCGCGCGTGCGCGTACTGGACGTAGTAGACGGGATTCTCGTCGGACTGCGAGCGCGCGAGGTCCACGTCGAAGACGAACTCGCTGTCGGCCTTGCGCGACACCAGGAAGTAGCGGACGGCGTCGCGACCGGCCTCGTCGACCAGCTCGCGGATCGTCACGTAGCTGCCGGCGCGCTTGCTGATCTTCACTTCCTCGCCGCCGCGCATCACCGTGACCATCTTGTGCAGCACGTAGTCCGGGTATCCGCGCGGAATGCCCATTTCCATCGCCTGCAGGCCGGCGCGGACACGGGTGACCGTGCTGTGATGATCCGAGCCCTGCACGTTGATCACCTTGGGAAATCCGCGTTCCCACTTGGTGACGTGATACGCGACGTCGGGTACGAAGTACGTGTACGCGCCGTCGGACTTGCGCATCACGCGGTCCTTGTCGTCGCCGTAGTCGGTCGTGCGCAGCCATAGCGCGCCCTCGTGCTCGTACGTCTTGCCCGAGGCGACGAGGCGCGCGACCGTCGCGTCGACGCGGCCATCGGTATAGAGCGAGCTTTCGAGGTAGTAGTGGTCGAACTTGACGCCGAATGCCATGAGGTCCCGGTCCTGCTCGAGACGCAGCTCGGCAACCGCGAAATGGCGGATCGCTTCGATGTCGGACAGGTCGTGACCCACCAGGGCGAGATAGCGCTGCGCCAGTTCGCGGATGTACTCGCCGTGGTAGCCGTCCTCGGGGAACGCCCCGTGCTCGCCCAGCAATTCCTTCGCGCGCGCGCGCACCGATACCGCGAGATTCTGGATCTGCTGGCCGCCGTCGTTGTAGTAGTACTCGCGCGTGACGGCGTAGCCCTGCGTCGCGAGCAGGCTGCCGATCGCGTCGCCCAGCGCCGCCTGCCGGCCATGTCCGACGTGCAGCGGCCCGGTGGGATTCGCGGAGACGAATTCGATCATCACGCGCTCGCCGGCATGGGCGTTCGACTTCCCGAAGGCCTCGCGTTCCGCGAGCACGCGGGCGACGATCGACTGCCGCGCGGCCGGCGCGAGCGTGATGTTGATGAAGCCGGCGCCGGCGATGTCGACGCGCGCGACGATGTCCGATGGCGGCAACGCGGCGACCAGTGCCTCGGCCAGCTGGCGCGGGTTGCGTTGCGCCCGCTTGGCGAGCGCCAGCGCCACGTTCGATGCGTAGTCGCCGTGCGCGACCTGCTTCGGGCGCTCGAGCACGACCGGCGTGTCTGCGGCGTCCGGCACGACGGCAGCCACCGCCTGCGCGATTGCGCGTTCGAGTTCGGTCTTGGGATCGGTCACTTTTTGGCGGAGCGCAACGCGGAACAACCGGAGATTATAGCGGGTCGGGCTCAGCTCAAATTCCTGCGTCAGCCGAATCCCGCGGGGTCCACGTCGAGCGCCCAGCGCGCGCGTCGCCCCGGCAGCGCCGCCAGCGCCGCGCGCCACGCCGGAAGGAATCGCTGCAGCGGCGCGCGGCGGTCGCACTGGACGATGATCTGGCCACGCTCGAAGCCCGCCCGCCGCGCCAGGAGCGCCGGCACGGGCGAGAACACCGTCACCTCCCCGTGCGCATCCGCGACGAGCGCCGTCGCGGCGGCGTGCGCCGCCGCCAGGCACCAGTCGACATCGGCGCGGTGGTGCGCCTCCACCGCGAGCAGCGCGACATGCGCGAACGGCGGCAGCTGCGCGTCGCGCCGCTCGGCCAGCAGCACGTCCGCGAACCGCGGATAGTCGTGCGCGGCGAGTGCGGCGAACACCGGATGATCGGGAAAGTCCGTCTGCACGATGACGTCCCCGGGCAATCCGGCGCGACCCGCGCGTCCGGCGACCTGCATCAGCAGCGCCGCCAGGCGTTCGGTCGCGCGAAAGTCCGCGCTGTAGAGCGCGTTGTCGGCGCCGAGCACGCCCACCAGTGTCAGCCGCGGGAAATCGTGGCCCTTGGCCAGCATCTGCGTGCCGACCAGGATGTCGAGTTCGTTGGCCGTCACGCGGTCGCGGACGGCGGCGAAGGCGTGCTTGGCGCGCGTGCTGTCGCGGTCGACGCGCGCGATCCGCGCGTGCGGGAACGCGTCGGCCAGGCAGCGCTCGAGCCGTTGCGTGCCGTATCCCAGCGGCAGCAGGTCGACATTGCCGCAGGACGGGCATGCGGCGGGCACGCGTTCGCCATGGCCGCAATGATGACAACGCAGCGACGGCGGCTCGCGGTGCGTCGTCAGCCGCGCGCTGCAGCGCGGGCACTGCGCCTCCCACTTGCACGCGGCGCAGACGAGCGACGGCGCGTAGCCGCGGCGGTTGACGAACACCAGCGATTGTTCGCCGCGTTCGAGCCGCGCGGCGATGGCGGAGCGCAGCGCTTCGCCGATGCCGTCGAACGCCCGCGCGGCGCGATTGCCGGCGAAGCTCACGCGCGGCATCGCGGCACGCGGATCGGCGCGCTGCGGCAGGTCGAGCCGACGATAGCGACCCTCGCGCGCGTGCAGCCAACTCTCGAGCGACGGCGTCGCGCTGCCCAGGACGACGGGGATGGCGAGGCGGTGCGCGCGCCAGATCGCCGCGTCGCGCGCGTGGTACCGGACATTGTCCTGCTGCTTGTACGACGTGTCGTGCTCCTCGTCGACGACGATGAGCGAGAGCGCCGGCAGCGGCGCGAACACGGCAAGCCGCGTGCCCAGCACAAGTTGCGCGGTGCCGGATGCCGCGGCAAGCCACTCCGCGCGGCGCTCGCCGGCGGCCAGCCCGCTGTGCAGCGTCGCGATGCGGATGCCCGGCCGCGCCGCGCGCACGCGGTTGACGAGTTGCGGCGTCAGGTTGATCTCGGGGACCAGCATCAGCACCTGGCGTCCGTTGGCGAGCATCGCGTCGATCGCCGCGAAATACACGTCCGTCTTGCCGCTGCCCGTCACGCCGTACAGCAGGAATGCGGCGAACGATCCGGCCGCCGCCACGATTTCCGCGGCCGCCGCGGTCTGCGCGGCGTTCAGTTCGAACGCGGGTTCGCCACTCCGCGTCGAGGCAACCCCGGCGGCTTCGACGAAGCCGTTGTCGCGCCACGCGCGCAGCGTTCGCTTCGAGTGCGCCGGCAGTGCGGCAATCGCGGCCGCGGCGAGCACGCCTTCGCCGGCTCGAAACCGATCGAACAGCGCACGCGCCGCGGGGGCCCGTGCGAGACGCTCCGGCAGATTCGTCATGCCGGCGTCGGTCAGCCGCAACGCGGATGGCGCGGCGCGGCGCGCGGTGTGATCGTCGGCCAGCGGTGGAACCGCCAGCGCGAGCGCGAGGCCCGTGGGTTCCTGGTAGTACGCGGCGACGAACGCCGCGAGATCGACGACGTCGTCCCCCAGCGATGGTCCCGCGACGATGTCGGCGATCGGTTGCAGCTTGTCGCGGGCGATGTCGGAGTCGCCGGCGATGGCGGTCACCACGCCGACCAGCCGTCGCGTGCCGAGTTTCACGCGCACGAGAGCGCCGCGCGCAACGGCGAGTCCCTCGGGGACCCAGTAGTCGAATTCGGTGAAGGCGGCGACCGGCAGCGCCACGCGCGCGATCGGCATCGTCAGCCGTGCCTGCGTTGCGCGCGCGACACGCGCAACGCCAAAACGACGCGAGTTGTAGTGTTCCAAGTCCTCACGGCTAACCGCAGCAATCTCACCCAAGTCCTTCATTCATAAGGGGCGCGCAAATGTGCCACCCGGCCCTGTGCATAACTTTGTGCGTAAGTGGCTACCTTCGCGAGACGATTATGACGCAGGCACGTCCGCTTCCTGGGCGCCCCCCGGGCGTCGCCAGAAAAACATCTTTATATTCAGTGTGTTGCAGACCAACGATCCTGCCGATGCCGCGCGTCATCGCAGGGCGGCCGAAGTGCACCCGCCATGTGCATAACTGGACTTGCGGGAACGGCATTTCGACGACTTGTCAAGGCCCCGCAAAGCGAGCACTGGCGCGGCTTCGCAGGGTTTCTCCCTGCACGGTGCGCCGCAACTTCAAGCCACGGCGCGTGTTGCGCGGGAGGCGGCGTGAACGGCTTCGACGAGGGCGGCGACGTTCTCGGGAGGCGTACCGGGCACGATCCCATGCCCGAGATTGAAGATATGGCCGGGCGCCGGGCCTGCCGCGTGGACGATTTCCGAGGCGGCGCGTGCGACGGTGACGGGATCGGTCAGCAGCGCGAGCGGATCGAGGTTGCCCTGCAGCGCCACCCGTGAACCCACGGCGGCGCGCGCCGCGGCGATGTCCACCGTCCAGTCGAGGCCGACGCCCATTGCGCCGCACGCCGCGATCTCCTCGAGCCACATGCCGCCGCCCTTGGTGAATACGATGCTCGGAATCGGCCGTCCATCCTTTCCGGGCGCGAGCTGCGCGATGATCTCGCGCATCGGTCGGAGCGAGAATTGCCGATACGCGGCGGCCGACAAGAGTCCGCCCCACGTGTCGAAGATCATCACCGCGTCGGCGCCGTGCGCGATCTGTTCGTTCAGGTAGGCGGTGACCGCGCGGGCGTTGACCGCCGTGATGCGGGCGAGCAGGTCCGGACGCGCATGCGCCATCTTGCGCACCGTCGCGAAGTCGGCGCTGCCGCCGCCTTCGATCATGTAGCAGGCGAGCGTGAACGGGCTTCCCGAAAAGCCGATCAGCGGCACGCGGTCGCGCAGCTCGCGCTTGATCTGCGCGACCGCGGCGAACACGTAGCCGAGCTTCGCCATGTCCGGCACCGCCAGCGCGTCGACCTCCGCGTCGCTGCGCACCGTGCGCGCAAACCGCGGGCCCTCGCCCTCCGCGAACGACAGCCCCAGTCCCATCGCGTCCGGAACGGTCAGGATGTCCGAGAACAGGATCGCCGCGTCGAGCGGATAGCGGGCGAGCGGCTGCAGCGTGACTTCGGTCGCGAGGTCGGGATTCGTCGCGAGCCCCATGAAGCTGCCGGCCTTCTTGCGCGTGACGTTGTACTCGGGCAGATAGCGCCCGGCCTGGCGCATCAGCCATACCGGCGTATGCGGCGTGGGTTCGCGGCGCAATGCGCGCAGAAAGGTGTCGTTTTCGAGCATCCGTGAGTTCGGGAAGGTCGTCGTCGCGGGGCCGCGATGCGGGAATGACGCCGTCGCGCTCGGCGCCAGGCTCAACGCGGTCATTGCTCAGCGCGGCAGTCGCTCCCTTCAGCGCGGCAGCGTCGAGGTCCCCATCAGGAACTCGTCGACGGCGCGCGCCGCCTGCCGCCCCTCGCGGATCGCCCATACGACGAGCGACTGGCCGCGCCGCATGTCGCCGGCGGCGAAGACCTTCGGCACCGACGTCTGGTAGCTGTCGGTGTCCGCCTTGACGTTGGAGCGCGCGTCGCGCTCGACGCCGAACTGCTCCAGCAGACCGGCCTGCACCGGCCCGACGAAGCCCATCGCGAACAGCACGAGGTCCGCCTTCAATTCGAATTCGCTGCCGGGAATCTCGACCATCTTCGGCGGGCCGTTGCCCTCGCGCTGCCATTCGACCCGCGCGGCGACCAGCTTCCCGACCTTGCCGTCCTTGCCCTCGAAGCGCTTGGTCGTCACCGACCAGTCGCGGTCGCAGCCTTCCTCGTGCGAGGACGACGTGCGCAGCTTGATCGGCCAGTTCGGCCACACGAGCGGCTTGTTTTCCTCTTCGGGCGGCTGCGGCAGCAGCTCGAACTGCGTGACCGATGCCGCGCCGTGTCGATTCGACGTGCCCACGCAGTCGGATCCCGTGTCGCCGCCGCCGATGACGACGACGTGCTTGCCCGTCGCCTTGATCTGGCCCTTGACGGCATCGCCGGCGACCACGCGATTCTGCTGCGGCAGGAACTCCATCGCGAAATGCACGCCATCGAGATCGCGTCCCGGAACGTCCAGGTCGCGCGGCGCTTCGGCGCCGCCGGTCAGCACGACGGCGTCGTACTCCGCCAGCAGCTGCTGCGCGGCGGACGTCGCGGCCCACGTTCGTGTTCGGACGAAACTCCACACCCTCTTCCGCCATCTGCGCCATCCGGCGGTCGATCAGGTGCTTTTCCATCTTGAAATCGGGAATGCCGTAGCGCAGCAGGCCGCCGATGCGATCGGCCTTTTCGAAGAGGACGACCTCATGGCCGACACGCGCCAGCTGCTGCGCACAGGCCATGCCCGCGGGACCCGAGCCGATCACCGCCACGCGCCGTCCGGTCTTGACCGCCGGCGTCAGGGGTGCGACCCAACCCTCCTCCCAGCCGCGGTCGATGATGAAGTGCTCGATCGACTTGATGCCGACGGGATCGTTGTTGATGTTGAGCGTGCAGGCGGCCTCGCACGGCGCCGGGCAGACGCGGCCGGTGAACTCCGGAAAGTTGTTCGTCGAGTGCAGCACGTCCAGCGCATCGCGCCACTGATGCCGGTACACGAGGTCGTTCCAGTCCGGGATGACGTTGTGGACCGGGCAGCCGCTCTGGCAGAACGGGATGCCGCAGTCCATGCAGCGCGCCCCCTGCTTGGCGGCCTCGTCGTCCTTCAACGTGAGGACGAACTCGCGGTAATGGCGCACGCGCTCGTTGGCGGGCTGCGCCGCCTCCTTGATCCGCTGCAGCTCGAGAAATCCGGTGACCTTACCCATAGTTGACGTCCGCGCCGTGGCCGCGAAGCGGACGCCACGCGGCCACGGCATTGTCCATAAAAGGTTTTACGCGGCGGCCCGCTGCTTTGCCGTCGAGGCCGGCTGCTGCGCGCTTTTCGCCGCGTGCATTTCGGTGAGCGCCCGCCGGTACTCGTGCGGGAACACTTTCACGAACTTGCCGCGCGCCGCGTCCCAATCGTCGAGCAGCGACAGCGCCAGCGTGCTGCCGGTGAAGCGCAGGTGCCGCTCGATCAGTTCGCGCAACAGCGTTTCGTCGGCCTTGCCGGTATGTCGCTGCCGTCCCTTGCCGGCCGCCGCGAGTTCCTTTTCGGCGGCCGTCTGCTGCGCGTCCGTCGCCAGCGGCTCGAGCGTCACCATCGCGGGGTTGCAGCGTTGCGCGAACGTGCCGTCGGCGTCGTAGACGAAGGCCAGGCCGCCGCTCATGCCGGCCGCGAAGTTGCGCCCGGTGCGGCCGAGCACGACCACCGTGCCGCCCGTCATGTACTCGCAGCCATGGTCGCCCGTGCCCTCGACCACGGCGCTGCCGCCGGAATTGCGGACGCAGAAGCGCTCGCCGGCGACGCCGCGGAAATACGCCTCGCCCTCGACGGCGCCGTACATCACCGTGTTGCCGATGACGATGTTCTCCTCCGGCTTCGCGGGGCAGGCCGGATCGGGATAGACGACGATGCGCCCGCCCGACAGTCCCTTGCCGACGTAGTCGTTGGTCGCGCCCTGCAGTTCGAACGTGATGCCGCGCGCCAGGAAGGCGCCGAAGCTCTGGCCGGCGATGCCTTCGAACGCGATGTGGATCGTGTCGTCGGGCAGGCCCTCGTGCCCATACCTGTGCGCGATGATGCCGGACAGCATGGCGCCCACCGAGCGGTTGGCGTTCCTGATCCGCTGCGTCAGCCGCACCGGCTGCTGCTTTTCGATGGCGGGCTGCGCCGCCGCGATCAGCTGATGATCGAGCGCGCCGTCGAGACCATGGTCCTGCGCTTCCTTGAGCGATCGCGCCACGTCGGCCGGCATCTTCGGCTGGTGGAACACGCGCGAGAAGTCGAGACCGCGCGCCTTCCAGTGCGCGATACCGGCGCGCATGTCGAGCAGGTCCGAACGGCCGATCATTTCGTCGAACGACCGGAAGCCGAGTTGCGCCATCAGTTCGCGCACCTCCTCGGCGACGAAGAACATGTAGTTGACGACGTGCTCGGGCTGGCCGCTGAACTTGCGCCGCAGCACCGGGTCCTGCGTGGCGACGCCCACCGGGCAGGTGTTGAGGTGGCACTTGCGCATCATGATGCAGCCGGCGACGACCAGCGGCGCCGTCGCGAAGCCGAATTCGTCGGCGCCGAGCATCGCGCCGATGACGACGTCGCGGCCGGTCTTCATCTGGCCGTCGACCTGCACGGCGATGCGGCCGCGCAGGCGGTTCAGCACCAGCGTCTGCTGCGTCTCGGCAAGCCCCAGCTCCCACGGCGTGCCGGCATGCTTGATCGACGACACCGGCGACGCGCCGGTGCCGCCGTCGTGGCCGGCGATCGTCACGTGGTCGGACTTGGCCTTGGCCACGCCCGCGGCCACCGTGCCGACGCCCACCTCGGACACCAGCTTGACGGAGATCGACGCCAACGGATTCGCATTCTTCAAATCGTGGATCAGCTGCGCCAGATCCTCGATCGAATAGATGTCGTGATGCGGCGGCGGCGAAATGAGCCCGACGCCGGGCACCGAGTAGCGGAGCTTCGCGATGTAGTCCGACACCTTGTGGCCCGGCAGCTGGCCACCCTCGCCGGGCTTCGCACCCTGCGCCATCTTGATCTGGATCTGGTCGGCGGACGCGAGATACTCGGCGGTGACGCCGAAGCGGCCGGACGCCACCTGCTTGATCTTCGAGCGCAGGCTGTCGCCGGGTTGCAGCGGGATGTCGCGTTCGATGCGGTCGCGGCCGATGACGGAGGCCACCGTGTCGCCGGCCACGACACCGCTCTTGCCGGTGCGCAGTTCCGTGCGGTAGCGCGCCACGTCCTCGCCGCCTTCGCCGGTGTTCGACTTGCCGCCGATGCGGTTCATCGCGATCGCGAGTGTCGTATGCGCCTCGGTCGAAATGGAGCCCAGGCTCATCGCGCCCGTCGCGAAGCGGCGCACGATCGACGTGGCCGGTTCGACTTCGGCGATCGGCACCGGCGTGCGCTCGGCGGTCCTGAACTCGAACATGCCGCGGAACGTCTTCAGCTCGCGGCTCTGCTCGTTGATGAGCTTCGCGTAATCGCGGTACGTGGAGGCACTGTTGGACCGCGCCGCATGCTGGAGTTTGGCGATCGACTCCGGCGTCCACATGTGGGCCTCGCCGCGCACCCGGTACATGTACTCGCCGCCGGCATCGAGCATGTCGCGCAGCAGCGGATCGTCGCCGAACGCGAGCGCATGCACGCGCGCCGACTCCTCGGCGACTTCGAAGATGCCGATGCCTTCGACGTTGCTGGCGGTGCCGGTGAAATACTTGTCGACGAACGCCTTCTGCAGGCCCACCGCCTCGAAGATCTGCGCGCCGCAATAGGACTGGTAGGTCGAGATGCCCATCTTCGACATCACCTTGTTCAGGCCCTTGCAGATCGCCTTGATGAAGCGCTTGCCCGATTCCTTGGCATCGATCTCGGGAATCGTGCCGCGAAAGATCCGCGAGCGTCTCCAGCGCGAGGTACGGATGTATGGCCTCGGCGCCGTAGCCGGCGAGCAGCGCGAAGTGATGGACTTCGCGCGCCGTCCCGGTTTCGACGACGAGCCCCGTCGACGTCCGCAGGCCCTTGCGCACCAGGTGCTCGTGGACGGCGGCCGTCGCGAGCAGCGCGGGAATCGGCAGCGCCGTCGGCGATACGCCGCGATCGGACAGGATCAGGATGTTGTAGCCCTGGCGGATCGCGTCTTCCGCGTGGGCGGCCAGGCTCGCGAGCGCCGCTTCCATGCCGTTCGCGCCCCACTCCGCCGGATAGCAGATATCGAGTTCGATCGACTTGAACGCCCCCGACGAGAAGAGTTCGACGTGCCGGATCTTCTCCATGTTGTCGGGCGTCAGGATCGGCTGCTGCGCCTCGAGCCGCATCGGCGGCACGGCGACGTCGATGCCGAGCAGGTTCGGCCGCGGGCCGATGAACGAGACGAGCGACATCACGAGTTCCTCGCGGATCGGGTCGATCGGCGGATTCGTGACCTGCGCGAACAATTGCTTGAAATAGTTGTAGAAGACCTTCGGGCGATCGGACAGGACCGCCAGCGCGGCGTCGTTGCCCATCGAGCCCAGCGCTTCCTCGCCGCTCTCCGCCATCGGCCGGAGCAGGATCTTGACGTCCTCCTGCGTGTATCCGAACGCCTGCTGGCGATCGAGCAGCGGGACTTCCGCGGGCTCCGCCGGCGCGGGCTCGGGCATTTCCTCGAGCCGCAGCCGGCAATCGCGGATCCAGTCGCGGTACGGCTTGGCCGTCGCGAGCGTGCGCTTCAATTCGTCGTCGTCGACGATGCGGCCCTGCTCCAGGTCGACGAGCAGCATCTTCCCGGGCTGCAGCCGCCACTTCTTGACGATCTTGCTCTCGGGGATGTCGAGCACGCCCACTTCGGACGCCATGATGATGTAGTCGTCGTCGGTGACGATGAACCGCGCGGGCCGCAAGCCGTTGCGGTCGAGCGTGGCGCCGACCTGGCGGCCGTCCGTGAAGGCCATCGCCGCCGGACCGTCCCACGGCTCCATCAGCGCCGCGTTGTATTCGTAGAAGGCGCGCCGGTCCTCGTCCATCAGCGGGTTGCCTGCCCACGCCTCCGGAATCATCATCATCATCGCGTGCGACAGCGGATACCCGCCCATCACCAGCAGTTCGAGCGCGTTGTCGAACGACGCGGAATCGGACTGGCCGTCGTAGATCAGCGGCCACAGCTTCGGCAGGTCGTCGCCCAGCACCTTCGACGCGATCGCGCCTTCGCGCGCGCGGATCCAGTTGAAATTGCCGCGCACGGTGTTGATCTCGCCGTTGTGCGAGATGTAGCGGAACGGATGCGCGAGATCCCACGTCGGAAACGTGTTGGTCGAGAAGCGCTGGTGCACCATCGCGAGCGCCGAGACCATCGATTCGTCGGCCAGGTCGCGGTAGTACCGGCCGACCTGATGGGCGAGCAGCATTCCCTTGTAGACGATCGTCCGCGTCGACAGCGACGGCACGTAGAACTCGCGGCCGTGCCGCAGTTGCAGCGACTGGATCGCATGACCGGCGCGCTTGCGGATCACGTAGAGCTTCCGCTCGAGCGCGTCCTGGTCGACGTTGCGCCCGCCGCGGCCGACGAAGAACTGCCGGATCACCGGCTCGACTTCCTTCGTCCGCTCCGAAAGCCCGCTGTTGTCGGTCGGAACGTCGCGCCAGCCGAGCAGGATCTGCCCTTCGGCGGTGATCGCGCGCTCGATCTCCTGCTCGCAGGCCATTCGCGACGCCGGCTCCTGCGGGAGGAACACCATGCCGACGCCGTATTGCCCGATGGCCGGCAACGTGATGCCGAGCTTGCCGCACGCGCGGCGCAGGAAGGCGTCCGGCAACTGGATCAGGATGCCCGCGCCGTCGCCCTGCAACGGATCGGCGCCGGTCGCGCCCCGATGCGTGAGATTTTCGAGGATCGACAGCGCGTGGCGGACGATGGCGTGATTCTTGCGACCCTTGATGTTCGCGATGAACCCGAGACCGCAGGCGTCGTGCTCATTGGCCGGATCGTAGAGCCCCTGCCCGACCGGCGGCCACATTGATGTGCGTTGATCCTGTTCCACAATGTCCTCGATCGTCGTTGGCGGCCAGGCGGCGCGGCCCGGTGACGGTGCGCGCGGCGACGGCCGGTTGGAAAAGAGCCGAAACCGGTCCATGTTACCCGCGATGCTGCATTGCGGCAATGACGCCACGTCACCGGCGGCTTCCCGTGCAACAGAAGCCGCCGGACGGCAGTGCTTTCCGGAGGGAAACACTTGCGCCGCCCATGCACTTGGGCTTTAATCTGAACAAAGTGGGCTAGATGCTTGTTGCAGCGTTCAAATCGGCCTTCGACGATCGGTATTTTAGGACAACATCATTAGGAATCGGACCATGGTTGATCGGCGACTTACGGAATGGCTGCGCCCGGCGCTTGCCCTTTTTGGCATTGCCGGGATCGTGCTGCTCGCCGGTTGCGGCGGGGGCAGCGGAGCGCCCAACAATCCGTATGAGCCACCACCGCCGGTCATTCCGCCGCTGACGATCCTCCCCAGCGCGATTTCCATCTACCCGGGCACGCCGTCGACATTGACGATCACGGGCGGCGTCCCCCCGTATCGCGCGTTTTCCACGGATGCCGTCGTGCTGCCGGTGACGACCAACGTTTCCGGCGATACCGTTGTTCTGGCGGCCAACCCGGTAGTGGATCTGGTCGGCGTCACCGTCACGATCCAGGACGCGGTGGGCACCGTCTCGCTCCCGGTCTCGGTCACGGTCAATCCGGCGCCGCTGCTCCCGTCCAACATCACGATCCGCGCCAACCCGAATCCGACATGCGAAGCCACTGAAAACGCCCTGTGTTCCGGCAGCACCGGCACGGCCACGGTCCGCGTGACGGGCAACGCCGGCGTCGGCGTCAAGGGACGCTCGGTGCGGTTCGACGTCATCCAGGGTCCGTTCTCCATCGTTTCGACCAATCCGGCACAGCCGCTCGTCTCCACGCTGACCGTCGTCACCGACAGCAACGGCGACGCCGTGGTGGTGCTCTCCGTGCCACCCGACACCCCGACGCAAACGGGGATCATCCGCGCCACCGACGTGACGTCGGGCAACCAGATCACCGGCAGCTTCAACATCCTCCAGGTGACGATCAACGGTGCCGTGCTTTCGGTGCTGCCTCTCGGCAGCACGACGATCAATGGCCCCGACTCCGCGCATTGCTCGAGCGGCGTCTCCGTCACGAACTACATCTACGGCGGCACGCCGCCGTACCAGGTGGGCGTCAACTTCCCCGGCGCCGTCACCCTGTCGGGCGTGCCTGTCCTGAAGAGCGGCGGCGCGTTCACCACGACGACGAACGGCACCTGCTTCATCAACCTGACCTACGTCATCACGGACGCCACCGGCCGCACGATCCCCGGCGGCAGCTACCCGACGGTGACGAACCAGCTCGGTACGGCGCCACCCACCCCGCCGCCGTCCACGCTGACGGTCACGCCGGGCGCCATCTCGAAGAACAACTGCGTACCCGCGAACACGTTCCAGTTCATCGGCACCGGCGGACTCACGCCCTACTCGGCGGTGGTCACGTCGTCGACCAGCCCCACGACGCCGTCGATCACGCCCGCAGACAGGCTTCACGCAGGGCCAGGCGGTGACGGTGAGCAATCTGACATCGCCGTCGACGACGACGATCACCGTGTTCGACAATTCGACGCCGCGGCAGTCGGGCACCGTCACGATCGACTGCAGCGGCGGACCGCTACCGCCCCCGCCGTCCGCGCTGGTGGTCGCACCGGGCAACTACAACTACTCGAGCCACCACGTGCGTGAACCAGACGGCGAACTTCGTCGTGACCGGCGGCACCGCGCCGTACAACGTGTTCTTCGCGTCGCCGCGCCCGGGCGCCGTGATCGCCCCGTCGACGCTCCCGTCGTCCGGCCAGGGGTTTGCGGTGACCGGGCTCACCGATGGCGTGCTGAACACCAACATCACGGTGGCGGACTCCGGAACGCCGCAACTGCAGCAGGTCGTCACGATCACCTGTCCGTCGGGCGCTCCGCCGCCGGCGCCGCTGGTCGTCCAGCCGGGGAACTACACCTATACGAACCCGGCACCGCCGGCGCCGCAAACCGCCTGCTCGGCGGCGACGTCGAACTTCGTCGTCACCGGCGGCATCGCGCCCTACACGGCGACGTTCTCGGTGCCCTCGACCGTGGGCACGATCACGCCGACGACGATTCCGACATCCGGATCGGGGTTCTCGGTCACGGGGCTCGCCGCCGCGCCGGTGCCGAGAGTTACCCAGATCACCGTGCGGGATTCGAGTCCGACACCCCTTCTGCAGGTCGTCACCATCTCCTGCAACTGACGTCCGCAGGCAGGCACCACGAAAAACGGCGGCCGCGAGGCCGCCGTTTTTCGTTGGACCGCGAAGTCGTCAGCAGAGCACGTCGCGCAGGATCGAATCCGGCACGCCGGCGGTGACGACGGCGTGGCCAAGCGCATCCAGCAGGACGAACCGGATGGCGCCGGCCTGGACCTTCTTGTCGCGCGCCATCAGCGACTTCCAGCGGTCGAAGCCGAGCGCGGGCGCCTGGGTCGGCAGCCCCGCCCGGCCGATCAGCGCACGCAGGCGTTCGGCGGCGGCCGCATCGATGCGCGACAGGCGCTCCGAAACGCGCGCCGCGATCACCATGCCGGCGCCCACCGCTTCGCCGTGCAGCCATTCGCCGTAGCCGAGCCCGGTTTCGATGGCGTGCCCGAACGTATGGCCGAAATTGAGCAGCGCGCGCTCGCCCTGCTCGCGCTCGTCGGCGCCCACGATCTGCGCCTTGATCGTGCAGCTCGAATGGATCGCGTGGGCGAGCGCATCGGGGTCGCGCGCGACCAGTGCGTCCATCCGCGCCTCGAGCCACGCCAGGAACCGCTCGTCGCGGATCGCGCCGTACTTGATCACCTCGGCCATACCCGCCGCGAGCTCGCGCGCCGGCAGCGTGCGCAGGCAATCGGTGTCGATGAGGACGGCGCGCGGCTGGTAGAACGCGCCGATCATGTTCTTGCCGAGCGGATGGTTGACGCCGGTCTTGCCGCCGACCGAGGAGTCGACCTGCGCGAGCAGCGTCGTCGGGATCTGGATGAATGGCATCCCCCGCTGGTAGATCGCGGCCGCGAAGCCGGTGATATCGCCGACGATGCCGCCGCCCAGCGCCACCAGCGTCGTGCCGCGCTCGGCACGCATCTCGAGCAGGCGGGTCAGGACGGCGTACAGCGTGTCCCAGTTCTTGTGCGCTTCGCCGTCCGGAATCTCGATCGTCTCGGCGCGGATGCCGGCACCCGCGAGGCTCTGCTCGAGCGGCGCGAGCCAATGGGCCGCCACCGTGGCGTTGGTGACGACGATCGCGCTGCGCGCGCCCTCGCCCGCCAGCAGCGGACCCGCGTCGCGCAGGACGCCGCGGCCGATGCGGATCGGATAGCTGCGCTCGGCCAGCGCGACTTCCAGCGTCCGTACGTCAGGGACCATCGTTGCCATCGTGCTCCATTTCGAACATGCGTACGAGGCGCATGACCTCGCCGCGCTCCGATTCGACCACGTGATCGGCCGTTTCGCGATACAGCTCGTCCCGCTGCGCATAGAGTTCGGCGAGCCGCGCCAGCGGATCGGCGGTCTGCAGCAGCGGGCGATTGCGGCTGTGCCGGATGCGCGCCCACAGCGTGGTCGGCTCCGCGTGCAGGTACACGACGGTGCCGTTTTCCTTCAGCCGCATGCGATTGGCGGGCCGGAGCACCGCGCCGCCGCCGGTGGACAGCACGATCCCCTCGAGTGCGGTGAGATCGGTGATCGTCGTTTCCTCGCGGTCGCGGAAGCCGGACTCGCCTTCGATTTCGAAGATCGTGGGTATCGACACGCCGAGACGCCGCTCGAGCTCCGCGTCCGCGTCGACGAAGCGCAGATGCAGGCGCCTGGCCAACTGCCGGCCCAGCGTCGACTTGCCGGCGCCGGGCAGCCCGACCAGAAACAAATTGCCCCGGTGAAGTGGCACCGGGGCAGGGATTGGAAAGGCAGCGTTCTCGCTGCCGGTCGCCTCGTTCACCGCACGGATGTTACCGTGTCCTTGACGATGCGCGGCGTGAGGAAGATCAGCAGCTCGGCTTTTTCGCTGCTGTTGCCCGTCTGCTTGAACAGGTAGCCGAGCAGCGGGATGTTGCCGAGCCACGGCACCTGCGTCACGTCGTTGCGGATCGTTTCCTCGTAGATGCCGCCGATCACGGCGGTATCGCCGTTGTTGACGGATATCTGCGTGATCACGTTCTTGGTGTCGATCGAAGGCACCGAGAAGCCGCCGCCCAGCTGCACATACTGGCCGACCGTGTCCTTGCGGACCTCGACGACCATGATGATGCGGCCGTCCGCGGTGATCTGCGGCGTGACGTCGAGCCGCAACACGGCTTTCTTGAACTGCACGGTCGCCGGCGAGTTCGCGCTGCCCGGCGTGACGTACGGAATTTCCGTGCCCTGCTCGATCGCCGCCTTCTGGTTGTCCCCCGTCACGACCCGCGGGCTCGACACGACCTTGCCGCGCGCATCCGCCTCGAGGGCGGACAGTTCGAGGTTGATGAGGTTGCCGCTGCCGAGATTGATCAGCGTCAGCGCGAGCTGCCCGGCCGCGTTCGGCACCGGCAGGTTGACGTTGAGCTGCGGCGAGTCCGAGTAGCCCGCCGAGGCCAGGCCCGACGCGAGCTCGAACGGCGTCTGCGTGCGCGTCTCGCGAATGAGCCGGTCGCCTTCCGTCTTCACGACCGGCTGCGTCGACAGCGAACCGCTGGAGCCCGCCGAGTACTTGCCGTTGGCGAACGTGAAGCCGGTCTGCTGGCCGAACCGGACGCCGAGCTGCTGGCTGAACCGGTCGCCGGCGATCACGATGCGCGCTTCGATCAGCACCTGCCGGACCGGCGTGTCGATCTGGCGGATGATCTTGCGCACTTCCTCCAGCCGGGATGCCGTGTCGGTGACGAACAGGATGTTCGACCGCGGGTCGATGATCGCCACGCCGCGCTTGGAAATGATGGAGCCCTGGCCGCCGGTGGTCGCCGTCTGCCCGGCGCCCGCGCCATACTGCTGCTGCCGGTTGCTCGTGATGAGGTTGAGGATGTCCTGCGCCTTGATGTAGTTCAGCTGGAACGACTCGGACACGAGCGGCTCGAGTTCGCCGATCTGGATGGCGTTCTCCAGCTGCTGTTTCTCCTTGAGCGCGATTTCCTCGCGTGGCGCGATGAGCACGACATTGCCGTTCTTGCGCATGTCGAGGCCCTTCGTCTGCAGGATGATGTCCAGCGCCTGGTCCCACGGA
The DNA here is from genome assembly GCA_963823475.1 of uncultured beta proteobacterium. Classification (GTDB taxonomy): domain Bacteria; phylum Pseudomonadota; class Gammaproteobacteria; order Burkholderiales; family Casimicrobiaceae; genus VBCG01. Next base: position 125,862 of record CAWGLS010000008.1, read on the forward strand.
ATGTCCTTCAGCCGCAGCGTCAGGCTGCCCTGGACGGTGTCGCTGGTGATGATGTTGAGGCCGGTGAAATCGGCGATCACCTGCAGGACGGCCCGCACCTCGACGTTCTGGAAGTTGAGCGACAGCTTCTCGCCCTTGTAGCCGCCGCGCGAGCCCTGGATCAGCTTGTTCGGGTCCTCGAGGATCGGCTTCACTTCCAGGATGAAGCGGTTGTCGGTCTGGTAGGCCGAGTGCTCCCACAGGCCCTTCGGCTCGATGACCATCCGCGCGTTGCTCCCCTGCGGGAACGTGTCGACCGTCAGCACCGGCGTGCCGAAATCGGCGACGTCGACGCGGCGCTCGAGGTTGCGCGGCACGGACGTCTTCAGGAAGTCGACGATGAGCGTCTTGCCCTGCTGGCGGATGTCGATGCCGGTGGTGCTGTCGGACAGGTCGACGACCAGGCGGCCCTCGCCATTGCGGCCGCGCCGGAAATCGACGTCGCGCAGCGCATGCTGGACTTCCCCGACCTTCGCCTCGGCGAAGCGCTGGATGTTTTCCGCGCCGGCCTTGATCTGCTCCTGGTCGGTCAGCGTGACGACGACGACGTTGCCTTCGACCTGCGACTCGAACGACTGCGGCTTGTTGAGGTTGAACACCACGCGCGTGCGGTTGCCGGCCTGGATGACGTTCATGCTGCGCAAGGCGGCTTCGTCGACGGTGCGCTGCGTCGCGCCGAGCCCGTTGCTGGTATCCAGGAAATCGAGGGCGATGCGGGGCGGGTTGGTGATCGAGAAGCTCGCCGGCGGATTGGCGGGCGCGCTCTTCAGCTGGAAGCGCACGACGACGCGTCCGGAGCTGGCGCGCGACACGGTCACGCCGTCGATGCTGTTCGCGGTCTGGGCGACCGCCGTGCTCGCGATGGCCCACGCGCACAATGCGACAAGCGCGGCTCCCCATCGTCGTGGCGAGGCTATCGCCGCGCGGGAAAGTCGAATGCCGTTCAACGCGATCATCTTCTGCGCTCCTGTGGTCTTGCGTCGGCCTGCTGCAGCTGCAGCGTGCTGGAGCGCTCCGTCCAGTCGCCTGCGCCGTCCTGCACCAGTTCCTTGAGCATGATCTCGCCTTCGCCGATGCCGGTCACGACACCGAAATTCTGGCCGACGTAATTGCCGGCGCGAATCTGATAGACATCCCTGTCGGGCGTCCGCACCAGCGCGAACACCGTCTTGTTCTTCTCGAGCGTGCCGACCATCGACAGCGATTCGAGCGGATAGGCCTCGAGCGGCTCCTTGCGCCGCGCAAGATCGGGCGCGAGCTTGCTCGTGCCCTTGGTCGGCTCGATCTTGCGCGGCTTGAACGGGTCGGGCAGGTCGAAGGCGTTGTACGCGAACGGATCGTACGGACGGATCTGCGGCAGCGGATCGAGCTTGCCGCGCGCGCCCTTGCCCTGCTCGGCCATCCACGCGCGCAGGTCCTGGTGGCTTTCGCCGCCGCACCCGGTCAGCAGCGCCGCGGCGATCAGGAGCGGAGCGACCCGGGCGCTCATTTCTTCGCCTTGCCCTTGTCCTTGGCCTTCGCCGCCGCGCGCTGCTTCGCGATTTCGTCTTCGTCCAGGTAGCGGAACGTCTTGGCGTCGGCGTCCAGCGACAGCACGCCCCTGTCGTTGGCGATCGACGAGGTCGTTCAGCGTGACGATGCGCGGCAGCTGGGCGACGTCGCTCGCGAACGCGCCCATGTCGTGGTAGCTGCCGGTGATGCGGATCCTGATCGGCAGCTCGGCGTAGAAGTCCTGCATCTTTTCCTGCGTGGCGGGCCGGAACAGCTCGAACTGCAGCCCGCGGCCGAGCCCCGCCTGGTTGATGTCGGTCAGCAGCGCGTCGATCTCCGCGCGATTCGGCAGCTGCTTGACCAGCGCGCCGAACGACTGCTCGACCTCGCTCAGCTGCTGGACATAGAGCTCGAAATTGATCGCCTTGGCCTTTTTCTGGCTGTACTGCTCCTTCAGCTTGACCTCTTCGCGCCTCGGCGACCTCGATCGCGTCCCACTGCTCCTTCCAGTCGAGAAGGAAGCCCGCGGTCACGATGACGACGAAGATCACGAGGAGGATCGCGATCTTCGGCAACGTCGGCCAGTTGCCGATGTCGCGGATGTTCAGCCGGCGGAGGTCGTCGAGGTTCATGCCTGCTTCCCGCTCGAGGGCGCCGACGCCTTGGTCTTGGGCGGCGCGGCGGGCGGCCGTGCGCCGCGGGCCCGGCGGGTGCGCTCGCTTCCGTGGCCGACGCGCGCTTGACCACGAAGTTCAGCGATGAACTCGTTGATCTTGAGCTCGCGACTCGGATTCACGCCCGGCGCGGGCACGAGCTTGATCTCGATGAGCTCGGGATTGCCGAGCCACGGCGAGGCCTCGATGTTGCGCATCAGCGTCGACACGCGGGCGTTCGACTGCGCGTAGCCGGTGATCGTCACCTTGGCACCGGCCTGCTTGACGCTGCGCAGGTAGATGCCGTCGGGAAGCTGGCGGACCAGCTGGTCGAGGATGTGCACGGCCTCGCTGCGGTTGGCCTGCAGCGTCTCCACCACCTGCTTGCGCGCCAGCACCGCCTGGATCTGGTCGCGCAGGCGGTCGATTTCCTTGATCTGCTCGTCGAGCTTGGCGATTTCCTTCGTGAGCAGCGTGTTGCGGTCCTTCTGGTTCTCGATCCGCGCCGCCAGGATGCCGTGGACCAGCGCGACCACCGCCAGCCCCAGCACCGCGAGCGACAGCGCGAGCGAGATGAACTGCCGCTGCCGCGCCTGGCGCTTCTGCTCCCGGTGGGGGAGAAGATTGATGCGGACGCCGGCCATTACTCGAAGCTCCGCAATGCGAGGCCGGTGGCCACCAGCAGCATCGGGGCGTCCTGCGCGAGCTGCCGCGGGCGGATGCGTTCGGATGCCTGCATCGACGCGAACGGGTTGGCGATCACCGTGGCCACACCGGCGCGCTTCGACACGAGCTCGTCGATCCCCGGGAGCGCCGCGCAGCCGCCCGCGAGCACCACCTGGTCGACCTGGTTGTGCGACGTCGACGTGAAGAAGAACTGCAGCGCGCGCGTGATCTCGAGCGCGAGCGTCTCCATGAACGGCTGCAGCACGTCGCTGTCATAGTTCTCGGGCAGCCCCTGGTTCTTCTTGGCCGACTCGGCTTCTTCCGGCGACAGGTTGAACGCGCGCTGGATATCCTGGGTCAACTGGTTGCCGCCGAACGCCTGGTCGCGGGAAAACAGGAACTGGTTGTTGCGCAACACATAGAAGTGCGTGACATGCGAACCGATATCGACCAACGCGATGTTCTGGTCGCGCCCGTTGGCGGGCAGCGACGGCGCGATCAGGCCGAACACCTCCTGCGTCGCGTAGGACTCCACGTCCATCACGCGCGGCTTCAGGCCGGCGGCCTCGGCGATCGCCACGCGGTCCTCGACCTTTTCCTTGCGCGAGGCGGCGATCAGCACCTCGACTTCGTCGGGATTGTTGGGGGCCGGGCCGAGGATCTGGAAGTCGAGGTTGACCTCGTCCAGCGCAAAGGGTATGTACTGGTTCGCCTCGGCCTCGACGGTCAGCTCGAGTTCCTCTTCCTTCTGGCCGGCCGGGACGATGATCTTCTTGGTGATCACCATGGCCGCGGGAAGGGACATGGCAATATTGCGATTGCGGCTGCCGAGTCGCTTCCATCCGCGCTTCAGCGCATCGCTCACCTGGTCGAGGTTGACGATGTTGCCGTCCGTCACCGTATCTTTCGGCAGCGCCTCGATGGCGTACCGCTCCAGGCGAAAAGTCCCCTTGCCCGTCTGCGACAATTCGACCAGCTTTATCGAAGTCGATGCGATATCGACCCCGATCAGCGATGGGGACTTCGTTTTGAAGAAGTCGAGGGCGGTGGCGAACTTTTCGGCGATCATGGCAAGGCAAGGCCAGATGCTGACAAATTACATTAAACTCTGGCAGCAAGTATGAACCTTGTCAATTTGTTTCAGGTTTCCGCGGATGGCCGTTGTGGCTTTCCGTACAAGGACGCAACGTTTATGGTTCCTTACGCAAGTTATATTCCTTCGTGCTAAAGCGCTGGATCGTCTATCTGCTGTCGGTGGCGCTCGGCCTGGGCGTCGTCGGCGCCTTGCTCGGCGCGTTCGTGCTCGCCTTGTTGTGGCCTACGCTTCCCTCTCTGGAGGCGCTCACCGACTACCAGCCGAAAATACCCCTGCGCGTCGTGTCGGCCGAAGGCGATCTCCTCGGCGAATTCGGGGAGGAACGCCGGGCCATCGTGACGATCCGCGAAGTCCCGGATGTCATGAAACAGGCTATTTTGGCCGCAGAAGACGAGCGTTTCTACCAACATGGCGGTGTCGACTATTTGAGCGTCGCGCGCGCGGCAATGGCCAACCTGGCGTCGGGAACCCAGCAAGGCGCCGGGACGATCACGATGCAGGTGGCCCGCAACTTCTTCCTGACCCGCGAAAAGACCGTCACCCGCAAGCTGCGGGAGGTGCTGCTCGCGTGGAAGATCGAGGCCAATCTGACCAAGGACGAAATCCTCGAGCTGTACGTCAACCAGATCTTCCTCGGGCAGCGCGCCTACGGGTTCGCCGCCGCAGCGCAGATCTACTACGGCCGGCCGCTGAAGGACGTCACGGTCCCCGAGGCGGCCATGCTGGCCGGCCTGCCCAAGGCACCCTCGGCATTCAATCCGGTGACCAACCCCAAGCGGGCCAAGACCCGGCAGCTGTACGTGCTCCGCCGCATGCACGAGCTCAAGTTCATTACCGATGCCCAGTTGCAGGAAGCACAAACCACGCCACTTTCGGTGCGCCAGGGCATTCGAGACTCGCTACCCACCCATGCCGAGTCGGTGGCGGAGATGGCGCGCCAGGTCGTCTTCGACGCCTATGGAGAGGATGCTTATACCAAGGGCATCACCGTGTGGACGACAGTACGGATGGCTGACCAGGAGGCCGCTTATGCTGCAGTGCGGCGAGGCGTCATCGACTACGACCGCCGTCACGGTTACCGGGGCCCCGAGGCCTACGTCAACCTGCCTTCCGACCAGCCGGAACAGGAGCAGGCGCTCGACCGCGTCTTCCAGGAAACGGCAGATAGCGACAATCTCCTGCCCGCCGTCGTCCTCGACGTCTCCGCCACGGAAGTCCGCGCGGTGCTCGCCTCGGGTGACGTCGTCGCGGTCACCGGCGATGGCCTGAAGTTCGTCGCGCGCAACCTGACGGACAAGTCCGCCGCCGCCCAGCGCATCCGGCGCGGCGCCGTCGTTCGCCTCTCCCGCGACGACAAGGGACGCTGGTCGATCGCGCAGCTGCCGCAGGCCGAGTCGGCATTCATCGCGATCTCGCCGCTCGACGGCGCGATCATCGCGCTGACCGGTGGATTCGACTACGAACGGAACAAGTTCAATCACGTGACGCAGGCGCAGCGCCAGCCGGGATCGTCGTTCAAGCCGTTCATCTATTCGGCAGCGCTGGAAAAGGGCTTTTCGCCCGCCACCGTCATCAACGACGCGCCGTTTTTCGTGCCGGGCGACAAGGCCGGCGGCGAGGACTGGGAACCCAAGAACTACGACGGCAAGTTCGAGGGCCCGATGCGCCTGCGCAACGCGCTCGCCAAGTCCAAGAATCTGGTGACGGTGCGCGTGATGCAGGCAATCGGTCCGCAATACGTCCAGGATTACATCGGGCGCTTCGGATTCGACCCGAAGCAGCACCCGCCGTACCTGACGATGGCGCTGGGCGCGGGCTCCACGACGCCGCTGCAGATGGCGACCGCGTACGCCGTCTTCGCCAACGGCGGCTACCGCGTGTCGCCGTACCTGATCGCGCGGGTCACCGACGCCCGCGGCAACGTGCTGTCCGAAGCCAAGCCGGTGGTGGCGGGTACGAACGCCGAACGCTCGATCGATCCGCGCAACGCGTTCGTGATGACATCGCTGTTGCGCGACGTCATCGCGTACGGCACGGCCACCCGCGCGCAGGTACTGGGCCGGAAGGATCTCGCCGGCAAGACCGGGACGACCAATGAAAACGTGGACGCGTGGTTCTGCGGGTACAACGCCTCGATCGTCGGCGTCGCGTGGATCGGCTTCGACCAGCCGAAGACGCTTGGCGCCAACGAAACGGGGGGCTTGGCCGCGCTGCCGATCTGGATCAACTTCATGCAGCGCGCATTGAAGGGCGTGCCCGAGAAGCCGTTGACGCCGCCCGAGGGCCTCATTTCCGTCCGCATCAACGCCGAGACGGGCTTGCGCGACGACGCCGGCACCGTCAGCGACTATTTTTTCGCGGAGTACCCGCCCGCCGCACGGGCCGATTCGCTCGCGCCCGCCGCCACCCCCGGGCGCACGACGCCGGACGTGCGCGACCAACTCTTCTAGAGGCTGTTGACGCTATGGGGCAGCGCGATTCATCGCCGGCTCGCGGCCGGCCATTCGCAAGCGACCGGGGCGCGCTGCAGAACCGCTTGCGCATCGCGCAGGTCGCCGCCCGGCTCATCGCCGAGCATGGCATCGCCGACTGGACGCTGGCGAAGCGGAAGGCGGCGCGCCAGTTGATGCTGCCCGAACGCGAGGCATTGCCGGGCGACGACGAGGTGGCGACGGCGCTGTCCGAATATCACGCGTTGTTCGGCGGCGACGCGCACCTGCGGCAACTGCGCGAGCAGCGCGAGGAGGCGCTGCGCTGGATGCGGCGGCTCGCCGAGTTCGCGCCGCTGCTGACCGGCGGCGTCGCCGCCGGCTGGGCGACCGCGCACAGCGACATCCGGCTCGACCTCACCGCGCCCGACGGCAAGCTGGTCGAACTCGCGCTGCTCAACTCCGGCGTGGCGTATCGCGCGATGCACGCTGATCGCGACGGCGCCGCCGAACTCTTCGTCGACACGCCGCACGGCGGACTGCGGCTATCGGTGCGCGCTCCCGCCGATGCGCGCCAACGGCCGCGGCGCGACCGCAATGGCAACGAGGAGGTCCGGCTGGACGCCGCGGCGGTCGCGGCGCTGGTGGCGAATTAGGCCACCGGAAATTCCCGATCTCCGAAGGAAGGCAAGGTCGGGGTCTTGAACCACGAAGAACACGAAGACCACGAAGGAATGCCAATCAGGACTTCGTGGTCTTCGTGGTTCGGGCTTTGCTGTTCGTACCGTCCACCTGCAACCAACGCGCCGCGTCGAGTGCGAAGTACGTCAGTATCGCGTCCGCTCCCGCACGCTTCATCGCGACCAGGGTCTCCAGCGCGCAGGCGCGTTCGTCGAGCCAGCCTGCCTGCGCGGCCGCCTTCAGCATCGCGTATTCGCCGGACACCTGGTAGACGGCCGTCGGCATCCCGAACGTATCCTTCACGCGCCGCACGATGTCGAGATAGGGCAGGCCCGGCTTGATCATCACCATGTCGGCGCCTTCGCGGATGTCCAGGTGGACCTCCCACAGCGCCTCGTCGGTATTGGCCGGATCCATCTGGTACGTGTACTTGTCGCCACCCGCGAGATTGCCGGACGAGCCCACCGCATCGCGAAACGGACCGTAGAACGACGACGCGTACTTGGCCGAGTACGCGAGAATCCGCGTCAGTTCGTGGCCGGCGCCGTCGAGCGCCGTGCGGACGGCGCCGATGCGGCCGTCCATCATGTCCGACGGCGCGACCATGTCGACGCCGGCCTCGGCATGGCATAGCGCCTGCTTGACCAGCGCGGCGACGGTGACTTCGTTCAGCACGTATCCGGCGTCGTCGATGATGCCGTCCTGCCCATGCGTCGTGTACGGATCGAGCGCGACATCGGTGATGACGCCCAGGTCCGGGAAACGCTCCTTGAGCGCGCGCACGGTGCGCGGGACAAGTCCTTCCGCATGCCACGCGGCGGCGGCATCGAGCGACTTCTGGTCCTGCGCCACCACGGGGAACAGCGCGATCGCCGGCACGCCAAGCGCCAGGCATGCCTCGGCATCACGAAACAGCAGGTCGACGCTCTTGCGCGAAACACCGGGCAGCGACGCCACCGGCTCCTCGCGCCGGGTCCCGTCGAGCACGAACACCGGATAGATGAAATCGTCGGCGGCCAAGCGCGTCTCCCGCATCATCCGCCGCGAAAAACCGTCGCGGCGCATGCGGCGAAGACGCTTCGCGGGGAACTTGCCGGTGAATGAAAAGCTCATGATCAACTCCCAGTCGCGGTTTCGAAATGCCGGCGGGGCGCGCTGACGGTCGCGTCGCGCGCCATCAACGGCTGCCGAGCCAGCGGTGCTGCCGCCCAAGCTGCGCCAGCGCGGCGAAGCCGCGGCTGCCCTGCGCGGCGGCGATCACGCGCAAGCGCAGCAGCAGCAAGGCAGTAGCGAGCGCATCGCCGGCCGCCGAATGGCGGGCCGTCGTGCCGATCGCGAAGCGCGTGAGCCAGTCGTCCAGGCTGCGACCGCCGCGGTTGTGCTGGTCCGGCAAGAGCGCCGCGGCCACGCGCGCCAGGTCCAGCCACGGCGCGAACGTCGTGTCGACGTTCGCGTCCGCGCATGCGCGCTTGAGGACCGCGCGGTCGAAATCGGTGTGGAATCCCACGCAGGGCGCGCCGGCCACATAGGCGGCGAACGCCGTCAACGCTTCGCTTGCCGGCACTCCGGCTCGCTGCGCCTCGTGGCCGATGCCGTGGATGACGACGTTGGCGGCATCGCTCCCCGCGTCGTTGCGCAGGACGATCTCGAAGCTGTCGTCGACGAGTATGCCGGCGTCGTCCACCGCGATCGCGCCGATCGCGAGCAACGCGTCGCGCGCGGGATCGAGTCCCGACGTCTCGGTATCGACGACGACCCAGCGGCCGCCCTTGCCCGGGTCGCGCGCAAGGAGGGCGGCGATGCCGTCGCGAACGCGCCGGGCGACGCTCATGGGTAGTCGAGCGCCAGGCGCTGCTGCAGCTTGCGCACCTGGCGCAGCGCTTCCTTCAATACGCGGCGGTCGAGGTCGGAGAGGCTCGCCACCGGCACGAGATTGGGATTCGCCGACGGTGGCAGCTCGTGCGCGACACGCCGATGCTGCGTGCGCAGCCGGAGCATCTGCAGGTAGTCGAATGCGTCGCACCAGTTGCGGAGATCGGACTCGTTGACGCCTCTTTTCGCGCCGCCCTCGCGCATCCGCTCCAGCGTGTTGGTCGCGGTCACGCCGGTGGCGAGCGCGAAGATGCGCGCGCCGTCGGTGATCGGCATGCTGCCGAAGAGCTTCAGGTCGATGCCCTCGGCGCCGCTCGAATCCTCGCTTTCGAGGATTTCGCCGCGCCATGACAGCGGCGGCTGGTTGCGCCGCGCGTTTTCGCTCAACTGCTTCAGGAAGCGCGGATTGGCAAGGGCGCGGCGCGCAATGTCGGCGCGCAGCGCCTGCGCCAGTTCGTCCGCGCCCCACAACGTGCGAAAGTCGAAAAAGATGCTGGACGCGAGAAGGCTTTCCGGATCGCCGCGGTCGATCCAGCGCGCGAACGCCGCGCACCATTCCGGCAGCGACAGGCACCAATGCGGATTCATCGCCATCACGCCGCCCTTGCAGAGCGGATAGCCGCAGCGGTCGAGCGCCTCGTTCACCGCGCGCGCGAACGGCAGCAGGCGTTCGCGCACTGCCTCGTCGGGCGTCGCGGTGTCGGCGGCGGCGAAGATGAGGCCGTTGTCCTGATCGGTGGCGATCGTCTGCTCGCCGCGCCCCTCCGAGCCCAGGCCGAGCCAGCACAATGTCAGCCCGGACAGGTCGAAATCGACGGCCGTCAATTCGAGCACGCGCACGGTCAGCCCGTCGTTCAGCGAGGAGATCATCCGCGTCAGCGGCCCACTGCCCACGCCTTGGGCGACCAGCGCATGCGACAGCGCGCGGATGTCCGCGGCGCACTGGACCACCGTGGGCAGATCGCGCGCGCGCCGCAGCGCGGACGAGAGTTCGCGCACCGACAGCCGGTGCAGCTGGAAGAGATCGCGCTCCGACACCACGCCGCCCACGGAACCGTCGGCGTCGGTCAGCACCAGATGCCGGATGCCGCTTTGCGCCATCACGAGCGCGGCATCGGCCGCGGTGGCATCGAGCGACAGCACGATGGCGGGGCTGCTCATCACCTCGCCGATGGCGGTGCCGAGATTGCGCTGCGGCAGGACGATGCGCCCGACCACGTCCTGCCGCGTGAAGATCCCCAGCGGCCTGCCCTGCTCGTTCACGACGGGCAGCGACCCGATCCGGCGCGCCTCCATCGTCGCCAGCGCGGCGGACAGCGCGGTCCGCGGCGACACCGTCACGGGCGCGCCGCGCACGAGCTCGTGCAGCGGTGTCGCCATGTCGTGGCGCGCGGTGATGCCCCCGACGTATTCGGCCTGCACGGACGCCCGCAGCACGTCGAGCAGGTACGCCAGGCGCCGCGTGCAGAAATCGCGAAACACCGGCGACCGCTCCACCATCCCGTCGAATTCGGCCGCCGGCAGCACGAGACAGAACGTGTCCTGCGCGGCGCGGTAGACGGACGTCGCGCCGCGCTTGCCGAGCAGCGCCCCCAGCGGGAACATCTCGCCGGCGGAAAGCTCCCACAGCGCCGCGGCAGGACCGTCGGTGCCCGGCCGCTCGCCGCGTACGGAGCCCTGCTTGATGATGTAGCAATGGTCGGGCCGGCGGGCAGCCGGGGCGAGGATGACGTCGCCGGGCGCGAAGTACGCGAGTCGGGACGCGCGTACGAGGCGTTCGACGTCGGCGTCGGCCATCGCCGCGAACGGCGCATGCGGCCGCAGCGCCTGCATGAGGCCAGCCAGCACGGTGGGCGCGGGGCGGTACGGCGTCGTCACGGCGATGTCATTTCGGTCCGGAAACTTCGCGACGCCAAACGCGGCGCGGAACTAACGCGGGAAGATGCTGGTCAATGCAACAGACGGTCAACGTCTCCCGCTACCCTCCCTGAGCGGGTGCCCGCCACCGGGATCCCCGGTGGCGGGTGTTTCAAGGCCCCGCGTCACTCCCCTTGACTGCGGGGCCTTTCTTTTCGTCATCACCGCCGGCATTTTGCCACGGCGTATCGGGTAGCCACGACGCGATCGTGGTCTCGGCCTCCGGTACGCCCATTCGCGTCGCGGCGGAGAACAACTGGATGGTGATCTGCGGCGCGCCCTGCGGAAAGGCTTCGTGGATCTGCGCGGCGATCGTGGCGACCGCGGCGCGCTGTCCCGTCGTCGTCAGCTTGTCGGCCTTGGTGGCGAGCATCAGCACCGGGCGCCCCGACGGCACGAAATGCGAGAGGACCTCGAGGTCCAACTCCCGGAGGCCGTGCCGCGCGTCGACCAGCATCACCAGCGCGACAAGGCTCGCGCGCGTGCTGACGTAGTGCCAGAGGAAATCCTGCCAGCCGCGCTTGATGCTCTTGGCGACGGCCGCGTATCCGTAACCCGGAAGGTCGGCGACCAGCGCGCCTGAACGCAGCGCGAACAGGTTGATCTGCTGCGTCCGTCCTGGCGTGCGGCTGGCGAAGGCCAGCCGCGTCCGGTTGGCCAGCGCATTGATGGCACTCGACTTGCCGGCGTTGGACCGGCCGGCGAACGCGATTTCGGGAACGCCGGGAAGCGGCAGCTGGGACGCCTGCGCCGCGCCGATGACGAACTCCGCGCCCACCAGCGGATGCGGCATCCCGGGCGAACTTGGCGTCGGCGCGCCCTTTTTGGCCGGCCGCCGCGACTCCGTTACAATAGCGCGCTTGTTCACGGCGCGCCTGTCCCGCCGTCGCGCCGTGCGTGTCCGCATGCCGCGCGGCCGTCCTGGCGCCGCAATCGGGGAGTCGAAAGAATGAATCGCACGTCGTTGCTGGCCGCCATGTCGCTGACGGCGCTGGCCTTGTTTGGATCGCCGGCCATCGCGCAAGGTACGGGGAAGCCCGACCTCGCCAAAGCCAGGCAAATCGCCGAGACGATCTGCGCGGCATGTCATGGCGCCGACGGCAACAGCGCAGTCTCCGCCAATCCGAATCTCGCCGGACAAGGCGCCGAGTATATCAGCCGCCAATTGCAGCACTTCAAGGACGGCATCCGCGTCAATCCGGTGATGCAGGGAATGGTCGCCACGCTGACGCCCGCCGACATGGTCGCCCTGGGCGTCTATTTCGCGCAGCAGAAGCCGAAGAACGGGATGGCGAAGGATCCACAGCTCGTCGCGATGGGCCAGTCGCTGTTTCGCGCCGGCGATGCGGCAAGCGGCGTTCCCGCCTGTTCGGCGTGCCATTCGCCGAACGGCGCCGGCGTGCCGAAGAACTACCCGCGGCTGTCCGGACAATTTTCGGACTACACGTACGCGCAGCTCAAGGCCTTCAAGACCGGCGAGCGCGGCAACGACGCGGCGGGCAAGGATGCACAGGGAAAGATCATGGCGGCCGTCGCGCAGCGGATGAGCGACACGCAGATGAAGGCGCTGGCCGATTACGCGGCGGGGCTTCGGTAAACGAAGCGCGCCGCTCACAAGCGGCTACGCGGCCGTTCGGTAGCGCCGCGTTAGCGCGTTGACATGAGCGACACGCTGATCCAATCGCTGCACGTCTATCCGGTGAAGGGCTGCCGGGGGATCGCGGTGGCGACGGCGGAATTGGCGGTCACGGGACTCGCGACCGGTGGCGTCGGCGATCGTGAATTCATGGTCGTCGATCGCGACGGCCGCTTCGTCACGCAGCGCGAATTGCCGCGGCTCGCGCTCGTCGAGGTCGCGGGGGTCGACGGCGCGCTGCGCCTGTCGGCACCCGGCTCGCCCGCGCTGACGGTCCCGCTTCCCGCCGCATCCGGCGCCGCGCGCGACGTCGTCGTCTGGCGGCACATGGGCGAGCCCACGACGCCGGCGATGCGGCCGCCGCGTGGCTTTCGGCATGGCTTGCCGCGGACGTGCGGCTCGTCCGCTTCGATCGCGCGCACGCACGGTTGTGCAACACCGAGTACGCGGGCGACTCCGGCGCGCATACGTACTTCGCCGACGGGTATCCGGTGCTCGTGATCGGCCAAGGCTCGCTCGCCGAACTGAACGAGCGGATGACGGCGCGCGGCCACGATGCGCTGCCGATGAACCGGTTCCGGCCCAACGTCGTGCTGCAGGGACTGCCGCCCTTCGCCGAGGATCACATCGACACGATCGCCATCGGCGACGTCGTGCTCAAGTTCGTCAAGCCCTGCGTGCGCTGCCAGGTGACGACGACCGATCAGCGGACAGCTGCGGTCGGCATCGAGCCGCTGCGCACGCTGGGCGAGTTCCGGATGGACGAACGGATGGGCGGCGTCACGTTCGGGATGAACGCGATCGTGGCGGCGGGCGCCGGGAGCACGCTTGCCGTCGGCGCGCGGTGCGACGACCTCGGGTGGGTCGATCGACCGGATACTCCGCCAAGCTTTCGTAGGACGGCGCGATTCCCTACTGCGCCGCCGCGCACATGATGGGAAGGTACGGCCCCGGCCCGTAGCCTTCCGCCGTCCACTCGTACGACGCGTCCATCCCGTTGCGCACGACGACTTCCGTCGTGTAGCGGTGATTCGTCGTCCGCGTGTTGAAGTACCGGTAGACGGGCTGGGTGCCGGCCGCGCACGCGCCGGTCGTCGCGTTCGGACGCTGCACGTAGAACACGTTGGCGCTTTCATAGACCCAGTCGACCGGATGCGCGGCGGCGGTGGCCGCGCACTCCTCCGGGACTCGCCGAATAGAAGTGCGAATCGCCGTAGGCAGGCGCGCGATAGAACCGGCACACGGGACTCGTCCCCGGCGCCGGATTGTCGTACACGACGAAGCGCAGTCCCGTGCGCACCCATCCGACGGTCTTGCCGCTGTCGAGATTGGCGATCTCGACGGGGTTGGTCGACAGGAAATAGTGGTCGAGCTGCCGGTTGTAGAACTCCGTCGCGACGACCTTCCCGGCCGGATTGGCGGCATTCGGCGTCAGGTACGAGCGCATCACCGGCAATGCGGTCTCGAGCCGCGAGAAGTAGTCCGGATACGTCGGCAGCGCGCACGACGAAATCCCCGCATAGAGACCCCCGCGGACCTCGTAGTGGCCGCCGTCGGCCGCCAGCGTCAGCAACGCGCCGCCGCTTGATCCGAATTCGGTGACGCCCTGGTTCCACACCACCTCGTCGAAAGCGCCGAACACCGACCCGTCGTCGATGAACAGGCTGCCCGTCGCCGTGCCCTTGCTCCATTTGACGAGGTCGCCTTCGGGATGATGCAGCGAGGCCACGACCGTGCCGTTGGCGAGCGGCTCGGCGCGCCACGCCGCGAACATCGTGCCCGTCGGCGGCGCATCGAGGAGGCGGACGATCGACCAGTCGTGATCCGGGCTGCGGCCCAGCAACTGCGCGCCGCCGGAAAGTTGCACGTACTGCGGCTGCGCCGTGCTGTTGCAGGCGACGGCATCGTAGAACCAGAACGTGTTGAGCGTGCGCGCGATGGCGGCCGATCCGATGCAATGACTGGCCGACAGCAGGTAGGGCGTCTGCGACTGTATCGAGTCGTTGAGCAGCGTGCCGGTGCACAGGTAGGCGCGGCCGTCGTCGCCGACGAACTGAAGCTTGGCGACGGACTTCGCGAGCTTGATGGCGGCCGCGTTGGACGGCGTCACGCAGGCGAGGTCGATGTTGCAGGCGCCCGCGGCGCCGATGCCCGATGCCTTCATCACCGCCGGCGGCAGCGAGCGCAGGTCGGCGCCCGCGGCGAGCAGATGGGAGATCCGCGGGATGCGCAGCACGATGTCGTCGATGGCAGCACCCGCGGCCGCGTGCAGTTCGACGATGGCGACATCGCCTGCGAGGACCGGCGACCAGAACTGCCCGCCGCTGCCGGCATCGTCGGCGACGCGCCTGGCCGAGTAGGCGCCGAAGGCGTCGATGGCGACCGCGCCGGCAAAGCGAATGGAAATGGCGGAGGCCGGATCCGACAGCGCCACCGCGACGCGCAGCGCCGCGGCGCCGGGCGAGGCGATCTCGACGCGCGCCGTGCGGCCGCCGTCGGCGGCGGCGATCCACGTCAGTGTCGACAGCGCCATGTTGCGCGACGCGGCCGGCAGCTCGCGACCGAAGCCGATGGCGAGCGGTCGGCCCTTGCCGTCGCGGCCCGGCGTCGTGTCGGCGTTGTACGACTTCATCGACGCCATCTCGCCGGCATCGGGTGCGGCGAGTTCGATGCGGCGCACCGGCGCGTGCGGCGCCAGAAGCGCGGTCCTGTTCTGCGGCGCACCGCCACGCGCGGCGGCCGGCGGGACGGCCGTGATCGGGCCCGCGTCGCCGGCACGGGGCACGTCGATCGCCGCCGTCGCGGCGGCCGCCCACAGCGTGGCGGCCGCGATGGCGATCCGGCGTCGTGCGGTCGTCGTGAACAGGCGACACTTCATCGGGTGCTCCGGGAGGCGTGCGGACGGGCGACTCGAGGTCGCGAGCCCCATTGGAGTGGCGGCGCGGCGCAAGGTTCAGTGTCGTCGGGCATCGGGAGCTTCCGCCAGACAGGCGGCCAGCGCGTCCTGCCACGCGGGGAGCGCAAAGCCGAAGGTGCGCCGGAAGCGGTCGCCGGCCAGCACGCCATAGGCCGGACGCCGGGCCGGCGTCGGATATTCGGCCGTCGTGATCGGCAACACGCGTGGCTTCGGCGCGTCGCCGACGATCGCCGTCGCGAAGCCGTGCCAGCTCGTCACACCGGTGCAGCTGAAATGGTAGAGCCCCGCGCGTTCGCGCAGGTCGGGCAGACCGCGCGCGACCAGCGTGCAGGTGGCCTCCGCGAGCGAGCGCGACCAGTTGGGCGTTCCGAACTGGTCGGCGACGATCTTCAGTTCGTCGCGTTCGGCCGCGAGCCTGCGGATCGTCCGCAGGAAGTTCTTGCCGTGCAGGCCGTAGACCCAGCTCGTCCGCAGCACGAGCGCGTCGGCGTCCGACTGCGCGATGGCGTGTTCGCCTGTCGAGCTTGCTTTCGCCGTACACGTTCTGCGGTCCGGTCGGCGCATCCTCGTCGTAAGGTGTCGATGCGGCCCCGTCGAACACATAGTCGGTCGAGTAATGGACGAGCAGCGCGCCGCATCGCCGCGCCTCCTCGGCCAGTACCTGCGGCGCGGTGGCGTTGACGGCGAACGCCGCCGCACGCTCGCGCTCGGCCAGATCGACCGCCGTGTAGGCCCCCGCGTTGACGACCAGGTCCGGCCGCACGGCGCGCATCGTGGCGACGATCGCGTCGGAGTCGGCGAGATCGAGCGTGGAACGGTCGGTGGCGGTCAGTTCTCCGTACGCGGGCAGCAGGCGCGCGAGCTCGAAGCCGACCTGCCCTTGCGCGCCGGTCAGCAGGATGCGGGGCTGCGCCATGCGTGCCTGCCGTGCGTTACGGGTAGCCGTCGGCCGCGGCGAGCGGCGTGCCGGCCGCGTCCTTGGCCGCGAGCGTCGGCGGGCCGGCGAGCGGCCATGCGATTCCCAGCGCCGGATCGTTCCAGAGCAGCGTCCGCTCGTGCTCGGGATACCAGTAATCGGTGGTCTTGTAGAGGAACTCGGCCTCGTCGGACACCACGAGGAAGCCGTGCGCGAAGCCGGGCGGCACCCACAGCATCCGCTTGTTGGCCGCCGACAGCACGCAATGCATCGACTTGCCGAAGTTGGGCGAACTGCGGCGCATGTCGACGGCGACATCGAAGACTTCGCCCACGACGGCGCGCACCAGCTTGCCCTGCGCATGCTCGATCTGATAGTGCAGCCCGCGCAGCACGCCGCGGCGCGACCGCGAGTGGTTGTCCTGCACGAACTCGGCCGGCAGCCCCGCCTGCGCGAACGTTCGCTGGTTCCAGCTCTCGTAGAAGAAGCCGCGATCGTCGCCGAAGACGCGCGGCTCGATCAGCAGCACCTCGGGCAATGCGGTGGGCGTGACCTGCATGGCGCCGACTACTCGACCGGTCCGTCGCGCAGCAGCGCGAGCAGGTACTCGCCGTAGCCGCTCTTCGCGAGCGACTTGCCGAGCTTCTCGAATGCCGCGTCGTCGATGTAGCGCAGCCGCCAGGCGATCTCCTCCGGGCAGGCGATCTTGAGCCCCTGCCGCCGCTCGAGCGTGGCGATGTACTGCGCGGCCTCGAGCAGCGATTCGTGCGTGCCGGTGTCGAGCCACGCCATGCCGCGTCCCATCACCTCGCACGACAGCGCTCCCAGCGTCAGGTAAGCGCGATTGACGTCGGTGATCTCGAGCTCGCCGCGGGCGGAGGGTTTCAGGTCGCGCGCGATGTCGACGACCTGGCGATCGTAGAAATAGAGGCCGGTCACGGCGTAACGGGACTTCGGCTTCGCCGGCTTTTCCTCGAGCGACAGCACGCGCCCCGACGGCGTCGATCTCGGCCACGCCGTAGCGCTCGGGATCGGCGACCGGATACGCGAACACCGTCGCGCCGGTCGTTCGCGCGTTGGCGCGGGCGAGCTGCGCGTGGAGGTCGTGTCCGTAGAAGATGTTGTCGCCGAGCACCAGCGCCGACACGTCGTTGCCGACGAAATCGCGGCCGATGATGAACGCCTGCGCCAACCCGTCCGGCGAAGGCTGCACCGCGTATTGCAGGTTGATGCCCCAGCGCGCGCCGTCGCCCAGCAGCTGCGCGAAACGCGGCGTGTCCTCCGGCGTCGAGATCAGCAGGATGTCGCGCATGCCGGCGAGCATCAGCGTCGACAGCGGATAGTAGATCATCGGCTTGTCGTAGATCGGCAGCAGCTGCTTCGACACCACCTGCGTGACCGGATACAGACGGGTGCCGGAGCCGCCGGCGAGAATGATGCCCTTGCGGTTCATCGGTCAGGCGTTCCGGTGGTGAGCGGCTGCGCAACTCACTGGACGACCTTCGTGCTGCGCACTCCGGCGCATTGGGCAATGAGGCCCTCGGGGCGGCCCGGCGGGCTCACGTATACAGGCTCGTGCTGACTCCGGATGGCTCATGCCGCCGCGTACTGCAACGTGATCCACTTCTGGTAGTCCTTCGTCGCCACGCTGCGCAGCCAGTCGCCGTTGCCGAGATACCAGCGGATCGTCCGCGTCAGGCCCGAGGCGAACGTCTCGGCGGGTGTCCACTGGAGCTCGTTCGTGATCTTCGTCGGGTCGATCGCGTAGCGGCGGTCGTGGCCCGGACGATCCGTCACGTACGTGACGAGCGACGCGTAGTCGGGTCCGGGCCGTTCGCGCGCGAGCACCGCGCAGATCTCGCGGACGACGTCGACATTCTTCATCTCGGCGTTGCCGCCGATGTTGTACGTCTCCCCGGGGCGACCGCGCGCCAGCACCGCGCGGATCGCCGAGCAATGATCGCCGACGTACAGCCAGTCGCGGACGTTCTGGCCGTCGCCATAGACGGGCAGCGGACGGCCGCCGATGGCGTTCACGATCATCAGCGGGATCAGCTTTTCCGGAAACTGGCGCGGGCCGTAGTTGTTGGAGCAGTTCGTCGTCAGCGTGGGCAGGCCGTACGTGTGGTGGTAGGCGCGCACCAGGTGATCCGACGCGGCCTTCGACGCCGAATAAGGACTGTTCGGCGCGTAGGCGGTGGTCTCGGAAAAGCCGGGGGCGGTTGGCGAGAGCGAACCGAACACCTCGTCGGTCGAAACGTGGACGAAACGGAACGCATCGCGCTCGGCGGCGGGGAGGCCGCTCCACCATGCGCGCGTCGACTCGAGCAGGTTGAACGTGCCGACGATGTTGGTCTCGATGAACGCCGCCGGCCCGTGGATCGAACGGTCGACGTGCGATTCGGCGGCGAAATTGACGATCGCGCGCGGCCGGTGCTCGCGCAGCAGCGCGTCCACCTGCGCCGCGTCGCCGATGTCGCCGCGTACGAACACGTGGCGTTCATCGCCGGCGAGCGTTTGCAGGTTGCCCAGGTTGCCGGCGTAGGTCAGCAGGTCGAGATTGACGACCGGCTCGCCGGTGGCGGCGATCCAGTCCAGCACGAAGTTGGCGCCGATGAACCCGGCGCCGCCGGTGACGAGGATCATGGTGGGGTTCGCTTCTCGTAGGCCAAAAGGCGGCCGTTCGGGGTGGAACCGCCGATTTTACCAGTGCGGACGACCCTGGCGCATCCCGCCCTACACGCGGTAGTGGCCGCGGTACCACGCGACGAACCGGGCGAGCCCGTCGGCAAGCGGCGTGCGCGGCACGAATCCGGTCAGCGCCCGAATGCGGTCGATGGACGCGTAGGTCGCCGCCATGTCGCCCGGCTGCATCGGCTGGTAGTCGCGTATCGCTGTCCGGCCGAGCAGCCGCTCGAGGGTGGCGATGAACGCCTCGAGTTCGACGGCGGCGCTGTTGCCGATGTTGTAGACGGCCGCGGCCGCGGTCGTCCCCGTGCGGGCCGGCGGATGCGCCAGCGTACCGATGACGCCTTCGACGATGTCGTCGATGTAGGTGAAATCGCGTCGCATCCGCCCTTCGTTGAAGACGCGGATCGGCTCGCCGGCGATGATCGCGCGCGTGAACAGCATCGTCGCCTGGTCCGGGCGGCCCCAGGGTCCGTAGACGGTGAAGAACCGCAGGCCGGTCGCCGGGATCGCGAACAGGTGGCTGTAGCTGTAGGCCATCAGCTCGTTCGCGCATTTCGTCGCCGCATACAGGCTGACCGGCTGGTCGACACGCTGGTCCTCCGAAAACGGCAGCGCGTGGCTCGCGCCATACACCGACGAGCTCGACGCGTAGACGAGATGCGCGACCGGCGCGTGGCGGCAGCCTTCGAGCACGTGGCCGAAGGCGTCGATGTTGTTGCGCAGGTATTCGCCGGGGTGCGTCAGCGAGTGGCGCACGCCGGGCTGCGCGGCGAGATGCACGACGTGCGTGAAGCCGCCGTCGCGGAACAGCGCGGCGGTGGCCGCGGCGTCCGCGAGGTCCATGCGCTCGAACGAGAATCCGGCCGTGCCGGCGAGCGTCGCGAGCCGTGCCTCCTTCAGCCCCACGTCGTAGTAGGGATCGAGGTTGTCGACGCCGGTGACGCGCGCGCCGCCTTGCAGCAGCGCGTGCGCCGTATGCATGCCGATGAAGCCCGCGACGCCGGTTACGAGGACGTGCATGGCGTTGCGCTCAAGACGCGCTCACAGGAGACGCCGAGGCGCCGAGAACGACGCTGCAGATTCCCGGCGTCCGCATCTCCGGGCGACGCGTGCTGTTGTCGCTGGCGAACATCGCGAGGGACAAAGTCCGGAGCCATCTCCGCGTCTCTGCGTCTCATTGTGAAGGTGCTGCGTCATCATCGCCGCGACCGCCCGTCGAGCGCGCGCAGCTTCACGTACTTCAAAAAGCTCGCGAACGCCCCGATGGCGATGTGCGCGAAACCGGCCACGCCGTCCAGGAAGCCGAGCTTCACGATGTAGAAGCGGACGAAGCGTGCGGCGGGCGACAACGCGATCCGCAGTCCGCCCGCCGTTTCGCCGCGCGCGTGCATCGCCTCGGCCTGCAGCGTCGTGTAGCGGTTCTGCTTGGCGATGTAGGCGTCGATCGACTCGGCCGACGCATGCAGGAGGTCGCCATCGAGTCGCGCGACCGGCGCGTCGGCGACGACATGCTCGTGCACCGGATCGGCGGACCACCGCGCGCGGCGGCGGTCGAACAGCCGCGTATTCCAGTCGGGATAGCCTTCGCCATGCGCGAGCCAGCGCCCGAGGAACCGATTGCGGCGGGCGATCGCGTAGGCGGCGGCCGCCGGGGCGCCGGCAGCGAACACCGCGGCGATCGCGGCGGAGAGCTCCGGGGTTACCCGCTCGTCGGCGTCGATGCACAGTACCCAGTCGTGGCGCGCCTCTCCCACCGCGAAATTCTTCTGCGGACCGAAGCCCTGCCACGCATGCTCGATCACGCGTGCGCCCAGGCGCCGCGCCAGCGCTACGGTATCATCGCGACTGCCCGAATCGACCACGACGGTTTCCGCCGCAAAGGGCACGGAAGCCAGGCACTCCGCAAGCTCGTGGGCGGCGTCGCGGGTGATGACGATGAGCGACAAGGGGAGCGGTTCGGACATTCGCGGCGGGTCGGCGTTTGGCACGCGCGGGCTGCGCGCGTGGACGAACGCCGAATTCTACGTGGTTTGCCCTGGCGCCAATGGCGCCCGTGGCGCCAACACCCGCGCCGGGAACGAAGCGGCGAACGGCGCACGGCCGTCGCGGGCCGCCAATCCGCATGCCGGCGGCACGCCTTGCGAAGGAATTCGCCACCGCGCCGCACGCGTACCACCGGGCGGCGCCGCGGCGCGCGGCGGTGCGAGACGCGATCCCGAGGCGGGCCGCGCGACGGCGCAGGCGACACTCGATGGCGTGATTCGATGAGCGGTCTCCTGGTCGTGCGGCCGTCGTCGCTGGGCGATGTCGTCCATGCGCTGGCGCTGGTCGCCGACGTCAACGCACAGCGTCCGGATTTGCCGATCGATTGGGTGGCCGAGGAGGCGTTCGTTCCGCTGGTGCAGATGGACGCGCGAATCCGCACGGTGGTGCCGCTGGCGTTGCGCCGTTGGCGCTCGAACCTTCTCGCCCCGTCGACGCGCACCGAGTTCGCCGCGTTCCGGCATGCGCTGCGCGCGCAGCACTACGACGTGATCCTCGACCTGCAGGAACAGGTCAAGGGCGCGCTCGTCGCGCGACTCGCGCGCGGTCGCCGGCACGGCCTCGACCGCCAGAGCATCCGCGAGCCGCTGGCGACCTTTTTCGACGACGTCCATCACCGTGTCGCGCGCGACCAGCATTTCATCGACAAGTGCCGCGCGCTGGCGGCCGCCGCGCTCGGTTACGAGGTGACCGGTCCGCCGCGCTGGAAGTTCTCGCCGCCGGCCGCGAGTGCCGCGATGCCCGCGGGACCGTACGCGCTCGTCTTTCATGCGACGAGCCGCGACGACAAGCTGTGGCCGGAAGACCGCTGGCGCGGACTGCTCGCCCATTTCGCCCAGGTCGGATTCACGACGCTGCTGCCGTGGGGAAGTCCCGTCGAGGAAGCGCGCAGCCGGGGCCTCGCGGCCGATGCACCCGTCGCGGTCGTGCCGCCGCGACTATCGCTGCCCGAACTCGCGTCGCTCGCGCGCAACGCGGAAGTGGTCGTGGGTGTGGACACCGGCCTCACGCATCTCGCCGCCGCCATCGGCACGCCGACCGTCGCCGTGTTCACCGTCACCGACGCCGCGCTGGCCGGCGTGGCGCGCACCGGCGCGCACGCGCGGGACGTCGGCGGCAACGGCCACGTGCCGTCGCTCGCCGAGGTCATCGCCGCCACCGGCCGCGTATTGCGCGACGCCCCGCGATGCTGATGCGCGCGTTCTACACGCTGCTCTGGTGCATCGTGCTGCCGTGGCTGCCGCTGCGCTTGTGGTGGCGCGGACGCCGCGAGCCGGGTTACCGCGCCCACGTGGGCGAGCGGTTCGGACGCTACGCCGCCGGCGGACCGGCGCCGGGCACCGACATCGTCTGGATCCACGCCGTGTCGCTGGGCGAAACCCGCGCGGCCGCGCCGCTCGTCGCGCGCATCGCGCGCGAGCTGCCGCAGGCGACGATCCTGCTGACGCACATGACCGCGACCGGGCGCGACGCCGGGCGCTCGCTCTACGGCGACCGGGTCGTGCAGGCGTGGCTGCCGTACGACCTGCCGTTCGCCGTCCGCGGCTTTCTCGCGCGGTTCGCGCCGCGCGCCGGCCTGCTGATGGAGACGGAGGTCTGGCCGAACCTGACGGCGGCATGCGCGGTCGCGGACGTCCCGCTGTTCCTCGTCAATGCGCGGCTGTCGGACCGCTCGCTCGCGGGATACCGCCGCTTCGCGGCGCTCACGCGGCCGATGTTCGCGGCGCTTGCGGGCGTCGCGGCGCAGACGGCGGCCGACGCCGCGCGCCTGACGCAGGCCGGCGCCCGCGACGTCACCGTCACCGGCAATCTGAAGTTCGACGTGGAAATCGCGGCGTCCGTCGTGGAGCAGGGACGCGCCATGCGCGCGCGCTTCGGCGCCGGACGCCCGGTGTGGCTCGCCGCCTCGACGCGCGACGGCGAGGAAGCGCTGCTGCTCGATGCCATGCAACGCGCGCGGCTGCCGCCACGGACGCTCACCGTCGTCGTGCCGCGCCATCCGCAGCGGTTCGACGAAGTGGCCGGGCTGCTGGCGGCGCGCGGCATCGCCTTCGTCCGCCGCAGCGCCGGCGCGGCGGTGCCGGACGACGTCGGCGTCGTGCTCGGCGATACGCTGGGCGAACTGACGGCGTACTACGCGGCGGCCGATGTCGCGTTCGTCGGCGGCAGCCTGCTGCCGCTGGGCGGCCAGAATCTCATCGAAGCGATCGCCGTCGGCACGCCGACGATCGTCGGCCCGCATACGTTCAACTTCGCGGACGCGACGGCCGAGGCGGTCGCCGCGCAAGCGGCACTGCGCGTCGACGACGCCGACGCACTGCTGGCGCTGGTGACGACGCTGCTCGAGGACCCCGACCGGCGGGCGCGGATGCGGGAGGCCGCGCTGGCGTTTCACGCCGCGCACCGCGGCGCGGCCGACCGGTTGTGGCGATGGCTGGCGCCGAGGATCGGACGGTCGCACGACCGGGACCAAGGCGGCGCGACGTAGTTACGCGTCCTGCGTTCTGGTGGCCCCTAACGGTGGACGACTACACGTTCAAGCGGCGATTCAGGTCCTCGACGTCCTGCTCGGTCAGCGAGCCGACGGAGGCCTTGAGGCGAAGCACGGCGAGCATGTACTGGAAGTAGGCGTTGGCGAGATCCCGGCGGGCCGAGAACACGTTCTGCTGGACGTTCAGGACGTCGAGGTTGGTGCGGATGCCGACTTCCTGGCCCAGGATGTTCGATTGCAGCGCGACTTCGGCCGACGCCACCGCCTGCTCGAACGCCTTCACGGCCGCGGCCGCGCTGTTGACGCCGGAGAAGCCGTCCTGCGCGTTGGTGGCGGCGGCGCGCTTCGCCGTCTCCAGGTCGGCGCGCGACTTGTCCTGCAGCGAGATCGACTCGCGCACGCGGGAATTGACGAAGCCGCCGGTGTAGATCGGCACGTTCAGCACGACGCCGAACAGCGCGGAGCGCGAATTGCTGGAGAAGTCGTTGGCCGTCGAACCGCTGCTGGCCTGCGCGCCCGCGCTGGCGACGAGGTCGAGTGTGGGCAGGTGGCCCGCCTTCGCGCGGTCGACTTCGAGCGACGCGATCTCGTAGTTCGACTGCGAAAAGCGCACCGACAGGTTGTCCTTCAGCGCGCGGTCGACCCAGAAGTCGACGTTGTTGGGATTCGGCAGCACCGGGTCGAAACCGCGCCCCAGCCGCTGCAGGCTCTTCGGCATGCGGCCGATGATGGCGGTGAGCGCCGTGCGCCGGCGGTCCAGGTCGTTGCGCGACTGGATTTCGGTGGCGACGATCTGGTCGTACTTGGCCTGGGCTTCGTTGGTGTCGGTGATCGTCGCCGTGCCCACTTCGAAATTGCGCTTTGCCTGCGCCAGCTGCTCGGCCACGGCGCGCTTCTGCTGCTCGGCGAGCTCGACGTTGAACTCGGCCAGCAGCACGTCGAAGTACGCGACGGTCGTGCGGATGATGAGGTCCTGCTGGGCGATCGCCAGCGTGAAGTCCGACTGCGCGACCTGCTCGTTCGCCTGGTCGAGCGCGACGACGAATTGCGGGCGATACAGCGGCTGCGACGCCGAGAACGTCAGGTTGCCCTGGCCATAGTTCGCCGAGAAGCTGTTCCTGGGCGTCGTGTTGACGGTGGCGTCGATAGTTGTTGACGTTCGCCTGACCCTGGGCCGACACGGACGGCAGCAGCGCGGAGCGCGCCTGCGGCACCCGCTCCTGCGTGGCTTCCCACTGCGAACGCGCGGCGGCGATCGCGGGATCGCTCTTCTGCGCCTCGCGATAGACCTGCAGCAGGTCCTCGCCGGAGGCGGCACCGCCGGCACACAGCAACGCGAGACACGCGACGAAGCCGGCGCGACGGAGGATGGGGATGCGCATACGAGTCATGTACGTGTCCGTCATGGCGCCGCAGCGAATCGCCGCAGCGCGATCAATGAAAACTGTCAATAGCGGGGCATCGCCGGGTCGACGTCCTGCGCCCAGGCCTCGACGCCGCCGCGCAGGTTATGCACGGCGGCGAAGCCGTTGTGGGCGAGCCACTGTGCCGCATGCTGGCTGCGGCTGCCGTGATGGCAGACGAGCACGAGTTCGCGTTGCGCCGGCAGCTCGCCGACGCGCGCGGGCAACTCGCGCAGCGGAACGGAGAGCGCGCCTTCGATCCTGCAGTGCGCGTATTCCCAGGGCTCGCGGACGTCGACGACGACCGGCGCCGGGCGCGACGCGTCCGCGCGCCACGAGGCAAGCTCGGCCGGGGCGATCTGCTCGGATCAAAACTTGAACCGCGACGGCGCGGCGGCATTCACGAGCGGCGCCACCACCGTCTCGAAGAGATCGATCGTCAGCCGCGATCCGGGCGCCGTCCATGTCACGAGCCGCGCCGTCATCGCCGGCGGATCGCCGACGATCGCGAACACGCGGCCATTGGGTTTCAATTGCGCGAGGAACCGTTCGGGCAGGAGCGGCGTCGAGCCGGTGAGGACGATGGCGTCGTAGCTGTCGTCGCCCCAGCCTTGCGCGCCGTCGCCGACGGCGCGCCGTACATTGGCGAAGCCGTGCCGGGCGAGACGCGCCGCGGCGGCCGCCGCCAGGTCGGGATTGATCTCGACCGTGGTCACCTCGCGCGCACGGCTCGCCAGCAACGCGGTGAAATAGCCGCTGCCGGTGCCGATCTCGAGGACCGACTCGCCCTTGCCGAGCTTCAGCGTCTGCAGGACGCGCGCCTCGACTTTCGGCGCCCACATCCGTTCGCCGCCGGGCAGCGGCAATTCGAGATCGGCGAACGCGAGCGACCGGTACGCGGCGGGCACGAAGTCCTCGCGGCGCACGGTGAAGAGCAGGTCCAGCACTTCCTGGTCGAGCACCTCCCACGTGCGGATCTGCTGCTCGACCATGTTGAAGCGGGCTAGTTCGAAGTCCATGGCGTCGTGTCGTCGAAGCTCAAATTGGGTGGTGCGGATGCGGTCGCAGGCCGCGGTCACAGTCCGTTGCCGGGCGCAACGCCGACGCCGGAGACTCGCACCGGCCATAACTGACTCGCGGTCATTTATTATGCGGTGCCGCATTATCGCACGTCAACCCGACGCCGTTTCCGCGGCGAAACAGGCGATTACAAAGCGCGGACCGCTCGCTGCACGACCGACCGGGAGACAGATCAGTCCGGCGGAAGCCGCGGGCAGATGCGCCGCCGCCCTCGCCGCGCGCCGCGCCCGCAGGCGCTCGGTCCAGCCGTCCAGGTACGTGTAGAGCACCGGCACGACGACGAGCGTCAGCAGCGTCGACGTGATGACGCCGCCGATGATGGCGCGCCCCATCGGCGCCTGCGTCTCGCCGCCCTCGCCGACGCCCAGCGCCAGCGGCAGCATGCCGCCGATCATCGCCGCGGTCGTCATCAGGATCGGCCGCAGCCGCACCTGGCCCGCCTGCAGCATGGAGTCGTGCAGCGACGCGCCGCCGCGCCGCGCGCGGTTCGCGAAGTCGACGAGCAGGATCGCGTTCTTGGTGACGAGCCCCATCAGCATGATGAAGCCGATCATCGAGAAGATGTTGAGCGTGGTGCCGGTGATCATCAGCGCCAGGAACACGCCGATCAGCGACAGCGGCAGCGATACCATGATCGCCACCGGCTGCAGGAAGCTCGCGAACTGCGAGGCCAGGATCAGGTAGATGAAGATCACGGCGAGGCCGAGCGCGGCCATCGCCGCCGTGAACGAATCCTGCATCTGCTCGGTCTGGCCGCGCACCGAGAAGCGGTAGCCCGGCGGCAGCGTCGTGTCCTTGATGAGCGCGTTGACGTCCTTGCCGACGTCGCCGGCCGGACGCCCCTGCGCGTTGGCGAAGATCGCGACGCGCCGCATCAGCTCCTCGCGGCGGATCGTCTGCGGGCTCGCCGTCTCGACGATCTCCGCGACCTGCCGCAGCGGCACCATCCGCAATTCGCCGTCGGGGCCGCGCTTGTTCGTCGTCAGGTAGAGGTTGGCGAGATCGGACGCGAGCTGGCGGCGGTCGCGCGCCAGCCGCACGTTGACCTCGTAGTTCTGCGCGTCGGGGCCGAGCCAGTAGCTGACGGTGTCGCCGGCGAGCAGCGGCCGCAGCGTCGCGCCGACCTGCGACACCGTGATGCCCAGGTCCGACGCGGCGTCGTTGTTGAGGCGCACCGACAGCGCGGGATTGGCCGGCTTCTCGGACAGCTCGAGGTCCGCGATGCCCGGGATCTTCGCCATCCGCGTCTTAAGGTCGGTGGCGAGCTGCGTCAGCGTCTCCGGATCGGGCCCCAGGATGTTGATGAAGATCGGCCGGTTGAAGCCGACGGTGAGCTCGATGCCGGGAATCGGCTGCAGCAGCTTGCGGATCGACTTTTCGAGGTCCTTCTGCGTCAGCTCGCGCTGGTCGCGGTCGGCGAGCTTCAGGTTGATGCGCGCGTAGTTGCGGCCCTCGTCGGTGCCGACGGTGGTCATCGCGAGCTTGATCTCGGGGAACTTCTTCAGCGCATCCTCGACCTGCCGCACCTTGCTGTCGGTGTAGTCGAGGCTCGAGCCGACGGGCGTGTTGAGGCGCAGCGAAATGAAGCCCTGGTCGGCCTGCGGGACGAACTCGGTCCCGATGAGCGGCACCAGCGCGAAGCTGCCGAACAACGCCGCCGTGGAGATCGCCAGCACGCTCTTGCGATGCGTGAGCGCCCATTCGAGGATGCCGCCGTAGACGCGATGCATCCACTCGATGAAATGCTCGACGCCGTCCATGAACCGGCCCATCCACGGCAGCCGCTTGTAGCGGTCGCCGACCGGGTCGTGCCAGACCGACGACAGCATCGGGTCCAGCGTGAAGCTGACGAACAGCGACACCAGGACGGCGACGGCGACCGTGACGCCGAACTGGAAGAAGAACTTGCCGATGATGCCGCTCATGAACGCGATGGGAACGAACACCGCCACGATGGCGAACGTCGTCGCCATCACCGCGAGGCCGATCTCGTCGGTGCCCTCGCGCGCCGCCGTCTTGTGGTCCTTGCCCATCGCCAGGTGCCTGACGATGTTCTCGCGGACGACGATCGCGTCGTCGATCAGCAGGCCGATGCACAGCGACAGCGCCATCAGCGTCAGGAAGTTGAGCGAAAAGCCGAACGCGTTCAGCGCGATGAACGTCGCGATCACCGAGATCGGCAGCGTGAGGCCGGTGATGACGGTGCTGCGCCAGCTATGCAGGAACAGGAACACGATCAGCACCGTCAGGCCGGCGCCTTCGAGGATCGTGCTCTTGACGCGGTTGACGCTCTTTTCCACGCTCTCGGCCGCGTTGTAGACGACCGTCAGCTCGACGTCCTTCGGGATGCGCTTCTTCAGCTCCTCGACGGCGGCCAGCACGCCGCGGCCGGTGTCGACGATGTTGGCGTCCTGCGCCTTCAGCACGTCGATGGTGATCGACGGGCGGCCGTTGATGCGGGCGAGCGAGGTCTCCTCCTTCTCGCCGTCGATGATGTCGGCGACCTGCGACAGGTAGACGGGGCCGCCGCCCTGCTGGGCGACGATGATGCGGCCGAACTGCGCCGGGTCCTTGATCTTGCCTTCGATGCGCACGATGGTGTCGCTCTGGCCGCGCGACAGGCGCCCGGCGGGCACGTCCTGGTTGGCGGTGCGGATCGCGTTCATCACCTGGTCGAGCCCCAGGCCCAGCGCCGTCAGCGCGTTGGGCTTGATCTGCACGAGGATCTGCCGCGTCACCTTGCCGAAGGCGTCGATGCGCGCCACGCCGGGGACGTTTTCCAGGCCCTTGATCAGCGTCTGGTCGGTCAGCGACGTGAGCTCGCGCAGGCCGGTCGACTGCGACATCACGGCGATCGACACCACCGGTTCCTGGTTCTCGGTGTCGGCGCGGACGATCAGCGGGTCCTTGACGTCCTTCGGGAATCCGGGCCGCACCAGCGCGACCTTGTCGCGCACGTCCTGCATCGCCCGCATCATGTCGCTGTCGAGGCGGAACTCGGCGAACACCGAGCTGCCGCCCTCGAACGTGAACGAGCGGACGAGCTTGACGCCGGAGACGCCGTTGACGGCGTTCTCGATCGGCCGCGTGACGTCGATCTCCACCGCCTCCGGCGACGCGCCCGGATACTGCGTCTGGATGATCAGGAACGGCAGCGTCACGTCGGGCATCGACTCGACACGCAGCCGCGCGTACGAAAAGAGCCCGAGCACCGTGATCGCCACCATCATCATCGTGGCGAACACGGGGTTATTGATCGATACGCGGGTGATCCACATTTCAGGTATCAGTATTCAGGAATCAGGAATCGGAGACGGTGTGCGGCGGCGGCGCATCGAGCGCCGATGCGGGATCGGCGGAGCATTTGGGCAACGACCGTTCGGATCAGGACGCGGCCGCCTTGGCGCCCGCCGTCGCGCTCGCCTTCGGCGGCGCGACATCCGGCGCCTTGACCAGCGCCGGCGCGCCCTCCTTCAGGTTCTCGAACCGCGCGGCCAGCACCTTCATCGTGGCCGGCAGCGCCGTCTTGACCTCGACCCGGCCGGACTCCTCGTCGCGGCGGCCGATGACGATCATCCGCTTGACGAGCCTGCCGTCCTCGATCGCCCAGACGAACGTCTGCCCGGCCTCCGTGCGGACCGCGCCTGCCGGCAACGACGTCACCGGCGCACTGGCGGCCAAGGCGATGCGGCCGGTGGCGAACATGCCGCCGCGCAATTCCATGTTCGGGTTGGGAATGCCGACGAACACGAGGATGGCGCGCGTGCCCGGTTCCGTCGCCGGATTGATGCGCTCGATGCGTCCGGTGAACCTGCGCTCGCCGAAGCCGTCGACGGCGAGATCGACCGTCATGCCGGACTTCAGTTCCGGAATGTCGATGGCCGGCACCATCGCCTGCAGCTCGATCTCCTTCAAGTCGACCACCGTGACGAGCGGCGTGTCGAACGCGACCTTCTCGCCCGGCTGCACGTGCCGCTTGGCGACGATGCCGGACAGCGGCGCGGTGGCGACCGAATCCTTGAGCGCGTTCTGCGCGAGCCGCACCTGGGCTTCCGCCGACTTCACGCTGCCGCGCGTCACGCTCATGTTCGACTCGGAGCTGTCGAATGCCGTCTGCGAGATGAAATTTTGCTTCAGCAGTTTCTGGTTGGTGGCAAGCGTCTTTTCGGCGAGCGCCAGTTGCGCACGGGCCGACTCGAGCTGGCCCTGGCGCTCGATCAGCCTGGCATCGAGGTCGGCCGTGTCGACGCGAACGAGCATCTGCCCGGCCTGCACGGTATCGCCTTCGCGCACGGTGATCTGGCGGATATCGCCCGAGACCTTGGCCTTGACCGTCGCCTGGCGCACCGGTTGCATGGTTCCCGATACCGGGAGCCAGCGATGCAGCGAAGTGGATTCGACGGAGGCGAGGTCAGCCGGAGCGAACTCCAGCGTGACGGGGGCGCCCTTCTCGTTGTCGCGCCCCTCCTGGGCCTTCTTGGCGATTCGCACGCCGATGGCGGTCGCCAGTCCCCCTGCGGCCAGCAACACGACCAGGGCGACGATGACTCGTCGCCGCGTAATGCGCACTCCCATGACCTCTCCCTATCGGCGCCGGTCGGACCGGTTGGTCCGGCGACCCCTCGTCGACCCCGTCGACCCTGTTTGGATGCGGCGTGCCTGCTGTTTGGATTCCCGCCGGTCGCCCGCGGCAGGAAGGGCGGTATTGTGGCCGCCGTACGCACGTTCGGGCAACTCGCATGCGACGAACTGTCGGGGAACCCGACGAAGCGCACCCGCCGGCGCGTCGGCAGGGGCATCCGCGGAGCCGATTGACACCCCTTCGGCGGGAGGCAATAATATTCTGTTTCCCGTTCAACTTTCGATTTCCCCTCATTGCCCCTCGGAGAGCACCCCATGATCATGTCCAAACAGCTCGGCCTGACGCTCGTCGCGGCCGCGCTCGTCACCCTGTATGGCTGCGGCAAGGAAGAGCCCAAGAAGGCTGCGGAAGCCCCGAAGGCGGCTGCCCCGGTCGAAGAAGTCGTCACCGTGAAGGTCGGCCATGCCGGTCCGCTGACCGGCGGCATCGCGCACCTCGGCAAGGACAACGAAAACGGCGTGCGCCTGGCGCTCGACGAAGCCAACGCCAAGGGCATCAAGCTCGGCGGCAAGAAGGTCAAGTTCGAGCTGATGCCCGAAGACGACCAGGCCGACCCGAAGCTCGGCCCGACGATCGCCCAGAAGTTCGCGGACGCGAAGGTCGCCGGCGTCGTCGGCCACCTGAATTCGGGCGTCACGATCCCGGCCTCGGCGGTGTACAACCAGGCCAACATCCCGATGATCTCGGGTTCGGCGACCAATCCGAAGCTGACCGAGCAGGGCTTCAAGAACATCTTCCGCGTCGTTGCCCGCGACGACCAGCAAGGCCCCGCCGTCGGCTCGTATCTCGCCGGCATGAAGGTCAAGAAGGTCGCCATCGCCGACGATGCCACCGCCTATGGCGAAGGCCTGGCCAACGAGGTCGAGAAGTCGCTGAAGGCGGCCGGCGTCCAGGTCGTGGCGCGCGAAAAGACCAACGACAAGGCCACCGACTTCAAGGCGATCCTGACCAAGATGAAGGGCAAGGCGCCGGACGCGGTCTTCTACGGCGGCATGGACGCCACGGGCGGCCCGATGCTGAAGCAGGCCCGCGAGCTCGGCATCAAGAGCGTGTTCTCGTTCGGCGACGGCGCGTGCACGGCGGAAATGGCCAAGCTCGCCGGCGGTGCGGCCGAAGGCCTCATCTGCTCGCAGGCCGGCCTCCCGGTGGAAGCCGCCGGCAAGGAGTTCGTGACGACCTTCACCGGCAAGTACGGCGAGATCAAGCAATACGCGCCGTACACGTACGATGCGGCGAACCTGCTGATCGCGGCGATGCAGAAGGCCGACTCGGCGGATCCGGCGAAGTACCTGCCCGAGCTGCAGAAGATCAGCCTGAACGGCGCGACCGGCAAGATCGAGTTCGACGACAAGGGCGATCGCAAGAACGCCGAGGTCACGATCTTCACGCTGAAGGACGGCAAGGTCGTTCCGGTCGGCGTGGTGCAAGGCGGCAAGAGCATGGCGTTCGCCGACTTCATGACGGCCGCGGCCCCTCCGGCCGCGGCGGCCCCGGCAGCGGCGGCGCCCGCGATGACGCCTGCACCGGCCACGCCGGCGGCACCCGCAGCGGCGCCGAAGTAGCAATCGTTATCGCATCGGGAAAGGCGGCGCCTTCGGGCGCCGCTTTTTTTGTGGCGAAATGAGCGAAATGAAGGTCGAACTCGTATTTCCGTGCAGAGTGGAAAACATCGCGAGCCTGGTCCGGAAATTCGAGTCCTGACCCTCATTTCGCTCGGCGCTTGCCGTGGCGCGGGCGAAGGGACGACAATCCGGTACCGCGCGCAAACAAGCACTACAGGGGACGCTCTGGATACCTTCCTGCAGCAAATGATCAACGGACTGACGCTCGGCAGCGTCTACGCGATCGTCGCGCTCGGCTACACGATGGTGTACGGCATCATCCAGCTCATCAACTTCGCCCATGGCGAAGTGGTGATGATCGGCGCCATGACGGCCTACACGGTGATCGTCGCGCTGGCCGGCGCCAACACCGGGCTGCCGCCGATCGCGATCGTCCTCTGCGGACTGTTCGCCGCGATCCCCGTGTGCATGGCGGTCGGCTACACGCTCGAGCGCGTCGCGTACCGGCCATTGCGCCGTGCGCCTCGCCTCGCACCGCTGATCACGGCGATCGGCCTGTCGATCATCCTGCAGCATCTGGCGCTCATCATCTGGAGCCGCAACCCGATGCCGTATCCGCAGGTCATGGCGACGGTGCCGTATCCCATCACCGATTCGCCGAACGGCGCGACGATCACCAACGTGCAGATCGCGATCATCGGCGGCTCGTTCGCGATGATGGGCCTGCTGCTGCTGCTCGTGTACAAGACCAAGCTCGGCATCGCGATGCGCGCCACCGCGCAGAACCAGCAGGTGGCGGGCCTGATGGGCATCGACATCAACCGCGTGATCTCGCTGACGTTCGTCATCGGCGCCGCGCTGGGCGCCGTGGCCGGCGTGATGGTCGGCAGCTACTACGGCATCGCGCATTACCAGATGGGCTTCATCCTCGGGCTGAAGGCCTTCTCGGCGGCGGTGCTCGGCGGCATCGGCAACCTCGCGGGCGCCATGCTCGGCGGGCTGCTGCTGGGCGTCATCGAGGCGCTGGGCGCGGGCTACGTCGGCGACCTCACCAACCTGTGCAATCTCGCCGGCTGGTCGGACGCGCTCGCGCAGCGTTGCGCGACCGACGACCACGTCACGCTGTTCGGCTCCAACTACCAGGACGTGTTCGCGTTCCTGGTGCTGATCGCCGTCCTCGTCTTCCGGCCGTCGGGGCTGCTGGGCGAACGCGTGTCCGATCGCGCCTGACGCGGAACGGGTGGCCGTGGAATCCGTAGCGTGCCGCGGTTGCGATCTGCTGCAGCGCATTCCCGTGCTCGCCCCCGGTGGCAAGGCGCGCTGCGTGCGCTGCAATCAATTGCTGGCGACGGCCCCCGCCGATCCGCTCGATCGCCCGCTCGCCCTCGCGCTGGCCGCGGCGATCGTGCTCGTGATCGCCAACGTCACGCCGCTGATGAGCCTCAACGCCGCGGGGCGCGAAGCGACCACCACGCTGTCGGGCGGCGCCATCCGGATGTGGCTGCAGGGCAGCGAGATCACCGCGGTCATCGTCGGCTTCTGCGCGGTCGTCGCGCCTGCCTGCTACATCGCGTTGCTGCTCGCCGTGCTGCTGCTCGTGCGGCGGCCGCCCGCGCCGCATTGGGTCGGCATGCTGCTGCGGTGGGCCGATCGCCTGCGGCCGTGGTCGATGAACGAAGTGCTGTTGCTCGGCATGCTGGTCGCGCTGACCAAGATCGCGCAGCTCGCCACGGTGATCCCGGGCCCGGCGATGTACGCGGTCGGCGCGCTGGTGCTGCTGCTGCCGGCGATCATGAGCTCGTTCGACGCGCGCGAGGTCTGGCGGCGCATCGCGTGGGCCGCGCCCGCGGGCGCCTCCGGCAGCGGCGCATGACGAGCGGCGGCGCCCTCGGCGGCATGCAGGCGGGACTCCTGTCGTGCCAATGCTGCGGCCTCCTGTCGCGGCCGGCGGCGCCCGCGCATCCCGGCCAGTGCCCGCGCTGCGGCGAGCGCCTCGAATGGCGGCGCGAGCACGCGATCCAGCGCACGTGGGCATTCCTGCTCGCCGCGGTCATCCTGTACGTCCCCGCGAACCTGCTGCCGGTGCTGACGACGAACACGCTCGTGTCGTCGCAATCGGACACGATCATCTCCGGCGTCGTCTTTCTCTACGCCACCGGCTCGTGGCCGCTGGCGCTGATCGTGCTGGTGGCGAGCGTGATGATCCCGCTCGGCAAGATTCTCGCGCTGGCGTCCGTGCTCGTGTCGGTCCAGCGTCGCTCCGCCGTCAACAACCGGCAGCGGACGCGGCTCTACCGCACCGTCGAATTCATCGGCCGCTGGTCGATGCTCGACGTGTTCGTGGATACGTTCGTCGTGGCACTCGTCCAGCTGTCGCCGTTGATGGCGGTCGACCCCGGACCCGGCGTCGTCTATTTCATGGCCGTCGTCGTGCTGACGATGTTCGCCGCGCAGTCCTTCGACCCGCGGCTCATCTGGGACGCCGCGGCGTCGCCCAAGGCGGATCGTGGCGTCTGAACCCGTGATCGACGACCTGCCGCAGGCGACTGTCGTGCCCGAGAAGCGCGCCCGCTTCTCGGCGGTCTGGATCATTCCGGTGCTGGCCGCGCTGGTGGCGCTCGGGAATCGCCGCCCAGCGCATCCTGAGCGAAGGACCGACGATCACGATCATCTTCAAGTCGGCCGACGGCATCGAGGCCGGAAAGACGTTCGTCAAGTACAAGGAAGTGAACATCGGCCAGGTGACGGCGGTGCGGCTGACGGACGACTTGGGCCGCGTCGAGGTCACCGCCAAGATCGCCAAGTCCGCCGCGGCGCTGATGGTCGACGATGCGAAGTTCTGGGTCGTGCGGCCGCGCATCAGCCTGTCCGGCATCTCCGGGCTGTCGACACTGCTGTCCGGCGACTACATCGGCTTCGAGGCCGGGGCGTCGACGAAAAAGGCGCGGCAGTTCGCCGGCATCGAGGTGCCGCCGATCATCACCGGCGGTTCGCCCGGCACGCAGTACATGCTGAAGGCGGGCGACCTGGGGTCGCTCGGCATCGGCTCGCCCATCTATTACCGCCGGCTGCAGGTCGGCCAGGTCGTCGCCTACGACTTGGCCCCCGACGGCAAGTCGGTCGTGCTGCGCATCTTCGTCAACGCGCCATACGACAGGTACGTGACGACGAACTCGCGCTTCTGGAACGCGAGCGGCGTCGACGTCTCGCTGACGGCCAACGGCCTCGACGTGCGCACGCAGTCGCTGGTGTCGCTGCTCGAGGGCGGCATCGCGTTCGAGTCGCCGCCGCAGGCGACGGCGGAGACGCCCGCCGCCGCCGACGCCGCCTTCACGCTGCTACGGCGACCGCGCGAACGCGATGAAGCAGGACGAGTCGATCGCCACGCACTACGTGCTGTACTTCGCGGAGTCCGTGCGCGGACTTTCGGTGGGCGCGCCCGTCACCTTCTTCGGCGTCCCGGTGGGCGAGGTCACCGACGTCGGGCTGACGATGAACCCGGCCACGCTGGACGCGCGTCCGCGCGTGGGGATCGTCGTGTTCCCCGAGCGCGTGATGGCGAGCCTGCCGCCGGCGGAGGAAGCCAAGTACCGCGCGGCGGTGCAGGTGGCCGCGACGCGCCACGCGCTGGTGCGGCGGATGGTCGAGCAGCGCGGCCTGCGCGCGCAGCTGATGACCGGCAGCCTGCTGACCGGCCAGCGCTTCGTGTCGCTCGGCTACTTCCCGAAGGCGCCGAAGGCGCGCCTCGACTGGAACGTGCAGGCGCCCGAACTGCCGACGGTCATCAGCACGCTGCCGGAGATCGAAGAGAAGCTTTCGAGCATCATCGACAAGCTGGAGCGCGTTCCGCTCGACGTGATCGGCAACGACCTGAAGAAGACGCTCGGCACGCTCGACCAGACGCTGAAGGATGCGGGCACCGTGCTCAACAATTTCGACGCGCAGGTGGTGCCGGCGCTGAAGGCCACGCTCGACGATGCGCGCGGCGCGCTGGGCTCCGCCGAGAAGATGCTGACGAGCACCGAGGCCAACCTGGTCGGCGCGTCGGCGCCGGGGCAGCTCGAGTTGCGCAGCGCGATGTCCGAACTCGCCCGCGCCGCGCGCAGCCTGCGCGTGCTGGCGGATTACCTGGAACGCCATCCGGAAGCGTTGATCCGGGGCAAGACTGCGGAGCCCCCGCCGCGATGAATCCTCGTCATTACCGCTTTTCCACCGACGGTCTCGCTTGGCGCGGTGCGCGCGCCCGCAGGCAGCGCACACCCTCCGGCTGACGGGGATTGCCGCGCATTCGGGCGTGGCGTTGCGCGCGCGCCGCTTCGCGCTTGCCGGCGTCGCGCTGTGCCTCGCCTTCATCGCGGGCTGCGCGACGTCGCCGCCGTCGCGCTATCTACACGCTGAGCGGGGCCGCCGCGCAACCGCAGCCGGCGGCGAGCCCCGCGGTGGCGGTGGGACCGGTCAGCATTCCGGCGGTCGTCGACCGGCCCGAGATCGTCGTGACCATCGGCGACAACGAAGTCTGGCTGGATGAATTCAACCGCTGGGCGGCGCCGTTGTCCGACAACATCGCGTTGGCCGTCGCGGAGAACCTCGCGGCGGCGCTGCGCACGTCGCGCGTCACGCTGCTGGCGCAGGCGGCGGGCGCCGAGTCCGACTATCGCGTGGCCGTCGAAGTGCAGCGATTCGAGTCGGCGCCCGGCAACTACGCGCTGCTCGACGCCGCGTTCACCGTGCGCCGCGTCAAGGATGGACTGGCGGCGACCGGCCGCACGACGGCCCGGGAGGCGCTGGCGGACCGGGGCTACGACGCGCTCGCCGCCGCGCACAGCCGGCTGCTGGCGCAACTGAGCCGGGACGTCGCGGCCGCCGTCGGCGGCTTGACGACTGCGCGCCTGTCGTGCGCGCGGCCCCTTCACCCGCGCGCTGAATACAGGCATCCTTGCGGGACACGCCGTCCGCGCGCCGTCCAAAGCCCGTTCCAGACCATGCACACGCTGTTCGCCTCCCATCGCAACCCGAAGATCGTCTGGGCCGCGCTCGTCGTCGTCGGCATCGCGCTGCTGGTGCTGCCGTGGGCGCTGGCGTCGGTCGGCACCGCGTGGGTGCGCATCACCAACCTCGCCATCCTGTACGTGTTCCTGGCGCTCGGCCTCAACATCGTCGTCGGCTTCGCCGGCCTGCTCGACCTCGGTTACATCGCGTTCTATGCGGTGGGCGCGTACGTGTATGCGCTGCTCGCGAGCCCGCACTTCAATCTCCACCTGCCGTTCTGGCTGATCCTGCCGTTCGGCGCCGCGGTGGCGTGCATGTTCGGCGTGCTGCTCGGCGCGCCGACGCTCAAGCTGCGCGGCGACTACCTCGCCATCGTCACGCTGGGCTTCGGCGAGATCATCCGCATCTTCCTCAACAACCTGTCGCAGCCGGTCAACATCACCAACGGCCCGCAGGGCATCTACCTGATCGATCCGTTCCGCATCGGCGACTTCAACTTCGCCGAGCGGGAAACGATCCTGGGCCTCGATTTCACCGGCCCGATCAAGTACTACTATTTCTTCCTCGTCGTGATGCTGGTCGTCATCGTCATCAACATCCGGCTGCAGGACTCGCGGATCGGCCGCGCGTGGGAGGCGATTCGCGAGGACGAGGTGGCCGCGCGCGCGATGGGCATCAACACGCGCAACATCAAGCTGCTCGCGTTCGCGATGGGCGCGTCGTTCGGCGGCGTCGCCGGCGGCATGTTCTCGGCCATCCAGGGATTCATCAGCCCGGAGAGCTTCGTGCTCGTCGAGTCGGTCATGGTGCTCGCGATGGTCGTGCTGGGCGGAATGGGCAACATCTGGGGCGTCATTCTCGGCGCCATCCTGCTGTCGTTCGTGCCGGAGGTGCTCCGCTATACCGTCGCGCCGATCCAGGAAGCCGTGTTCGGCCGGATGTTGCTCGACCCGGAAGTGATCCGGATGCTGCTGTTCGGGCTGGCGCTGGTGCTGATGATGCTGTTCCGGCCGGCCGGCATCCTGCCGTCCGCCGTGCGCAAGCGCGAACTCGAGACGCCGGCCAAGGCATGAGCCCGCCGGGCCGTCCCAAGGGCCTCATTGCCCAATGCGCCGGAGTGCGCAGCACGAAGGTCGTCCAGTGAGCACGGCGGCCGCAGCCCCGGCAACGCCGCACGCGCTCTCGCTGCTGGAGGCCAAAGGCATCACCAAGCGCTTCGGCGGCGTGCAGGCGCTCGCGGACGTCGGCTTCACGATCAACCACGGCGAGATCTACGGGCTCATCGGACCGAACGGCGCCGGCAAGACGTCGCTGTTCAACGTCCTGACCGGCATCTACATCCCGGACGGCGGCGAGTTCGTCTTCGACGGCGAGCCGCTGCACGACCTGAAGCCCAACGACGTCGCCGCCCGCGGCATCGCGCGCACGTTCCAGAACATCCGGCTGTTCGGCAACCTGTCGGCGCTGGAGAACGTGATGATCGGCCGCCACGTCCGCACGCAGGCGGGCGTCTGGGGCGCGATCTTCGCGCAATGCCGGAACGCGCGCCGAGGAGGCGGCGATCCACAAGCGCGCCTACGAGCTGCTCGAATACGTCGGCGTGGCCAAGCGCGCCAACAGCCTCGCCAAGCATCTGGCCTATGGCGACCAGCGGCGGCTCGAGATCGCGCGCGCGCTGGCCACCGAGCCCAAGCTCCTCGCGCTCGACGAGCCGGCGGCCGGCATGAACGCCACCGAGACGGCGTCGCTCAAGCGGCTGCTCGAGGACATCCGGCGCGACGGCACGACGATCCTGCTGATCGAGCACGACATGAAGCTCGTGATGAGCGTCTGCGACCGCGTGCTGGTGCTCGACTACGGCAAGAAGATCGCCGAGGGCACGGCGTCGGTCGTGCAGAACGACCCGAAGGTGGTCGCCGCCTATCTCGGCGGCGAGGTGTCGCTGAACCTGAAGGGCGCCTGATGCAAGTGGCTGCCGCCGAACCGCTGCTCGCGCTGCGCAAGCTCGAGGTCGCCTATGGCGGCATCCAGGCCGTCAAGGGCATCGACCTCGAAGTGGGCCAGGGCGAACTCGTCTGCCTGATCGGCGCCAACGGCGCCGGCAAGACCACGACGCTGAAGGGCATCTGCGGGCTGCTGCCGGTGAAGGCCGGGACGATCCACTACGGCGGCAGCAATGTCACCGGCAAGCCCGCGTTCCAGCTCGTGCGGCGCGGCCTCGCGATGGTGCCCGAGGGCCGCGGCGTGTTCGGCGGGCTGACGATCGAGGAAAACCTGGCGATGGGCGCGTACATCCGCAATGACAGCGACGGCGATCAAGGCGGACATCGAGCGCGTCTACGACCTGTTCCCGCGCCTCAAGGAACGGCGGCGGCAAACCGCCGGCACGCTGTCCGGCGGCGAGCAGCAGATGCTCGCGATGGGTCGCGCGATGATGTCGCGGCCGAAACTGCTGTTGCTCGACGAGCCGTCGATGGGCCTGGCGCCGCTGATGGTGCAGAAGGTGTTCGAGACGATCATGACGATCTCGGCGGAAGGCGTGACGATCCTGCTGATCGAGCAGAACGCCAAGCTGGCGCTCGAAGTGAGCCGCCGCGGCTACGTGATGGAATCGGGCGAGATCACGCTCCATGGCGAAGCGAAATCGCTGCTGCACGATCCGAAGGTGCGCGAGGCGTATCTCGGCGAAGCCGTGTAGTTCTTAGGGGTCGAGCTGTAACGATCGGCACGATCCGCAGCGCAGAACTCCCCCATTTCCGGACGATCGTTACAGCTCTGACCCCTAAGACGCACGCACCACGTCCAGAGACACCTCCGAAATGGATTCGCCTTCCCGCCTGCCGCACGCCGTGCCCGCCGCCCATGCGTTCGCCTGGTTCGGCGAGGCGATGCGGCTGTGGAAGCGCGGACCCGCCACGTTCGGAGCGATCGCTGTCGTCGTCCTGTTCGCCAGCATCGCGCTGGAGCCGGTGCCGATCGCGGGCTTCGTCGCCGCCAATGTCGTGGCGCCGCTGCTCGCCTGCGGATTGCTCTACGGGTGCCTCGGCGCCGATCGCGACGGACAGCCGCGATTCCGGCACCTGGCCGCGGTGTTCGCCGCGCCGTTGTCGGCGCAGTGGGCGGTGGTGGCCGCGGGATTCGTCGTGCTGGCGGCCGAAGCCTTTGCCGCCTGGCAGATCGCCGGCGTCAACCTGCTGCTTCCACTGTCCGATGCGGCGAGCCTGCCGGCGTCCGGCATCATGGTCATCTACGCGATCGGCGTCCTCGTTTCGCTGCCGGTGACGTTCGTGCCGATGGCGGCGCTGTTCGACGGCGAGAACGCAGCGCGCGCGTTCGAATTGTCGCTGCGGGCCTTTGCGCTCAACGTGCCTGCCCTCCTGCTGCTGGCGGCGTTCTCGTTCGTCCTGCTGATGCTCGGGCTGGCGACGATGGGCATGGGCCTCGTGCTGGCGCTGCCGTGGATCGCCGCCGCGTCTTATGTGGCGTGGAAGGATATTTTCGGATTGCAGGGGTCTTCGGGGTCAGAGCTGTAATTGTCGGCTCGATCGGCTGCGCAGGCTCGTCGCGGACGATGTTACAGCTCTGACCCTAGAGATCAGAGCCGTAACCAGCTATCTTAGGGGTCAGAGCCGTAACTATCGGCTCGTGTTTCAACGAGGACGAGCAATGCAGAACGGCGGCGACATCGCGGCCGATAGTTACGGCTCTGAAAAGGCCCCAAAGAACGAGCGGGTTCCGGCAGCAAGCGAATTTCAACTACTGTTAAGGCTCTGAGCGCCCCAGACTACCTAAGATCAGGCCCCGGTGGGCCGCCACTCGAAGTCGCGGCGCGCCGGATCCGGCTGTCCATCGACGACGTCCACGTGCGTCACGCGAGCGAGCGGCGGCCCGCGCCGGCACCAGGCGATGAAGTCCTCCACCGCGGGCGCCGGCCCCTGGACGAACGCCTCGACCGTCCCGCCATGGCGGTTGCGCACCCAGCCGGTGACGGCGCAGGCGAACGCGGCCTGCACGGCGGCATCGCGGTAGCCCACGCCCTGCACGCGGCCATGGATGACGAGGAGGCGGGCGATCACGGGCATCCAAGCGTCCAGGAATGATGGTCAGACCCGCAAAGGAATGAGGGTCCGACTCGCATTCATTTCAACA
Organism: uncultured beta proteobacterium; assembly: GCA_963823475.1. Taxonomy (GTDB): domain Bacteria; phylum Pseudomonadota; class Gammaproteobacteria; order Burkholderiales; family Casimicrobiaceae; genus VBCG01. The sequence continues at coordinate 167,225 of CAWGLS010000008.1, forward strand.
GCGAAAGAAAGCGAGTCCGACCCTCATTCTTTTCGGCCGCTCATTTGCCGCGTCCGCGGCGCCATGCGAACAGCGCCGCGATCGTCTTGCCGTCGGTGACGCCGCCGCAGTCGAACGCGGTCAGCAGTTCATCCTCGGTCATCGTCACGACATCGAGAAACTCGCCTTGGTCGAGCTGCGCGCCCACGTGCGTCAAGCCGGTGGCTTCGAAGAGGTCGATGAACTCGGTCGAATATCCGATCTCCGGATGGATCGTGCCGAGCCGCTTCCATGTCTCTGCGGCGTAGCCCACCTCCTCGACAAGTTCGCGCTTCGCGGTGGCGAGCGGCGTCTCGCCGGCGTCGATCTTGCCCGCCGGAAACTCGAGCATCACGCGGCGGATCGGATAGCGAAACTGCCGCTCCAGCACCAGCCGCCCGTCGTCGAGCACCGGAACCACCAGCACCGCACCGGGGTGCACGACGAACTCACGCGTCGCCTCGCTCCCGTCGGGGAGCCGGATGCGATCGCGCCGCACTTCGAGCAGCTTGCCGGAGAACACGGTCTCGGAACCAAGCTCGATTTCCACCAGATGGGCATCGTCGCCGTTCGTCATGCCAGCCAGTCCCTTGCGATCAGGTAATCGGAATACAGCGCGGCTTCCGGCGTGCCGGGTGCGGGCGTCCATTCGTAGCGCCATTGCGCGAGCGGCGGCATCGACATCAGGATCGCCTCGGTGCGGCCGTTCGATTGCAGGCCGAACAGCGTGCCGCGGTCCCAGACGAGGTTGAACTCGACGTAGCGGCCGCGGCGATAGAGCTGGAAGTCGCGTTCGCGCTCGCCGAACGGCGTTTCCATGCGCCGCCCGAGGATCGGCGCATAGGCGGCCAGGAAATGATCGCCGACGCTGCGCGTCAGCGCGAAGCAGCGCTCGAAGCCGCCCTCGTTCAGGTCGTCGTAGAAAATGCCGCCGACGCCGCGCGGCTCCTTGCGGTGCTTCAGGTAGAAATATTCATCGCACCATTGCTTGTACGCAGCGTGCACGCCATCGCCGAACGGTGCCAGCGCGTCGCGGCACGTCCGGTGGAAGTGCGTGGCGTCCTCGGCGAATCCGTAGTACGGCGTCAGGTCCATGCCGCCGCCGAACCACCAGATGGGCGCCGCATCCTCCTTCCGCGCGATGAAGAAGCGCACATTGAGGTGGACGGTGGGCGCGTAGGGATTGCGCGGATGCAGCACCAGCGAAACGCCCATCGCCTCCCACTCGCGCCCGGCGAGTTCCGGCCGATGCGCGGTCGCCGACGGCGGCAGCTTGTCGCCCGTCACGTGCGAGAACAGCACGCCGCCGCGTTCGAGCACGCGGCCCTGCTCGATCAGCCGCGACACGCCGCCGCCGCCTTCGGGCCGTGTCCACGCATCGCGGCGGAACGGGGTGCCCTCGATCACCTCGAGGCCGGCGACGATGTGCTGCTGCAGTCCGGTGAGGTATGCGCGCGGGCCTAAGGAATCCGGAACGGTCATGGCGTGCGCGCCGCCAGCGCCCGATGCCCGATGTCGGTGCGGAACTGCATGCCGGCGAAGCGGATGTCGGCGACGGCCGCATACGCGGCGCGTTGCGCGAGGCGCACGGAGTCGCCCAGCGCGGTGACGCACAGCACGCGGCCGCCGGTGACCACCGCGCGGTCGCCCTCCTCCGCCGTGCCCGCATGGAACACGTGGACGTTGGGATGCGCGACGGACGTCACGCGGTCCAGTCCTTCGATGACGTCGCCCTGGCGCGGCGCGTCCGGATAGCCGGCCGCGGCGAGCACCACGCCCAGCGCGGCGCGCCGGTCCCATTCCGCCTCGATCGTGTCGAGCGTGCCGTCGATCGCGTGCTCGAGCAGGTCGACAAGATCCGACTTCAAGCGCGCCATGATCGGCTGCGTTTCCGGGTCGCCCATCCGGCAGTTGAACTCGAGCACCTTCGGCGTGCCGGAGGCGTCGATCATCACGCCCGCATAGAGGAAGCCCGTGTACGGGATGCCATCGGCGGCCATGCCGTTGACGGCGGGCAGGATCACCTCGCGCATGATCCGCGCGTGCATCGCCGGCGTGACGATCGGCGCCGGCGAATACGCGCCCATGCCGCCGGTGTTGGGGCCCAAGTCGCCATCGCGCAGCCGCTTGTGGTCCTGCGACGACGCGAGCGGCAGCACGTGCCTGCCATCCACCATCACGATGAAGCTCGCCTCCTCGCCCGCCAGGAAATCCTCGATGACGACGCGCGCGCCGGCATCGCCCATCGTGTTGCCGACGAGCATCGCGTCGATGGCGGCATCCGCCTCGTCGCGCGTCTGCGCGACGACCACGCCCTTGCCCGCGGCGAGGCCGTCGGCCTTGACGACGATCGGCGCGCCGCGCTGCGCCAAATACTCGTGCGCGGCGCGGGCGTCGGTGAACGTGCGGTACTGCGCGGTCGGCAGCCCGTGCCGCGCCATGAACGCCTTGGCGAAATCCTTGGAACTCTCGAGTTGCGCCGCCGCCTGCGTCGGGCCGAAAATCTTCAGGCCCGCGGCGCGGAAGGCGTCGACGATGCCGGCGGCGAGCGGCGCCTCGGGGCCGACGACGGTGAACGCGACCTGCTCGCGGCGCGCGTACGCGACGAGGTCGGGGATCGCCGTGAGCGGGACGTTGACGAGCGCGTCCTCGCGCGCGGTGCCGGCGTTGCCGGGCGCGACGAAGACGCGCGCCACGCGCGGGCTCTGCGCGATCTTCCACGCGAGCGCGTGTTCCCTGCCACCGCCGCCGACGACGAGTATGTTCACGGCGAAAGCCCTAGTGACGGAAGTGGCGGATGCCGGTGAACACCATCGCGATGCCGCGCTCGTCGGCGGCCGCGATCACCTCGGCGTCGCGCATGCTGCCGCCGGGCTGGATCACGGCGGTGGCGCCGTTGTCGACGACGACGTCGAGCCCATCGCGAAACGGAAAGAACGCATCGGACGCGACCGCCGAGCCCGCGAGCACCAGCCCGGCATTGCCGGCCTTGATCGCGGCGATCCGGCTCGAATCCACCCGGCTCATCTGCCCGGCGCCGACCCCCAGCGTCTGCCCGTCGCGGCAATAGACGATCGCGTTCGACTTCACGAACTTGGCCACGCGCCACGCGAACAGCAGGTCGTCGACCTGCGCGGCGGTAGGCGCAAGCCGCGTCACCACCTTCAGCTCGGACTCGCCGACGTTGCGGTCATCCGGCGACTGGATGAGGAAGCCGCCGCCGACGCGCTTCATGTCCCACGCGTTGGCGGCGGTGGCGCCCGCGGGCAGCGGCACTTCCAGCACGCGCACGTTCGCCTTCCTGGCGATGAGCGCGAGCGCGTCGTCGGTGTACGCCGGCGCGATCAGCACTTCGAGAAATTGCGCCGCCACGGCCTCCACCGTCGCCGCGTCGACCGGGCGGTTGAACGCGATGATGCCGCCGAAGGCGGACGTGGGATCGGTGGCGAGCGCCTTGCGGTAGGCATCGAGCGGCGTGGCGGCGATGGCGACGCCGCACGGGTTGGCGTGCTTGACGATCACGCAGGCGGGCACGCCGAACGACTTCACGCACTCCCACGCGGCGTCGCTGTCGCCGACGTTGTTGTACGACAGCTCCTTGCCCTGCAGCTGCCGGTACGTCGCGATGGTGCCGGCTGCGGGCGATTCGTCGCGGTAGAACGCCGCGGACTGGTGCGGATTCTCGCCGTAGCGCATGTCCTGCACCTTTTCGCCGCCGACATGGAAGGAGTCGGGCCAGCCGTGCGCGACGCCGTCCGGCCCGCGCGCCGTCAGCCAGTTGGCGATGGCGCTGTCGTACGCCGCCGTGTGCGCGAAGGCCTTGCGCATCAGGCGAAAGCGGGTGGCGTCGCTCAAGGCGCCGCCGTGCGCCGCAAGCTCCGCGAGCACTTCGGAATAGTCGGCGGGATCGACGACGATGCCCACGTGCGGCCAGTTCTTGGCGGCGGCGCGCACCATCGATGGACCGCCGATGTCGATGTTCTCGATCGCGTCCTCGAGCGTGCAGCCCGCCCGGGCGACCGTCGCGCGGAATGGATAGAGATTGACGACGACGAGGTCGATCGTCGGAATGTCGTGCGCGCGCAGCGCGGCCACGTGCTCGGGCAGGTCGCGGCGCGCGAGTATGCCGCCGTGCACCTTCGGGTGCAGCGTCTTGACGCGGCCGTCGAGCATCTCCGGAAAGCCCGTGTAGCTGCCGACGTCCGTGACCGCGAGGCCCGCGGCGCCGAGCGCCTTGGCGGTCCCGCCGGTGGACAGGAGGCGCACGCCGCGCGAGGCCAGCCCGCTGGCGAATTCGACAAGCCCTGTTTTGTCCGATACCGACAGCAGCGCCTGGGCAACGGGAGCGGCCATGCGCGTCAGACCAGCTTGTACTTCACGAGCTTCGACCGCAGCGTGTTGCGGTTCATGCCGAGCATGTCGGCCGCCTGCGTCTGGTTGCCGTCGGCGCGCGCCATGATCGACACCAGCAGCGCGCGCTCGACGTGGCCGATCACCATGTCGTAGACACCGGTGGGCATTTCGCCGTCCAGCCGCTTGAAATACTCGTCGAGCGACTTGTCGACGCTGCGGCAGATCTCGTTGCTGCCGTTCAGTTTCGATTTTCTCGTCACGCCGCCAGGGCCTCCCCCGCCCATCGTCGGTTGTTCGTCGCCGGCGCTGCCGCGATGACCGCGGCAACACGCGCGCCCCCGCCCTCCGCGGGGCGATACACCAGCCGGTCGTGCGTCGCCGCCAACCGATCGAAATAATCGTGCACGACGGCGAGCTGGGCCGCGGTGCTGTCCACCGCGCACATCGCGCGCCGGAACTCCTGGCCGCCGGCCAGCGCCTCCGTGTACCACGACAGGTGCTTGCGCGCGGTGCGCATGCCGGTGACCTCGCCGTAGAAGGCGTAGTGATCGTGCATGTGCTCGATGATGAGCGCACGGGCCTCGGCCACCGTGGGCGCGGGCAGCTGCGCGCCGGTGGCCAGGAAATGCGCGACCTCGCGGAAGATCCACGGGCGCCCCTGCGCGGCGCGGCCGATCATCACGGCGTCGGCGCCCGTCTGCCGCAGGACCGCGAGCGCGCCTTCGGGAGTCGCGACGTCGCCGTTGGCGATGACCGGAATGGCGACGGCGCGCTTGACCGCCGCGATCGTGTCGTATTCGACGGCGCCGACGAACGCGCAGGCACGCGTGCGGCCGTGCACCGTCAGCGCCTGGATGCCCGCGGCCTGCGCAATCCGCGCCACCGTCACCGCATTGCGCGATTCCGGGCGGGGACCGGTGCGGATCTTGAGCGTCACGGGCACGGCGACGGCGGCAACGACCGTGTCGAGAATGGCGGCGACGAGCGCTTCGTCGGCGAGCAGCGCCGAGCCGGCGGCGGCGTTGCAGACCTTCTTCGCCGGACAGCCCATGTTGATGTCGATGATCTGCGCGCCGTGATCGACGTTGAAGCGCGCCGCATCCGCCATCAGTCGCGGATCGGCGCCGGCGATCTGCACGGCCACCGGCGCGCCCTCGCCTGCGTGATCGATGCGGCGGCGCGACTTGTCGGTGTCGCGCAGCCGCGGATCGGACGCCACCATTTCCGACACCGCATACCCGGCGCCCAGCCGCTTGCACAGCGTGCGAAACGGACGATCGGTCACCCCGGCCATCGGTGCGACGGCGAGGTTGTTCGATAGAAGGTGCGGGCCGATGCGCATGCTCGGATGGGGACGAAAGGGGAGGGATGAAAAGCAGCTGCGGTACGGCAGATAATTATACCGGCAATGCGGCGGGCGCAGCAGCGCCCGTCTGCCTGAAAATTGCGCAGCGACGCCTTGGAGGCGCATCGCGAGCGAACGCGCGTTCAGGACAATCCGAACAGCATGGCGCGGGTGAACGCCTTCTTCACCGGCGGCACCGCATCGAGCAGCGACAGCGCGATGCCGCGCGGCCAGCGCAACAGCGGCCAGTCGTTCGCGAAGATCCGCGTCAAGCCGTGGGTGAACGCGATGCCCGCATACCGATCGACGCGGCGCCGCGCCGCGTACGCCGCGACCATCGCCGCGTCGCCCAGCGCATCCGGCCGGCATCCGTTGATCGCCTGTGCAAGTTCGAACGCGTCGCGCACGCCCAGGTTGAACCCCTGCCCGGCGACCGGATGCAGCGACTGCGCGGCATTGCCGATCAGCACGCAACGCGTGGCCACCGCCGGCCGCGAGAATTCGAGCGCCAGCGGGAACGTCTTCCGGTCGTGCACGCGCTCGAAGCCGCGGACGCGCGGACCAAAGTGGTGCGCAAGTTGCGCGACAAACGCTTGGTCGGGCAGCGCGAGCGTCTGCTGCGCGTCGGCGGGGGACATTGTCCAGATGAGGCTGTAGTGATCACGTTCCGGCAGCAGCGCGAGCGGCCCGTGCGGCGTGAAGCGCTCGTAGGCCACGCCCTCGTGCGGCGCCGCCATTTCCACCTTCGCCAGCACGGCGACCTGGCGGTAGTCGCGGCGTTCGCGTGTCACGCCGCCAACGGCGGCGCCGGTGCCGTCGGCGACGACGGCGAGCCGCCCCAGCAGCGATTCGCCGTGGTCGCCTGCAGGCTCGACCGCCGCGTACGCCGGCGTGCCGCCGACCGTCTTCACCGGCACGCCGTAGCGCACGTCGGTGCGCGTGCGCGCGAGTTCCGCGTCGATCGCGTTTTGCAGCGCGACGTACGACACGACGTAGCCCAGCGCCGGCAGCTCCTGCTCCGCGGCCGTCAGCCGCGTCATCCCGAAGCCGCCCGCCTGCGAGATGTCGATCGTCGCGATCGGCGTGACGCCGTGCTTCGCCGCCGCGAGGCGCGCCCACACGCCCAGCCGCTCGAAGATGAGCCGCGCGCCGTGCGACAGCGCGAGCGAGCGGTCGCGGCGCAGCGTCGCGCCGCGCTCGCGCGCGTCGAGCGCCACGACGTCGAGATCGGCGTCCGCGATGGCCAGCGCCAGCGTGCCGCCGACCGGACCCGCGCCCACAATGATGACGTCATGCATGGTGATGACGTCATGCATGGTGCGTCAGCGCGTACAGGCGGCTTCCACTTCGGCCACCGTCTTCGGCGTGGCCGCGTTGAGGTTCTCGTTCCCGGTCGCCGTGACGAGCACGTCATCCTCGATGCGCACGCCGATGTTCCAGAACGCCTCGGGCACGTTGTCGGCCGGACGAATGTACGTTCCCGGCTCGACGGTCAGCACCATGCCCGGTTGCAGCTTCTGCGACGCGCCGCCCACCCGGTAGAGGCCGGCATCGTGGACGTCCATGCCGAGCCAGTGCCCGGCGCGATGCATGTAGAACTGCTTGTAGCCGCCGTTCTCGAGCACTTCGTCGAGCGTGCCCTGGCAGAGGCCGAGGTCGATGTACCCCTGCGCGAGCACGCGTTCGGCCGTCTTGTGATAGTCGTGGAAATCGGCGCCGGGCTTCACCGTGTCGAGGCACGCCAGCTGCGACGCGAGCACGAGCTCGTAGATGTCCTTCTGCGGCCCGCTGAATCTGCCGCCGACCGGAAAGGTGCGCGTGATGTCCGACGCGTAGCCCATGTATTCGCAGCCGGCATCGATCAGCAGCAGCTCGCCATCGCCCATTTCGCGGTTATTGTCGCGATAGTGCAGCACGCAGGCGTTGGGGCCGGAGGCGACGATCGACGGGTACGCGACCGCCTGCGCGCCTTCGCGCAGGAATTCGTGCATGAGTTCCGCCTCGACCTGGTACTCGAACCAGCCCGGACGCGTGCGCGCCATCGCGCGGCGGTGCGCGCCGCCCGAAATCACGCCCGCGCGGCGCATCAGGTTGATCTCGTGCTCGTCCTTGGTGAGCCGCATCGCATCGAGCAGGCCGCGCACGTCGACGACTTCGTCGGGCGCCGACACGCCGGTGCGCACGAGGTTGCGCACGTTGTTCAGGAGCTGCGTGACCTTGCGGTCCCACGTATCGAAGAGGCCGAGCGGCGTGAAGAGCGCCGGCCGATCCGCGGCGAGGCCCGGCAGCTTCTCGTCCAGCATCGCGATCGGATACGCCTCGTCGAAGCCGAAGATTTCCTTCGCCGCATCGGGTCCGTAGCGAAACCCGTCCCAGATCTCGCGTTCCTCGTTCTTTTCGCGGCAGAACAGGATGTGCTTGTCGCCGTCCGGTCCCGCCAGCAGCACGACCACTGCCTCGGGTTCGGGAAACCCCGACAGATAGTAGAAATAGCTGTCCGGCCGGAAGGGAAAGGTCGAATCGCGGTTGCGCGCGACCTCGGCCGCCGTGGGCACGAGTGCTAACCCGCCCCCGCGATGGTCGCGCATCGAACGCAGCAATGCAGCGCGGCGCTGGCGATAGAACTGGTAGGTGTTTTTCATGGACAAAGCGCTCGTTCCGGGAGGACGCATTATAAGGTGGGCAGCCGCCGCGGAACCGGCCGCAGGCGGCGCGACGCGCGTATGCGCTAAGATTTCGCCAATGGACAGCGACCCCGTGCACACCGCCGCAGCGCTCACGGGACCCGCACTGCACGACGCCAAGCGCGCGATGCGGGTGCGGATCATCCATGCGCGCGACGCGTTTCCTCCATCCGCGAAGGCCGCCGCTTCGGACGCCATCACCGCACGCATCCATGCGCTGCCGTCGTTCGCCGCCGCGCGCTGCGTGCTGCTGACGCTGCCGTTTCGCAGCGAATGGGACTCGCGCCCGCTCTTCGCCTTGGCGCTCGCGAGCGGCAAGACGGTCGCGCTGCCGCGCGTCGACGGCACCAACCGGATGCTCGACCTGCACGCGATCACCGACATCGCCGGCGACACGGCCCCCGGCTATCGCGGCATTTCCGAGCCGCACGCCGACCTGCCGCGCGTGGCCGTGGGCGCCATCGACTGGGTGCTGGTGCCGGGCGTGGCGTTCGATCTGCGCGGCCGTCGCTTAGGTTACGGTGGCGGCTACTACGACCGGCTGCTGGCGCTGCTCGATCCGGGCGCGCAACGCATCGCCGGCGCGTTCGACCTGCAGGTGGCGAAGCAGGTGCCGGCGGCGCCCCACGATCTCGTCGTCGACGCCATCGTGACGGAAACGCGCATGATCCCGATCGCGCGCGCGCCATGAGGCCCTTGCCCGCGCGATGACCGTTCCGACGAGGCAGACGGCGCTCGTCGCGCTGGTCGCGACGCTGGCCATCCAGATCTACACCGCCGTGGTCGCGTCCGCGCCGGCGGTGCTGGCGCCGGTGCTCGCCCCCGATCTGGGCATCACGCCGATCTGGATCGGCGTGTTCGTCGGAATCATGTACACCGGCGCAATGCTGGGCAGCCTGGGGTGCGGCGAGTTCATCGCCCGCCACGGCGCGATTCGCGTCTCGCAGGCCTGCGTACTGATCTGCGCGGTCGGCATGGCGCTGATGGCGGTGGTGCCGGGCGGGGCGGTGCCGCTGCTCGTCGTCATCGCATTCGCGATGGGCTTCGGCTACGGACCGATCACGGCGGCGTCGTCCGAAGTCCTGGTGCGGACCACGCCGCCGTCCCGGATGGCGCTGACGTTCTCGATCAAGCAGACCGGCGTGCCCGCCGGGGCCGCGCTGGCCGGCGCCGTGTTGCCCGGATTGGCGCTGCTCGCCGGCTGGCGGGCGGCGTTCCTGGCGGTGGCGGTGCTCGGCGTCATCGTCACGCTCGCCGCGCAACCGACGCGGCGCGCGCTGGACGTCCGGCATACCTCGCGGCCAGCCTTTTCGCTGGCGGCGATCTTCGCGCCGCTGAAGAGCGTGCTGGCGTCGCCGCCGCTGCTCGAGTTGTCGCTGGTCGGATGCGCGTTCGCCGCCGTGCAGGTGTGCCTGACGGCGTTCCTCGTCGTCTTCCTGACCGATGCGCTGCAATGGACGCTCGTGGCGTCCGGGTTAGCGCTCACTTGCGCTACAGCCAGTGCCGTTCCTGGACGTATCCTGTGGGGCCTGGCGGCGGACCGCGCGCTGCCGCCGAACCGGATCCTGGCGCTGATCGGGCTGCTGACCGCCTGCTTCGCCCTGGCCTTCGCCTTTGCCACGCCGGCGTGGCCCGCCTTTGTCGTGCTGCCGCTCGCCGCCCTGTTCGGGGCCACCGCCATCGGCTGGAACGGTGTCCAGCTATCCGAACTCGCCCGCCGCGCCCCGCCGGGGACTGCCGGCGCCGTCACCGGCGCCTCGGGCTTCGTGACGTTCGGCGGCGTCGTCACCGGACCCCTGCTGTTCGCCGGGCTGGCGGGCGCGACGGGCAGCTACCGCGCCGGGTTCTTCCTGTGCGCGGCGATCAGCGCGACCGCCGCGGCGGTGTTGTTGCGGCGGGGGCGTGGACCGGCGCGTGGCTAATATGGAAATCATTTCCACCTGATGGTAAGCTCGGCGGGCTAGTGCGCCCGTGTCGGCCGGGCGACGGCGCGCCGCGGCCTTTGAGGACGGCTCGCTTGCGCGCTGCCGCAATACAGACCCGGATCATCCGCCTAGAATCGGACGCAGTCGACGCGAAGGCGCGCGGGGAACAAGGCGCCAAAGGCTCGGGCCGAGACCTCCGCAACGAGACGCATCGCCTGCGTCATAGCGGAGGACCGGCAACGACGGTCGGACGGTGCCTGTTCCCGCCGCGAATTCGCTGTCAGGAGGAGTCAGCAATGGATGCTCAGAAACGCGACCCCGATCCGCAGGAAACGCGCGAGTGGCTGGAAGCGCTTTCCGCCGTGCTGGCCGTCGAAGGGCCCGATCGCGCGCACTTCCTGATCGAGCAGCTGATCGACGCCGCGCGCGAGTCGGGCGCGTGGCTGCCGTTCTCGGCCAATACGGCCTACATCAACACGATTCCCACCGCAACGCAGGTGCGCATCCCCGGCGACCAGGAAATCGAGCACCGCATCCGCTCGTACGTGCGCTGGAACGCGATGGCGATGGTGCTGCGCGCCAACAAGCACACGAACGTCGGCGGCCACATCGCGAGCTTCGCCTCCGCCGCCACGCTGTACGACGTCGGCTTCAACCACTTCTGGCATCAGGCGTCCGACAACCACGGCGGCGATCTTGTCTTCGTGCAGGGCCATTCGGCGACCGGCGTGTATGCGCGCGCGTTCATGCTTGGCCGGCTCACGCGCGAACAGCTCGACAGCTACCGGCAGGAAGTCGACGGCACCGGCATCTCGTCGTATCCGCATCCGTGGCTGATGCCGGATTTCTGGCAGTTCCCGACGGTGTCGATGGGGCTGGGACCCCTGATGGCGATCTACCAGGCGCGGTTCATGCGCTACCTGCAGGACCGCGGGCTCGCGCAGACCGATGGCCGCAAGGTGTGGGCGTTCATGGGCGACGGCGAGATGGACGAGCCGGAGTCGATGGGCGCCATCGGCATGGCGTCGCGCGAGAACCTCGACAACCTGATCTTCGTCGTCAACTGCAACCTGCAGCGCCTCGACGGACCCGTGCGCGGCAACGGCAAGATCATCCAGGAGCTGGAAAGCGATTTCCGCGGCGCCGGCTGGAACGTCATCAAGGTGATCTGGGGCACGCACTGGGAGGCGCTCTTCGCGCGCGACAAGAAAGGTCTGCTGCGCAAGCGGATGATGGAAGCGCTCGACGGCGAATACCAGACGTTCAAGAGCAAGGACGGCGCGTACGTCCGCGAGCATTTCTTCAACACGCCCGAACTGAAGGAAATGGTCGCCGACTGGGGTGACGAGGAAATCTGGCACCTGAATCGCGGCGGCCACGACCCCTACAAGATCTATGCGGCGTTCCACGCGGCGGCGAATCACCAGGGCCAGCCGACGGTGATCCTCGCCAAGACGATCAAGGGCTACGGCATGGGCTCGTCCGGCCAGGCGCAGAACATCACGCACCAGCAGAAGAAAATGTCGACGGAGTCGCTGCGGATCTTCCGCGACCGCTACCAGATCCCGGTGACCGACGCGGAACTCGAGGAGATTCCGTACGTGAACTTTCCCGAAGGCTCGCCCGAGCTCGCGTACATGCACGCGCGGCGGAACGACCTGGGCGGCTACCTGCCGCAGCGACGCCGCAAGTCGACGCCGCTGGTCATACCGGAACTCGCGGTGTTCGAGCGCTTCCTGAAGGGCACCGACGACCGCGAGATCTCGACGACGATGGCGTTCGTGCAGATCCTGCAGCTGCTGCTGCGCGACAAGAACTTAAGCCAGCACATCGTGCCGATCGTGCCCGACGAGTCGCGCACGTTCGGCATGGAGGGCATGTTCCGGCAGCTCGGCATCTGGAACCAGCAGGGCCAGCTGTACACGCCGCAGGATCACGACCAGCTGATGTTCTACAAGGAGGACAAGCACGGCCAGATCCTGCAGGAAGGCATCAACGAGGCCGGCGGCATGTGCGACTGGATGGCGGCGGCGACGTCGTACTCGACGCACAACGTGCCGATGATCCCGTTCTACATCTTCTATTCGATGTTCGGCTTCCAGCGCGTCGGCGACCTTTGCTGGGCCGCCGGCGACATGCGCTCGCGCGGCTTCCTGCTGGGCGGCACCGCCGGCCGCACGACGCTGAACGGCGAAGGCCTGCAGCACGAGGATGGCCACTCGCACCTCATGTCGGCGACGGTGCCGAACTGCATGTCGTACGACCCGACGTTCGCGTACGAGGTGGCGGTCATCATCCAGGACGGCCTGCGCCGGATGTACGCGGAGCAGCAGGACGTCTACTACTACCTGACGGTGATGAACGAGAACTACACGCACCCGGCGATGCCGGAGGGCGCGGCGCCGAACATCCTGAAGGGCATGTACAGATTGCGTGCCGGCGCCGCCGGCGACAAGGCCGGCAAGAGCCCGCGCGTGCAGCTGCTGGGATCGGGCGTCATCCTGCGGCAGGTGATCGCGGCCGCGGAACTGCTGAAGAACGACTGGGGCGTGGACGCCGACATCTACAGCTGCCCGTCGTTCACCGAGCTCGCGCGCGACGGCAACGCGGTGACGCGCTGGAACATGCTGCATCCGGCGGAAAAGCCGCGGCGCTCGCATGTGGAGGCCATGCTCGACGGGACGCGCGGGCCGGTGATCGCCGCGACCGACTACATGCGCCTCTTCGCCGAGCAGATCCGTCCGCTGATCGCGCGGCGCTACGTGGTGCTCGGCACCGACGGCTTCGGCCGCTCCGATACGCGCGAGAAGCTGCGGCATTTCTTCGAGGTCAATCCGCAGTACGTGACGGTGGCGGCGCTGAAGGCGCTGGCCGACGAAGGGACGCTGCCGGTGGCGAAAGTCGCCGAGGCCATCGGGAAGTACGGCATCGATCCCGACAAACCCGCGCCGTGGACGGTGTAGCGAAGGTCTTTCACAATGAGACACGGAGACGCCGAGAAAACCGACAGGATCTTCTCCGTGTCCCGGCGTCTCCTGTGAAAAAAGGAAACCTGAATGAGCACGATCGACGTCAAGGTGCCGGACATCGGCGACTTCAAGGACATCCCGGTCATCGAGGTGTTCGTGAAGCCGGGCGACACCGTCCGTGCCGAGGATTCGCTGATCTCGCTCGAATCGGACAAGGCGACGATGGACGTGCCGTCGCCGGCGGCCGGCGTGGTCCGTGAATTGCGCGTGAAGCTGGGCGACAAGGTCAGCGAGGGGACGGTCGTGCTGACGCTGGAGGCGAGTGCGTCGTCGACTGCGGCTGGGCCCTCACCCCAGCCCTCTCCCGCGAGCGGGAGAGGGAGCGAACCGGCCGCACCATCGATCGCGACCGCCGCGAGCGCACCGTCATCCCAATCCGCTCCGGCGAGCGCACCGTCGCGCGACCCTTCTCCCGCGAGCGCACCCTCACCCCAACCCTCTCCCGCGAGCGGGAGAGGGAGCGACTCCGGCGGGACGTCGGCGGCGATTGACACCGCCGCTTCGCCGAGTTCCTCCCCTCGCCCGCTTGCGGGAGAGGGGCCGGGGGTGAGGGCCGCCGCCGCCGACAACGAAGCATTCAAGGCCGCCCACGCGTCGCCCTCGGTGCGCCGGTTCGCGCGCGAACTCGGCGTCGATGTCGCGCGCGTGACGGGCACCGGGCCGCATGGACGGATCCTGCAGGAGGACGTGCAGAATTTCGTCAAGAGCGCGCTGAGCGGCGCGGGCACGACCGCTGCGCCGGCCGCCGCCGGCAGTGTCACGGGCGGCGGCTCGCTCAACCTGCTGCCGTGGCCGGTCGTCGACTTCGCGAAGTTCGGTCCCGTCGAAGCGACGCCGCTGTCGCGGATCAGGAAGATCTCGGGCGCGAACCTGGCCCGCAACTGGGTGATGATCCCGCACGTCACGCAGTTCGACGAGGCCGACATCACCGATCTCGAAGCGTTTCGCGTCCAGCTGAACCGCGAGAACGAGAAGGCCGGCATCAAGGTGACGATGCTCGCGTTCCTGATCAAGGCGTCGGTATCGGCGCTGAAGAAATTCCCCGATTTCAATGCATCGCTCGACGGGGACAACCTCGTTCGCAAACAGTACTTCCATATCGGCTTCGCGGCCGACACGCCGAATGGACTCGTCGTGCCCGTCATTCGCAACGCGGACCAGAAGGGCGTGCTGCAGATCGGCCGCGAAATGGGCGAACTCTCGGCCAAGGCGCGCGAGGGCAAGCTCGGGCCCGCCGACATGCAGGGCGGTTGCTTCTCGATCTCGTCGCTCGGCGGCATTGGCGGGACGGCGTTCACGCCGATCATCAACGCACCGGAGGTCGCGATCCTCGGCGTGTCGAAGAGCGCGATGAAGCCCGTGTGGAACGGCACGGAGTTCGCGCCCCGCCTGATGCTGCCGCTGTCGCTGTCGTACGACCATCGGGTGATCGACGGCGCGGCCGCGGCGCGCTTCACCGCCTACCTGAGTGCGCTGCTCGCCGACATGCGGCGGGCGATGATCTGAGCGGGCGGCGGCGGAGCGGTCGCCACGGCCTGGCGTCGCGGCGAGGGCTGGCCGGCCGCAAGCCGAGAACAGGACGCTGTTCGCCCGACCTTCGCGGCAGTCCGCGGCGGCGCCGCGCACCGCGTGCGTAGCCGGCGCGCACGGCGAAAGCAGGTAATGTTCCGTCTCCGGTCCCTTCCGGCAACTCATGGCGCGCCGTCGCGGCGCGAACTCGCTGATGGCCACCGGCCTCCTCTTACTGCTCGACGACATCGCCAGCGTCCTGGACGACGTGGCGCTGCTCACCAAGGTCGCCACCAGGAAGACCGCCGGCGTCCTGGGCGACGACCTCGCGCTGAACGCGCAGCAGGTATCGGGCGTGCGCGCCGACCGCGAACTGCCGGTGGTGTGGGCGGTCGCGAAGGGTTCGGCCGTCAACAAGGCGATCCTCGTGCCGACGGCGCTCGCCATCAGCGCGTTCGCGCCATGGGCGATCACGCCGCTGCTGATGGTCGGCGGCGCCTTCCTCTGCTACGAGGGTTTCGAGAAGCTCGCGCACCGGTTCCTGTCGACTCCCGCGGAGCGCGCGGCGGAACACGAGGCCCTCGCCCGCGCGGCCGCCGATCCCGCCACCGACCTCGTCGCGTTCGAGAAAGGCAAGATCAAGGGCGCCATCCGCACCGACTTCATCCTGTCCGCCGAGATCGTCGTCATCTCGCTCGGCACGGTCGCCGACGCCACGTTCGGCGTGCAGGTCGCCGTGCTGGTCGGTATCGCGATCCTGATGACGGTCGGCGTGTACGGGCTGGTGGCGGGCATCGTCAAGCTGGACGATGCGGGCCTGCACCTCTCCCAGCGCCCTGGCAACGGCGGGTGGGTGCGCTTCCAGCGCGCGGCCGGCGCCGCCATCCTGCGCTCGGCGCCGTACCTGATGAAAGCGTTGTCGATCGCCGGCACCGCGGCGATGTTCCTCGTCGGCGGCGGCATCCTCGTGCATGGCATCGCGCCGCTCCATCATGCGATCGAGGGCGTCGCGGCCAGGCTCGCGTCGGTCCCCGGCATCGGCGGCGTCCTGCACGTCCTGGGGCCGATGGTCGCGAACGCGCTGATCGGCGTTGCCGCAGGCGCGGTCATCCTGCTCGTCGTGAAGCTGGCGCGGCGCATCTGGCCCGCGCGTGCCGCGGCGAAGTGACGGCGCGCGCGGTGGCGGCAATCGTCCTGGAGCGCGCTGCTAGAATGCCGGAAAGCCAACGAGGACCATCGTGACGCAGGACGAACTGAAGCAGGCCGTCGCCCGCGAGGCGATCAAGTACGTCGTCGACGACGCGTGGATCGGCGTCGGCTCCGGCACGACCGCCAACTTCTTCATCGACGAGCTCGCGAAGATCAAGCACCGGATCAAGGGCGCGGTGTCGAGCTCGGTGAAGTCGACCGAGCGGCTCAAGTCCTACGGCATCGACGTCGAGGAGCTGAACAACGTCGACGATGTGCCCGTCTACATCGACGGCGCCGACGAGGTGACGAAGTGGGGCGCGATGATCAAGGGCGGCGGCGGCGCGCTGACGCGCGAGAAGATCGTCGCGGCCGTCGGTCGCAAGTTCGTCTGCATCGTCGACCAGTCGAAGCTGGTGCCGGTGCTGGGGAAGTATCCGCTACCGGTGGAGGTGATCCCGATGGCGCGCAGCTACGTCGCGCGCGAGATGGTCCGGTTGGGCGGCCAGCCCGCGTGGCGCATGGGCTTTGTCACCGACAACGGCAACGTGATCCTCGACGTCGGCGGCCTCGCGATCGACGACCCGGTGGCGCTCGAGTCGCGCATCAACCAGATCGCGGGTGTCGTGACCGTCGGGCTGTTCGCGCATCGCGGCGCCGACGTCATCCTGATGGGCACCGGGACCGGCGTCACGACGCTGACGCCGCCGCGCTACCGGTTGGGGCGTTGCCGCCCGTCACCGCGGAACCGCGGCGGACGCTTCTCGCGCGCCGCCTGCATCGCACTCCGGCAGGTCGCTGGCCATCAGCATCGCCGCTTCGGCGATCGGCATGTCGCGCTTCGCCGTCACCACGCCGCGATGCATGACCTCCCCCACCTCGACGACCGATTGCAGGTGATGCGTGGCGGCCAGCAGCAGGTCGCGCTCGGCGACGATGCCGACCAGCTGGTCGCGCTCGTCCAGCACCGGCACGTGATGCAGGCCGTGCTGCTGCATCAGCCGCAACGCGACCTTGTAATCCGCGTCGCTGCGGATGGTGACGGGATGCGCACTCATGCGGTCGCGGACTAGCATGTCGGCCCTCGTTTCGGCGGTTGCAGTACGCTGATTCTCGCCCCGGGCGGCGGCCGGGTTGACGCCGGGCAAGAAACCGCGGTGCGCCGGACGCCTTCCCGGCGCGGCAGGACGGCGCCCTTGGGACTGCGCTGCGCGCCAGTCGCGTTAGAATAATCGGATGACCAACCTGCGCATCCCGGGTCTGACGGACTTTGCCGACGTCGCCGCTTACATGGGCGCCGTCGGCGAGGCCGCGCGCGCCGCCGCGCGGCCTGGTCGCACGCGCGGATACGAATGCCCGCAACCATGCGCTGCATGCGATGGCCACGGCGATTCGCCGCGAGGAGTCCCGCCTGCTCGCCGCCAACGCCGAAGACGTCGCCGCCGCGCGCGCCGCGGGGCACGACGCGGCCTTCGTCGACCGGCTCGCGCTGACGCCCAAGTCCGTGCTGGCCATGGCCGACGGGCTCGCCGAAATCGCCGCGTTGCCCGACCCGGTCGGGGAGATCACGGACCTGCGCTTTCGGCCGACCGGCATCCAGGTGGGCAGGATGCGCGTGCCGCTGGGCGTCGTCGGCATCATCTATGAATCGCGGCCCAACGTGACCGCCGATGCCGCCGGCCTGTGCCTCAAGGCCGGCAACGCGACGATCCTGCGCGGCGGCTCCGAGGCGCTGCGCAGCAACCAGGCGATCGCCGCGTGCGTCCACCACGGTCTGCGCAATGCCGGACTCCCCGAGCACGCGGTGCAGGTGATCGCGACGACCGACCGCGCCGCCGTCGGCCACCTGATCACCGACGAGAAGCACGTCGACGTCATCGTGCCGCGCGGCGGCAAGGGACTGATCGAGCGCATCGCGCGCGATGCCCGCGTGCCGGTGATCAAGCACCTGGACGGCGTGTGCCACGTGTACATCGACGCGTCGGCGGACCTCGACATGGCGATCCGCATCGCCGACAACGCGAAGACGCAGCGCTACTCGCCGTGCAACACGATGGAAACGCTGCTCGTGCACGCCGACATCGCCGCGCGCGTGCTGCCGCCGCTGTCCGCCATCTATCTCGAAAAGGGCGTCGAGCTGCGCGGCTGCGACCGTTCGCGCGCGCTGGTGCCCGCAATGAAGTCCGCCACCGAGGAGGACTGGTACGCCGAGTACCTGGCGCCGATCCTCGCCGTGCGCGTCGTCGATTCGCTCGACGATGCGATGACGCACATCGCGAAGTACGGCTCGCAGCACACCGACGCGATCGTCACGCAGGACTACGCGAACTCGATGCGCTTCCTGCGCGAAGTCGATTCCAGCTCGGTGCTGGTCAATGCCTCGACGCGCTTCGCCGACGGCTTCGAGTTCGGCCTCGGCGCGGAGATCGGCATCTCGACCAACAAGCTGCATGCGCGCGGACCCGTGGGCCTCGAAGGCCTGACGAGCCAGAAGTGGGTCGTGCTGGGGTCGGGGCAGATCCGGACCTGAGAATTGGGGTCAGAGCTGGAGCTTAGGGGTCAGAGCTGTAATATTTCCCGATCACTCGCCCCGGGCGAACGCGATCCACGACCACACGGGAAATATTACAGCTCTGACCCCTAAGCTCGGACCCCACGGATTTTTCGACGACGTTTGACCACCGTCAGCCGCGCCGGGGCGTCCATCTGGCACAAATAACGTAAGTCGACGGACCACGCCGAAGCGCCCTCTGCCCGGGCGCAACGATCGCCATTGCCGGAACGTGCGGCTCGACCGGAAAGGTGCTCCGCAATCCGGGTCTTCCGTTCAAACACTGTCAGGCATGCGACCAAGGCTGGCTGGCGACGGCCAGCGCCGGCGCGCGCCAGCGCATAGTCCCGCCATGTCCACAACGATGCCCGCGCGGGCATTCATCATCCTTCTCGGTCGCTGCTGCACGCTGGTCATCGTGCTGCTGGTCGCGCCCTGGGCGGCCGCGGCGACGCCCGCAGCGGGGCACGACGTTCTGGAAGTATTCGTCCGTGACGGCTGCCCGCACTGCGCGGACGCCAAGGAGTTCCTCCCGACATTTTCCAGCACCCGGCCGTGGCTGCGCATTTCCTACCGCTCGCTCGACCACGATGCGACCGCCCGCGATGATCTGGTGCGCCACTCGCGCAATGCCGGCGTCTGGCCGCCAGGCGTGCCCACTTTCGTGTTCGAGGGCCGGGTCCTGGTGGGCTTCGAGAATCCCGAGCGTACCGGCGCCGAGCTGGCAGCGCTGGTCGAAGGGCGATCGGCCCCTTCGGGGACGATCGCCACGGGAATGCTTGGCACGCTGAGCGTGGCGCGCCTCGGGCTGCCGCTGTTCACGGTGGCCGTGGGCCTGCTCGACGGCTTCAATCCATGCGCGATGTGGGTGTTGCTGTTCCTGCTCTCGATGCTCGTGCACCTGCAGGACCGCAAGCGAATGGCGCTCATCGCGGGCACGTTCCTGTTGGTCAGTGGCGCGGTGTACTACGCGTTCATGGCTGCGTGGCTCAACGTGTTCCTGCTGGTGGGCATGTCCACGGCCTTGCGGATGGGACTGGGCGGCATCGCGCTTGCCATCGGCGCGCTCAACGTGAAGGAAGCCATCGGCCGGCAGCGGGGGTTCTCGCTGTCCATTCCGGACTCCGCCAAGCCCGGCATCTACGCTCGCGTGCGCGCGGTCATCCACGCCGATACGCTGATGCCGTCGCTGGCGGCCGTCGCCGCGCTCGCGGTCGCGGTGAATTTCATCGAACTGCTGTGCACGGCCGGGTTTCCGGCGATATACACCGCCATCCTGACCGAACAGGGACTTGGTCCATCGGCACACTACGCGTACCTGGGTCTCTACATTCTTGCCTACATGACCGACGACGCACTGATGGTCGGGATTGCCGTCGTGGCGCTGAGCAGCCGCAAGCTGACGGAGCGTGGCGGTCGCGGGCTCAAGCTCGTCGGCGGGACGGTCATGCTGTTACTGGGCGCGACCATGATCCTGCGCCCGGAGTGGCTGCGATAAATACTGATCCTTACCGAAGTGAGTGACGGCGTTCGCAACGCCGACGTCGCCCGCTCGAAAGCGGGAACCTTCAGGCATCGTACGAGGAGAGTCGCTGGGTTCCCGCTTTCGCGGGAACGACGGAGTATTGGTCATGCATTGCGGTACCGCTCAATTGGACCGCGTCGCCGCGGCGCGTCCGCGATGGCGCGAGTACCAGACGACGACGGACCGCCACCAGCAGCAGGAACGGCAGCGCGCCCCAGTTCATGATTTCCCAGCCGGCGGCCGACACCAGCGCGCCCGACGTGAACGACGACACCGCCATGACCGAGAACACGATGAAGTCGTTGGCGCCCTGCGTGCGCGCCTTTTCCGCCGGCGTGTAGGACTCGGTCAGCAGCGTGGTGCCGCCGATGTACATGAAGTTCCAGCCGATACCGACCAGCAGCAGCGCGCCGAGGAAATGCGTGAGGTTGTTGCCGGTCAGCGCCATGGCCGTGCCGGCCACCATCACGACGACGCCGGCGAGGATCACGTTGAGGATGCCGAAGCGGTTGATCAGCGAGCCGGTGAAAAACCCTGGCGCGTACATGCCGACGACGTGCCATGAAATCACCGTGGCCGCCTGCGCATACGGAAGGCTGCAGAAGTCCATCGCCAGCGGCGTGGCGGTCATCAGCAGGTTCATGAGGCCGTAGCCCAGCCCGCCCGCCATCGCGGCGACGATGAACACGGGTTGCCGCACGATTTCGCGGAGCGGCCGACCGCCGCCGGCGCTTTCGGTCGCCGTGGGTCTGGGCACGTCGACCTGCGACTGCACGGCCAGCGCGACCAGCGCGACGGCCGCGAGCAGCACGAACGAACCGAGGAACGGCGCGGCGAACATGTCCTTGCCCCAGCGGGTGATCGCGGGCCCCAGGAAGCCGCCGCCGATGCCGCCGGCCAGCACCAGCGAAATCGCGCGCGCGCGGTCCTTCGGCGCGGCAACTTCCGCTGCGGCGAAGCGGTATTGCAGGCCGACGGCGTTGTAGATGCCGATGACGGCGGTGGCCATGCAATACAGCGCGAAACTGCCGAGCCAGAGCGCCACGACGGCGAGTCCGCAGCCGCCGATGTTGATGACGGCGCCCGCCATGAAGCCGCGCCGCCGCCCGACTTTCGCCATCCACAGCGACATCGGCATCGTCGACAACGCGGAGCCGAGCACGTAGGTCGTGGCCCCCAGCGTCGCGATGGTCTTCACGTCGACGAGCGAATACCCGACGAGCCCGTTCATCGAGATGAGTCCCGCGGCGTTGGTCAGCAGCAGCGCCTGGCAGCAGGCCAGCAGGAAGATATTGCGGTAGGACGTGGTCATCGGGCCCCGGAAATCCTTCAGGGCCGCGCGCCCCGCCAACTCCGTATCATAGGGCATGGACACCGACGGCTCGGCAGTTCTCGATTTCTGGTTCGGCGCCCCCGGCACTCCGGAGCAGGGCCAGGCGCGCGACGTCTGGTTCCGCAAGGACCCGGGATTCGACGCCGCGATCCGCCTGCGCTTCGGCGGCGCGGTGAACGTCGCGCTGGCCGGGGGTTACGGCCAATGGTGCGCCACGGCGCGCGGCGCGCTGGCCCGCGTGCTGCTGCTCGACCAGTTCACCCGCAACATCCATCGCGACTCGCCGCGTGCGTTTGCCGGCGACGCCCGCGCACTGGCCACGGCGGAGGACGCGCTGGCGCGCGGACTCGATCGCGAACTCGACGCCTTCGGACGCTGGTTCCTCTACTTGCCGTTCGAGCACGCCGAGGACGCGGCCGCGCAGCACCGTTCGCTGGCGCTGTTCGCCGCGCTGGCGGCGGAGACCGGCAACGACGATCCGCTGCAATGGGCGCAGAAGCACGCGGACGTGATCTTCCGGTTCGGCCGCTACCCGCACCGCAACGAGATCCTCGGCCGCCCGTCGACGCCGGAGGAACTCGCCTTTCTCGCCCAGCCGGGGTCGCGGTTCTAGCGAAGAGGCGCTCACCAGGAGACGCCGAGGCACCGAGAACCCGTTGAATGCGTTTCTCGGCGTCCCGGCGTCTCTTTGTGATAGTTTTTCGCAATGACGCCGTCCCCCTTTGCCATGCTCGGCGGCACGTTCGATCCCGTCCACTACGGCCACCTGCGTTTCGCCGACGAAGTGCGCCGCTCGCTCGGCCTCAAGGAGCTTCATCTCGTACCCGCCGGCGATCCGCCGCACCGTTCCGGTCCGGTCGCGTCGGCGGCCGACCGTCTCGCGATGCTGCGTCTCGCGGTCGCCGAGTTTCCGGGACTCGTCGTCGACTCCCGCGAAGTGGACCGTGCCGGCAAGAGCTACACCGTGCTGACGCTGGAAGCGCTGCGCCGCGAGGATGCGCAACGACCGCTGTTGCTGCTGGTCGGTGCCGACGCCTTTCGCGGGCTGCCGTCGTGGCACCGGTGGCGCGAACTCTTTGCACTCGCGCACCTGGTCGTCGTCGCACGGCCGGGCGTGTGCGCCTGGCGCCGACCTGCCGGCGCCGCTCGCCGCCGAGCGGGCGACGCGGCTGGCGCTCGATCCGGCGGTCTTGTTTTCGACGCCGGCCGGCGCCATTTACGAGGAGCGCGTGTCGCCGCAACCGATCTCGGCGACGACGATCCGTGCGCAACTCGCCCGCGGTCCCGCCGGCGCGGCGGAAGTGTCCCGATTGCTCCCCCGCGCGGTTTTGACCTATATTGACCAACATCATCTCTATTCGACGCGACCGGATGCGACTTAACAAACTGCAGAAAACCGCCGTGACCGCCCTCGAGGACATCAAGGCCCGTGACATCCGGGTCCTGGACGTCCGCAAACGCACCAGCATCTACGACTCCCTGATCATCGCCAGCGCCGAGTCCAACCGGCAGGCGAAGGCGCTCGCCCACCACGTGCGCGACAAGCTGAAGGAAGCCGGCGCCACGATCATCGGCGTCGAAGGCGAGGAGACCGGCGAATGGGTGCTGGTCGACTGCGGCGACATCGTCGTCCACGTCATGCAGCCGGCGGTCCGCGCGTACTACAACCTCGAAGAGCTGTGGGAAACCACGGCGGCGCGGGACCGCGTCAAGGCCGCCGCGTGAGCCCGCAGGGCCGCCCCAAGGGCGAACACCGGAGT
This sequence comes from uncultured beta proteobacterium, assembly GCA_963823475.1. GTDB lineage: Bacteria > Pseudomonadota > Gammaproteobacteria > Burkholderiales > Casimicrobiaceae > VBCG01. The sequence goes on from CAWGLS010000008.1 coordinate 190,445, forward strand.
GCGCAGCACGAAGGTGGTCCAGTCAGCCCGCAGGGCCGCCCCAAGGGCGAACACCGGAGTGCGCAGCACGAAGGTGGTCCAGTCAGCGTCGCGAACTGACGGGCCAAGCGGTTTCCGGACGCGGAGAGCCGGAGGTGCTGCAGATGCCCAGGCAAGCTTCCCGCTTTTGTCGCCGATGAAGCTGCGCATCGTCGCGCTGGGACACCGGATGCCCGCCTGGGTCGCCGCCGGCTGCGATGATTATGCGAAGCGGATGCCGCGCGAGTATTCCATCGACATGATCGAGTTGAAACCCGAACCGCGTGACCGCGGCAAACCGGTGCCGCAGATGCTCGCGGCCGAGGCGGTGCGCATCCGCGCCGCCTGCGCCGGACATCGCGTCGTCGCGCTGGACGAGCGCGGCGCGCAGTGGACGACCCGCGAATTCGCCGCCCGGCTCGCGCAATGGCAGGCGGATGCCGCCGATGTCGCGTTCGTCATCGGCAGCGCCGATGGCCTCGATCCCGCCGTCAAGCGCGACGCGCACGCCGTCGTCGCACTGTCGGCGCTGACGCTTCCCCACGGCCTCGCGCGCGTGCTGCTCGCCGGAGCAGCTCTATCGCGCCATGACCGTCAACACCGGGCACCCCTACCATCGTGACTGAACGTTCCGTCTATCTCGCCTCGCACAGCCCGCGCCGCCAGGAACTCCTGCGGCAGATCGGCGTCGATTTCGACGAGCTTCGCCTGCGCACTGCGCCGGGACGCCATCGCGACGTCATCGAGGAAGCCCACGACAACGAGCCGCCGGCGCACTATGTCGAGCGCATCGCCCGCACCAAGGCCGCTGCCGGCTGGCGCCGGATGGGCGAGCGCGGCCTGCCGCCGCGGCCGGTGCTGGGCGCCGACACCGAGGTCGTGCTCGACGACGTGATCTTCGGCAAGCCGGCCGACGCCGACGCGGCGCGGCAGATGATCGCGCGCCTCTCGGGGCGGCGCCATGAGGTGATCACCGCCGTCGCGTTGCGCTGGCAGGACGACGTCGAGGTGGCGCTGTCCGTCTCGAACGTCACGATGCGCAAGCTGACCGCCGGCGAAATCGAGCGCTACGTCGCGACCGGCGAACCGTTCGACAAGGCGGGCGGCTACGCCGTGCAGGGGCTCGCGGCCGCGTTCATTACCCGCCTCGAAGGCAGCTACTCCGGCGTGATGGGCCTGCCGCTCGCCGAAACGGCCGACCTCCTCGCCCGCGTCGGCCGCGCCGTGCTATAACGAATCCAACCCCAAACCGCCCCACCCGGCGGGTCGATGCGCCTGCCGGCGACCCATGACACATGAAATCCTTATCAATGTAACGCCTCAGGAAACGCGCGTCGCCATGCTGGAGCAGGGCGTCGTGCAGGAACTGCACATCGAGCGGGCGAGCGCGCGCGGGCTCGTCGGCAACATCTATCTGGGCCGCGTCGCGCGCGTGCTGCCCGGCATGCAGAGCGCCTTCATCGAGATCGGGCTGGAACGCGCGGCGTTCCTGCATATCGCCGACATCTGGGAACACCGCCAGAACGGCCACAGCGGCGGCGTCGAGCGACCGATCGAGAAGATCCTGCACGAGGGCCAGTCGCTGCTCGTGCAGGTGATCAAGGACCCGATCGGCACCAAGGGGGCGCGGCTGTCGACGCAGGTGAGCCTCGCCGGGCGGCTGCTCGTCTACCTGCCGCAGGACTCGCACATCGGCATCTCGCAGCGCATCGGCGACGAGGCCGAGCGGGAAACGCTGCGCGAGCGGCTGCAGCACCTGCTGCCGGAAGGCCTGGCCGGCGGCTTCATCATCCGCACGATGGCCGAAACCGCGTCCGAGCGCGAGATGCAGGCCGACATCGGGTACCTGACGAAGCTGTGGAGCGACCTCACGCTGCGCTCGCGCGAGGCGCCGCCCGCGTCGCTGCTGTACCAGGACCTGAATCTCGCGCAACGGGTGCTGCGGGACATGTCGACCGACGAGACGGCGCGCATCCTGGTCGACTCGCGCGAGACGTTCCTCAAGATGCAGGACTTCGCGCGCCAGTACACGCCGGCGCTGTCCGACCGCATCAACCACTACGTCGGCGACCGCCCCCTCTACGACCTGCATGGCGTCGAGGACGAGATCGAGAAGGCGCTCGGACGGCGCGTCGACTTGAAGTCGGGCGGCTACCTCATCATCGACCAGACCGAGGCGATGACGACGATCGACGTCAACACCGGCGGTTTCGTCGGCGGCCGCAGCTTCGACGACACGATCTTCAAGACCAATCTCGAGGCCGCGCAGGTGATCGCCCGCCAGCTGCGGATGCGCAATCTGGGCGGCATCATCATCATCGACTTCATCGACATGGAGAACGGCGACCACCGCAACGCGGTGCTGGCCGAGCTCAACAAGGCGCTGGAGAAGGACCGCACGCGACTGACGGTGAACGGCTTCACGCAGCTGGGCCTAGTCGAGATGACGCGCAAGCGCACGCGCGAATCGCTGGCGCACGTGCTGTGCGAGACGTGCCCCACGTGCCAGGGCCGCGGCGAGTACAAGACCGCGCAGACGATCTGCTACGAGATCCTGCGCGAGATCGTCCGCGAGTCCAAGCAGTTCAACGCGCGCGAGTTCCGCATCCTGGCGTCGCAGTCGGTGATCGACATGTTCCTGGACGAGGAGTCGCAAAGCCTGGCACAACTCGGCGATTTCATCGCCAAGCCCATCTCGCTGCAGGTCGAGACGCTCTACACGCAGGAGCAGTACGACATCGTGTTGATATGACGGAAAGAGAACACGGGAAGAAATCGTTCCCGCGTTTCTTTCCGGCGGCAGCGAACCCGCGGCCGGCTTCGCGCTGACGCGGTTGCGTGCGCGAACTGCAGTCAGCTCGGAAAGCTCCGGGCGGCCGAGCGCTTTCCGAGTAGCAACTGCAACGAAGCGCGCCGCTCAGATGCGGCGCTGCGCGCGCCGTTCGGTAGCGCGCGTGTGCGGGCTGACAGCCCCTTGGACGCGTGTTGCTCGGAGTACGCGCGAGCATCACTACTCCCCGTGCCCGATTCGGCCATGTGCGCGGATCGGCCTGGCCGTGCGTATCGAACGGCTCAGCCATGCGTTCGGCGCGAATCCTCCGGCGCTTGCGCTCTCTCGTGCATGCCGTAGTCGCGGACGACTTCCGCGACGCGGAGCCGGTAGTCGGCGAAGATCGCCGTGCGTCCCTGGTCCTGCATGCGTCGGTGGGCGTCGAGGTTGCGCCACTGCCGCACCGCCTCCTCGTCGCGCCAGAACGACAGCGAGAGGATCTTGCCGGGCTGCGTCAGGCTCTCGAAGCGCTCGATCGACACGAAGCCGTCGATCTGGGCGAGCAGCGGGCGCAGCGCCGCCGCCGCGTCGAGGTACGATGCCATCCGGTCCGGATGCGGCTCCACTTCGAAGATCACCGCGATCACGCCGGCGCTCCCGCGGCGTTGCCGCCGCACCGGCCTCGCAGAAGCATTCGCTCCTCGCGCAGGATGAGACGACGGCCCTGCGCGAACTCGAAGTTCGCGCGGCCTTCCGCATCGGACTTCAGGCGTGTCGCGATAAGCCTCGTACGCGGCCAGGCTGTCGCACGCGATCAATCCCCAGGCGACGTCGTTGGTGCCTTCGTGCGGCAGGAAGTAGCCGACGAGGTCGCCGCCGCAGCGCGGGATGATGCGGCACCAGGTCTACGGCATACGCGCGGAACGCGTCGCGCTGGAACGGATCGATCTGTAGCGGATGAAGCACGGATGGCCATGGCGCTCACGCGGTATGCGAAAGCAGCATCCTAGCCGCATTGCGCCGCGATAACTGGTTCACGGCTACGATCGAACCATGAAGGACGGCCCCAGCATCGTCGGCATCGCCGCGCTGATCGGCGATCGCACGCGCGCGGACGTCCTGACGGCGCTGATGGCCGACCAGCGCTGACGGCGTACCGAGCTCGCGGCAGAAGCGGGCGTCGACCAAGCGACGGTATCGCGCATCTCGCCAAGCTGCTCGACGCGCGGCTCGTCGCCGTGGAGCAGCAGGGTCGGCACCGCTACTTCCGGCTGGCCGATCGTGACGTCGCGCAACTGCTGAAGCCTGATGGGCGTCGCCTATCGCGCGCGGCGCCTTCCGCGTGCGCGCGAGCCCGCGCGAGCCGGCGCTGCGGCAGGCGCGCGTCTGCTACGACCATCTGGCCGGCGACCTGGGCGTCGTCGTGTTCGACAGCAAGGAGGCGCGGCGCCTGCTCCGCGACGGACGATGGCCCGCGCTCACTGCTGCAGGGGAACATCGTCCAGGTGAACGCGCGGTCGGCGAGGCATGGCGGCAACCGTAGGCGCCAGGCCCGCGAAACGCCATCCGACCGATGGATGAATCGAGCCTGGCCCCTTTTTCGGGAGGCGTAGCGCGATGTTCGGGCGACTGTGGGCGCGTACCAAGGGTTTCTTCTCCCGGCTGTTCCGTCGCGAGGCCCGCGCGGGCCGCTTCGAAACCGGTTCGGCGTTCTCCTGGCACGGGCTGGTCGGCACGGCGCCGGCGGTGTGGCCGAGCCGCGACTATCTTGTCTACATTCCCAGCGGTCATTCGCTGTGGACGCGCGCGCCGCTGCTCGTGCTGTGCCACGGCTGCCGGCAGACGCCGGAGGAAATCGCGCAGGGCACGCGGATCGTGGAGTTCGCCGACCGCACCGGTTGTGTCGTGCTGTTGCCGCGGCAGAAGGACGCGGCCAACCCGTGGGGCTGCTGGAACTGGTTCGAGCGCCGGACGATGCGCGGCCATGGCGAGTCCGCGATCGTGGCGGCGCAGATCCGCCGCGTGTGCCGCCAGTACCGCATCGACCGCACGCGCGTGCTGGCCGCCGGCATGTCCGCCGGCGGCGCGCTGGCGTCGATCCTGGGCGTGCGCTTTCCGGAACTGGTGGGCGCCGTGGCCGTGCATTCGGGGCTCGCGTGCGGCGCGGCAGCGTCGGCGCTGACGGCGATCACCGTGATGCAGCGCGGACCGGAACAGGACGTCGAAGGCATCGCCGCCGCGGCGCGCGCTACGAGCGGCAACGCCTCGCTGCGCATCCCGCTGCTGGCGCTGCACGGGGATGCCGACAACGTCGTGGCGCCCCGCAATGCGATTGCGCTCGTCCGGCAATACCTGCGCCTGAACGACCATCCGGCGCTGGCGGGCACGGGCGATCCCTCCGCCCTGCCCGCCGCCGATGCGGAGCAGCGGACGATATTGCCCGACGGCCGCGGGCAGACCGTCCGCGAATGGCGGCGCGACGGTCGCCTGATCGCGCGTCACGTCGCCATCACGGGCCTCGGCCACGCGTGGAGCGGCGGCGACACGACGCTGCCCTACAACGAAGCGGCGCCGCCCGACGCGATGGCGCTGGTCGGCGATTTCTTTGCCGACGCGTTCGCCACGAAATGACGCTCCACGATATGGGTGACGCCGAAGTTCTTCACGATGCGACTTCCGTCGCCCGTGCGGCCATCCTCGGCTGACGATGCGAACCCCGTCGGCCACTCGAGCCAACTTTGCTCGTGCCCGACCGGATGCATTATCCTGACGGGCACGAGGAGGAGCGACGATGCCCGTTTCCGGCATGAACCATTTCACGATCCTGACCGACAACGTGCCGCGGACCGTCGATTTCTACGCGCTCACGACGGGCCTCGCCGACGGCCCGCGGCCCGACCTGGGCTTCCCCGGCGCCTGGCTCTACGCGAACGACGTCGCCGTGCTGCACGTGGTGGGCGGCAAGTCGCGCGCGCAACTGCGCTCCGGCGTCATCGACCACATGGCGTTCAGCGCGGAAGGCTTGGCCGACACGCTCGCCACGCTCGTTGCGCACGGCATCGAGCACACGTGCCGCCGCCAGAACGGTTCAGGCGTCTGGCAGGTGTTCTTCTTCGATCCCAACGGCGCGCGCGTCGAACTGGACTTTTCTCCCGACGACGTGCATCCGCGCGCATGACGCGTCCGGCACCCGCGGCATCGACTGGGCGCACCACGGCATGCGCCCGCCGGGCCGTCCCAAGGGCCTCATGCCCAATGCGCCGGAGTGCGCAGCAGGAAGGTAGTCCAGTGAACCCGCTCGTCGTCGAGCCCGATCACCTGGTCGTTGCCGCGCTGACGCTGGCGCAGGGCTGCGACTGGATCGAGCAGCAACTCGGTCGCCGGCCGCAGCCGGGCGGCCAGCACGTCGCGATGGGCACGCACAACGCCGTGCTGTCGCTCGGGCCCCGCTTCTATCTCGAAGTCATCGCCGTCGATCCTGCCGGCATCAGGCCGCCGCGGCCGCGCTGGTTCGACCTGGACGAGCCGCGGATGAAGGCGGCGCTCGCCGAAGGTCCGCAGCTCATCCACTGGGCGGTCCGCACGGCCGACATCGCCGCCGCCGTGGCGCGCATGCCGGAACTGGGCACGGTGACGCCGATGACGCGCGGCGACCTCGCGTGGCGCATCACGATTCCCGACGACGGTCACCGGCCCGGACGCGGCCTCGTGCCGACGCTGATCCAGTGGCCGTCAGGCGAGCATCCGACGGCCCGCATGCCCGATTCCGGCCTCCGGCTCGCGGCGCTGGCGGGCGAGCATCCCGAACCGGCCGTCGTGCGCGCGCAGCTCGCGACCCTCGGTTTGTCCGAAACGCTGAAGGTCAGCTACGCCAAGTCGCCGCGGCTGGCGGCGATGATCCGCACGCCGCGCGGCGTGGCGACGCTTTGATCCGGCAAAGGCGGAGCGCGGCGAACCTACTCAACCGTCGTTCCCGCGAACGCGGGAACCCGGTGACGTTTCCATGTAGGCGCAGAGTGGGTACCAAGACACCGGGTCCTAAGCCTTCGCGGGGACGACGGCAGGGCGGCATGATGTTGCGGCATGGGAGCCCGAAACCACGTTGTGAAGGTTGACGCTAACCCAGCGCCCCCCGCGCAGCCACCGGCCACACGCATTCGACGCGTTCGCCGCGCATGCCGACGATCCAGTCGTAGAGATTGACGGTGGGATCGCAATGCCCGGGGATCAGCCAGACGCGATCGCCGAGCGCCGGCGTCGCGCGCGCCGGATCGACCGCGAGCACGCCGTGCTCGTCCGACGCGCTCGCGTACTCCAGTCCGCGCGCCACATGCACGAGCGGTACGCCCGAGTCGAACGCCAGCGACTTCAATCCCGCATCGATGATCGCGCGTTCGGGCGTCGGCGTGCTCATCACGGTCGCCAGCACGTAGAGGCTGTGCTCGAACGCATGCTCGTCGCGCGCCAGCGCGTTGCGACCGTAGTCGGCGTCCATGAAGATGTACGAGCCCGGCTGCAGTTCCGTGTAGACGTGGCTGTCGCGTTCGAGCTGCCACGTCCCCGTGCCCGCGCCGGTGACCACCGGGCACGGCACGCCGGCCGCCTCGATCAGCGCCCTGGTTTCGGCCGCCAGCGCGCTCGCCGCTTCGATCGCCGCGCGTCGCAGCGCGGGCGTGCGCAGGTGCTGCGCGGCGCCGTGATACGCATGCAGGCCGCGGAAGCGCAGCCCCGGCGCGCCGGCGATCGCCAGCGCCAGCGGCACCGCCGCGGCGCCGGGCGCCACGCCGCAACGGTGCGCGCCGACGTCGATCTCGACATAGGCGTGCAGCGTGCCTCCCGCCATCACCGCCGCGGCCGACAGATCCGGAATCACCTGCGCGTTGTCGACGAGCACGCCGACCGTCGCCGACTGCGCGAGCGCCGCGAGGCGCGCGATCTTCGCGGGTGTGACCACCTCGTTGGTGACCAGCACGTCGGCGATGCCCGCCGCGACGAACACCGCCGCCTCGTCGACTTTCTGGCAGCAGATGCCCACCGCGCCCGCGCGCGACCTGCGCCTTCGCGATGTCGGGGCACTTGTGCGACTTGGCGTGCGGCCGCAGCGCGAGCCCCGAGCCGCGCACGGCGTTGGCCATCAGGTCGAGGTTGTGCTCGAACGCGTCGAGGTCGACGACCAGCGCGGGCGTCTCGACGGCGGCGAGCATGTCGCCCAAGCGGGCGGGCACGCGCTGCATCAGCGGGCCAGGCAGCCGTTCCGCGGCAGATCGCCGAGGAGCGCCGCCATCGCGGTGAACACGTGGATATGGACGACGGGCGGGACGATGCGCGACATCGAGGACTCGCGGGGCCTAAAGGCGGAGCCGGCATTGTAGGCGAGGCGCGCGGCAAGCGCGACGCCGCTGCGCGCCGCGCCGATGCGATCGATGCGAAATCGCCGGTGTGCCGCCGCTACTTCGGCGCGGCCGCTTCCAGCGCCGCGAGCTGGCCGTACACGACGCGGCCGATCGCCAGCAGCTGCGCGCGGTCGAGGTTGCCGGACAGCGCGTACGTGCAGTTCTCCTCGATCCAGTAGTAGACGCCGACGCCGTCTTCGACGGCATAGCGGAACGCCGTCTCGTGGCCGGGCACCACCGGCTTGCGCACCTGCAGCGTCAGCCGCTGCTTGTCGGCGTTCTCGTAGACGAAGAGCGCCGTCGGCAGTTCATTGCCGGCGACTAAGCGTCCGCCGACGAGTCCGAAGCCCAGCGTGTTGAGGTCGGGCGCGCGCACGGGAAATCCCAGCCGCTTGGACAGCCAGTTGACGAGGCGCCGCTCCTCGGCGGCCCAGATCTCCACCGGACGATTGGCGTCGCCGGCATACAGCGCATGCACCAGCGCGGCCTGCCGCGTGAACGTCGTCGGCGTACCGTCGCGATGCAAATCGAAGTCGCGGCCGAACCAGCCGAGGCCCACGCCGACGACGAGCGACGCCGCGGCGGCGATCGCGGCGGGCCACCAGCGATGCACGCCGGCGCGTGTCCGCGTCGGGACCGGACCTGCCGACGCGGCGATCAGGCGTTCCGGCACCGCTTCGGCGAGCCACGAATCGAAGGCGTCGCGCAGCGCGGCGTTCTGCCGGCGCAGATCGGCAACGCGGACGGCGAGCGCCGGATCGCGGGCGAGCGCGTCTTCCATCGCCGGCGCGCGCGACGCCGCGAGCTGCCCGTCAGCGTAGGCGTTGACGTCGGCGTCGGTGATGGGCAATGGATTCATGGGCACTGCGCTTTCACTTCACGACCTTGAGCGACGACGTTCCCGGCACGGTGTCGGCAAACGCCGCCCGCAACTTCTCGCGGGCGCGCGACAACCGCGACATCACGGTGCCGACGGGAATCGCGAGCACCGTGGCGATCTCCTCGTACCGCAGTTCCTCGACGACGGCGAGCAGCAGCACTTCGCGCTGGTCGACCGGCAGCCGTCCGACGTGCTCCATCAGTTCCAGCAACTCGACGCGCGTGTACTGCATGGGGCGCACCGGAATCTGCCATGCCTCGTAGCCTTCGCCTTCGGCATCGAGCGACACATGGTGCTTCTCGTGCCGCGCGAGCGCGCGCTGGTTGACGAACACGTTGTGCATGACGGTGAACAGCCATGCGCGCAGATCGCTTCCCGCCGCCCACAGCCGGCGCTTCTCCCACGCGCGGGCGAGCGCTTCCTGCACGAGGTCGTCGGCGCGATTCGTGTCGCCGGTCAGCACCCGCGCGTAGCGGCGCATCCGCGGGATGGCCGCCAGCAGGTCGGGCTGCGGCAGCGGCGGATCGGAGGGAGACGGAGTGGAGCGGTCCATCGGTGGCGGGGCCTTCAGGCGGTCACGGATGATCTTCGACCGCCGGCCCCGCCCGCGTCCCGGGTCAGTCCTTGGCCGTGTGCCACACGTTGTTGACGTTGTCGCCGGTCTTGTCGCCCGGCTTCGTGTCCTTCGCCCACGTGTACAGCGGCTTGCCCTTGTACGCCCACTGCTTGGCGCCGTCGTCGCGCGTGATGACCGTCCAGTCGCCGGACGCCTTCGAGTCGGCCGCGGCCATCGAGCGGCGGCCAGTTGGTGGCGCAGGGACCATTGCAGGCGCTCTTGCCGCCGGCGTCGCGGTCGAACGTGTAGAGCGTCATGCCCTTGGCGTCGGTCAGCGTGCCGTCGGCGGCCTTCTTGGCCGGCATCGTCTGGGCGGAAGCGTTGAGGGCGACGGCCATGAGGCCGGCGGCCAACAGTGCAAGCGATTTGCGAAGCATCGGATGAGTCTCCTGAAGGGGTTGTTTGGGCAGCATGTGGCTGCGGCACCGGGGCCAACAGCCGACCGTCCAGATTATTCCCCGCCGCCGCCGCTGTCGAGCGGCCGTTCGTCACCTGATGAGCACCAGCGTGGCTAGGCCCAGGAAGATGAAGAAGCCGCCGGAATCGGTCACGGCGGTGATCAGCACCGACGAGCCCACCGCGGGATCGCGGCCGAAGCGCATCATCGTCATCGGAATCAGCACGCCCATCGACGCGGCGAGCATGAGGTTCAGCGTCATCGCGAGGATCATCACGAGCCCGAGCAGCGCGTCCTTGTAGAGCAGCATCGCGACGATTCCCATCACGCCGCCCCACACGAGGCCGTTGATGAGCGCGACGATGATCTCCTTGCGGATCAGGTTGCGCGCGTGCTCGCGCGTGACCTGTCCCAGCGCGACGGCGCGCACGATCATCGTCGTCGTCTGGTTGCCCGAGTTGCCGCCGATGCCGGCGACGATCGGCATCAGCGCCGCGAGCGCGACCAGCTTCTCGATCGACCCTTCGAACACGCCGATCACGCGCGACGCGACGAATGCCGTGACGAGGTTGATCGCGAGCCACGCCCAGCGGTTCTGGAACGATTTCCACACCGACGCGAAGACATCCTCCTCCTCGCGCAGGCCGGCCTGCGCCAGCACGCCTTCCTCGCCGCGCTCGCGCACGAAATCGAGGATCTCGTCGACGGTCACGCGGCCGACGAGCTTGTCGTTGGTGTCGACGACCGGCGCCGACACGAGGTCGTAGCGCTCGAACGCGGATGCGGCCTCCGCCGCCTTCTCGTGCTGCTGCAGCTTGACGGCGGGCGGCTGCATGACGTCGCCGACGAGCGTTTCCGGCTCGCTGACGATCAGCCTGTTGATCGGCAGCACGCCGAGCAGCCGCTCGTCGCGGTCGACGACGAAGAGCTGGTCGGTCTGCGACGGCAGTTCGTCGAAGTGGCGCAGGTAGCGCAGCACGACCTCCAGCGTGACGTCGGGGCGCACCTGCAGGTCCTCGAAGTCCATCAGCGCGCCGACCATGTCGTCCTCGAAGGACATCGCCGCGCGCAACTGCTCGCGCTCCTCCACCGGGAGGCTCGAGAACACGTCGTCCATCACCTCCTGCGGGAGGTCGGGCGCGAGTTCGGCGATTTCCTCGGCGTCGAGCGTGCCGGTCGCGGCGACGAGTTCCTCGGTGTCCATCGAGGAGATGAGCGACTCGCGCACCGGCTCGGAGACTTCGAGCAGGATGTCGCCGTCGCGCGACGCGCGGACCAGGTCCCAGATGTAGAGCCGCTCGTCGAGCGGCAGCGCCTCGAGGATGTACGCGATGTCGGCCGGGTGCAGCCGGTCGAGCTTGCGCTGGAGCTGCGCCTTGTTCTGCCGGGTGACGAGACTCTCGACGATCTCGCCGCGGTCGTCGCCCTCGCCTACCGGCGCATGTTCGAGCTGCTCGTGGACGAGACCTTCCACCAGCCGGTGCTTGCGCAGCAGCGCGGTGATCTCGGCCAGTGCATCCTGGACGCGTTCACGCGCTTCCGGGCGTTCGCCCGCCGGTGGTTCGACAGTCTCGGACATGAAGGGTCGGGGGACAAGGCAATGCGCATGCGCGTACGGGAGGGGCGCATTCTAACGGTTTTGCGCTTAGGGGTCAGAGCGCTTAGGGATCAGACGCTGCGCTTAGGGGTCAGAGCGTCAATTGTCGCTCGTATCAACGGCAGTACTTGCCCCCGCCGTTCAAGCCGACAATTAACGCTCTGACCCCTAAGCGCAGTCGCTCTGATCCCTAAGCGCTCTGAGCCCCGAAGGTGAGGGTTCGGGCGGAATGCGAGTCCGACGTTCACTACGTTACGGCAATTCCGCCGCCGGCATCCGCGCGACGATGATGCCGATCTTGCGGTTCAGGCCCGGGGCGGCCTGGTTGCGCTCGTAGAAGCGCGGATTGGGCGCCATCGCGGCCAGCCGCGCCGCCTGCACCGGCGACAGCTGGGCGGCGCTGACGCCGAAGTAGCGGCGCGAAGCGGCCTCGGCGCCGAACACGCCGCTGCCCCATTCGATGACGTTGAGGTAGATCTCGAGAATGCGCCGCTTGGGCAGCAGCGTCTCGAGCATCACCGTGATGACCGCCTCCTCCGCCTTGCGCCAGTAGCTGCGCGTCGGCGTGAGGAACAGGTTCTTGGCGAGCTGTTGCGTGATCGTCGAGCCACCGGCGACGACGCGGCCCTTCTGCTGGTTCTTTTCGAGCGCCAACTGGATGCCGTCCCAGTCGAAGCCCTCGTGCTCGACGAATTTCGAATCCTCGGCCGCGACCAGCGCGCGCTTCAGGTTGGCGGAGATCCGCTCGTACGGCACCCACTGGTACGCAAGCTTCGCCTTGGGGTTTTTCGCCTGCAGCTCGTCCATCCGGAACGCCATGAACGACGTTTCGCCGACCGGGTGATCGCGCCACCACAGGATGTGCGCGGCGTACCAGAGGTTGACCGACACGACGAGCGCGACGAGCGCGAACAGCGCCCACGCGATCCAGCGCACCCACGCGCGAGCCGCGCGGCGCCGCCATCAGTTCCGCGGTCGCAGCATCTCGAACACGGGCCGCGTGTCCGGCCGGACGCCGCGCCAGAGGACGAAGCTCTCGGCGGCCTGCTCGACGAGCATCCCGAGGCCGTCCGCCCACCGGGCGGCGCCCTGCGCGCGCGCCCAGCGCAGGAACGGCGTAGGCGCATCGCCGTAGATCATGTCGTAGGCGAAGCTCCCCGGCCGGAACAGCCCCGGCGGCCAGGGCAGCGCGACGTCTCCCGCGATCCCCGCGCTCGTCGCGTTGATCACGACGTCGAAGCTCATGCCCCGCAACTCGGGCAATTCGACGGCGGCGAACGGACCCTCCGCCGAAAAACGTTCGACGAGTGCGTCGGCCTTGACCATCGTGCGGTTGGCGATCGTGATCGAGTGCGGCGCCTCGTGCAGCAGCGGCAGCATGATGCCGCGCGCGGCGCCGCCCGCCCCCAGCACGAGCACGTCGCGCCCGCGCAGCCCCACGCCCTGATTGAACGTCAGGTCGCGCATGATGCCGGCGCCGTCGGTGTTATCGGCGTACCACTCGTCGCCTTCGCGCTTCAGCGTATTGCACGCACCGGCCGCGTGCGCGCGCTCGCTCGCCTTGTCCGCGATGGCCAACGCGTCGAGCTTGAACGGAACGGTCACGTTGAGGCCGCAGCCCGCCTTCGCGCGCGAACGTCGCGGCCACTTCGGCGAAGCCGCCGATCGGCGCCGGCAGCCGCTCGTAGCTCATGCTCTGCCCGGTCGCGCGCGCGAACGCCGCGTGGATCTGCGGTGACTTGGAGTGGGCAACGGGGTTGCCGATGACGGCGTATTTGTCCACTTGTGGTCGGGCCAGGGCCTGGAACGGGGATCGAACCCTCAATTCTACGGGTCGGAGCTCTCGCGCCCGGCAGCGTTTGCACTCGAACCAGGCGGCACAGCTCGAGCGGGCTCGTCGGCATGTTGGTGATGATCACCGCGCACGCCGTCGTGCGTGCGAGCCCCAGTGCCGGCAACAGGTGTGCGCCCTCCGTCAACGGATAGGTGAGCTGGTAGAGCGCGCCAGGATGCGTGCGCACGATCTCGCCCACGGTCTCGGTCAGCCTGGTGGGACGCGCCGGATCGACGGCTGTGTTCAACACGGCGACGTAGCGCGACCCCGAAGGCAACATTGGAATCAGGTAGGACACCGCGCCACCCGTCGTGATCAGCACCAACGCACCGTTCTCGACCCGCGGCTGGGGAACGCGGATTTCGAACCAACGCTCGCCGAACTCGACGCGGCCCCAGTCGGCAACGCGCGTGGTGGCCATCAGTACCGCGGTTGCGAGCACCGCCGCGCCGATCGCGATCCGTGGCGGCGCCAGCACCCGCAGGAGGCCGACGACGAGGAGTCCCGTCAGCACGTCGAAAATCAGGAGGTACCGGTAGATTCCAAAGCAGCCGGCCCAGACCACGAACGACACGATTGCGAACAGCGCGACGATCCGCCACGCGGCCCGGATGCCGGCATCGGCGGCCGGTGCGGCACCGCTCGCCCGCGCGGCGCCGGCACGCGACCGGCGCATGAACCATGCGGCGCCACCCGCGAGCGCCAGCGCGGTGGTCGACGGGATGCGCCCGTCGCGATAAGGCACCTCGGCGACGTAGAACAGCGGCGGATCGCCGAGCGTGAACGGCAAGGCCGCCCATTGCGCGAGCGTGCGCGGCCCGAAGACGTGCGGCATCGGCACGGCCCTCTGTTCCCACCACGGGGACTGGATCCATTGATTGAAGTAAGGAAAGACGGGATCGCCGAAGTGCGTCCACAGGGAATACGCCCAAGGCCCCAGCGCGATCGCGCTGCCGGCGATGGCCCCAAGCACGAACCAGACGGCTTCGGTGGCGCGGGCAGCCGCGTCGCGCCATACGTACGGGCCGCGACCGAGCACGGCGGCGCCCAACCCCACGGCGAAGATTCCCGCAGTGAGCTTGGCGCCCGCCGCGATGCCAACGAGCGCGCCCGCAATCAACAGCGTTCGTGCCGCGATGGCGCCGCCTTCGCAGCGAACCGCCGCGCGCGCCACCAGCCAGAGCGCCACCATCAGCAGCGCGGCCAGCGGCCACTCGTTCATCGTGTTGGCCAAGGCCCCGATGCCCATCGCCGACGTCGTGCCCACCGCCGCGCTGCAGGCAACCGCGACCGTGCGCTGCGCGCGCGGCAACTCGCCAAACAGCAGCAGCGATAACTTGCAGAGGACGAACGCCGCGATAGCCGCCGGAACGGACAGAACGAACGCGATGACGCGCGGCCCCACGCCTGCGCTCACCAGCGCGTAGAACGGGAGGTCGAGCAGCGGATTGTGGAACGTCTGGACCTGCGCAGCCGCTACGTCGCGGGTGAACGTGCGGTCGTGCCACCAAGCCCACGGGTTGTAGTAGTGGTAGTTCTGCAGATCCCAGTTCGCGTCCTGGCCGAGTGCCAGCGAACCGATTCCGGCAATTG
This sequence comes from uncultured beta proteobacterium, assembly GCA_963823475.1. Lineage (GTDB taxonomy): Bacteria > Pseudomonadota > Gammaproteobacteria > Burkholderiales > Casimicrobiaceae > VBCG01. The sequence goes on from CAWGLS010000008.1 coordinate 205,543, forward strand.
CGACGAGGGCCACCAGCAGCAACGCGTCGTCGAAGGACGGGCGACCGCGCGTGCGTGATAGAAGTGCCGGTCGCGCTATCCCGGATTCCTCATCGAGCCACTACTTCGACTCCAGCGCATCGGCCTTCGTGAACGTCCACGTGCGCGTGATGTGCAGGATGTCGGTGTCGCGGCGGATGTCGGCCGGGAACGTCGCGAACGGCGCCGACATCTCGACGATCCGCACCGCGGCCGCATCGAGGATGCGGTTGCCGGACGTGCGGTTGATCTCGACGTTCTCGAGCGTGCCGTCGCTCTTGATCGACACGGTCAGCAGCAGGCTGCCGTAGAGCTTCTGCTGGCGCGCCGCCTCCGGATAGTTCAGATTGCCGACGCGCTCGATCTTGAGCCGCCAGTCCTCGACGTAGCGCGCGAACCGGTATTCCTCCGCGCGGGCGCCGACGAAGCGGCGCTTCGGCCGCTTCTGGTACGCATCCATGTCCTTGGCGATCTGCGCTTCGAGGCGCATCGCCTCCAGCGTGCGCTGCATCAGTTCGTTGGCCGTGGGCAGGTCGGTTTTCTCGGCGGCATCGACGGGCGCCTGCATCGACGGCGCCGCGGGCGCGGACCGCAACTGCGTCAGCAATTCGCGTGTCTGGCGTTCGAGCGTCTCGACCTTCTGCGTGGCCACCGCCACCTGCTGCTCGGGATTGTTCTTCGGCAGCACCGGCAGCGGCGTCTTCGCCCGGCGATCGGCGTCGGTGTTGCCGCCGCCGTCGAGGTTGGCCTGGGCGAGGATGTCGGCCTTCGTCGGCTTCGCCATCGTCTTCGCGTTGACCAGCGCGACTTCGAGCGGCGGCCCCTTGTCGTTGAAATTCTTGAGGTCGATCGGCGTGAAGTGGATCGTCAGCACGACGAGATGCAGCAACACCGACACGCCCGACCGCGATGGCCAGCAGCCGGTCGTGGCGCGGCGATAACAGCGCCTCGCGCGGGATCTGCGCCGGCGGCAGCGCCCCCACCGGGAGGATGTGCGCCGTGCGGCGGACCGGACCCTGGCGGGCCGGTGGAACGACCGCCGGCACGTCGGGGTCGACGATCAGCGGCTTGAGCAACGGCGCGGGCGCGGCCCTTTTGCGCGGAACGGCGGCGGCGACACTGTGCGCCGGGTTCGCGTCCGGCGCTGGGCCGGGGGCCTTGGGCGTCGCGGCCGTCCGGGCTGCGGCAGCCGTCCTCGGCACCGCGGCCGTCTTGGGCGCTGCGGCCGGTTCGGCGATGCGGCCGTCTTCGGCGCGGCGGCCGGCTTCGGGGCGGCGGGGCTTCGCGGTGCGGCGGTGCTCGGCGGGGCGGCAGTAGGCTCGGCGCGGCAGGCAGCGCTCTGCGGCGTGGCGGCAGCGCTTTGCGGCGGGACGGTGCTGCCGGCGCCCTTGGCGGACGCCACGCTCTTCGGCGCCGCGCGCCGCGCGGCGGCGACGCCGCCGGTTCGGGCAGTTCCGGCTGACCGGGAGGTTCGACGGACGGGTTCGGCGGCGTCGCGCGTCGCGGCACGGGTTTTTCTGGTGGTGAGTCAGTGCTTCGTCGCGGCAAATCGCCGGGAACCGCTCTGCTGCCGCGATCATCCGGCCTGACGAATCGTCCGTATTGTATGCGCCCGTCATGCCGACGTCATGGGCCGCGAACGGCTCAGCCGGACGTGGCGGCGTCAGCCGGTGTCCCCAGCGCATCGGCATTCGAACGTCGCCGTCAGCAGGTCGATCCGGGAAATGGCGATGCGCACCGCCGTTTCCGGCGGCTGCGGCGGCAGGTCGGCGACGCGCACGACCAGCGGCACGCGCTCGCAGCGCACGAGGTTGTCGCGGATCACCCGCGCGGTCGATTTCGCGTGACGTTTTCCTGCAACAGCCAGCGCAGGCACCAGTAGTGCTCCATCCGGTCCTGGAACTCCGCGTACTGGCTGTACGTCGCCTCGAAGTCGGCGAGCGCCGCGAAGAGGTCGGCGTCGTTGTCGGCATACGGCGGCGGGTCGCCGGCGAGCACCGCCAGCAGCTGCCGCTGGTTGACGAGGTCGCTGTAGCGGCGCAATGGCGAGCTCGACCACAGGTAGTGCGTGAGCCCCAGGCCCTGGTGCTCGCCGGGGCGCGTGCTCATCTTGACCTTGCCGGCGGACTGCACGCGATAGAGTCCCGCCGCGCCGCGCTCGGCCAGCAGCTTCCCCCACGTGTTGTTGACGTGGATCATCAGCTCGGAGATCAGCTTGTCGAGCGGGCTGCCGCGCTCGCGCGGCACGATGGTCACGCGGCCGTCGGCGCCGGCGCTCCCAGTCGACGTCGAAGCTGTAGTCGATGCGGTTGAAGTCGTTCTTGCCGCGACGCGCCGACAGGTGCTGCGCGAGCTTCCACAGCACGCGCAGCTCCTGTGTCCACGGCGGATCGGCGGGCGACGGCAGCGCGTTCGCGAACGCATCGCCGACAGCGTCGAGGCGAGGTTGGCGGCGATCGGCACGCGTTGCAGCGCGCGTCGCGTGGCGCACCGGCACGCCGTCGGGCGTCGGTTTCGACATACAGCGAAAGCGCCGGCGCCGCCGCGCCCTCCTTCAGCGTGAAGGCGGCGACCGCCGCTTCCGGCAGCATCGTCAGCTTGCGGCCGGGCATGTAGACGGTCGACAGCCGCTCGCGCGCGATCGCGTCGAGCGCGCTGCCGCGCGGCATCGCCAGCGCCGGGCATGCGATGTGGATGCCGATCTCGATGTTGCCGTTCGCGAGTTCGCGCACCGAGAACGCATCGTCGATCTCGGTCGTCGTGGCGTCGTCGATCGAAAACGCGCGCACGTCGGCCACGCGGCAGGTCCGGAGCGCCGGGCAGCGCTCCCCACTCGGGGAACGCCATGCCCTGCGGAAACGCCTCGGACAGGAAGCGGTTGAAGTGGAAGTCGTGCGTCGATGGAATCGCGCCGCACGCGGCCAGCAGGTCGACCGGATTGGTCTTCGCGCGTCGCACGCGGCCGCCAGCGCCTTCCATTCCAGCGCGTTCTTGTCCGGCTTGTACAGCAGCATGTCGAGCTTCGCGCGAAATTCCGCCGGCAGCCGTTCGCGCGACGAGCTCGGCCACCCACGCGGCGATCTGCGCGCCTTCGCGCTGCTTGCGTTCGACCGACGCCAGCGCGGCGCGCAGCGAATCCGGCGGCGCCTTGCGGTAGCGGCCCTTGCCCTTCTTGTAGAAATACATCGGCGACGCGTGCAGCAGCATGGCCACCGCCGGCGGCCTGCGCCGGCGTCGGATGCGCCGCCGTAGTACTCGCGCGCCAGGTCGTCGAAGCCGAATTCGTCGTCGCCGCTCACCTCCCACAGGAACGCGGGATCGAGTTCCGCCGCGAGGCCCTGGCCCTCGGCGAAGACGTCGCCCGCGGCCGGCGACGCGAAGCGCAACAGCACGGCGCCCGACTTGATCTTCAGCCGCTTGCCGGACACCGCTTCGACCTGCAGCGACGCGTCGTTGTCGGCGAGCACGGCCCCGGCCTTCAGCTGGCCGTCGTCCTCGAACAGGACATTCATGGGATAGACGCGGGCTTCGGGCAGGTTCGGAGGATGCACCGGCGCGCATGCGGCCGGAGATGCCGGGAAGGCGCAATTATACGGGGAGGCCACGCGCGATTGCGCGAAACACTGTCGATCCTGCATAGTCCGCGGTTCGCTTTCGACGGGAGCACGCGCAATGGAATACGTACGACTTGGGCAACAGCGGACTCATGGTTTCTCCGCTCTGCCTGGGCACGATGATGTTCGGCGATCGCACCGATGCCGCCGACCGCGCAGCGGATCATCGACGCGGCGCGCGACGCCGGCGTCAACTTCATCGACACGGCCGACGACGTATACGAAGGGCGAATCGGAACGGATCGTCGGGCCGGCGATCAAGGCCGAACCGCCGCGACTGGATCCTCGCCACCAAGGTCGGCAACGTGATGACCGAGAAGCCGCACGACGGCGGCCTGTCGCGGCGCTGGGTGCTCGCCGCCTGCGACGACAGCCTGGCGCGGCTCGCCGTCGACTACATCGACATCTATTACCTGCATCGCGACGATCCCGACACGCCGCTCGCCGAAACCGTCGGCGCGTTGGGCGATCTGATTCGCGCCGGCAAGATCCGCTATTTCGGCGTGTCGAACTATCGCGGCTGGCGCATCGCGGAAGTCGTCAGCGAATGCGAAGCGCAGGGCGTGCCGATGCCGGTGGTCTGCCAGCCCTATTACAACCTGCTGAACCGGATGCCGGAGGTCGAGATCCTGCCGGCCTGCGACCATTACGGCATCGGCGTCGCGTCCTACTCGCCGATCGCGCGCGGCGTGCTGACCGGCAAGTACATCCCGGGCGCGCCGATGCCCGAAGGCTCGCGCGCGGCGCGCGGCGACGCGCGGATGCTGGAGACGGAATTGCGCGAGGAGTCCTACGTCATCGCGCAGAAATTGCGCGAGCACGCGGGCAAGACCGGCCGCACGCTGACGCAGTTCGCGCTGGCGTGGCTGTGGGCGAACCGGATCGTCACGTCGGTGCATCGCCGGCCCGCGCACGCTCGAGCAGTGGCAGGACTACGTCGGCGGCGGTCGGCACGCCGTGGAGCGACGAGGACGAGGCGCTCGTCGATTCGCTGGTGGCGCCCGGGCATCCGTCGACGCCGGGCTACACCGATCCGCAGTATCCGTTCTTCGGGCGGGTGCTCGACTAGCAGTTCGTTGAAAAACGCGGCGGGCAGCTTCCCCGCGTTTTTCCAGACGCCGAGGAGTCAGCAGCGCGTAAGCTCAGTCCGGCAGGGGTCAGAGCGAATCACGGCTTACTCAGCCGGCCTTAGGCTCGGAGCTGCGATCAGCGGGCACCGGGAGTCACAGCGATCGTCGTAGGCATCTGCCTGACGGGGTTAGTAGCTGTAATCATCGTTGAAGCTCGAGCACTGCAGCTCGGACGCGCCGATGATTACAGCTCTGACCCCTATGACCGCAGTCGACCCTATAGATACACGAACGCCTCCGGAAAGAACCACAGCAGCACGGCGGTCATGCGTGACGTAGCGCGCGAACTTGCCGATCGCCATGTAGAGGACGCAGGGCCAGAACGGCAGCCGCAGCCAGCCCGCCGCCGCGCACAGCGGATCGCCGACCACCGGCAGCCACGACAGCAGGCAGGCCCGGGCGCCGAAGCGATCGAGCCAGCGCAGCGCGCGCGGATGCGCATGGCGCCGGTGCGTCACGTGTTCGTACGCGCGCTCGGCGCCGTAGCCCATCCACCAGGTGATCGCACCGCCGATCGTGTTGCCGGCCGTGGCGACCAGCACCGCCGGCCAGAACAGGTCCGGATTGAGCTTGACGAGGCCGAACACGGCGGGCTCCGACCCCATCGGCAGCAGCGTGGCCGACACCAGCGCCACGACGAACACCGTCGACAGGCCGTACTTCGGCAAGGCCAGCGCGGCCAGCAGCGATGCGATCCACGCGTCCATCGCCGGCTTCGACCGTCGTCCTGCGCGCTCGCGTTGAGGTCAGCGCCGGGTACGGCGCTACCGCTCGTTGGCGATGCCGTGCAGCACGTGCCCGGATGGCACGTGCTCCGACGCCGATTCGACGTGCCGCGTCTGGTCGTCGAAAAAGAAATCCGGCTCGAACTTGCGCAGGAACTCGCCCTTCGCGAGGCCGCCCAGGAACATCGCCTCGTCGACGTCGATGTTCCAGTCCATCAGCGTGCGGATCGCGCGCTCGTGCGCGGGACTCGAGCGCGCGGTGACGAGCGCCGTGCGCAGCCGCATCGGCACGTTGCCCTGATGCGCGGCGAGCTGCAGCCGATGCAGCGCTTCCAGCAGCGGCTTGAACGGTCCGGGCGGCAGCGGCCGCGCCGCGTGATCGGCCTCGTGCTTCTGGAACGCGTCGAGCCCTTCGCTGCGGAAGACCCGCTCGGCCTCGTCGGCGAACAGCACGGCGTCGCCGTCGAACGCGATGCGCACTTCGTTCGGATGCGAGTCGGCCTTCGTCGATTGCGTGTAGACGAGCGCGGCGGGAAAGCCCGCGATCAGCGCCGCGCGCACGTCCTCCTCGTTGGCCGAGAGGAACAGGTTGGCCTTGAGCGCCTCGAGATAGCCGAACGGCGAGCGGCCGCGCGTGAACACGCCGCGCTCGATCGCGAGCCCCGCGCCCTTGACCGAGCGGAACACGCGCAGGCCCGACACCGGATCGTTGCGCGAGAGGATCACGACGTCGACGCGCTTGACGCCGTCGCCGTTGAACGCCTCGAGCTTGCGCACCAGCCGGTAGGCGACGCCGGGCTTCGCCGGCTCGTCGAGCCGCGCGAGCTGCAGCTGCATGTAGGCGCGGTCGTCGCGGTTTCGAAGACCTGGTTCTCTTCCTCGAAATCGAACAGCGCGCGCGAACTGATCGCGACGACGAGCTGCTCGGCGGGAGCCGGGGGCACCATCGGAAAAGTATACGCCGGAGGGTCGGCTCCGGCAGCCGACCCCGCGCGCCGAAAATGTCTATACTGCGCGACGGAAGATTCGGATTGGCCGCGCGGCAACGGCGGCGCCGACACCGCGGCAGGCGGACGGAAGATTCGCCCTCCCGCACTCACCACTGGAGGAAACATGAAACGACTGCTGCTCTGCGCCCTCGCGCTGCTGCTCGCCCCCGCGCTCGTCCAGGCGCAGGCATGGCCCACCAAACCCGTCAAGCTGGTCGTCCCGTTCCCCGCGGGCGGCGGCACCGACGCGTTCGCGCGCCCGCTCGCCGCGTACCTGTCGCAACAGCTGGGCCAGCAGTTCTTCATCGACAATCGCGGCGGCGCGGGCGGCACCATCGGCGCGGACATCGTCGCCAAGTCGGCGCCCGACGGCTACACGTTCCTGGTCGGCGCCGTCCACCACACGATCGCCGTCAGCGTGTACGCCAGCCTGCCGTACTCGCTGGAAAAGGACCTGATGCCGGTGACGCATGGTGTCGATCGTGCCCAACGTCGTGGTGCTGCATCCGAAGGTGCCGATCAATTCGATCGCGGAGCTGATCGCGTACGCCAAGGCGAATCCGAACAAGCTCAACTACGCGTCGGCCGGCAACGGCACGTCGCATCACCTCGCGCCGGAACTTTTCAAGTCGATGACGGGCGTGCAGCTCAATCACGTGCCGTACAAGGGCGCGGGGCCGGCGATGCAGGATCTCGTCGCGGGCCAGGTCGACCTCATGTTCGACGGCATGGGCAGCAGCGCGCCGCAGATCCGCGGCGGCAAGCTGAAGCCGCTCGCCGTCACCACGGCGACGCGCTCGCCCGCATTCCCGGACGTGCCGACGATGCGGGAGGCCGGCGTGCCGGGCTACGAGGTGACGACGTGGTACGCGTTGTGGGCGCCCGCCGGAACGCCGGTGGAGATCGTCAACAAGCTGCAGCAGGAAGTCGCCAAGGCGATGGCCCGGCAGGAAATCAAGGACATCTGGGCCGCACAGGGCGCCGGTCTCGGCGGCAATACGCCGGAGCAGTTCGGCGCGTTCGTGAAGGTCGAAGTCGTGAAGTGGGCCAAGGTCGCGAAGGACGCGAACATCCGCATCGACTAGGCAGCGCCAAAGGCGCCGCGTCCGCGCGATCGGGCGCGACGCGCGCCTTAGTGCTCAGGCGGGCGCACGACGGCCTGCTCGGCCTCGGGCGTGACCGGCATCGCCGCGAGATCGGCGAGCGTGACGGGCTTCACCGGAAAGCGCGACCGGTAGTGACCGACGTCCGCGGGCGCGCGGCGCTGCTCGCGGGCGATGATCTCGGTCACCGTCAGCCCGCACATGCGCCCCTGGCAGGGTCCCATGCCGCAGCGCGTGTACGCCTTCATCTGGTTGGGTCCCGCGCAGCCGTCGCGCGCGAGTTGCGCGATCGTGGCGGCGCTCACCTCTTCGCAGCGGCACGCGATCGTGGCGCCGGCCGGGATGCGAAACGCGGCGGCCGGCCGATAGAGCGTATCGAGGAACGCACGGCCGCGTAGCGCGTGGGCCAGCAGGTTTCGTTGCGGCCGCGCCAGTCGTTGCCGCGCATCGGCGTCGATGCGGCCGAGCGCATTGGCGACCGCCAGCGCGGCCAGCCGCCCCAGCGCGGGCGCCGCGTCCGCGCCGGCGATCCCCGCGCCGTCGCCGGCGACGAACAGCCCGGGCACCGTCGTGCCGCCCCACGCGTCGACCGCCGGCGCGAAACACGCCTGCAGCTCGCGCCACTCGAGCGCGCAGCCGGCGGCACCGGCGAGATTCACGTCCGGCACGACGCCCTGGTGCAGCAGCACCTGGTCGACCGGCAGCGACTCGTCGGCGTCGCGCGTGCGATAGCGAATGGCCGTCGCGGCATCGCTGCCTTCGATCGCCAGCGCGTCGACGTATTCGACGACGCGGATCTTCCGGCGGACCGCGCGCACGAGGTCGCGCCCCTTGGCGAAATAGGGCGACATCATGAAACCCGGCGCATGGCGCAACGCCTGCGCGAGGCGTCCGTGCGGCGTCGTGTCGAGCAGCGCGGCGACGGCAACACCCGCGCGCAGGTATTGCCAGGCGAGCAGCCACAGCAGCGGACCGCAGCCCGCGAGCACCGTGTGCCCGCGCGGCACCACGCCCGCGGTCTTGAGCAGGGTCTGCGCGGCGCCGGCCGTCAGCACGCCAGGCAGCGTCCAGCCCGGGATCGGGAACGGCCGCTCCAGCGCGCCGGTGGCGAGGATCACGGCGCGCGCGACGACGCTGGTCGGCGCGCGCGCGGACGGCGGAGCGTGCGTGATGCCGAGCGCGAAGGCGCCGTCGTCGCGCCGCGCAACGGACCAGACGCTGGCGCCGCGCACGTAGCGCGCGCCGGAACGCGCGAACGGCAGGATCAATCGCGCCCCGCCCCAGTAGTCGTCGCCGAGGATCTCGGGCCGCGCGAGCGGACTGGCGGTGATGCCGCGATAGACCTGGCCGCCGGGCGCGTCCTGCTCGTCGTACACCGACGTCGACAGGCCATGCGCGGCGCACAGCGTCGCCGCGGCGAGGCCCGCCGGCCCCGCACCCACGATGGCGACGTCCTGCACCGTCACGGCGACTCCGCAGCAGGCGTCGCGATGGCGCGCGCGCCGCGCTGCGTGACGATCCGCATGCCCCGCCGCGACGCGCGTCGCGCATCCCTGCTGGTTGGGCCGGCCGTCGATCTCGACCAGGCAGTCGAAGCACACGCCCATCATGCAGAATGGTCCGCGCGGCGCGCCGGTCACCGGTGTCGAGCGACAGGCGAGCCGGCCGGCGGCAAGCAACGCGGCGGCGACGGTGTCGCCGGCGCGGGCGTCGACGGTCTCGCCATCGATGCTGATGGCGACGCGCGCGCCGGTGGTGTCAGGCAGCCGCGCGAACATCGAAGCGATCCGCCGGAAAGGCCCGCGCCGCGGCGGGCAGCTCGCCAACCGCGAGTGCGGCGCCGAGCGCCAGCGCGTGCACGGCGGCGAGCGTGACGCCGCTGTGGCACGTCGCGACGAACGCGCCGGGGCACGTCGGCGATTGCGCGTAGACCGGAAAGCCGTCCGGCGACATCACGCGCAACGCCGCCCAGGCGCGGTTCACGCGCACGTCGCGCAGCAACGGAAACACGCGGACCGCGCGCGCCGCCATCGCGGCAAGCACCGCGGTGTCGAGCGTCTCGTCGAAGCCGCGTTCCTGCTGGGCGTCGCCGATCAGCACCGTGCCCTCGTCGGTCTGCCGCAGCGTCTCGAGCGGGTACGGCAGGAACGGCCGCACGCGCTCGAGCACGATGACCTGGCCCTTGTTGGGCGTCACCGGAACATGGAGTCCGACCATCGGCGCCAGCGTGGCGTTGCCGAGTCCCGCCGCGAGCACGACGCGCTCGCATTCGACGCTGCCGCGCGGCGTGTGCAGCGCGAAGCGGCCGGCGGCGGGCTCGATCCGCGTGACGCCGGTGGCCGGCGAGCACCCGGCCGCCCGTCCGCGCCACGCCCGCGTGCAGTGCGTGCAACAGGCGCAACGGGTTGCAGTCGCCGTCGAGCGCGCTCCACGTGCCGCCGACGACGTCCGGCCCGACGCCCGGCAGGCGGCGCGCCACCGCGGCGCGGTCGAGGATCTCGATCGGATACTGCTCGAAGCCCGGTTGCGCGAGCAGCCGCGCCATCCGTTCGGCGCGCCCGTCGAGTTCGCGCGCCGACAGGCACACGTGCAAGCCGCCCGCCTGCCGCAGCGCGACGTCGATGCCGGTTTCCTCGCGCAGCAGCGCGGCCAGCCGCGGCCATTCGCGCGCGGACGCCTGCGTCCATCCGCCGTAGGCCGCCATGCCGAAGCCCTTGCCCTGCACCCAGATGAGGCCGAAGTTGCCGCGCGCGGCGCGATGCGCGACGTCGCCTTCGTCGAGCAGCGCGAGACGCGCGCCCAGCGCGCGCATGCCGAAGGCGATCGCGGCGCCGACTAAGCCCCCGCCGACGACGGCGACGTCGACCTGCGCGGCGTTCACTGCGGAATCTCCACGCCGGCGAACCGCAGGATCGCCGGCAACTGGTCCACGAAATGCGTGAACGCGTGCTCGCCGCCGCCGTGCACGTATTGGTACGCCCCCGCATAGAACGCGACGGCTTGCGCGATAGTCGAGCACGTCGTCGCCGGTCTCGACGAGCAGGAAGTACCGCTCGGGGCGCGTGATGCGCGGCACGGCCAGCGCCCGCAGCTCGTCGAAGTGGTCGTCGGTGACTTCGAACGATGCGCGCGAATACATGTTGGTCTGCACGCCGCGCCAGGGCTCGAGCGCTTCGTACGGGCGAATCGCCGGGTTGATCAGCACGGCGCGGGCAGCGTAGCGCTCCGCGAAATGCGTCGCGTAGAACCCGCCGAGCGAACTGCCGATGAACGCGACGGCGCGCGGATCGGCATGCCTGTCCACCCAGTCGGCCACCGCGTGCACGGCGGTGGCCGGCCGGTGCGCCAGCTCGGGAATGTGCAGCGCCGGCCGGTCCGGCGGCGGAAGCGTTTCGACGTACTCGCGCAGCCTGGTGGCCTTGACGCTCGCCGGCGACGAGCGGAAGCCGTGCAGGTAGACGATGGTGAGGGGGGAGTCCATGCGAGCGCCCCTCACCCTGACCCTCTCCCCGGCGGGGAGAGGGAAGGAGCTTCGGCGGCGGGTGCGGCGGACGCGGCGGTGGCGGACGCGGCCAGGCGTTGCAGCAGCTTGTCGTGGATGCCGCCGAAGCCGCCGTTGCTCATCACGAGCACATGATCGCCCGGCCGCGCTTCGGCGACGATCGCCGCGATCAGCGCGGCCAGGTCGTCGCGGACGATCGCCTTGTCGCGCAGCGGCGCCAGCGCGCCGGCGACGTCCCAGCCCAGGTTCGCCGCGTAGCAGAACACGCGGTCCGCCGCGGCGAGGCTGCCCGGCAGCGCGTCCTTGACCGCGCCCATCTTCATCGTGTTCGACCGCGGCTCCAGCACCGCGAGGATGCGCGCGGCGCCGACGGTGCGGCGCAGGCCGTCGAGCGTGGTCGCGATCGCCGTCGGATGGTGCGCGAAATCGTCGTACACGGTGACGCCGCGGACGACGCCGCGCATTTCCATCCGCCGCTTGACGCCGCCGAAGCGCGCGAGCGCGGCGAGGCCGTGGGCGACCGGCACGCCGACGTGCCGCGCGGCGGCGAGCGCCGCCAGCGCGTTCAACTGGTTGTGGCGGCCCGTCTGCCCGAACGCGAGCGTGCCCTGCGGCGCGCCGCCCAGCAGGATCGTGCCGTCGGCGGCGATCGTCCAGTCGGGGCCGGTGCCCGGCCACCTCGGCGAAACCGAAGCGCTCGACTTCGCTCCAGCAGCCGCGCGCGAGCACGCGCGCGAGCGCGGCCTCGCCGCCGTTGGCGACGATGCGACCCTGTCCCGGCACCATGCGGACGAGGTGATGGAACTGCGTCTCGATCGCCGCCAGGTCGGGGAAGATGTCGGCGTGATCGAATTCGAGGTTGTTGAGGATCGCGGTGCGCGGACGGTAGTGGACGAACTTCGAGCGCTTGTCGAAGAACGCGGTGTCGTACTCGTCGGCCTCGATGACGAAGAACGCGCTGTCGGTCAACCGCGCCGACACCGGGAAGTCGACGGGTACGCCGCCGATCAGGAATCCCGGCGCCATGCCCGCGTATTCGAGGATCCACGCGAGCATCGCCGTCGTGGTCGTCTTGCCGTGCGTGCCGGCGACGGCGAGCACCCACTTGTCCGCCAGCACATGTTCGTACAGCCACTGCGGCCCCGAGATGTACGGACGGCCCGTATCGAGGATCGCCTCCATCAGCGGATTGCCGCGCGACACGACGTTGCCGATGACGAACACGTCGGCGTCGCGCGCCACGCCCCTGAGTTGCGCGGCGTCCCAGCCTTCGGTCAGGCCGATGCCGAGTGCCTCGAGCTGCGTGGACATCGGCGGATAGACGTTGGCATCGCAGCCGGTGACCGTGTGCCCGGCGGCCTTGGCGATCGCGGCGATGCCGCCCATGAACGTGCCGCAGATGCCGAGGATGTGCAGGTGCATGACGTCAGGCCGCCACGGGCACGGGCAGGTGGACGCTGTACCGCTTCCAGCCGCGCAGGAACCACAGGTAGGTGAGGACGTCGCCGACGAGGATGACGACGAACGCCGCCTTGAGGCCCCCCGCGGCATCCAGCGCCCAGGCGGCGCGTGCCGCGTCGGCGAAGACACCGATGCCCCATTGCGTGATGAAACTGCCGCCGAACATCAGCAGGTTCAGCGTGGTGTTCGTGCGGCCGGCCAGGTCGCGGCCGAAACCTTCGTTCAGCACGGTGAACGCCAGCACGTTCACGGCGGCGCCCAGGCCGTACAGCGACCACCAGACGTAGCTGCCGGGCGCGCCGCACGACGATCAGCGCCAGTGCGCCCAGGTTGGCCGCGAATCCGGCGGCGAAGAGGTGCCGCGCATGAATGCCGCGGCGCGCGAGGCGCGTGCCGAAAAAGCCGAGCGCGGCGTAACCGACCATGATGACCGCGTTCATCACCAGCAGGTGATTCGCCGCGCTGCCGCGCGTGCCGCCGTCGACGTCCATCAGCCACGGCACCGCCCACAGTCCCTGGATCGCCATGAACGACCCCATGCCGAACGCGCCGAGCGGCGCGATCCACCAGAAGCGCGGATGCACGATCACCGACCGCACGCCCGCCAGCTGCTGCGCGAGACTGCCCGAATGCTCGGGCTTCGCGATGTCGGGCACGCGCCACCAGATCGCCACGCGCGACGGCGAGCGTCACGACCGCCAGGCCCATGAAGACGATCCGCCAGTGCGTGACGCGCAGCGCCATCTCGAGCGGCACGGTCGCCGCCAGCGCGCCGATGCCGCCGGCGACCATGATCCAGCCCGAATAGGACGCCTGCCGGTCGGGCGGATACCACGCGGCGATCGCCTTCAGCGGCGCCATCAGGCAGGCGCACACGCCGGCGCCGATCACCGCGCGCGCCAGCGCGAGACCCGCCAGCGTGTCCGCGACGGCGAACAGCGCGGCGCCGCCGGCGGCGATCGCCAGCAGCACCGGCTCGACGCGGCGCGGACCGTAGCGGTCGAGCAGGATGCCGACGGGCATCTGCATCGCGGCGAAGGCGAGGAAGTACGCGCTCGTCAGGAGCCCGAGCGACGACGGATTGAGCATCAGGTCGCGCGACAGTTCGGGCGAAATGACCGCGTTGACGGTGCGGTACAGGTACGACAGCAGGTACCCGGCCGCGAACGCGAAGTAGATGTGCAGGAAATGCAAGGTGCCGCCGCGACGCCGCGTTTCAGCGAAAGATGAAATAGACGGCGCCCATCAGGCAGAGGCCCGCCCACAGGAAGTCGAGCTTGATCGGCTGGTCCATGTAGAGCACGGCGAACGGCACGAACACCGCCAGCGTGATCACTTCCTGCATGATCTTCAATTGCGCGAGCGACAGCACGGTGAAGCCGATGCGGTTGGCCGGCACCTGCAGCAGGTATTCGAACAGCGCGATGCCCCACGCGATGAGCGCCGCCGTCCACCATGGGCTGCCCTGCAGGTGCTTCAGGTGCCCGTACCACGCGAACGTCATGAACAGGTTGGACACCGTGAGCAGCGCGGCGCAGACGAGCACCGGATACTGGACGATCGGAGCGAACGAGATGGGGTTCATGGGCAAGGCCGCGAAGGGTACGGCGGCGATTATCGCCGATCCGGCGGTGGCGCTTCCAGAGGTCAGAGCGGTAATGGGCTGCGCTTCGGGGTCGAGACGCTTCGGGGTCAGAGCGGTAATGGTCGGTGCTAGGGGTCAGAGCTGTAATTGTCGGCGCGCTCCGAACGGTTGCCTGTCCCAGGCCGATACACTCGCCGAACAATTACCGCTCTGACCCCGACGCACAACCGTTGCCGATGCGCCCAATCGTACCCGCCGACCATTATCGCTCTGACCCCGCTAGCTTCTGACCTCGATTGACATTCCCGCATCGTCCCGGCCGATAATTGCAGCTCTGACCCCATAGGCTCCGAGGAGACCGCCATGTCCGCTGCATGTGCCGCCTTTGATTCGCGCGAAGTTGCGTCCCGCCGTGACCGCCGCGCTCGTGCTGGGCGTCACCGCCGCGTTGTCGATGCCCGCATCCGCCGCCGGCGAGGCCAAGGGCACCGTGACGTCCAAGGCGCGCACCGTCGACGTGAAGTACGCCTACCTCGTCAAGGGACCGGACGTCGTGACCAAGCAGACGATCCGCCGGCTGATCCTGTCGGCCACCGACCTGTCCGCCAAGATCGCCGCATGCAAGACGATGTCCTGCACCGACAGCGGCTTGGGCGATGGCCTGTCGGTGGTGCTCGAGGGCGGACCGCGGATCTTCTTCTGGATGGTGATGAATGACCAGAAGATCCAGTACTCCGGCACCGAAGCGTCTTCCGCTCTCGTCGCCAAGACGGACGACGCCAAGCGGCTCGCGGGCACGCTGAAATTCGACAAGACCGGCGCGGGCGGCCCCAAGGTGGACGTCGAGTTCGACGCGACACTGGTGAAGGAAGTCGCCGCGCCGTGACCGCGGCGTTGCGGCCAAAGCCCCGGCCGGCGTGCGCAGCGCCGCCGCGACATCGCGCGCGACGTCCGTGATGCGGACCGGCGTTGTCATCGCGGCGCGCACGTCGCTCATGGCAGCGCTGTTGCTCGCCGCCGCGACGGCGCCGGCGATGGCGCAGGACACGCGCGCGATCCAGATCCGCGAGGCACAGCGCACCGACGAGCGGACGTTCGCGTACTTCGCGCAGTTTCGCGCTGCACTCGCCGCGCGCTTCGGCACGGACCCGCTGCTGTCGATGCTCGTGCTCAGCGAGCAGGAAGGCCAGGCGCTCGTCCACGCGGCACCCGGCGCGCCCGCCGAGCACGTCATCTTTCAGACCGGGCAATGGATCGCAACCGACGGGCGCCAATTGAAGCCGTGGGCGCCCGGCGCGAGCCCCGACCTCGCGCGCTTCCGCCTCTCCGCGGTGCGCGAAGCGCTGCTGCGCGACAAGTTCCGCGCGCATCGCGCGCAGCCGCGGAAGGCCGCCGACCATCTCGGCGAGATCAAGGTCGGTTACTTCGGCACGCCGTTCAATCGGCAGATCGTGGAGGTGACCGTCGCCAGCATGTCCCCGTTCGGCCTCTCGGTGATCGCGTTCGACCTCACGACCGGGCAGGCGCTCGACGTGAACGCGGCGGTCGAGGACATCCGCGAACGCCGCGCCGCCGCGCAGCGGAAGGAAGCGGACGCAGCGGCGGATACGCAACGCAAGGCGCGCAACGACTCCGCGGCGCCGCGCTCGCCCACGCCACCAGTAGCGCGGGGCCTCAGGACGACGCCCGCGGCAGCGTGACGACGACGACGACGCCCGACCCGTCGGGCTTGTTGGCCGCCTCCGCGCGGCCGCCGTGGAACTGCGCGATCACGCGGACGATGTAGAGGCCCAGTCCCAGGTGCGGCACGCCGGTCTCCCCGCCGGGACGCACCGACACCATCGAGTCGAACAGGCGTCCCGTCATTCCTTCGGGCAGCGGCGGTCCGTCGTTCGCCACCGCGAGCCGGACCTCGGGGCCGGCGCTTTCCAGCCGGATGTCGATCGCGCCGCCGGCGGCGAACTCCACGGCGTTGGCGACGAGCTTGTCGAGCATCTGCGCGACGAGATCGGCATTGCCGTCGATCTCGATCGCCTCCGCGGGCGCGGCGTAGCCCAGGCGCGCCGCCGGGTACACGAGGCGAAAGCCTTCGACGCAACCGGTGACGACCGCCACGAGGTTGAAGCGCGCGCGCTCGACATCGGACAGGCTCTGCTCGAGCCGCGCGGCCTCGGTCATCCGCGTGAGGATCTGCGTGAGCCGGGCGAGCCCTTCCTGCGCGCGCGCCATGTAGACGCGCGCGTCGTCGGGCAGCCGCGTGGACTTCAGGTTGTCGAGCGACGAGCGGACGACGGCGATCGGCGTGCGCAACTCGTGCGACAGCCGGCCCGCCATCTGCTCCTGGTAGCTCGCATAGTCGGCGAGGCGCGCGAGCACGCTCGAAAAGCTGCGCGACAGGTCGCCGATCTCGTCGCCGGCGCCGGAACTCGCGAGCGTGGCGCGCACGCGCCCCTGCTCGTCGATCGCGCGCTCCGCATCGTCGCGCAGCCGGCGGATGCGCGACGACAGCCACGTCGCGTACGCGGTCAACGCGAGCGAGCCGACGAGCAGCACGGCGAGCACGATGTTGAAGAGCCGCTCGAACGCGCGGTTGCGCTCGGCCAGCACCGCGTTGCCGGTCTCCTCCGCGACGACGACGCCGCGCACCTGGTCGCCGACCCACACCGGATGCGCGGCCGACACGATGACCGCGCGGCCGTCCGACGTCGGGCGGCGGTCGGTGGTCAGGATGCCGGCCAGCGCGCCCTCGACGTCGCGGCCGCGCGGCGCCCCCTGCGCTGCGGCGTCGTCGCGAAAGTCGTCGGTCGGCTGCTCGAGCACGAGCTGGTACAGCCGGCCGATCGTCGCGCGCCCCGCGCGCGCGAGGAACGACTCGGCCGGCGGCGGCGCCACCGGGGCCTTCAGCGACCCGGCGCGCGCGAGGACGACGCCGTCGCGGTCGATCACCCAGATGCGCGCCGTCGTGCGCGACAGGCCCTCGATGATCTGCGCGATTTCCGGCGATGCCGACGGCGGCAGCGATTCGCCCGCGCGCGTGCGGTCGTCGGCGCGCTCGCGGGCGAACCCGGCGATCGGGTCGGGCGTCGTCGCGAACAGCCGCGGCCGATCGTGCAGCGCGGTGGCCGCGGCCTGGGCGGTGCCGGCGAGCGTGCGTTCCTGCGCGTCGCGCAGCACGCGCTCCAGTTCGCGGACGTACTCGACCCCCAGCCACGGCAGCGCCAGGAACACGGTGAGCACGAGCAGCAGCTGCGCGCGGATCGACAGCGCGATGCGGGGCATCGTCATTCGCCCCAGCGGTAGCCCATTCCGTAGACGGTCGCGATGCGGTCGAACGCCGGGTCGAGCGCCAGGAACTTGCGCCGGATGCGCTTGACGTGCGACGTGATCGTGCTGTCGTCGACGACGATGTTGGCGTCGCGCATCAGCGCGTCGCGATCCTTGACGTGCCCGGATGCCGCGCCAGCGCGTGCACCATCCAGAACTCGGTCAGCGTCAGGTCGACGCGCTGGCCGTTCCAGTGCGCCGTCAGGCGCTTGACGTCGAGCGAGAGCGGCCCGCGCTCGACGATGTCGTCCGTCGCGGGCGGCGCGGCGAGCAGTTCGCTGCGGCGGAACAGCGCCGAGATGCGCGCGGCGAGGTGCGCGAGGCTCGCGTCCTTCGTCAGGTAGTCGTCCGCGCCGAGCCTCAATCCCGACACGATGTCGAGGTCGGAGTCGCGCGCCGACAGGAAGATGATCGGGACGGTCGCCGACATCGCGCGCAGCTCGCGCGTCAGCGCGAAGCCGCCGTCGACGTCCTCGCCGAGCCCGATGTCGACGAGTGCCAGGTCCGGCAGCCGCGTGCGGAACGCCGCGAGCGCATCGGGCCGGTTGGCGTAGGTCGTCACCTCGTAGCCATAGCGGCGCAGCGCATCCGCGTAGTTGGCGCGGATGGCGGGTTCGTCCTCGACGATGGCGATGCGACGCATTGGGGGATCGGTACTCTGGAATAAGGGATCGGAACGCGACGAATATACCGCAGGCACCGACTCGCCCCACAGCCGCGGGCCCGGCGGCCGCGCAACGAATGCGAATCCGTACCCCGGTCCGGCCCGCTGCCCGCATCGCCGTCCGCATCTGCGCCGCCAGCGGATTGCCAGAATTCAACTCCGCGTTGCCCCTTTCCCCGCCCGGCGCCGCCGCAAAGCGCGCGCGTAATGCATCCCATCGAGGGCGCGCCGCCGGTGGGCGTCCCCGGTGGAACGACCACAACCGCCGGCTTGAATTCGTCAGGACCAGGCAGGGGCAATGGCAAACGTCGAAGAGAATCGGGAAATGAGGGTCAGGCTCGCATTTCCAACTCAGGCAGCGAAACGTGCCAGGCGCAGATGGAAATGCGATCAGACCCTCATTTCGCTGCGCGGCGAATGGCGGCAGCTCGGACGCCTCGTCGTGGACAGCTGCGTGGCGGGACTCGTCGTGAGTCTCGCGCTGGCGCTGGCCGTGTTCATCGTCACGACGCCGGCGCAAGCCGGTAGGGGTCAGAGCTATAACGATCGGCCGGCTCCGACGAACGGCAGTGCCACGGCCAACCGGGCCGATCGTTACAGCTCTGACCCCTACCGGCAGGCTCCGACGAACGGCAGTGCCACGGCCAACCCGGCCGATCGTTACAGCTCTGACCCCTATTGCGCCTACTGCGGCGACGCGCCGGGCACGCTGTACTTGAAGGAAGGCGACGGCGGCCGCGTCGCCTCGCCGCTGCTCTTCACCGACGTCCAGATCGACGTCAGCGGCATGACCGCCCGCGTGCAGGTGAAGCAGCGGTTCGTCAACCCCACCGCGCAATGGCGGGAAGGCGTCTACGTGTTCCCGCTGCCGGACAAGGCCGCGGTGGACCACCTGCAGATGCGGATCGGCGAACGCGTGATCGAAGGGATGATCAAGGAACGCGGCGAGGCGAAGCGCACGTACGAGGCCGCCAAGGCCGAGGGTCGCAAGACGACGCTCGTCGAGCAGGAGCGGCCCAACATGTTCACGACCAGCGTCGCCAACATCGGACCGAACGAGGAAATCGTCGTCGCCATCGAGTACCAGGAAACGCTGCGTTACGACGACGGCACGTTCCGGCTGCGCTTTCCGCTCGCGATCACGCCGCGCTACATCCCCGGCGCGCCCGTCGAGTCCGGCGGCGGCGGCATGGGCTGGTCGCCGGCCACGCAACAGGTGCTGGACGCGGATCGCATCACGCCGCCGGTCGCCGATCGCCACGAGGGCTACGTCAATCCGGTGCGCATCGCCGTCGACCTGCAGGCCGGCTTTCCGCTGGCGAAGCTCGCCAGCACCTATCACCCGATGCAGATCGACGAGCAGCCCGGCCATCGCTTCCGCCTGACGCTGGCCGACGGCCCGGTGCCCGCCGCGCGCGACTTCGAGCTCGCGTGGACGCCGGACACCGGCGCCGCGCCGGGCGCCGCGCTCTTCACCGAGACCAAGGGCGGCAAGACGTACGCGCTGCTGATGGCGCTGCCGCCGCCGGCCGCGAGCGCGACGGCCGCGCGGATGCCGCGCGAGGTCACGTACATCGTCGACACGTCGGGCTCGATGGAAGGCGTGTCGATCATCCAGGCGCGCGAGGCGCTGCTGATGGCGCTCGACCGGTTGCAGGCCGGCGATAGCTTCAACGTCATCGAGTTCAATTCGATCAGCGCCGCGCTGTTCCCGGCGCCGGTGCCGCTCGACGCGCAAACGCTGCGCAGCGCGAAGCATTTCGTCGCCGGCCTGCGGGCGCGCGGCGGCACCGAGATGCTGCCGGCGCTCAAAGCAGCGCTGGCCGGCGCGCGCGAATCGACGATGATGCGGCAGGTGGTGTTCCTCACCGACGGCGCCGTCGGCAACGAGGACGAGATCCTGCGCCTCGTCGGCGAGCAGGTCGGCGACCGGCGGCTCTTCACCGTCGGCATCGGCCCCGCGCCCAACACGTTCTTCATGACCCGTGCAGCGCAATTCGGCCGCGGCACGTTCACCTACATCGGCGACGTGCGCGAAGTGAAGGAGAAGATGACGGCGCTGTTCCGCAAGCTCGAGAACCCGGCGCTCACCGACATCGCGGTCGACTGGCCGGCCGGCGCCGACGTGTGGCCGCGCGTCGTGCCCGACCTCTACGCCGGCGAGCCGGTGGTCGTCAGCGCGCAGTTCAACGCCAATGCCGGCAGCGGCAACATCGCGGTATCGGGACGGCAGGGCGGCGCGTCGTGGGGCATGCTGCTGCCGGCCGGCACGAGCGCCGGCGCGCCGGGGGTGGGCGTGCTGTGGGCGCGCGCGAAAATCGACGCGCTGATGGACGCCGGCCGCCGGGGCGCGCCGGAACCCGAGATCCGCGCCGCCGTCATCGACGTCGCGCTCACGCATCACCTGGTGAGCAAGTTCACGAGCCTGGTCGCCGTCGACGTGACGCCGACCCGGCCGGCCGGGGTCGCGGCCTCCACCGCCGCGATTCCCGGCAACATTCCCGAGGGCCTGACCGGCTTCGATCAGCTGCCGCGCACCGCGACACCCGCGCCGCTGCTGCTGGCGATGGGCGCCGTCGCGCTGCTGCTGGCGGCGATGCTGGCGTGGCGGATGCGCGGCGCGGGCGTGGGTGCGGCGGCCATGGTCGCGCTGCTGACGGTCGCCGCGTTCGGCGCGACCGATGCCGACGCGCAGGCGCGCAAGAAGTCGCCGCCACCGCGCAACGTGCTGCTGCTGCCGGGTCACTACGACGGCGACGTGGGCTCGCTGCAGGCGCCGCTTGCGGACACGCCGGACACCGGCTGGTTCGTGCTGGTGAAGGACGCCGCCGGCTCGTACCTGCGCCGCATTCCCGACGCGGCCGGTGCGCGCCCGCTGTTCCTGCG
Organism: uncultured beta proteobacterium; assembly: GCA_963823475.1. GTDB lineage: Bacteria > Pseudomonadota > Gammaproteobacteria > Burkholderiales > Casimicrobiaceae > VBCG01. Next base: position 226,544 of record CAWGLS010000008.1, read on the forward strand.
CGAGCTGGAACTGGCGACGGCCGACAACAGCGCGACGCTGCAGTCCGCGCTGGGGCAGCTCTTCTACCTCAACATGCCGCGCGCCGCGCTGCGCGAAGGCCCCGTCGTCGAAGTGCCGCTGCGCCGGCGCGCGCTCGTCCCCGTGAACGGCAAGGCGCTACGCGCTGGCGCTGGGCGCCACACCGTTCTCGCTGACGGTCAACAACGGCATCAAGGGCCGCGCCGGCGCGCACTACGTCATCGAGGTCGGCAGCGACAAGTACGAGTACCTGCTCGACGGCTTCGGCTGGGACAGCGAGGTGCAATACGCGGGCGACATCGACCGCGACGGCAGGCCCGACCTCGTCGTCTACGTCAACGGCAACAACAGCGGCACGTGGTTCGTATTGCTGTCCAGCCAGTCGAAGCCCGGGATGAACGCGCCGACGGCGCAACTGACGGCGGTCGGATGCTGAACGCGACGTTCGTACCGGCGCGTGACGCGCATCCAGCGAGCACATGGCAAGGACTGCAATGAACATCGCCGCCGATCGGGGAGGACCTTTCGCCCGTGAGCCTGCGACCGCACGCAACTGGATGCGCGCGGCCGCGCCCGGAATCGCGTTCCGGTTCTCCACGGGCGAGTCTTCCCCCATCGGCGGCGCGACTCCGGTGACGGCGGCGCCTCGCGTCCGCCGCCGCCGCCGTCTTCGATCCGATACGCTTTCGCAAACATTGGGCCTATATCTGTATCGCATTGCTGGCGCTCGCCGGCAGCGCGAGTTTCGGCCACGGTGTGTACATCTACGCCAAGGCGCAGCTCGCGCAGGTGCTGCTGCACGCCGCATGGGATCGCGCACGCGCGTCGGGTGTGGCCGAGAAACCGTGGCCGTGGGCCGACACCCATCCGCTCGTCCGGCTGATCGCGCCGGCGCAGGACGCCGATGTCCTCGTGCTGGCGGGTGCTTCCGGCCGCACGCTGGCGTTCGGCCCCGGCCATCTCGACGGCTCGGCGCAGCCCGGCGACGCCGGCAACGCGGTGATCACCGCGCATCGCGACACGCACTTCCGCTTCCTGAAGCATGTCGACACCGGCGACGAACTGGTGGTCGAGCGCGCGGGCGGCGACCGGCGCCGGTTCCGCATACGCCAAGCGTATGTCGCCGATCATCGCGAACTGCGCTTGCCGCGCGACACCGCGGTGCCCACGCTGACGCTCGTCACCTGCTATCCGTTCGACGCGCTGAACCCCGGCGGGCCGCTGCGCTATGTCGTCGTGGCGGAGGCGGCGTAGGCGGAGACTTCTGCCGTAGCGTGCAAACGGGCATCCATTCGCTGGTAGAAATGCCAAGGTTGACATTCCTCGACAGCGCGTATATTCGTCCGGATAGCTTGCCCGTCCCAGGCCTGTCGACAGGCATCGCTCGAGGCCTGCCCCATCGCCGTAACTCCCCGGGGAGAGGAGTGTATGGTGCAGTCGAATGCGCAAGGGTCAAGGATCGGTTGTCCGACAACAAGCTGAACTCGGTAAACTCGGGCGCCGTGGCATACGACGTCTACGGCAACGTCACTTCCCTTGGCGCGCACACGTACGCCTACGACGACGCTTCGAATCTCGTGTGTGTCGATTGCGGGACCGCCAACGAGATCGCCTACGCCTACGATGGCAACAATCGCCGCGTGTCGCGAACCAAGGGCTCCGAGATCACGTACTACGTGCAGGCCGCGAACGGCGACCTGATCCTCGAGTACACAACCCCGTCGAACGTGGCGACTCCAGCATGTCTATCTGCACGGGAAGCGGATCGCCAGCAAGCGAGTGCCGCTCTAGCGCCGCCGGCGACGCTTTGGTGATCGGTACGGAGGCGCGCCTCCGGTGCCGGCGCTCGCCGATAGCACGAGTTTCTGCCATGGCCCGTACATCTACGCCAAGGCGGGCGCCAGCGCCGTTTGAGCGTGCTTCGGCCGGATGTCCTAGTAGCCCATCCGCATCGACGTGTCGTCCTGGTCTTCCACGTCGAGCTTGGCTTCCGGAGGCAGCTTCTTGATGAGCTCTTCGATCATGTGAACGTGCTCGGCCTCTTCTGCCCGCAATTCCTCGAACAGCGCCTTCACGTCGGGCTGCTCGACGTAGCGAAGGGCCAGGTCGTAGAACGCGAAGGCCTTCTTCTCGGAGGAAAGCGCCACCAGGTACGCATCGAGCGCGGACATATTCCGATGGGGGGCGCCGACGTCCGGGGCCTCCACATCGAAGATGTCGTCGAGCTTGACCGTCGGGCGTTCGTCGCCAAACAGCGCGAGCCGGCGCTCGGCGATCTGTTCGCCGTGCTTGTTCTCGTTGACGGCCATCGATAGAAAGACCGACGCGGCGTCACCTTCATCGCCGCTTCCGAGTTGTTCGGCGAACTGCGTGTACCGCCTGGATGCTTCGACCTCGATCAACGTCGCGAGATCGAGAGCGTCCATCAACGAAAGTTTGGAGTAATCGAGTCTTGTAGGCATACAGTCCCCCGGCTAACATGAAGCGACGCCGCGAAAGCTCCGGTGCGAGCAGCTCAATCCATAGGGATTCAAACAACTGTCTCCTGCACGCAAAACAGTATCACCGCCCCGACCATCCGGTCAAAGCGGGGCCTGCCGCTCCCGTCGCGGGATCATGCAAGCGGCCCCTCGATACCACTCAAAGGAAAGAGTGACGCTCCGTTTCACATGCCTTGCGCAAGGTGCTTTGCGCGCGCTCGCCCGGATCGTCATGGTTCTCGGCGCCGCATCGCTGGCCGCCGCGCAGCCGGCACCCGACGCCGCGCCGCTGCCGGTGGTCCGTTCCTGGGTGCTGTCGGCCGACGAATTGCAGGGATCGAGCGCCACCCCGCCGACGCACGCGCTGCGGCTCGACCTGGCGATCGTCAGCGGCACGCGCTGGACACCCGCGAGATCCTGGAGGCCGTCCGTGGCGCGGCGAAGATCCTCGATCAGTGCGGCATCCGTGTCGACTCCGTGCGCCTGCGCGAATTCGACGGGCCGCCGCGCTACCGCTATCTGCGCACGCCCGACTCGCGCGAGCTGGCGCGCCGCTCGGGGCTGTCGCGGCCCGCGGTGTTTTTCGTCGACGACACGCTGCAGAAGCCGGCGTTCGACGCCGAAGCGATCGGCCGCGGCAATGCCGCTTCACGTCCGGAGATGATGGACACCGTGTGGATCACCGCGGGCACTCGTGACCTGCCCGTCGCGCTCGCCCACGAACTGGCGCACGTGCTGGCCGACTCCGGTGCGCACTCCGCGACGCCGGACAACCTGATGCGCGAGGAGACGAGCGCGACGAGTACGCACCTTGCCGCCGGTCAATGCGGCGCCATGCGCGCAACGGGCGAGGCGCACGGCTTGCTCGAGCGCGCGCCTTCGCCCACGCGTCCATGAGGGCGCGCCGCAGGCGTTTTGGGACAGCTCCGACGTTTTAGAACGGCAACAGCTTGCGCAGGCCCTTTACCGCGTCGTCGACGGGGTTCGCCGGCTGCGGATCGGCCGGCGGCATCGATGATTGCGGCATCGACGACGGCGGCGCATCCGCCGGCCGGCGCTCGCCGCTGCGCCGCGTCGAGCGCCGCTCCTCGCCATCCCCCATGCCCAGCGGCGTCATGCCCGCCGATTTCACGCGCACCTTCACCGTCCAGAGTTGCTCCCACGCGACCTTCGGGTCCGCGGGGCGCGGCGGATGCACGAGGTTCAGCTCCTCGCCATACGCGATGCCGTTGACCATGGCGCCTTCGACGCCGTCGAACACACCCTTCGGAATCGTGCAGGACGTCACCGACGGCGGCAGTACCACCTTCTCGTTGATCATCCGCCGCAGGAAATCATTGGGCAGGTAAGTCATGAGCCCCCAGCCGGTGTCCTGCAGCTCGCTCGACGTCCAGACGATCATTTCGTTGCCGTTCTGGCGCGAGCCCATCGCCTGCAGGAAGTAGCCCTGCGCGGTGGGGATCGTCGCCCACGACAGCGGGATCGGCCCGCCGATCGGTCCTGTCGCGGTGACTTCCATCGGCGCCATGAAGTCCTGCTTGTCGGCGATCGCGAACCGGATATCCGGCGTGGCATTGCCGCGCAACGCCGGCAACGAAAAGCTAACGTGCGCGCACGGTCCCCCTGCCGCTGCGCGCGCTCCCAGGCAATGCGCGCCTTCCCGATGACGAACGCGCCCGCCAAGTGCACCGCCGATCCGACCACGGGTGGCAACAATGTGGAGCGAAACCGGCGTTCACGATGCTGCCGGAACGATCTCCCGGTCGATACGCTTTGCGTTCTCGATCTCGGCGACTCGCAGGTCATAGGCGGCCTGCAGATTCGGCCAGGAGCGCGCGTCGCCACCGAAATAACGCGCTAGCCGCATGGCGGTATCGGCGCTGACGCCGCGCCGCTCGCGAACGACATCGTTGATGCGCGGAGCAGGCACATTCAATGCCTTCGCCAGCGCATTGGCGCTCATGCCGAGCGGCCATCCGGGGATCGACGCATGCGTTTGCCAGGGCTATGGCGGCCTGGACGCGGGCGGTGTGACCGCCACTCGCCTCAAGTCGTCGCGCATCTTGATCATCTGCGCATTGCCGGGATTCGCCACCACCAGTTGCTCCACGAGCGGCAACGCGCGGTCGGGACGGTTCTGCCTGATCTCGAGCAGCGCGAGCGCATACGTCGCGTCGGCATCGCCCAGCGTGCTCGCCTTCGTCAATGCGGCGGCCGCCGCGCGGAGATCGCCGCGCTGCTGCTGCAAGAGGCCCAGGTTGTAGAACGTCCGCCCGCGCTCGGGCGCCAGTTGGGTCGACCGGGTCAATGCGGCGACCGCCTCCGCGTCGCGCTTCTCCTCGACCAGCAACAGTCCGAGCGATGCATGCAGCGGTCCGTCCGCCGGCACCTTCGCGATGCCGTCGCGCAACGCGCGCTCGGCATCGGCGTTGCGGCGCTGCTCGGACATGAGGCTCGCGAGCGACGCGTACGCCGACCGAAAGGTACGGGTCCAGCAGGAGGGCGCGCCGATACGCGGCCTCGGCCGCGGCGGCGTCGCCGTGCCGCCAGAAGAGGCCGCCCAGGTTCATCTGCGCGGAGGGCATGTCGGCCAGCGTCTGCTCGGATGCGATGAGTTCGCTCCACGCGCGGTCGAACGCGGCGCGATCGCTCTCCGGGATGCGCCCAGCCGGGAAATCGGCCAATGCACGCGCGGCTTCGATCCGTACCAGCTTGATCGGGTCGGCCAGCAACGGCGCCGCGTAGGCGAATCGCTCCTGCACGGGAACCGCGACCAGCGCCGCCGCGGCCGCCGCGCGCACCAGCGGGTCCGCGTCGTTCTTCGCCTGCACGCCGAGGCGACCGCCGCCGGGGCCGAAATTGCGCGCGAGGTCGAGCGCCGTCGCGCGCACGATCGCCGGTTGCGCGCGATCGGCGACGATGCCGTCGAGACCGCCGAGCGCCGTCGGCGCGCCGCGCCGCGCCGCCGTGAACGCGGCGGCGAACGTCGGCTCCTGCCGCCGGTTGGGCCCGAACCACTGCGCCACCGCGTCCGCCGCCCATTGCGGCGTCTTCTTGTCGTGGCAGCCGTTGCACGCGTTGGGCGTGCCGAGCGTCACCGACAGGTCCGGGCGCGGAATGCGGAAGCTGTGGTCGGGACGCGCGTCGACCACCATGTAGTTCTTCGACGGCATGTGGCAACTCTCGCACCGCGCGCCCGGACTGCCGGCGACATGGTGATGGTGCGCCGGCGTGTCGTAATCCTTTTTCGCGAGCGTCGGAAAGCGCGGATTGCCGGCCGGCTGGTGACATTGCGCGCACAGCGCGTTGCCCTGCGCCTTGAGCCGCAGCGAATGCGCGTCGTGGCAATCGGTGCAGCGCACGCCCTGCGCGTACATCCGGCTCTGCAGGAACGAGCCCCAGACGTAGACCTCCTCGTTCTGCTGGCCGTCGGCGAAGTAAAGGCCTTCGCGCAACAGCGCCGGATGGTAGTTGTCGAGGAACGGCTTGCCGGGCTGCTCGCCGTCGGTCAGGCGCTGGCGGCGCGAATGGCAGGGCGCGCAGGCGTCGACCTGGTACCGCGAATCGGTGCCGCGAAAATCGACGGCGAGCCCCAGCGTGCTCGCGGGAAGCCCTTTCGTTTGCTTGCCCGCCGCCTGCTTCGCCCACGCGACGTGCGCGCTGCCGGGCCCGTGGCACGCCTGGCAGCCGACATTCACTTCGGCCCATTTCGTGTCGTAGCTGTCGGACTTCGCGTCGTAGTTGCGGCGCAGGTCCGTCGAATGGCATTCCGCGCACATCAGGTTCCAGTTCTGGTACCGGCCCATCGAGTGCAGCGGGTCGTCGGGCCGGTGCCGGTCGTTCGGGTAGAGCGCGAACCAGCGCTTGCGCCTCGGTGTCCCACGCGATCGTCGGCGCCTGCAGGCGGCCTCCCGGCGCGGCGACCAGGTATTGCTGCAGCGGCGCCACGCCGAACGTGTACGCGACCGCGAACTCCGCGGGCTTGCCGTCGCGGCCCTCGGTCGTGATGAAGTACTTGCCGTCGCGCTGCGTGAATTGCGTGGTCACGCCCTTGTGCGTGAACTTCGCGTTCGCGAAATCGCCGAGCACCGTCTTGTCGTTGGCGGGCTCCATCGCGCGCTGGTGATGCGATCCGCGCCACGCTGCGACCGCCTGCGCGTGGCAATCGCCGCATTGCGCATCGGCGACATAGGCGGCCACCACGGCCGGTGGCGGCGCAACCGCGGCGACCTTGGCCACAGGCGCTTCGGGGACCGTGTCTGCACGCCACGCGTAGACCCCCAGCAGCGCCGCGAGCACGCCGGCGGACAGCGCCGCAGCCGCGACGAACGGCCAGCGCGACCTTGCGGGCGCCACGGCCGGCACCGGCATGGCGGCGGTCGGCGCGGCGCGCCTGGCATCGCGCGCCCGCTTGCGACTCATGGCGGCGACCGCTCGGCCAGCCGGGTGGGGATCGACAGTTCGCCGTGCAGCGTGCGATGGACCGGGCATTTGTCGGCGATCTCGAGCAGCTTCGCCCGCGCCGCGTCGTCGAGTTCACCTTCGAGGTCGATCACGCGCTCGATCCGATCGATCTTGCCGTCCTTCGTCGCGCATTCGGCGCAATCGGTCGCATGTATCTTGCTGTGTTGCAGCGACACCGAGACCCGCGTCAGCGGCAGGCCCTTGGCATCCGCATAGAGACGCAGCGTCATCGACGTGCAGGCGCCAAGCCCGGCCAGCAGCAGATCGTAGGGCGTGGGGCCGCTGTCCATGCCGCCCGCGGCGACGGGCTCGTCGGCGATGAGCCGATGCGGGCCGATGGTCACGCGCTGCTCGAACTTGCCCGCCTTCGTCTCGGTCACGACGACGGTTTCGCGCGGGCCCTGCGGCGCGCCGGCCGCGGCGGGCGCGACGGGCAGGTAGCGGCTCGCCCACGCCGCCAGCACGGTGGCGGCGTAGCGGGCGTCGTCGCGCCGCGTCAACAGGTGATCGGCGGTGTCGAGCGACACGAAACTCTTCGGATGCCTGGCGGCGAGAAAGATCGCGGACGCATGATCGACGGACACCGTCGCATCGGCGGGCGCATGCATGACGAGCAGCGCGCGCTTCAGTCCAGCGACGGCAGCGGTGATCTTCTGCATCGCGATGTCGTCCAGGAATTCCTTCCGGATCGTGAACTTGCGGCCGGCGAGATCGACCTCCGCCGCGCCCCGCGTGCGGATCTCGTCCTCGTGGCCGGCGAACAGTCGGGAGAGGTGCGCGGGATCGGACGGCGCATTGATCGTCGCGACCGCCGTCGCCGACGGTATTCGCGCCGCCGCCGCGAGCACCGCCGCGCCGCCGAAGCTGTGGCCGACCAGCAGCGACGGCGCGCGATGCTCGGCTTCGAGCCAGCGCGCGGCCGCGACGAGGTCGTCGACATTCGACGTGAAATCGGTGTTCGCGAACTCGCCCTCGGAGCCGCCCAGGCCCGTGAAGTCGAAGCGCAGCGTGGCCAGTCCGGCATCCGCGAGCGCTTCGGCGATCAGCGTCGTCGCCTTCGTGTCCTTGGAGCAGGTGAAGCAATGCGCGAACAGCACGAAGGCGCGCGGCGCCTGCCCGCCGGGCAGGTCGAGGCGCGCCGCCAGCTGCGCGCCGCTCGCGCCCGTGAACCGCACCGCCGTACTGCTTCGACTCATGGTCGGCACTCCCCTCGTCGCCACGCAACGACGACGCGCGACGCGCGCGACGCTTGCAGGCGCTATGATCGCCGGAACCGGAGGAGGACGCCACCATGCAACTGGAAGGAAGCTGCCACTGCGGCAAGGTGCGATTCCGCGTGCAATCGCATACGCCCTACCCGTACATGCGCTGCTACTGCTCGATCTGCCGCAAGACGCAGGGCGGCGGCGGCTACGCGATCAACATCATGGGCGAGGCATCGACGCTGCGCGTGCGCGACCGGAGGAAGTCGAGCTGATGCTGAACTACGCGCCGAAGTGGACCGACGTGCCCAAGGGCCCGCGGCACACGCATTTCCGCGAGTATCCGCGCGAAGGCATCGCCGACTGGCATGCCCGGCGCGGACTCACCGTCGCTTAAGCGGCGGTCACTGCACCTTCGGGCCGGGGAGCATCGAGGGCTGCGCGGTGGTCGTCGGCGACGCGCTGGCGGCGGACGGATCGCGAACCGGGATGCGGCTGCCGGTGCGATATTCCTTTTCCACCGTGGGCGTCGCGGCGGTGTTCGCGCCGGACGATGGGGTGTTGGACGTGGCGCACGCGGCGAGCGCGAGAGCCATCAGGACGATCGTGACGTGCTTCATTGGTGATAAGCGCTTTCGTACGAATGCCGCAGGCGGATCGCGGCGGAAAAAAGGCGCGATTGTAACGGAATTCGTGGCAGCGGGCAGCTAAGTGTGAAGCGTCAAGAGGTTGTTGTCGTTTTGCATGCGGCAGCCGCATGATTGGACTCGTCGTTCCCGCGCAGGCGGGAACCCAGCGGCTTTGGTTCTTCGCTCGCAAAGGCACGCCACCGGGTCCCCGCCGGCGCGGGGACGACGGTTGAGCCAGATTCATGCGTCTCGGAAATAACGTCCAGCTCTTCCGCAGCTAGGCGGAAGTCCGCAGGGTGAGACGCGGCAGGCCGAGCGTGCCGTAGTCGCTCGACCACGTTTCCCCCGGCGTCACCGGCCAGGCATCGGTGATCGTCCCCGTCGTCACGAACTCGCCGGCGGCGAGCGGCGCGGCTTGGGGTTGGGCGGCCAGCACGCGCGCGCAGATGCACGAGCGCGTGCGCCGGACCGTCGAGCACGTTGCTGCCGGTGCCGCGATCGACGACGCGCTCGCCGTTGCGCAACGTGAGCGCGAATGCCGGCAGCAGCGAGGCGAGCCGGTCGCGATCGGCGTCCGCCAGCGGGAGGCGCGGGCCGACGACCAGCGCAGCGCGCAGGCCGAACACCACTTCGGGCTCGATGCGCGGTTCGACCATGCGCGTGAGCGACACGACCGCGTGGCCATCGGGCGCATGCTGCACCGTCTCGCGCCACGTGTGCGCCCACATCGGCTGGTAGACGCCATAGCGCGGCCACAGCGTGCGGTTGGTGAAGCCGATCTTGCGCCCGACCGGTCGCCAGCCGTCGCGGACGCGACGACGCTCGATCTCGTGCAGCACCCGGTAGGCCGTCGGCACATCGAAACCGGGCAGCCATTCGGTGATCGGCGCGAGCGCGCTGCCGCCGGCATGGGCGGCCAGCAGCGCGTCGGCCACCGCCGCGACCGTCGCGTCGTTCACCGCACCAGTCCCGCCTTGCGCACGAGGACGGTGAGGGCCACCCATACGGCGGTGGCCACGACCATGCCGATCACCGCGGCGGTCAGCGCGCCGCCGACGCCGCTCCACCCCAGCGCGCCGACGATCGACCAGCCGGCGATGCCGCCGGCCAGCCCGCTCAGCAGGATGCCGAGGATGCTGAACAGGATCGACGAAGGCGTATGGGCCATGGCCGGGCGCGTCAGGCGTGTTCGGTCAACGTTGCGCTGGTCGGAAGGGCGTGGTCGCGTCGGGGCGCGCGCGAAGATGGTTGATTCGCGGACTCGGCACGCCGGGCGGTCAGCCCGGGAACGCGCGGTCCCATTCGCCCGGATCGAAACCGACGAGGATGCCTTCGGTGGACTCGACCACCGGGCGCCTGATGGCCGTCGGGTTGGCCACCATCACGGCGATCGCGCTCGACGCGTCGACGACCTTCGCCTGCGCTTCGGGTTCGAGTTTCTTCCACGTCGTGCCGCGCCGGTTGAGCAGCGTCTGCCAGCCGGCCGCCGCGCACCACGCCGCGAGCTGGTCGCGCGTCGGCGGCACCTTCTTGAAATCGACGAAGCGGTGCGAAACGCCCCGCTGCGCAAGCCAGGCCCGCGCTTCCTTCACCGTGTCGCAATTGGTGATCCCGTAGACGTTCATCGTATCTCCCCTTTTGTTGGGCTTCTACAGGTGTATCCCTGCCTCCCGTGATGATAACGGTGAAAGCCGATCCTGTTGCGGCCGCACGAAGCAGCGGACGTCATGCGGGCCAGTGTACGCGTATTGCCGGTGACGCCCGGCCGGGCGTGTTGCGCATGAAGAGATCGGGCACCGGCATTTGCGCGGCGTAGCGCCGGCACAGTATAAAGTTCGCACCATGCCCGATTCCCCGCCGCTGCCGACCGCCCATGCCCGCGCCGCGGTGCGCGCGCTTGCCGCGTCGCAGATCCGCGAAGTCGCCAACGAAGGCATGGGCGACCCGGATGTCCTGCCGTTCTGGTTCGGCGAGCCGGACGAAGTGACGCCGGCGTTCATCCGCGATGCCGGCGCCGCGTCGCTCGCCCGCGGCGAGACGTTCTACACGCAGAACCTCGGCATCCCGCCGCTGCGCCGCGCGCTCGCGACCTATGTGAGCGGGCTCCATCGGCCGACGGCCGAGGCGAACATCGCCGTCACCGCCTCCGGGATGTCCGCGCTGATGCTCACCGTCGAGGCGCTGGTGGCGCCCTCCGACCGCGTCGTCGTCGTGACGCCGCTGTGGCCCAACCTGGTCGAGATTCCGAAAATACTTTCCGCGCATGTCGAATGCGTGCCGCTGTCGTTCGCCGCCGGGCGGTGGACGCTCGATCTCGACCGCCTGCTCGCCGCGCTGACGCCCGCCACGCGGCTCGCGATGATCAATTCGCCGAACAACCCGACGGGCTGGACGCTGACGCGCGCGCAGCAGCAGGCGATCCTCGACCACTGCCGGCGTCACGGCATCTGGCTCGTCGCCGACGACGTGTACGAGCGCCTCTATTACGACGACCGACGCGCCCGCGGCGCCGTCGTTCCTCGACCTGGCGCAGACGGAGGAGCGGGTCGTCAGCACCAACAGCTTCTCCAAATCGTGGCTGATGACCGGATGGCGGCTGGGGTGGATCGTCGCGCCGTCGGCGCTGATGCCCGACCTCGGGAAGCTGATCGAGTACAACACGTCGTGCTCGCCGGCGTTCGTCCAGCACGCGGGCGTGGCGGCCGTCGAGCATGGCGAGGCCACCGTCGCGCATACGCGCGCCCGCCTGCGCCGCGCCCGCGATTTCCTGGTCGGCGAACTGGCGCGGATGCCGGGCATCGAGGCCGCGGCGCCGGCGGGTGCGATGTACGCGTTCTTCCGCGTCGACGGCCTGACCGACAGCCTCGCGTTCTGCAAGCGCCTGGTCCACGAGGCCAGGCTGGGACTGGCCCCCGGCCGCGCGTTCGGGCCCGAGGGCGAAGGCTTCGTCCGCTGGTGCTTCGCGGCGGACGAGGCGCGGCTGGCGGACGGCGTGGCGCGGCTCGCGGGGTTCATGCGGACGGCGCGCTAGTTGTCAACCTTCACGACGTTGTTTCGCTCACGCATGAATCCTGCTCATCCTGTCGTTCCCGCGAAAGCGGGAACCTAGTGGCGTCGTGGCGGCCGCGCGGAGAGACGATCCCAAGACGCTGGGTCCCCGCGTTCGCGGGGACGACGGCTGATGGCATGACGTTGCGACATGGGAAATCGATACGACGTATTGACAGCTTGACAGCTGGTCAGCTCATCTGCCCGGCGGCGACGACGCCCGCGCCCGCGCTACGCGGGGACGGGCGGCGGCGGCGATGCGAAGTCGTTCCGAAGTCCATTGCGGATGAACTCCACGCATTCGCGCGCGTGCGTCATCGCGATCAGGTGCCCGCCATCGATCTCCAGATCCGCCCCGGCGGGGAACCGGACCTGGGAGTCGTGGCGACCGTGGATTCTCACCACCCGCGTGCGGCTGTCGGAGAACCCTTGCCACCGGCAAAGCGCGCCGAACATGTCCCGGTAGAACGATGGCTGGCAGACGCCGAACATCTCGATCGAGTCCAGCACGGCACGCGTGAACGGCGTCGGATCGCGGCCGTGCCGGTGGCGCCAGATATTCTCCCGTCGTCGCAGGTACCGCTGCAGGCGCGGCAGCGAGACTAGTTTCGTAAGCACCCGCATCGTGCGCGCGCTGCGGAAGTCGGACCCGTCCGGACTGCTCGCGACCAGGATTACGGCACGTACGGCGCGGATCCTGGCGACTTCACAGGCGACCGCGCCACCGAACGACGTGGCGACGAGGATGGCGCCATCCGGGATCCGCCAGGCGTCGGCCACGAAGCGGGCCACGGCGGCCACGGCGGCTTCGCCGTGATACTCCGGCCAATCCACGAACGTGCATCCGGGAATTTCGGTCCAGGGTCCGCGGAACGTGCGGCTGTCGGCGCCGAGGCCGGGAATCATGTAGACAGGCGGCGCGTGAGCGCTGCCCTGGACGCTGACGGGCATGACGCCGCGCCTGCCGGGGACGCGCCGGGACTCGAGCCAATCCACCAGCGCATCGGTCGGCCGCCGCGTGCGCATGCGATCCGCGCAGGCCGTCGCCGCGCGCCGCATTCCTTCGTCGTGCAGGCATCGCTCCAGCAGCGGAAGCGCCTGCGCGGCGGTGAAGCGCTCGGCGTTCATCGTGACGCCCGCCCCAAGGCGTTCGACACGCTCGCCGTTGTCCGGCTGGTCGAGCGACATCGCCACGACGAGCTGCGGCACGCCGGCGGCGAGGCACTGCGACATCGTGCCGATGCCGCCGTGATGCACCACCGCCCGCACCTGCGGCAGCAGCGTCGTGAATGGCGCATAGTCGGCGGCGAAGATCGTGTCCGGCAATTCGCGTGGCACCTGCGCGAGCTTGCGGGTCAGAAACAACGCGCGGCAACCGCTTCGCTTGGCGAGTTCCGCCGCGTTCGCGAAAAACGACGCCGCCTGCAGCTGGCCCGTGCCCGCCGTGAACACCACCGGCTTCGCGCCGGCATCGAGAAAGCGTTGCAGCGCGGGTTCGAGCGGATTCGTCGCCGCCATGTCCTCCAGCGGGAACTCCCACTGCAGCGTAGCGTGCGGCCAGTCCGGCTGCGGCGCGGCGAACCACTCGGGAAACAGCGCCAGCACGCCGTCCGGCGAATGCCACCACTGCCGCCAAAGGCTGCGCGGTGCGTCGACCCCGTGCGCGATGCAGCACTTCCGCACGTCCGGCAGCGCCTCCTTGTCCAGTGGGATCGGCAAGCGCAGCAGCAGCTTCCGCAGCCAGAGCGGCAGCACGCGAAAGCGCGGCGCATCCGGCCCGTACCACGGCACCTCGTAGGCGCTCGCGAACGGCAGCGGGTACAGGTGCACGGTCACGAGCGGAATCCCGTGCTTCTCGCGCAGCAGGCGGGCGCCGAAATTGATCATCGGCGCGAGCATGAGGTGCGGCAGGCCATCGCCGGCGACGATGTCCCCGACCGCATCGACGCAGGCGGCCGTCGCCCGTCCGGCGTTCCTGTAGGAGACGTACGGGCCGCGCTGCAGCGACCAGAGGTCCGGATCACGCAGCAACGCGTCGAGCCCGGCGTTCCCGACGCCGCGGAATTCGAGCCCGGCGCCGCTCGCCGCATGCCGGTACGCGTCCGCGGCGACGAGCGTCACGCGATGGCCGCGTGCGCGCAGCAGTTTTCCGAGCCACGCGAAGGGATAGACGCTGCCGGCCGTGCCATGGGGCAGCAGAAGAATGTGGCTCATCGGCATCGGGGGTATTTTAAGTCGCCCGCACCGCAGCGCGGCCGGGGTTGCGATGCGAAGCCGTTCCTGGCGCAGGGCCTGCGCTTCGGAGCGGCGATGACCGTGCTGATCCCGATTCCCATCTATCTCATCCATTACGCCGTGCAGCCGATGCCCGGCATGCTCGTCGCCAAGCAGATCGTGTTCGACGCGATCGGCATGCTGCTGCTCGGCATCGTCGCCGCGTGGATCAACCAGCGCGACGTGGCGAGGGGGATGGCGCCCGCCTGATTCATCCCGCCGCGCCGAACGTGAAGCCGCGTCCTGGTGCCGCGGCCAGCAGCGCCTTCGTGTAGTCGTCGCGCGGGTGCGCGAACACCTGCGCGATCGGCCCGTACTCGACGATGCGGCCGCGCGACATCACGGCGACGCGGTCGCACACCTGCGCCGCGACGCGCAGGTCGTGCGTGATGAACAGCATCGCGAGGTTCAGCCGCTGCCGGATCTCGTCGAGCAGCGCCAGCACCTGCGCCTGCACCGACACGTCGAGCGCCGATACCGCCTCGTCGGCGATCAGCAGGTCGGGCTCCATCGCCAGCGAGCGCGCGATGCAGATGCGCTGTCGCTGTCCGCCCGAGAACTGGTGCGGATAGCGGTCGAGCGCCTGCGGGTCGAGCCGCACCAGGTCCATGAGCTCGCGGGCACGGGCGAAGGCGGCCGCGCGCGACGCGCCGTAGTTCATCGGGCCCTCGACGATCGCCGCGCCGACGGTGCGCCGTGGATTGAGCGACCGGTACGGATCCTGGAAGACGATCTGCACGCGGCGGCGCAGCGCATGGAGCTGCGCGCGCGAGATCGACGCGAAGTCGGTGCCGCCGATGACGATGCGGCCGCCGGTCGGCTCGACGAGGCGCGCGATGCAGCGCGCGACGGTGGACTTGCCCGATCCCGATTCGCCGACGATGCCCACCGTCTCGCCCTGGCGGATCTCGAACGACACGTCGGCGGCGGCGGCCACCGAATGCTTCGGCGCGCCGAGCCACGACCGCTGCGCGTAGGTCTTGGACAGCCCTTGCGCGCTGACGACGACCGGCGCCGCCACGACGTCGCGATGGCGGGGCACGAGGCTCGGCACCGACGCGATCAGCATCCGCGTGTAGTCGTGCTTCGGATGCGTCAGCAACTCGTGCGTGGCCCCCATCTCGACCAGCTCGCCACGGCGCAGCACGGCGACACGATCGGCGATTTCGGCGACGACGCCGAAATCGTGGGTGATGAAGAGGACGCCGGTGCCGTGCTCGCGCATCAGCTCGCGGATCAGCGCGAGGATCTGCGCCTGCGTCGTGACGTCGAGCGCCGTCGTCGGCTCGTCGGCGATCAGCAGCGCCGGCTCGAGCACCAGCGCCATCGCGATCATGATCCGCTGCCGCTGGCCGCCCGAGAGCTGGTGCGGATACGACGCGATCATCCGCTCGGGGTCCGGCAGCCGGACGCCGCGCACGATCGCGAGCACTTTTGCGCGCCGCTCCGCCGCGGAAAGCGGCGTGTGCGTCGCCAGCACCTCGTCGATCTGGTCGCCGCAGCGCATCACCGGGTTCAGCGCCGTCATCGGCTCCTGGAAGATCATCGCCATCCGCGTGCAGCGCAATGCGCGCAGCCGCGCTTCGGTCGCGGCGAGCAGGTTTTCGCCGCCGAGCAGGATCCTGCCGGCCGTCGCGGCGAGGCCTTTCGGCAGCAGTCCCATCGTCGCGTGCGCGATGACGCTCTTGCCGGAGCCGGATTCGCCGACCAGACAGACGATCTCGCCCGGATGCACGGTGAAGCCGACCCCGGAGACGGCATGCGCGCGATCGGCGCCGGCCGGCAGCGCACGGTGAGGTCGCGGAGTCGAGGACGGCGCGGTGTTCAGTCATGCGCACTGGACCCCGCGGCGCGACCGGGCGAGGCTGGTGCAGACCCGCGGGCTCGGTGCTCGTCGGCCTCAGCGGATTCCTCACAGCCGCCTGCCCATCCGCGGATCCAGCGTGTCGCGCAGGCCGTCGCCCAGCATGTTCACCGCCAGCACGGTGAGCGCGAGGAAAATGCCGGGATACAGGATGTTGTGCGGAAAGACGCGGAACACCGTGCGCCCCTCCGCCATGATGTTCCCCCACGTCGGCGTCTGCGGCGGAATGCCCACGCCGAGAAACGACAGGATCGCCTCGACGAGGATCGCCGCGGCCGCGATGTACGTCGCCTGCACGATGAGGGGTGCCAGCGTGTTGGGCAGCACGTGGCGCACCAGCAGCTTCGGCAGCGACGTGCCGACGGCGATCGCGGCTTCGACGTAGGGCTCCTCGCGGATCGACAGCACCAGCGAGCGCACCAGCCGCACGACGCGCGGGATCTCGGGCACGACGATCGCGACGATGACGATCGCGATGCCGGCCGACGACAGCGAGACGAGCGCGATGGCGAGCAGGATCGCCGGGATCGCCATCAGGCCGTCCATGATCCGCATCACGATGGCGTCGAGCCAGCGCAGGTAGCCCGACACGAGGCCGATCGCGAGGCCGATCGACACGCTGATCAGCGCGACGGCGATGCCGACGGTCAGCGACGTGCGCGCGCCGTAGAGGACGCGCGCGAACACGTCGCGGCCCAGCGAATCCGTCCCCATCCAGTGGGTGACGACCGTCGCGGTGCCGTCGGCCGCGCGCAGCGTCACTTCGGTGCCCGGTTTCTTGTTGCGGTAGACCGGGTTGATCTCGGCGGGGTCGAGCGGTGTGATCAAGGGTGCTGCCACCCCCAGCAGGCAGATGAGCGCAAGAATCGCCGCGCCGATCACCACCGTCTTGTTGCGGACGAGCCGGCGCAGCGCGCCCGACGCGACGGGTGGCGGCACGGCGAGCGGCGCCTCGAGGCCCAGCGCGTCGGCGGTGATGCCGGGATCGGACGCTGCATTCGTCGGCGGCGACATCGGCGGATTACGGAAGGTTGGACGCGGGCATTGGCGTGGCGGCCCGGCGCATCAGTACCGGATCCGCGGATCGAGCACCGTGTACGACAGGTCGACCAGCAGATTGATCAGCACATAGACGAACGAGAACAGCAGGATCACCGCCTGCACGGTCGGATAGTCGCGCGCGAGCACGGCGTCGACCGTCAGGCGCCCGAGTCCCGGAATGCTGAACACGCTTTCGGTGACGACGACGCCGCCGATGAGCAAGGCGACGCCGATGCCGATGACGGTGACGATCGGCACGGCGGCGTTGCGCAGCGCATGCCGCATCAGCACGACGCGGCGCGACAGCCCCTTGGCGCGCGCGGTGCGGATGTAGTCCTCGCCCAGCACTTCGAGCACGCTGGTGCGCGTGATGCGCGCGATCAGCGCGATGTAGATCACCGACAGCGTGATGCTCGGCAGCACGAGCCGCTCGAGGCATCCCCACAGGCCCTCGGCCAGCGGCTGGTAGCCCTGCACCGGCAGCCAGTTGAGCTCGATCGCGAACACGTAGATCAGCACGTAGCCGATGACGAACACCGGCACCGAAAAGCCCAGCACCGAAAAGCCCATCACCAGCCGGTCGATCCACGTGCCCTGCTTGTAGGCGGCGATCACGCCGAGCGGCACCGCGATCGCGATCGACAGCAGCATCGTCGTCAGCGCTAGCATCAGCGTGGGCTCGATGCGGTCGCCGACCAGCTCGACGACCTTCTTCTTGAAGAAAAACGATTCGCCGAAGTCGCCGGTGGCCATGTTGCCGATCCAGACGAAGAACTGGGCGACGATCGGCTGGTCGAGGCCGAGCTTCAGCCGGATGCCCTCGACGTCCTGCGACGTCGCCGACGATCCCGCGATGATCGCCGCGGGATCGCCCGGCGTCAGGCGCAGCAGCGCGAATACGAAGATCGCGACGATCGCCATCACCGGAATCGTGGCGAGCAGGCGTTTGGCGACGTAGGCAAGCATTCCGTGAGTGTAACCGGGCCCCTCACCCCGGCCCTCTCCCCGCTACGCGGGGCGAGGGAGGAGCGATGGCGGGCATTTGGCGTTCGTGCGAACTCCACAAGCGCTGCCGAAGAAACCACTCCCTCGCCCCGCGTAGCGGGGAGAGGGCCGGGGTGAGGGGCTTCGGGCTCCGCCCGCGATTTCCCCCTGATCAGCTTCTACATCAGGCAGTCAGCGTCCAGGATTCTTCCAAGGGTGTGCGCCGTCAGGCCTGCACACCCTTCTGGCTCATCTACTTACCTGGCTCATCTACTTACCCGATTTGGAGATGTTCCAGAACACGGACGCGGGCGCGACGACGATGCCGTCGACGCTCTTGCGCGCGGCGCCCGGCTGGTACCACTGCCCGAGATGCACGTGCGTCGGGAACTGCGTCCAGCGCACCTGCACCGCTTCGGCGATCGCCTTCTGCCTGGCCGGATCCGTCTCGCGCGCGAAGTCGTCGCGCAGCTTTTCCATCTCGGCATCGCACGGCCAGCCGAACGGCGCCTTGTCGCAGCTCGCGTTGAGAAACGCCGTCGACACCGGGTTCAGGATGTCGGCCGACACCCACGACGTCAGCATCGCGTGCCAGCCGCCCTGCGTCGGCGGGTCCTTCTTGGCGCGCCGCGCGACGACGCTCTGCCAGTCCATCGACTGCATGTCGACCTTGAAGCCGCCCTTTTCCAGCAGTTGCTTGGCGACCGGTGCGAGGTTGGTCAGCACCTGCAGGTCGGTGGAATGCAGCAGCACGATCGGCGTGCCGTCGTAACCGGCCTCCTTCAACAGCGCCTGCGACTTCGCGAAGTTCGACTCGAGCAGTCCGGCCATCCCCTTGTCGGAGGCGAGCGGCGTCCCGCAGACGAACAGCGCCTTGCACGTCTTGTAGTACTGCTTGTCGCCGATCACCGCCTGCAGGAAGTCCTCCTGGTTCAGCGCCAGCGCGACGGCCTGGCGAATCTTCACGTTGTCGAACGGCTTCGCCGTCGTGTTGAACCGGAACGAATACTGGTTGCCGAGCGGGTTCCAGTCGACGAGCTTGATGTTGGTGTCACGGCGCAGGATGGGCAGCAAGTCGTGCGACGGCTGCTCGATGAAGTCGACCTCGCCCGCGATCAGCGCGTTCACCGCCGTTTGCTGGTCGGCGAGTTGCTTCCACTCGATGCGGTCGACCTTCGCCACCTTGCCGCCGGCGAGTCCGGACGCGGGCTCGGCGCGGGGCTTGTACTTGTCCCATTTGACATAGACGGACTTGTCGCCCGGCTTCCATTCGTCCTTGCGGAACACGAACGGTCCCGATCCCGTGTAATCGGAAATCTGTTCGTTCGGGCTCGTCGCGGCCACGCGCTTCGGCATCATGAACGGCACGTTCGACGACGGCTTGCCGAGCGCCGTCAGCACGAGGCCGGTCGGCGAATCGAGCAGGATGCGGAACGTCTTCGCGTCCACCACCGGCATGTCCTTCACAAACGACAGCATCTTCTGGCCCATCGCGTCCTTCGCGCCCCAGCGCTTGATCGACGCGACGCAGTCCTCGGCGGTGACCGGCGTGCCGTCGTGCCACAGCAGGCCGTCGCGCAGCGTCATCGTCCACGTGAGCTTGTCGGCCGACAGCTCGTACTTGTCGATCATCTGCGGCTTGATCTGGCCGGCGGCATCCGTCGCGAACAACGTGTCGTAGACCATGTAGCCGTGATCGCGCGTGATGTACGCAGTCGTCCAGATCGGGTCGACGATCTTCAGGTCCGAGTGCTTGACCACGCGCAGCGTCGTCTGCGCGAACGCGGGCGCCGCGACCACGACGGCCGCGGCGGCGGCCAGCAGCAGGGGACGGAAGTTCGAGCGGAATGACATGCAGTTCTCCTTGAAGGACGAGGTGCCGGCGGCGACCGCGGACTGAAAGCGAGTCGCGAATCTCGCACGATAATCGCAGTTGTGCGGCGCGGCAACGATTCGTCCAAAGAACTAGGGTCAGAGCGATCCTTGTCCGGTCGTTAGGGGTCAGAGCAATAATTGTCGGCGCGCTCTATGGAGAGCGCCGACGATTATTGCTCTGACCCCTAACGACCGGCGTCGTTCCGGCCGACAATTACCGCTCTGACCCCTACCGACCCCCTATCGCGGATCGATCGGCGTGATCCGCGGCACGCGGGCTTCGATCGCCAGGGCGGCGGCGAGCGTCAGGTCCTCGCGAAAGCGCGGGCCGACGATCTGGACGCCCACCGGCAATCCGCCGGACAGTCCGGTCGGCACGGCCATTGCCGGCAGTCCGAGCACGGGGACGGCCATCATCGTCGCCGACTCCTGCCACAGCAGGCGCGTGCGCGCGGTGCTCTCGACATCGAAGCCGTGCGCGTACGGGAGTTCCGTGCAGATCGGCGTCAGCACCAGCGGCGTGCGCGCGAGGTAGAGGTTCCAGTCGCGGATGACGCGCGTGCGCTCGGCGAGCGCGCGCAGGTGCGCGTCCTCGTCGCCGGCCGGCACGTTGTCGACCATGTACTGCATCGCGAGCCGGATGCCGTCGTCGCCGTCGCGCTCGAAATCGGCCTGCATGAAACGGCGGAACTCCGGCACGAACATCTCGAACCAGAGCTCGAACGCGCGCGCGAATCCCGGCGTCCGGTCGTCGACGACCTCGTAGCCGGCGTCGCGCAACGCGTCCGCGGCCTGCGCGAGCGCGATCGCCACCGGCGCCGACGGCGCCACGCCGCCCAAGTCCTCCGCGCGGTCGACGATCGCCACGCGGATCCTGCCGGGCCACGGCGCGCCGGCCAGCGGCACCGGCGTCCACCACGGGTCGCGCGGATCGGCCTGCGCCATCGCCTCGAAACCCAGCCGCACATCGCGTACCGAGCGCGCCAGCGGCCCCTGCACCGACATGAGCTGCGCCGAGATCGTGCGCTCGGCCTTGCCCGACGGATTGTAGGCGGGCACGCGCCCGAACGACGGCCGCAGTCCCGCGATGCCGGTGCAGTACGCCGGAAAGCGCACCGACCCCGCGATGTCGTTGCCGTGCGCGAGCGGCGTGATGCCCGCCGCCACCGACGACGACGCGCCGCCGCTCGAGCCGCCCGGCGTGTGACCGCGCGACCACGGGCTATGCGTGCGGCCGCGGAACTCGTTGACGGTATCGAGCCGGAAGCTGAACGCCGGCGTATTCGTGCGGCCGATGATGACCGCGCCCGCCTTCTTCCAGTTGGCGACGACCGGACTGTCGGCCTGCGCGACCACATCACGGAACGCCGCCACGCCGTTGACCGTCGCGCAGCCCACCTGGTCGACGTTCTCCTTGATCGTCACCGGCACGCCGTGCAGCGGCCCGAGCGCCTCGCCGCGCGCGACCGCGGCATCGGCCTGGTGCGCGCGGGCGAGCGCCTGCTCCGACAGGTCGCACGTCACCGCATTCAATTGCGGATTGACGTCGTGCATCCGCGCGATGCACGCGGAAACGGCCTCGTTCGACGAGATTTCCCGCTTGCGGATCGCCGCCGCCAGCGCGGTCGCGTCCCATTTCCAGAGTGCGTCGGTCATCGCGAAAACGGTCCTGCCGTGATGTGCTACGCTGCCCGACCAAGCCTCTCGCGGCACCTTGGGGAAAGCCCACGATGGGTGTGATTGCAGTCGGCGGTTTCCAGCACGAAACCAACACGTTCGCGCCGTCGAAGGCGGACTATAACGCGTTCGAGCAGGGCGGCGGCTGGCCGCCGCTGTGCTTCGGCGAGGCGATCGCGCCGCGGCTCGCCGGCGCCAACATTCCCGCGACCGGCGCCTTCGATACGCTGCACGCGGCGGCGCATCGGACGCCCGGCCTCGCGTGGGGCGCAGCGTCGCCGTCCGCGCATGTCACGCGCGACGCGTTCGAGCGCATCGTCGGCGAGCTGACGGCGCGCCTCGCGCAGGCGGGCCCGGTCGACGGCGTCTACCTCGACCTGCATGGCGCGATGGTGACCGAACACCTGGACGACGGCGAGGGCGAGATCCTGGCGCGTGTCCGCAACGTGGTCGGCGCGCACGTGCCGATCATCGCGAGCCTCGACCTGCACGCCAACGTCACGCGCGCGATGATGGAAGCCGCCGACGGCATGGTGGCTTATCGCACGTATCCGCACGTCGACATGGCGGCCACCGGTGCGCGGGCCGCGAAGCTCCTCGAACGCACGCTGACCGCGGGACGCCCGCTCGCGAAGGCGATGCGCCCGCTCGACTTCCTCACCGGCCTCTCGTCGCAATCGACGTTCATCGAGCCCGGCCGCCGGCTGTACGAGCTGCTGGAAAAGCTGGAGCGCGAGCACGACACGATGCTGTCGTTCACGCCCGGCTTCCCGATGGCCGACTTTCCCGAATGCCAGATGGCGGTGTTCGGCTATGGCCCCGACGCGGCGCGCGTGCGGCGGGCCGTCGACGCGCTCGCGCACGCGGTGCACGACGCCGAGCCCGAGTTCGCGCTGGAGCTCTACAGCCCCGCCGACGCCGTCGCGCGCGCGATGCGGCGCGGCGAGCCCGGCGCGCCGGTCGTGCTCGCCGACACGCAGGACAACCCCGGCGCCGGCGGCAACGGCGACACCACGGGCCTCCTGGCAGCGCTGCTGGAACGCGACCCGCGCGACGCCGTATTCGGCCTCTTGATCGACCGCGCGTCCGCGAAGCAGGCGCACGAGCTGGGGCTCGGCCGCACGGCGCCATTCCGGCTCGGCGAGACGTCCGGCGTCGCCGGCCACGTGCCGCTCGCCGGCGAATTCACCGTCGCCGCGCTCGCCGATAGCGCGTTCACCTGCACGGGGCCGATGTTCAAGGGCTTCAAGATGAACCTGGGGCCGATGGCGGTGCTCCAGCGCGGCAACGTGCGCGTCGTGCTGGCGTCGAAGAAGGTGCAGGCGGCCGACCAGGAAATGTTTCGCCACGTGGGCATCGAACCGGTGCGGCAGCGCATCCTGGCGCTCAAGAGCTCCGTGCATTTCCGCGCGGATTTCCAGCCGATCGCCCGCGAGGTCTTGGTCGTCGTCGCGCCCGGACCCGCCAAGGCCGACCCGACGATGTTCCATTGGACGCGGCTGCGGCCCGGCTTGCGCTTGAAGCCGCTCGGGCCCGCGTTCCAGCCCGTTCAATCGAGTGGGCATGCCTGATGCCCCTCACCCCAGCCCTCTCCCGCTCGCGCGGGAGAGGGAGCGGCCAACGCCAGGCGCTGCGCCATTTGGCTCCCTCTCCCCGCCTGCGGGGAGAGGGCCGGGGTGAGGGGCGTTTTGATCACCGCGTGAATCCATGACCCGCCGCTTCGTCATCGCGCTGATCAAGCACGAGACCAACACGTTCTCGCCGATCGCGACGCCGCTCGCGTCGTTCGGCCATGGCGAGGGGCCGGCGTTCGGCGACGCCGCGCGCGCGCGCTTCGAGCGGACGAACACGCCGATGGCGGCCTATCTCGACCTCGCGCGCCGCGAGCACGCGGAGATCGTGACGCCGGTCGCCGCCGAGTCGTGGCCGTCGAACAAGGCGTCGCGCGCGACGTTCGAGACGCTCCTCCGGCCGCTGGAAGACGCCGTGCGCGCGGGCTGCGACGCCGTGTTCCTCGACCTGCACGGCGCGATGGTCGTCGAGGACTGCGACGACGCCGAGGGCGAGATCGCCGCGCGGCTGCGCCGGATCGCGCCCCTGATGCCGATTGCCGTCACGCTCGACTACCACACGAACCTGTCGCAGACGCTGATGGACAACGCGACGGTCATCACCGGCTACAAGACCTATCCGCACGTCGACATGTACGAAGCCGGCAAGCTCGCCGGCGGCATCCTGATCGGCGCGCTCGACGGCGCGATCGAGCCGGTGATGGCGTGGGGATGGAAGCCGCTGCTCGCGTCGATCATGCGCCATGCCCCCGAGGACGGCCCCTCCGGCGACATCCTCGCGTTCGCGCGCCGGATGGAAGCCGACGGCACCGTGCTCGCCGCCACGCTGCTGCCGTCGTTTCCGCACGCCGACACGCCGTACACCGGCGTGTCGGCCATCGTCGTCGGCGACGCGCGGCACGGCGGCCGCGAGCACGCGCGGGCCGTCTGCAATCACATGCTGGCGATGGCGTGGGAGCGGCGCGCCGAGTACGTGTTCCATGCGCCGCCGCTGGCCGAATCGGTTGCGCGCGCGAAGGCGCTCGGCCTCGCCAATCCCGGCGCGCCGGTGCTCCTGATCGACCACTGCGACAACTGCGGCTCCGGCGGCGCGCAGGACGTGATGACGGTCGTCGCCGAAGTGTTGCGGCAGGAACTGGACGACGTCGCCATCGCGCCGATCCGCGACGCCGCCGCCGTCGCGACGATGATCGACGCGGGCGTGGGTCAGCGCGTGCGGCTGGCGCTGGGCGGCCACACCGACATGCCGTCGATCGGACTCGAGGGTGTGCCGCTCGCCGTGGAAGGCCGCGTCGCCGCGATCACCGACGGCGAATTCGTCATCACCGGACCGATGTACACCGGCATCCGCACCTATCTCGGCCGCACGGCGGTGCTGGAGGTCGACAGCGGACGCGGGCGCGCGCAGATCGTCGTCACCGAGCGCCCGCACGAGCCGTTCGACGTCGGCGTCTTCACGCACGCCGGCATCGACCCGCGGTCCAAGCGCTACCTGCTGCTCAAGTCGCGCATCCACTATCGCGCCGGCTTCAAGCCGATCGCGTCCCACATCGTCGAATGCGCGGGCGCCGGCGTGACCAACGCCGACCTGACCGTCTATCCGTACCGCAAGCTGACGCGGCCGATCTTCCCGCTCGATCCGATGTAAGCTTCGGCCGTTTGCCCCGCGACCCTAAACCATGCCCACCACGCGCGACTACACGCTGCTGATCGACGTCGGCAACACGTTCCTCAAGTGGGGGCTGTTCCTGCCGAGCGCCGACGGCACCGCGCGCGAGAACCGCGTCGAGTCCGGCCACGCGCTGCTGGAGGAAATCACCGCGCTGCCGGCGCAGTTCGCCAAGCTGCCGACGCCGGCGAAGATCGTCATTTCCAACGTCGCCGGCACGCGGGTGCGCGTCACGACGATCCGCATGCTCGAGGTGTGGCCGGATGCGCCGCCGCCCTACTGGCTGGTGCCGCAGGACGTCCAGTGCGGCGTCGTCAACAGCTACCGCAACCCGGCGCAGCTCGGCAGCGACCGCTGGGCGGCGCTGATCGGCGCGCGGCACCTGCTCGGCGCGCGCGCGGCGATGGTCGTCGTCTGCGGGACCGCGACGACGATCGACTTCCTGTCGACCGAAGGCGTGTTCAAGGGCGGCATGATCCTGCCGGGCCTCGGTCTCATGCTGCGGTCGCTGCACGAGGGCACGGCGGCGCTGCCGGACCAGGGCGGCGAATTCTTCGCGTATCCGACGCAGACGGTCGACGCCATCGCCAGCGGCTGCCAGCACGCGCAGGCGGGCGCGATCGAGCGGCTGTTCGCGATGGAGCAGCGGACCACGCCGGACGTCGTCTGCGTACTGTCCGGCGGCGCGGCGGGGGCGGTCGCGCCGCGGCTGTCGATTCCGTTCGAGCTGCACGACAACCTCGTGCTCGAAGGGCTGTACCGGATCAGCCAGTCGCTCTGATCCGCGCCGTCGGCGAGGGAAGTCCGCATGGGAATGCTCGTTCGCATCGTGTCGAAGTACATCGCCGCCGGCGCGTTCGCCGCGGTATCGCTCGCAGCGCACGCGCAGGCGCCATCACCGGTTGCGGACCAGTCGTACGTGGCCGCCGACGGCACGCGCGTGCTGCAGCAGAGCGCCGTGGTCCCCGCCGGCGTCGCCGACGTCTGGAACGCGTTCGCCACCAGCGACGGCTTCGCATCGTGGGCGGCGCCCGTCGCGTTCGTCGATTTCCGGCTGGGCGGCTTCATCGAGGCGACGTACGACCCGAACGGGAAGATCGGTGCGCCCGGCAACATCAGGAACGAGATCGTCGCGTTCGTCCCGCAGCGGATGCTCGCGATCCGCAACACGCAGGCGCCGCCGTCGACGGCATTCGACGCGCCGACATTCCAGAAGCTGCACACGGTGATCTTCTTCGATCCGCTGTCCGCCGCCGCCACGCGCGTCACCATCGTGCAGCCGGGCTATGGTGCCGGTGAGAAGTTCGACGGCGTCTACACGCACTTCGCGCGCGGCAACGCGTGGTCGCTGCAACAGCTCGTCAAGCGCTTCGCCGACGGTCCGGCGAAGTGGCCGAAGGCGCCGTAGGCCCGCGGCCCGCCGAGACCAGCCGGGCCGGGACGTCTCGTCGCAAGTCCCTGCTGCCAGAGGGGCTACGCAGGGTCAAACATCCGGCGCAACCGGTCCCGTGGCACGCAATCCACGATCCCATGACGTTCATCAAGGACGCGCGCGCGCCGTGTCCGTAGGCTGGTGGCCCTCGCTGTTCCCCCAAAGGCCACGTTCCGCTGCCATGGACGACCCCTTCCCCGCCGCTGCCGCCGGCACTCCCGACCTGCCGCCGCTGACCATTCGCGGCCGCCGTGTGCTGCCGATCGTGCAGGGCGGCATGGGGGTCGGCGTGTCGGCACATCGTCTCGCGGGCGCCGTCGCGCAGGTGGGCGGCGTCGGCACGATCTCGAGCGTCGACCTGCGCCGCCATCACCCCGACCTGATGAAGACGTCGGCGAACGCCGACAAGGCCACCGTCGACGCCGCCAATCTCGTGGCGCTCGATCGCGAAATCGGCGCGGCGACCGCGCTCGCGGCGGGCCGCGGCCTCATCGCCGTCAACATCATGCGCGCCGTATCCGAATACGCCGCGTACGTGCGGCAGGCCTGCGCCAGCGGCGCGGACGCCATCGTCGTCGGCGCCGGGTTGCCGCTGGACCTGCCGGACCTCGCGGCGTCGTTTCCCGACGTGGCGCTGGTGCCGATACTCTCCGACGCACGCGGCATCGCGCTCGTCGTCAAGAAATGGGCACGCAAGGGCCGGCTGCCGGATGCGATCGTCATCGAGCATCCGCGCTACGCCGGCGGGCATCTCGGCGCCGCGAAGATCGAGGACCTGGCCGACCCGCGCTTCGACTTCGAGCGCGTCGTGCCGGAAACGCTCGCGTTCTTCAAGGCGGAGGGCATCGCGGACGGCGCGATCCCGCTGATTCCCGCCGGCGGCATCAACTCGCACGAGCGCGTGCGCGAGCTCTTCGCACTGGGCGCATCCGCCGTGCAGGTGGGCACCGCGTTCGCCGTCACGACCGAAGGCGACGCCGACCTCGCGTTCAAGCGCGTGCTGGCCGGCGCCAAGCCCGAGGACATCGTCGAGTTCATGAGCGTCGCGGGCTTGCCGGCGCGCGCCGTGCGCACGCCGTGGCTCGAGAACTACCTGAAGTACCTGCCGAAGCTCACCGCCGTCGCCCACAAGAAGCCTCGCTGCACGCTCAAGTTCGATTGCCTGATCCAGTGCGGTCTGCGTGATGGCGTAGCGAAGATCGGGCAGTTCTGCATCGACACGCAACTGGCCGCCGCCGTGCGCGGCGACGTCGCCAAAGGTCTCTTCTTCCGCGGCGCCTCCGCGCTGCCGTTCGGCGACGAGATTCGCTCGGTGCGGGAACTCATCGGCTATTTGCTGACGGGCACCCGGCCGGGAACCCCCGCGACGGCGTGACGCAGCGGGCGGTACGCATGCGTGCGCCGCCGCGCGCGATGTCCCGCGGCGTCGCGGCTTTGGTCGTCGACCGGCGAGCACGTCGCACGCCGGCGACAACGGCGGCCTGCTGGCGCGCAATGTACCGCCTGGACTGCTCGGCAGCCGGCCGCAGAATCTCGCCCCGCAGCGCCACCGCGGCGTCGCAGATGCCGTCGCCCAGCGCATGATCGCGCGCGATCTCCCAGGCCTCGCGGTCCGCCGGGACCGCGACGCGCGACGCATCGCCCTGCGCGAGCAGGTATTCGCAGATGACCCGCGAGTCGTAGACGGCGCGTCCATCGTCGAGAAGCAGCGTCGGAATCTTGCCCAGCGGGTTCACGCTGCGCAGGCTCTCGTCGGTCTGCGGGTCGGTGTCCTGCAGCGAAATTCGCTCGCGCAGTCCGAGCTCGTGCGCGAACACCAGCACCTTGCGCGCGAAGGACTGATATTCGCACCGGTCGCCTCCGCCGACGGTGCCCCTGCGCGTCGGTGTCGATGCGCCAAGCCCGACGGCGCTACTGCTTGACGGCCGCCAGCAGCTTGTTGACGTCGAGCGTGCGCGCCTGCTCGACGATCTGTCCCGTGTACTTGCCCTGCAGCTGCTTGGCCTCGCCGAGCATCTGCTGGAACGCCTTCTGCAGTCCGGCGGCGTCGATCGTGCGGCCGCCCGCGTAATAGCGCTTCGCCACCTCGCCCAGCGCATACGTGGTGGCGAACGAGAACGCGGCGCCGGTCGACGCGCTGCCGATGCCGCCCAGCAGTCCGCCGCCGATCTTGCCGAGCAAGCCGCCCAGCAGCTTGCGCCCGAACTGCTCGACGTATTGCGACGTGAGGCCGACGCCGAGTGTCGCCAGCAGGTCCTTGATGTGGCCGCGGTCGAGATCGAAGCCGTGCGCCTTGCCGATCCGGTAGACCATCTTCATCTGCAGCGGGATGATCGCCATCGACGCGAGCGTTTGCGGCAACAGCTCCAGCGCGCCGTTCAGGATCGAGTAATTGAGGATCATCTTGTCGAGTTCGGCGGCGTTGGCCGGCACCGCCGCCACGATCGCGCCGTCGAGCGCTCCGCCCGCCAGCGGGACCGTCGCGAGGGCGTCCGCCTGCCGTGCGAAGTCCTGCGCCGGCGCGCCCTGCAGGCCGAGCGCCTGCGCGAGGCTCGCGAGGAACGCGCGCTCCTTCGACGACGTCGCGCCCTCGGCGTTGCAGACGCCCACCGCCAGCTCGTACGCGAGCTGCTTGTGCTCCGGCGCGGTGAGCATCGCTGCCACCGTCGCCAGTTGCGGCTTGTGCAGCAGCACGTCCTGGTAGATGGCCGCGACGTCGACCGCATCTTGCGCGTCGAACGAATCGGCGATGCGCTTCAACTCCGCGCGTTCGCGGTCGTGATTGTCGCCGTCGGCGAAGGCGGCCATCAGGCACAGCGTGAGCACGGCGCGTTGCTGGGTGGGGTCCATGGCGAAGTCCTGGCGGAATGGTTTCTCACTCAATGAGCTTTACCGAAGTGCATGACAAATACTCCGTCGTTCCCGCGCAAGCGGGAACCCAGCGACTCTCGTCGTATGACGCTTGAGGTCCCCGCTTTCGCGGAGGTGACGTTGGTCGTGCGAATGCTGTCACGCACTTTGGTCAGGAGCAATTGGCGGCAGCGGATGGATGTTGTCGACCCAGTGCACTTCCTCCGGATTGGGCTCGACGTTGGGCAGGTCCAGGTTGACGACGACCGGCTCCTGGCCGCTGCGGCACAGCACGCACGACAGCGGTTCGCTGTCGCTCGCGTTGATCTCCTGGTGCGGCACGAACGGCGGAATGTAGATGAAATCGCCGGGCCCGGCTTCCGCCGTGAATTCGAGGCGGTCGCCCCACTTCATCCGCGCGCGGCCGCTGACGACGTAGATGACGCTCTCGACGGCGCCGTGATGATGCGCGCCGGTCTTCGCCTTCGGATGGATCACCACGGTGCCGGCCCAGAGCTTTTCGGCGCCGGTGCGCGCGTGCGTGATCGCCGCCGCGCGGTTCATGCCCGGCGTCTGCGGCGTGTTGGTGTCGAGCTCGCCGGCGGGCACGACGCGCACGCCGTGCAGCCGCCATTTGGTTTCGGTTGCCATCGGCACTCCCCCGCGGATCTTCAGTCGACGCAGTCGCGATCGAGCGTGTTGCGGATCGCGATCGCGAATTCCTCGATCGTGCACGGAAAGCCCGGCGCGGTCGTGCTGCAGCCGGGCAGGCGCAGCGCCGTGCGCGCCGGCGGCGCCTCCATCGTCACCGCCGACGCGTTGCGCATCTGCTCGAGCGACTGGGCGACGTACGACGTGTAGACGCGCAGCTTCTTGTCCTGCGTCTCGCGGACCTCGAACGTCAGCGCCCCGGCGGGCGGCGTCTGGTTGCGCTGGTAGCCCGGCTGCAGCCACGACACATCCATCATCCCCGCGAGGTTCCAGAGGTTGGTGTCGTGTCCGACATAAACGACAACCTTCGCGTCGCGGATCGCAGTCCACCGCGCCGAAACCGAGCGAACGCGAACTGGTGACGGCCCCCGCCACCTTCGACAGCAGCGCCGAGCCCATCTTCCGCGCAGGTAGGTGTGCGTTCCATCAGGTCGAGGCTTCGGTGTGCAGCGAACGTCGCAGCATCTGCGCCGGCTCAGCGCCCCCACGCCACCTGGCGCCTTCCGTCGGCGTACTGGAGCAGGATATCTCGCCGCGGTGACGCGATGGCGAGCGCGCCGATCTCGAGCCCGCCAGTCGGCATGGCGACGCGGTGGCAGGTCGGCGAGCTGGCACTTGTCGCCGCGGCCGAACGCCGTGCACAGCGCGGGCTTGCAGCAATCGAGCGCCGACTGCAGCGCGTCGAACGATTTCTTGAGATCGCGCGCCACGCGGTTCGGATCGCCGGCGACGCGCTCGAGCACGCGCGTCTGCGCCGTCATCGGGTCGATCCTGCACACGCCGGCCTCGAGCGGGTGGAACATCGGGTCGACCGTGCCGCTGGTGCGCGTCGTGACGCCGATGCCGCAGTTGGCGGCGAAGCCGTCGATCAGCGCCTGCGCGGTGGCGCGCGTGCGTTCGGGGAGGTCGGCGTAGACGAAGACCGCACCGGCGCCGGGCCGGCGGCGGGCAGCGCCCTGCACGCCGACGTATTCGCGGTAGTACGGCCCATCAGCGTGGCGAGCTGTACGCCGCGCGGCGTCAGCGAGCCGCCGGCTGGGTCCAGCGGCCACGGCTGCGCCGTCCAGCTTCGATCGCCGCGGGCCCATCGTCGGCGTGCGACGCCGTGGCGGCTCACGACGACGAGCTTCTGCAGCACCTCGTCGCCCTGCGCCGCACCGGCAGCGGCAGCGCGAACTGCGAACATGGCGGCGCAGGAAACTACGATCAGCGGATGCTTCTGCAGGACCTTCGTGCTCCGGCCGCAACCGCGAGCGGCGGCATGGCGACGTCGACACCACCGCCAGCAGCGTCAGCGCGACCTGGAGGATCCCACGCGTGGCGGCGCACGTTCGCCTGGTCGCCGGTCAGCACCGATGCGAGTATCGTCGATTCCGCCATCGGGAATCCGTACCGCGGCGGCAGGTCCTGATAAACGTAGCGGTCGGCCGCGGCTTGCGCGGCCGCGGCCATCGCACCGCGGATGGCGGCGGCGACGGCGAACGTCCGGGCAACGATGCGCATGGGGCGAAGCGTAGCAGCGTGCGGGCCGATGTACGAGGGGCGGGCTCCGCTTCCCGCTTGTTGACCTCGGGCAAGATCCCCACGATGGCGCGGCAGTAGAATAATCGTCCAATTCGAGGAGGCCCCCATGAGCAATCGAGAAGTCGTCATCCTTTCCGGCGTGCGCACCGCCATCGGCGATTACGGCGGCAGCCTCAAGGACTTCGCCCCCAGCGAGCTCGGCGCCCGCGTCGTCCGCGAAGCGGTGGCCCGCGCGAAGATCGACCCGGCCGACCGTCGGCCAGTGCGTGATCGGCAACGTGATCCACACCGAGCCGAAGGACATGTACATCTCGCGGCTGTGCGCGCGTGAACGGCGGACTGCCGCACGACACCGGCGCGTTTACCGTGAACCGGCTGTGCGGCAGCGGCATGCAGGCGATCGTCTCCGCATCGCAGTACATCCTGCTCGGCGAAACCGACGCCGCGGTGGCCGGCGGCGCCGAGAGCATGAGCCGCGCGATCTACGCGTCGCTGACGCAACGCTGGGGCGCGCGGATGGGCGACTCCAAGATGATCGACATGATGGTCGGCGCGCTCACCGATCCGTTCGACACCGTGCACATGGGCGTCACCGCCGAGAACGTCGCCGCCCAATGCGGCGTGTCGCGCGACATGCAGGATGCGTTCGCGGTGGAAAGCCACCGGCGCGCCGATGGCGGCGATCGCCGCCGGCCACTTCAAGAGCCAGATCCTGCCGATCGAGCTGAAGACGAAGAAGGGGTCGACGATGTTCGACACCGACGAGCACGTCGCGTGCCGATGCGTCGCTCGAAAGCATGGCCAAGCTGAAGACCGTGTTCCAGAAGGACAACGGCACCGTCACCGCCGGCAACGCGTCGGGCATCAACGATGCCGCCGCCGCCGTCGTGCTGATGGAAAAATCGGCCGCGGCCGCCAAGGGCTTGAAGCCGATGGCGCGGCTCGTCGCCTACGGCCACGCCGGCATCGACCCGAAGATCATGGGCTTAGGACCCGTATCGGCCGTGCAGCGCGCGCTCGCCAAGGCCGGCCTGAAGATCGGCGACTCGACGTCATCGAATCGAACGAGGCGTTCGCCGCGCAGGCGCTCGGCGTGACGAAGAACCTCGGCCTCGACCCGGCGAAGGTCAACCCGAACGGCGGCGCGGTGGCGCTCGGCCACCCGATCGGCGCGACGGGCGCGCTGCTGACGGTGAAGGCGATGTACGAGCTGCAACGCACCGGCGGCCGCTACGGCCTCATCACGATGTGCATCGGCGGCGGACAGGGCATCGCGGCGATCATCGAACGCATGTAGCCGTTGCCGCGTGCAACGAAAAGGCCCCGCCGTCGCGGGGCTTTTATTCGTCGTCGCGATGCGCGACGCAGGATGCCGCTCCATCCGCTTCGCCGCGACAGGCGCGGAAAACCGGGCGGGCCATTCGCGGGATGGACGAAACGCGGCTACGATAGGGCCCCCGGCGCACCCGGCGGTGCCATGCACGTATGCCACCGCATCGCGGCGCGCCGATCCCACCGCTCCGATGAAAAAGAAAACGACCTCCTCGACCACTGCCGACACGCCCAATGCCCGCCGCAAGGCGGCTCTCGATGCTCTCCTGCTGACGTTACCCGGCGTCGCCGCGAAAACAATCAACGGCCTCGACGCGTACCTCGTCGGGGACCGGATGTTCGCGTGCATCAGCGGCAAGGGCGTCGGTCTGCGCCTGCCCGTCGCCGCCGCGACGGAGCTGCAATTCTCGCGCGACAACGTCGTGCCGTTTCAACCCGGCGGGATGGCGAGCACGCGCGAATGGATCCAGATCGACCGCGCCGACGCCGCCGACTACCGGGACGACCTGCCGCTTTTCACGGCGGCGATCGAGTTCGTGCGCTCCGGCTCGTCGCGCTAGCTGGTTAGGGGTCAGAGCAACAATTGATCGACCGGGAGGGCGTCGACAATTCGAATCGTTGGATCCGATCAATTGTTGCTCTGACCCCTAACGCGCAAACTGCTCGATCTATTGTTGCTCTGACCCCTAACGTGGCCCTGCCGCGCGGACCCCTGGCTCCTAGCGCCGGTCAGCCGCGGCCGCCTACCCCGGGCACTTCGTCCCCAGCACCTGCTGGATCAGCGCGAGATCGGCGGGATTGGTGAGTCCGTCCATGTTGATGTCGTACCAGCTCGACTTGCCCGACGCCAGCGCGCGGTAGATGCCCCAGTTCGCGACATCGAGCACGTTGATGACGCCGTCGATGTTGCCGTCGCCGGGACAGGCGGGTTGCGACCCGAGGATCGCCGTCAGTTGCGCCGACAGCGCGTCGTAGTTCCTCTGCTGCTCGGGGGTCAGCGGGTCCATCGCCAGCAGGTTCGAATCCGCGCGGTCGATCTTGCGGGATCGGCACGGCTTCGTCGATCTCGTAGAACTCGCTCGTCGTCAGCGGCTCGCACGCGTTCGTCGTGGCGTTGTAGCTCTGGAAGTAGTTCTGACGATCTTGTAGCGGTCGTTGCGGATGGCGACCGAATCGAGCGGCTGGATCGTGTAGCCCGGCTGGCCCTGGTTCGCGCGAAACGCGTTCACGTCGCAGCAGTACTGCAGACCGTCCGCCGGGATGCCGGCGGTGAGCGGATCGTGGCGCCGTCGCCCCACCAGACGCCGCCGTTGTCCTCGCAGACGCTCTTGGTCACCGGGATCTGCGTGCAGGTGCTGCGATGATCGGCACGGGCCGTTGATCGCGCCGTTGGCCTGCAGGTTCGGCGCCGATCTGGGTGAAGTTCCAGCGTGCGGATGCTGGCGCTGCGCCGGGTTCGTCAGGTACGGCAGCATCGCCACGGCATCGATCGGGCGCGGCACCGCGCGCGGCACGTCGATGCCGGCGATCTCGCCGAACAGCTCGAACAGGTCGGCGATGTTCACCATGTGCGAGACGATGCGGTCGGGCTGCTTGCACCAGCGGGCCGGCGACGACCAGCGGCACCCAGACGCCGGTCTGGTAGGCGGTGCCCTTGGCGCGCGCGGGATCGAACGGCACTTCACCGCGCTGCCGAGCGTGCCGTTGTCGCCGACGATGACGACCATCGTGTCGTTGCTGCGTCGGGTCGTAGACCAGCTGGCCGTCGCGGCCGCGGCGCGCCAGGCCGGTCGCGACCAGCAGGCGGCCGACCTCGGTGTCGATCGCCTCGATCATCAGGTTCGTCAGCACGCGCTGCTGCCGTTCGCGTTGCCGCAGTCGAGGCCGCTGGTGGCCGCCGGCGCCGGACGTGCAGCAGCGCCGGCGGCGGCTGCATCACCGGCGTGTGCGCCGACGCGAAGCTGACCGTCGCCATCCACGGCTGGCTCCGCGGCTGGCCGCTTGATCCAGTCGATCGCCGCGTCGACCGGCGACGGTGCCGCGGAAGGTGCGCGCGCGGAGTCGGTCGGCGGCACCTGCTCGACGCGGCCGTCCTCGTGGTTGATGACCAGCGGCGACACGTAGTGGCCGCTCAGCGTCGTCGAAGTCGAGGTACGCCGGCGCGCGGCGCTGGCACGGCTTGCCCGGATCGAAGATGCCGCCGCGATCGCGGCAGGTGCGGCCGGGCGGGATCGCCGCCGGCCGGTCGGCATCGCTGGCAGGTGCCGTCGGCCGCGTAGCAGGCGCCGGAGTCGGCGCCGCCGTGCGGCCGCGCCGGGCACGAAGCCGCAGGAATACGTCGCGCCGGCGGTCGGCCACGCCGCCGGCCGTCGTGTCGATCGACGACGGGTCGCCGGTCTCGTCGAGCCAGCCGGCGAAGTAGTCCCAGCCGAGCGACGCGCGGCATGCGCGTACGCGGAACGGGTTGTTGCCCTGCAGGCCGAGGTGGAACTTGCCGAACAGCGCGCTCTCGTAGCCGCGCTGCTGCGAGCAGCTTCGGCACCGTCATCTCGATAGGGCGACACCATCGAGTTCGCGAGGTCGTCGGGGCCGAGCGCGCCGTAGACGTTGGTGCGCAGCGGAAAGCGGCCGTTGAAGATCACGGCGCGGCTGGTCGAGCAGGCCGGCATCGACCAGGTGTTGCGGAAGCGGATGCCGGCGTCGGCGATGCGTGTCGATGTTCGGCGTGCTCGGCGGCGTCGTCGCCGCCGTAGCCGAACACCTGCATCTGGTCGATGCCGACGTCGTCCATGATGACGAACAGGATGTTCGGCGGCGACGAGAGCGCATGCGCCGGCACTGTCGCGATCCCGAGCATGAAGAACGCCAGCACGAACGCCAACGGGCGCATCGCCGCGCCTGCGCGCGCGGACACCGGCGCGGGCAGCGGAACGCGCGTCGCGGAAGTTCCGCGCATCCCGCAACACGCCATGATCTTCTCCACCGCAATCTTGTACATTCCCATTGCCTTTCGCGCGCGGCAGACGATGCCTGCCTGTCGCGGCGGAAATCGCCGCACCAATTGGACAGGCAGCAAAGCACGTTCCGCGCCAACACGACGAATGCGCATCGAAACAGCGTGGCTGCGATGCGCCGGGAGCCGCGAGTCGCCGGTGCATTCCCGGGGCGAATCAACGACGGCCTGCGTAGAACTACGCAGGCGTCACAAGCCGCGTGCCGGGCGGGCGCTTGGCACCCGCCCGGCGCCTCCAATGACGCCGCGGCGCGTTACTTCTTGCCGCGGCCCTTGTTGTTGATGGCGAACGCCGTGTAGGACATCGCGCCGTCGACCTGGCTGCCCAGCACGGCCGTCGTCATGTCAACCGTGCCCTTTAACGGAATGTAGGTGGTCTTCACGCCGAAGTCCTTGTTGAGCCGCTCGTGCGCCGCATGGTTAGACGATATGCGGCAGGTTGACGCCGACGCGTCGCGCCGCAGGCGATCGGCGACGTTCATCATCGACAACGACCTCAACGTCATCGTTGAAGTCGCGGTGAGCAACGCATCGAGCCCGTCACGTTCTTTCTCACCGGATCCAATTGCCGCACCGTCGATCGTTCTGCCTGGACATCAAGTACTGCTTGTTCTTCTGGATCAACCAGGCGGTCTGTCCGGACGTCATGGGCAACGTGATCAACGCACAGGACAGCGGAGGCTCGGGCTCCTGCCCGTCCGGCGTTCCATCCTGCCCCCCGTACGATGACGGCGAATCGACCTTGTACTTCGGCGTTCTCTACACCAAGGCCGGGGCCGGCGGCGCGGCGACCCACCAGCCCATTCCCACGCTGTTTGCGCTCGGATTGCTGGTCCTGGTCCTCGCTGCCCTGGTGATCGGCGCTGCGCGACTCAGGAAATCCGGGTGAGACCTTGCGCAGGATCCTCGCGCGGCGGGGATAGGCCCGTGGCATCCGCGGCAGCGCCGCGCGCTCGCCCATAGGCATGACCGGCACCCCAACGCTACGCTTCGCCTGTTGCGTGTCCCACCTCCGCCCGTCGGACCGCGTGCCGGCGCATCCGCTCGAACCCCGGGTCAGGCCACATGTTGCAAGTAGAAAGACTGCGGCGTCGTTTCGGTGACGACACGTCCGAGTCGACCGCCGGGTTGGGCCCTGACAACTTGAGTCTAGGCGACCCGGCGCAATTCCTCTCGAATCAACCGGCGCAACGTCCGCTCGAGACCATGCTGCTGGACATGGCCCTTCAGCGCATCGTTGATCAGACTTTGATAGTTTCCACCACCGGCTTCGTTCACCTGTGCCTTAAACCATTCGATCAATTCGCTATCAAGGCGAATCGTAATGCGTGTCTGGTTTCAGATGATGGCCGCGATGAGCGAGCGCGAACGCGTCGAAACCTGGAAGGAGATCGAGGCCGCGCTCGGCAAGTTCGAAACGGGCGAAGGCTTTGTCGGTCCGTGCGAGATGCTGGTCGGCGCCGGGACCCGGTGAATGGAGGCGACCCGCATCGCCATCGTGCAACATGCGCCGGCGTTTCTGGATCGCGCCGAGTGCCTGCGCATCGCCGTGCGTGCCGTGGCCGAGGCCGCGGTCGGCGGTGCGCGGCTGATCGTTTTTCCCGAGGCCTTCATTCCCGGCTATCCGGCCTGGATCTGGCGATTGCGACCGGGCGGCGACATGGCGCTGTCCGAGCGCCTGCACCGCACACTCGTCGAGAATGCCGTCGATCTGACCAACGACGATCTGGCACCGCTGCGCGAGGCGGCGCGCAAGCATCGCGTCACGGTGATCTGCGGCATCCACGAACGCGACGGCGCATTCAGCCGCGGCACGCTGTACAACACCGTGGTCACATTGGGCGCCGACGGCAGCGTGCTCAATCGGCATCGCAAGCTCATGCCCACCAATCCCGAGCGCATGGTGTGGGGCCAGGGGGATGCCACGGGGCTCAAATCGATCGATACCCCTTGCGGCCGGATCGGCAGCCTCATTTGCTGGGAAAGCTACATGCCGCGGGTGCGTTATGCGTTGTATGCGCAGGGACTGGACGTATACGTCGCGCCGACTTACGACAGCGGCGACCGTTGGATCGCCACACTTCAGCACATTGCGCGCGAGGCCGGATGCTGGGTGGTGGGAAGCGGCGTGGCGTTCCGCGCCGCCGATATCCGCGGCGCCGCACCCGGCATGAGCGACCTCTACCCCGATGCCGAAGAATGGGTGAATCCCGGGGACTCGGCGGTCGTCGCGCCGGGCGGCAAGATAGTGGCCGGTCCGCTGCGCAACGAGTTCGGTGTTGTTTACGCCGATCTCGACGGCGAACCCATCGACAATGCGCGGCGGACACTCGACGTCACGGGACACTACGCAAGACCGGATCTATTCTCCCTGCACGTACACGCCGGTCCGTTGAACCCGGCGGATTTCGACCGCGGATTCATGAGACATGTGCAGGGCGTCTCCACGGAAGGCGGGAGCGGTGAAAGTGAAGACCTCCTGCCCAGCGTCGCACGTGCTCGTTGAATCGGGCACCACTGCACGCTGCGCTACGGCGCCTTGCCTTTTACGGCCCAGGCCAATGCCGCATAGGAGCGAGGTCCATCCGAATCGCCGTCGAGGTACGCACTGCGGACGGCCGCTTCGAGCCGGCTGCGCTCGTCGGTGGTAAGTAGGCCGACGTACTCGGCGCCGGGCCCATCCTTGCCCAGGTAGGGACGCCAGTAGTCGTCGAAGTTCGCAAACTCCATGCGGATGAGAAGTTGCTCCACTTCGACGTCGACATAGCCTGCCGCGCGCCACGCCGCGGCCAGTTCGCCGGGTTTGGTCAGCGGTCTCGTGTAGTTCTTGGCCCGACGCGCCGCGGCGCGCGGATCGAGGGCGGCGGCCGTGTCGAAGAACAGCCGGTTGGCGACGAACCCGCCGCGTGCGTCCCAGACAGCCGCGCCCACGGTGGCCCCCGATTTGGCGACCCGGCACATCTCGGCAATGGCGGCATCCGGTCGCGGGACGAAGTGCAGGACCAGCAGCGAGACGACCCGATCGAAATAGTCGTCGGGAAAGCCGAGCGAACAGACATCTCCGACCGCGAAGACCAC
Source organism: uncultured beta proteobacterium (assembly GCA_963823475.1). GTDB lineage: Bacteria > Pseudomonadota > Gammaproteobacteria > Burkholderiales > Casimicrobiaceae > VBCG01. The sequence goes on from CAWGLS010000008.1 coordinate 265,281, forward strand.
TCTGGGCTCGGGATTGCGCTTGCGCGCGTACTCGATGTAGACCGGGGCGATGTCGACCGCGTGTAGCTCGAGCGCACTGCTGCGAGCAAGAAACGCCTCGGCGAGCGCGCCGGTGCCGCATCCGGCGTCCAGGACTCGCTCGGCGTCGGCGGTGCCGACGAACTCGAGAAAGGGGACGGCCAGGCGACGACTCCAGCGTCCCATGTTGAGCTCATAGCCGTCGCCGTCTGCCGCAACGAACGTTGTGGATGAAGTCATGCAAAAGCCCGGAAGGAATTTGTGACGCCTGGCGGAGGAAGCTGATTGCGGTACCGTGTCGGGCCGTCCGTTTGAGCGCAGCGTTGGGCGTCATCTTACGGTGGCGAGAAAGCTTGAGGCGGAAAGGCGGCACGTCTTGTCAAGCGCTCCGCTCAAGGTAAATAGTTGCGGGGCCACGCGGAAGTGAAATAGCCGGTAAACATGGTACTGATGGGCACGCCACTCTGAGACTGCGACCTCGTTGCGCGAGACAAAGAAAGGCGTCTCGCGCCCATATTTGGTCGTCTTTACCTCAATGAGACGTTCTTGGCCGGTCTCTTCGAATGAGAGAATGTCAAATCCATCGCCATCGCCGCGAACGCGTGATGTGTGCTCAATCTTCGCCGCTAACGGTTCCCGGCCACGACTAATTAGGCGCGCTCGCTCGTAGTTCAGGACAAAGGACTCCCCCGCTGCCCCAAGAGATCGGTTCCTAGCTTCCCGCTCGAGGTAGTTTGGTACCGAGGATATGCGTGGTTGATTCGTGGTGCGGTCCCGCTCTTCCGTCGTCGGCGGCGCCGTAAGGACAGCCAAGATGTCATCCAACTCGGGCACGACGATGGGAAGGTCCGCATCGGCCGCCGCAACGTTCAGCAGTTCTGCACTTGCGGCCAGGCGATCTGCGACCACGTCGTAAAGTAGTTGCTGGTAATTGGAACGGGGCTTGTAGCCGGAAATGTAGGGGAAACCGAGGTCGAGGAGTACGGCACTAATGTTTGCGTGCTTAAACTCAATCGACGCCTCCGATCGGTCGACAAGAGCGTTGATAAGATCGCGACGGTGCGCGGCTTTGCCGTATGGGACACCCGCCAACTCGGCGCCTAGCATCGACAAATAGTCGGCGACGATCGCGTCCACTTCCGTACGGGACCATTCATTCGCCATTGTTGCGGATGCCCCCCCGATTGGCGCTTAACGAGTAAGGTGACCGGTGCGAGAGACTAGCGTGACGCCGCGCTGAGGACCTACCGCATTGACTCAACCCCGCTTGCCTGACCCACCGGCCGCAGTCCTCCCGGTGTCGAGGATCGGCGGGAACCAGACCAGCGACAGCCCCAGGGCCGCCAGCAACAGAATCGCCGCGAGCACCACGAAGGCGAACGTGAGTTCCACCTCCTTTCGCTCCACGACCAAACGTGTGGTGAGGTCGCGATACGCCTGCTTTAAGTCTTCCGCGGTACCCGCCTGCAAATACGCGCCTTTGGTGATGTCGGCGATCGCCATCAGCGTTTCCTCGTCCAGGCGAACGTAGATCGACATCCCCTGCACGCGCACGGTCGCGCCCTCCTTGGTGCCGAAGCCGATCGTGAAGACCCGTACGCCGTGCTCGGCGGCCACCTGCGCCGCGTCGAGGGGCTTGGGTCCCATCGTGCTCATGCCGTCGCTCATCAGGATGATGGCGCCGGACGTGAAGGATCCCGGCACGCCGGTCGCGGGCTTTTTCGCCTTGGGGTTGCGCGGCTGGTCGAGGCTCGCACCGCGCGGATCCTGTAACACGCGACCGCCCATATTCAGCGCTTGCAGTTCGAGGCCGGCTTCGGGCAGCAGCGACGCCAGCGCGGCGTAGAGTGCGCTGCCGGTGGCGGTCCCCCGCTGCAAGCTGAACCGATCGATGGCCGCGAGCAGGTCGCCTCGATTGTCGGTCGGCGATTGCACCTCGGCCGCGCTGCCGCCAAACGCGACCAGGCCGATGCGCACGTCGGCCGGGCATTCTTCGACGAATGTCCTGGCGGCCAGTTGCGCCGCCGACAGCCGGTTGGGATCGACGTCCGTGGCATCCATGCTGAGCGAAACATCCACCGCGAGGATGATCGTCTGCCGCATCGATGCGACCGGTAGCGTCGCGCTGGGTCGACCCGTGCCGACGATAATGGCGATCAGGCTGCACAGCATCAGCAGCGGTGGAATGTGCCGACGCCAGCGGCGCGCGCCGCCCATCGCCTGCCGGACCAGACCCAGGTCGGAAAAGCCGGCGGCGGAGCGTTGCCGCCGCCGCAACAGCGCCACGTAAGCGCCGACCAGCAGCGGCCCGACGAGCAGCAGCCAAAGCATGCCGGGCCACGCGAATGTCACGAACGGTCTCCCAGGTTGCGCCGATGGGCCGCCCGATGTACTCGCCGCGATTCAACGCAAGGCGGGCGAGCCATGAGCGCCTCGATATTGACACGTTCCCCGCAGGCAGGGTTCCCAAGCGCCGACCGGCGAACTGCCGCAGTCGCCACGCACCGCACCGATGGCGGCCAGCTAACGCGCGAATCCCTGGCCGCCATTCACGCCGATGATCTGCGCGGTCACGCAGATCGCCAGCGGCGAGGCCAGGAACAGCACGACGTTGGCGACTTCCTCGGGCCGGCCAAGGCGCTTGGCCGGCATCGACGCCAGCACGCTGCCATAGAGCGCGGGCTCGTCGGTCTTGCGCCGGTCCCGGAATCCGTCGGGGAAATCGATCGAGCCGGGGGCCACGCAATTCACGCGGATGCCCTTCGTCGCCAGTGCGGCCGCCTGCGGAATGTAGCGTGCGATCGAGGCTTGGTTCGCAAGATCGCAGATCGCCGCATGCACGACGCCGCCCACGGCGGCCAGGTCGGCGCGCGCGGCGTCCAGCGACTCCGCGCCGCGCGCGCAGATCGACACCTGCGCGCCGGCCGCGGCGAAGGCGAGCGCGATCGAGCGCCCGATGCCCCGGCTGCCGCCGGCGATGACGACGCGCTTTCCCGTCACCTCGATGTTCGTCATACCGGCCCTACTTCGCCGCCGGCGCGGCTTGCGCTTGCGCCGGCACGACGTTGGCGGCCACGCGCCGAAGCACGAACGGTGTTCCAAACAGCTTCGCGCCTTCGCGTGCCAGGAATTCCGCGATCTCGGTCGACGGAGCGGTGATCGTCGTTTCCGACGCGAGCCCCTCGCCGCGGATCGTGCCCTTGATGCGGCCGGCCTGGATCGCGGCCTTCAGCGCGTCCTCGTTCATCGTGGCAAACCGCAGCGTGTTGGCGTCGATCCGCGTGTAGCGAACGAAGATGAAGCCGACGGTCTTGCCCGCGTCGACCTGGACGACGTTCAGGTAGCGGTCGCGGCCGACGCGCGACACGTAAGCGTCGTAGCGTGTCGTCGGTGAGCCCGTTCGCCTTGTGGTCGATGACGACGATCTTCGTCCGTGCCTTCGCACCCGCGGCGGCATCGCCCAGCGAAAACGCCGGGCCGATGTGCACGTACGTCAGCTCGCCCGGCGCCCGGTATCGCCACACGCCGTAGAGCGCGGTGTCCGGCTGCGCGCTGTCGACCGGCGTGATCGGGTTGGTCGAGTCGACCTTGCAGGCCGCGAGCGCCAGCACCAGCAGCAGCGGAAGGAAAGCCCGTCTGCATCGAGCAATCATTGCGGTCTCCGCATGGACGGTCAGGATCGGAATGCGCGAACGCAGCACCGACCATGACGCCCGCCCTGCATGCCTGCCTCCGGCGAATCAAGCGAGGACAAGCTCGCCCAATCCGGCGCGGACCAGTTCCTCGTCCAGCATGCCGCGCACGGCGTCGGCGGACTCCATGCGCAGCGCGCGGCGGAGGATGAAGTGCGCGCGTTGCCTCGACAGGCTCCTGATCATCCACTTGACCCGCAGCACCGCGGACGCGCTCATGCTGAACGTCTGCAATCCCATGCCGAGCAGAAGGATCGCCGAGCCGGGATCGGCGGCCATCTCGCCGCAGACGCTCACCGGCTTGCCGCAGCGACGCATCGCGCGAATCGCGCCATACAGCGCGCGGATCACGCCCGGATCCAGCGGGTTGTACAGGCGCGCCACGTTCGGATTGTTCCGGTCGACCGCCAGCAGGTACTGCGTGAGGTCGTTGGTGCCGATCGAGAAGAAGTCCGCGTGGCGCGACAGCGCGGGAATGGAGTGCAGCACCGACGGCACCTCCACCATCGCGCCGATCAATGGCGCGGGGCAATCGCAGCCTTCCTCGCGCAGCTCGCGGCGCGCGCGGTCGACCGCCTCCCGCGCGGCCTTGAGCTCGTCGACCTGTCCGATCATCGGGAACATGATGCGCAGGTTGTGCAAGCCCACGTTCGCCCGCAGCATTGCACGAAGCTGCGGGAGGAAGATATCGGGGCGATCGAGCGTGAGGCGGACGCCGCGCCATCCGAGGAACGGGTTCTCTTCCGTCGTGGGGAAATACGGCAGCGCCTTGTCGCCGCCGATGTCGAGCGTCCGCATCGTCACCGGCTTGGGCGCGAATGCCTGGAGCACGTTGCGATAGATTTCGTACTGCTCGTGCTCGATCGGGAAAGGTCGCGCGCGACATGAACGGAAACTCGGACCGGTAGAGCCCGACCTCGTCCACGCCGAGATTCGCGGCGACGTCGATGTCGGACAGCAAGCCGACGTTCAACGCGAGTCCGACGCGGACATCGTCGATGGTCGTCGCCGGGAGATCGCGCAAGGCCGCGAGCCTGGCGGAGAGCCGCCCCTCGTGCTGGACGATGCGCCGGTATTCCGCAACCACGGCGGGCAGCGGGTCGATGAAGACGCGTCCGCGATAGCCGTCGACGATGATCGGATGCCCGTCGAGCGACCGGACATCCCGCGGACCGAGTCCCATCACCGCCGGTACCCCGAGGCCGCGGGCGAGGACGGCCGTGTGCGACACCACGGATCCGCGCAGGCACACGATGCCCTTGAGTTGCCGCGACGGCACGTCGGCGGCACGGGCGAGACTGACCTCGTCGCCCAGCAGGACCGCGTCGTCCGGATATCGAATGACGGCGGAAGCCTTGGACACGAGGCGCAGCAGGATGCGGCGACCGATCCCTCTGAAGTCCTCCGCGCGCGCCCGCAGGTAGGGGTCCTCCGCCTGCTCGAACGCCCGTGCGTGCTCGTCGATCGTGTCGCGGAGCGCCGCCGGCGCCCAGTTGCCGCCGCGAATCCGCGCGACCGCGCTCTCGACTAGATCCTCCTGGCCGAGGATCAGGATGTAGACGTCGAATATCGCGCGCGTCTCGTCGGACAGCTCGCCCTCCATCCGATCGGCGCTGGCGCGGAGTTCCTGCTGCGTTTCACGCACGGCCCGCCGGAAGCTCGCCTCCTCCTGCGCGATATCGTCCGGCACGCGGTCGGCCACCGCGTCGAGGTCGGCCAGCGGCGACGGCAGCACGATGGTGCCGATCGCAATGCCCGGGGCTCCCGGCAGCCCCTGGATGAGCCCGATGGGTCCGCGCGTACCCGGGTCATGGGGGGAGATGGCGCTGCCCAGCGCCGCGTAGCTCAGCGCCGCCGCGAGTTGCGCGCCGATCGTCACCAGGAACGCGACCTCGTCCTCCGCGAACACGCGGTGCGTGCGCTGCTGCACGACGAGCACGCCGACGGACTCGCGGAAGTGAACGAGCGGCACCGCGAGAAAGCCGGAAAAGTGCTGCTCCCCCGTTTCCGGGAAGTGGCGGTAATTGGGATGCTCCGCCGCGTTCGCCAGATTGACGGGCTCCTGGCGCGTCGCGACCAGCCCGACGATCCCTTCGCCGGCTGCCATCCGGATCTTGCCCACCGTGCTCTGGTTCAGTCCTTCCGTCGCCATCAGCACGTATTGGCCGGCCGGGTCACGAACATAGACGGAGCACACCTCGGTGTGCATCGCGGCTTTCACGCGACGAACGATGACCTCCAAAGCCTCGTGGAGATTGGCCGCGGCGTTCACCCGCTGAACGATTTCCTGGAGCTTGGCGAGCATGCGTCAGTTCGTGTCTGGACAGGCAGTCATTCTAGACGCTGGCGACCGCACCGGCCTTCGGGGTCGGCCTTCGGGGTCAGAGCCAGCTTCGGGGTCAGAGCCGCTTCGGGGTCAGTAGCCGCTTCGGGGTCAGTAGCCCTTCGGGGTCAGAGCCACTTCGGGGTCAGAGCCACTTCGGGGTCAGAGCGACACTTCGGGGTCAGAGCCGCTTCGGGATCAGCCATCTTCGGGGTCAGAGCCAACATTCGGGGTCAGAGCCATCTTCGGGGTCAGAGCGATAACCATCTTCGGGGTCAGAGCCATAATCATCGGCTCGCTCAACGATCGGCAAACCGCACGTTGTGACAGCCGATGATTATGGCTCTGACCCCGAAGTGGCTCTGACCCCGAAGTGGCTCTGACCCCGAAGCGGCTCTGACCCCGAAGTGGCTCTGACCCCGAAGCGGCTCTGACCCCGAAGTGGCTCTGACCCCGAAGCGGCTCTGACCCCGAAGCGGCTCTGACCCCGAAGCGCCTGCCGCCGCCTACTTCCGGACCCGGCGACGCAACGGACGCGCGGCGTGCGGGGCCGTCTTGGCGCGCGTGCCGGACGGCGGGCCGGCGAGCAACGGCCGCCCGACATAGCGATCGAGGTCGCCTCGCCACCACAGGCGCACCGGCTCCAACAGACTGACGCTGTGATGTCCGGTCGCCGGATCGCGGTAACGCGGGTCGTACCTCCACATCCGCCAGGCGCACAGGTAGCGCAGCCGCGTGCGCCGCAGGGCGGCGACGCCGTGCCGATAGACCGGCATCCGCCGCAGCGTGGCCGCCACCCGGTCGTGCCAGCGACCGAGCTTGCGCCAGTACCAGCTGCCGACCAACGTATCGGCGGCCAGTATCCACGCGCGCCGGACCACCGGCACCAGGAACGCGATCGGGAACACGATCAGCAGGAAGTGCAGATAGACCTGGCTCGCGATCAGCGCCGCGACGAACGCGAGCTTCCAGACGAGGTGCAGGTCGTGCCACTTTTTCCGGGCGATGGTGATCGCGGCCTTGAGCTTGCCGCGCCAGCCGTGCGCGCGCTTCAACTTCGCGTCGCTGAGGATGACGCTGCCGGCGTAGCCCAGGCCGACGCCGGCGATGGCGGCCGTCAGCCGCGCCACGCGACGCACGCCGAACGCGCGCGCGAACGTGGCCGCCACGCCGCCGAACAGGCGGACGACGCTGTTCCAGACGAACACCGAGCCGTTCCACAGGAAGCGCGACGCGGCGCCGATGGCGTCGTATCCGGTCCAATAGTCGACGGCGACGAACACGGCGATCGCCATCGCGACAATGGTGAGGGACCAGCCGACAGTACGACGTTTCATCGGATGCACGGGGAACGCGGGGCCTCTTGGGGCCGCGAGTCCGGCAACGACGCCTTAGGCGGCGGGCGTTGTCGGGCGAGCGCTGCAATGCGCGATATGCAGGGTACCGCAGCTACCACGACCGGGATGCCACGCGACGCATTATTCGCCAGGATGCGCGCACCTGGCTGCCGGAAGCGCTTGACCGAGCTTCCGGTATGCATGGCGGCAATCCGCCGTCGCTCACGTCCAATGTCTCCATGAATCATTCCGCGCCGCATTTGCCTCCCCTCCGCTTCGCCGCGCTGCTGCCGCTCGCCATCGCCATCATCCTCGCCGGATGCGCGACGACCGAGGCGCCGCGCGGCCCGGCGATGACGGCCGCCGAAGCACGCGCGCTGGCCGCGCGCCTGCTGCCCGAAAGCGTCGGCGCCCGCAACGCCTGGGCCCCGGACATCCACGCGGCGATGGTCGTGCTGGAGGTTCCGGTGACGCCGGAGAACATCTGCGCCGTCGTCGCCATCACCGACCAGGAGTCGAACTTCCGCGTCGACCCGCCGGTGCCGGGCCCGCCGGGCATCGCGTGGAAGGAAATCGACGCGCGGCGGGAGCGCGCCGGCATTCCGGAGTTCATGCTGGATGCCGCGCTGTCGCTCGAGTCGCCGACCGGCAGGACCCACCGGCAGCGCATCGACGCCGTCAAGACCGAACAGCAGTTGAGCAGGATCTTCGAGGACTTCATCGGCATGGTGCCGATGGGGAAGACGTTCTTCGCCGATCGCAATCCGGTGCGCACCGGCGGCCCGATGCAGGTCAGCATCGAGTTCAGGGCCGCCTTGCCGCCAGCCCCGACGCGGCCGACCACGCATCGCGCAGCACCGCCTTCAAGTCGATCGTCGTCGTGCCCGCCGGCCGCGACGACGTGTTCGCCGCGGTGCCATCGACCCATGTCCGCGCCGTGAAGTGCGCGGCCGTTTCGTCGGCGATGAAACGGCTGCGATGCGCGTAGACGTGACGGTCGCCGTACTTCGCCTGCTGGTGCACGTAGAAGCGCTGCGGCAGCAGCAGCGACAGGTGATCCTTCGCCCGCGTCATCGCGACGTAGAGCAGCCGGCGCTCTTCCTCGATCTGGTCGTCGTTGCCCGTCGCCATGTCCGACGGAATGCAGCCGTCGATGCAGTTCAGCACCTGCACCGACTTCCATTCCTGGCCCTTCGCCGAATGAATGGTGGAGAGCGTCAGGTAGTCCTCGTCGAGCAACGGGGCCTCGGCTTGCGCGCTGCGTCGCGGACGGCGGGTCCAGCGTCAGGTCGGTCAGGAACTGCTCGCGCGTCGGGTACGCGGCCGCGATCTGCAGCAGCTGACCGAGATCGGCGATCCGGTCGCGCGCATCGTCGTAGAGCCGGGGCACTTCCGGGCGATACCAGTCGAGGACGGACTCCAGCTCGCCGGGCCATCGCAGCGGGCGGGCGTTCGCGGCGTGCAGCAGCGCGCACAGCGCCGTCCATCCGTCGCGCGCCGGCGCGGGAACCTTGCAAGTCGTGGAGCGCGCTCGCGCGGTCGGTCCGGCCTTCGAGGCTGTCGAGCATTCGCGTCGCGGTGGCGGGGCCGATGCCGGGAAGCAGCCGGAGCGCGCGAAACCCCGCCAGCCGCCCGTGCGGATTCTCCATCCAGCGCAGGATCGACGAGGACGTCGCGGACATGCGCGGCATCGAGGAAGCGTAGGCCCGCCGAACTTCACGTACGGGATCTTGCGGCGGGTGAGCTCCAGCTCGACATGGGCGCTGTGATGCGACGAGCGGAACAGCACCGCCTGGCTCTTCAGCGCGATGCCGTTCTCGAGATCGCGCAGCACCTGTTCGGCGACGCACTGCGCCTGCGCGTGCTCGTCGGGGACGGTGACGAGGCATGGCGGCGCGCCCTGCGGCCGGTCGGTGACGAGGCACTTCGTATAGCCTTCCTTCGCCAGCGCCATCACCGCGTTCGATGCGCGAAGGATCGCGCCCGTGGACCGGTAGTTCCGGTCCAGCGCCACGACGTCCGCGGGCGGCGAGTACTGGCGCGGAAAATCCAGGATGTTGCGCACGGTGGCGGCGCGGAATCCGTAGATCGCCTGCGCATCGTCGCCGACGACGGTCACGCCCGCGCCGTCGGGCTTTAACCGGCGCACGATGGAGCCTTGCAGGCTGTTGGTGTCCTGGTATTCGTCGATGAAGACGTGATCGAACATCGCGCCGACCTCTTCCGCGAGCTCGGGCACCGCCATCATTCCGCTCCAGTACAGGAGCAGGTCGTCGAAATCGAGGACGTGCTGCGCCTGCTTGGCGACGATGTAGGCAGCGAACATCGAAGCGAGGCTGGCCTCGTGCTGCGCGCACCACGGGAACGTGTCGCGCAGGACGGCGCCGAGCGCCGCCTCGGAGTTCACCGTGTGGGAGTAGATCGACAGGCAGGTCGCGCTTCCCGGAAAGCGCTCCTTCCTAGCGTCCGCCACGCCATGCTCGTGGCGGATCAGGCTCATCAGGTCTTCGGAATCGCCGCGGTCGTGGATCGTGAAGTTCTCGGCCAGCCCGATGCGCGGCGCGAAGCGGCGCAGCAGCCGCGCCCCCACGGCGTGGAAGGTGCCCGCCCAGCCGAGCGGCGAGGAACCGCCGGCGGCCGCGGCGCCGTTGGCCCCCAGCAACTGGCCGACGCGCCGTTCGAGCTCCCGTGCTGCCCGGCGGCTGAACGTCAGCAGCAGCACCCGCTGGATGTCGGCGCCCCGGTCGACCAGATGCGCGACGCGATGCGCCAGCGTCTTGGTCTTGCCGGTGCCGGCCCCGGCGATGACCAGCAGCGGCCCCGTGCCGGCGTGCAACACCGCCCGGCGCTGCCCCTCGTTCAACGATTCCATCGTCGAAAGTGTGTCCACGACGTCTCCTGCCCCGCATAGAACGATCGTTCGAGTATACGTCGGGGCGGCGGAGGTGACGAGGCGTGGCTGCGGCGTCCGGGCAGCGGCCATGGCGCGTCCGTTGAACGCGAGCGCGGCCGTCCGCTCGCGGCGCGGGCGGCGTCGCGCCCGCCTGACCCTGCGGGGCTAATGCGTCTGGCTCAGGCGGTCGAGCTTCGCCGCGTACAGGTCGTGCTCGCGACGCGTCGTGCTGTTCTTCATCGCGATCGCCAGGTGCTTGCGCGCGGGCTCCACGTCGCCTAAGCCGTAGTGGGCGACGGCGAGCCAGAAATGGAACTCGTGATAGTCCGGCGCGCGCGCGACTTCCTTGGCGAACGCATCCTTCGCCGCTGCCGTGTCGCCGCCGCGCAGCGCGGCCATCCCGCGCTTGAAGTGCAGGAATGGCGGCTCGGGGTCGATCCGCTCCAGCGTGGCCGCAAGACGCTGTGCTTCGTCGCCGCGTCCCAAATCGTTGAGCACCGAGACGAGGTTCGACATCGCCTGCGTGTTCGCCGGCTCGAGGGCGAGCACGTAACGCAGCACCGGTTCCGCCTCGTGCGGATTGCGGTGCCGCTGGTAGACGACGCCCAGCGTGTTGTAGGCCGACAGGTAATCGGGCGCCTGCACGATGGCCTCGCGCGCCCACCAGTAGGCGTCGTCCAGGTTCCCGCGCGCCAGCGCCTCGACCGCGCGGTTGTTCATGAACATCGCGACGATGACGTCCTCGCCGATCGCGCGCGAATGCTGGCGGCGCAATTCGTCCGGCGGCAGGAAGTCGATCGTCAGCCCGTCGCTTTCCTGCGGCTTCAAGCCGACGCGGCGGCCGTAGCCGCCCTCGTCGGTCTTGCGCCTGCCGAGCGTCAGGTTGACGTGCCCGATCGCCACGTAGATGTCGCCGTTGCGCGCCCAGTCGTCGTCGACCAGCACCTTCTGGTATTGCACGGGGAGGTCGAGCGCCTTGGCGAACGCGGCCGTCATGATGACGAGCGACAGGCAGTTGCCGGAACGCGCGGCGAACGCCTGCGCGGCGTTGCGCGTCACCTCGGTGTCGTATTCGAGCTTGAGCCCGCTCCTGTTGTACAGCGCATCGACGAGGGCGAGCTGGCGACCCCGCTTGCGCGCCGGCTCGGCGATCGCGTCGTCGACGTAGCGCGTCATCTCGGGGCAGAGCGCGAACACGTCGGCGGCGTCGATGCGCTCGGTCGCCGGCGCGAACAGCGGATCGTGGAAGAAACGCGCGTCGTGTTGCGCGACCGGCCTGGCCGCGCAAGCGCCGAGCAGCAGGGAAAGCAGCAGCACCGCCCACTTGTTCATCTGTCCCTCCGTCGCCGGCGAGGCCCCCGCGAACCATTCTAGTCCGCAACCTGCCGCCGCGAAACCACGCGCGCGGGCGGGCGCGGGCCGCCCGGGGCTGGATGGCCGAAAGCGCGGAGTTCGCTACAATCCCGCCTCCCCCTCGATCGGACCCTGCGGCGTGCGTCACGAGCGCGCGCGGCAGCGCATTGGCGGCCACCATGTTCGCATTCTTCGAATCCCGCATCCGGCCGACGGCGCTGCCGGCACGCGGCCCCGCCGCCGGGTCTGCTCGCGTTCTACTGGCACTTCGTCCGCCAGACGCGCGGCCTGTACGCCGCGATGTTCGTCACCGGCCTCGCGGTGGCGCTGATCGACACGCTGATCCCGGTGTTCATCGGCCGCCTGGTGACGCTGATGCAGGCGGCCGACCGCGCCGCCGCGTTCGCCGCCGCGCATGCCGATGCTGCTCGGCATGGCGGCGCTCGTGCTGATCGGACGGCCGCTGACGCTGCTGGCCGACAGCCTGGTGCGCAACAACGCCGTGGTGCCCGGCGTCACGAGCCTCATCCGCTGGCAGAGCCACTGGCACGTCGTGCGGCAGAGCTGGCCGTTCTTCCAGAACGACTTCGCCGGCCGCATCGCCAACCGCGTGATGCAGACCAGCAACGCGCTGCGCGAATCGCGTCGTGGCGAGCATCCGCGCCGTCTGGTACATCGTCGTCTACGGGCTCTCGGCGCTCGTGCTGATGGCGCTGGCCGACTGGCGGCTGGCCGTGCCGACGGTGCTGTGGTTCGCCGGCTACGTCTTCTTCCTGCGCTACTTCGTGCCGCGGATGCGCGACCTCGCCAAGACGAGCTCGGAAGCTGCGCCGCATGGTGATGGGCCGCGTCGTCGACAGCTACACCAACATCCTGACGGTCAAGCTCTTCGCGCGCGCCCGCGACGAGGACGCCTACGTGCGCGAGGTCATCGACGAGCACACCGGCGCGATCGCCGCGCACATGCGGCTCATCACGCGCTTCATGACCGTGCTGTCGACGATGAACGCGCTGCTGCTCGTCGGCACCGCCGCCATCGGCATCGTGCTGTGGGGGCAGGGGCAGGTCAGCGCGGGCATCGTCGCGACCGCGCTGCCGCTGGCCTGGCCGATCTGCCAACGTCGCCGGCTGGGTGAGCTGGGAAGTGACCGGCATCTTCGAGAACATCGGCGTCGTGCAGGAAGGCATGGAGACGATCGCCGTGCCGCATGCGCTCACCGACCGCGACGGCGCGCGCGAGCTCGTAGTGCCGCACGGCGAGATCCGCTTCGAGCACGTCACGTTCACCTACGGCCGCACCGACGGCAAGCGCGTGCTCGACGACCTGAACCTCACGTGCGGCCCGGCGAGCGCGTGGGCCTCGTCGGCCGCTCGGGCGCCGGCAAGTCGCACGCTCGTCAACCTGCTGCTGCGCTTCCACGAGCTCGAGCAGGGCAGCATCCGCATCGACGGCCAGGACATCGGCTACGTCACGCAGGAGAGCCTGCGCGCGGCCATCGGCATGGTCACGCAGGACACGTCGCTGCTGCACCGCTCGATCGCCGCCAACATCGGCTACGGCCGTCCCGGCGCCAGCGCCGCCGAGATCGAAGCCGCCGCGCGCCGCGCGCAGGCGCACGAATTCATCCTCGACCTGCAGGACTGGAAGGGCGCGCACCGGCTACGACGCGCATGTCGGCGAGCGCGGCGTCAAGCTGTCGGGCGGCCAGCGCCAGCGCATCGCGATCGCGCGCGTGGTGCTGAAGAACGCGCCGATCCTCGTGCTGGACGAGGCGACCTCGGCGCTGGACAGCGAAGTCGAGCTCGCGATCCAGGACCAGCTGCTCGGCCTGATGGAAGGCAAGACGGTGATCGCGATCGCGCACCGGCTGTCGACGATCGCGCGGATGGACCGCCTGATCGTGCTCGAGCACGGCCGCATCGTCGAGGAGGGCACGCACGACGAGCTGCTGCGGCAGGACGGCCACTACGCGTTGCTGTGGAAGCACCAGTCGGGGGGCTTCCTGCCGCACGACCTGCCGGACGACGGACCGCCGGTCCGCGAGGCGGACGAAACGATCATCGACGAAGGTCCGGTCGACGACATGCGGGCCGAGGAGCAGCCCGAGCCCAACACCAACGACGAGCCGATCCCGTCGCGCGCGTGAGTCCGAAGGGCCGCCCCAAGGACGAACACCGGAGCGCGCAGCGCGAAGGTAGTCCATTAAGCCCGCCGGGCCGCCCCAAGGACGAACACCGGAGCGCGCAGCGCGAAGGTAGTCCAGTGAGCCCGCCGGGCCGTCCCAAGGGCGAATACCGGAGCGCGCAGCGCGAAGGCGTCCTTATCCCTCCGCAGGGCCGCCCCAAGGACGAACACCGGAGCGCGCAGCGCGCAGGCACACCAGTGAGCGTCCAGCCGATGTCGCCCCGCGGACCTCGTGCGCGCGCCGGCGTTGCGCTGGCCGCGGCGTTGTGCGTGCTGCTGGCCGCGTGCGTGACGCTCACCGAGGCGCCGCGGGCGCTGATCTCCGAGCCCGGCCGCGTCGCGGCGATGACGCTGCCGTGCCCGGCGGCCGCAACGGCGGCGCGGAACGCGCGCCGCCACGCGGAGCAGCGAAGGCGCCGTCGATCCCGCCGCGATCCGCGTCGTCACCTGGAACATCCGGAAGGAAGGCGACGCCGGCTGGGCGCGGGATCTGACGCGGTTCACCGCCGGCAACGACATCGTGCTGCTGCAGGAGGTCACGCTGCGCGACGACGTGCAGCAGATCCTCGAGGCGGCACGGCTGCGCTGGATCATGGCGAGTTCGTTCACGTATGGCGACGCCGACATCGGCGTGCTCACGGCGACGCGTGCCGTCCCCGTCGCCAACTGCACGCAGCGCTTCGTCGAGCCGCTGTTGCGGCTGCCGAAGTCGTCGATCATCACGTGGCTCAAGCTCCCCGGCACCCGCACGACCCTCGCGGTCGCCAATGTGCACGCGATCAATTTCTCGCTGTCGCTGGGAACGTACGAGGAACAGCTGGCGGCGCTCTCCGACGCGCTGGCCGCGCACGACGGACCGATCATCGTCGGCGGCGATCTCAACACGTGGACACGCGCGCGACAGGACGCCGTGCGCGTCTTCGCCGCCCGGCTGCGGCTCGTCGAGATTCCGTTCGCCGAGGACAAGCGGTCGCTGTTCCTCGGCAACCAGGTCGATCACCTGCTGGTGCGCGGCCTGACCGTCGTATCGGCCGAGGCGATCCCCGTGCGCTCGTCCGACCACAATCCGGTGGCCGCCGTGCTGCGGCTCGCGCCGTAAGCCCGAAAGACGCGCCTAGCGCGGCGTGTTGTCGTTCACGCCGGTGACGATCTCGCGCAATTCCATCCGCCGCCGCCAGATGTCGATCAGCGCGATGGCGACGGCGAGGATCAGCGGCCCCAGCACGATGCCGGTGGTGCCGAACGCGAACAGGCCGCCCATCGCCCCGATGAAGATCGGCACCGTATGCATCTGCAGCCGGTTCTTCATCAGCACCGGGTAGAGGAAGTTGTCGATAAGGCCGATGACGACCGAGCCCCAGAGGACCAGGATCATCGCCTTTTCCCAATGGCCGTCGAGCAGCAGGAACACGGTGGCCGGCAGCCACACGACGGCGGCGCCGAGGATGGGCAGCACCGCGAGCAGCGCCATCATCGATCCCCACAGCAGCGGCGCCCGGAAGTCCCAGCCACCAGAACATGAGGCCGCCGAGCGTGCCCTGCACCACCGCGACGACGAGCGTGCCGTAGACGACGGCGGCGATCATGTCGCGGACCTTGTGCGTCACCTGCGCGGTCTCCGCCGCGGCAAGCGGCACCAGGTGCTGCAATGCGGCCAGGATCCGCCACTTGTCGCGCAGGAAGAAGAACAGCAGGAAGAACGTGATCATCACCGTCACGGCGAACTCGACGCCATGGGCGACGGCGTCCTGCACGCCCTTGGCCACCCCTCCCGATGCCTGCCTGACCTGCCCCTTCACGTCGATCTCGCGGTCGACCCATTCGCGCAGCGGCGCGAGGCTCGGAAACTGGTTGATCGCGCGGTTCCAGCGCTCGCCGTCCATCAGGTTGCGCAGCGCGTCGGCGCTGGCGATCGCCTCGTTGCCGACTTCGCGCGCGAGCAGCGCCGCCGGGACCGCGAGGATGACGGTGACGGCTACGACAGCGAGCGCGGCGGCGGCGTTGGGCCAGGTGGGCATCAGGCGCAGCAGGCGTTCGTGCCACGGATGCGCGATGACCGCCCACACGACCGCCCATGTCAGCGCCGGGACGAACGGCTTGACCAGCAGCCAGACGAGCCAGCCGACGAGAACGCTGACGGCGACGAGCACGAAGGCGAGGATCCGTTCCCGGGTGAGCAGGTTGTCGTGCGTTGCCGCCATGGCCGTCCCCGTCGAGGTGGCGGTCCCTGGTGGTTGCCGCACCGGCCCGCATTATGCAGCGGCTGCCGCCGCGAGCGACAGGGGCGTGGCGCGCAGCGCGTCCCGATGTCGCGCCGCGGGCCACGGCCCGCGTCGTCGCGCCAATGCTTTCGCGCGCGAAAATGGCGCTACCATCGAAGCCCTGACATCGGCAGGCCGGCGCGGCGGCACGAGCCCCGCGCGACTTTTCCTCGCGCAGTGGCCGCAACAGGTCGTCGCACGCCATGCCCGAGCATAGGAGACGTTGGATGAACACGAGCCGTCGGCCCCTGGCCTGGATGATGATGCTTTGCGTCGCGCTACTCGCCGCGTGCGGGAAGTCGGAGCCGCCGCCGCCGCCGAAGGTGGAGCCGCCCCGTGCCGCCGCGCCGGCCGTCACCCCCGAGTTGCAGCGGCTTGCCGCCGAGGTGTACGTCTTCGCGTATCCGATGGTCGTCACCGGCCTGACGCGCGAGAGCAATCAGGCGGACGCGTTGAACACGTTTCGCCACCGCCGGACCATTCCCGACGCCGCGACCGTCGACACGGCGAACCCCAACGCGGACTTCCTCTATTCGCAAGCGTGGCTCGATCTGGCCGGCGGTCCCGTGTTCCTGTCGGTGCCGGACACGCGCGGCCGCTATTACCTGCTCGCGCTGCTCGACGCGTGGACCAACGTGGCGGCGTCGATCGGCAAGCGGACGACCACCACCGAAAAGCGCGAATTCGCCATCGTCGGACCGCGATGGAAAGGAACGCTGCCGGAAGGCGTCGTCGAAGTGCGGTCACCCACCGAGCTCGCCTGGATCTTCGGCCGCACGGCGGTCGGCGGCAAGGCGGACCTCGCGGCGGCGACCAAGCTCCAGGACCAGTTCCGCCTGAAGGCCGCCACCGCCGGCGCCAAGCGCGATGCGAAGGCGGCGGCGCCTGCGCCCGCGGCGCCCACCCTCGCGCCGCGCGAGCAGATCGCGCAGATGGACGTGGCGACGTTCTTCACGCGCTTCGCGCTGCTGCTGCCGGGCAACCCGCTCGCCAGGGACGACGCGCCGATGGCGGAGAAGATCCAGAAGCTGGGGCTGGTCGCGGGCCAGCCGTTCGACGCGGCGAAGCTCGATCCCGTGTCGCGCTCCAGCGTCGAGGAAGGTGCGAAGTCGGCGCTGACGGCCATCGCGACGGCGGCGAAGGGGTCGGGCGGCGCCGACATCAGGAACGGATGGCGCGTCGACCGCGCGCTCGGCCGCTGGGGCACCGAATACGGCCGCCGCGCCGTCGCCGCCTGGACCGGGCTGGGCGTCAATGCGCCGGAGGACGCGATCTTCATGTCCACGTCGCTCGACGGCACCGGACACCGTCTGGACGGCGCGAACCGGTACGTGCTGCACTTCGACGCCGGCAAGCTGCCGCCCGCCGACGGCTTCTGGTCGCTCAGCCTGTACGACGCCGAGCAGCGGTTCGTCGCCAATCCGGCCAACCGTTTTCATCTCGGCAGCGAGGACCGGTTGACGACGAACCCCGACGGATCGCTCGACATTTACCTCCAGAAAGATGATCCCGGCAAGGGCAAGGACACGAACTGGCTGCCGGCGCCCGCCGGAAGCTTCAACGTGATCCTGCGCATCTACTGGCCGAAGCGCGAGGTCATCGACGGGCAGTGGAACGCGCCGGGCATTCGCCGCGCAACGGGTTGAGGCTCGCGCCGGGCGCATCGTTCCCCGGTCGACCCCGCGCGAGCGGCCGCTGCCGAGGCGCCTCCCGAGCGGAAGCGCGGCCGCGCCCGATCAGGCCATGGCGCCGATGGTCTTGCGAAACCGCGCGAGCGACAACGCGATGAACGCGGCGCCGATGATCGCGAGCGCGACGAACTGCGGCCAGACCACGGCGAATCCGGCGCCGCGGAACAGTATGGCCTGGCCGATAATCACGAAATGCGTCGTCGGTGCGGCGAGCATCAGCGTACGCACGAAATCCGGCATGCTCTCGCGCGGCGTCATGCCTCCGGAGAGCATCTCCAGCGGCAGCAGCACCAGGAACATCAGCAGGCCGAACTGCGGCATCGAGCGCGCGAGCGTGGCCAGAAAGATGCCGAGCGACGTGGTGGCGAAGAGGTGCAGCGCGGCGCCACCGAGGAACAGCGCGACCGAGCCCTCGATCGGCACCGCAAGCGCGCCCTGCACGACGAACGCGAGCGAAAGCGCGGCGGCGACGAGCACGACGAGACCCATCGACCACAGCTTGCTGGCCATGATCTCGAAGGGCGTGACCGGCATCGCCAGCAGGTGCTCCACCGTGCCGTGCTCGCGCTCGCGGATGAGCGCGGCACCGGTCAGGATGATCGAGAGCATCGTCACATTGTTGATCACCTGCATGACGCCGCCGAACCACGTCTTGTTCAGTTCGGGATTGAAGCGCGCGCGCAGCACGAGGTCGACGGCTGGCGTGGCGTTCGCGCGATGGCGCTGGATGAAGGCATTCACTTCGCCCGTCACGATGGACTGGATGTAGCCGCTGCCGGTGAATCCCTGGCTCATGCGGGTCGCGTCGACGTTGAGCTGGATCGCGGGACTGCGCCCGGCCAGCACGTCGCGCTGGAAGCTCGGGCGGGATGTCGAGGCCGAACGTGTAGCGCCCGGTTTCGAGGCCGCGATCCATCGCGTCCAGCGAGACGTTCGCCGGCGGCATGAAATGCGGCGGATAGAACGCCCCTCCGATCTGCTGCGACAGCGTCGACCGATCCTCGTCCGCGATCGCGATGGGCGCGCTGTGCAGCGTCTCCGGCATCGCCGTCGCCGCGATGTAAATGGACGCGGTGAAGGCAAAGACGATGAGAAAGGACATCATCGGATCGCGGCGCAGGCTGTGCAGCTCCTTGATGCCGAGATTCCAGATGTTCGCGGCGCGCACGACTACCGCTCCTGCTTCCGCAGCAGCGCCGCGCCGATCGCATAGAGAACGGGTATGGCGATCAGCAGCGGCACGAACGACGACCGGAGGTCGCCGAACCCGAGCGCCTTGGAGAATGCGCCGCGCGAAATGGTCAGGAAGTGCGTCGTCGGGTAGACCTCGCCGATCGCCCGGCCGAACCCCTCGAGCGACGACACCGGATCGATGATTCCGGAGAACTGCACGGCCGGGATGATCGTCAGCACGGCGGTGCCGAACAGGGCGGCGATCTGGCTGCGGGTGAACGTGGAGATCACGAGGCCCATCGCGGTGGCCGCAGCGACGTACACGAGGGCGGCGAGCGCGAGCGCGGCCAGGCTGCCCCGCAGCGGCACGCCAAAGAGGTAGACCGCCTGTGCGGTGAGCAGGACGAAGTTGAGCATGGCGAGCGCGACATAGGGGAGCTGCTTGCCGAGCAGGAACTCCATCCGCGTGACCGGCGTGACATAGAAGTTCACGATCGATCCCAGTTCCTTTTCGCGCACCACCGACAGCGCGGTCAACATCGCGGGAATGAGCAGCAGCAGCAGCGGGATCACGGCCGGCACCATGGCGGGCAGGCTCTCGACGTCGGGGTTGTAGAGGAAGCGCGTCTCGATCGTGAACGCGCCGGCGGTCGCGGCCTCCCCGTACGCTTCCCGTGCGCGGGAGGACAGCCAATGCGCATGCATTCCCCGCACATAGCCCGCTACCGTTTCCGCGCGCATCGGCATGGCGCCGTCGATCCAGGCGCCGATCTGCACCGGCGTGCCGCGGGCGACGTCGCGGGCGAAGCCTGGCGGAATTTCGAGCGCGAGGCTGATTTCTCCCGCGCGCATCCGCTGGTCGAGCTCGGCGTAGTCGCGGAGCGGCCGACGCTCGCTGAAATAACGCGACCCGGCGAGGTTCAGCGCATAGTCGCGGCTGACCGTGGTGTCGTCGCGGTCCAGCACGGCGAACGTGAGGTCCTCGACGTCGATGCTGACGCCGTAGGCGATGACGAACATCAGCAGCACGCTGCCCAGCGTCGCGAGCGTCAGGCGGATGTAATCGCGGCGCAGCTCCAGCGCTTCCCGGCGCGTGTAGCTCAGCATCCGCCGCAGACTGAACACGCCCCACGGCGCGCGGGTTGGCGGCACCGCGGGCATGGACGGGGACGGGACGGGCGGCGCCACCTGGCGGGCGACCGCCGCCGGCGCCGACGCCTCGTCCGCGGTCGCCTCCTCCAGGTAGCCGATGAAGGCGTCCTCGAGGGTGGCAACACCTCGCCTGGCGATGAGCGCGGCGGGCGCATCGCTGACCAGCACCCGTCCGGCGTGCATGAACGAGATGCGGTCGCAGCGCTCGGCCTCGTGCATGAAGTGCGTGGAAATGAAGATCGTCACGCCGTCGCGGCGGGCGAGGTCGATCATCACCTGCCAGAAGGCGTCGCGCGCCACCGGGTCGACGCCGGACGTCGGCTCGTCGAGGATCAGCATCTCGGGTCCGTGGATCATCGCGACGGCCAGCGACAGGCGCTGCCGCTGGCCGAGCGGCAATGCGCCCGGCATCGCGTCCATCAGGCCGGTCAGGCCGAAGCGCCGGGCCATCTCGTCGACGCGCGGGGCGATGGCTTCCTCCGGCATCCGGAACAGGCGCGCGTGCAGGACGAGGTTCTGCCGGACGGTGAGCTCGCCGTACAGCGAGAATGATTGCGTCATGTAGCCGACGCGCCGGCGCGTGGCGAGGTCGCGCGGATCGACCGCGTGGCCGAACAGCCACGCATCGCCTTCGCTCGCCGGCAGAAGGCCGGTCAGCATTTTCATCGTCGTGGTCTTGCCGCAGCCGTTGGAGCCCAGGAAACCGAAAATCTCGCCGCGCGCGATGCGGAAGCTCACGCGGTCGACGGCGGTGAAGTCGCCGAAGCGCATCGTGAGGTCGCGCGCTTCGATGGCCAGCTCGCCGTCGGCGCCCGGGGCCCGAGGTGCAATGACGACCGCCCGATATTCCTTGCGCTGCTCGTCGGGCAGCAGGGCGATGAAGGCTTCCTCGAGCGTGCGCGTCCCGGTGCTTGCCAGCAGCTCGCCCGGCCGCCCGGTCGCCAGCACGCGGCCCGTGTTCATCGCCACCAGCCAGTCGAAGCGCGCGGCCTCTTCCATGTAGGCCGTCGCGATCAGCACGCTCATGCCGGCGCGTTCGCCACGGATGCGCTCGACGAGCTGCCAGAACTGCCGGCGCGACAGGGGATCGACGCCGGTCGTCGGCTCGTCGAGGATCAGCAGATCGGGATCGTGGATCAGCGCGCAGCACAACCCGAGCTTCTGCTTCATGCCGCCCGAGAGCTTGCCGGCAGGGCGGTCGGCGAAGGGGCCTAGCCCCGTGGACTGCAGCAGATCGGCGATGCGTCGCTCGCGTTCGCGGCGGGCATGCCCGAACAGCCGTCCGAAGAAGTCCACGTTCTCGAACACCGACAGCGTCGGATAGAGGTTCCGGCCGAGGCCTTGCGGCATGTACGCGATCCGCGGGCACACCAGCCTTCGATGGCGCGCGTCGGCCATGTCGCCGCCCAGCACGTGGATCCGTCCCGCCTGGATCGCCCGTGCGCCCGCGATCAGCGACAGCAGCGTCGACTTGCCGACGCCGTCCGGGCCGATCACCCCGACGATGCAGCCGGCCGGAAGTTCGAGATCGACG
Source organism: uncultured beta proteobacterium (assembly GCA_963823475.1). Lineage (GTDB taxonomy): Bacteria > Pseudomonadota > Gammaproteobacteria > Burkholderiales > Casimicrobiaceae > VBCG01. The sequence goes on from CAWGLS010000008.1 coordinate 286,893, forward strand.
GCATCGAGCGCCTGCGTCCCGCCATGGCGCAGCGCGACGGCCTCCAGGCGGGCGAAGCTCGGCGGGTCCTGCCGTGCCCGGTCGTGCTCCCGTCCGTCCGCGCTCATTGCGGAAGCTTCGATTCGAGCTGCGCCGGCCAGCGCGCATTCGGATCGAGCCGCAGATACGCGACACCGGGCAAGCCCGTCTTGACCTGCCGTATGTGCTTCCTCAGCGGTTCCTCGGGAATCGTCGCGCGAACGCGGAACATCAGCTTTTCGCGCTCGCTCTGCGTCTCGACGGTCTTCGGCGTGAACTGCGCGACATCCGCCACGAACGAAACCCGCGCGGGAATCACGTACTGCGGCGCGGCATCGAGGACCAGCCGCACTTCCGCGCCGATGGCCACCCTGCCCACCGCGGCGGTCGGCAGGAAGAACGTCATGTAAACGTCGGAAAGGTCGACGAGGTTCAGGACGCGGCCGCCGCCGGCGACGACCTCGCCGGGCCGGGCGACGATGTACTGCACGCGGCCATCCCGCGGAGCCGTGAGCGCGCTGTCGTCGATGTCGGCCTGGATGCGCTCGATGTTCGCGCGCGCGGCATCGACGGCCGATTCCGCGCCACGGATCTGGGAACGGGCGGTCGCGATGCCGGCCTCGGCGGCGGCGACCTGTGCGCGCGCGGCGTTCAGCGCCGCCTCGGCGCTGTCCACCAGCGACGTCGCGTCCTCGGCCGCCTGCCGCGAAACGAACGCCTGGTCGGCGAGCGCCTGCGTACGCGCCGCCCGCCGTTGCGCGGACGCGAACTCCACCTTGCGTTGCGCGACCACCGCTTCCGCCGAGGCCTTTTCGCTCTGGCGTTGCGCGAGCTGGCTGCGGGTGGTGGCCACGGTGCTTTGCGCTTGCTGCAGCGCCGCCTCCGCGGCGTGAAGCTGGGCGACGAGCACGTCGGTATCGATCTGCGCAACCGCTTGTCCCGCGGTGACGAAGTCGCCTTCGCGCACGAGGATGTTCTGAACGCGACCCGCCGTCCTGGCCGCGACGTCGATCTCGACCGCTTCGATGCGGCCGTTGCCGCTGACGATGCCGACGATCTCGTCCTCCGCCGAGTAACGCTGCCATCCGAGCGCCGCCAGGCCGGCGACGAGCAACGTCGCAACGCCGAGTTTCAGCCATCGCTTTGCAGGTTCGGTCATGATTTCATTGTCGTGCCGGCGGGCGTGGAACAATACCCTCGGCCTTGGCTGCGGTCGAGACCCCACATGCCGAGTATGGCAGGCGGGCACAGAACCCCCGTGATTTGCGTCAAAGCCGGCAGAGTGGCCCCGGCCCCGAGGCGGCAGGCCCGACGCGCCGCGCCCTTAAGGATCGGCCGCACAACGCGGTCGCCGCGACGCAATTCACCGCGTACATGGCGATGGCGAACCTCGTCATCGGCTACACGTCGTGGTGGCAGGGGCTGTCGATCGTCCGCTGGGGCTATCCGGTGACGCTCGCGCTCGACGCGGCGTTGGGGCTCGTCATGGTGTTCCTGCTGCCATTGATGGCGCCGAAACGTGGCGCGGATCACCGACTGACCAAAATCAACGCGGGTACCGGCCCCACCCCGTAGAATCGGCGACCGGTCATGTTCAGCTTCCTGCCCCCGTTCGTGCGCGGCGTCGTCGCCGCATCGCTGCTCGCGCTCAACACGCTGCTCTGGTGTTCGCTGCTGTTCGTCTTCGCGTTCTTCAAGCTGATCGTTCCGGCGAAGCCGGTGCGCGCCGCCGTCGACCGCGTGCTGAACGGGATCGCCACGCGATGGGTCGCCGGCAACAGCGCGTGGATGCGCCTCACGCAGCGCACGCAGTGGGATGTCGAGGGGATCGACCAGCTGCCGTACCGCGGCTGGTACATGGTGAACTGCAACCATCAGTCGTGGGTCGACATCCTGGTGCTGCAGCACCTGCTGAACCGGCGCATTCCGATGCTCAAGTTCTTCCTGAAGCAGCAACTGATCTATGTTCCGGTCATCGGCCTCGCGTGGTGGGCGCTGGATTTTCCGTTCATGCGCCGCCACTCCGACGCCGAATTGAAGCGCCATCCGGAAAAGCGCTTCGACGACCTCGAGGCAACGCGCCGGGCCTGCGAGAAATTCGCGCTGGTGCCGACCAGCGTGATGAACTTCGCGGAAGGCACGCGCTTCACGGCCGCCAGGCACCGTGCGCAACACTCGCCCTACCGACATCTGCTGAAGCCCAAGGCCGGGGCACTGGCACTGGCGCTGGGGGTGCTTGGCGACCGGTTCGATTCGCTGCTCGACGTCACGATCGTCTATCCGGACGGTGCGCCGAAGTTCTGGGACTTTCTCTGCGGCAACACGCGCAGGATCGTCGTGCGCGCGCGCCGGATGCCCATTCCGCACGAGTTCCGCGGCGGCGACTACGCGCGCGACCCCAGGTACCGCAAGGCCTTCCAGCACTGGCTGCAGGCGCTCTGGCAACAGAAGGACCTGGCGATCGCCGCGCTTCTGGCCTAAGGCTTGAAAACGGGAGGACAGCTTCCCGTTTTTCAACGAGGACGCGCAATGCAGATATGAGCGGCGACTTTAAGGCGGCCGCGCGTCGCCGCTTTGGGGCCAGAATGAGGGCCACGAAAGAACGAGCGGCGTGCGGCAGCAAGCGAACAACCCGGCCTATCGTTTCGCGGGCGGTACAATGCGCCCCCCATCCCTTGCAGGAGTCCGCAATGACGATATCCATGTACCGGGCGTCGGTGCCCGTGTTCGCGCGCGGGCTCTCGAGCCTGAAGACTATCCTGGCCAAAGGCGCCGCGCACGCGGCGGCGAAGAAGGTCGACGAGAGCGTGTTCCTCAACGCCCGCCTCTACCCCGACATGCTGCCGTTCGCGCGCCAGGTGCACATCGCCACCGATTTCGCGCGCGGCACCGTCGCCCGCCTGAGCGGCTCCGAGCCGCCGAAGTGGGAAGACAACGAAACGACGTTCGCGGAACTGCTCGCACGCGTCGAGCGGACGATCGAGGCGGTGAATTCGTTCACTGCCGCGCAAGTGGACGGCTCGGAAGCGCGCCCGGTCACGCGCCAGGTCCGCGGCGAGCCGAAGACATTCACGGGCATCAACTACCTGCTGCAGTACTCGATGCCGAACTTCTACTTCCACACGACGACCGCCTACGCGATCCTGCGCAGCAACGGCGTCGAGGTCGGCAAGGGCGACTTCATCGGCAAGCTCGACTGAACACGCCGTTGGGTCACGGGCGCGCGGCCAGGAGTGCCGCGCGCCACTGCGGCGTGGAGGTTCTCCAGCGTCCACACGCGGTAATGCAGGTGCGACAGCGCGAGGGGATCGGTCAGCAGCAGCGACTTTTCCGGTGCCGACAACGCCTGCGGTCCCTGCGCCAGCGCGTATTCGACCAGCGTCCGCCGCTGTTCGCGCACCGCCGGCGGCAACCCGGGGCGAGCCACGAAGAGGCCGGCCATCATCGCGTTCAATCCGGGGTCGACCACCGCATCCACCCACGTGGGCGGTACACCCGTTTCGCGCACGTATTGCTGCGTGGCGGCGATTTCCGGCGGCGGCTGCGTCTCCTCCGGAATCAGGAACAGCCCGCGCCGCCGCAGGCGCTCGCCGAGCGACGCGCGGCTCGTGTAGACCGACACCGGGATCGACAGGATCAGCGCGCCCGCGACCGGCAGCAGCCACCAGAGGAACGCCGGGTTGAGCCAGTAGACGCCCGCCGCCCAGACGACGCCGAACGCCGTGTGCAGGCCGTGGCGACCGACGGCCTCGCCCCATGACGTCTGCGCATCCTCGCGCGGCGGCGATTTCCACTGCACCGACCAGCCGGCCAGCGCCATCACGACGAAGCGCGTGTGGAACAGCATGCGGATCGGCGCTAGCAACGCGGACGCCAGGATCTCGCCGGCCACGCTCGTGACGAGCCTGGCCTCGCCGCCGTAGCGGTAGCTGCGGCTCGGGCGCGATCAGGAACACGCTCAGCAGCTTCGGCAGGAACAAGCAGCATTGCCGTGCCGGCGACGAGGCTCAACGCCCACTCCGGCCGCCATTCCGGCCAGATCGGAAAGAGCTGGTTCGGCTCGGTGAAGTACTGCGGCGGCACGAGCGAGTGGATGGCGAGCTGCACGGTGGACAGGAGCAGGAACAGGAACCACAGCGGCGCCGACAGGTACGCCATCACGCCGGTCATGAAGACGACGCGATGCGCCGGATGCAGTCCCTTCGCCAGGAACAGGCGCGCGTTCATCAGGTTGCCCTGGCACCAGCGGCGGTCGCGCTTCAGCTCGTCGATCAGGTTCGGCGGCATCTCCTCGTAGCTGCCGGGCACGTCGTAGGCGATCCAGACGCCCCACCCCGCGCGCCGCATCAGCGCCGCCTCGACGAAGTCGTGCGACAGGATCTCGCCGGACAGCGCGCCGGTGCCGGGCAGGCGCTCCAGCGCGCAGTGCCGGATGAACGGCGCCACGCGGATGATCGCGTTGTGGCCCCAGTAATGCGACTCGCCGAGCTGCCAGTAGTGGAGCCCCGCGGTGAACAGCGGACCGTACATGCGGGTGGCGAACTGCTGCATCCGCGCGTACAGCGTGTCGCGTCCCGCCGCGCGCGGCGCGGTCTGGATGATGCCGGCGTCGGGATTGGCCTCCGCGATCCGCACCAGCGTCGTCAGGCACGCGCCGCTCATCACGCTGTCGGCGTCGAGCACGACCATGTAGCGGTAGCGGCTGCCCCAGCGCCGGCAGAAGTCGGCGATGTTGCCGCTCTTGCGCTTGATCCGGTGCTGGCGCCAGCGGTAGAAGATGTGGCCGAAGCCGCCGACGTCGCGGCACAGCGCGTTCCACGCCGCCACCTCGGCCACGCGCGCATCCGGATCGGACGTGTCGGACAGCACGAAGAACTCGAAGTGCGCGAGCTGCCCGGTGCGCGCCAGCGACTCGTACGTCGCGCGCAGGCCGGCGAACACGCGCGGCACGTTCTCGTTGGCGATCGGCATCACGATCGCCGTGCGCGCCTCCGCGGCGATCGGCGCATCGGGCGCCGCCGTCCGCGAGATCGCGTAGGCATCGCCGCCCTTGGCGATCACCCAGAAGCCCGCGAGCGCCGTCCAGAAGCCGAGCGACACCCACGCGAACAGGATGGCGAACAGCACGAGGATCGCCATCTCCAGCGGCTGCTGGCCGTGATAGGGGAGCACCGCGCTCATCAGCGCCGTCGCGAGCCACGCCTGGGCGATCGCCAGCGCGAGCAGCACGAGGCGCCGCCGGTTGGCGACGTGGTACCAGCGCTTGCGCAGGTCGCCGCCTTCCGGCGACACGTCGTGGTCGGCCCGGCCGCGCCACGGCCGCGGCACCATCGAGACGCGCTCGAGCGGCGGCGTCGTGACGAGCCGCGCGTGCCCCTGCACGTCGTCGCGCACGACCCGCGGATCCGTCGCGACGGCGGGCGGCAGCGCGAGTCGCAGGCGCGCGGGAAGCGACGCCGACGCCGGATCGCCGCCACGCGCGGCGCCGCCGGCGAGCGCTGCGTGCAGCGCGGTGAACGCCGCCGGCGCGCGCGTCTCCCCCGCCGAGCGCGTGCGCCAGCGCGGCGCGCCGCGGCGCGCTCAAGGCGAGACGGCGCAGGTACGCGGCGACGAGGCCCGGAGACGCGTCGTCCCCCATCATTCCGGCGGCAGGATGTAGCTCCACGTCGCCGTCAGCGCGCTCGTGCCGCGACCGCAGGAACGCGCGCACCTCGACGGGCTTCTTGTCGTCGATCGGCTTGACGCGCAGCCGCAGCCGCCACCCGCCGGTGACGTCGTTGCGGTACGGATGGTTCTCGACCAGTTCGCCGTTGGCGTCGACCGTCACCACGCTCTCGATCTTCGCGTCCGGCGCCAGGCGCTTGAACACCGGACCCTCGAAGTCGATGACGAAGCCGACACTCGGGTCGGGCGCCTTCGAGTAGCCATGCCCGCGCCGGGTCTGCGTGATGTGCGCGAGCGGCGGCTTCGTCTCGTTGTCCTTCTGCCAGCGGACGCGATACTCGAAATCGAAGGGCGTGCGCGGCGCCGGCACCTTGTCCGGAATCCAGAACGCGACGATGTTGTCGTTCGTCTCGTCGGGCGACGGGATCTGCACGAGTTCGACGCGGCCGCTGCCCCAGTCGCCGCGCGGCTCCACCCACGCGCTCGGCCGCAGCTCGTAGCGCGCCTCCAGGTCCTGGTAGTTCTCGAACGCGCGGTCGCGCTGCATGAGGCCGAAGCCGAGCGGATTGGTCAGCGCGAACGACGTGACCAGCAGCCGCTTCGGATTCACGAGCGGCCGCGTGATCCACTCGCCGGTGCCGGACTGGATCAGCAGCATGTCGGAGTCGTGGACCTCGGGCCGGTAGTCGCGCGCCTGCGCGTGCTGGTTCTCGCCGAAGTAAGAACATGCTCGTCAGCGGCGCGAGCCCCAGCTTCGTCACGTTCTCGCGCAGGAACACGCGCGCCTTCACGAGCGTCAGCGTCTCGCTGCCCGGCCGCAGCACGAAGCGATACGCGCCGGTGACGCGCTTCGAATCGAGCAGACCGTAGATCGTGAGTTCCTTGGCGCCCGCGTCGGGCCGCTCGATCCAGAACTCGACGAAGCGGGGAAACTCCTCGCCGGAGGCGAGACCGGTGTCGACGGCCAGGCCGCGCGCCGACAGGCCGTAGCGCTGGTCGCGGCCGAGCGCGCGGAAGTAGCTCGCGCCCTGGAACACCAGCACCTCGTCCCGGTACTTCGGATTGTTGAGCGCGAAGTGCACGCGGAAGCCCGCGAAGCCCACGCCGCGCAAGCCGCTGCGGATCGAGCTTGTTGCCGCCGTAGTCGAAGAGGTCGGGATCGAAGCGGATTTCGCGCGCGGCGCCGCCGACGATCTCGGAGATGCGCACCGGCAGGTCGTAGTAGAGGCCGGGATGGAAGAGCTGCACCTCGAACGGCAGGTTGGCGGAGCGCCACAGCGCCTTCGCCGGCTTGAAGCGGATGTCGCGATACTGGTCGTACGACAGGTCCTGCAGCGCCTTGGGCAATGCCGCGGCGGGCGCCTTGTACGACTGCGCGGCCAGCGCCGCTGCGCGGCGGCCGACGTCCTCGAAATCGAAGGCGCTCGCCTGCGCGCAGACGAGCAGCGCCGCGAGCGCGAGCAGTCGCCGTGCGACGAGATGCGATGTTCTACCGATCGTTACCGAAGTGAGGGACAGCATTCGCGGGAACGACGGAGTATTTGACATGCATTTCGGGTAAAGCTCAACAAGGTGACTCATGCGATGGGCGGCGGGACATGCGTAGGCGATCACGGACGAACAAGATGCCATAGATTTGTTGCGCCGCCGCATAGTTCAAGTGCAGAGCCCCACAAAGCGTCGCCTCCGGGCGACAAACGCGCGCTGCCGCCTGCGCGACGGTGCCGCGGTGCCGCTTTTAGCCGGGCGACAGCACGCACATCACCGGGCCTTCGTCGACCCAGCCTTGCGCGACCATCTGCGGATGACCGCCGGATCGGTCGAGTAGCGGTGATTGGAGTCGCCGAAGGGCCGCCAGACGCGGTAGAGCGGGACGATGTTGCGGCGGGTCGACGGAGTGGAGTCCGCACGTACCATCGACTTCAGCGCGCTGCGCATAGAACGGCACCCCCTCGAGCGACCATTGACCGCTCTTGTCCACGCGCGTAGCATTCGGCGCGATCGCGCGTGAAGAAGTGGGAGTTCGGCCCCTTGCCGGGAATGCCGTAGAAGCGGTAGCACGGTGTCGTTGCCGTCGAGAAGGGCAACCGGGCGGTCACGATCGCGACAACGATTTCCCGGTACGTGTCCAGGGGCCGACCTTGCCGGCGTCGATGGCAGCGATCTCGCCCGCATTGGCGCCGATAGAAATAGTGATCGAGCCCGCGTGGTAGAACTCGACGAACGTGCCGGGCGTCGGGCGGCGGCCGCCGAAAAGCACGCATAGCCGTTGCGCGCCGACGTGCAGGAACTCCCCGGTTTCATGCAGGCGCACCGACATGACGGTCGGGTCGACGAGCGGCGGGTACGTGAGGTAGGCGTCGTACTTGTCGCCGGCGCTCGAGCCTGTTTCGACCAGCGGATGGCCGAGGCGACTCCGCGTAAAGGGGATCGCTTCGCGACCTTGGCCGCGATCTCCGCGGGCGTCAGCGTCCTTGTGCAGGGCGAGGAGCGATCGGCCGCAGCGTCGGATCGGCGATTGCAGCGTCCTTCGAGCGGCAGCACCTGCAGCGACTGCTTCCGAACGTCGAATCCGCTGCCATCGACCGCCATGCAGCCGTGCCTCGATCTCGTACGTGCCGGCGGTCAGCGTGCCGAGATCCGCTCCCACTGTAAAGCACTCGCCGCTGCCGAACGTGTAGGTTCCCGGCAGGCGGCGCCTGCGGTCATCACGATGAGGTTGCCGGTCGCGGATTGGCACGAGACCTGCGGCGCAGTCGATGCGGCTGTTGTCGCTGGCGGATACCGTCGCGCTTACCGTACCGCGATCGACGAACTCGCCGTCGGAGTGCGACAGGTTCAGATAGACCGCTGCCGCGGGCGCGGCGCACACGGCCACCATGATCGCCGCGAAAACGATTCTGTATCGTTGCATGAGTCCATCTATCCCAGATTCGGCGCGAGCCGGCGTGCGGCCGCCTCGCGAGCGGATGCGCCGCGCGCTCCGCGAAATCGGCGAGCTGGTCGTCGCCGATGCGTCCCACGGCGAAATACTGCGCGTCGGGATGCGAAAAATAGAATCCGGAGACGGCGGCGGTCGGCAGCATCGCAAAGCTCTCGGTGAGCGACATGCCCACCGCCTCCGCGCGCAGCAGCGCGAACGCGGGCGCCTTCACCGCGTGGTCCGGGCACGACGGATAGCCGGGCGCCGGGCGGATGCCGCGGTATTCCTCACGGATCAGCGCCGGCAGATTCAGCGCCTCGTCGGTCGCCTCATTGGGCTCATACGCCCAAAGTTCCCGCCGGACCTTCGCATGCAGCCATTCGGCGAACGCCTCGGCCAGGCGATCGGCCAGCGCCTTCAGCATGATCGCGCTGTAGTCGTCCTTCTTCGCCTCGAATTCGGCCAGCTTCTTCTCGATGCCGATGCCCGTCGTGACGGCGAACGCGCCCAGGTAGTCGGCGCGTCCGGAATCCTTCGGCGCCACGAAGTCGGCGAGGCAGAAGTTCGCCTTGCCCGCCGGCCGCTCGTTCTGCTGCCGCAGGTTGCGCCACGTCATCGCCACGTGGGTGCGCGTCTCGTCGGTGTACACGTCGATGTCGTCGCCGACCGCATTGGCCGGCCACAGCGCCATCACGCCGTTGGCGGTCAGCCACCGCCCGGCGATGATCTGCCGCAGCATCGCCTGGCCTTCCGCGAACACGTTGCGCGCGGCCTCGCCGACGATCGCGTCGTCGAGGATCGCCGGGTACGGACCCGACAGCTCCCACGCCTGGAAGAACGGACCCCAGTCGATGTAGCGCGCGATGTCGGCCAGATCGACGTTGCGGAACTCGCGGCGGCCGAGCGCCAGCGGTACGGGCGGCGTGTACGCCCGCCAGTCCGTCGGGAACGCATTGGCGCGCGCCGCGGCCAGCGGAATCAGCTTCGGGCCCTTCTTGCCGGCATGCTGGACGCGGATCTTCTCGTAGTCGGCGGCGACCTCGGCGACGTACGCGTCCTTCAGCTCGTCGGACAAGAGGTTGCTCGCCACCCCCACGGCGCGCGACGCGTCGGGCACGTAGACGGTGACGCCGCCGTAGTTCGGCGCGATCTTCACCGCCGTGTGGACGCGCGACGTGGTGGCGCCGCCGATCAGCAGCGGCTGGCGCATCTCGAGCCGCTGCATCTCGTGCGCGACGTGCGCCATTTCCTCGAGCGACGGCGTGATGAGTCCGGACAGTCCCACGATGTCGGCGTTGTGCTCGATGGCGGTGTCGAGGATCTTTTTCGCCGACACCATGACGCCCAGGTCGATGACGGCGAAGTTGTTGCACTGGAGGACGACGCCGACGATGTTCTTGCCGATGTCGTGCACGTCGCCCTTCACCGTCGCCATGACGATCGTGCCCTTGGGGCGGCCGGCATCGCCCGAGCGCGCCTTCTCCTCCTCGATGTACGGGATCAGGTGGCCGACCGCCTGCTTCATCACGCGCGCCGACTTGACGACCTGCGGCAGGAACATCTTGCCGGCGCCGAAGAGGTCGCCGACGACGTTCATCCCCGCCATCAGCGGCCCTTCGATGACCTGGATCGGCCGCGCGTACTGCTGCCGCGCCTCCTCGGTGTCCTCGATGATGTGCGTCGTGATGCCCTTGACCAGCGCGTGCGACAGCCGCGCCTCGACGGGCCCGGCGCGCCACGCGAGGTCCTCGACCACCGTCCTGCCCTGCGCCTTCACCGTCTCGGCGAACGTGACCAGGCGCTCCGTCGCGTCCGGGCGCCGGTTCAGCACGACGTCCTCGACGCGCTCGCGCAGTTCGGGGTCGAGCTCGTCGTAGACGCCCAGCTGCCCCGCGTTGACGATGCCCATCGTGAGCCCGGCGCGGATCGCGTGGTACAGGAACACCGTGTGGATCGCCTCGCGCACCGGATCGTTGCCGCGGAAAGAGAAGCTGACATTGCTGATGCCGCCGGAGACCTTGGCGTGCGGCAGGTGCTCGCGGATCCAGCGCGTCGCGTTGATGAAGTCGACCGCGTAGTTGTTGTGCTCGTCGATGCCCGTCGCGATCGCGAACACGTTGGGGTCGAACACGATGTCCTCGGGCGGGAAGCCCACGCGGTCGACCAGCAGGTCGTACGAGCGGCGGCAGATCGACGTCTTGCGCTCGAACGTGTCGGCCTGGCCCTTTTCGTCGAACGCCATGACGATCACCGCCGCGCCGTAGCGGCGCACCAACCGCGCCTGGCGCAGGAACGCCTCCTCGCCTTCCTTCATCGAGATCGAGTTGACGATCGGCTTGCCCTGCACGCACTTCAACCCGGCCTCGATCACCTCCCACTTCGACGAGTCGATCATCACCGGCACGCGCGCAATGTCGGGCTCGGAGGCGATGAGATTCAGGAAGCGCACCATCGCCGCCTTCGAATCGAGCATCGCCTCGTCCATGTTGACGTCGATGATCTGCGCGCCGCTTGCCACCTGCTGCCGCGCGACCTCGACGGCGCCGGCGAAATCGCCGTTCAGGATCAGCTTGGCGAACGCGCGCGAGCCGGTGACGTTCGTGCGCTCGCCGACGTTGACGAACAGCGACTCGGGAGTGATCAGCAGCGGCTCGAGGCCGGACAGGCGCATGGCAAGGGACATAGTGTCGACGGTGCGGGCGATCACGTTCCCTCTCCCGCGGGCGGGAGAGGGTCAGGGTGAGGGAGGCGGAGTTGGCAACACCGACCGCCCCTCACCCCAACCCTCTCCCCGCGCGCGGGGAGAGGGATGTTGCTACAGCGTCGCCTCCGAGGCTTCTTCCCGCGGCAGCGCGCGCGGCGGCAACGATCGGACGGCGTCCGCGATCGCGCGGATATGCGCGGGCGTGGTGCCGCAGCAGCCGCCGACGATGTTGACGAAACCGCTGCGCGCGAAGTCGGACAACAGGCGCGACGTCTGCGCCGGCGTCTCGTCGTAACCGGTATCGGACATCGGGTTGGGCAGGCCGGCGTTGGGATAGCACGACACGAACGTATCGGCGACGCGCGCGATCTCCTCGATGTACGGCCGCATCAGCGCCGCGCCGAGCGCGCAGTTCAGGCCCACCGCCAGCGGCTTCACGTGGCGCACGGCGTTCCAGAACGCCTCCGGCGTCTGGCCCGACAGCGTGCGGCCCGACGCGTCGGTGATCGTGCCGGAGACGATGATCGGCAGCCGCTGTCCGACGCGCTCGAAGTACGACTCGATCGCGAACAGCGCCGCCTTCGCGTTCAGCGTGTCGAAGATCGTTTCCACGAGGATCAGGTCGGCGCCGCCTTCGGCCAAGCCCCGGACCGCCTCGTCGTAGGTCGCGACCAGCTCGTCGAACGTGACGTTGCGCGCGCCCGGATCGTTGACGTCGGGCGAGATCGACGCCGTGCGATTCGTCGGGTCCCATCGCGCCGGCGACGAAGCGCGGCTTGTCGGGCGTGCGCGCCGTCCACGCGTCGCAGCATTCGCGCGCGATGCGCGCGGCGGCGAAATTGATGTCGAACACGTGGCCCTGCATGCCGTAGTCCGCCTGCGCGATGGCCGTCGCGCTGAAGGTGTTGGTCTCGATGATGTCGGCGCCGGCGGCGAGATACTCGTCGTGGATCGCGCGGACGACCTCCGGCTGCGTGAGGACGAGCAGGTCGTTGTCGCCCTTCACGTCATGCGTGTGGTCGTGGAAGCCGCCGCGGAAATCGGACTCCGAAAACCTGTGCTGCTGGATCATCGTGCCCATCGCGCCATCGATGATCAGGATGCGTTCGCGCAGCAGGCGCTTGAGGACATTGGTGCGATCGGGTTGCATGGCGGGATAGGGGGACGGCAGCGGGGGCAAGGCATTGAATTTTAGCAGAATGTTTCCGCCCGGCCGCGCGTCGCGGGAGCGCCGCAGCGACGGCGCCGGACTATGGCAGCGCGCGGCGCGCATGCTAATCTATTCCATCATGAAACATCTAAAACCCAGGGACGCGCAGGATCTCCTGCAGGGCAACCCGCAAGCGGTGTTCGTCGATTGCCGCAGCGAGATGGAATACTTTTTCGTCGGGCATCCGGTGGGCGCCCAGCACGTCGCGTGGAACGACGGCCCCGATTGGGACATCAATCCGCACTTCGTCGGGCAGGTGAAGAAGATCGCCAGCATGAGCCGGCCGGTCGTCCTGATCTGCCGCAGCGGCCACCGCTCCGTCGACGCGGGGCTGGCACTCGAGAAGGCCGGCTTCACCGAGGTCTACAACGTCGTCGACGGCTTCGAAGGCCCGCTCGACGACCGGCATCATCGCGGCACCAGGTCCGGCTGGCGCATGGAAGGCCTGCCGTGGGAACAGCTGTAGCCTGATGTGCCGGCCTTCGGCCCGCTCAGCACGCTGTTCCGCGACGCGGGGCAGCCGCGCGCGCCGGACGCGGAGCTCGCGTGGTACGCGCAGCGGCTGCCTTCCGATGCGGGACTGATCCTCGACGTGATGTGCGGCGCGGGCCGCGTGCTGGTGCCGCTCGCCGAACTCCCCCGCAAGATCCACGGCGTCGATGCCTCGGCCGCCATGCTCGCGCGCTGCGAAGAAAAGCTGGCCGCCGCGGGCGCCGCCGCACCGGTGTTCCGGCAGGACGTCGCGCAGATGAACCTGCCGTTCCGCTACGGCTGCGCCTTCATCGCCGGCGGAGCGTTCCAGTTGATCACCGATCCCGTCGCCGCCGCCGCCGCGCTCGAACGCGTGCGCGCGCATCTCGTCGATCCGGGGATTCTCGTCGTCGATTGCCGGGTGCCGGCGGCCGCCGTGCAGCGGCTGGGCGCGCCGCTCATCGAAGTGCAAACCGTCAAGCTGGCCGACGGATCGCAGATCGCGCTGCGCTCGGAAACGGTCTGGACGGCGGAGGCGCAGCTCTCGCGCGCCGCCAACCGCTACGCGCACCGCCGCGGCGCGCAGCGGCTCGCGGAGGAACACGAAACCGTGCAAGCCACGTGGTACGCGCCCGCGGAGATCGCGGCTCTCGTCCGCGCGGCGGGCTTTCGCGACGTGACGACCGGGCCGTCGGGCGCGGTGGTCGACGAGGGCGAAGCGTTTGCGGTGATGGCGCGGGCTTAGGGGTCAGAGCGTAGGTAGGGGCTTAGGGGTCAGAGCGTTAGGGGCTCAGGGGTCAGAGCGTTGGGGCTAGCGAGCGCTCTGGGCTTGGGGTCGCGAGAGCCGAGTCGGCTCTGACCCCTAACGCTCTGACCCCTAACGCCCTGAACGCTCTGACCCCTAAGCCCCAGTGCTACCAGCTCCCCGAACTGCCGCCGCCTCCCGAGCTGCCGCCGCCGCCGGAGAAGCCGCCGCCCGACGACGAGCTGCCGGACGACCAGCCCGACGAACTGCTGCCCGAGGTCATCGTGAAGCCGCCGATCGTCGCCGCTCCCTTGGACTTCAAGTCCTTCTTCGCCTTGTCGTACCAGCTCGTGCGGCTGATGATCAGCTTGGCGATCGGATACCCGACGACATAGATCGTCAACAGCATCAGCGCGCCTTTGACGCCGACGATGATGATGGGAAACATTGCCCAGAACGGAATCAGGAACAGATACAGGAACCAGCCCACGCCCGGCGTCATGATGCCGATGATCGTGAAGAGACCGATGATGCCGAAGATGAACGCGCCGAGCAGGATGCGCATCGGCCACGGCGGCAGCTCGGGATCGTCGATGCCGATGTCGAAGAGATTTTTCGAACCGCCCGCGTCCGCGTTCGACGCCGGCTCGGCGGCGGGCTCCGCGCCGCCTTCGAGCCGCGCGACGACGGCGCGGGCGCCATCCTCGATGCCACCGTCGAAGTCGTTGGACTTGAACTTGGGCGTCAGGTCGTTGCGGATGATGCGGCTAGCCTGCGCATCGGTCAGCGTGCCCTCGAGGCCGTAGCCGACCTCGATGCGCATCTTGCGGTCCTTCGGCGCGACGACGATCAGCACGCCGTTGTCCTTGCCCTTCTGGCCGAGCTGCCATTCCTTGAACACGTTGTTCGCGTATTCCTCGATGCTGTCGTCGCCGGTCGTCGGTACCGTCAGCACCACCACTTGATTGGTGGTCTTCTGCTCGTGGTCCTTCAGCATCGTCGTCAGGCGCTCGCGCGCCGCCGGCGACAGGATCTCGGCGTTGTCGACGACCCGGCCGGACAGGTACGGCACGTCGGTCGCCCATGCGCTCGCGGCGAACGCCGCCGCCATCCACCAGGCGAGGACGCGAACGATCATGGCCCCGGCTCCTCCAGCGGTGGGTCGGCGAAGACGTTGCCGCTGCCACGCGTGATGCCCTTGCCCGCGAGCAACTCGCTGGTGGCGTCGAGCCCCGCCAGCACCGCCGCGCCTGTCTCGCCGGCGGCCAGGCGCGGCGTCATCCGCGCGATCACCGCATCCCATTCGGCGGTGCCGACCTGCGACCGCAGGCCGGTGTCGGCCAGCACGACGACGCGGCGCTCGAGCAGGCTGACGACCATCAGTATCGCCGTGCGCTGCGGCGTGGCGAACAGCTGGCGCTCGAGGAACTGCACGCGCGCGTACTGGCCCACTTCCAGCGTCGCCCGGGATTCGCGCAGGAACAAGCGCGCGAACGCCGGCACGTACACGCTGGCGAGCGCGCAAATCGCCCCGAAACCCAGCGTGGCCAGCACCGCCAATAACGCCGCTCCGGCGGTCGTCCAGTCCGGCCGCAGGATGTCGCCGACCGTCACGACCAGCGCCGTCAGCACGGCGCCGAGCGCGAAGGCCTTCCATACGGTCTCGGGATACACGTCCGACTTGCCGACGACGAGCGTCACGATCTCGACGCCGCGCTCGTGCTCGAACGCCGCCACGCGCGCGGCGATCGCGTCGGACTCGGCAGGGGTCAGGAAGATGCGGGCCATGTATATGCGCGCTACAGCGCCTGCGACATGTAAACGACGCCCCTCAACGGGTTGTAATAGTACGGCGAACACTCGGCGAAGCCCAGCCGGCTGTACAGGCGAAGGGCATCGTTCATCGACGCCAGCGTGTCGAGCTTCAATTCGCGGTAGCCGATTTCCCGGGCGTCGCGCAGCAACGCCGTCACCAGCGCCTCGCCGAGTCCGCTGCCGCGCGTCTGCGGCCGCACGTACAGCCGCTTCACTTCGCCGACGGTGCCCTCCGCCGCCAAGGCGTCCGCCAGCGGGCGCAACGCCACGCAGCCGACCTCGCCTCCGGGGGGGCCCGCCAACAGCAGCCCGCCGCGGGGCGGCGCGTACGCGCCCGGCAGCGTCGCGAGTTCCTCGGCGAAGCCCTGGAAGCACAGGTCGACGCCGAGCCAGGCCGCATACTCCTCGAACAACGCGCGCGCTTGCGCGTAATCGGCGGGCGTCGCCGCCTGCCTGATCGGGACCGTCGTCAAGCCGGACGCTCGCAGGCGGTGATCCTGATTTCGCTGCCCGGGTACTGCGCCTGCAGATCCTTGATCCGCGCCACCACCGGCTGCTGCGGGTCGCGGACGACGAGCAAGGTCTGCGCGATCGGCTGCTCGCGCGGCTGCACCTTGGCGAGCTTCACGCCGAGCCGCGCGAGTTCCTCCGCATAGGCCACTGCCGCGACTTCGGTGCGGAACACGCCGAACGACACCGCGAACTGGCCCTTGCCGGCGTCGGCGACCGCGAGGTCCTTCACGTTCTGGCGGCGCAGGTCGGCGATCCGCGTCTCGGCGGCGGCCCGTGTCGCGAACGGGCTCATGTTGACCCAGAAGCCGCTGTCGAACTCGACGCGCTTCTGCGACAGCAGGCGGCCGAGCGCCAGCGGCTCGAGTTCGGCGAGCGCGCGCGTCCGGTCGGCTTCGGAGAACGGGCCCCACTCGACACAGACATCGGCGAGCGCGGCGACTTTGGCCGGCCCCAGCGCGGCGACCTCCTGCGGCGTCAGCAACTTGATCTTGTCCGGCTGCACCTGATCCTGCAGCAGGACCGCTTCACCGCTGCCGTGGTCCAGCCGCGTGTACGCGTATAGCGTCAGGTTGGCGAACAGCAGCAGGATGATGACGATGCGCATGGTGGCCGGGAATTGAACGAATGAGGAAAGAATGACCCTCATTCTTCCCATTCTTTCAGAATCGGATTATCCACGACCTCCGGCGAGCGGGTAAGGTGCGGCGGCCCGTGCGCTGTTAGGGTCGTCGTTAGGGGTCAGAGCTCGTTAGGGGTCAGAGCTGTAAACATCGGCCGCCGACAGCGCAGTCGCCTGGCGCGCGTCGGCGGCCGATGTTTACAGCTCTGACCCCTAACGAACCGATGTTTACAGCTCTGACCCCTAACGAACCGATGTTTACAGCTCTGACCCCTAACGAACCGACCCCTAACGAACCAAGCCGCCTAGACGCGGCGCAGCGAGATTTCGCCGGAGAGGAAGCGGGCGCGCCGCGGACCGTCGGCCAGCACGAGTGCGCCCGTGCTGTCGACGCCGGCCACGGTGCCCTTGACGCTCGCGCCGTCCGGCAGCAGCAGCTTCACCGGCTTGCCCTGGTAGGCATGGCGGCGCTGCCATTCGGCCGCGAACGCGGGAAAACCGGCGCGCGAGTACGCGTCGAGCGTCGTCGCCAGTTCGGAGGCCAGGCGCGCGAGCAGGTGATTGCGGTCGATGGGGCCGGCGCCGCGGCCGGCGACCGTCGTCAGGTCGCTCACCGGCTGTTCGATGTTGCGGCGGATCTCCGCCGGCAGGCGAACGTTGACGCCCACACCAACGACGACCGTCGAGGGTCCCAGCGCGTCGCCGTTCAGTTCGACCAGGATGCCGCCCACCTTCAGGTGCTTGTAGACGAGGTCGTTCGGCCACTTCAGTTCGACGCCGGGGAGGCCCTCGTTCTCGAGCGCGCGCACGACGGCCACGCCGACGGCCAGCGACAGCCCGGCCAGAAATCCCGCGCCCTGCTCGTAGCGCCAGCCCAGCGAGAACGTCAGGCTACCGCCTGCCACCGCCGTCCAGGTCTTGCCGCGGCGGCCGCGGCCGGCGCTTTGCCATTCGGCGGCCAGCACGCAGCCGTGGATGTCGCGCCGCTGCGCGCGGCGCAGCAGCTCGGTCGACGTCGAGCCGATCTGGTCGACGACTTCGATTTCGAGCGGCGGGTACACGGCGCCCTTGGCGGCCAAGTCCCGCAGCGCGCGGCGCACCGCGTCGGCGTCCAGGAAATCCGGCGCCGCCGTCAGCCGGTAACCCAGTCCGCGCACGCGTTCCAGCGAAAGACCCGCCGTCTCGGCCTGCTTCAAAAGCTGCGAGACACGGGCACGCGTCAACCCCACCGTGGCGGCCAAGTCTTCGCCGGAGTGGAAGGCGCCGTCAGCAAGCTGGCGCAGGAGCGAGAATCCAAGAGGAGTGAGCACTGACATTCGCCTGTCATGTTGCACCGCCAAATGTACCACGGCAGCGCGTTTCGCGCACCAACTTCGGGCCCGGGAATCAGGGATGTGCGTCCCGCCGCCCTCTTTTACAAGCTTGTAGGACACCGCGCCGCAAAAAAGGTTGGACGACCGTGCAAATCGGAGCGCCGAGACACCCGGCGCCGGGGACGCCCCAAAAAAAGGCGTTTCCCGCGATCAAGGGATCAGCCCCCGAGCCGCCGCAGCAGCTGCTCATGCAGGCGGGGGTCGCCCGACGCGAGCACCGAGCCGCCCTGGTCGCAGGGTCCGCCGGACCAGTTGGTGATCGCGCCGCCGGCCGCGACGATGATCGGCATCAATGCCTGCACGTCGTACGGTTGCAGGCCGTTTTCGATGACGACGTCGACGAAACCCATCGCGAGCTGCGTGTAGCAGTAACAGTCGCCGCCGTAACGCAGGAACCGCGCGCTTCCGGTGACCGTCGCCAGCGCCGCCTGCTCGGCCGGCGCCACGAACTGCCGCGGGTCCGTCGTCACCATGATCGCATCCTCGACCCGCGCGCAGGGCCGGGTGCGCAGCGTGCGCCGCTCGTCGCCGCGCCGCCATTGCGCGATGCCGCCGGCCGTGCCAAGAAACGACTCCCCGACGAACGGCTGATGGACGACACCGGCCACCGGCGCCGCGCCGTCGTGCAGCGCGATCAACGTCGCCCAGTGCAACTGCCCGAGGATGAAGCTCTTGGTGCCGTCGATGGGGTCGATCACCCACGTCAGCGGCGACGTCCCGGCCTCGCGGCCATGCTCTTCGCCGTGGATGCCGTGCTCCGGATACCGGCGCTTGATGGCCGTGCGGATCGAATCCTCCGCCGCATGGTCGGCGACGGTGACGGGGTCGTACCCCATGAAATTGCGCTTGTCCTCCACCGGGATGATCGCGCGGAAATGCGGCAGGATCGCGCTTCCGGCGGCGACGGCCGTTTGCCAGGCGAACTCGAGGTAGCGTTCCTGATCTTCGGGGGTCATGGTGGCGTCGCCCTGCGGCGAATCGAAGGCATCGATTCCGCGGGCGTCAGGGGAGAGGCGGTCCCGCAAGGATCGCATGCTCGGCGTCCGCCGGCATGACGTCCTTCCACGCGCCGGCGTTGTCGCGCTGCGCGAGGAACGCCGCGGTGTCCGCGATCGTCGTCGCCAGCGGCCGCGTCGAAAGCCCGGCGCGCTGCGCCTTCGCGCAGTCGATTTCCATGAACCCCGCCTCGTCGGCGAACGACGAGGGAATCCACAACGGCAGCCCCATCCACGGCGCCACCTTGTGCTCGAGCAGCGCCGACTCTTCCGTCCATGCGGGTCGTGGCGCGCCGCGACCGCCGGCGGCGGCGAGCGCATCCACGAGGCTCTCGAACGTCCACTGCCGCGCGGGGCTCGTCGCGTTGAACGTGCCGCCCGCGCCCGTCGCCAGCAGGTCGAGCATGAAAGTGGCGAGGTCGCGCACGTCGATGAACTGCAGCGGCCGCGTCTTCGGCAACGGCACGACGGCGTCGCCGGCCGCGCGCTCCCAGCAGCGCCGGCTGGACGAAGCGCGCCACCCAGTAGCCGAAGCGGTCGGTCGGATCGTGCGGCCCGACGATCAGCCCCGGTCGCACGTTCAGCGCGCGTGCCCCGTAGATTGCCGTCACCAGCGCCTCGCACGCCGCCTTCAGCGGCCCGTAGTGCTTGCCGATCTCCTCCGTCGCCGGGTCCGTCAGCACGCCGACCGGGGAACGCTCGTCGAGGCCGGGCGTGCTGGCGTCGGTGAATACCGAGATCGACGATACGAACAGGTAGCGCGAAACGCGCGGCGCCAGCAGTTCCGCCGACGCGCGGACGATCCGCGGCACATAGCCGGACGTGTCGATCACCGCGTCCCAACGACCGTCCGCCAGCGCCGACAATCCCGGCGCCACCGCCGGGTCGCGGTTGCCGGTCAGCGCGGTGACGGCGTCGCCCCAGTGGTTCGGCTGCTTGCCGCGCGTGAAGACGGTGACGGTATCGCCGCGCGCGAGCGCAGCGTCGACCAGGTGGCGGCCCAGGAACCGGGTGCCGCCGAGGACGAGCAGTTTCACGTGATCCTCCTGTTACGAAGTGCGTGCTGGCCCCTCACCCCAACCCTCTCCCCGCTGGCGCGGGGCGAGGGAGCGCAACTCTACCGTCCGCGGGGGCCGACTTGCTCCCTCTCCCGCCCGCGGGAGAGGGCCGGGGTGAGGGCGCGTGACCACAGCCCCGCGCGAATCCCGCTTCACGCGCT
Source organism: uncultured beta proteobacterium (assembly GCA_963823475.1). GTDB lineage: Bacteria > Pseudomonadota > Gammaproteobacteria > Burkholderiales > Casimicrobiaceae > VBCG01. The sequence continues at coordinate 307,162 of CAWGLS010000008.1, forward strand.
GCGCCCGGCCCGCCGGCCTGCTCCCTCTCCCGCCCGCGGGAGAGGGCCGGGGTGAGGGCGCACGACTATAGCCCGAGCGAATCCCGCGTCACGCCCGCGGCACGATCTTGACGTTGTTCAGCTTTTCCTGCGCCTCGATCAGCGACGCGACGTACTTGTCGCCGAAGCCCATGAGGTTCGCGTTGACGAGGCTCTGGTGCACCGCCTCGCCGACGATCGCCGACACCGGCAATGATTCGGCGAAGTGCGTGTAGTAGCGCAGGTCCTTCATCGCGTTGACGAGCGTGAACTTGAGCCCGGTCAGGTCGCCGTTGTTCTCGAGCATCTTGCCGACCATCATCTGGAAGATGCCGGAGTTGACGGCGCCCGCCGAGATGACCTCGTGCAGCTTCCTGATCGACAGCCCGGATTTCGCCGCCGCCGCCAGCGCCTCCGCCGTCGCGGTGGCGATCGCCTGCGCGATGAAATTGTTGATGAGCTTCAGGATAATGCCGTGGCCGGCCGGACCCGCGTGGATGATGTTCTCGCAGAACGCGCCCAGCACGGGCTTCAATTCCGCGAACGTCGCATCGTCGGCGCCGACCATGATGTTGAGCTTGCCGAGCTCGGCCTCCACCGGCGTGCGCGCGAGCGGCGCGTCGACGAAACGCACGCCCTTCGCCGCCAGTTCCTCGCGCATTTTCGCGGTCGTGGCGGGCTCGCTCGTCGACGTGTCGACGACGATGAGCCCGGACCGCGCGACGGACGCGATGCCGTCCTTGCCGTTGATGATCTCCTCGACCTGCGGGGCACCGGTGACGCAGAGGAACACGATGTCGGCGTCGCGGGCGACATCCGCGTTGGTCGCCACTTCCTTGGCCCCCGCCGCCAGCAGATCCTCGAGCGGCTTGCGGTTGCGGTTGACGCGCACCGTCAGCGGATGGCCCTTGGCGACGAGGTTCTTGGCGATGCCGTGGCCCATGAGGCCGATGCCGACGAATCCGATGCGGGCCTTGCTCATTGGTATCCTCCGGTGAAGTGATGGTGTTGTGGGTGAATCAGTCGACGGCGGTCGGCTCCGGCGCCGCGATGAGCGCGCGCCGGCGTTCGTGCCAGGTCAACAGCAATCCGCTGCCGGCGATGAGCGCCATGCCGGCGAACGTCAGCGCTCCCGGGAGATCGCCGAAGGCGACCCAGCCGATCAGCGTCACGAACACGAGATGGATGTAGGTGAACGGCGTCAGCGCGGACGCGGGCGCGCGCTGGAACGCGAGGATGAAGAGGAAATGACCGATGGTTCCGAGCACGCCGATCGCCGCCATCAGCGCGACGTCGGTCCACGGCACGTCGATCCGCGATCCGAACCAGGGCCAGACCACCGTCATGAGGCCGGCGCCGACCAGCGCCGGATAGAACAGCGTCACGCGCGGGTCCTCGCCGGCCAGCATCCGCGTCGTGATCTGGTAGACCGAGTAGCAGGCTGCCGACGCGAGCGCGAGCAGCGACGCGCCGCGGAAAGTCTCCGCGCCGGGCTGCACGATCATCAGCATGCCGGCCACGCCCGCGACGACGAACGCGATGCGCGGCCACGTCAGCCGCTCGCGCAGGAACACGATCGCGAGCACGATCACCAGCGTCGGCGTCATGTAGTTGAGCGCCGTGGCCTCGGCCAGCGGCATGTATTTCAGCGCCGACATGAAGCACAGCGACGAGCCGATCAGCAGCATGCCGCGGGCGAGCTGCATCGGCAGCTGCCGCGTATGCACCATGCGCGTGCCCATGATCGGCGCCAGCCAGATCAGCATCGCCAGCACCTGGAAACTCCAGCGCGCCCACACCAGCAGCGGGACCGGATGCCGCGACGCCAGCGCCTTGATGATGGAGTCGGACACCGAGAAGCAGGCGACCGCGCCCGCGATCATCAGCACCGCCGACGGCGGAATGTGCACGTGCGGGCTCGTCACTTGAGCGCCCCCAGGTAGGCATTGAGCGACGCCTGGCGCGCGCGGCGAAGCGCCAGGCAGCCGTCGATCTTCTCGAGCGATTCGCGGTACGTGCGCGCGCCGCCTTCGCGCTGCGTCGAGAGCGCCTCGAACGCGGCGACGAACTGCGCGCGCTCGGCGCCCGTGCACACGTCGCTCGCCAGGTACGGGAACGCGGCATGCATTTCGGGAGGCGTCGCGGCGGCGATGGCGGTCGCGTTCACGGCAAACCACGCGAGCGCCGTCGGCCGCGTCACCGGATCCGCGAACGCCTCCTCCAGCAGCTCGATGGATTCGCGGACCGGGACCTGCGGATCGTTGATGATCGCCAGCGCCCGCGTCAAGAGCGCCGGGTCGCGAAACGCGGCCAGCGCGGCGTACACGTCGCGGCGCTCGTTGCCGTCCTTGCTGCTCTTCACCAGCAGCAGCAGCGCATCGAACAGCCGCGGCGCGTCCTTGCCACCGCTGCGTGCCGCGCCGACCAGCACGAGCTTCAGCGATTCCCGCGGAATCGCGCTGCGATGCGTCAGCCAGCGCTGCCCAAGCTGCTGCGCCTTGCGCGCGAGCGCCGTGTCCTGACCCCGATCGGCCACCAGCGCCACGGCCGTCTCGCGCAATCGCAGCACGTCGGGCGACTCGCCCTTGCGCGCGAGCCAGCCGAGCGCGCGGGCACGATCGCCGAAGTGATTGCGGAGCCAGGCGGCATACCGGGGGCCGTTCGCCGCGTCGACCATCGCCGTCGGCACGCTGCCGGCAAGCTCGTAGGCGCGCCGCGCGGCCAGCGCATCGACATTCATCGCCTGCCGCGCGGCGATCGGCAGCGCGTTCTCGAAGCCGAGCGCCCCGTTGCCCGACAGCATCTCGAGATCGCCGAGCAGCCCCGCGTAATCGGCGGGTGCCAGCACGCGGTCCGCCTGCGGCAGCGCCGCGTAGAGCGCGGGCGTCAGGCGCGGCAGGTAGTAGCCTAAGCCGCCGCGGTTGGCGACGACCCATTGCGGGCAGGCGGCCGAGGGCAACGGCACGACCTGCGTTGTTTCGTTCACCAGCGCGCACACCTGGCGGCCGCGCTTCGCGTCACCGAACTCGAAGCACGCCGGAAACGCCCACTTCGCGCCCGTCGGCGGCGGCGTACCCACCGGCAGGAATCGCTGTTGCGCGAGCTTCAACGCCGGCGGTCCCGAGCATTCGAGCGCCACGTCGAGCAGCGGCACGCCGGGACGCTCGACGAAGCCGCGCAGCGCCGGCACCAGCGCATCGTCGGTCGCGCGCCAGCGCCGTGAAGAAATCCTCGGCGGTCGCATTGCCCCAGGCGTGCTTGCCGACGTACCGGCGGACGCCTTCGCGGAATTTTTCGGGACCGAGCCACTGCTCGAACATCGTCAGGATCGTCTCGCCCTTCGCGTACGTGATGCCGTCGAACGCCGCGCGCACTTCGCCGTACTCGGTGACCGGCTGCCGGATGCGGCGCGCCGACACCAGGCGGTCGAGCTCCATCGCGCGGCTGCGCTGGCGCGAGCGCCAGCCGTCGCGCGACCAGTCGGGACGCAGCTCGTTCGTGATCGTGCTGGCCATCCACGACGCGAACGACTCGTTCAGCCACAGGTCGTTCCACCACGCCATCGTCACGTAGTCGCCGAACCACATGTGGGCGATCTCGTGCGCGGTGATCCCCATGAACCGCTGCTCGAACAGCGGCGACATTTCCTCCGGCCGCGCGAGCAGGTTGCGCGCCGTGTACGTGACGAGGCCCGCGTTCTCCATCGCGCCGCCGAACGTCGCCGCCGGGTACGCCAGCAGATCGAGCTTGGGAAACGGATACGGGCGCCCGAAGTAGCGCTCCGTCGCCGCGAGGATGGTGCCCGTATGCGCGGCGGCATACGCGGCCTCGGCGGCGCGACCCTTCGGCGTGATGATCGAGATCGGCGTGTTGTTGACGCCCGCGCGACCGCCGTCGCGGACGTCGAACTCGCCCACGGCGAACGCCACCAGATACGACGGCAACAGCGGCGAGCGCTGGAAGCTCACCTCGCGCCAGCCCTGCTCCGCGGCCCGCTCCGCCTCGACGGGCATGTTGGCGAACGCGCGCATCGCGGCGGGCACGGTGAGCGTCAGCTTCCACGTCGCCTTGCGGTCGGGTTCGTCGAACGACGGAAAGACGCGTCGCGCGTCGAGCGGCTCGAACTGCGTGACCGCATACCAGCGGCCGGCTTCCTGCTGCCGGAAGAGGCCGACGCCGCTGGTGCGCTGGATCGAGCCCGTATAGCGCACCGTCAGTCGCACCTCGCCGGCCGCCAGCACCCGCCCGAACTGCAGGCCGATCACGTCGTCGCTGCCGGGCAGCACCGTCGCCGGCAGCGTCTCCTCCGGCGCCGCGAGGATCGCACCCTGCGCGTCCTGGATCGTGAGCTTCTTCGCGTTCAGCCAGACGATGTCGGTCGGCTCGAGCACGCGGACGGTGATGTCGATGATCCCGCTGAACGCATCGTCGTTGGGGTCGACGCGCAGGCGGGCGTCGTAGGCCAGCGGCACCACGTCGCGCGGCAGCCGCAGCCCCGGCACCGCGGTGGCGCCCGCCTGCGCGATGCCCTCCGCCGCGTGCAATGCAGGCACGAGCACCAGCAGCAGCGTCGCCGCAACGCGCAGCGCGCGGGCGAGCAGGGAACGGTCGTACGCGGCGGCGGTCAAGTTTTAGCGGCGATCGAAAAAGATGCCGGGCGCGAACGCCCGGCACTGGTCCGGCCATTTTACCGATCAATGCGCGTGGCCGGAAGGCGGCCGGCGCGTTGCCGATGGGCGGAACACGCGCCGGCGGGAGCCATTACACTCGCGTTGGCGCCGCTCGCGCCCGCTTTCGCGCAGATGGCCACGACGTCCAAGGAGACCGATGCACGAATTTCCGCTCATTTCCACGCTCGCCGGCGGCCTGGCCGCCGCGCTGGTGTTCGGCTGGATCACCCAGAGGCTCGGCCTGTCGACGCTGGTCGGCTACATGCTGGCCGGCATCCTGGTCGGCCCGCACACGCCGGGTTTCGTCGCCGACGCGAGCCTGGCCGACGCAGATGGCGGAGATCGGCGTCATCCTGCTGATGTTCGGCGTCGGCATGCATTTCCATCCGCAGGAATTGCTGCGCGTATGGCGGATCGCCGTGCCGGGCGCAGTCGCGCAAAGCGCGGTCGCCACCGTGGCCGGCTGGGCGTGCGCGCGCGCCTTCGGCTGGAGCGATGCCGCGGGCATCGTGTTCGGCATGGCGCTCGCCGTCGCCAGCACCGTCGTGCTGATGCGGATGCTGATCGACCAGGACCGGCTGTCGACGCGCCCGGGCCACGTGGCGGTGGGCTGGCTGATCGTCGAGGACATCTTCACCGTCGTCGCGCTGGTCATCCTGCCGACGCTGGCGATCGACACGACGGGCATCGCGTCGCTCGGCATGCCGCTCGCCCTCGCGCTCGGCAAGGCCGCCCTCTTCGCGCTGCTCGTCTGGTTCGTCGGCAGCCAGGTGTTCTCGCGGATCATGGAGCGCATCGCGCGCACCCGCTCGGAGGAACTGTTCACGCTGGGCGTGTTCGTCGCCGCGCTGGGGATCGCGGTCCTGGCGGCGTCGGTGTTCCAGGTGTCGGTCGCGCTCGGCGCGTTCTTCGGCGGCCTGGTCGTCGGCCAGTCGCGCTTCGGGCCACAGGCGGCGAGCTACATGACGCCGTTCCGCGACGTGTTCTCGGCGCTGTTCTTCGTTTCCGTCGGCATGCTGTTCAATCCGTCGTTCGTGCTGACGCACCCGCTGATGGTGCTCGCGTCGCTCGCCGTCGTGCTGGTCGCGAAGCCGCTGATCGCGCTGCTGATCGTCGTGGTGATCCGCGAGCCGAAGGGCACCGCCGCCACCGTCGCCGTCGGACTCGCGCAGATCGGCGAGTTCTCGTTCATCCTCGCCGCCCTCGGCGTCTCGCTCGAGATCCTGCCGCGCGAAGGCTTAGACGCGCTGGTGGTGACGGCGATCTTCACCATCGCGCTCAATCCGGTGCTGTTCCGCGCGTTGCGCGCCCACGAACGGCGCGCGGCCGAAGGCGCGGACCTCGCGGCCACCGACGCGGGCAGGACGCCGGCGGCAGCCGCGGCGACCCCCGCGACGCCGCCGGGCGGCGCGACGCCGGCCATCGTCATCACCGGCACCGGCGCCCTGGCGCGACGCGTCATCGCCAGCTGCGTCAAGGAAGGCATCCCGGTGGTCGCGATCGCCGACGACCTCGACGTGCTCGACGAGTATCGCGAACTCGCCGTGCCGTTCGTCTACGGCAACGCCAATCGCGCCGACGTGGTGAAGGCGGCGGGCATCGAGCACGCGCGCGCTATCGTCGTGACCAGCACGGCGCTCACCGAAAAGATGAGCGTCTGCATCGCCGCCCGCAAGCTCAATCCGCGCATCGCGATCGTCGCCACCGCGAACAACGGCGCGGAGCGGGCATGGCTCGAGGAGTTCGGCGCCACGTTCGTCTGCGACGCGCTGGACGATCTCACCGAGTCCGTCGTGCGTTCGATTCGCCGCGCGCTGTGACGGCGAACATCGCGGCGCACGGGATCGGCGCTGCTGCGCGCCGTTCCGCGTCGCACGAAACAAAACGGCCCTCGCGGGCCGCTCGATCTTGCTGACTTCCTTGCTTGCTCCGAGTGCCTCTTCTGGCGTTGCGCCAGCCCTGAGCGCGGATTGCAATGCCGCATAGCTGTTTTCCAGTTGCGTTATGCCGGGTGTGACGCCCACCAGACCAACCTCGCTGTCGTTACGACGTGCTCGAATGGCGTGTAATACGTGACGTATCGCGAATCACGCTCGACCACCATGGCATCGGTACACACCAAAGTATTGCCGTGCCGCTCGAGCAATTCGGAGTACTTCGGAAACAGCATGAGACTTCCTTGTTCAGTGCTGACATCGCAATCAGTTACGGATCAGTTCAATCGAATCGGCGTGGTGGCTCGCAACGGCGAGCGTCGCCAGCACGGGTCGCTATGCCACGATGGCGCCGCTGGCGTCGTGCAGCTTGTAGCGCATAAGTGACTCCAATAGTGTCCGACAGATTCGATGGGTATCGGCCTGAAAGCTAGCACTGGCGCGGAATTCCGGGCATGTCAAGGTGTTGACGACTTGAAACTTGTGCGTCGTTCTGGGCAACCTTCCCGGATTTTCCGGGGAGGTAACGATGTACGCTGGCAAGCTCGTTTTCGCGCAGGTGATGGAGTTCGCACCGTGGCACACCTTTCGCCGGTTGGTTGCGAAGTATCGCGGCGATTTCAACGTCCGCAGTTTCAGCTGTCTCGATCAGTTCCTGTGCATGGCCTTCGCCCAGCTTACGTACCGAGAGAGCCTGCGCGACATCGAAGCCTGCCTGAGCGCACAGCCGGCCAAGCTCTATCACCTGGGTATTCGTGGCAATGTCAGTCGCAGTGCGCTTGCCGACGCCAACGAAGGACGCGACTGGCGCATCTACTTCGATTTCGCCCAAGCATTGATTTGCATCGCCCGGCGCCTGTATATCAACGAGCCGCTCGGCGTGGAACTGAGCGAGACGGTCTACGCGCTGGACTCGACCACCATCGACCTTTGTCTGTCGCTGTTTCCCTGGGCCCCGTTTCGCCAGACCAAGGCCGCGGTGAAACCGCACACGCTGCTCGACCTGCGGGGGGCCATTCCCACCTTCATCCATATCAGCGACGGCAAGCTCCACGACGTCAACGTCTTGGATCTGCTCGTTCCCGAACCGGGCGCCTTCTTCGTGATGGATCGCGGGTACCTGGACTTCGAACGACTCTACAAGATGCATCAGGCCGGCAGCTTCTTCGTCACGCGGGCGAAGTCCAATTCCAAGTTCAAACGCTTGGTCTCCCGGCCCGTGGATCGCAGCACCGGGTTGATCTGCGATCAGTCGGTGGAGTTGACTATGGTCTACTCGCATCAGGGCTACCCCGAGCGGCTGCGTCGCATTCGCTTCAAGGATCCCGAAACCGCAAAGACGCTGGTCTTTCTGACCAACAACTTCGCCTTGCCCGCGCTCACCATCGCCGCCCTCTACAAAAGCCGGTGGCAAGTGGAACTGTTCTTTCGCTGGATCAAGCAGCATCTGCGCGTCAGCGCTTCTTCGGCACCTCCGAGAACGCAGTCAAGTCCCAGGTGTGGATCGCGGTGGCGGTCTACGTGCTTGTGGCCGCGATGGACGAGTGCGAACTCTGCGATACCGAGTTGGTTTGCCAAATTCCGCTCTACCACTTGTTATCCTTGTCCTTGCCGTCCGAGCTTGAGGTTGGCTCCTCTGTCGACGCGGCCTTGGCACGGGGTGCCGCCGCTTTCGGCGCTGGGGCCGGAGCGGGAGTTGCCGCCATTTGACCCGATTCGGCTTGTGCAGGTGGCGCTACTTCGGCTTGAACTGCTGTCCGCCGTTTGGACTCTTCTCGTATCTGGAGGCCGGCAAGCGGCAGGTTGTCGAGGGAAACCTTCACCGACTCGAGATGTCCGTAGGACACGTTCGGCGTGACGCGGTCGATGATGACCTCGCAACAGGGCGACTCTACCCGCCCGAGCGATTGGCCGGTCTGCGGGTCCTTCAGTTCCGCACCCATGACTACAGCTTGGTACCGAGCGCCCTCATGCACGGCTTGCCCGCCTTGACTCAACACCACGGTGTTGCCTTCGCGGCTGATGACAGTAATGGGAAAGGTGCGTAGCAGAATGGTGGAAACTATCTGCTTCACCATGTCGCCCATCATGTCGCGAGCCACCGCATTCGAATCGACGCCTGACCCCAACGTGGTGGGCTCCGTCGTTGGCCCTGCTCCTTGGAGAAGGCTCGACACCATGATTTGACGCGTGGCGACATTGACGACTTGCTGGTTCAGCGCCCAGCCGCCAGAGTAGCTCACGAGTTCGCGGTCGCTTGTCCGCAGCTTCCGGGCATAGCGGTTGTAGGCGAAGTTATTCAGCCGGCCGACCCACATCACGTCGGCAGTCACGGCTTGCCCAAGCTTGCCGAACTCCGCCGACGGCGCCTTCCCGCTCGAAATCATGTCGAGCTCTCCTTGGAGGTCTGCGCCTAGGTCACGGTCCAGAACGGTGAAACGACCGGTATTGGTAAGTGCGTCGACGACGCGCTGGCGCAATTCGCCGGCAACTCGTGCTGAAGGAACGGACGAATCGCCCATCGCGAAATTGGCCTGTGCCGCGCGCACCGGGGCCACTACAATCTTGATTTTCTTGGTGTCTGCCGGCGGCGCGAATTTGGCGATGTTGGCCTCAATCGACGCCTTAAAGCGTTCGCCGGGTTGCTTGGGCTCGACCAGACTGGCGATTTTGAAATTGGTAATGGCGCCCTTCGAGCGCTGCGCCACGCGTTCCGCAAAGCCAACGGACCGCAACGACAGTGAATCCTCATTGAGGGTTACGTCCAGGCCAAAGCGCGTTTGTACGGAACTCATATCCATCGTCGCACCATTGACCTGCAGAATGGCCAACTTCATCGCTTCCGCAGTCGCTTCCGACGCAGTACCGCCGAAGCCCTCTGCCGAAACCGCGACGGTCTCAAGCTTGCCAACATCGGGCATAGGAGCGGCGGCGGAAGCGGCCGCATCCTGTGAGGCTGCAGGCGTCGGTGCGGGCGCAGCAACGGGCACGGGAGCCTTGGGCGCCGCCGCTTCCTGCTTACCGCAACCGACGATGACCAAGGCCGCCAGCAAACCAATGCACATTTTTGAAAGAGTGGCATATTTGCTCACGGTACTTTCCTCAGGCTGCGGAGTTCCCCAAGTCCCCGGCAAGCGGGCAAGAGGGGGCGGCCTCACAGTAACGGTGTGAGGCCGTGTCTAACGAATTAGATAGCGGCCAGTGCCGAGGTGGCGTCCGCCGGAATCGGAATGTCGCGGCTCTTCGCGAACGACGTGGCGTTGTTGAGGGCCGAGGACAGGTTAGCCGCATTGGTTGGTACCGAGGTCGCGATGTAGCCCACGGCGGCGACCTTGCCACCACTGAGCATTGACATCGGGTTCGAGCTGATGCCGGTGACCTGCGGCTTCATGGCGGCGTACTTGAGCAAGCCTGAACCGAGGAGCGCCAAGCCTTGGCCATAGGTGACTTTTGCCTGCGCATCCAGCGTCGGATTGTCTTTGAGCTTGGCCTGGATGGCCGCGGTGGTATCCGATTGGGCCTTGTCTGCGGCGCTCAAGTTGTCCTTCGTGGCGCCATCACCCAGCGCATCTGCCGTCGCTTTGGCAGACACCGAGGCGTCCTTAAGCCCCAACGCCTCCGCCATCTTGGCGTTGGCATTCAATACATCCTTGTTGGCGGCGACATAGCTTTGCACCAACGCATCCTGGTTAACCGCCGGTGCGGAACCGTTCTTGGAGCCGCCCATACCCGGAATCGATGGGAACTGCGCCATCGCGCCAGCTGACCCCAGTGCTAGCCCTATCATCGCAACTGCGGAAAGAATTGTTTTCACGTTGGTCTCCATTAGATTTTTGTTCACTTGATGTCCTTGTCTGTCATCTGGCTCAGCAATTCGCGGGCGGCATTGGTTGCTGCCGCCTTGAGCGCCACCGTCTGTGCCTCCGCTTCGGTTGGCCCCAGTCCGGAATAAGTGACCGGACCCACGACGGCTACACTTTCCGGAATGCGCTGGCTTACGTCCTTGACCTCGGCGTTCACGACCACGGCGACGCGCATCAGTCCGGTCGCCGGGTCCTTGTCCGCCAGGCCGACATCGAGCGTGCCGAGTGCCACATACGGAATCTGGGCAGCGCGCATACCGGCCACGACATTCGCTAAGGTCGCCGATTGGAGGTCGCTACCCGACTTGTAATCGCTTTCGATGGCGGCCACCTTGAGGTTACCGCCAGATACCGGCTCGACGTCTCGCGCCTCATAGACCTTGAATCCGGCGGTAGTGAAGGACGTCTTGAACACCACGCCGAGGTTGGCGCTGGGTATCAGCCGCCACGTAGAATCGGCCGCCTTACGCGTGGTACTGCCCCCGGTCTCGACACTGGCGGACTTGTTTTCGGCTACCGAGCTCTTGCTGGTCGTGGAGGCGTTCGTGGCGATCTGCCCCTTCTTGATGGACTCGCCTTCGACGCCGGTCTCGGCATTGGCGGCGGACTTGTCGCCTTTGAAAGTAGTGTCGACTCGCTTGTAGACGCGCGCGTCATAGTCCTTGATGGACTCCACCTGTCGTGAAACGAACAGGAAGGCCAGAGCCGACCTTTGCTCGCGTGTGGCAGTGGCAACCGCCGAGCTGCGCTTGACCTCGTTGCGCAGATTGGCAACGTTGAGACTGACGCGCACGGCGATGGTGTATTGCCTCAAATCCGGCCGGTCCTCTTCGCCGATGATGGTGGTGTCCAAAATGAAGCGGTCCGGGTTCGCGAACACTCGGTCGCGGATGACATCGAAATTGGAAGACTCTGAGCTACCGGCCTCCGCGTAGTAATATTCAATGGCTTTCGCCTGGGCATCGCGCATAGCCTTGGTCTTGGCCTCCACGCTGGCCGCCGGCCCTACATAGGACACCGTGGCCTTCCCTTTTGCTGATTGCACCTGCGCTAGCGTTGCGCCCGAAAGCGCAAGCAATACAGACAAAAATACAAGTCGGATTAGCGGCATGACTTGAGTAGCTCCCGGGTTGCAATCATTTGTTTGTCGATATCAGCCGTGGCCGAGGCGGATTTGAGCCAGGAGGTATTGGTGCCGGCCAGCGTCTCCGAGAATTTGACGAACAGGCCGCGAATGGCGTCCTGGAAAGCAGGGAAGTCATCGACGGTCTGCTGGCTATTGGGGACTACCTTGGTTTCACCGTTCTTGAATGCCGCATTGAGGTAGACCTTTGGCAGGAACGGGTCCTCCAGACGGAGTCCGGCAAACGCGCCATAAATGAAACTCGTCCCTGCGGGAACATCTCCGAACTTCACTTTCTTCAGGCCCGTTAGGTCCAGTGCAAGCTCGTAATCCGGATTCGGTAGTTTCAGTTCGTATACCGCACCGTCGGCCACTGTCACGACCAACTTGCCGTAGGCGTCTCCATTGGCGAAAGGCAACAGCGGCGTGCCGGTGCGACTTGAGATGGCTTCGGCAAAGACATCGGCCAGCCAGGTCTCGATACCCATGGGTTGGTCCGTCAGCGACTTCGGCATGAGCGCTAGCGCATCTGGAGCCACGGCCACTTTGGTGATTTGCAGAAAGCGCGGCGGCCCGGAAGGCAGCGTTGCGCTTTGCAGTTTCTCGGCAAAACGCGCGAAGAATCCACGCTTGTCCTGAACACCCAGGAAAACGGCCCGGACCCGCTCGTCGATTTCGTCAGGCCGAGCTTCGTGGTTCAGCACGTCCAGGTAGGCAAAGTTCAGCGGGTACGAACGCACGACAGCCATCGACTTGAAGTCGAAGAACAGCACCTGTCCCCGCAACTGCACGAAAAGCTTGTAGAGATTCCCAAACTTCTCCGTCGATACCGTTTCCGAACTAAGGACGAGCGCCACCGCCACGGCTTGGTCACGCCCTTTCAGTTCAGCGATTTGGGGAACGAGCGAAAGTGCAGTGGGTGGCCGCTGCAAGACATCCTGGTAGAGCGTGGCACTGGCCGACGCGCCCTTCTTGCGAAACGTCTCTTCGAAACGGGTGGTGTACTTGAATCGGGTGGGAATACTTTGGTGGTCACCGGAGTACGCAATTCCGGCGTAGGCCACCTCGGGGCCTTCCGCATTCGCCGAATTCGACACCAACCCCGTAACACCACCCGCCAAGAGAATGGCGCAAAGAAATCCGCGAGCCGGCGCGCAGAAACTTGTCGAGTTCACGTGAAATCGCGGCGTGGTGAGTTATTGGTAATCTTTTGCGCAACAACTGCAACATGGCGTCGCCAGAAAGCCTGGAGACCTTGGCAAATGCGTCCCGTCCTTGGCCTGCGATTTGCAAATTGATAGTCCGCACGTTCTTCACAATGAAATACTCATTTGTGAATGACGCGACTTGACCCAAGGCTAAGCATCATCTATGCCAATGTGACCGAGTCGCATTGGCATATGCACTTGTGATTTACCGAGCGCCGTATACGAAACATTGGGCGATCAGGAATGCGTAGGGAGGCCAGCCCGCCTCACGCTCTGCTGCAGTTCTGAGTGCCAAGAAGGGGCTGCCGACCGGAACTCGTTCAGCTGCAGGCAGTGAGTCTGGTCACTATGTTGGACGGATTCCGTCACTAGTAGCGAAAATTCATATCGCACTAAGTCACAAGACCCCTGACCACTGTCAATATTTACGGAGGATGCAACGGGTCAGCGCGAAATGCCGTGATGATGACATCGACAACTCGGCACTGCGAAAGGGCGTAACGAAGCTGCGCGCGCGTCATTGGTCTTGCATACGTCGTGCGGCGAATCATTTCGATTCACCGCCATGTCCGAGCTGGCGGGCGAGCCATTTCAGGTTGGCGCCTTCGGTAATCAACGTTGAGGCATAGGTGTGTCGTAGTTGAAACGGTCTCCGATAACGGACTTCTGCGCGCCGGATGACCTTGACCCATTCCGACCAAATCTCATTTGACATCCTTAGCGGCAATCCGGTCGTGAGGTCCCTGCTCAAGAAGAAAACACCGTTCGCTGGATTGGACGACCACCAACTACATCTTGCCCAGCGAGCCCGCCTCCTGGGATAAGTCACAGCGCTCAGGAGACGCCAGCGCGACCAATACCCGATAAGAATCATCGAATATTCCCTCCCAGTTGTTAATCGAGGTGGGTCACGGAATTGGATAGTTCGCCTGGGTCCCCGTCGTTACAGACCTGACGACGCCATATTACAGATTCATTATAATTGCTCAAAATCACATAGGGATTATATCTTGACAATATCATTCTTGAGTGATATCATGTTTGCCCATGGACTACCCCATTCATTTCGCAGACCAGCTAAAGCAGCACTTGCGCTCCCTGCGCAAAGCACGGGGCATGACCCAAGCACGGCTTGCGCAAGCCCTGGGCGCAACCCAGTCTCGGGTTGCCCAAATCGAGGCCGACCCAACCGCCGTAAGTTTCGACCAATTGTTCCAGGTCCTATCGTCTTTGGGCGTCGATGTCGTGCTTCGTGACCGGTCACCCAGCAAAGCCGATAAGCCCGGAATGCCTTCAGGTGACGTCCCAAGCGCGCACAAATCCACCGGGGATGACTGGTGACCCGCGAGCTCTGGGCGTGGATGAATGGCGAGTTGGTCGGCGTGTGGTCGCAAGGACGCACCGGGCACCACCGGTTCATTTACGACCGGGATTGGGTCAACTCGCCGCGCGCACGCGCGCTTTCGCTATCGCTCCCTATCACCGCCTCACGCCAGATTGAAGGTCCGAGCGTTGAGAATTACTTCGACAACCTGTTACCCGACAGCGAAGCGATTCGAAGGCGCCTGCGCGACCGATTCAAAACCGGGTCGGTCACGGCCTTCAGGCTCCTCGAGGCCATTGGTCGCGACTGCGTTGGCGCAGTACAGCTACTGCCCGCAGGGGACAAGCCCGTCGGTCTGGACCGCTTGGAATACACCACATTGCAAGAATCCGATGTGGCGAGGATTCTGCGCGATGTAACTGCGAAACAGGGTCCAGGTGCCCACGACCAAGAGGAAGACAACTTTCGGCTATCCATCGCTGGCGCGCAGGAAAAGACCGCGTTGTTGCGTTTAGCTGGACAGTGGCATCGCCCCATTGGCGCAACTCCCACGACCCACATTCTGAAGCTGCCGCTTGGCTTGGTGGGGGGCCGACGACTCGACCTCACCCACTCCGTGGAGAACGAATGGCTATGCGCACAACTCTTGGATGCATTGGGAATGCCCGTTGCCCCGGCGGAAATTTGCTACTTCGAGGATGAGAAGGCACTGGCGGTCGAGCGATTCGACCGCCGATTTGGTGTAGATGGCACCTGGATTGTGCGATTACCCCAGGAAGACTTTTGCCAGGTGATGGGGAAGCCTTCCAGCGAGAAATACGAATCCGATGGGGGCCCGGGCATGGCCGATTGCCTCACGGTGCTGGCCGGAAGCGAGAACCAAGCGATGGACCGCCGCACGTTTGTAAGTGCGCAACTGGTGTTCTGGATACTCGCGGCAACCGACGGGCACGCCAAGAACTTTTCTATCTTCTTGCAGGCGGGGGACCGATATAGTCTGACCCCGCTCTATGACGTAGTCTCAGCTTGGCCAATTATCGGCGATGGGCGAAGCCGGTTGCCGTGGAAAAAGGCCCGATTGGCGATGGCTGTGCGCTCGAAAAATGCGCATTACAAGTTGGCAGAGATTCATACCCGACATTGGCATGAGCTTGCCCTAAGAACCGGCGGTGACGAACTATGGCGGGTGCTTAACGGGTTAGTCGAGAGCGTTGGCGCCGCAGTGCGGAAGGTCGAAGGTCGGCTGCCCGCGAGCTTTCCGGCCGAAACGGCTAACGCTATCTTCGCCGGCGCGCGCGCGCAGGTCGCGGCGTTCCAAGCCGGGCTGCCTGTTTGAGTCGTGGGACTGAGTCTAGAGGGAACTGCAATCGTGCCCGCGGTAAATCCCTGCAAATCACACGCGAGACCAGCGAACCGAAACGTGTGAATTTCCGTGTGAATGGGGGGCCAAACGGGACCATCGGAGACAATGCGGTCGGCAACTCCAAAAACCTAAGCCGTTGAAATAATTTGTCTCAGGTGGTCTGGCGTGGTCTGGCGGACAAGGCCACTGGAGCGGGTGAAGGGAATCGAACCCTCGTCGTAAGCTTGGGAAGCTTCTGCTCTACCATTGAGCTACACCCGCGACCGGCCCGATTCTAATGCTTCGCGGAGTTTCCGGGCAAATGCAGTGGCATTGCCTTCGCGGCGCGCCGCCGGCATTCAGCCGAGTTTGGCCAGCGCCGCATCGAGCGCTGGCAGCGCACCGGGCAGATGCATCGCCGTGCCCCGGCGTCGACAATCGAGCAGCGCGGCGCGATCAGGGGCGCCGCGACCCGCCGCCGCAAGCACGCGCCCGCGCGCGACCTGGAAATCGATCCACGGCACCGGCTCGGACCGCGTGAGGGCCTCCAGCGCCGCCACCTGCCGCAGCGCAAGGTCCCAGTCGGCATGGCGAAGTGCCGCATCGATCGCCTCGCGGCGAAGCCAGAAATGGCTATGCGCGGGACAGCCGGGCGCCAGCGACCGCTCGCCTTCCGCCAGCACCGGCGCGAGATCGTCGGCATCCTCGACCATCAGCGCACGCACGCCGAGCAGCAGTCCGCCGACAAAGCGGAGGCCGACGCCCTCGGCATCCGCGAACGCCCCGTCCAGCGCCAACCGCGCGTCGCGGCGCCGTCCGGCGTGCCAGTACGCGTACGCGAGCAGCGCGAGGTCGAACACCACCCACCGTCGCGAACCGATTTCGCGCGCACGCGGTCGAGCTCCGGCAACGCGGCGTCGGCGGGCTCGAGGTAGGTATGGACGATCGCCAGCATGCAGCGATTGTTCAGCGAAAATCGCGTCAGGCCGCCGCGGTCGCACACCGCGACGCACCGCTCGAACGCCGCATACGCGGACGCCATGCGGCCGTCGGCATACAGCACGTCGGCGAGTCCCGACAATGCCTGCGCCTCGCATTCGATGTCGCCGGTCGAGCCGCGGCGCCAGGTTCACCGCGTCGCCGGTGACGGTGTAGTGGCGGTGCACGGCGCTTCCCGTGGCGGCCGCCACGACTTCGCCGCTCGCCACCCCCACATGCGCCGCCAGCGGCCGGCCGAACTCCGCCGACAGCGCGGCCATCGCCGCGTGGATGCCCATCGCCGCGCGCAGCGCGCGTTGCGTGTCGTTGCCGTAGGCGACGGGCGCACCGAACACGCCCATCACCGCGTCGCCGATGTGCTTGTCGATGGCGCCGCCGCATTGGCCGATCAGGCCGTCCACCAGCTCGAAGTAGCGGGTGAGCAGCCGGTGCACTTCCTCCGGGTCGAGCTCAGCTGACAGCGCCGTGTAGCCCGACAGGTCCGCGAAGAGCACGGCGACCTGCCGCCGTTCCGGAGGCGGCGCCTCGGGTGCCGCCGTGACGGTGCCGTCGCGCAATGCCGTGCCGCATTGCGGGCAAAACCGCGCCCCCGCGGGGACCGCCGCGCGGCAACTCGGACAGGCGTCGGCAGGGGTCGCCATCGCAACGCGATTCTGACGCGACTTGCCCCTGCGTCGCAATCGGCGTAACGTCCCTTCGACGCTAGGGGTCCTGGTCGCCGCTTGCAGGTTCGGCGGCCGGGTGAGATGAAACCCTTGGAACCTGATCCGGATAATGCCGGCGCAGGGAAGCGTGAAGCGCCTCCTCCCTTCCGCTCCTCGCGCTGCATGTCCTCACCCGAGGAGTACGCCATGAATGCCAACGACCAGTTCTTCGCGCGTGACGCGAAGGTGGATTCGGCTGCCGTTGCACCGCTGCCGGCGTCGCGCAAGATCTACGTGCAGGGCTCCCGCGCCGACCTGCGCGTGCCGATGCGCGAGATCGCGCAGAGCGACACGCCCGCCACGTTCGGCGCGGAGAAGAACCCGCCGCTCGCCGTCTACGATTGCTCGGGGCCGTACACCGACCCGGACACGGCGATCGACATCCGCAGGGGATTGGCGCCGCTGCGCGCCGCGTGGATCGCCGAACGCGACGACACGATCGCGCTGCCCGGTCCGACGTTCGGCGTTCGGCCAGGCGCGGCTCGCGGATCCCGGCGCTGGCCGGCCTGCGCTTCGACCTGCATCGCAAGCCGCGCGTCGCCCAGCCGGGTGCCAACGTCACGCAGATGCACTACGCGCGCCGCGGCATCGTCACGCCGGAGATGGAGTTCGTCGCGATCCGCGAGAATCAACTGGCCGAGCGCGTCGCGCAGTTCCCGGAAAGCGTCCGCCGCCAGCATCCGGGCCAGAACTTCGGCGCCGCGATTCCCGCCGTGATCACGCCCGAGTTCGTCCGCGACGAGGTCGCCCGCGGCCGCGCGATCATCCCCAGCAACATCAACCATCCGGAATCCGAGCCGATGATCATCGGCCGCAACTTCCTCGTGAAGATCAACGCCAACATCGGCAATTCCGCGGTGTCGTCGTCGATCGGCGAGGAGGTCGAGAAGATGACGTGGGCGATCCGCTGGGGCGGCGACACGGTGATGGACCTGTCCACCGGCAAGAACATCCACGAGACGCGCGAATGGATCGTCCGCAACTCGCCGGTGCCGATCGGCACGGTGCCGATCTACCAGGCGCTGGAAAAGGTCGACGGCAAGGCCGAGGACCTGACGTGGGAAATCTTCCGCGACACGCTGATCGAGCAGGCCGAGCAAGGGGTCGACTATTTCACGATCCACGCCGGCGTGCTGCTGCGCTACATCCCGTGGACGGCCAAGCGGATGACCGGCATCGTGTCGCGCGGCGGCTCGATCATGGCCAAGTGGTGCCTCGCGCATCATCGCGAGAGCTTCCTCTACACGCGCTTCGAGGAAATCTGCGCGATCATGAAGGCGTACGACGTTGCGTTCTCGCTGGGCGACGGCCTGCGTCCCGGATCGATCCACGACGCCAACGACGAGGCGCAGATGGGCGAGCTCGCCACCCTCGGCGAATTGACGCAAGTGGCGTGGAAGCACGACGTGCAGGTGATGATCGAAGGCCCCGGCCACGTGCCGATGCACATGATCAAGTACAACATGGACGAGCAGCTGCGGCTGTGCGGCGAGGCGCCGTTCTACACGCTCGGACCGCTGACCACCGACATCGCGCCGGGCTACGACCACATCACGAGCGCGATCGGCGCCGCGATGATCGGCTGGTACGGCACCGCGATGCTCTGCTACGTGACGCCGAAGGAGCACCTCGGGCCTGCCGAACAAGGCCGACGTCAAGGACGGCATCATGGCGTACAAGCTCGCCGCGCACGCCGCCGACCTCGCCAAGGGTCACCCCGGCGCGCAGATGCGCGACAACGCGCTGTCGAAGGCGCGCTTCGAGTTCCGCTGGGAGGACCAGTTCAACCTGGGCCTCGACCCGGACAAGGCGCGCGAATTCCACGACGAGACGCTGCCGCAGCATGGCGCCAAGCTGGCGCACTTCTGCTCGATGTGCGGGCCGCACTTCTGCTCGATGAAGATCACGCAGGACGTGCGCGACTACGCGGCGAAGCAGGGGATCGCCGAGTCCGAGGCGCTCGCCAAGGGCATGGAGGCGAAGGCCGTGGAGTTCGTGAAGAAGGGTGCGGAGATTTACTCGAAGGCGTA
>CAWGLS010000009.1:0-455302 GCA_963823475.1 uncultured beta proteobacterium
TGATCCTCTTCCCGCGCCCGCTGTTCGCGTTGCTGCTGGTGGTGGCGCCGGCCCGGATGATCTCGCATGCCTGCTGGCTCGGCTGCATGCTGCTGGTGTTCTTCGTCGCGATGCACATCCTGCTGATCAAGGCCAACGCGACGGTGCCGGCGCAGCTGCCCGAACGCACGTTCATCGCGCTCGTCGTGGCGTTCGTGGTCGCGGTGATCGTCTGGGCGCTCGCGCAGCGCCTGCGCTTCCGGCGCACGCGCTAAAGGACCCGCGCCGGCGCGACGAATCCTTCCCATGGCGGCGAAGAAATCCTTCCTGTTGCGCGTCGACCCCGCCCTCTGGGCGGACGTGGAGCGGCTCGCGCAGGCAGACCTGCGCAGCGTGAATGCCCAGGTCGAATTCCTGTTGCGGGATGCCCTCGTCCGCCGCGGCATCCGGCCGCGAGCGGCGTCCGCGGTGGCGGACAAGGACGATGCGGGAGGCGATGACGAGTAGGTTGCGCTCTGTATGCGCCACGCGAGATGAATCGGGATCCGGCCCCCGACTGCGGGTACGTTGTCTTGGGTTCCCTTGTCGCAGCGTCATTTCATCAGCCGTCGTCCCCGCGAAAGCGGGGACCCAGCGTCTCTGCGGCGCGCTGGCAAGACGCCACCAATGGATGGGTTCCCGCTTTCGCGAGAGCGACGAACGAGCAGGGTCCATGCGTGATGGAAACAACGCATTGAACCTTCACCGCGAGGTCAAGGTCGTCGCGGTCGGAGGCTGGTTTCCGCAAACCCGCGGTTGACACCTACCCCAGCGCGCGCCTCAGGAATTCCCCGGCCGCCGCGAGTTCCTCGATGACGGCGGAATGCTCCATCCTGTAGGCGTGCCATTCGACGTCCCAGCCGCCAGCCACGAGCGCCGCGCGCGAGGCCTCGGCCCATGCCAAGCGGACGACGGGATCGTGCGTGCCGTGCGCCATGAAGATCGGGACGTCGCGGTTGGCCGGCGCGGCCTCGGCGACGAGGCTCGGCGGGTCGATCAGGTACGTCGACAGCGCGACGATGCCCGCGAGGCGCTCGCGAGTGTCGCAAGCCGGTGTACAGCGCGATGGCGCCGCCCTGGGAGAAGCCGGCGAGCACGATGCGCGCGGCGGCGATGCCCCGCGTCCGTTCGCGCGCGATCAGCGCCTCGACCTGCGCCTGCGACCGGCGCACGCCGGGAAGGTCGGCGCGCGCATGCAGCTCCGCGTCGCGGATGTCGTACCACGCGCGCATCACGCATGCCGTTGTTGATCGCCACCGGCATCATCGGCGCATGCGGAAAGAGGAAGCGCACCGCCATCGCCGGCGGCAGGCCGAGGGCGTCCACCGCCTGCGACCAGCCGTTGCCGTCGTCGCCCAGGCCGTGCATCCAGATGACGGTCGCATCCGGATTCGGCGCGGTCTCGATTTCGATGGCGGGGAGGATGTCGGTCATGTCAGGGTCGTCAAGGGTCGGCAGGGGTCAGATTCGAATTGCGCAGGCAGGGTAAATCGGATTCGGGACGATGCCCGTCGCAATTCGAGTCTGACCCCGGAGCGCGAGCCGCGCCGGCGCAATTTTAAGGGAAGTTCGCCAACAGGGTCAGACTCGCATTTCGCAAAACCCGCGAAATGCGAATCTGACCCTTGCGTTACTTGCTCTACATCGCCTCGGTCTCCGCCGTCCTCGGCCGCCAGACGAGCAGGCGCGCCTCGATCCGCGTGACGATGATAGTCGAGCAGCAGCGCGAACATCGGTCAGCACCAGGATGCCGGCGATCACCGTGTTGATGTCGAACACGCCTTCGGCCTGCAGGATCAGGTAGCCCACGCCCTTGGCGGAGCCCAGGTATTCGCCGACCACCGCGCCGACGAACGCCATGCCCACCGAGGTGTGCAGGCTCGAGAACACCCACGACGTCGCCGACGGCAGGTAGATGTAGCGCAGCAGCTGCCGCTTCGACGCGCCCAGCATCCGCGCATTGGCGAGCACGACCGGGCTCACTTCCTTGACGCCCTGGTAGACGTTGAAGAACACGATGAAGAACACCAGCGTCACGCCCAGCGCGACCTTCGACGTGATCGCCCAGCCCGAACCACACGGCGAAGATCGGCGCCAGGATCACGCGCGGCATCGCGTTCATCGCCTTGATGTACGGATCGGCGAGCGCCGACGCCAGCGGCGACAGCGCGAGCCACAGGCCGATGACGAGTCCGAGCACGCTGCCGACGGCGAACGCGAGCAGCGTCTCGCCACAGCGTGATGGCGAGATGCGGATAGATCTTGCCGCTGACGAACCAGTCGCAGATGACCTGCAGCACCTTGAGCGGCCGGCCGAAGAAAAACGGCGCGAGCGACGCCGGTCGGCTCGGTCAGCACGTACCAGGCGCCGAACACGGCAGCGACCAGCAGCCCACGTGGCATAGAGGCCAGCGTGGCGCCGCTGATCTCCGTGTCACTGCTTGCTTTGCGCATAGCCCTTCAGCACTTCGGATTTGAGCACCTGCCAGATCGCCTCGTGCATCTCGACGAAGTCGCGGCTGCATGCGGATCTCCGCGACGTCGCGCGGACGCGCGCAGGTCGATCGCGAACTCGCCGATCGGATGCGTCTCCGGACCGGCCGACAGCACGATCACGCGGTCCGACAGCGAGATGGCCTCCTCCAGGTCGTGCGTGATGAACAGCACCGACTTGCGGTCGGCGCACCACAGTTCGAGCAGCTCGTTTTCCATCAGCTGCCGCGTCTGGATGTCGAGCGCGGAGAACGGCTCGTCCATCAGCAGGAGCTCCGGATCGAGGATCAGCATCTGCGCGAGCGCCACGCGCTTGCGCATGCCGCCGGACAGCTGGTGCGGGTAGCGGTCCTCGAAGCCGGTCAGGCCGACGCGCGCCGAGCCACTCGCGCGCCGCGCGCGTCGCGCTCGTCGTCGCGACGCCGCGGAATTCGAGGCCGGCGGTGACGTTGTCGAGCGCGTTGCGCCAGGGCATCAGCGCGTCGGACTGGAACATGTAGCCGGCGCGCGTGTTGATGCCGGACAGCGGCACGCCGTGGACGCGCAGCGCGCGCCCGGAAGACGGCGCCAGCAGCCGGCGGCGACGTTCAGCAGCGTCGACTTGCCGCACCCGGTCGGCCCGACGACCGAGACGAACTCGCCGGCGTCGACGGCGAGCGACGTGTCGCGGACCGCGCCGTTAGCGGCCGTCGCCGCCCGCGCCGCGAACGTGCACGTGACTGTTTTCGAGTCGCCAGCGCGGCGGCGGCCGGCGCCGCGGTCGTCGCCTCACTTGTACTTCTGCGCGGCCTTCTGCTGGAACGTCATGTTCAACGTCTTCGCGAGGTCGACGGTGGCGTTCTGCACGCCGGGATCGAACGTCTTGAGGTCGCGATAGACGTTCTGCGCGCCTCCTGCGCGATGACGCCGTCGTGCTTGAAGCCGTCGAGATTCTTATCCAGCGCCGCCTTGTACAGCGCCTTGTCCGTGTAGTACTCGTGCGGCACCGCGTCGACGATCTGGTCGGGGGTCGACGTCTGGATGAAGCGCAGCGCGCGCACCATCGCGTTGACGACCGCCTGCGCGGTGTTCGGATACTTCTTCGCGAAGTCGACCGGCACGTAGATGCAGCCGGCCGCGTAGGCGCCGCCGTAGACGTCGCTGCATGCCCTTGGCCGTGCGGGTGTCGATCACCGGGACGATCGTGCCGTCGGACTCGAGCTGCGAAATCACCGGATCGAGGTTGGAGATCGCGTCGATCTCGCCCTTCTTCATGATCGCCACGGCGCCGGCGGTCGCGCCTACGCCGACGATCGCGACCGCGTCCGGCTTCAGCCCGACCTTGGCCAGCAGGATGTTGACGAACATGTTGGTCGACGAGCCGGGCGCGGTGACGCCGATCTTCATGCCCTTCAGGTCCGCCGGCCACTTGTAGGCGGCGGCCTTGTCCTTGGTCATGCCGAGCACGATGCCCGCGTACTTGCCCTGCAGCACCAGCGCCTCGATGTTCTGGCCCTTGGCCTGCTGCGTGATCGTGTGCTCGTAGGCGCCCGACACGACGTCGACGCTGCCGCCGATCAGCGCCTGCAGCGCGCGCGCGCCGCCGGGGAAGTCGAGGATCTCGACGTCGAGGCCCTCGGCCTTGAAGTAGCCGTTGCGCTCGGCGATCGTCAGCGGCAGGTAGTAGAACAGCGGCTTGCCGCCGACGCCGATCGTGAGCTTCGCCTTCTCGGGCGCCTGGCCCGATGCGGGCGCGACGACGATGAACAGCAGGGCAAGGAGCGCGAGCAATCGACGCATGGGATGTTTCCTCCGGAAGGTGGCTGTTCTGTGAGCGCTGGACCCGCATTATCCCGATTCCGCGGGCAGCGCGTCAAAAGTATGCACGCGCGAGGCCGCGAAGACGGCGAATGATTGCTAGAATGCGCGAGCGAAAACGAAGGCGTGCACGACAAGGAACCGGCAAGCGTGAGGGAATTCAGGGGACTGCACGACCGGGACGCGCGCGCCAAAGGCGGAACTCCCACCGAACACACCGCCTATGGGGCCACCCCCTCGCTGCTCGACGCGACGATCAGGCTGCCGGGCGACGAGTTTCGCGACGCGCCGGAAAAAGTCGTCCGCCCGGCCTTGGCCGTGCTGTTTCGCATCGCCATCGGGCCCCAGGCGGATCGCTACGTGCGGCGTTTCCTGGGCTTCGAGCGCGCGGGTCGCCTGCGTCCCGGCTGGCATTGGCCGTCTTTCTTCGTGCCGGGCGTCTGGGCGTTCTACCGCCGGCTGTGGGTTCCGGGCCTCGTCTTTACGCGCTGCTGCCCATCGCGGGCGCCCTGGCCTTCGCCACCATCGAATCCCGCTTCGAGCGCGTCGATTTCGTCTGGGTCGCGTCGGTGCTGCTCGCGGTCTGGGTACTGCCGGGGGTGATCGCGGCGCTTTGCGCCGACGCCCTGCTCTACGTGCGGGTGCGCGGTCTCGTCCATGGCGCGGAGACCGGCAGCAAGGGCGCGACGCGTGCCTGCGAGCTTGTCGGCCGCGCACGCGCCCACGTCGACCGCGGCTGCCGTCGGCTTGGGCGGCGGCGCGCTGGTCATTGTGGCGGCGATTCTGGTCCCGCAATTCCATGCGGCCTATACGGACATCGGCATCCGCGCGCAGGTCGCGCAGGCGTTGGCCGCCGCGCCGGCCTGCAGGGGGATATCGAAGCCAGTTGGGCGAGCGCGCGCCTGCTGCCGCGGCAAACCAACCATCCCGCGCTGCGCGCGCAATCGGGCGCGACGCTGATCGACGAAGTGGACGTCAGCCCCGTGACCGGCCGCGTGCGGCTCGCGCTCGGGGCCAGCGTGCCGAAGCTGTCGGGCAAGACGATCCTGCTCTCGCCCTCGCGCGACGCGCAGGACCACGTGCAATGGCTGTGCGTTCCGGTCGACATCCCGCAGCGCTACCTGCCCAAGGAATGCCGCGGCTAGCAGCCGGTCGGAGCTGATTTCGCGCAGGCGACGGCGGTCGCTCGCATGCAAGCGGGTCGGGGAGCGGACGCAAATTGCCGGTAGCGTCCCGCCAGCGTAGAATGCACGCCTTCGCGCACCGGGGACACAATCTCCGCGCTGCGTGCGTTGCGGCACCTATCAGGTGCGGCGCGGTCCCAAAACACAATTTTTGCGGAGTGTCCCCGATGGCAGCAGTGCTTCCCGTGTTGCGCGACGTCAAGCTCGACGACAAGTACGAGCTCGAATCCGGCCGCGTATTCCTGACCGGCGCGCAAGCATTCGTCCGCCTGTTGATCCTGCAGCGCCAGCGCGATGCGCTCGCCGGCCTCGACACTGCCGGCTTCGTGTCGGGCTATCGCGGCTCGCCGCTCGGCGCGCTCGACCAGTCGCTGTGGAAGGCGAAGAAGTTCCTCGACCGCGCGCACGTCAGGTTCCAGCCCGGGCTTGAACGAGGACCTCGCCGCGACGTCGATCTGGGGCACGCAGCAGCTCAACCTCCACAAGGACGCGAAGGTCGATGGCGTCTTCGCGATGTGGTACGGCAAGGGTCCGGGTGTGGACCGCTGCGGCGACGTATTCAAGCACGCCAACATGGCGGGCACGTCGAAGCACGGCGGCGTGCTGGTGCTGGCCGGCGACGACCATGCCGCCAAGTCGTCGACGGTGCCGCACCAATCGGACCATCAGTTCTCGGCGGCGATGATCCCGGTGCTGTATCCGTCGTCGGTGCAGGAGATCCTGGACCTGGGTCTCCACGGCTGGGCGATGTCGCGCTACTCGGGCTGCTGGGTCGGGTTCAAGTGCGTCGCCGACACCGTCGAGAGCAGCTCCTCCGTGTCGATCGATCCGGCGCGCACGAAGATCATCGTGCCCGACGACTTCCCGCTGCCGCCGGACGGCGTGTCGATCCGCTGGCCCGACGGCTTTCTCGACACCGAAGCGCGGATGCAGGACTACAAGATCTACGCGGCGCTGCACTACTGCCGTGTCAACGAGCTGAACAAGATCGTCATCGGTTCCCCCGATTCTGGCAAACCCGCGCGCCTCGGCATCGCGACGTCGGGCAAGAGCTACCAGGACGTCCGGCAGGCGCTGGAAGACCTGGGCATCACCGAACAGGACGCCGCCGAAATGGGCCTGCGCGTCTACAAGATCGCGATGCCGTGGCCGCTCGAACCGGAAGGCGTCCGCAATTTCGCCGAAGGGCTCGACGAGATCCTCGTCGTCGAGGAAAAGCGGCAGATCGTCGAGTACCAGCTGAAGGAGCAGCTCTACAACTGGCGGGACGACGTGCGGCCGCGCGTCGTCGGCAAGTTCGACGAAAAGGGCGAATGGGTGCGCCCGCACGGCGACTGGCTGCTGCCGGCCGCCGGCGAGCTGACGCCGGCGATGATCGCGCGGGTGATCGCCAAGCGCATCGAGCGCCTGAACCTCATTCCGCGCCGGATGGACGAGCTGCGCGCGCGCGTCGACTGGATCAACGCCAAGGAAAGCGCGCTGGCCAAGCCGAAGATCGACCTCGTCCGCCAGCCCTACTTCTGTTCCGGCTGCCCGCACAACACGTCGACGAGGCTCCCCGACGGCAGCCGCGCCACCGCCGGCATCGGCTGCCACGTGATGGCGATCTGGATGGACCGCAACACGTCGGAGTTCACGCACATGGGCGGCGAAGGCGTGACGTGGATCGGCCAGGCGCCGTTCACCGACGAGAAGCACATCTTCGCCAACCTGGGCGACGGCACGTACTACCACAGCGGCATCCTGGCGATCCGCGCCGCCGTCGCCGCGAACGTCAACATCACGTACAAGATCCTCTACAACGACGCGGTGGCGATGACCGGCGGCCAGCCGTTCGACGGGCCGCTCACCGCCGCCGACATCGCGAAGCAGGTGGCGGCCGAAGGCGTTGAAGCGGATCATCGTCGTCAGCGACGAGCCCGAAAAGTATCCGTCCGGCTATTACGCGAGCGACATCCGCATCCACCATCGCGACGAGTTGGACGCCGTGCAGCGCGAGCTGCGCGAGATCCCCGGCGTCACGATGCTGCTGTACGACCAGACCTGCGCGGCGGAAAAGCGCCGGCGGAGAAAGCGCGGCAAGTACCCGGACCCCGCCAAGCGCGTCATCATCAACGACCTGGTCTGCGAAGGCTGCGGCGACTGCGGCGTGCAGTCGAACTGCGTCTCCGTCGCGCCGGTGGCGACCGAGTTCGGCCGCAAGCGGACGATCGACCAGTCGTCGTGCAACAAGGATTTCTCGTGCGTGAAGGGCTTTTGCCCGTCGTTCGTTACCGTGCTGGGCGGATCGCTGCGCAAGCCGAAGAAGGCGGAGGCGGTCGACTTCTCGAGCCTGCCGCAGCCGGTGCTGCCCGGCGCGGCCGAGCCGTACAGCATCCTCGTGACCGGCATCGGCGGCACCGGCGTCGTCACGATCGGCGCGCTGCTCGGCATGGCCGCGCACCTCGAGGGCAAGGGCTGCAGCGTGCTCGACATGACGGGCCTCGCGCAGAAGAACGGCGCCGTCGTCTCGCACGTGCGCATCGGCGACACGCCGGACAAGATCTACGCGACGCGCATCGCCGCCGGCGAGGCGACGCTCGTGCTCGCCTGCGACATCCTGACCAGCGTCGGCCATGAAGCGCTGGCCAAGATGCAGAAGGGCGTCACCAAGGCGCTCGTCAACACCGCGCTCGTGATGCCCGCGCAGTTCACGCGCGAGCCCGACCTCAAGTTTCCGCTGGGCTCGATGGAGCAGGAGATCAAGGACGCCGTGGGTCCCGGCGACGCCGAGTTCCTGGACGCCACGAAGCTCGCGACCGGCCTGATGGGCGACTCCATCGCCACCAACCTGTTCATGGTCGGGTACGCGTTCCAGCGCGGGCTGATCCCGGTGTCGGAAGCGGCGATCATGAAGGCGATCGAGCTGAACGGCGCCGCGATCGAATCCAATACGCGCAGTTTCCAGTGGGGCCGGCTGGCCGCGGTCGACCCGGCGCGGGTCGCCGCCGCCGCGGTGCCGGCGGCCGCCCAGTCCGACTCGCAGCGGCTGTCGGAGACGCTCGACGAGATGATCGCGCGGCGCGTCAAGTTCCTCACCGCGTACCAGGACGCCGCGTATGCGCAACGCTACGCGGCGCTGGTGGCGAAGGTGGGCGAAGCCGAAGCCCGCGCGATGCCCGGCATCACCGAGCTGACGGAGGCGGTCGCGCGCTATTACTTCAAGCTGCTCGCCATCAAGGACGAGTACGAGGTGGCGCGGCTCTACGCCGAGTCGGATTTCGTGTCCCGCGTCGCCGCGCAGTTCGAGGGTGACTACAAGCTGACGTTCAACCTCGCCCCTCCTATCTTCAACAAGCCCGATCCCCTGACCGGCGTGCCGAAGAAAAGCGTCTACGGACCCTGGATGCTGAAGGCGTTCGGCGTGCTGGCGAAGATGCGCCGGTACCGCGGCACGGCGCTCGACCTCTTCGGCAGGTCGGCGGAGCGCAAGATGGAGCGCGCGCTGATCGGCGAGTACGAAAAGACGGTGGCCGAGATTCTCGCCGGCTTAACGCCGCAGAATCACGCGACCGCGGTGGACTTGGCGTCCGTGCCGGAATACATCCGCGGCTACGGGCACGTCAAGGAAGCGCATCTGCAAACGGCCAGGACGCGCGAGGCGGCGCTGCTCGCCGCCTTCCGTTCGCGCGAGCCTCGCCCCAAGCCCGCGGTGGTGAAGATCGCCGTCTGATCGGGTATCCTCCCCGCACCTCCACGACGACACGGTCCCGTGCCAGGGACCGCGTCGCATTTCGATGACGACCGACGAGCACGCCGTCGCGATGGCCGCGAACCACGCCACCTGGGAGGCGTAGACGCGGCACTGCTGGCCGCATCCGCTCGCCGACATCCTGGGCGCGCTGCTGGGCGCGGGCCTCACGATCACCGCGTTCGACGAGTATCCGCTGCTGCGCTGGCCGGGCCTGCCGTGGATGACGCGGCGCGAACGGACCGGCATGGCGCGCTGCGCCTACAATCAGCGGATGCTCGCCGCGCTCGACCGCCCTGCCGGCGACCCGTTCATCGACGCCCGCGACTGGTTCGCCGCACAGGGATTCACGCCGTTTCCGTTCCAGGAGGAGGTGTGGACGGCGTTCGCCGCCGGCGACAGCGGCCTCGTGCACGCGCCGACCGGCATGGGCAAGACCTATGCGGCGGCGCTCGGACCGATCGTCCTCGGGCCGCGCGGAACGGCCGCTGCGCCGCCGCCGCTGACGCTGTTGTGGCTGACGCCGTTGCGCGCGCTGGCGAGCGACACGGGCCTGGCACTCCGCCGCGCCGCGCAGGCGCTCAATCCGCACTGGACGATCGACGTGCGCACCGGCGACACGTCGTCGTCGGCGCGCGCCCGCCAGGCGCTGCGGCTGCCCACCGCGCTGATCACGACGCCGGAAAGCCTGACGCTCATGCTGTCGCGCGCCGACTGGCGGGAGCGCTTCGCGCACGTGACCGCCGTCGTCTGCGACGAATGGCACGAACTGATGGCGTCCAAGCGCGGCGTGCAGACCGAACTCGCGCTCGCGCGGCTGCGAGGCTTGCGTCCCCAGCTGCGGACGTGGGGACTGTCGGCCACGCTCGCCAACCTGGACCAGGCGCTCGCCTGTCTCGTGGGCCCGTGGCTGACGCGGGCGACGCCGCCGCAAACGCGCATCGTCCAGGGCCTGGACACGAAGACGATCGAGATCGTCAGCGCGCTGCCGAAGACCATCGAACGGTTTCCATGGGCCGGCCACATCGGGCTCAAGATGCTGCCGGAGGTGATCCGCGCCATCGAGTGCGCGCGCAGCACGCTCGTGTTCACCAACGTGCGTTCCGCCACCGAGATGTGGTACCAGGCGCTGCTGGCCGCGCGGCCGGACTGGGCGGGCACGATCGCGCTGCATCACGGCTCGCTGGAACGCGACGTGCGCGACTGGGTCGAGGCGGGACTGCGCGACGGCAAGCTGCGCGCGGTCGTCTGCACGTCGAGCCTCGATCTCGGCGTGGACTTCGCGCCGGTCGACCAGGTGCTGCAGATCGGCAGTCCGAAAGGCGTGGGCCGCCTGCTGCAACGCGCCGGCCGCAGCGGACACCGCCCGGGCGAGATCTCGCGCGTGACGGTGGTTCCCGCGCAGGCGCTCGAGCTCGTCGAGGCCGCCGCCGCACGCGTCGCGGCCGCCGCCCGCCGCATCGAGCCGCGGACGCCGATCGTGGGTCCGCAGGATGTGCTCGTCCAGCATCTCGTCACCTGCGCGCTCGGCGGCGGCTTTCGCCCCGACGAACTGCGCGACGAAGTACGCGGCACGCATGCGTACGCGACGCTGACCGACGACGAATGGCAATGGGCGATGGACTTCGTCGTCCACGGCGGCGCGAGCCTCAATGCGTATCCGGAGTACCGGCGCGTCGTGATCGACGCCGACGGCGTCGCGCACGTGCCCGACCGGCAGATCGCGCGCCGCCACCGGATGGGCATCGGCACGATCGTCAGCGATACGTCGATCACCGTGCAGTTCCGCAACGGCGCGAAACTGGGGCAGGTCGAGGAGAGCTTCGCGGCCTCGCTGTCGCCCGGCGACTGCTTCGCGTTCGCGGGACGGCTGCTCGAGTTCATCCGCGTCCGCGAGCTGACGGCGTGGGTCAAGCCGGCGTCGGCCAGGTCCGCGCGCGTGCCGCGCTGGATGGGCAGCAAGATGGCGCTGACGTCCGAGCTGCGCCGACGCGACGCGCGCGCTGATCGCCGCCGCGCACCGCGGCGTCTGGGACTCGCCGGAGATGCGCAAGATCCGGCCGCTGCTCGAGTTGCAGGAACGCTGGTCGGCGCTGCCCGGCGAACGCGAATGGCTGATCGAGGCGATCGCCACCCGCGAGGGGCATGCGCTGTTCTTCTATCCATTCGAGGGGCGGCTCGCGCATTTCGGGCTCGCCACGCTGTTCTCGTACCGGCTGGCGCAGCGCGTGCCCGGCACGTTCAGCATCACGGCCAACGACTACGGCTTCGGACTCGTGTCGCCGCAGCCGGTGCCGTTGTCGCTGCACGAACTGGGCCGGCTGCTGGCGGCGCCGGACGTCGAGCGCGACATCCTGGCGGGGCTCAACGCGACCGAACTCGGCCGCCGCCATTTTCGCGAGATCGCGCGCGTGTCGGGGCTGATCTTCCAGGGGTATCCCGGGCAGCCGCATCCGCAGCGGCAGCTGCAGGCGTCGAGCGCACTGCTCTACAACGTGTTCGCCGAATACGACCGCGACAACCCGCTGCTGCAGCAGGCGGTGCGCGAAGTGCTCGAGCGGCGGCTCGAGGCGCCGCGACTGACGACGGCGCTCGCCCGGCTGCGCGGCAGTCGCGCCGTGCTGACGCGCCCCGCGCGGCCCACGCCCTTTGCGTTCCCGCTGCTGGTCGAGATCTTTCGCGAAAGCCTGACGACCGAGGCGCTGGAAACGCGCGTCGCGCGGATGGTGGCCGAGCTCGAGGCCGCCGCCGTGGCGTCATAGGGGTCCGTCATAGGGGTCAGAGCGGTAATTGTCTGGCATAGGGGTCTGGCATAGGGGTCAGAGCGGTAATTGTCGGCCGTGCAGCTGGCATAGGGGTCAGAGCGGTAATTGTCTGGCATAGGGGTCAGAGCGGTAATTGTCGACCGCGGAGGTCCCGAGCGGTACCATCGCTGCAGCGGCCAGACAATTACCGCTCTGACCCCTATGCCAGACAATTACCGCTCTGACCCCTATGCCGACCCTATGCCAGACAATTACCGCTCTGACCCCTATGCCAGACAATTACCGCTCTGACCCCTATGGCAGACTCGCTATGGACCCCTATGCCGCGGTCCTACGGACGACCGCGCGCGTCAGGTGGCGCTGCGCTTGGCGAGCAGCGCGCGGCCGACGCGGGAATTGGTCGGTCGCCCGAGTACCGCGCAGATGTATTCGCCCGCGTCGATCAGGCGGTCGAGATCGACGCCGGTCCGGCTGCCTACGCCATGCAGCAGGTAGACGACGTCCTCGGTCGCCACGTTGCCGGTGGCGCCCTTGGCGTACGGGCAGCCGCCAAGTCCGGCCACCGAGCTGTCGAACACCGCCACACCCGCTTCGAGCGACGCGTAGATGTTGGCGAGCGCCTGCCCGTACGTATCGTGGTAATGACCGGCGAGCTTGTCGACAGGCACCCGGCGCGTCACCGCCTCGAGCATCGCCAGCGTCTTGCCCGGCGTGCCGACGCCGATCGTGTCGCCGAGCGACACCTCGTAGCAGCCCATCGCATACAGCGCGTCCGCCACGTCGGCCACCGCCTGCGGCGCGACGTCGCCCTCGTACGGGCAACCGAGCACGCAGGAGATGTAGCCGCGCACGCGGATGTTCGCCGCGCGCGCCGCGGCGACCACCGGCTTAAAGCGCGCGAGGCTGTCGGCGATCGAGCTGTTGATGTTCTTCTGCGAGAACGCTTCGGACGCGGCGCCGAACACGGCGATCTCGTCCGCGCCCGCCGCCACCGCCGCCTCGAAGCCCTTCATGTTCGGCACCAGCACGGGGTACGACACGCCGGGCTTGCGCCGGATCTTCGCCATCACCTCCGCCGCGTCGGCCATCTGCGGCACCCACTTGGGCGACACGAACGCGGCGGCCTCGATCACCGGCAGTCCCGCATCGCTCAGGCGGTCGATCAGCGCGACCTTGACGTCGGTGGCGATCGACTGCTTTTCGTTCTGCAGGCCGTCGCGGGGGCCGACCTCGACGATCTTACGTGGCGTGGGAGCCTGCTCATATGGCGCCCTTCTCGAAATCGACGAGTTCCGCGCCCTCGCTGACCTGCTCGCCGACGGCGAAGCGGAACCCCTTGAGCCGCCCGGCCGCCGGCGCGGTGATCGTGTGCTCCATCTTCATCGCCTCGAGGATCAGCAGCGGCGCGCCCTTTTCGACATCGGTGTCCGGCTCGGCGAGCCACGCGATGACCTTGCCGGGCATCGGCGCGACCAGGCCGCCTTCCGCGCCCTGCCCTTCGCTGCCCTGGTAGAGCGGATCGACACGCGCGAGCTGGTAGCTGCGGCCGTCGAGGAACACGTGCCGCTTCTCGCCGGCGACGATGACGCTGGCGTCCAGCCGCAGTCCGGCGAGTTCGACGCGCAGCGTGCCGTTGCGCTTGAGC
Source organism: uncultured beta proteobacterium (assembly GCA_963823475.1). Taxonomy (GTDB): domain Bacteria; phylum Pseudomonadota; class Gammaproteobacteria; order Burkholderiales; family Casimicrobiaceae; genus VBCG01. The sequence continues at coordinate 13,633 of CAWGLS010000009.1, forward strand.
TCGCCGCGCGCGGGGACGGTGAGCCCGTCGAGGCCGAGCACGTAACCGCCGTCCGCGTAGCCGACGACGACCGCGCGCTCCACGTCGCCGTAGCGAAAGAGAATCCGCCGCTCGGCGTGCGAGTTGAGCCGCCAGCCATCCTGCAGCCGCCACGGCGTATAGGGATCGGCGCTGCGATGGTCGGTGCGCTGCGCCTCTTCCTCCTCGCGCAACAGCGTGGCCAGCGCCGCGATCAGGTACGCCTGGTCCGGCGCGTCGCCCTGCTGCGGAAACAGGAACCCGCGCTCGCGCTCGATCAGGCCGGTGTCGAGGTCGGCGGCCGCGAACGCCGGGCACGCGACCAGCCGCGACAGGAACTCGACGTTGTTGGCCACGCCGACGATCCGGTATTGCGCCAGCGCCTGCAGCATCCGCTGCAGCGCCAGCTCGCGCGTCTCGTCCCAGACGATCAGCTTGGCGATCATCGGATCGTAGTACGGCGTGATTTCGTCGCCCTGCTCCACGCCGGTATCGACGCGCACGTGCAGCGATTCCGCCGGCGGCGCGAGGTGCACGAGCCTGCCGGTCGACGGCAGGAAACCCTTGTCGGGGTCTTCGGCGTAGATGCGCGCCTCCAGCGCATGGCCGCGGATCGCGAGCTGCTCCTGCGTCAACGGCAGCGGCTCGCCGCCGGCCACGCGCAACTGCCACTCGACCAGGTCCTGCCCGGTGATCATCTCGGTGACCGGATGCTCGACCTGCAGCCGCGTGTTCATTTCCATGAAGTAGAAGCGGCCGTCCTGGTCGGCGATGAACTCGACGGTGCCGGCGCCGGCATAGTTGACGGCGCGCGCGGCCGCCACCGCGGCCTCGCCCATTTCGCGGCGGCGCGCCGGCGTCATGCCCGGCGCCGGCGCCTCCTCGAGCACCTTCTGGTGTCGCCGCTGCACCGAGCAGTCGCGCTCGAACAGGTAGACGCAGTTGCCGTGGTTGTCGGCGAAGACCTGGATCTCGACGTGCCGCGGCCGCGTCACGTATTTCTCGATCAGCACGTGGTCGTCGCCGAAGCTCGACAGCGCTTCGCGCTTGCACGACGCGAGCGCGTCGGCGAATTCCTTCGCCGCGTTCACGATGCGCATGCCCTTGCCGCCGCCGCCCGCCGACGGCTTGAGCAGCACCGGGTAGCCGATGCGGTCGGACTCCTTCTGCAGGAAGGACGCGTCCTGCTCGTCGCCGTGATACCCCGGCACCAGCGGCACCGGCGCCTTTTCCATCAGCGTCTTCGCGGCGCTCTTGCTGCCCATCGCGCGGATCGACTCCACCGGCGGGCCGATGAAGACGATGCCGTTGGCGGCGCAGGCCGCCGCGAAGTCCTCGTTCTCCGCCAGGAAGCCGTAACCGGGATGGATCGCCTCCGCGCCGGTCTGCTTCGCCGCGGCGACGATGCGGTCGATGTTGAGGTAGCTTTCGCGCGCGGCCGGCGGCCCGATCAGCACGGCCTCGTCGGCGAGGCGCGTGTGCCGCGCGTTCGCGTCGGCCTCGGAAAAGACCGCGACCGTGCGCACGCCCAGGCGGCGGGCCGTCTTGATGACGCGGCAGGCGATTTCGCCGCGGTTGGCGATCAGGATCTTGCGGAACATGTTTTTTCAGTGAGCCTTGTGCCGGTGGGTGACGCCCCTCACCCTGGCCCTCTCCCCGCAAGCGGGGCGAGGGAAGGTGGCCGAGCGCGGAGGTCGACGGTCATGGCGAGCCGGTCCCGCCTCTCCCCGCAAGCGGGGCGAGGGAAGGTGCCGAGCTGCCGGCGCTGCGACCGGGACGTTCGCGCACCACGGTCGGTGAACCAGTGCCGCTCCCTCGCCCGCGCGAGCGGGAGAGGGAGAGGGCTGGGGTGAGGGTCGCTCGTCGATCCGCCATTTCACGTCACATCCGGAACACGCCGAACTGCGTCTTTTCGACCGGCGCGTTCAGCGCCGCCGACAGCGCGAGCCCCAGCACGCGGCGCGTCTGCGCCGGATCGATGACGCCGTCGTCCCACAGGCGCGCCGTCGCGTAGTACGGATGCCCCTGCGTTTCGTACTGCGAGCGGATCGGCGCCTTGAACGCCTCCTCGTCCTCCTTGCTCCACGTCTTGCCCGCCGCGGTCATGCCGTCGCGCCGCACCGTCGCGAGCACCGAAGCGGCCTGCTCGCCGCCCATCACGGAGATGCGCGCATTCGGCCACATCCACAGGAAGCGCGGACCGAACGCGCGGCCGCACATGCCGTAGTTGCCGGCGCCGAAGCTGCCGCCGATGATGACGGTGAACTTCGGCACCTTGGCGCACGACACCGCCGTGACCATCTTGGCGCCGTGCCGCGCGATGCCCTCGTGCTCGTACTTGCGGCCGACCATGAAGCCCGTGATGTTCTGCAGGAACACGAGCGGAATGCCGCGCTGCGCGCACAGCTCGATGAAGTGCGCGCCCTTCTGCGCGGATTCCGAGAACAGGATGCCGTTGTTGGCGACGATGCCGACCGGATAGCCGTGGATGCGCGCGAAGCCGGTCACCAGCGTCGTGCCGTACCGCTGCTTGAACTCGTCGAGCGCCGAGCCGTCGACGATGCGCGCGATCACCTCGCGGACGTCGTACGGCTTGCGCGTGTCACTGGGAATGACGCCGTAGAGTTCCTCGGCGTCGTACAGCGGTGCGACCGGCGGCGCCACGTCCAGCGCCACCGCCTTGACGCTGTTGAGGTTCGCGACGACGCGGCGCGCGATCTGCAGCGCATGCGCGTCGTTCTCCGCCAGGTGGTCGGCCACGCCCGAGATCCGGGTGTGCACGTCGCCGCCGCCCAACTCCTCCGCCGTCACTTCCTCGCCGGTCGCCGCCTTCACGAGCGGCGGGCCGCCGAGGAAGATCGTGCCCTGGTTCCTGACGATGATCGCCTCGTCCGACATCGCCGGCACGTACGCGCCGCCCGCCGTGCACGAGCCCATCACCACCGCGATCTGCGGAATGTCCAGCGCCGACATCGTCGCCTGGTTGTAGAAGATGCGGCCGAAGTGCTCGCGGTCCGGGAACACGTCGTCCTGCTCGGGCAGGAACGCGCCGCCCGAGTCGACGAGGTAGATGCACGGCAGCCGGTTCTCGCGCGCGATCTCCTGCGCGCGCACGTGCTTTTTCACCGTCAGCGGGTAGTACGTGCCGCCCTTGACCGTCGCGTCGTTGGCGACGATCAGGCATTCGCGCCCCGCGACGCGGCCGATGCACGTGATGATCGAGGCGGACGGCACTTCGCCGCCATACATGCCGTAGGCGGCCAGCGGCGACAGCTCGAGGATCGCCGCACCCGGATCGACCAGCGCGTTGATGCGGTCGCGCGGCAGGAGCTTGCCGCGGGCGAGATGCTTCCGGCGCGCCTCCTCGCTGCCGCCGCGGGCGACGTGCGCGGTCTTGTCGCGCAGGTCGGCGACCAACGGTGCGCATCGCCTGCGCATTGGCGAGAAATTCCGCGGAGCGCGGATCGAGGCTCGATTTGATGGGTCTCATGGACGGGTCACCGGATCTTCAGAATGGCGGAGGCGGTGGCGATGTCCTGCGGCCCCACGCGCAACGTGCCCTGGGTGAAGACGAGCGACGCCGTCTGGCGGACGATCCGCCCGCGGGCAACGACCAAGTCGCCGGCGCGGGCCGCCGCGAGAAAGTGCACGTCCAGCGCGACCGTGATGCAGGGCTTTCGCTCGTTGGCTTCCCATGCGATGACACTCAGCGTGTGGTCCAGCAATGTGGTCAGCATCCCGCCGTGGACGATTCCCGCGGGATTGGTGTGCTTGTCCTCGGCCAGGAAACCGTAGGCCCAGGCCGTCGCCTTCCTTCTTCGTCCACAACGGGCCGACCAGGCCGAAGAATCCCGGCAGCTCGCGCGCCTTCCAGCCTTCCAGCGTCGGATCGGCCATGTCGATTATGCCTTCGAAAGGAGCAGCGCAGAAAGCTGATCGGCGTCGGCGCGCATGTCCTTGGCAATGGCCACGCTGCGCGCATTGTCCAGCTGCTCGGCCACGCCGGCCGCCACCAGCGTGTGCGTGAGCTCGCGCCGCTGGTTGAACACCGGCACCGCGAGCACGGTCACGCCGCTGATGTAGTTGCCCCGGTCGAGCGAATAGCCCTTCTTGCGCACCTTGTCCACGTCCTTGCGCCACGCGTCGACGGGGGGAGGATCCTGCCAGCGCAGCGCGCGAAAGCGGCGTTCGATTTCATTCCACGGCTGGCCGCTGAAGGCCGCCACGAGCCGCCCCGTCGCGCTGATCAGCGCGGGAAAGCGGCTGCCGACGTCGACGTGCAACCGGAACGGCACCTGCGAATGCGACAGCGCCAGCACCACCATGTAATCGAGGCCGTTGATCTCGACGCCGATCGCCGTGACGCCCCATTTGCCGGACAGCCGGTCGAGCACCGGTTGCACGGCCGCGGGAAAGCCGTTGTTCTCGATCACGCTGCGCGCGAGCGACAGCATGCCGGAACCCAGGCTGTAGCGCTTGGTGCCGTCGACCTTGACCAGTTGCTCGTCGACCAGCACGCGCAGGATATGCAGGCACGTGCTGGTGACCATCGACAGCGACTGCGCGATCGCCTTCACGCCCATGGGTTCCGGGTTGCGTCCCAGCAGCCGAAGAATGGCAATGGAGCGGGACACCGCGGGGACCGGCCGCACTCGCTTCGGCGGCGACGGCAGTTTGGGCTCGGTGGTCGTCTTCGGCATGTCGCCTTGATCCGGTGCCTGTTCTTCGCATTGTGTTTGTCTTAGTACAACTACTAAGCGCTCATTGACAACTCTACCGCGCGCCGGCATCATTTGCAACACACGCCGACCGCCGACCGCTCCCATGCCCAGACTCACCGAATACACGTCCTACGCCGATGCCCAGCGCTACTGGTCGGCGGACAAGCTGTGGGAGCTCTTCGACGGCGACCGCGACGCGCTCAACATCGCGCACGAGTGCATCGACCGCCACGTCGACGGCGACCGCACCGCGGTGATCCTGGCGCACGCCGACGGTCGCGACGAGTTGCTGTCGTTCGCCGACATCTCGCGCGAGTCCTCGCAGTTCGCGCACTACCTCGTCGCGCAAGGTGTTGCGGCCGGCGACCGCGTCGCCGTCATGCTGGAGCCGTCGCGCGCGTTCTACGTCGCCATGTTCGGCGCCATCAAGATGGGCGCCATTGCCGTGCCGCTGTTCACGCTGTTCGGACCGGACGGCATCCGCCTGCGCGTGCAGGACTGCGCGCCGAAGCTGCTGATCGTCAATGCGGAGAAGGCGTCGATCGCCGAAGGCATTCCGGGCACCCGCGTCGTCGTGGCGGACGCCGAGTTCATCGCGGGTCTGGCGAGCTATCCGTCCGTCTTCAAGCCGACCACGCGCGGCGACGACATCGCGATCTACCAGTACACGTCGGGCACGACCCGCGAGTTGCCCGAGGCCGTCAAGCACACGCACCGGTCGATCGTGACGCTGATGCTGGCGGCACTCTACGGCACGGGCCTGCGGCCCGGCGACCGCTTTTTCTGCCCGTCGTCACCCGCGTGGGGTCACGGGCTGTGGCACGGGACGCTCGCCCCCCTGGCCCTCGGCATCACGATCGGCGCGTACTCGGGCAAGTTCAACGCCGAGCGGATGCTGAAGGCGCTGCACGATCACCGGTTCACCAATCTCTCGGCCGCGGCGACGCACTACCGGATGATGCGCAACTGCGGAGCGGCGCCGAACTACACGTATTTCCTCGAGAAGCTCTCGTTCACCGGCGAGCCGATCGACAGCGAGACCGCCGCCTTCGCCGAGCAGACGTTCGGGCATCCGGTCTGCAGCATGTACGGCACCACCGAAATCGGCGTGATCCTCGTGAACTACCCGGGCGCGCCGGATATCGTCGTCAAGCCCGGCTCGCTCGGCAAGCCGGTACCAGGAGGCCAGGTCGAGGTGCAGGACGCCGATGGGCGCCCCTGCCCGCCCGGCGTGACGGGCGAACTGAAGGTCTGGCGGCGCGACGGCTGGATCGCCACCAAGGACCTGGGACGAGTCGACGAAGACGGCTACTTCTATCACGGCGGACGCGCCGACGACGTCATCATCTCCGCCGGCTGGACGATGAGCGCGGTGGAGATCGAGGACACCATCCTCAAGCATCCGCAGGTGCTGGAAGCCGCCGCGATCGGCGTCCCCGATCCGGTGCGCGGCCAGGTCGTGAAGGCCTTCGTCGTGACCACGCGCACGGGCGACGACACGTTCGTCAAGGAAATCCAGGACCTCGTGCGCACGCGCCTGGCCGCGCACGAGTACCCGCGGCATATCGCGTTCGTCAGCGAGCTGCCCAAGACGCCGGCGGGCAAGGTTCACCGCAAGATACTGCGCGAGCGCGAGCGGGCCGCCGCGACCGCCGCCGCCCCGCCCGACGCCACCCCCCATCTGTCCACTTCCCACTGATCCTGAAGCGAGGAGATGTCCATGTTGACTCAAGAAAAGCCGCGCGTGCAGCCGACCGAACGCGAATTCCCCAAGATCACGAAGCAGGGCCTGGACGATTTGCGGCAGCGCATCGGCGTCAAGATCGGCTCGACGCTGGAACCGTGGTGTCACGAGGCGACGCGCGACAACATCCGGCATTACGCGCATGGCATCGGCGACGACAACCCGCTCTGGTGCGATCCCGAATACGCGGCGACGACCCGCTTCGGCGGCATCGTCGCGCTGCCGAGCTTCCTCTTCGCGACCAACCGCATCATCTCCGGCTACGTGGGCGGCCTGCCGGGCGTGCACGCGATGTGGTCGGGGGCCGACTGGAACTGGCACCAGCCGATCCTGCGCAACGACCAGATTTCCACCGAGTCGTACCTGAAGGACTTGGTCGAGCACGAGACCCGCTTCGCCGGACGTGCCGTGCAGCAGACCTATCACGTCGACTTCTTCAACCAGCACGGCGACAAGGTCGCCGACGCGGACAGCTGGTGCTTTCGCACCGAACGCGACCATGCGCGCGAAAAGGGCACGAAGTACAAGGAAGTGCGTTCGCGCGCGCCGCGCCGCTACACCGACGCGGAGCTGCAGGCCATCTACGATCTCTATGCGAGCGAGGAGATTCGCGGCGCGAACAAGCGCTACTGGGAGGACGTGAAGGAAGGCGACGCGTTGCCGACGATGTCGAAGGGACCGATGACCGTCACCGGCTTCATCGCCTACGCCCAGGGCTGGGGCGGCCTGTACATTCGCGCCAACAAGCTCGCGTGGAGGCTGATCCAGGCGCATCCGGGCGCGGGCATCAAGAATCGCTTCGGCATTCCGGACGTGCCCGAGCGCGTGCATTGGGAAGAGGATTTCGCGCTGGAAGTCGGCGCGCCCGGCGCCTACGACTACGGCCCGGAGCGCTGCTCGTGGCTGACGCACCACCTGACCAACTGGATGGGCGACGACGGTTTCCTGCGCCGCGCCGAGTGCAAGGTGCGCCGGCACAATCCCGAAGGCGACCTGCTGTTCATCAAGGGCAAGGTGAAGCGCAAGTTCGTCGACGGCGGCCGCCACTTGGTCGAGATCGACCAGGAAGGGCGCAACCAGGACGACGAGCTGTCGGTCGTCGGTTCCGGCATCGTGGAACTGCCGTCGCGCGCCTGAGCATGCAGGCATTGGACGGCGTTCGCGTCGTCGACCTCTCGCGCGTCCTGGCCGGCCCGCTCTGCACGCAGATGCTGGCCGACCACGGCGCGGATGTCATCAAGGTCGAGCCGCCGCTGGGCGACGAGACGCGCCTGTTCGGCCCGCCGTTCGACGCCGACGGCGATGCCGCCTATTTTTCGTCGGTCAACCGCGGCAAGCGCGCGCTGTCCGTCGACCTGTCGCGTCCGCAAGGTCGCGCCGTGCTCGAAAAACTGCTCGAGCATGCCGACGTGCTCGTCGAGAATTTCCTGCCCGGCACGATGGACAAGTGGGGACTCGGTTACGAACGGCTCGCGCAACGCCACCCACGGCTCGTCTATTGCGCGATCTCCGGCTTCGGCGCGGACGGTCCGTTGGGCGGCCTGCCCGGCTACGACGCGGTCCTGCAGGCGATGTGCGGTCTCATGAGCGTGAACGGCTCCGAGGCTTCGGGCCCCATGCGCCTCGGCGTGCCCATCGTCGATCACCTCGCCGGATACGTCGCGATGACCGGCATCGTGATGGCGCTCTACGCGCGCGAGCGCACCGGCACCGGGCGGCGCGTCGAAAGCACGCTGTTCGATGCGGGCTTGAGCCTGCTGGTGCCGCACGCGGCGAACTGGTTCCATTCGGGCCACGCGCCACGCCTGCTGGGCAGCGCGCACCCCAACATCTATCCGTACGACAAGTTCAGCGCCGGCAGCGGCGAGATCTTCCTCGGCATCGCCAACGATGGCCAGTTCCGCAAGTTGTGCGAACGCATCGACCGGTCCGATCTCGCCGTCGATCCCCGTTTTCGGACCAATGCCAACCGCGTCGAGAACCGCGCGGCGATGCGGTCCGAACTGGAAGGCACGCTGGCCGCGTATGACGCCGACACGCTTTGCCGCGACCTGATGCGCGCGGGTGTTCCCGCGGGGCCCGTCAATACCATTCCCCAGGCGTTCGCGCAGGCCCATGCCGCGCACCGCGGCATGCTCGTCGAGGACGGCGAATATCGCGGCATCGGCCCGCCGGTGAAGTTCTCGCCAGCGTCCACGCGCCCGCTGCGCAAGCCGCCGCGTTTCGCGGAACACACCGATCAGATTCTCGCCGAGGCCGGATACACGGCCGAGCAGATTGCGGAGCTGCGCAGCAAGGGCGCCATCCGCGAACGGCCGCTTTAGCGGCAAAGCAAACCATCGACCAAGGAGGAGTGCCCCATGAAACTGTTTCGCCCACTCGCCGCCATCGCCGCCGGCCTCGCGTTCGCCACGTTCGCGCAGGCGCAGGGCTATCCGAACAAGCCCGTCCGGATCATCGTCGCCTACCAGGCCGGACAGGGCACCGACGTCGCCACCCGCTACGTCGCCGACCGTCTCACCAAGGCGCTCAACCAGAGCTTCTTCGTCGACAACAAGCCCGGCGCCGGCGGCAACATCGGCACCGAGGCCGCCGCGCGGTCTGCGCCCGACGGTTACACGCTGACGATGGGCACCAACGCCACGCACGGCACCAACCAGTTCCTGTACGCGACGCAGCCGTTCGATGCCGAGAAGGATTTCGAGCCGGTAATCCTCATCGGGTCGTTTCCGATGGTGATCGCCGCCACGCCGTCGTTCCCGGGCAACTCCGTCGCCGACATCATCGCGATGGCGAAGTCCACGCCGAAAGCGGCCGACATCGCCATGCCGAGCACCTCGGCGCGCATCGTGTTCGAGTTGTTGAAGTCGCAAAGCCAGGCGCCTGTGTTCGGAATTCCGTACAAGGGCTCGGCCACCGCGATGACCGAGGTGATGGGCGGACAGGTGCCGCTCATCATCGACACCGTGACCGCGGCGCGCCCGCATGTCGCGGCAGGCAAGATCAAGGCGATCGCCGTGACGTCGCTCAAGGGCACCGATCTGCTGCCGGGTGTGAAACCGGTGTCCGAACAGGGATTGCCGGGCTTCGAGGTGATCGCCTGGAACGCGCTCTATGCGCCGAAAGGCACGCCGAAGGACGTGATCGCCGTGCTGAACGCGGAGATCAACAGGATTCTCGCCCAGCCGGAATCCCGCCAGAAGTTGAAGGACCTTGGCTTCGACGTCGGTGGCGGCACCCCGGAACAGCTCGCCGAGTTCGGGCGTTCGGAACGCCGCAAGTGGGGACCCCTGATCACCGCGGCCGGGATCAAGGCCGAGTAGGCATCGCGATGGCCCGCGTCGGCCGCGCGCGGCGTTCGCGCGCGTGTTGCTGCCGGTGAGGAATGGCATCCGTGTTGTCTTGACCGCGAGGGCGGAAGCGGCTCACACAGCCGGCGTGGATTGAGCGCGGCGCATTGCCACGCGCGCCCCGTGTGCGGTGGAACGGCCCCGGTTGGAATCGGGTCTAGAATCCGCTGCGCCAACGACCACACGGAGCGTTCATGTCCGCCTCACCCTTCGGACCTGACCGGGCGCGTGGCGCTCATCACCGGCGCCTATCGCGGCTTAGGCTTCGCCATCGCCCGCGGCATGGCGGAAGCCGGCGCCACCGTGATTTTGAACGGCCGCAAGCCCGCCGAGCTCGCCGCTGCCGCGAAGAAGCTGACCGACGCTGGATTGAAGGCCGGCGTCGCCGCGTTCGACGTCGTCGACCGCCAGGCCGTGCACGACGGCATCGCCGCCGCCGTCGCGACGTATGGCCCGATCGACATCCTCGTCAACAACGCGGGAATCCAGCGCCGCGGGCCGTTGACGGAGTTCTCGCAAAAGGACTGGGACGACATCATCGCCACCAACCTGACGGCCCCGTTCGTGGTTTCGCAGGCGGTGCTGCCGGGCATGATCGAGCGCAAGCAGGGCAAGATCATCCACATCGCGTCGCTGATGAGCGAGCTCGCCCGGCCGACTGTCGTTCCCTACACCGCCGCAAAGGGCGGCGTGCGGCAGTTGACGCGCGGCATGGCGGTGGAACTGGCGCCGCACGGCATCCAGGTCAACGCCATCGCGCCGGGCTATTTCGCGACCGAGATGAACCGCGCGCTGATCGACAACGTCGAGTTCAACGCCTGGGTCTGCCAGCGCACGCCCGCCGGCCGCTGGGGCGAGCCGCCCGAACTCGCCGGACTCGCGGTGTTCCTCGCTTCGCGCGCCGCCGACTACATGACCGGGCAGATCGTCATCATGGATGGGGGGATGTCGATAGCGCTGTAACGTGTGCAGATCGAGCGGCGGGCAGCTTCGCTGCCGCTTGCACGATTTGCACCCGGCGGAACTGAAACAGGGGAAGCGTTGATCCCCTGTTTCATTTCCGGCGATCTATCAGTTTGTAGAGCCACCCCAGGCCGGCGGTGGTGGTCGACGCCGGGCGGTATTCGCAGCCAACCCACCCGTCGTACCTCAGTTCGTCCAGCAGCTTGAACAGGTACTCGTAGTTCACTTCGCCGATGTTGGGCTCGCCGCGCGCCGGCACGCCGGCGATCTGGAAGTGCCCGATATGCGGCAGCCAGTGCCGGATCTTCGTCGTCAGGTCGCCTTCGACGATCTGCGCGTGATAGAGGTCCATCTGCACGCGCAGGTTGGCCATGCCGAGTTCCTCGCGAATGGCGTGCGCCTCGCCCTGCGTGTTCAGCAGGTACCGCGGCACGTCGCGCGGGTTGATCGGCTCGATCAGCACCATGACGTTCTGCTCGGCCGCTTCCTGGCAGGCGAAGCGCAGGTTGCGCTTGAACGTCCGCAGCCGGCGCAGCCGCTCCTCGTCGTCGGCGCCCTCCGGCAGCACGCCGGCCATCATGTGCAGGCGCGGGCAGCGCAGCGCCTGCGCGTAACGCAGCGCCGTCACCACGCTGGCGGCGAACTCGTGCTCGCGGCCCGGCAGCGACGCGAGCCCGCGATCGCCGGCGTTCCAGTCGCCGGGGGGCATGTTGATCAGCACGACGTCGAGCTTGTGCTCGGCGACGCGCGCGACGATCTCCTTGACCTGGTAGTCGTAGCCGAACGCGAACTCGACGGCGCGGAAGCCCGCATGCGCGGCCTCGCCGAAGCGCTCGAGGAACGGGACTTCGTTGAAAAGGAACGACAGGTTGGCGGAAAAACGAGGCATGTGCGGGGCGGAGAGGCGCACGGCGGCGCGCGCCGGTTGTTGCAGTTCGTTGGGACGATGCGCGCGGGAGTCTCTCGATGCGCAATGGCGAAGTGTGCACTGCGCACGCATCGGCCGCAATGGGAAGCGTTAACATTGCGGCTTCTGTTGCACGCTGATGACGATGCCGCCTTCCCTGCCGCGCAATTCCCGGCTCGACCTCACGCATCCCCGTACGGACATCGCCGCCGAACGCGACGGCTGCCTGCGCACGATGCTGCACGGGGAGCGCGTCGAGTTGCACGCGGACCGCGCGCTGTACTGGCCCGCCGGCGGCACGCTGTTCGTCGCCGACGTGCACCTGGGCAAGGCCGCGGCGTTCCGCGCCGGCGGCGTACCGGTGCCGCGGGGCGGCACCGATGCCGATCTCGCGCGCCTGTCCGCGCTGCTCGCGCGGACGCGCGCCGCGCATCTCGTCGTGCTGGGCGATTTCCTCCATGCGGCGGCCGGCCGCGTCGCCGCGCTCGATGCCGCGTTTCGCGCGTGGCGCGCCACGCATCCGCAACTCGCGTTGCTGCTCGTGCGCGGCAATCACGACGACCGCGCCGGCGATCCACCGCCAGCGTGGGGCGTGGACGTCGTGCCCGAACCGCACCCGCTGGCGCCGTTTCTCGCGTGCCACCTGCCGGTATCGCCGCCGAGCGGCTACGCGCTCTGCGGCCACGTGCATCCCGGCGTGCTCCTGTCCGGGACCGCCGACATTCCGGCGCGGCTGCCGTGCTTCGTGCTCGGCGCGCGGCGCGCGATCCTGCCAGCCTTCGGCGGCTTCACCGGCCTCGCGATGGTGACGCGCGCGCGCGCCGATCGCATCGTCGCAATCGCCGGCACGCGCCTGTTCGAGCTGCCCTGACGGCGTCCGGGCGGACGGGCGTTACGTCTCCAGCACGTAGGTACCGGGGGCGTCCGCGATCGGCGTGTAGCCGGCCGCGCCCATCGGGGGTGGCGCCACCGGCGCACCCGAATGCTCGTCCAGCCACCTGGCCCATTGCGGCCACCACGAGCCGGACTGCACCGGCGTTCCCGCGACCCAGACCTGCGGGTCGATGTACATTTCGTCACGGTCCATCGTCGTCATGCGGAAGCGACGTCCCGGATGTCCGGGCTCGGACACGATGCCGGCATTGTGTCCGCCGCTGGTCAGCACGAACGTCACCTGCGCATCGGTCAGCAGGTGGAACTTGTAGACCGATTGCCACGGCGCGACGTGGTCGCGTTCGGTGCCGACGGCGAACAACGGCAGTTCGAGGTCCTTCAGCACGATCGGCCGCCCGCCCGCGGTGAAGCGGCCCTCGGCCAGGTCGTTCTGCAGGAACATGCGCCGCAAGTACTCCGCATGCATCTTGTAGGGCATCCGCGTGGCGTCCGTGTTCCAGGCCATGAGATCGGTCATCGGCGGCCGCTCGCCCATCAGGTATTCGCGCATGACGCGGGACCACACGAGGTCGTTGGAGCGCAGCAGCTGGAACGCGCCGGCCATCTGCCGGCTGTCGAGGAACCCCTGCTCCCACATCACGTCCTCGAGGAACGCGAGCTGGCTCTCGTCGATGAACAGCATCAACTCGCCCGCCTCGGTGAAATCGGTCTGCGCCGCGAAGAACGTCGTCGTCGCCAGGCGCTTGTCGCCGTCGCGGGCCATCGCCGCCGCCGCGATCGCCAGCAGCGTGCCGCCGATGCAGTAGCCGACCGCGTGCACGCGCTGCCCGGGCACGATCGCGTTGACGGCGTCGAGCGCGGCCATCGGCCCCAGCACGCGGTAATCCTCCATCGTCGTGTCGCGATCCTGCGGCCCGGGGTTGTGCCACGAGATCATGAAGACCGTATGGCCCTGGTCCGTCAGGTACTTGACGAGCGAGTTCCGGGGGCTCAAGTCGAGGATGTAGTACTTCTCGATCCACGCCGGCACGATCAGCACCGGCTCCGGCCGCACCGCCGCCGTGGTGGGCTCGTACTGGATGAGCTCGATCAGGCGGTTGCGGTAGACGACCTTGCCCGGCGTGATGGCGACGTCGCGCCCCACGACGAACGCTTCGACGCCGACCGGCCGCTTGCCGCCGAGCGAGCGATCGAGATCGTCGACGAAGTTGCCGGCGCCGCGCACGAGGTTCAAGCCCCCTTCGCGCATCGTGCGCTCGAGCAGCTCGGGATTGGTGAGAATGAAGTTCGACGGCGACACCATGTCGAGCCACTGCCGCGCGGTGAACGCCACCATGCGCTCGTGCTGGCGCGTGATGCCGTGCACGCCGCTGGTCGCGTTGCACCACCACTGCTGCGTGAGCAGGAACGCCTGGTACATCAGATCGAACGGCGGCTTCTGCCACGCATCGCCGACGAAGCGCTTGTCCTGCGGCAACGGCTCGATGCACGGGGTGGAGCCATCGACCTGCCACGCGCGGCGCACCGCGTGGTTGACGAGGCGCAGCCATTTCTTGGCGGCCTTCTCGGTCAGCCGCAGTTGCTTGCCGGGCGAGAATCCGAGATGCGCGGCCCAATCCAGATACGCCGCCATCTGCGCCATCGGCGACAGGCCGGTCGTATAGCGGGCGATCGCCGCGTGCAGCGAACGGTCCACCGTCTCGGCGAAGGCCGTCGACGCGTAGGAGTCCCGTAGGAGCGAAGAATCCGGCGGCGGCGGCACAACCACCTTCGCCAGCGCCTTGGCCGCGACCGGCACCGGCGGCTTCGCGCCCACCGCCGCCTTGCGGCGCCCTTTCACCGACCGCCGCTTCGCGCTCGAGCGCCCCGCCTCCACCGTCACCGGATTGCTTCGCCGCATGTCCATCCCTGTCTCCGCCACGGCGCGCAGTTCGCGCCTACTTCCCGGCTTCCAGGAACGCGGCCACCGGGAAACCGCTCTTCACCGCGACTTCGTTGGCGAGCTGCATCAGCCGCTGGCCTTCCGCGTGGTAATCGGCCATCGCCTCGCGCGCATAGCGCACCTGCATCTCGACGGCATCGCCGGGATTCGTGCATTGCGCGAGCGCGGTCATCGCCGCAACATCCCTGCCCAGCCGACCGGTCCAGAACGACGCAGCCTCGGTTTGCATCCGGGTGGCGCCCGTCATCCATGTCCGAACCGCGTCCTGTCCATACCCCAGCGCACCGCCCGCCGTGTCCCACAGTGCCCGGAAATTGAATAGGCTGGCGGCGGATGCTTGCGTTGCGTTTCTCATCGTTTTCTCCATTGCCAGCGCGTTGACGTCGGGCCGCGAACTCCCGTCCGCGGCCTCGAGTCGACGCCTTCAGGCGACCGTCAGTTCCTTCGCCCGCGCTCCAGCTTTTTTCGGCAGCCTGATCTCGAGCATGCCGTTCTCGTACTTCGCTTCCGCCATCGTGTCGTCGACGTCAGCGGCGAGCGTGAAGGTCCGCAGCACCTTGCCCTGATAGAGCTCGGTGCACAACATCGCCTTCCCTTCGCCGGCTTCCTGCTTGCGCTCGACAGTCGCCTCGATGGTCACCGTGTTGTGCTCGACCATGATGTGAATGTCTTCCTTGCGCACGCCGGGGATCTCGGCCTTCACGAAATAGGCGTCCTTGTCCTCCTGCACGTCCATCTTGATTTGCGGTGCAACCGGCATCCGCGCCCATGCGCGACGCATGGGCGGAACGTCGAACAGCGCCGTGGTGTCGAAAAACGGATCCACGCGCAGCAGATCCGCAAATGGTTCGTAGGTCCTGAGATTGGCAGTGTTGGCCATGATTCGCTCCTCGTGAATTCCCTGAGGAACCGGTGGCCTAGACGATATGCAGACCACCGATCGACGTTGCGCCGTGGCTCCTGCCGCTTGCCGGACCCGGCGTTCGCCGCGTCGCAGAATGATTATATTCCGTTATGCGGCTACCGCATTGACTGCGGTCAACACGCCACGCATTTGCGGCGTCGCGCCGCGACGGCGCGCAGCGCACGTACACTGTCGGGACCAGGGGCCGCCTGTCGTGTCCGCGAGCACCCGCCGCGCCCTGCGGTACCGGCCGTGCCGACCCCCAAACAGCTCCCGATGGCGACGCCGACGTCCACTTCCATTCCCGACCCGCTGCGTGCCGCGTTCGACCAGTGGACGGTGGGGGCGCTCGCGACGAACATCCTGTGGACGCGCTGCCTGGGCGCGACGGCCGTCGCCGCCGCACAAGCCCAGCGCCTCGCGGAGCTGACGCGCCGCGCGCGCGCGCATTCGCCGTTGTACCGCCGCTTGTGGGAACGCGTGCCCGACGGTCCGCTGCAGTTGACCGACCTCCCGGTGACCACCAAGGCCGGGCTGATGGCGGCGTTCGACGACTGGTGCACCGACCGCGCGATCGCCTGGCGCGACGTCGAAGCATTCATCGGCGCCCGCGCGCACATCGGCGAACGCTACCTCGACCGCTACATCGTCTGGACGAGCTCCGGCACCACCGGCAATCCGGGCGTGTTCATCCAGGACGCGGCGGCGCTCGCCACCTACGACGCGCTCGTCTCGGTGCAGTTGATGAGCGCGGCGTACGCCAACTGCGACTGGAACGCCGTCGCGGCGCAGGGTGGACGCGCGGCGCTGGTCACCGCCGACTGCGATCACTTCGCAAGCATCGCCTCGTGGCGCCGCGTCGCGCACGGCAATCCATGGCTCGACATGAAGAGTTTCGCGGTGACGCTGCCGCTGCCGGAACTGGTCGCCGGCCTCAACGCGTACCGACCGGCCTTCGTCGCGAGCTACCCGACGGTGCTGGCGCTGCTCGCCGACGAGCAGCGCGCCGGCCGGCTGCAATTGCGGCTGGCCGGCTTGTGGGCCGGCGGCGAAGTGCTGTCGCCCGCCGCGCACGTCGCCATCGAGCAGGCGTTCGGCTGCGCGCTTTCCAACGAGTACGGCGCGTCCGAATGCCTGACGATCGGCCATGCGTGCCGCGAGCACGCGCTGCACGTCGACGCCGACTGGGTGATCATGGAACCGGTGGACGCGCACTACCGGCCCACGCCACCCGGCGAGCTGTCGCACACCGTGCTGCTGACGAACCTCGCCAACTTCGTGCAGCCGATCATCCGCTACGATCTCGGCGACCGCGTCTGCGCGCGCCGCGACCCCTGCCCGTGCGGCAGCCCGCTGCCCGCGCTGCATGTCGATGGCCGCTGCGACGATGTGCTGACGCTGCACGCGCCCGACGGGCGCACCGTGCGGCTGACGCCGCTCGCGCTGACGACGATCGTCGAGGAGGCAGCGCGCCTCTACCGCTTCCAGATCGTCCAGCACGCGCCGGACGCGCTGTCGCTGCGGCTGAGGGCCCGCGATCGCCACGCGGCACCCGCCGCGATCGCCGCGCTGCGCGACTATCTCGACCGGCAGGACCTGGCCCAGGTCGACGTGCGGCTGGACCCGGAGGAGCCGCAGGCGGCCACGTCCGACGGCAAGCTGCGGCAGGTGCTGGCGTACGGCGCCGACTGACGCACCGACCGGGTCGTCACACCGCTCGACGCTGACTCGCGCCCGCACGGTCTTGCACCTTGTCGTCGTCAGCCGTCGTCCCCGCGCAGGCGGGGACCCAGTGACTTTATCGCTCGACCTCTGCGGCGCGTGCCTACGCCCCTGGGTTCCCGCCTGCGCGGGAACGACGGTGGAGTGAAGCGAACGTGTTGCCGCATCCCGCGGCGGACGCGCGGCGTCAGGCGCGCAAGGCGCTCGGGACCTCGGTCGCGCCGGCGCGGATCATCCGCGTCTCCGCCATCACCGTCACGAAACGAAAGCCCTGCGCGATGCGCTGCTTCGCAACGTCCAGGCCGAACGCATGGATGCCCGCGATCTTGCCGGCGGCCTTGCCGTTCAATGCCATCTGCTTGCTCGTATTGGTTCGCACACGCTTCCTGGTCAGTCGATGCCGTTGTTCATTCGCGGACGAGCCGGTCCCCGCCGCCGAACCGGCGGCGCGCCATCAGGATTCTTCCTGCCACGCGCTGCCGTCGCGGCCGAGCAGCACGCTCGACGCGGCCGGCCCCCAGGTGCCCGCGTTATACGGCTTGGGCCGGCTGCCGTCGGCCTCCCACCCGCGCAGGATCGGCTCCACCCACTGCCACGCCGCGTCGACTTCGTCGTGGCGCAGGAACAGCGTCAGTTGGCCGCGCACGACGTCCATCAGCAGCCGCTCGTACGCATCCATCGGCGCCGTCGTGAATTGCTCGCCGAAATCCAGGTTCAGGTGCACGGGCCCGAGATGCATGTCCTCGCCGGGCCGCTTGGCCGTCAGGTACAGCTTGAGGGACTCCTCCGGCTGCAATTCGATCTCCATGCGGTTGCCCTGCAGCATGCCGAGCGCCTCCGGAAAGATCGAATGCGGCACCGCGCGGAAATTGACGACGATCTCCGCCGTGCGCTCGGGCATCCGCTTGCCGGTGCGCAGGTAGAACGGCACGCCCGACCAGCGCCAGTTGTTGATCTCCGCCTTGATCGCGATGAACGTTTCCGTGCGGCTGTCCGCCGGGATGTCCGGTTCGTCGAGATAGCCTTCGACCGGCTGGCCGTCGATGACGCCGGCGCGATACTGCCCGCGGACCGTCCGCGCGCCCAGCTCCGTTCCGTGCAGCGGGTCGAGCGCGCGCAGCACCTTCACCTTTTCGTCGCGCACGGCATCCGGCTCGATCGTCGCCGGCGGCTCCATCGCGATGATGCACAAGAGCTGCAGCAGGTGGCTCTGCACCATGTCGCGGACGGCGCCGACGTGATCGTAGAAGCGGCCGCGCCGCTCGACGCCCACCTGCTCGGCGATCGTCAGCTGCACGTCGCGCACCCACGTGCGGTTCCACAAGGGCTCGAACAGCACGTTGCCGAAGCGCAGCGCCATCAGGTTCTGCACCGGCTCCTTGCCCAGGTAGTGGTCGATGCGGAAGATCTGCGCCTCGGCGAACACGCGGCCCACGCAGTCGTTCATCGTGCGCGCCGACGCGATGTCGCGGCCGATGGGCTTTTCGAGCACCACGCGCGAATTCGGCTGGACGACGCCGGCTTGCGCTAGGTGGCCGCAGATCGGCGCGAAGAGATCCGGCGCCGTCGACAGGTAGAAGATGCGCACCTCCGCACCGGCCGTGTCGAGCACCATGGCCAGCGCCTTGAAGTCATCGGGCTGGCCCGCGTCCACGCGCACGTAGTCGAGCCGCCGCGCGAACGCGTCGAACACGTCGTCGCGGAACTGCGCGGGGGCGATGCGCTTGCTGCACTGTTCGCGGACGCGGGCGACGTACTCGTCGCGCGACAGCGCCTCGCGGGCGACGCCGATGACGCGGCCGCCAGTCGCCAGGTCGCCCTTGCGGTGCAGGTGGTAGAGCGCCGGCAGCAGCTTGCGCATGGCAAGGTCGCCGGTGCCGCCGAAGAAAACGAAGTCGACCGATTGCGGGGAGGACATGGAGGGCGCGGATTCCTGCGAACGTGGACGGGGCCCGTTGCCGGGCGTGGGCTGACGAGCTGCGAACAGTTTAGCGCGCGCCCGCGCGCCGGTTCGCCACGTCCGCGCCGCGCGGCGGCACGCCGGGACGCGCCGTCCGCCGCATCGACGTCGCGCGCTAGTCGAGCTTGATGTTCGCGTCCTTGGCGAGCTTGGTCCAGCGCACCGTTTCGCTGCGCAGCAATGCCGCCATGTCGTCGGGCGAGCCGACGTTGAGGTTGCCGCCTTTCCGATGCGCTTCGACGGGACCGGTGGACGTGAACAACCGCTGCACGCGATCGGCGAGCAGGTCGACGATGGCCGGGCCGTTGCCCTTGTACGGCACGTGCGTGATGTCGACACCCGCCGCCTGGTTGAACATCGCGCCGGATACATGGTTGGTGGCGCCGTTGCCGCCGGACGCGAAGTTGAGCTGGCCGGGCCTCGCCTTGGCCAGCGCGACCAGTTCCTTCGCGTTGGCCGCCGCGACGTTCGGGTTGGCGACGAGCGCGTGCGGATAGTCGACGACCATGCCCACCGGCTTGTTCGGCTACGGCTGCGCGGTGGCGGTGCCGCCGGCCAGCGGCATGCGAAAGCCCAACACGTGGCGATGGGCTCACCCTAGCCCTTCCTTGATCGAATATCAATTAGGGGTCAGAGCGATAAGGCAATGAGGGTCAGACCCTCATTTCCCTGTGGACAACGTCGGGACAGCCGGTGCGCGGATTGTGCGTGTACCGAGCCACGCCGCGGTCGTCCAGAACCATCCACCGGCGCGTTTTCCCACCGCCCCCATCCCGTTGTCCGGTTGTGCAAATTTGTTGGGTGCGCTGCAACACGAAAATGCCTATGTCGCAAATCTGCAACGCGGCGACGACCGTTCGTCGGGCCCGCAATCGGTGGACGAGGCGGTGAATTACCGGTGGATTGCTTCTGGATATGCCGGCCTACCACGCGCATACGCCTGTTTTGCTTGTGCTTTTCGTGCCCCATTTCTGTGCATGAAAAACCGCTTGCGGTCGCCCGACCGACCCACTATGCTTGGTGCTCATCAGGCACTTGAACACTAGATATAGTAGATTCTGATTCCAAAGCGATTCCGAGGACGACCCCCGGAGAACTCTCGCCGCCACGGGGAAGGCCGCCGCCGGCTCGACAGGCCGCCCCTCGGAATCCCGCGCCCAGCGCGGCTTTACGACAAATGCCGGTCCCGCGCGGAAAGCGCGGCAAACCCCAGCAGAACGACAAGAAATGACAGGAGAAATACGCATGCAAATAGCCAGCGCTCGACCCACCGACTCCACCGCCGTCCCACCCCGGGACCTGATCGTCGGAGAAGCTGGCAGTCCGGTGATGAGTGGCGCTGACCCCCGCTTTGCCCAGTACAAGGTGATCCGCCGCAACGGCTCGGTGGTGGCGTTCGAGCCGTCCAAGATCACCATCGCGATGACCAAGGCGTTCCTCGCCATCAACGGCGGCCAGGGCGCCGCCTCGGCGCGCGTGCGCGAAGAGGTGACGAAGCTCACCGACGGCGTGGTCGCGGCGCTGGTCAAGCGCAAGCCGGAAGGCGGCGCCATCCACATCGAGGAAATCCAGGACCAGGTCGAGCTGCAGCTGATGCGCGGCGGCGAGCACGAAGTCGCGCGCGCCTACGTGCTGTATCGCGAGAAGCGTTCGCAGGAGCGCGCGCACGCCAAGGGCAAGGACAAGGGCAAGGCCATCGAGCACGCGCTCAACGTCATCGACAACGGCGTCAAGAAGCCGCTCGACCTCGACCGCCTCACCGCCCTCGTCAAGGAATCGTGCGCGGGCCTGGCCGACGTCGACCCCGACCGCATCCTCAAGGCCACGCTCAAGGACCTGTACGACGGCGTGCCCGTGGAGGAAGTGCGCAAGGGCGTGGTGCTGTCCGCCCGCGCGCTGATCGAGAAGGACCCGGCGTACTCGTACGTCACCGCGCGCCTGCTGCTCGACGCGCTGCGCTTCGAGGCGCTGGGCGAGGAAGCCACGCAGCACGACATGGCGGTCAAGTACCCCGAGTACTTCCCGCGCTTCGTGAAGCACGGCGTGAAGATCGGCCTCCTGAACGAGGCGCTGCTGCAGTACGACATGAAGAAGCTGGGCGAGGCGCTGCAAGCCCGAGCGCGACCTGCAGTTCGGCTACCTCGGCCTGCAGACGCTGTACGACCGCTACTTCCTCGTCGACCAGTACGTCGGCGGCCGCCGCTTCGAGCTGCCGCAGTGCTTCTTCATGCGCGTGGCGATGGGCCTGGCGCTGAACGAAGTCGACCGCGAAGCCCGCGCCATCGAGTTCTACAACGTGCTGTCGACGTTCGACTTCATGTCGAGCACGCCCACGCTGTTCAACTCGGGCACGCACCGCTCGCAGCTGTCGTCGTGCTACCTCACGACGGTCGCGGACGACCTCGACGGCATCTACGAAGCCATCAAGGAAAACGCGCTGCTGTCCAAGTTCGCCGGCGGCCTGGGCAACGACTGGACCAACGTGCGCGCGATGGGCTCGCACATCAAGGGCACCAACGGCAAGAGGCAGGGCGTGGTGCCGTTCCTCAAGGTGGTCAACGACACCGCGGTGGCCGTGAACCAGGGCGGCAAGCGCAAGGGCGCCGTCTGCACGTACCTCGAGTCGTGGCACCTCGACATCGAGGAGTTCCTCGAGCTGCGCAAGAACACCGGCGACGACCGCCGCCGCACGCACGACATGAACACCGCGAACTGGATTCCGGATCTGTTCATGAAGCGCGTGATGGAAGGCGGCGACTGGACGCTCTTCTCGCCGTCCGACGTGCCCGACCTGCACGACAAGTGGGGCCACACGTTCGAGGAAGCGTACAAGCGCTACGAAGAGAAGGTCGCGCGCGGCGAATTGAAGCTCTACAAGAAGATCCCCGCCGTGCAGCTCTGGCGGAAGATGCTGTCGATGCTGTTCGAGACCGGGCCATCCGTGGATCACGTTCAAGGATGCGTGCAACGTCCGCTCGCCGCAGTCGCACGTGGGCACCGTGCACAGCTCCAACCTGTGCACCGAGATCACGCTCAACACCAGCGAGACCGAGATCGCCGTGTGCAACCTGGGCTCGGTGAACATGCTCGCGCACATGGTGAAGGACCGAGCAAGAGGTTGGGAGCTCGACCAGGCCAAGCTGCAAGCGCACGATCACCACCGCGATGCGCATGCTCGACAACGTGATCGACATCAACTACTACGCCGTCGCCAAGGCGCGCAACTCCAACCTCAAGCACCGTCCGGTGGGCCTGGGCATCATGGGCTTCCAGGATTGCCTGCACCTGACGCGCACGCCCTACTCGTCCAACGCCGCCGTCGAGTTCGCCGACCGCTCGATGGAAGCCGTCTGCTACTACGCCGTACTGGGCGTCGACCGAGCTCGCGCGAAGAGCGCGGCCGCTATTCGTCGTACCCGGGCAGCCTGTGGGACCGCGGCATCCTGCCGCAGGATTCGCTGAAGCTGCTGCGCGAGGAGCGCGGCGGCTACGTCGAGATCGACGAGTCGTCGGGCATGGACTGGGACGCGCTGCGCGCGCGCATCAAGGAACACGGCATGCGCAACTCCAATTGCGTGGCCATCGCGCCCACCGCCACGATCTCCAACATCATCGGCGTCGCGGCCTCGATCGAGCCCGAGTACCAGAACATCTACGTCAAGTCGAACCTGTCGGGCGAGTTCACCGTCGTCAACGAGCAGCTGGTGCGCGACCTGAAGGAAATCGGCCAGTGGGACGAAGTGATGGTGGCCGATCTGAAGTACTTCGACGGCTCGCTCGCCAAGATCGACCGCGTGCCGGCCGAGATGCGCGAGCTCTACGCCACCGCGTTCGAAGTCGAGACCAAGTGGATCGTGGAAGCCGGCGCGCGCCGCCAGAAGTGGATCGACCAGGCGCAGAGCCTCAACATCTACATGGCCGGCGCCTCGGGCAAGAAGCTGGACGAAACCTACAAACTGGCATGGGTGCGTGGATTGAAGACCACGTACTACCTGCGCACTCTGGCCGCAACCTCGGCCGAGAAATCGACGGGCCGCGGCGGCGAGTTGAATGCAGTGTCGTCCGGAGGTCCGCAGATGAGCGCGATGGGCAAAAGTGCGGCCGTAGTCGCCAAGCCCGCCGCGCAAGACGAAGTGGCGCCGAAGTTCTGCGCTATCGACGATCCGACGTGCGAGGCGTGCCAATAGACAGGAGCGACACACTCGCATAGCGGGTCGTCATCACGATCGGGGGATCGGTAGATGAGCGACACGCTGGTGAACTGGGCAAAGCAGGCGGCAATCGATCTCGTATCGACGCCGGATGAAGTACGACGCCGGGCAGAGGAGCCGGTGGAGTTCGGCGGGTACAAGTTCAGCGCACCGAAGGCGTACTTCGATGCGCTGATGCCGCAGAAGGCGGGCCTGTTCGTGATCCAGGTACGGCGATGGCGATGGACGCACCGTGTGTACAAGCCCATCCACGTGGGCGAGAGCGAGAACCTGTATGAGGCGTTGCTGGTGAGCGGTGAACGAAACGTGGTGCGGTGGCTCATGCACCCGCGCACGGTGGCCGGACTCTACGTGTCCGTGCTCCCCACGCCGCTCATGAACCGCCAGCTCCGCGAAAGTCTCCGCGACAAGCTCGTGCGCCAGTACGTCAAGGGCGTGGATCCGTTCGTGCAGGGCTTCTGCACGATGGAGTCCCCCTCGACGATGGCCGTGAGCTAGCGCATCACGAGCGAGCACGAACCCCACGTGAAAGGACATTGACGCAAGGCATTCGGTGCACCGTACGCGCGACAGCAGCGGCCGCATCCAAAGCCGCGCGGCGCGGGACGGGCAAGCACAGCCCCGCGAGCCCCAGACAGGACGCGAAGCAATTCGCGCGAAGGACGCGAGGGACTGGTAGTACCGAAGGGCGGCACTCGGAACCGCCGCCCGGGCCAGGAGCAGTCCACTGTGTGCGGTCGACTTACATGGAGTCGGTCGATTGCGCGCAGGGGACTGCGGGTCCAAAGCAGGACGTTAGTCCGGGAGGTGCGCGAGAGCATCCGCGCACCCACTTTTCCCGGGCCGGCTTTCCGGCACAGCCCTCGTCCACAGCGCGAAAGGAAGTGTCAATTGCCTCGCTACGAGTCATCACCCCGGCATGTTGTCGAAGCGCGTTATCTCGGTGATTACAAGGTCTGGCTGGAATTCAACGATGGTCGCAAAGGCGTGGTGGACCTCGCGGACGAACTCTACGGCGACGAACGCACGCCGTTGCGCGACCGCAGCAAGTTCTCCAACTTCTATCTCGACTACGGCCTGGCTTCGATCGCGTGGCTCGACGGTGCGGATTTCGCGCCCGAGTTCCTGTACGAAAAACTGAAGGCAATGAACTAGGAAGCAAAGCGCGCGCTCGCAGCCGCCGGGAAGACCGGCGTGCCGCGAGGCCGCCCCAACCGCTTCGTTCCACCCCGAACACGACGAACCGTTCCAACCCCAAACAAGAAGAGTTTCAGGAGAAGTCCATGCTCAGTTTCGACGACGACGCCCCCGCCGCCGCCCTCCCCCCCGTCGCGCCGCGCACGCCGGAAACCATCCGCGCCCAGGTGCTGGGTGGCATCCTCTCGCGCGAGCCGGTGCACGACATCGACGTGGAGAAGGAGTCGAATCCCGAGGACTTCCATCGCGTGCGCCTCGAGGACAAGCGCGTCATCAACGGCTCCGCCGACGTCAACCAGCTCGTGCCGTTCAAGTACCGCTGGGCGTGGGAGAAGTACCTGGCCGGCTGCGCCAACCACTGGATGCCGCAAGAGATCAACATGCAGCGCGACATCGAGCTGTGGAAGAACCCCAACGGCCTGACCGACGACGAGCGCCTGATCGTCAAGCGCAACCTGGGCTTCTTCGTCACCGCCGATTCGCTCGCCGCCAACAACATCGTGCTCGGCACGTATCGCCACATCACCGCGCCCGAGTGCCGGCAGTACCTGCTGCGCCAGGCGTTCGAGGAGGCGATCCACACGCACGCCTACCAGTACATCACCGAGAGCCTGGGGCTCAACGAAGCCGAGATCTTCAACGCGTACCACGAGGTGAAGTCGATCAAGGACAAGGACGACTTCCTGATCCCCTTCATCAACGTGCTGACCGATCCCAACTTCAAGACCGGCACGCCCGAAGCCGATCAGCAGCTCCTGAAGAGCCTGATCGTGTTCAGCTGCATCATGGAAGGCCTCTTCTTCTACGTGGGCTTCACGCAGATCCTGGCCATGGGCCGCCAGAACAAGATGACCGGCGCGTCCGAGCAGTACCAGTACATCCTGCGCGACGAGTCGATGCACTGCAACTTCGGCATCGACCTCGTCAACACGATCAAGCTCGAGAACCCGCACCTGTGGACCAACGAGTTCAAGGCCGAGATCGCCGACCTCATGAAGCAAGGCGTGGAGCTCGAGTACAAGTACGCCGAGGACACGATGCCGCGCGGCGTGCTGGGCTTGAACGCGCCGATGTTCAAGGAGTATCTGCGGTTCATCGCCAATCGGCGGTGCCAGCAGATCGGGCTGGATCCGCTATTCGACAAGGCCGATAACCCGTTCCCGTGGATGGCCGAGATGATCGATCTCAAGAAGGAGAAGAACTTCTTTGAGACGCGGGTGATTGAGTATCAGACTGGGGGGGCGTTGAGCTGGGATTAAATGTATAGGCTCTCCAACGCAATCGTGCTTTTATTTGACCAATGACGAAATCAGAAGTACTCGCTGGCCTTTCGTTCGGTAAGCGCATCGCCGAAGAAGAAACTAAGGAACTTGCCAAGTATTTCGTGAAAACAGATCAGTGGCAGAAGCTTCGTTCGAACGAAGTCGATGTCATATATGGCCCCAAAGGATCAGGCAAAAGCGCCCTCTACGCGCTACTCTATCAAGAGGAGGATTCGCTGTTCGACGAAGGTGTTCTCGTGATCCCAGCCGAAAACACTAGAGGGGCACCTGCATTTAGGGACATAACGGTCGATCCGCCTCCTGGTCAGAGTGAGTTTGTCGGTTTGTGGAAACTCTATTTGCTCTCGTTAATTGGGCGAAAGCTTCGCGATCTCGATGCACGAGGAGCGGACGCTTCCTCGCTGTATCGCGCCCTGGAGGAAGCAAAACTTCTTGATCGCGAACTTTCACTGCAAGGATTGCTCTCCCTGGTTTCCGCTGCTATTGCGAAGCACTTCTTTCGGCCGGAAGGTATCGAAGGTGGAGTCAAACTTGACCCCACCACTGGTGTACCAATAGGAATTACGGCCAAGATTATCTTTTCTGAACCCACGTTGCCACAGCGTGGCGCAGGCTTCAAATCTGTCGATCAACTTTTCGCAAATGCCGATTCTGCACTTGGAACTATTAAATATCGCGCATGGCTGTTG
This sequence comes from uncultured beta proteobacterium, assembly GCA_963823475.1. GTDB lineage: Bacteria > Pseudomonadota > Gammaproteobacteria > Burkholderiales > Casimicrobiaceae > VBCG01. Next base: position 40,138 of record CAWGLS010000009.1, read on the forward strand.
CTGGATCGTCTTGATGTCGCATTTGCCGAAACGCCGGACCTTGAGCGCAACGCGCTCCGAGCTCTCTTTCAGGCATATCTTGACCTAAGGGTGCATGACCACGTTTCTCTAAAAATATTCCTAAGGACGGATATCTGGAACAGGATCACACAAAGAGGGTTTCTGGAAGCCAGCCACATAACGCGCCATTTGACCATCGAATGGGACGCGACTTCCCTACTAAATTTGGTGATTCGTCGGTTTCTGGCAAACGCCCAAATCGCCAAGTATTTTCGCGTCAATCCCGAAGAGGTGCTTGCCGACCTTGATCAGCAACGCGCACTGTTCTATCGCGCCTTTCCAAAACAAGTCGACTCCGGGCCAAACAAGCCAACAACCTTCGACTGGATGTTGAGTAGAACCCGCGATGGAACTGGTCTAAGTGCTCCGAGAGAGATGATTCACCTCCTAAACTCCATTCGCGATACCCAGGTGCGCAAGCTTGAGACAGGAGATGAGGAACCTGTCGACGAAAACTTGTTTGGCCGCGCTGCCATCAAAGACGGGCTACGCGAAGTCTCCAACGTGAGACGACGCAGACACTTTACGCCGAGTATCCAGCACTTAAGCCTCGCTTGGAGTCATTGCGCGGAGAGAAGACTCAACAGACTGTCGGCAGTCTGGCGAGCGTTTGGAAATCTAGTGAGAAGAATCCGCTAGCATCGCGGATTCACTTGTTGAGATAGGTTTTTTCGAGCGAAGGGGTGGTCCTTGTGAGAATTCAACATTTTGGGTTCCCTTTCTCTATCGCGATGCGCTCGATTTGGTACAGGGAGCGGCGGACGAATAGTTTGATCAAGCGGCAAGAGTTCAATTGATCTCGGAATGCAACTTGGACTTTGACGGAATCTTTTCCCACGTCGCCCGACTCCTCCGGTCGCATGACCCTTGACCAAAAAGGACAAAATTCCCTCGTTGGACTCGGGTTGCGCAAGGCCGTGACGGCCACGGGATCGAACGTAGTAGCCTTGGACGTGACCGCTAAATGCCGCGGCGATCTTCGCCAACGACCGTCCTCAACTCGCTCAGCAAGATCAGCGGAAGTGGACGGGAATCAAGGGCAGAGACGACTTTGGGATCATGCGCTGATCTCGACGGGACTCAGCGAACCGCTTGGATCCCGGAGGGCAAGACAAGCGGACCGAGCTTCGTCAAGTAATCCTACGGTCTATGGACATTGGGCCGGTACGAATATAGAATTGTCGAACGTTCGTTCGATACATGCTCGGAAGGTGATGAAAACATCGGATTATTTGCCGGAATCGGCGGTTTCGAAACGGGGCTCGCCGCAGCCGGTCACGAGAACCATTGGGCTGTGCGAGATTCTTGAAGTCGGCACAAGCGGTTCTGCGCGAACGTGTACCGGATGTACCCATTCACGCTGACATAAAGACACTCCAGCGCCTGCCGGAAAGTGTTGAACTGATATGTGCGGGTTTCCCTTGTCAGGACCTTAGTCAGGCAGGACAAACTCGTGGGCTAATGGGTCGCAGGTCGGGGCTGATATACGAGGTCTTTCGACTCATCGAGCATTCGCGAGTGCCGTGGGTGGTATTGGAGAATGTCCCATTCATGCTGCAGTTGGCAAATGGCGCAGCAATGCGCGAAATCGTTCGCGAACTGGAGGCACTGGGCTATCGCTGGGCCTATCGCGTCGTCGATACTCATGGGTTCGGACTACCTCAACGCCGTGAGAGAGTGTTTCTGGTTGCGAGTAACGTCGGCGATCCCAGCAATGTGTTGCTCGTCGACGATAAGCCAATGCAGCGACCGAAGACCGCCTTAGGGACAGTCGCGCACGGCTTCTATTGGACCGAGGGTCGTGGTGGGCTCGGATGGGCGCCCGATGCCGTGCCCACACTCAAGAACGGCTCCACGATTGGGATTCCGTCGCCCCCGGCAATACTGTTGTGTGATGGTCGAATTGTGAAGCCAGACCTCCGCGATACAGAACGATTGCAGGGCTTCCCGAGTGATTGGACCAAGCCCGCCGAATTGATTAGTCGTGTATCGGCACGATGGGGACTTGTCGGCAGCGCTGTGAGTGTGCCTGTCGCGAAGTGGCTCGGCTCACGCCTTATAACAGAAGGCGTGTTCGAACCAACGCGTGATCGTTCGTTTCCGGAAGGCGGAAGATTGCCAAAGGCTGCGCGTTTGACGGCTCCAACAGGTACGCCGTAGACATCTCGCCGGATCCGCGTGGTATTTCCCCGCCCAATCTGGAGAAATTCCTCGAGCATCTTCCTGTACCACTCTCCGTAAAGGCCACTGCTGGGTTTCTTAGCCGCACTCGCGTCGCAACGCTAAGATTTGCCGATGGATTTATCGAAGGCGTCGAACGGTATCTGGAACAGGCGCGCGAACGCGAAGGTTCTACGTCTACGAAACTAAAGGGTATTCCCGAAACGGCTTCCATATTTTGAGCATAGGGCTCTGACCATCCGCTCGTAGTTGTGCGGGTCGTGCGTTCCCGGCGCCGGGAAATCGTTAACCAAAGTTACGGTAGTGCCGTCGTTCTTGCACTTGACCACAACTATTCCTACTGCATCGTAACCAAAGGCAAATTCTTCGACTGTCGGAATCGCGTTCCCGATCATGTCAACCACAGTTCTTGCGTCGCGCGGTTGCTGGTGTCGATTCACTTTCTCGGCGCTGCTCGGCGTTACGAACGAGTCAGCTGCGTTGACGAAGCAATAGCACGCGGAAATCGGATTGTCGGTCGACCGTTTCGCCAGGTAACCAGTTGCCAGAATTTCTGCAAACAGGCGCGGCATCGACTTGGAGTGTTCCGTCATGCAGGCCTTGGACTCCAGCGCGATCAGAACTTGCGACACGTCATCCCTTCGCTCTTCTTCGAGCATTGGAAGCGCTGCTAAAGCGTCCTTTGATTTGGCGTCGAGCTGGACGCCGTATAGCTCGGCAAGGTCCGCGAAATTTCTGCGTTCACCAGCCCCGCGCGTTGTCGGCACCCGACATATCACAAGGTCGAGCGCCTTCGGCAATTTTCCCGCCAGTATGTGATTGACCGCAAAGCCAATCTTGCCTTCCGTCGCGTGCCTGCGGAATATGTCGCACTCACGAAGTAGGTCAAACAAGACTGTCCAGCACGCAACCTTCGAATGGCTGTCGCTGCGTGAGTGGTATTGCCAAATGTGTTCGCCTTTCTTGGTCCCTTTTGTTAGGGTATCCACCAAGATCGTCGGTCCGAACATCATTTCTGCTCCTTGTCCGCGAACTCAAAACAGTCTCTGGCGCGCCAGCGTCTGATGCATAGCGTCAGGACGCAGCATACCGCACCCGAAATGGAAGTCCGACGGTCGCTTCATCGATCTTAGCTATCGTTACGTTCTTCATCCCGCCAACCTACCAGGCAGACCGGACATCGCATTCAAATCTCGAAAGGTCGCGTTGTTCGTCCATGGGTGCTTTTGGCATGCACATACATGCCGACATGGCAGTATCCGGAGCAAGACAAACGTCCAGTTCTGGATTGAAAAACTGGCGGCGAACAGGTTGCGCGACGCACGGAAGCGACGCGAACTTCGCGCTATCGGGTGGACGCCGGTAGAAGTCTGGGAATGCCAAGTCAGAAAGGGTACTTGGCTGGACAAAGTGCGATGTATTCTAGATCGCGCAAATTGACCTTCGTCGCCTGAACCCCGCACATCGCTGCCGTGACCGACGGTGTCCTCCGGCGAGTGGTTAGCAAATTTGCGAATTTGCACGATCGATCATGCCTATCACCGCTGCAATCGCACCTTGGGCCGGGAATAGGCGGCATCAGCTCTCGCAGCGCCTGTTCGGGTGGCGCATTCGAGCGAATCGCTTCCCCGAAAGCCGCACTTTGCACGGCTAAAAGACCGCCGCACGAACACGCAAAATCGTTCACGCCAGGGCCCTCTACAGCCCGCCGCATCGTCCGAAAGTGCAATGGGCATGTCCGGTGATAGGAGTTAGCATTTTTGCTAACCACCCACGAATGGACCACCCGCCATGTACGCGCCTTCCGAGACTCTCGCCCGCAACCTCGCCACGGTCGCTCGGGCACGACGCAACAGGAGAACCGCCGCGCGCGCTCTTGCCAGGGACCGGACGCTGCAAACGCTCGTGACCGACCTCGTGGCCTCGCGCACGGCCACGGGAATGACGCAGCACGAGGTTGCAGTTCGCATGGGGACGACGAAGAGTGCGGTGTCGCGTCTGGAAAGTGGCCGGTTCGTGCGTCCGACGCTCAACACGATCGAGCGGTATGCGCTGGCGGTCGGCGGCGAGGTCGAGATCCGCGTGCGGGTCCGGCGATAGCACGCGACAAGCAGAACAATGGATTCCGCCGAATGCTCGATCAGCGGGCAAGGGCTCGGCGCTATTCAGGGATGCAGGCAAACACCTTGGTCAGCGCATCGCCTTCGATGACCCAGCCCTGGGCGGTCATCTGATTCACGATTGCGACGTCCCTCGTGTAGCGATGGTTGGGGGCGCCACCTTGCCCGTTGTTGTAGAGCCGATAGAGTGGGACGCTGCCGGCTCCGCACGAGCCCGCGCCGGTGGTCCCGCCCGGCAGGCCTACGTCGAACACGGGTCCCTCGTACTTCCATACGCTTGCCTCGCGCAAGCCGTCGCACTCGGCGACGTACGGCGTGTAGAAGTGCGAACTCTTTGGCGCAAAGGATTGATCGCTGAAGAAGCGGCAGACGGGAAGCGCATCGGGACCTTCTTCGGTCCAAACCTTGAAGGACTTGCCAGAGCGTTTCCAGTCGTTGGAAGTGGCGTCCAGACTGGCGATTTCCGGCGCCGCTGCGCTGACGAAATAATGATCCCATCCGCTGTGGTAGAACTCGACCGCTTGCGCTTCGCGCAGACCGTAGGCGACGCTGCTCGAGCCTCCCATCAGACGATACAGCGTCGGCAGCGGCGTTCGCGCATTGAAGTCGAAATACGTCTTATGGGGTGCGAGTTCAGTCGTGCCGCCCACGATCAACTTGTCACCGGCAACCGCAGTAATGGATAGCCCGGCCGAACTGCGCCCGTTCCAGAACGTGGTGGCGCCATAGGGCGCGAACGTGAGGTCGGGCATTCCTTGAGACGTCATTCGGACCACCGCAGCCTGTAACAAGGGAAACGGTGATTGGAACGTGAAGTATTCGACCTTTCCGACAGTGCCCGCCAGCACCACGCGGCTTTGCGAGTCGAATGCGACCCCGCTGCCGGAACTCGGAAGTCCCGGAATGGGAACGACCGCCGCGATTCCGGAACTGCCGAACGTCGTATCCACGGTGCCCGCCGTCGTCAAGCGCATCGCGGCAAGCGTCGTAGTGCCATCACCGGGCAGTGTGCCGGCGAGGACCAGTCGCCCATCCGCCTGGATTGCCAAGTCGGAATAAACGAGCGCCGCGGGCGATTCGTCGCGGTAGACGCCACCCGCGCCAAATCCTTGGTCGAGCTGTCCATCGGCGAGTGCCCGGACGACCAGCGTTCCGACGAACGTGCCGCCTGACCGCCCTGCCCACAGGAGCTTGCCGTCGCTCTGGACGCGGAAGGTGGTGGGTGGCACTTGCGGCGCCGCCAGAGTCAAACGGCCATTCACGCCAAAATTTGTATCCGGCGTACCGTCCGAGCGGAACCTCGCAGCCGAGAAGAAAGCCGCGGGTGAATTCAGATACGACGATCCGCCCACGACGATGCCGCCGTCGCTCAAGGTCGCTATTCCGACCGGAGCATCGGTATAGATTTGGTCCGACAGGGCGGTTCCGCCATTGACGCCGAACGACGGGTCAGGCTGGCCGTTGGCGAGCAGGCGGCCCGCTGCATAGACTCGGGCGATGAGGCCTGGCGCGGTGAGCCCCACGACAATCTTGCCGTCGGGTTGCAGGTCGAACGCATAGACCCTGCATATTAGCCAGCGCGAACAGACCTTCTGCGCGGGCACGACCTTTCCGGTGCCGTCGCCGAACGTAAGGTCGGGACTGCCATCGGCGTTGAACTGATACAGCACGACGCCCAAGCCCCCGCCGGCGTCCGGTTCCCTTGAATGGAAGACGAGGATGCGTCCGTCCTCGCGCACACGCAACGGCAGCACCGGTGACATGCTGTTGAAGTAGTCACCCGAGACGACGACCTTGCCGTTGTCGCCGAATGCAGGGTCGAGGTCGCCCGGCGAAGCAACGGCGGGCAATGGCAGAACGATCAAACTCCAGGCAAATGCAATATCCGCGACACGCACGGTCCGCTCCAGGCACGGGAGAGTGTTTCGAAGGTTATCATTGGCGAATGGCCGCGGCGAGACGTCGCCGGGTGACGACGAACATGCATCGCCGGCGAAACCCTCTAAGTAGATGCGGGGGGCGGAGACGACTTTCGGATGATGTCGCTCGTGGCGGGAGATAATGCACGCCGGCGCCATGCCTCGCCAACCCCGCTTCTGGTCCCCGGACGCCGTGCTCCATGTCGTCCAGCGCGGCAACAACCGCACTGCAATCGTTGCCGACGACCATGTCCGGCTCTACTTTCTCGCCTCTCTGGCGAAACCGTCGCGGCTACATGGCGTGGCCGTGCACGCGTACGTGCTGATGACGAATCACATCCACATGGTGGTGTCGCTTCGCGCGAGTTCGACTGGGTGTTCGGCAGCGATCCCTACGAAAGTCGTCTCTGTCGCTACATGGTCCCCAGCGGCCAAGCTTGGTCAGGGCCAAGTGGAAAGACGCGCGGCGCGCGGCCTCGCTCCGCTTCAGTCGCGCACTGACTCGGCAGTCATCTTTCCGGCGGCCATGGCTGGCGGCAAAACGGGATTGGTGCTGTGCCAGGTCGGGGGCCAATGATCGGGCCGATGACCCCAGGCATTGAGCTGACCGAGCGCATCAAACAGGCCAAGATATTGGTGATAGTCCACGCCCGAGACATTTTCGCCGATCGGGCAACCCAGCGTCACCACGCGCAACCCCTGCGTCCGTTTGGCCGGAAGGGATTGGATCGCATTGTTGATCTGCAGCGCCCCCTTACTGTGCCCGATCAACAGGCGGAAGGGTGTCACGCGATAGTCGAGCAGGGCATGAAGCACATCCGATGAGCCCGAGCCGTAGCGGAAGATCGGTGCGCCGCGCGCGGTCGGCTCCTGCGGCGTCGATGCGGGAAGCGCCCGACCGATGCGTGCGGTCTCCGGGGCAACCATCGCAAGCCCGGTCTGGATCAGTGTCTTGCTGCGGAGGAAGTCATGCAGACCGAAGGCGAACCAGCCGCCGAATCCCTGCAGGACGACGTCGGCGATGCCATAGCCTGGCACGATTGCCAGCACCGGTTTTTCGAGTGCGACCGAGATGTCCCAAGCCATGGCCGCGCTTCCCAACGCCGAGCTGCCGACGCCGGTGATCGTCGCAATGTCGACGTCGCGGGTTTCCTGATAGGGCGATTTGAGGAATATCTCCACGCTCTGGTATCGGTGGACATAGGGCGCGGTCGTCGCGTCGATGAGGAGCAGTGCCCCCTCCGGGTTGCTCAGTGCATCGAAATCGATGATCCGCGACGGCGGCTTTTCGTGCCGGGCCTGCATTGGCGAGTCCTTCTCGCCCAGCGCGGCGCGCAGCGTCGGCACGTCGTAGAAGATGAAATCGAGCGCGGTGTTGAACAGCCGGCACGAGCGCACCGACGGCTCGACGAGCCATTCCGGAAGCTCGAAGGCTTTGAGCAGCAACTCATCGATGTTGGTCGGCGGATCGTCCTGCGTCGCCATGGCGATTCCCCTCACCTGACGCCGCCATCATATGGCTCCTGATGCTGCGGCGCAACACGATCAAGCCGGGAACCGCGAACGCCGCTGCAATCGCGCCTTGGACCGGGAATAGGCTGCATCATCTCTCGCAGTCCCGGTTCGGGTGGTCCATTCGAGCGAATCGCTTCCCCGAAAGCCGCACTTTGCACGGCAAAAAAGACCGCTGCACGAACACGCAAAATCGTTCACGCCAGGGCCCTCTACAGCCCGCAGCTTCGTCCGAAAGTGCGACGGGCATGTCCGGTAATAGGAGTTAGCATTTTTGCTAACCACCCACGAATGGACCTCCCGCCACGTAAGCGCCTTTCGAGATTCTCGCCCGCAACCTCGCCAAGGTCGCTCGGGCCTGACGCAACAGGAGGACAGTCGTGCGCGCTGCGATAGGGGTCAGAGCTGTAATGCTCGGCCGGCACAGCGCAGCGAGTGCAATCGTTAGAGCGAGCCGAACATTACAGCTCTGACCCCTATCGACCCGCAGGCTTGCGCGTTGATCATTCGTACAGTTCAAGGGCGGTCGCGCCTGAGCACCCTGGGCGCGGCGCGCAGGGCTTGCCTCACCGCTCCATCGACAGGAACCTCTACCCGAAGCAGAACCGCACATGAACGTGCCGCTGGCGAACCCATCCCACCTGACGCTGACGCCATCCCCGTCCCGGTCCCCGGTACCGCCGCCCCCGCGGCGCGCTGGGCCGTGCCGTCGCGCACGCCCTGCCCGCCGTCGCCCGGCGCCAGCCTCCCTTCGCGCGCTGCGGACTCTCGCGGCCGTGGTCACCGCCGCCGCGGTGCTGGCCGGATGCGCCACGCGGCCGGTCAATCCCCCGATCGAACATTTCGACGCGCCACGCCGCCCAACGACTGGAACCAGCGCGAGGATCCACCGGGGCTCGTCGACGTGCTGCTCAAGGCCACGGGCACGCCCATCGACCGCTACTCCTACGACACCGTGGAAATGTTGCGGGACATCCAGGCGCGCTGGGCGGCGCTGCGCGAAGTGCGCGACGCGATCAAGCCCTATCCGGCGCTGGCCGAGAAGCTGCAGGCCGTCATGCGCGCACCGGACATCAACATCCGCGTGATCGACGTGTCGTTCGACGCGCTCCCCGACACGGAGGAGCGCGCCTACCTCAATACGCTTCCGACGTCGTTCGTGCTCGACGCCGAGTCGGTGGACCGTCTTCGTGTCGCGGCCAGGAACGCGATCCTCGCCTCGCCGGAGGTTACGCGCCTCATCGACAACGGCGCGCTGCGGATGGTCGGACCCGGCCCGAACGAGTCGGTGCCGGCAGCCGCACCGGCGCCGCGCAGGCCCAGTAGCGAGTCGCTCGCCTGAGCGAGCCGGAAAATGGAAAGCTCCGCGACGTCGCGCGGCCAACCTAGGCCCGCCGATGCCTCGCGACCATCGTGTCCGCCGTACCGGCAACGCACGACACTACAGCATCGCGATAATTGCCACCAGCACCCCCCACAACGCCCCCGCCACCATCATCACCCGCCTGTCCTGCCGCCCCGTCTTGATCCGCCAGGCGCCATAGACGAACGCCGCCGCACCGAAGATCAGCAGTCCGGCGAAGAGCGCAAGCAGTCCCAACCCCTGCTCCCGCGTGCCGGCGAAGCGGGCGCCGCCGTAGCCGCGGCCGGGGAACAGCAGCATGGGCTCGGTGGCGGTGATCACCGCCACCATGATCGCGATGAGCATCACGCCCAAGACGACGAGCCCGCCGCCACGCCAGCGCGGATCGCCGGTGGCTGCAGCCTGCACGTCGCCGCCGCTCGCCTCGGCGGTTTCCACGCGCATGCGGGTCTGCGCCCACAGCGCGCCCACGCCGCCGAAGATGAGCGCGCCGAACCCGTAGACCGCGAGCGCGCCGCGCAGGTTGTTGCTGGCGGGCGGCGGCAGCGCGAAGGCCGCGACGACCGCCGCGACGCCGCTTAGCGCAAGCGCGGCACCGAGCGGGCGCCAAAGCACGCAATTACCCATGCCGTATCGTATCCCGCGAATCGGCGCCGATCGCACGAGCCGGTGCATCTCGCCCGCAATAGCCAAAGGGACTAGCGTCCGCCCCGCTTTCTGTCGGACACTACACGGCACCGCCGACCAGGGTGAATCCGTGGAAGCCATCGGTAACTAATGCGCACGTCACGCCCAGTCCCGGTAGCCGCGGCCACGGTGCTGTTGGCCTTGTTCCTGGTGCTCTTCGCCTATGCGTGGCGCGTGCCGGCCCCATCCAGCGCGCCGCGCCCGATCGACCACGCCCGCACCATCGCGGCCGGGGAGGCGGTCGCCCGCGCCAGCGTCAGCGACCCCGAAAGCGCGCGGTTCCGCTTCAGTTTCGCCAGCGAGACGTGGAAAGTCCCGGCGACGTGCGGAGAAATCAATTACAAGCGCGTCGACGGGCGGCTACGCCGGCTTCCAACGCTTCGTCGCAGCGGGACCCGTGGCGCAGCTCGAAGAGGACATGAGCGGCGAGCAGTTCCGGCGACTTTGGTCGGTCATGTGCGAGCGCAAGAAGTGACTGATCGCGCATGAACGTCACCACGATGCGGGACGCGTCGCTCGAGCGCGCGGTATCCACACCGCCAACGCCATTTTCGCTGTTCGAAGGCGATTGGCTCCGGCGCACCTGGGCGAGCATGGGCCTGGGCACGCATACGCCCTTCCCCATCGTCAAGCGATGCCTGGTGGCCATCCTGATCACCTATGTCCCGATGGCGATCCTCGCCTGGCGGCAAGGCCTCTTCGATACCGAGCTGACGCCGACCAATTTCTTCGCGGACTTTGCCGCCTACGCGCAATTCCTGGTCGGGCTTCCGCTCTATCTGGTGGCCGAAGTGATCATCGACGGCAGCACGCGCGAAGCGGCGAGTCAGTTCACGCGGTGCGGCATCATCAGCTGCGAGGACGCGCCGCGGATCAATCAGGCCCATGAGACTCTCAAGCGATTGCGCCGGTCGTTCTGGCCCGACGTCGCCTGCATCGTGTTGGCGTACGTCTTCTCCCTCGTGATCCTGGTTCCGCAGTTCGGTGCGGACCCGTTACCCACCTGGCACGTTCATGGCGAGGAGCATGCGCGCAACCTGACCGCGGCCGGCTATTGGGCCTTTTTCATTGCGATACCGTTCAGCAACTACATCTGGTTGCGCCTGATCTGGAAGATCACCCTCTGGATCCTCTACCTGTATCGCGTGTCGCGCATGCGGCTGGAACTGCACCCCACCCACCCCGATCTGACCGGCGGGATCGGTTTCATCAGCGAGGCGCAAGGCCGGTTCGCGCTGTTCATCCTCGCCTTCGGCATCAGCAATATCGCGGCGCCGGTCGGATATCAGATCGCGGTGTTGAACTACGAACTGTCGATCCTGCCCGTTTGGGGTCCGCTCGTGTTGTTCACGATCGGCGCGCCGCTGCTTTTCACGCTGCCGCTGTTCATGTTCACCAAGCAGCTCTTCCGCACCAGAAAACGAGCGCTCGCCGCCTATCGCGAGCGTGTCACCGAGCACAGTCGGGTGGTCGAAAGCCGCTGGTTGTTTGGGGAGAAGTCGAACTCCCCGCAGGAAGAGATTCGCGACCTCGCCGAGCAGTCGACGCTGGGCGCCATGTTCGCGCGAATCGAGCACATGCGCGTGATTCCGTTCGACCTGCGGTCGTTCGCGCAATTGCTGGGATCCACGCTGGGCGCGATGGCCACGCTGCTGCCGCTGCTGCATGCCAAGGGCGAGATGGCGAGCCTCGTCGAGGCGATCAGCAAACTGCTCGGAGGGCTCGGCAGCCATTAGCGCCTGGTGCGGCGAGGCCGACGCCGGTCGCTCGGCGCAGTCCGCATTCCCCGATCGGCGCGGCACCCGGGGCCGCCCGATCGTCGCGATCCACACGTCGAACGAGGCGCGCGCGTAAAATACCCCTTTGGCCATCGCACTCCACCACGGGGGACCGCTATGAATGCGCAGCAGTACGATAGGATCAAATCCGCCAAGGGCTTCATCGCCGCGCTCGATCAGAGCGGCGGCAGCACGCCGAAGGCACTGGGTCTGTATGGGATCAAGCCGGACGCCTATGCGGGCGAGCAGCAGATGTTCGACCTCATCCACGCGATGCGCACCCGGATCATCACCAGCCCGGCGTTCAGCGGCGAACGGATCCTGGGCGCGATCCTGTTCGAACAGACGATGGACCGCCAGGTCGAGGGCCGCGGCAGCGCCGACTACCTCTGGTCCGTGAAGCAGGTGGTTCCTTTCCTGAAAGTGGACAAGGGTCTGGCCGACGAGCTGAACGGCGTTCAGATGATGAAGGCGATGCCCGACCTGGACGCGTTGCTCGCGCGCGCCAAGGGCAAGGGCGTGTTCGGGACCAAGATGCGCTCGGTCATCAAGCACGCCGACGCGCAAGGCATCGAGGATGTCGTCGTCCAGCAGTTCGCGGTCGGCAAGCAGATCCTGGCCGCGGGACTCATGCCGATCATCGAGCCCGAGGTCGACATCCGTGCCACGGACAAGCAGGGCGCCGAGCAGCTCCTCAAGGCGACGATCGTCAAGCACCTCGAAACGCTGGGACCGCAACAGCAGATCATGCTGAAGCTCACGATTCCATCGATCGACGACTTCTACGTCGACCTCATCAAGCATCCGAAGGTGCTGCGCGTGGTTGCGCTCTCGGGAGGCTACTCGCGCGAGGAGGCCAACGCGCTGCTCGCGCGCAACCACGGCCTGATCGCGAGCTTTTCGCGGGCGTTGACCGAAGGCCTCACCGCGCAGCAGAGCGAGCAGGAATTCAACCGGGCGCTGGGCGCGTCGATCGCCAGCATCTACGAGGCGTCGGTGACCTGACCGAGTCCGCCGCGCTCCGAAACCGCGCGAGCCCACCGTGCGCCGACGAGGCGGCATGAAGCCCCCGCGTCGCGGGAGCCTCATGCCTTAAGGCGGTCGGCCGGAAGGTGGCGCTCGCCGGAAATCGTGCAAGGCGCTAGGATTCGCCCATGCGCACCGGCCCACGAAAGGACCGCCCCATGGACCGCAAGAAAGCCGACGATTTTCCGCCCGAAGTCCTGGAGCTCTTCGACGGCTACGTGCATGGCCGGCTCTCCCGCCGGGACTTCCTGGACGGCGCCGGCAAGTTCGCCGTGGGCGGCTTCACGGCGGCGGCGATGCTCGAAAGCCTGCGGCCGAACTATGCGTTCGCGCAGCAGGTGGGTAAGGACGACAGCCGCATCAAGACGGAATACCTCACCTACCCGTCGCCGCAGGGCACGGGCACGATGAAGGGGTATTTCGCCCGACCGGCGAACGCCACCGGCAAGCTCCCGGGCATCGTGGTCATCCACGAGAATCGCGGGCTCAACCCGTACATCGAGGACGTCGCGCGCCGGCTGGCGCTCGACGGCTTCCTCGCGTTCGCGCCGGATGCGCTCACGCCGCTGGGCGGCTATCCGGGCAACGAGGAAAAGGCCGCGCAGCTTTTCGGCCAGCTCGATGCCGCCAAGCGCACCGAGGACTTGGTCGCCGCGGCGGACTTCCTGAAGGCGCGTCCGGACTGCACGGGAAAGATCGGCGTCGTCGGCTTTTGCTTCGGCGGCGGCATGGCCAACACGTTCGCCGTGCGCATGCCCGATCTCGCGGCGGCGGTGCCCTTCTACGGCGGCCAGCCCAGCGCCGAGAATGCCGCCAAAATCAAGGCGCCGCTGCTGATCCACTACGCCGCCAACGACGAGCGCATCAACGCGGGATGGCCCGCCTATGAAGCGGCGCTGAAGGCGGCCGGAGTGAAATACGAGATGTTCATGTATCCGGGAACCCAGCACGGGTTTCACAACGACTCGACACCTCGCTACGACGAAGCCGCGGCCAAGCTCGCGTGGTCGCGCACGGTGGCGTTCTTCAAGGCCAACCTCAAGTCGTGACGCCCGGCTGACGACGTGTCCTAGTGTGAAGGTTCAATACGTTGCTTCGTTCACGCATGAATCCTGCTCATACGTCGTTCCCGCGAAAGCGGGAACCTAGTGGCGTCGTGCCGGCCGCGCGGAGAGTGAGCCCAAACGATATCGAACGGCTCGTCGCCCGCACGCTCGCGCATTACGACCGGGCCGCGCTGGATTTCTGGGAGGGCACGCGCGACCACGACGTCAGCCAGAACGTCGCCGCGCTGCTGCAATACATCGAGGCGCCCGCCCCGTTCGAGTTGCTCGACTTCGGATGCGGACCCGGGCGCGACCTTACGACCTTCGCGACGCTCGGCCACCGCGCGACCGGCCTCGAGGGGTCGGCGGCGATGGCGGCGCTCGCGCGCGCCCACAGCGGATGCCGCGTCCTCGAGCAGAACTTCCTGGCGCTCGAGTTGCCCGGGGGCCACTTCGACGGCATCTTCGCCAACGCCGTGCTGTTCCACGTTCCGCGGCAGGAGCTGCCGCGCGTGCTGCGGGAACTGCATGCCTGCCTGAAGCCGAACGGCGTGCTGCTGAGCTCGAATCCCCGTGGCACCGGGCAGGAGGACTATGACGGGGATCGATACGGCGCGTTCTACGACTGGGCGACCTGGCGCGGCCACATGATCGACGCCGGGTTCGTCGAATTGACGCACTACTATCGGCCGCCCGGCCTGCCGCGCGAACGACAACCGTGGCTGGCCAGCGTCTGGCGCAAAGCGGCCGCGTCAGCGATCACCGCTGAATGATGGCGCACGTGCTCGCCATCGCCGCCGCGCCGCATGGCTGCGACGTGCTCGAGTCCGCCACCTCCATCTCGGAGACTTGCCTCGCCGGGCCCGCGTGGGACAGGATAGCGGGTCGAAGCGTCATCGCCGCCGCGCCAACCGTTCAGGCCCCCATGCCCATCGATCCCAACGCAGGCTTCGTCGTCCACGCCATCCAGCTCGCCATCGCACCGGTCTTCCTGCTCACCGGCATCGCCGGCCTGCTCGGCGTGATGGCCACGCGCTTGAGCCGCGTCATCGACCGGGCCCGCTATTTCGAACAGCATTGGACAGACCTGGACGACCGGACCCGCGCGGCTTCGCGCGTCGAGTTGCAGAATCTCGAACGCCGCCGCCACGTGTGCAGCTGGTCGATCAACTTCTGCACGGCCGCGGCGCTGCTGGTCTGCCTCGTCATCGTCTGCCTGTTCGCGGACGCGTTCTTCGAGACCTCGCTCAAGTGGCTCGCCGGCGCGCTGTTCGTCGGCGCGATGCTGGCGGTGATCTGCGGCCTCGTGTGTTTCCTGCGCGAGGTGTACCTCGCCACGCACACCACGACGATCGACTTCAAGCGGTTCGGGTGACGGGCGCCGGGCCGGCGTCCACGTTCGACTGCGCGAGCTTCGCGGCGGCCTGCGTCAATGCCGGGCATCACTGGTCGGGCACGAAGGAAGGCGGGAAGTGCACGCGCGTGCTGTAAGCGAGCTACATGTTCCTGAACAGCGGCATGAAGGTCAGGCTGACCGGCAGCGTTTCCGGCCGGTTCTTGATCCGCATCGTGCCGCGCCCGCTGTCGTCGCGCACCACCGAGGCCACCATCCGCATGTTGACGATCGTGGAGCGGTGAATCTGCTTGAAGTGCGCCGGGTCGAGCTTCGTCAGCAGCTCGTGCAGCGGCGTGCGCAACAGCGCCTCGCCCTGCGCCGTCATTACCGTCGTGTACTTGTGGTCGGAGCGGAAATAGGCGACGTCGTCGACCATGATGAGCCGCGTTTCCTTGCCCGAGCTCGCCGTCAGCCACACGAGCGGCGCCTCCGCCGGCTTGGCCGCGGGCAGCGTCGCGCCGAGTTCCTTGATGAGCGCCGCAAGTGTGGCGCCGTGCGCGTTGGAAAGCCCCACGCGGCCCTGCAGCCGCGCGATGGTGCCGACCAGCCGTTCGCGGGCGATGGGCTTCAGCAGGTAGTCGACGGCGCCGCGCTCGAACGCCTGGATCGCGTATTGGTCGTAGGCGGTCACGAACACGATCTGCGTGGCGGGGCTGATCTCCGCCGTCGCGGCCGCCACCTCGAGCCCGGTCAATCCCGGCATGCGGATGTCGAGGAACGCCACGTCGGGCTGGTGTTCGCCGATGGCTTCCAGCGCGGTGCCGCCGTCGTCGCAGGCCGCCACCACCTCCAGTGCGGGCCACTCCTGGCGCAGCAGCGCCAGCAGCGCGTCGCGGAAGAGCTGCTCGTCTTCGGCGACGACGCAGGTCACGGGCTTACTCACCGCGCACCTCCATCGGCCCGGCCTTGGGTACGGTGATCGTCGCGGCCACGCCCGCCGGGAAGTTGGCGGCGATGTCGAACGTGGCGTCGGCGCCGTACGCGAGTTGCAGTCGCTCGCGGACGTTGCGCAGTCCGATGCCGCTGCCGGTCGTCTGCGTGCCGAGGCCGTTGCCGTCGTCCGCCACGGTGACGGCGATGCGGTCCGCCTTGTCGACCACCAGCACCCAGATCGTGCCGCCGCCCGATTTCGGTTCCAGTCCGTGCTTGATCGCGTTCTCGACGAGCGTCTGCAGCATCATGGTGGGAAAGGGAACGGACTCGAGCGCGTCCGGCACGTTCAGTTCGGTCGCAAGGCGCGCACCCATCCGGATCTGCATGATATCGAGGTAGGCGCGCACGCGCTCCAGTTCCTCGCCCAGCGTGGTCAGCGAGTTCTCGAGTCGCGGCAGCGAATGGCGCAGGTACAGGATCAGGTTGTCGATGATCCGCTCCGCGCCGTCCGGATCGCTGCGGATCAGGTACTTGGCGCTGCCCAGCGTGTTGTAGAGGAAGTGCGGCTCGACCTGCGCATGCAGCAGCCGCAACTTGGCCACCGCCAGCTCCTTCGCGGTCTCCGTTTCCTTCGTCGACGCCTGCTCGTTGCGGCGCACTTCGGTGATGCGGCGCGAGATCGCGCGGGTGACGGCTTCCGCGTTCTCGAGGTTGGTGCCGTTGTCCACCGTGAACCAGTCGCGCCAGGCGCCGCCCTCGGGCTCGCAGACGAGGTTGACGGTGCTCGTGTCCGAGTGCGGCGTGATGGTCGCGAAGATCTGGTTGCGTTTCGCGTCGAACCACCCGAGCATCCGCTGCAGCAGCGGAACGGTGGCGCCATACGGATAGATCCGCTTCACCTTCGCGTGCACCTGCAGCTTGTCGCGCAGGCTCTCCACCTGCTCGACATGGGGCAGTTCGCGAATGGTCGCCTCGAGCACGTCGAACGCCTCGACGGTCGGCATCGGCACCTCGATCTGGCGGCGCTGCCGGTTGGCGAGCGTGCCGGCGTTGGCGGTGCCGTTGATGCGCCGGACATGGCGGATGTGCGCCGCCGCGGACGCGAAGACGAAAAACATCACGACGACCCAGGACAGGAATATCCAGCCCTGGCCGCGGTGAAATGACGTTCGACGTGAAGACGAGGGCGAAGATGAGCAGGAATGTCCATGCAAATACCAGTCGCGTATAGAAGAAGAAGCTGGATCTCATGGTCGGGGGCGGCCGTTCTGTCGATGGTGGCAGCTTAGCGGTCCGCCGCGCAATGTCGAGGCGGATTCCGACGAAATGACCGTGCGCGGGACGAACGGGTGGACCCGGGCGGGACTGGCCGGCCGCGCGTATGGCACCGGGTCTCGAGGACCGCGCCGGCCTGGCTGGCCCACGCCGGCAGCGCGGCCCTCCCCGCGTACACCGCGTACAAGTATGCACAGTTCGCGCATTCCCCCGGGTGGTACGACGACGCATGGTCGTTCGCTCTGGTGACACTGTTCATCGCGCAGATTCCGGTCATCATGCTCGGCGCGGTGTTCGCGGGGGTCAGCTACATCGAGGGCCCGGCGTGGCGGCGCGTGCTTGTTTACGTGATCCTCGTGGCGATCATCGGCGGCTTGAGGGCATGGCGAAGTTGGCGTTCGATAGCGAGTTCGGGCCGATCCTCGCCTGGGCCATGGATCGATTGGCTGACCACCAAGCGGAGCCGCCCCGCGGATTGAGGAGATCGCGGCGACGGCCCCCCGCACCCCTTGCCGTCGGCCACCGCTAGATCGAATACGCCACCAGCACCAGCACCGTCCACAGCCCGACCATCCCCATGATCACCCGCGCGTCGCGCCTGCCGGTCTTCATCTGCCAGATGCCGTAGGAAAGCGCGGTCAGCCCGAATGCGGTCACCGCCGCGAAAATGCCGAGGACCATCAGCGACTGCGCCCAGTTGCCGGAAAAGGTGGAGCCGCCGATCGCCGTACCGGGACGCAGCAGCAGCGGCACGGTGTAGTAGCCGACGACGGCCATGATGCCGGTGATCACCGCGCCGCACACCGTCAGCACGCCACCGAAGCGCCGGCCCCAGCGGCGCGTCACCATGCCTCCTCCGCACTGCGGGCACTCGGACCGGTACTGGTACGTCTGGTAGCCGCAGGCGATGCACGTGTTGAGGTCCTCGGGATCGCTGCCGTCGCCGCGGCCGTGAAAGAAGTCGGGTTCGGCCGGCTGGATGCCGCTGAAATGCGCGACGACCGCGCGGGCGTCCCGCCACGAGCCGCGCGCCACCGGAAAGCGCAGCGCCAGTCGCACCGGCCGCTGCGGCACGCCCGACGCGCCGCGCCCGCCGCCGGGGTACTTGAGCTGCAGTTCGATGTAGTCGGGCGCGTCGGATACAAGTTCCGCGCGCGTGATCTCCGGCGCGCCGCGCTTCGGCAGGTCATGGATGCTGTCGTCGATCTGCACGGCCGTCCTGCCGACGACGACGTCGACCCCCGCCGCGGGCACCTCGTCGCGCACGGTGAATTCGTTGAGCAGCGCGCCCGGCGCGCCGTTGAGCCGGCCGTTCAACGCGATGAACGCCTGCCAGGTGACGGCATCGACATGCCAGCGCGCGATGACGTCGTCGCCGCGCGACAGCACGTCGCGGGCGCGCGCATGCGAGTGCGCGGTGAGAGCGCAGAGCGCGCCGAACAGCACGGCGGTCAACCCATAGGCGAAAAGGCCCGCGCGCAGGCCGTCGCCGGCGAGCGCCTCCGGCAGCCCGAACGCCGCGAGCGCCGCGACGATGCCGCTGGCGAGAAAGGCAAGACCGACGGTGCGCCACAGCCGCGGATTGCGCATGCACTGCATCCCACGGGAAATAGGCGCGCCACCTGCGGCGCCCGGTGGCAAGCTTACCGTGTCCGGCGAAATGAGGGCGAGATGCGGGTCGCGAATTGAGGGTCGCGAAATGAGGGTCAGACTCGAAGTTCCTGGAGACGTTGGCATGTCAGCGATCTCCGGAAATTCGAGTCTGACCCTCAATTCAGAAGCAGAAGCACTACCAGCGGACCACGCCGTTCGTGCCGCCGCTGATGTTCGATCCCGCCACGTGGGCCGAGGCGGACGTCAGCAAGAACTGGTACGCGAAGCTGGGCGATGCGGACAACCACTTTTCGGGCATCGCGATGGTCACGCCGGGCAGCGGCTACACGTCGGACCCGATCGTCGCCATCACCGGCGGCGGCGGCATCGGCGCCATCGGGATCCCCGTGCGCGACGCGGCCGGCGGCATCGCGAACATCGTCGTCGCTGAGTCCGGGCATCGGCTATACGTCGGTGCCCACCGTCACCATCGTCGGCGGCGGCGGCAGCGGCGCGACGGCGAAGGCGTTCCACACGTACATCGCGATGAACGCGCCGGCCAGCGATCCGACGAAGAACATGACGGTGAAGGCGCTGCTGCTCGACACGGAGACGGCGACGCAGGTGAAGTTCGACCTCCAGTTGTCGCAGCAGGGGCGGCCGTTCTTCGTCTGGGGCACCGGCGTCAATCCCGACGGTGGCGGCGGCACGCTGCAGACCAGCAACTATTACTTCTCGCTGACGCGGATGCAGGCGTCGGGGTCGATCGAAATCGACGGCGAGAAGCACGCCGTCTCCGGCGTCACCTGGATGGACCACGAGTACGGCGCCTTCGGGTCCGCCGCCAATCCCGTCAAGTGGTTCCTGCAGGACATGCAGCTCGACAACGGCGTCTGCATCTCCAACTACGCGACGATCGACCAGGGACTGCCGGAGTTGAACAAGACGAGCGCCAGTCACGCGACGGTGCAGGATTCGAGCGGCGCCACCTGGTTCGTCGAATCGACCGTCACGCCCATCGGCCGGACGTGGAAGAGCCCCGTGTCGGGCATCACGTACTTCATGCAGTTCCGCATCGAGATCCCGTCGTTCAATGCCTCGCTGCTGGTGAACACGCTCGTCGATTCGCAGGAGTCTCGGCGGGCACCGGCGGCGTGTACGAAGGCGTGGCGGCGGCGACCGGACGTTCCAGTATCGGCCGGTCGTCGGGACCGCCTGGAACGAGCAGGCGCTGTAACGCCCGGTCCGCGTCGGTCGTTACCGACGTCGGGCATGGTTCCACGACCCCGCGCTCCGTGACCGCGTCGCGGTCCCGGGGTGCGGCACTCACCCGCGCGGCGGCGGCAGGCTACGCGTGAGGTACGGAAACGGATTGATCGCCGTCCCCTTCCACCACTCCTTGCCTGGCGGCAGGCGCATGATCGCGAAGTGCAGATGCGGCGCGTCAGGCGTCGCATTGCCGGTGCTGCCGACGTAGCCGAGCACGTCGCCGCGCCGCACGCCATCGCCTTCGCGCAAGCCGTCGGCATAGCTGCCGAGATGCGCGTAGTAGTAGATGAACTCGTCGGCCATGTCCGCCTGATAGACGGTCAAGCCGCCGGGCACGCTGTTGAAGAGCTTGACGACGCGGCCGTTGTCGACGGCCACCACCGGCGTTGCCCGGGCCGCGGGAATGTCGATTGCCTCGTGTGCCTTGTTGCCGCGTTGTTCCGCGAACGAGTCTCGCAGCTGCAGCGGCGACACGCCCGCGACAGGAACGATGAGGCCGCGCGCGGCGAGCGCCGCGTCGATGGCGGCCTCGTCGTTCGCCGCAGGCGCCGCCTGCGCGATCATGAATGGAAGCATCGCCGCGCGCCGCCCGGTTTGACGCGGCGCGGGAGACAACGCGCTGCGATGCTGCATGCTTTCGGTGGCGACGGCGTGGGCGGCGTCGAGCCAGCGGGCATCCGAGCCGAGCACGGCGACGGACGCAATCGCGCATGCCCCCAGCACCGCGCCGCTGATGCGGGGCGAGCTCCGTTGTCGCATCATTTCTCCTTCACGTCCATGACGAAGCCGGGGGCGATCAGTGCCGAGACCTTGGCCGCGTCCCAGTTCGTCAACGGGCACCACGAGTTCATCGCCTGCGAGGAACTTCTTGCCTGGATTGAGCGTGCGCAACAGCGCAGGGCTGGCGTGGAACTTCTCGCCCAGCGCTTCGATCGTCGATTCGTAGCCCAAGCGCTTGAGCGAGGCGCGCTCCATCATGTCTTTCGGAATGCGTTCGTTCGGCCCATTCGCATCGGCCTCGGTGACTTTGTACTTCGTAAGCCCGGACTCGCCATCGGCGCCCAGCGCCTGCCACGTCGCACGGTCGATACGGCCGGTGGCCGCGAGGCCGTTTGCTTTCTGGAACGATGCTACCGCACGGCGCATGTTTTCACCGAACCCGCCGTCGATCTCGCCCGGCGAGAACCATGCGCGATCCAGCAGTACCTGCGCGTGCACCACGGCGCGTCCGCGCGCACCCTTCGCAAGCGGCGGCAAATTGACGGGCGCCGCTGGCGTCGACACCGCGGATTGCTTCGCCGCCGGTTCGGCGAGGAGGTCAACGACATTCCCGTAGCCTCCCTTCCTGCACGACCGGGCCTGACGATGTTCCTGGCCTACCACGCGTGGCTCGCGGCGACGTGGATCGTCGGCACGGGCTGATGGCGTGGGTGGCCGCGCGCTGGTCGCGCACCTGGGGCAACGTGCAAATGCGCTACCGCGACGGCACGAAGCTGCGGATGTAGCCGCGACCTCGACTTCGCGCAGCGGTGCGCACGCCGAACGGGTGTCGACGACGGCGCGCTACAGCGGCATGCGCACGCCGACGATGTTCGCGTACGTGAACCGGGCGAAGGGGCCGTGCTGGATGCCGCGATTCCTGAACCAGTAGCCGCCCTGCAGCCGCGCGACGCCCTGATACCCGGTCGTCGCGCCGGTTTCGGTGCGTGTCGCCGGACCCAGGGCGATGGTGCGCGTCGTGCGGTAGTCGAGCGCGCCGGCGCCCAGCGTGGCGCCCGCGTACCACGAACCCGCGTCGTAGCCGGCGTAGAGCGTGAGCATCGGCGCGCGCAGCGTGAAGCTGCCCGCGTCATTGCCGAAGCGGCCCCTGTATTCGGTAAAGCCGAACTGCAGGCCGGCGAGCAGCCGGTCACTGACCCGCAGATCGCCGCCCACGGCGATCGTGTTGACGTCGCCGCTGCCCGCGAGGCCGGCGCCGACGGTGTCCGCGTTCGCGTAGTCGTACGCCGCCTATGCCTGCACGTTGGCAGCGCTCCCGGTCGCGCCCATCGCCGACATCATCCTGCGGTCGAGCGTGCGCCAGTTCGCGCGCTCGACGTCGTTCGGCGCTTCGCCGAGCATCGCCATCTGCTGCGGACCCGTGATCATCGATTCGATGGCCGCCGACAGGATGAGATAGGTCCCGGACTGGATGACCGGCAGGTGCGCCGCGCCGGTCGCCGCGTCGACGGTCGAGTTGAAAAGCGTGGTGAGCGCCGACCACTCGAGCTGTGCTTGCTGACCGGTCGCGGCCGCCAACGGCAGCTTGCCCATGTCGCGCAGCGACTGGACGACGATGTATTGCGCGCCCGCGGCCCGCAAGCGCCCGGCATGAGCGACGAGATCGCGTCCGAACGTCGACAATGGCGGCCTGCATCTGCGCCTTGGTGATCTGCCCGGACACGTACAGCGCGTATTGGGTGCGGATGTCGTTGCCGCCCCGTGTATCTGGTAGAGTGCCGCGCGATCGAGCGGACCGGTGCCGAGAAACCGGCTGACCTGCCCCACCACCGACAGGTTCGGCGCGCCGGGCGGCAGCGTGCCGGGCGGCTGCGGCGCATTGATCAGCGCGCCGCCTTCGGCGTAGTCGTTGCCGCCGGTGGATGAAGACGTTGAGCAGAAGGCCCCAGTGCTGGCCGACATACATGGGCGACGTCAGGCCCTGGTTGGTGGTGAAGCGCGAGGCGAACTGCCCGGCGTCGCTCCAGCTGTCGCCGAACGCGTATGCGCTCGAGAATTGCGCCGTTGCGGGCGCGGCGCAAAGCGCAAGCGCCACTGCTCCGGCGCCGCGCAGCGTTTGGCATTTCGTCACGGGAACGAGTCCTGGAAATTCGAGGCGCGAACGGATGGTCGCGATCGCAGCGCGCCACGCTACCGCATTCGAATCCGCGGCATCCTCGGCAACGACATCGCTGTGCGCGCGGCGCGCGCGGGCAAGACCAACCCCTATCCCGACGGCGCGGTGCTCGCAAAGCTCGTTTGGCACGATGCGAACCTGCCCGAGTGGCCGTCGGCACCGGGACCGGGGACGTTCGTCAACGCGGATTTCATGATTCGCGACGCCGGCAAGTACGGTGCGACCGGCGGATGGGGCTATGTCCGCTGGCTGGGGACGCAGATGACGGCCTACGGCAAGGATGCGGCGTTCGACCAGGAATGCTACGGTTGCCACACCGCCGTCAAGGGCCGCGGCTTCGTCTTCACGCGCCCGGTCCAGTTGCCCTGATTCAACGCGATCACGCAAGCGTGCTCCACGCGGGGCATGGTTGTTGCTCTTTCGACGCATGATCGGCGTGCTTTCCGCCACGCGGGAAGCACGCATCCATTTCAACTCAGCGTCTTTCGCCTCACTCTCCCGGAGATTTCCATGTTTCGAGCATCGCTCTTCACGCGGGCAACGGTTGCCGCCGCGTGCATCGCCGCCACGATGAACGCATCCTTCGCCTGCACCGCGGTGGACATCGTCGCCAAGGACAAGTCGGTCATCGCCGGGCGCACGATGGAATGGGCGTTCGACATGGAATGGACGATCGTCAGCATGCCCAAGGGCACCGCCGTGACGATGTCCGCGCCGCCCGCCCTCAAGCTGCCGGCGGCGACCATCGCCACGACATACGCATTGGTCGGCGTCAGCGCCGGCGTGATTCCGGGCGGCGCGATCATCGAAGGGCAGAATTCCGCCGGCTTGGGCATGAGCGGCAATTTCATGCCCGGCTTCACGGAGTACCAGACCGTCACGCCGCAGGACAAGGGGTATGTGTCGATCCTGGCGTTCGGCACGTGGGCGCTCGGCACTCATGCGACGGTCGCCGAATTGCGCGCCGCGTTGCCGAAGACAAAGGTGTGGACCGACGCGTCGCTGCCCACCGGGCCCACGCCGCCGTTCCTCCACTGGGTGTTTACCGACCGCTCCGGCGCGGGCGTCGTCGTCGAGTACGTCGGCGGCGAACTCAGGATGTACGACAATGCGGCGCACGTGCTGACCAACGCGCCGACGTACGACTGGCACCTGACCAACCTCCGCAACTACCTCAATCTCTCGACGGTCGGCCTGCCGAGCACGCAGGTCGGCACCGTCAACGTAACGGCGATCGGGCAAGGCGGCGGACTCGTCGGCATTCCCGGCGACTACACGCCGCCGTCGCGTTTCGTCCGCAGCACATTCCTCCGCCACAACGTGCCACAGCCCACCACCGCCGCCGACGCGGCGCAGGTGATCGCGCATGTGCTGAACAACGTCGACATCCCGATCGGCATCGCGCAGAGCCGCGACGGCAACCAGCTTGTCTCCGACTACACGCAGTGGGTGGCGATCAAGGACCTGACGAACAACCGGATGATGATCGCCGACTACGCACACCGGACGACATGGGTGACGCTCGACCTGAATGCGATCTTCGCGCAGACGAAGCCGACGTCGATCAAGGTGGCGAACCTGCCGTATCCCAAGGCCATCGATGCGACGAAGTCGCTGATGTAGCACGCGGCCTCGTCAGCCGCGTTCGGTATCGGGGTCAGAGCTGATCGGGGTCAGAGCCGTAATCATCCGGCATCGGGGTCAGAGCCGTAATCATCCGGCATCGGGGTCAGAGCCGTAATCATCCGGCATCGGGGTCAGAGCCGTAATCATCCGGCATCGGGGTCAGAGCCGTAATCATCCGGCATCGGGGTCCGAGCATCGGGGTCAGAGCCGATAATCATCGGCTCGCTCTTCCAAACGACTTTGTCGCACCGTACCCGCCGATGATTACGGCTCTGACCCCGATGCCGGACCACGATGCCGGATGATTACGGCTCTGACCCCGATCAGGCCCGCACGGCGCCCCACGGTGCAACACGCCGCCGTCCGCCGCTCTATAATCACAGGCTCCGCCACGCTCGCCCGCCGTCGATCACGCCCGCGCCGAACGCGACTTCCCGGGATGGCGCCGCCGATCGCCGCGCCTCCTTCACGCCCACCTGCGACCACAAGGACAAACGCCATGGCACTGATCGATCGCGTCAAGAACATCCTGCTCACCCCCAAAACCGAATGGCCGGTGATCGCCGGAGAGACCGCCAACGTGCAGTCGCTCTTCACGGGCTACATCCTGATCCTGGCCGCCATCGGACCGCTGGCGCTGGCGCTGCGGTCCGGCATCTTCGGCATCGGCCTGGGGCTCGCGGTCGTCAGCTATGTCGTGGGCGTGGCGATGGTGTACGTGATGGCGTGGATCATCGACGCGCTGGCGCCGACGTTCGGCGGCGAGAAGAATTTCGTCCGCTCGCTGCAGCTCATTGCCTATTCGTACACGGCGGCATGGGTGGCGGGGATCTTCCACCTGATTCCGTTCATCGGCGGCATCCTCGCGCTTCGCCGCCGCGATCTACTCGTTCTACACGCTCTATCTCGGCATCCCGCTGATGAAGAAGTGCCCGCAGGAAAAAGCGGTCGTGTACACGATCGTCGTCGTCCTGTGCGGCATCGTCGTGGGCATCGTCATCTTCAACGTGCTGTTTTCGCTGATCCTCGGCGGCAGCATGGCGGGGATGATGGGCATGGGGATGATGGGCGGCTGACGCACGAGGGGCCGCGCGCGCCGGGAAGACCCCGGCGGCGCGGTCAAGGCGGACGCGCGGTCATCGGGGTCAGAGCCGTAATGCGCCTCCGCCGACTCCCTGAGATGGGCGCCTTCGCGCATCACAGCTCGGACCCCGATGGCAGCAGGAGGGGATGCCGCGGTCGCACATGGCGACTCCGGTGACGTTGAGCGGGACGCCGCCATGCTACGCGGGGACCCGCATGCGGTCAGTCGGCGGGGGGGTGCCGATCGGTGCCATGCGGCCCCGAACCCCGCGCGGCGCCAGGAAACGCGCGTGACTACCTGGGCGCGGATGCCACCGGCTCGATCGTGCCGCGGCAATCGGGGGCCGGCGGCGCGATCTTCCGGGCGGCCGAGTACTTCTCCTTCGGCGCCGCGGGCTGCGTCGCCTCCGCGCGCAGTTGCAGCGTCGTCGGATCGTTGGGGCTCAACGCCAGCGCGCGATCGAAGGCCATCCGCGACTCCGGCAGGCAACCTTGCCGCGCCGTCAGCACGCCGATCTGGCGCAGGCTCTGGAGATCCTGAGGATCGAGCGCCGCGGCCTGCTCGTACGCGAGCACGGCAGCCGGCACGTCGTCCAGGTCGAGGGTGATCTCGGCCAGGTTGCGCCACATCGACGCATCCTTCGGCGCGAATTCCACGGCCTTGCGCGCGGCGCCCTGCGCATCGTCCAGCTGGTGCAGGTTCAGGTAACCGGCGCGCAACTGGTTCCACGCGGCCGCGTTGGACGGTTCCCGGCGGGTCCACTCCACCGCGAACAGCACCAACATGTTCCAGTTGCCCGCGTCGCGGTACTCCTGGATCTTGCGCATCAACTCGATGGCAGGATCGGGCTTCGGCGCCTCGACCGCCGCCACCGCGGTGGGCGGCACGGCGGCGGCCGGCGACGGCTTGACCGCCGGCGCACGAGCTGCCGACGTCACGTCGCCGTCCGCCGAAAGAAGGCCCAGCACCAGCCAGCCGCCGATCGCCAGCGGCAGGATCACGGCGGCGGCGATGATGGCAGGGCGATACCTGGCCAGCAGGCGCCGGCGGTGAAAACTTCCCGACGGTTGGGCGACGGTGCGCGCAGGACTGGCATCGGCATCGGCGTCGGCGGCCGCCGCCGCGAC
Source organism: uncultured beta proteobacterium (assembly GCA_963823475.1). Taxonomy (GTDB): domain Bacteria; phylum Pseudomonadota; class Gammaproteobacteria; order Burkholderiales; family Casimicrobiaceae; genus VBCG01. The sequence goes on from CAWGLS010000009.1 coordinate 66,969, forward strand.
AGCGACCGCGGGCTGCGCATCCGGCGCGAGGATGCGGCGTTCGGTCCGCCGTTCGCGGTCCAGGAGCCGCAGCGCAGTGGCGCGCGCGGCAAGATAGATGTCGGCGGCCGCCTGGCGGTCGCCGTTCGCCTGGGCGATCGCGCGGTCCCATAGCGGCTGGTCGATGTGACCTTCCGCGTACTGTTGTGCCGCTTCGCGGACAAACCGGTCCGTTTTGAGTTCGGGGGGCGCGGCCAGCGGGTGGCCGCGCTCCAACGCGATGATCTCGATGGACTCTGCCGCCTGGTCCGCCTTTTTTTCGACGGGAGCGGTGTCCATCGGCACCAGTTCGAGGGATTGGGAGGACGATGGCGAAGTCATGTCCTGTCCCATGCAAAATCAATACCAACCCCGTGCACGCCTGCCCACCCGGACGGCAGGACTCCGGACGGAGCTGCGGCCGTTCCCGAAACGCCTCATTTTCGTGCACGCAAGCCATTGAATCCCTGGCATTTTGCCGCTCCGGAGTTGCCGGGGATCGGATTTGCCCTGCCTTGGATACCGGAGCCCCACAATGCTGGCGCAGGCCATGACAGCGGAACGGGCCGGACAGAGTCCGCAGCCGACCGCGGTGCCGCCAAGGTCCTGGGGCGCGCCCGCGGAGCGGCCAGTTGCGGCGGTGATAGGATGGCCTTCACCGATGCAGGCGCGGGTCGCTTCACGGGCACGAGGCAAACGTTGAAAAGCATCAGGAGCAACCTCCTCGCCTTCGCGGTCCTGGCCACGCTCATTCCTTCCGTGGGACTGGGGCTCCTGTCGTTCCTCCGGTACCAGGACGTCATCAACGACAACGCCCGGCAGGAACTGCGCGCGGCCGCGCGGGACGCGAGCGGCGAACTGACGCAGTGGCTGCGCGAGCGCGTCCACGAGCTCCGCGCGCTCGCCGCCGCGCACACGTTGAGCGAAGGATTGGGCGCGGACGGTCGCGTGCCCGCGTCAACGCGCATCGGCCCCGCGGACCTCGCGCTCTACCTGCGCTCCGTCGACGACAAGCTCGACCCGGTGCTCGAGCTCATGCTGTTCGACGCGTCCGGCGCGGCGATCGCCGGCAGCGGCGCCGCCCCCGCGCCCGACGTGCGGCCGTCGACGTGGTCCGCCGCCGCCGCGACCGACGGCATCGTCGTCGCCCCGCCCCGCTTCGATCCGGATCGCGCCACCGCGACGGTGACGGTCGCGGTCCCGGTGCTGTCCCCCCGCAACGAAACGATCGGCGCGCTGGCGGCGGTACTCGACCTGGGTGCCGTGCAGTCGCGGCTGCAAGGCGGCGCGCCGCCATCGCCGGTGGAACTCGTCCTGCTCGCGACCGACGGCACGCCGCTGGTCAGCAACCGGGGACCGATCGCCGACTTGAAGCCGCTCGACCCCACCGCGCTGACGCTGCTGCGCGCGCAGCCCGGCGAGCCGATGACGCTCGTGGGCCTGCGTCAACGCGATGTGCTGGCGGTGGCCGCTGCGCCGCGCGGCCTGTCGCTGGTCGTCGTCGCCGAGCGCGATCACGCCGAGATGTTCGCCGCCTGGCTGCAGCTGCTCCAACTCTTCGTGCTGCTGGTCGCCGGACTGATGCTGCTGGTCGGCGTCGTCGCGTATTGGATGGGCCGCTCGATCGTCACGCCGCTCAACGCGCTGACCGCCGCGGCCGGCGACGTCGCCCGCGGCAAGCGCTCGACGCCGCTGCGCGACGAGTCCGCCGACGAGATCGGCCGGCTGACGCGCGTGTTCAACCTGATGGTCGAGCGCCTGCGGCGCAGCCACGCCGACGTGGAGGCGGCCAACCAGGCGTTGCGCAACCAGAACGAAGTGCTGGAGACGCTGGCCACCACCGACAGCCTGACGGGCCTGTCCAACCGCAAGCAGCTCGACAGCGCGGCTGGCCGTGCAGTTCGCGCGCTTTCGCGACGACCGCGTGCCGTTCGCGCTGCTGATGATCGACATCGACAACCTGAAGGCCATCAATGCCGACTATGGGCGCGTGGCCGGCGACGAGGTCGTCCGCAAGGTCGCCGCGATCCTCCACCAGACCGTGCGGCCCGTCGACCAGGTCGCACGCTTCGGCGGCGAGTCGTTCGTCGCGCTGCTGCCGGAGGTCCCGGTGGACACGGCGATGGACATCGCCGAGCGCATCCGCTCCGTCGTCGACGCGCCGGGTTTGCTCGTCGGCAAGCAGACGACGGCGGTCACCGTGAGCATCGGCGTCGCGCAGAGCCGCGACGGCGACGACGGTCCGGAGACGATCATGTTTCGCGCCGACCATGCGGTGCACGAGGCGCAGCGCGCCGGCGGCAATCGCGTGCAGAGCGCGATGTGACGCCGCGCGCGACTAGCAGTATGTTGAAATTCGCTTGCTGCCGGCACGCCGCTCGTTCTTTCGTGGCCCTCATTTTCGTGGCCCCAAAGCGGCGGCGCGCGGCCGCCCGAAGTCGCCGCTCATATCTTGCATTGCTCGTCCTCGTTGAAAAACGTGGGGAAGCTGTCCTCCCGCGTTTTTCAACGAACTGCTAGCGTACGCCGAGCTGGTTCTGGTTGATCCAGCCGGCGCGGCCGTCGGCGACGGTCACGCGCAGCCAGCCGTCCTGCCACGCATTCGCGACGACGAGACTGTCCTCGTCGACGATGCTCGCGATCGGCGCGCGGCGATGGGGCTGCCGCCGCAGGTGGCTGCCGATCGTCACCCGCAACGGAATCGGCACCTGCAACATCGTCTCGCCGCGCGGGGGATTCCCCGCCTGCGCGGCCGCCGCCACCGCGAGCAATGCCTCCGCCTGCGCGGCGCGCTCCATGGCCAGCGCATAGTCGCGCTGCGCGAATGGAGCGGCGGTCGCGGCGTGGAAGCCTGACGCCATCGCAACCAGCGGCGCCGTCGCGGCGGTGGCCGGGGCGACGCGCAGCGCGGAGAGCGTCACTTCGACTTCGGCGATAAAGGACGCGGCATCCGCCTGCGTGGCAAGACGACGCGTCTTTTCCCTGGCGCGCGTGACTTCGCGCGTGGACTCCTGCAACGACTTCGCCTGTTCGCGATTCGCGGTGCGCAGGTCGCGCAGTTCGGCGTCGCGCGCGGCAAGTTCCTGGCGCAGCCGCACGATTTCGCGGTTCTGGTCGTCGCAGGTCGGGCATGCGCGCGCGGGCGCGGGCACTTCGACGATGAGCGGAGCCGGCGGCGGCGGTTCCGGCGGCGCGGTCGCGCAACCGGCCAGCGCGACCGCCAGCACGCAGGCGATGCCGCGGCGCTGCCGCACGCCGCGCGGCGCGCCGGCACCGTACTCCGTCCGAAGCGCGAAGAGGGCCGTCATCGTTCCATTACACCACAGGGACCGCGCGGTTCCCGGCGGCGTCGCGAAGCGCGGCGGGGCCGCGCCCTGGTGCCGTCGACCCGTCGCTGCGTGCGCCCGCGCCATGCCGCGTCGGATGCGGCCGATTCCGCGCACGGCCGCCGTAGGGCAAGATCGATCCAGACGACGCAGTGAAAGTGACTCGTGGGAAAAGTGCCTGGCGATAAAGGACGGCGATTATGCCGTTCGCTTGCGGCGCGACCGGTGAACGGAGGCGCGCCGCGCCACGCGACGGTGCAGCGATGCGCGCGCTGCGGCGCGGGTCAAACGTGCGCCCGCCCCTTCTCGCTGTCGAGGTGCGCGAGCTGCGCGGCGGGATACCGCTCGCCGGCGACGGCGTCCACGGGCATCGCCGCCGTCAACTCGGCCGCAGCGGCGGGCGACAGCGATACGTCGAGCGCGCCCAGCGCCTCGGCCAGGCGATCGCGGCGGCGCGCGCCTACCAGCGGCACGACGTCGGCGCCCTGCGCCGCCACCCACGCGATCGCCACCTGCGCCACCGACGCGCCGAGGCGCTGCGCGACCGCGCGCAACCGCTCGACCAGCGCCAGGTTGCGGTCGAGGTTCGCGCCCTGGAAGCGTGGACTGATCGCGCGAAAATCTCGTTCGCCCGCGCGCTCCTTCGACCAGTGGCCGCTGATGAGCCCCCGCGACAGCACGCCGTAGGCGGTGATGCCGATGGCAGAGCGCGCGCGCCGCCGGCAATATCTCGTCCTCGATGCCGCGGGAGACGAGCGAGTACTCGATCTGCAGGTCGCTGATCGGATGGACGGCGTGCGCGCGCCGCAGCGTGTCCGCGCCCACTTCCGACAGGCCGATGTGGCGGATGTAGCCCGCCTTCACGAGGCCGGCCAGCGCGCCGATCGTGTCCTCGATCGGCACGGCGGGATCGAGGCGTGCCGGGCGGTAGATGTCGATGTAGTCGACACCCAGCCGCTGCAGCGAATACGCCAGGAAGTTCTTCACGGCGGCCGGCCGCGCGTCGTAGCCGGACCAGCCGAGCGCCGGATCGCGCAGCGCGCCGAATTTCACCGACAACTGGAAGTCCTCGCGCCGGCGGCCGGCGACCGCCTCGCGGATCAGCATCTCGTTGTGGCCCATGCCGTAGAAGTCGCCGGTGTCGAGCAGCGTGACGCCGGCGTCGAGCGCGGCGTCGGATCGTCGCGATGCTCTCGCCGCGGTCGGCCGGCCCGTAGAAGTCGGACATGCCCATGCAGCCCAGGCCGATGCGCGAGACCGCGGGGCCTGTCGTGCCGAGGGGGTGGATGTTCATCGTCAGCTCCTGTCATCGGGCGCAGGGCCGCGCCGGTGCCGACACGTTACGGCGGGCAGGCCGCGGCGACAAGGTGGATCATCGCAAACAGATTGTTCACTGGAGCGCACAATGCAGGACGCCGACCTGAACGACCTCGCCGCCTTCGCCGCCGTGGCGCGCACGCGCAACTTCCGCCGCGCCGCCGTCCTGCTGCGGATGTCGGCATCCCCGGCCTGATGTAAGCTCGCCGGCAGCGGGCGCCCAAAGGCGCCGACGGGAGCCGCATCCGCATGGCCGAGGGGGCAGCGTCGCCAGGTCTCACCATCGCCGCCGAAGAGGTGAGCTGGACGGCCATCCGCGCACAGGGCGCCGGCGGCCAGAACGTGAACAAGGTCTCGTCGGCGATCCACCTGCGCTTCGACATCAACGCATCGTCGCTGCCGGAGGCCGTGAAGGCACGGCTGCTCGCCAGCGGCGACCAGCGCATCACGCCCGCGGGGGTCGCGATCATCAAGGCGCAAAGCCACCGGACGCAGGAGCGCAATCTGGCCGATGCGATGGCGCGGCTGCAGCAGATGGTCGACGCCGCGGCGCACGTGCCGCGCGTGCGGCGGCCGACGCGGCCCACGAAGGGCTCGCAGCGGCGGCGCGTCGACAGCAAGGTCAAGCACGGCCAAACCAAGGCGACGCGCCGGAAGCCGGTGGAGTAGCCCGGCGGGGTTCGTCGCGATGGCCGGGCTCCGCCTCCGGCCCCGTGCGGGCGGCGCGTCGCAACGATTGGATCCGTCGCACGATGCCCTGCCCGCCACCGCGCGCGCGGCGGAGAGACTTCCCGATTGCGCGATTGCGGCTCAGGGCACGCCGCGCGCGAGCGCGAGCGCCCGCGTCGTCGTGTAGTACTTCGCCAGCATGTTGGGCGCTTCCCACGCGGGAAGCGCGCCGGCCGTCACATGGCGCAGGAACTCCTCGGCCACCTGCGCGAAATGCGCCTCGTGCCCGACGTGATACGACGCCGGCACGAGCACCTGCCACCCGCCGCCGCCGCGCTCGACGTCGACGCCCGGAAATTCGCGTTGCACGCGCGGCAGCGCAGCGGCCAGCACGCTCGCGAATTCCCGCATGTCCGTCCCCGCCACCGGCTCGATGGAAAGCGTCGGCTGGCATTTTTCGGCAGGCCCCTGCCGGATCACGAGATTCGCCCGCGTTCCGCGCAGCACCGAGTAGTGCGTGTCGCCCGCACCGGCGGGTGCTTCGAAGTTCCAGAGCACGGACACCTTCGCGTGGATGCCGCGCAGCACGTAGTCGATTTCGCCGTTCGCGTGCACGTGGAGATTGCCGTCGGCCGCCACGTCCTTGCGCAGGAACCCGGGGAACTCGGCGACCTGCGTCACCTGCGTGAACTGCGCCGGCGTGATGACGGTGGGCCAGCGGCGCGCGCCGACGAGGCGCACGTCGGTGCGGTAATCGAGGATCTCGCCCGGAAGGCATTCCCATTGCACGAGGTCGACCAGGTGCGTCGTGATGTCGACGAGCCCTTCCCCCTGCTGCGCGGTGTCGAAGAACCACGCCGGACGCTTGATCGGCGCGCCCGACACGAGCTTCGAGAAATGGTGGACGCTTTCCTTGGTGACGGCCGGCCGTTCGGGCGTGCCGCGCTCCAGCGTGCCGAACACGGATTCGATCGCGGAGAACGCCTTCTGCAGCATCGTCGTGATCTCGTGCCGCTCGGTCATGATGTCGTAGAGCAGGACGCCCTGCTCCCGCGCCAGCGCGAACGCGCGGGCGAGGGCGTCGAAACCCGCCGCGTCGATCGCCATCGGCTTGTCGGCGAGCGTATGGCAGCCCGCCGCCACCGACCGCGTCAGGTATTCCGTCTTGCGCGCATTGTTGCCGGAAATGACGACGATGTCGCCGTGGCGCTCCGCCGCGAAGCGATCGAGGAAATCGGGACCGGCATGCACATGCAGCTTCCAGCGCGTCGGCGCCTGCGCGCGCGCATTGAAGCTGTCGATCTTGCGCACGTAGTCGTCGAGATCGGGCCCGGGCGGCGCGTAGACGTGCACGCCGGCGTCGATGCCGCCGTACATCGATTTTTGCAGCAGCGCGGCGTGGAAGTGGCCGGGGTCGAGGACGGTGAGCTTCATTGCGGGGCGCTTCCTTCTGGTCGTGAATCGGCGCGTCGCGTCCGGCGTGCGCGACGCCGCGCCGCTAGGGCGCGCGGCAATTGAACGGCAGCATCGCCGTCGGGATGTCGGTCACGTCGACGCCCATGACGGTCATCTTCGCCGGCACGGCCGCATGCCCGCACACCCAGGCGACCGGCACGACCGGCGTGTCCTCGACGACCGCCGGGCGCAGCGTCAGGACCTTGCCCGCGATCGTGCCATGCGCGTTGTTGCCGAAGGTGATCCGGATCGCGCCGTCATGCACGGCGACGGACGTGACGTGGTTGCTGACGATCTTGTCGGCGGGAGGCAACCCGGCGGCGGCATTGTTCGCCGGGAACTCGCCCGTCGCCGCCCACATGGCGGCGATCGGCTTCTTGGCGAGGTCGGCGAGCGGCGCCGCCTTCACGATCTCGTCGCGGACGATGCTGTTGTGCATCGACGGCACCGCGAGCGTGGCGAGGATCGCGACGATGGCCACCGCGACCAGGATCTCCATCATCGTGAAGCCGCGGCAGAGGCGGGCCGGACCCGTCAAGGCGTGCTCCACACGACGGCACCCTGGGCGTCGATGTACATCGATCGGCCCTTGTCGAGCACGAACGCCAGCCCCTTTTCATAAGGCCGCGCATACGAGTAGACCGGCGGCACCACGACGCGGCCGGTGCGGTCGATGAGACGCGGGCGCTTGTCGATCTCCACGCGCGCGACGCCGTCGACGAAGGGTCCGGCCTTGTCGTACCTGGCGGCGATCGCGAGCTTGCCCGAGCGGTCGATATAACCGAACTTCGGCACGCCCCAGTCGTCGGCCACGGCGACGGCGGCGAGGCCGTCGGAGAACGGCTGCGGCTGCGCGTACGGACCGGGAATCACCACGGCGAGCGACTTGTCGGCGTAGCCCATGCCCTTGCCGGTCGGCACCGGAACGAGCCCCTCGGCGAACGGCTGCGTCGCCTTGTCCTGCGGCTTGATCACCATCGCGCCGGTGGCATCGAAGTACGCGACGCGGTTCCCCTTGCGCGCCATCACGAGGCCGTCGCCGACTTTCAGTTCGGTGTACTCCGGCGCCAGCACGACCTGTCCCTTGCGGTCGATGAAGCCCAGCAGATCGCCGTCGCGGATCGAATACAGGCCCAGCAGGGCCGGATTCGCCGCCACGGACGCATCGGCGGCCGGCACCGGCAACGGAACCAGCGCCAGCAGCGCGGACAGACACCATCGAAAACGCATCATCGTGGACCAACCTTGGCGGTTAACCGCGCGAGTATAGGCCAACGCCGGGCAGCCGACCGCGGCCCGCGACGGCGCGGATGCGTTGACGATGCGGGTCCGGACGCGGCGGTTCCGGAGTACGATGCCGGGTCGCCATCCCGGGCACGACCACTGCAATGACACTGCGATGATCCGCGGTCCCGTCGTCAGCCTCCGGCCGTTCCGGCACGACGAAGTCGAGACGTTCCAGATGGGCGACTATCACGACGCGGAAATCTACGGTCTCGTCCGCGCCGACTGGATGGCGACGCGGACGGGAGGCGGGCCATAGCTCCCCGGAGCATGGTCGATGGCACGCCGGCACGGTCGCCGCGCCTGTCGCGTTGCGCGCGTGCCATCGCCGGTCGTGCGGGACGTCATGAGCGTCAGGGCGCTGCCTGGCTTGCACCGGAATCATTTGCGGTCCCTCCACCTTTCGCCACAGCGCTGCATGCGCTGGGCTATATCGCCATCCCGTGCCGGCCCGGCGCGACGGACGCCCATGAGGCGAAGCTGCGCGTGCTGTTCACGTCCGCGTTCACGACGTCCGACGAGTGGGCGCATGCCTACGCGGTGGATACCCGGCCGACGGTGATCGTCGCGGCGACGGCCGACGCGGCCGCCGACGCACTGGCGCTGGCACGAGCGGGGGACGAAGTCGCGCGCGCCGACGATTCCCCGGCCGCGCTCGGCCTCCGGCTCTCGCGCCGGCGAGCGCGCGGGGATGACGAAGAACTGGCGACGCGCCGCGGGCATCGCAATCCGGTCACCGGCTACGGCACGGCAGGCGCTGATGTCGGCTTCTGGCAGTTCGACGACGATGCCGCACTCGGGAAGTGCAAGGCGCTGCTGCTCTTCGACCCGACACTCCACCCGATCAACCGGCTCGAATGGAGCTGCGACGCGCGCAACCGCGCATCGGCCGCCGTGGCCGTCAAGTGTGGCTTCGCGCCGGAAGGTGTCGTGCGCGGGCTCGTCTTCCAGATGGGCGACCAAGCTGCACAATCGCCGCTATTCGACGTGCGCATCACCCGCGAACTCGAACTGGCGCGCAGACGGGCGGCGCGTTGTCGATCGCGCTGATCGACATCGACGATTTCCGGGTGTTCAACAACATCCACGGGCATCCGACCGGCGACGCCGTGTTGCGCCACATCGCGAAGACGGCGTCGGCCAGCATCCGCAGTGTCGACTGGCTGGCCCGCTATGGCGGCGAGGAGTTCTGCCTCGTGATGCCCGCGCTGCTCACTGACGCCATGCACGTGGCGGAGCGGATCCGGCGCCACGTGGAATCCGCACCGGCCACCAGCCTCGACGAGCGGCTTCTGGCGATCACCGTCTGCATCGGCGTCGTCCAGTTCGATCCGCATCGCGACCTCGACCCTGCGCATCTCGTGCAACGCGCCAGCGAGGCGCTGCACGTCGCGAAGAACACGGCCGGCAAGAACAGCGTCGCCGCGGGTTGACGAACAGGGGCGCCTCGCATCGGGCCGCGCCCCACCGTCACGGCCGCGTCACCGCCACCACGTTGTCGCTGGCGTCGCGGTCGATCAGCTTGTTCAGCGGATCGATGCCGGCGCGCGCCGGTTCGCCGGCCACGTCGACGGTGAAGCGGTTCTCGCCGGACTTGATCCGGCGCTTTTCCAGGAACAGGTAATTGCCCTTCGCATCCTGCACGCCGATGTCGACGGCGGCATCCATCGGCGCGTCCTGCTCGTTGCCCGCGCCGTCGGCGCGGATCTTCCGCGCCAGCACGACGACGTCGACGTCGTACCTGCCGTCGGCCTTCTTGCGCGCCTGCGCGCTGACCGCGCGGTCGTCGAACAGCGTGATCGTCTCGATATAGTCCTCGAGCAGCCCCTGGTGTTCGGCCGGCGTCACGCGGCGCAGCTCCGCGAGCAGGTGGCGCGACGTCGCGTACGGCGGCCCCTTGAAGCGCCAGCGATCGACGAACGCCGACAGCGCGTCGTTCATCGCCTGCTCGCCGATGACGTCCTGCAGCGCGTACAGCACCAGCGCGCCCTTCTGGTAGTGGACATAGGCGGCGCCGTCCGCGCGCAGCAGCGGCTGCTCGCCCTTCTGCTCGGTGCCGCGTCCGAGCAGATAGCGGTCGAGCTCGTAGCGGAGGAACCGGCGCATCTTGGCATCGCCGTACTTGTGCTTCAGCACCATCAGCGCCGAGTACTCGGACAGGCTCTCGGTGATGAATTCGCCGCCCTGCACGTGCGCCGGCACCTCCTGGTGCGCCCACCACTGGTGCGCCACCTCGTGCGCGGTGACGAAATACGGATAGTCGACGTCCTTCGGGTCGTCATCGTCCACCTTCGCCGTGAAGCCGATCGCCTCGTTGAACGGCACGGTGTTGGGAAACGACTCGGCGAACCCGCCGCTGCGCATGAAGCGCGGAAACTCGATGATGCGGACGATCCGGTGCTGGTAGGGCCCGAAGCTCTTCGTGAAGTAGTCGAGCGAGTCCTTCACGCCGGCGATCATCCGGTCGACGTTGTACTCGTGGCCCGGGTGATAGTCGATCTCGATCGTCACGTCGCCATCGGGCCCCTTCCACACGTCCTTCTTCACCGCGTAGCGCGCCGACACGAACGGGTAGATCGCCGCCATCGGCGTGTCCATCCCGTACGCGATGCAGCGACGGCCGTTTTCGGTCCAGTCGCGCTGCACGTACCCCGACGTCACCGGCAGCTGGTCGGCCGCGGTGCACACCTGCGCGCTGTAGGCGATGAAATCGGCGTCGCGCGACAGCGCGCTCTTCTGCTGCTGCGCCTCGTCGTCCAGGTCCGGCATCCGCGGCTTCGGCGCGAAGCCGAACTTCTTCCGGTCGCTGTCGGAGGCGAGTTCCGCGTGGGCGTCGTAGCCGAAGCTCGGGATCAGCTCCGTCTCCGGTGTGAGGCCCGGGTTGAGGAACGTGCCGTTGGCGAGCACCATCGGGTCGGCGCCGTCGTTGCGAAACCCGCGCGCGCCGTACTCGAGGTCGAACCTGAACGCGATGGTGGCGCCGGGGGCCATCGGCGACGCCAGCGCATAGTGATGCCAGCGCATCGCGGGCACTTCGTCGACGAGCTTCGCCGGAACGGAAAATTCGATCGCCTGCGGCCGCGCCCCGCGCGGTAGTGAACGTACAGATCGGAAATGGGCCGGCCGGTCTTGTTGACGAGCGTCAGCGTGCCGGCAATGCGCGCCCGCTGCTCGTACGGAAAGATGTCGGCGCGCACGTCCGCCGCCGTGATCTTCGGCTGCGGCGCGCCGTCCAGCGACTTGTACTTGCGCTCGTAGTCCGCCTGCAGCTGCCGCCCGTCGTGCCGCGACACGTACGCATTCAGCACGTGCGTGTTGTAGTAGATCCACGCGCCCGTCGCCACGAACACCGCGCCCGCGGCACCGGCCACCGACCACGCGGGGCCGGCCATCCGGCCGGCGGCGATGCGCAGGCGCCCGCGCCAGCCGCCGTCGCGGCCACGTACCCACAGCGCGTAGGCGAGCACCAGCAGCAGCACCGCGAACGCGGCCCAGTACAGCCGGAACCAGAAGACGGCCGGCAGGAAGTGGCCGTAGCCGTTCAGGTCGGAGTAGACGACGTCCGGCCGCGAGCCATAGCGGTACAGCCGGTCCTCGAAGCCGAAGTCCGGCAGCCGCGACGACACGATGAACAGCACGAGCACGGCGAAGTGGCCGATGTACTTGTTGTTGACGATCGTGTGCACGGCCAGCGCCAGCACGGCGATCAGCACAAAGCCCGGCAGCTGCATCACGAACAGCTCGAACAGGTAATGCGGCAGCTCGATGTTCGTGAAGCCGCGCGCGAGCTGCGAGCCGATGCTGCACACCAGCACCACGACCATCAGCACCGCCTGCAGCGCGACCAGCGCGCCGAGCTTGGCGACGAACCCGAGCCACGTCGGCGCCGGCATGCTGTCGGTGATGTCCTCGATCCGCGTGTCGCGCTCGCGCCAGACGAGCTCGCCCGCGTAGATGGCGGTGACGATGAGGATGAACAGGCCGAAGAACCCGCCGACCACGTCGAGCACCTTGTACGTCAGCGGATACGTGTTGGTGCCGTAGCTGGAACCGATCGTCAGCGCGTTGCCGACGACCAGCAGCACGCCGCCCAGGATGATCGTCAGGAACCGCGGGCTGCGCAGGATCTCGCCGATGTAGAGCCGGGTCAGCCCCGGCGCCATCCGCAGGTACGCGAGCGCGCTGCGGTCGAGCGGCGGCGCCGGCAGCGCGGCGACCGTGCGCGCCGGCGGCTCCGCGGTGTTCCGCCACCGCGGCGCGCTTGCGCGACCGGCCCGCCGGCGCTACCTGCATCCGGAATGCCGCGTAACCCAAACCCGTCACGGCGATGCCGACGCCGAGCCACAGCAGCCGGTTCCACAGCAGCACGCCCTCGAGCGCGATCTGCTCCCCGTTCTTCTGCGCGACGCTCCAGTAGCGGGCGAGCACGTCGAACGCCGTCATGCCCGACGGGTCGAGCATCGCCGCGAGCGTCTTGTTGTCCATGTCGGCCAGCAGGTCGGTGGCGAACAGGTAGCCGACGAGCACGATGACGCCGGCGATGTAGACGGGCGCCATCTGCCGCGTCAGCGCGGCGAGCACGAAAAAGCAGCCGCCGAGCCACAGCAGGTTCGGCACCAGCAGGAAAAGGTACGGCCGCGCGAAGCTCTGCCACGACGGATGGGCGACGACGCGCGCCGAGTCCACGCCCGGCCAGTTGCAGCCGATCACGATGCCCACGGCGATGCCGACGAAGATCAGCACCAGCGTCATCCACGCGCCCAGCAGGCGGCCCACGAAGTAGTCACGCTTGGCGATCGGCGCCGTGTAGAAGAAGTGATAGGTGCCGTACTCGAAATCCTGCTGGATCGCGCGGCCCACGACCGATCCGATCACCGTCACGCCGGCGAAACCGAGCACGGCAATGCCGATGGCCAGCGCATACGGCCCGTTGATCAGCACCTTGTCGCCGCCGAAGCTCACCAGCGCACCGGGGACGGCGCCGCCGGCGGTCGCCATCCACAGTCCGGCGAGCGCGGCGAACAGCACGAAATAGACGTACGTCGACACCATCCGCAAGCGGCGGGCGAAGTCGAACCAGGCGATGGTCAGCATCGGCATGGCGACTATGCGGCCCGCGCGATGGGCGCCGCGAGGTAGCCGGCGATCGTGCAGAAGTAGACGTCCTCGAGGTCCGCCACGGCGGGCTCGAAACCGGCGGCGGGCAGCGTGTCGCCGTAGGCGCGAACCACCGTGCGGCCGGCCTGCAGCCGCGTCGACACGAGGCGCACCTGCGATCTCAGCGCCTCGCCTTCCGCCTTGCCGACGACCTTGCGCCAGATCCGCTGCGACAGCCCGGCCACCAGCCGGTTGGGCTCGCCGGTCAGCAGCACGCGTCCCTTGTTGATGACGGCGAACTGGCCGCAGAGATCCTCGACGTCGCTGACGATGTGCGTCGACAGGATCACGACGACATCGGACGCGATGTCGGCCAGCAGGTTGTGAAAGCGCACGCGCTCCTCGGGATCGAGGCCCGCCGTCGGCTCGTCGACGATGACGAGCTTCGGATTGCCGATCAGCGCCTGCGCGATGCCGAAGCGCTGGCGCATGCCGCCGGAAAAGCCGCCCAGCTTTTGCTTGCGCACGTCGTACAGGTTGACGCGGTTGAGCAGCGCATCGACGGTGGCGCGGCGCGCCTTCGCGTCGGCCACACCCTTCAGCCGCGCGAGATGGTCGAGGAGTTCCAGCGCCGAGACCTTGGGGTAGACGCCGAAATCCTGCGGCAGGTAGCCCAGGACTGCGCGGACCTTCGCGGGCTCGGCCAGGATGTCGACGTCGCCGAGCCTGGCGCTGCCCGCATCGGCGCTTTGCAGCGTGGCCAGCGTCCGCATCAGCGTCGACTTGCCCGCGCCGTTGGGACCGAGCAATCCGAACATGCCCGGCGGCACCGTCAGCGTCACGTCGTCCAAGGCCTGTACGCCGTTGGCGTAGCGCTTGGACAGGTTGCGGATTTCGAGTTGCATGGAACCTCGGGAAGGGACGGAAGATGAAGGTGGAGACAGGACACGCGGAGGCTGGTGGCGTTCAGCGTGCCGCGCCGTGATGGGCGTCGCCGTTGGATGCGGCCGGCACGGCGGGCGGATTCAGCGGGCCCCACGCGGCACCTTGGGCGCCCGTCCCATCGCTTCGCCGCCGCGGCGGCGCTGTTGCTCGGAATGCTGCTGACCCTGGCCACGCCCGCAAACGCTGCATCGTGCTCCCGCAACGCCGACTGCAGCGGGGGCCAGACCTGCCAGACGGTCCTCGATCTCTTCGTCTTCCAGTGGAAGAACTGCAAGAACACCCTCTGCAACTCCGACGCCGGCTGCCCCGACGGCACGCTGTGCCTGCTCGGCATGTGCCAGGTGGGCTGCCGCAACAGCAACGACTGCGCCGCCGGCAGGCAATGCGTGAACGCCGCCTGTGTGGCCACCGGCAACCCGTCGCCGGGCACCGGCAAGGGTCATCGAAGGCGAGGGCCGCAAATGCATGCCGGCCGACGGTTCGAAGCCGCCTGACTGGGCGCGCGACAGCCACGGCAAGCCACTGGGCGCGGGCCCGACCGGAACGAGCTGCTCCAGCGCGGGCTTCTGCCGCAGGCTGGAGACGTAGCGCTCTAGCCGTCGCCAGGCACGCGGCCGATGCCGGGTAGCTTCAGCGCCGGCCGGCGCAGGTCGATGCCGACGACCAGTCCCAGCACGTTCAGCTCGAGCCCCTCGTCCAAGCCGGCCATCACGCCGACGAGACCATACAGCGAGAGCTGGACACCGGTGTGGCTGGGCGACGGGCCGACGATTTCGTGGATCGAAACGTAGTCCTTGCCGATCGCCGTCGACGGCATGGTCAGCCGCAGCTCGGGCAACGCGCGGCCCAGATACGCGATGAACGTGTTGCTGTTGGGGCCCGGCCAGCGCCGGTAGACGGTCCGGTGCGGATAGGCGGCGATCGCCTGCGGCAACTTCTCGATGACGGCCGCCGCCTCCGCGCCCCGCAGTTCCCGCAGGAGCCGCGGCGCCCAACCGAACCATTCCGAATCGGGCGCGCGCTGGTTGTTGGCCGAGATCACCGAGCGGCCGCGGCCCGCGAACCAGCCCATCACCTCGTAGCGCGTATAACGTTCGGCGCCTTCCGGTTTCGCCGCGAGCCATGTGTGATCCGCGTAGGCGCCGCGCCAGCCGATCGTGCGGCTCGCGTAGACCTGCACGACCGCATCGGGGTGGCTGGCGGGATCGGGCGCCAGGCCGGTCGCGCGGTGGGTCGCCGTGCGCCAATCGGCATTGGTGGTCGCGCGGCCGAACGCCAGCGCGAGCAGGGGTCCGACCAGCAGCAGCGCAACGGTCAGCAGCAGCCAGGTCGTCATGCGGGCAATCCTCGCAGCAGGGGTGGCAGGGGTCGTCATGATTCGCAATGGTGCACGGGCGGCGTCTAGCCCCGAGGCTCCCCACGATTTCACGCACAGAGGGTATCAGGGGCGAATCCTACGCGTACATGGGTCCGGCGGTGATGGACGTCAGCGCGGCGTGCGGCCGCCCACGAAGAACTCTTCCATCATGAAGGCTTCGAGCTTCGCGTTGTCGGTGGTGCGGGCCGACAGCATCATGTCGCGGCCGAGGCGCTTCGACTCCCAGCGGAAATCGCCCTGCTCGTGCTCGCGGATGATCGCAATGATCTTGCGGACCACCGCGATGTTGATGCTTTCGGCGTCGCCCTTGCGCACTTCGATCACCTGGAACGTGCGGCGCTTGATGTCCTTGTTCCAGCCGAAGAACGTGAAATCGGCGCTGTCGTAGCCCAGGTTGCGCAGCTGGAACGTGCCGCCGCCGTTCTTCGCCTCGTTGCCGAACGTCGACGACTGCAGCTGTCCCAGGTTCGCCGCGACCAGCCGGTCGCGGCGCGCCGTCTCGTCCGCGGCGGCTTTCGCCGCGTCGCTGCTGCCCGGCGCGACCCCTTCGCCCGTTTCGCCGCGGGCGCGCCGCCGCGCCTCGACGTACGCCTGCAGGTCGCCTTCGATCGGCGGCGGCGGCACGGGCGCGGGCGCGGCCACGACCGGTGGCGGCGGCAGCGCGACGGCGGGTGGGCGCGGCGCCGCGGTGATGACCGGCGGCGTCGGCCGCGGGCGTTGCGCAACGCGCGGCGGCGGCGGCGCGACGGTGGGGGGCGGCGCCTCGCGGGCAGGCGCCGGCGCGGGGTCGGCGACGGCGTCTTCCGCGGCGTCAGCTGCACGGCCAATGGACCGCTCGTGTCGCCCTGCCCGTCGCCGCCCTTCTTGGCCAGCGGCAGGTTGGGCACGACGAGCAACAACGCGAGCCCGTGCAGCAGCAGCGACAGGACGAACGTCACCCATACCCGGGGGATGGAAACGACGTCGTCCCGCGGACGCGGGTCGTAGCGGGAATAGCTCAAGGGTGGCGCGTCCCGTCGGGGTCGGGGCCCGCTGCGGGGCGGTGCGTCCCATCGGGGTCGGAGCCCCCCGTCCCGGGCCTCGTGTGGCGAATCAGGGTCTGACCCCGACCTGCGTCCGGTAGTTTCGCTCGCGGCCGAATCCTAAGCGCATGACTCGAGCGTGCGCCCGCGACCGCCATGACCGGCAATGGGGGCCTAAAGCCTCTAGCGGCCCACGCGGGGCAGGAGCCGCGCGAGTTCGGAGCCGTCGACCAGACGGATCTTCTTTTCGGCGGCGAACCGCCGCGCGTTGTCGGTGATGACGCCCGTCGCGATGTAGATGCATTCGTGCGCTTCGCGGGCTTCCTTCGCGGCCTGCAGGTCGCGCAGCGGCTCGACGCCGGTTTGCGCGACCTTCCAGCGCTTGCCGCTGACGAGGAACGTCCGCCATTCCTTTTTCATCTCGAAATCCGCGGCAGGACTCGTCACCCGGCTCACTTCATAGCCGTCGCGCCGATACGCTTCCTCGACGACGCCGGCGAAATCGCCCCAGTTCATCGCGCGGACGGCCGTCAGTGTCTTGTCGATGCGCGCTGTCGACGGCGCCTGGAACTGCTTCCACGCGGCGATGCAGCCGATGACGATGAACGGGATGCCGGTGACGATGCCGAACACGCGGTACGTCTCCGGCATGAACGTCACCGCCAGCGCGGACACCGCGAGCCCGATGGCGAAGCTCACCCACCATGCCGATCGCAACAGGATCGCGAACAGCGAATTCTCGTTCATTGCCCATTTCATCTGCTGCCTCGCCTGCCTGCTGGTCGTCATCCGAACCCGTAAGTATAGAGGACCGGGCGCGGCGCTGCCTGCGGCCCCCCGGGGGGCGACGCGCAGCCCCCCTTGCGCACGCGTCCGCGACGCGTCGGATGCGCGTGGTACGCCCGTTTACTTGGTGCGGGGATTGCGTAAAGTACGGGACTGGACATCCTTAGCGCATTCCCGCGTTCGCGCCGCCTTTTTGGGAAACCACCGCATGAAACGACTCCGCTCAGCCTTTGCCCTCGCCGCCGCCGCGCTGCTCATGAGCTGCAACAACGGCAACGACAACGGCGGCGCGGGATTGGGGTCCAGCGCGCCGCCCAGTGGCGCGACGATTTACGCGTTCGGTTCCAGCACGTCGCCGGCGCAGGACGGCGCGGAGCCCAAGGGCACGCTGACTGCCGTCACGGTGGCCGGCAGCACCGTGCTGTTCGGACGCACGGCGATCGGCGGCACCAATGGCTGCGGCACGATCTTTTCGCTCAACCCGGATGGCACCAACTACAACGTCCAGTACCGCTTCGGCGGCAGCGACGGCTGCGATCCGCGCCACGACGCGATGGTCGTCAACCCGGGCGATTCCAGGCTCTATTCCACGACGCAGGGCTTGAACCAGACCAACAACGCGACGTACGGCAACTGGGGGCAGGTGATCTCGTTCATGCCGGGCACGTCGATTCCGTACCCGGTGAACGCCGTGCACACGTTCGCCAATCCGTCGCCCACGGCGGCGCCGTTCGACGGCGCGCAGCAGCACAGCTCGTTCTCCATCGATCCGGTCAGCGGCCTCTTCTATGGACAGTCGGCGGCCGGCGGCGCCGGCAATGACGGCATGCTCTATTCGATGCGCAGCGACGGCACCCAGTTCGTCGACCTCCACGACTTTTCCAAGGACGGCGGTACCGATCCGCATGGGCGGATCGTGCTCGTCAATGGGGTCAAGGACGTCCTCTACGGCATCACCCGCAAGGACGGACTGCTGTCGACGAACACCGACGGCAGCAAGAACTACGGATTCGGCACCGTCTTCGCGTATACGCTCAACGCGCCGTCCCCGGGCGGCAGCTTCACGGCGCTGCACGTGTTCGCCGGCGCGCCCGACGATGGCGCCTTTTCCGACCACGGATACGTGACGCCGGTCACCGTCGGCGGCAAGACGCTGCTGTTCGGCATGACGCAATGCGGCGGGTCCGGCCCCAAGAACGCGAACTGCAAGGGCAACGGCGACGGCTCCGGCGTGATCTTCGCGATCGATCCCGCGGCCGCGCCCGGCAGCAGCGGCAGCTTTTCCGTCGTGCATTCGTTCCAGGCGGGCAGCAGCGCCGACGGCGCGCTGCCCTACGGCTCGCTGATGTACGACGGCACCTACCTCTATGGCACGACCAGCGCGGGCGGGCAATACGACAACGGTACCGTGTTCCGCTTCGCCCCCATCGCGATAGGCGGCACGGCGAACGTCACGCTGCTCTACCAGTTCGGCGCCAACGCCAGCGATGGCATCAAGCCCATCGACAATGTCGTCAAGGTCGGCAACACGCTGTACGGCATGACCGTCTATGGCGGCGCGCCGGGACCCAGTCCGGACAATCCCGCCATCAACGGCAACGGCACGGTGTTCGCGATTCCGTTGCCGAACTGACGTCTTCCGCTGCAGCGGGGTCCGCGACGCATCGGGGTCAGAGCGGTAAATGTCGACGCGCAGCGGATCGCCGCGCTCGACCCGACGCTCGACGTGGACGCGATCCGCGCCCGCCTCGCGACGATTCCCGTGATCTGCAAGGGTGGCGCCGCCGCCGGTCCGATCGGCCGCCTGTCCGCGCGCGAGCGCTTTCGCTGGCTCACCGCACCGCGCAGCACCGCGATCCAGTTCTCGCCGGCGCATACCGGGCGCTGCGACGATCCCGCGGCGCTGCTCGAGCGATTGCTGCGCACGATGGTGCGGCGACCGGGCGGCGAACCGGCCGCGCAATAAAACGCACCCGCCGGTGTTATCGTACCGACCGGTGCGGGCCCGCTTGCCGCCGCCGGCCCGAACCGCACGACTTCCCAGGGAGAACCCATGAACGAACTATGGAATGCACGCGTCCGGCTGGTGGCCATCGCGGTGGCCGGCACGATCGGCCTCGTCGCCGGCTGCGCATCGATGCAGGCGGAATCCACCGGCCAGCAGATTCGCCTCGACGGCAGCCAGGAAGTGCCGCCGGTGACGACGGCCGCGTACGGCACGGGTGTGGTCAACGTCATGGCGGACCGCTCGGTGACGGTGACGGTCAGCGTCGTCGACATGGTGCCGACGGCCGCCCATATCCACGAAGCGGCCAAGGGCGCCAACGGCCCGGTCATCGTGCCGCTGAACAAGATCAGCGAGCGCGCGTTCGTCGCGCCGGACAACGCGAAGCTGACCGAAGCCCAGTATGCGAGCTACAAGGCGGGCAACCTGTACGTCAACGTGCACAGCGCGAAGAATCCGGGCGGCGAAGTTCGCGCCCAGCTCGCGGGCCGATGACGGCGTCGTCCCGGCGGCGGGCACGCGCCGGCCGCCGCGGCGCGCGGCGCTGAAGCACCCACGTCATGGCGGAGTTCGCGCTGCTCGCCGCGCTGGCGGCCATCGTCTGGTTCCTGTGGGACAGCCTGAAGGCGCGCGAAGCCGCCAATGCCGCCATCCGTCCCGCCTGCCACGCCGAAGGGCTGCTGTTCCTCGACGACACGGTGGCGCTCGCCCGGATCCGGCCGCAGCGCAACGAGGACGGCCGTATCGAGCTTGGCCGCACTTACCGTTTCGAGTACAGCGACACCGGCAACAACCGCCGCAAAGGCGCCGTCACGCTGCTCGGCGCCCGCATCCTGCACGTGGACCTCGACCTGCCGCCACGGCCGGTCGACGTCCCGCTGCATTGACGCCTAGTGCGCGACGGATGCGAGGAAATCGCCGAGCAGCCGATTGAACTGCGCCGGAACCTCCAGGCTCAAGCCGTGTTGGGCGCGGACGCGCTGTCCGGATGATGCCCGGTGCGCGCGCGCGGCCCGCCGTGCGCGCGGGCTAACCGCCGCGGCGACGCAGCGTCATCCACGTGCCGGCCGCGAGCAGCACGACCAGCGCCCCCAGCGTCCATTCCGAAAGCGTCGGGATGTTGCTGATGTTCGGCAGCGACTGCGGAACGAGGAAGCCGCGGATCTCGCCCGCCGGGATGTTGGCCGTGTGTATGTTGAGATACGCCTGCCCGGCCGCAAGTCCCGCGGCGAGCGCGGCTTCCGCGCCCGCCGTCGTGCCGCCGTTGTTCGTGATGTAGGCGGCGTTCCATGTCGAGGCCTGCGTCGTGTCGTACGTCTGGTCGAGCGCGCCGCTGGTGACGCCCAGCGGAAAACCGGCGAACGCCGGCATCGTCGTGGCGACGCCGACGTTGGCGGGCGGACTGGTGCAGCAGTGGATGTGGGCGGCCGTCGTGTTGCTGCCGAGCCCGGTGAAGGTCACGTTGACGCGCAGCTGATGGGTCGTCGTGTCGAGCGTGACGGTGGCGGCGCCCTGCCCCGTCGAGCCGTTGGCGGGATTCTCGTTGGCGCCGGCGAGCTGGGTCGACGTGATGATCGTCGCGGCATGCGCGACGGGCGCGAGCAGCAGGACGGCTGCGGCGATCGCGATCGAGCGGACATAGTGCTTCATTGATCGTGCTCCCTGGTGGACGGGGCGGCAGCGCCTGCAGGCTTGCGCGGCCGGCGATTCCCCCGGCGTTGTCGTTTCCACATTGCGTCGTGTCACGCAATGTGGAGGAAACAGCGCTGCCGGCGCCGGCATTCCGCCTATCCGTCGATTTTTCTGCCGCGCCCCCGCCGCGGCCATCGTCACGCCGGCGCGACCGCTCGCTCGCCTGCCGCCGCCTGCCCGGCGGACGCCGCGTGGCGTGCCTTGCGGTCGGCGCGAATCATGATGGACGCCTTCTCGGCGATCATCAGCGTCGGGGAGTTCGTGTTGCCGGACGTGATCGTCGGCATCACCGACGCATCGACGACGCGCAGGCCGGCGATGCCGTGCACGCGCAGCCTCGCGTCGACGACGCTGCCCGTATCGTCCGCGATGCCCATCCGGCAGGTGCCGACCGGATGGAAAATCGTCGTGCCGATATCGCCCGCCGCGCGCGTGTTGAGCGTGCGCGTGTGGCGGACCTTCATCACCGAACGCAGTTGCAGGTGATCCTGCAGGTTCTCGCCGACGCCGGGCAGCGCGTGCGCCACCGCGATGCCGCGCGCCGCGAGCACGGCGGGCGCGCCGACGCCGGAGAGTTCGAGCAGCTGCGGCGAGTTGATGGCGCCGGCCGCGAGCAGCACTTCCTCGTGCGCCTGCACGGTGTGCAGGGCCGCGCCGACGCGGTAGACGAGGCCCGTGCAGCGACCCGCCTCGAGCGTCAATCGCGTGACCTGCGCGCCGGTCACGACGGTGAGATTCGGCCGTCCGGCGACCGGCCGCAGGAACGCCTTCGACGCGTTCCAGCGCACGCCGCGCCGGCCGTGGTAATCCTCGCTGTGCTTGAACAGCGGCAGCACCGCGTCCCAGCGCCAGCTGGCGTCGCCCACCGCGTGCGCCCAGCCGTCGTAATCCTCGCGCTGGCCGCGCATGTAGATCATGCCGTTGATCGACGAGCTGCCGCCCAGCACGCGCCCACGCGGATAACCGATCGCGCGGCCGTTGAGACCGGGTTCCGCGCGCGTCCGGTAGCGCCAGTCGGTGCGGGGGTTGTCGATGCAATACAGGTAACCGATCGGAATGTGGATCCAGTGGTAGTTGTCGGGGCCGCCGGCCTCGAGCAGCAGCACGCGGACGTCGGCGTCCGCCGACAGCCGGTTCGCCAGCACGCAGCCGGCCGTGCCGGCGCCGACGACGACATAGTCGAATGCGTTCATGCCATGATGGTAGCCGATTCCGTTCGCGCCCAACGCCGCACCCTTTCTGTACGATGAGCGGGGCGATGCCTGCGGAGTCGCATCCGCGCTCACTTTCCTGTCGGTGGCTGCCATGTCCAGATCGTTCGCCGTCCGGTGGCGCGCCGCGCCGGCCGTTTCCATCGCCGCGCTCGCGCTCGCCGCGCTCGCGCTGCTCGCCGCCTGCGCGACGCCCGCGCCCGCACCGGGCAATGCCGAACTCGCGCGGCAGGTCGCGGATACCGAGCGCGCCTTCGCGAAGACGATGGCCGATCGCGATCACGCGGCGTTCACCGCGTTCCTCGCCGACGAAGCGGTATTCTTCACGGGACCCACGCCGCTGCACGGCAAGGACGCGGTGGCGGCGGCGTGGAAGCGTTTCTACGAACGGCCGCAGCCGCCGTTTTCGTGGGCGCCGGCGGACGTCGAGGTATTGGCTTCGGGGACGCTGGCGATCAGTTCCGGTCCGGTGCGCGATCCCGCCGGCAAGCTGATCGCGACGTACACGTCGATCTGGCGCCTGGAAGCGCCCGGCGTCTGGCGCATCGTCTTCGACAAGGGCAACGACGCCTGCGACTGCGCGAAGACGCCGTAGCCACCCCGCTGCACACCGCCGTCGCGTGGCGCCACCCGCGCGCGCGGGCGTATGATCGTTCGCGTCGCGCGGGCGACGTCGTCCGCGGGCCCATGGACAACGACGGAGGCAACATCATGGCGAAGAAAGCGGCCAGCGACGGCGTGTATCGCGTCACCGAAGTCATCGGCAGCAGCAGCGTATCGTGGGAAGACGCGGCGAAGAACGCCGTCTCCGCGGCGAGCAAGTCGCTGCGCGACCTGCGCATCGCGGAAATCTCCAAGCTCGACATGAAAGTCGAAGCGGGCAAGGTGGTCGCGTTTCGCGCCCGCATCCAGCTTTCGTTCAAGTACGACGGCTGACCGACACGACGCTTAAGGTCCCACGCGACGGCGGATGCACCCACCCGCCGTCGCGTGCGGAGTGGAGCCTGTCGCTCTCCGCGCTCCACCAACTCGCGGTGATTTTAGGACTTGCGAGCGGTCATGCCCGCGTCCGCGGCAGTGCACTCTCGATCCGCCGGCGCTCGGTCAGCACCCGATTGGCGTAGGCCTGCGTTTCGTCGTCCGAGGTGCCGTTGTAGAGCTGCAGCCCGGCCGCATCGCTGCCGCCGCGCCGGATCGACTCCTTGAGGATCCGCGTGCCGATCGCGATGTTGGGTTCCGGCAGCAGCATCGACTGGACGCCGACCGCCGCGATCTTGTCCAAATGAAAGCGCGGCACGACCTGCATCAGGCCCACGGCACCGTGCTCGCTTTCGGCGATCGGGTTGAACCGCGATTCCACGGCGATGACCGCGAGGATCAGCATCGGGTCGAGCCCGTGCTTCTTGCCTTCGCGCAATGCCGCGTGGACGACGTCGATCGCCGCCCCTTCCGCCACGCGGTAGCGGCGCGCGACGACATTGGCGAGCATCTGCGCGCGCGGGGCTGCCTCGGCCGGGCCGATCAGCGACTTTGCGAGCATGACCGGAGTTGGCGGGATCGCCACCCGGAGGGCGTCGGACCTGGCCGGCGCCTTGGGCACCCATGGGGCGGGTGCTGCCGCAGCCACGAAAACTGCGGTTACCACACCCGCCAGCACGAGAAGCAGGGCGGGGCCAGAGTCGGGACTCCGTCGGCATCGATGGCGCGCTGCCGGCGGTTGTGTAGGTCGAAACGGGGTCATCGGAGTACTCCTGTGACGGTCGCCGACCGCGTCTTGGGCTGTCCACCAACAGGCAGTGAACGCCGCCACGCGGGCGTTGGCCTTCAAGCCTCCTGCGGCTTGCCTCCTTCGTACGACATCGGAATCATTGAATATTTTTCTTTAAAAAACAACGATTTACAATTTTTTGCGCCATGGTGTCGACGGCACGAACCCGTCGTGTTGCGGCGCAGCACCGGGCGGAGTATACAGCCCGACGCTGCCGTGTCAAACCGCCCATCGCGTTTTTCGGACCCGCGTCGGCGGCGCCGGTCGTTCCCGGCTGGCGCCGACGACGCCGTGTTCTTTAGTTGGACCAGCGCTCGGACGACGGCGACAGCGATCCGCGCGCACCCGTGGGGGCGCCCGCCGTCAGCGTGGGGACATCGGTCGCATCGGCCGCGTCCAGCCGTTTCACGTCGCCGCTGACTTCGCCGCCTTCCGCCACGATGAGCTTGCCGTACCGGATGGTGCCGGACACGCGGCCGGTGCCGTGGACGGTGAGTCGCGTGCGCACGGTGAGTTCGCCGACGAACTCGCCGTGGATCTCGGCGACGTCGATCTGCGCGTTGCCTTTCAGCGTGCCGGGCTTGGCGATCTCCATCGCCTTGCTGTGGACGGTCGCCTCGACGTGGCCTTCGATGACGAGCGCATCGCAGTCGGTGATCTCCACGCCCTTCAGCTTGATGTTGACGCCGACGAAAAGCCGGCTCTCCGGCGCGTCGCCCGCGCGCGCGGGGACCGCGGTGGCCGCCGCGGCAGCGGGTGCGGCCGGCGCGGCCGTCGCCGCGCGCGTCGCGGACGAAGCATCGGCGGCGTACGCCGGCGACGAAGGATTGGCGCGGGAGGCGTTGCCGCCCGGATTCGCGGTGCCTGGGGGTTCGTAGATGGCGGGTTTCAGCACGGTTTTCGCGGCCTCCGGAGTTTCGGCCGCACGATCGCGGCGGTTGAAGTTCAGCATGTCGCCTCCTTCGCGCAAAGCGCGACTTATGACAACGTCATTATTCCCCGCCCGTGACGGATTCGCAATAGTCGTTGTCCTACAAAGGCGTCATCGAGGACGCTTTCGCTTTCGCTCGCGCTCTTTGGTCACATGCAACAATACACTCGCCACGCCTCGAAGCCACCGGAGGAATCATGCATTCGCTAAAGCCTACGCGGCGGCGCGCGCTGCTGCTCGCCGCGCTCGTCGCCGCCTGCGCGGCAATTCCGGCGCAGGCGCAAGGCACTTATCCTGACAAGCCCATTCGCTTCATAGTTCCGTTCCCGCCCGGTGGCGGCGCCGACAACCTCGCGCGCGCGATCGTGCCCAGGGCGGCGCAGATTCTCGGCGCGCCCATCGTCATCGACAACAAGCCCGGCGCCGGCGGCAACATCGGCGCCGCCGAAGTGGCGCGCGCCGCGCCCGACGGCTACACGCTGCTGCAAGGGACCAACGGCACCCACGGCATCAACCAGGCGCTGTACGAAACGACGGGATTCGACGCGCTGAAGGACTTCGTGCCGGTCGCGCGCTTCACGATGATCCCCGCCATGCTGGTGATCAATCCGGGCGTGCCGGCCGGCAACGTCGCGGAGTTGATCGCCTACATCAAGGCCAATCCCGGCCGTGTGTCGTTCGCCTCCGCCGGCAACGGCACGACGTCGCACCTGGCGGGCGTCCGCTTCGCGCAGCTCACCGGCACCGACATCCAGCACATTCCGTACAAGGGCGGCGGCGCCGCGATGACCGGCGTGCTGGCGGGCGACGTCCAGCTGATGATCGACCTCATGGTCAGCGTGTATCCGAACGCCAAGGCGGGCAAGTTGAAGGGCCTCGCGGTGACGACGAAGCAGCGGGTGCCGACAGCGCCCGACGTGCCGACGCTCGCCGAGTCCGGCGTGCCCGGTTTCGACATGGCGGCCTCCGATGGCGTCTACGCGCCGGCCGGGACGCCGAAGGCCATCGTCGACAAGTTGAACGCCGCGTTCCGGCAGGCGCTCGAGGATCCGCAGGTGCGTGACAACCTGATCTCGCGCGGCGCGTTTCCGGTCCCCGGCACGCCGGCCGATCTGGCGCAGCATGTGGCCGGCGAGTATCCGATGTGGATCAAGCTCGTCCGCGACTCGGGCGCGAAGGTCGACTGAACCCGTTGAGCCCACACATCGCGACGGGGCGCGAATCACGCGCCCTGCATGGGTAGGCGCATGATTGCGCCTCCACCTGTCGCGCTTCTCGAGAACATCCGATGCAAATCGCCTGCCCGCATTGCCTGACCAAGAACCGCGTTCCGGACGACCGCCTCGCGGACGCTCCGCGCTGCGGGCAATGCCATCAACCGTTGCTGCCCGCGACGCCGGTGGCGATCACGGGCGACGACCTGCCGCGTTTTGCCGCGGCGACCGAGCTGCCCGTCGTCGCCGATTTCTGGGCGGAATGGTGCGGTCCGTGCAAGATGATGGCGCCGGCGTTCGCCGACGCCGCGCGGCAGCGGCCGCGCGTGCAGTTCGTGAAGGTCGACACCGAGGCGTCGCCGCGCGCCACCACGCAATTCGGCATCCGCGGCATACCGACGATGATCCTGTTTCACGGCGGCGCGGAACGGGCGCGCGTGTCGGGCGCGATGGGCGCGGCGCAGCTCGTCGGCTGGATCGACCAGCAATTGCGCGGCTAGTGTCCCGTCGTCAGTTGTCCTGCGTAATGACGGCCGCGTTGGCGCCCGATGGGCCGACCAGGTAGACCGTCGCGGTGCCGCCGATCAGCACGACGTTGTCGAGCGAGGCCAGCACGGCGCCGGTGACGGCGTCGGTGAAGGTGAACGCCACCGTGCCCGTCGGGAACTGGACATAGGGCGACGCCGTCGGATACGCCACCGCGGTGGCCTGCGGGGTGCCGTTCACCGCGACATTGACCGGATTCGCGTCCCACGATGCGTTGACGAAGCGCAGGCTCGTGTTGGTTGCAGCCGGCGGCGAATTGTCGTCGACCAGCACGAACGCCTGCTGCGAGCCCGGCAGCCCGGCGATGAACGATGAATAGTCGGTCGCCGGCGCCAGCGTGACCGGCACGCTCGCGAGCACGGCGCCCGGCGTGGCGCTCGCCTCGTAGTCCGACTAACACCGGGCCCGCTGGTCCGATGAAATAGGCCGACGTCGCTGCGAACGGTATGTTGAGATTGGCCGGATCGGTATTGAGCAACTGGTTCACCGGACCGACCACGGGTGCGTTGTTCAGGCCCTTGATGCTCGCGAAGATGGTGTTCAGCAGGCCGGCCGGCCCCTGGCTTTGCAGCACCGCCACGTTCACCAGCGAGCCGCTGCCGCGCGAGTACGCGACCATGGCCAGCGCGATGTTCGGCGTGAG
The DNA here is from genome assembly GCA_963823475.1 of uncultured beta proteobacterium. Taxonomy (GTDB): domain Bacteria; phylum Pseudomonadota; class Gammaproteobacteria; order Burkholderiales; family Casimicrobiaceae; genus VBCG01. The sequence goes on from CAWGLS010000009.1 coordinate 94,276, forward strand.
CTCGCTGCCGCCCGAGTCGTAGATCACCGTCTTGGTGCCCTGCTCGGTGATCCGGATCTCGTAGGTGCCGGGCGCGAACGCGAGATTGAGCGACGCGCCGTTGTAGCCGACGCTGTAATAGCTGGGATTGAGCGTCGAGAGGTCCGCGCCGGGCGCCGTCACGTAGATGTCGACGCCGGCGTTGTTGATCGCGGCGTTGAAGACGCTCACCTGGATGTTGCCGTTGGTCGGCGGGTTGGCCACTTCGGCGAGCAGCGTCGCGCTCGCATTGGACGGCGACCCGTACAGGATCAGCGTGTACGGCTGTTCGCCGGCCAGCGGGTACGTGAAAGTGGACAGCGCCGTCGTGCTGCCGGTCAGGCTGACGGTGAATGTCGTCGTGACGTTGTCGAAGCTCTGGTAGCCCGTGGCCGTTTCGAACTGGACGCCCGAGAACGCGGGGTTGCCGGCGACCTTCACGTCGATCCCCGGCGTGCCCGGCATCAGGTTCATCACGCGGACGTTGGCCGGATGCGGCGGGAAATAGTTGATCGTGTTGACCTTGCAGCCGGCCACGATCAGCAACGTGGCGAGCGGAAGGGCGAGGAGGAGCTTGCGACGGATGGACATCCTGGACATTCCCGCAATGGTGTCGCCGCATTATGCCATGCGGGATCGCACCCCTTGGGCGTCGCCGCTTGCCGCAGCGGGCGAATGCAGGCACCATCGCCGCCGATGGCCCGCAGCCCTCTCATGCGCATGCTCCAGCGGATCGCCCGCGACGCGATCGCGCGGGCGCGGGCGCGCGATCCCGCGCTCGCCGTCCCGCGCGCGCCGCGCCGCCGTGAGTTCCTGCGCGCGACCGGCGCGCTGGCCCTCGCCGGCGCGTTGCCTGCCTGGTCGCCGCCGGCCCACGCCGCGCGGCAGAGCCGCATCGTGATCGTCGGCGCTGGCCTCGCCGGGCTCACCGCCGCCCATGTCCTCGCGCAGGCCGGCGTCCGCGCCACGCTGATCGAGGGCTCGCCGCGGGTGGGCGGCCGCTGCTGGACGGAACGCGGCGCCTTTGCCGACGGCCAGATCGCCGAGCGCGGCGGCGAACTCATCGACACGACGCACGAGGCGATCCGCGCGCTCGCGCAGAAGTTCGGGTTGCCGCTCGACGATCTCATCGCCACCGAGCCGAAGGGCAGCGAGGCGGTGGCCTGGTTCGGCGGCGCGCCGTACACGGCCGCCGACGTCAATCGCGATTTCGCGCAGCTGCTGCCGCGGCTGGCGCTCGACACGGCGGCGCTGGGCGACGACCTGCCGACCTATCGCCAGCATACGCAGGCGCAGCGCCGCCTCGACCGCATGTCCGCCGCGGAATGGATCGACACGCGCGTGGCCGGCGGCACGCAATCGCGCTTCGGCCAGTTGCTGGTCAACGCCTACGGCGAGGAATTACGGCGGCGACGCCGACGAAATCAGCGCCGTCACCGTCGTGAGCCTGCTCGGCGGCTCGCCCAGGGATCGTTTTTCGCCGTACGAGGAATCGGACCAGCGCTATCACATTCGCGGCGGCAACGACCTGCTGGTGACGCGGCTGGCCGGAGAGGTCGGCGGCCAGATCGAGACACGCGCGCGGCTCATGAAGCTCACGCGCGCGGCGGACGGGCGCTACCGTCTCGTCGTGCTGCGCGATACCGCGGAGCGCGAGGAAATCGCCGACCGCGTGATCCTCGCGCTGCCGTTCACGCTGCTGCGCGGCGTCGACATCACGCAGGCGGGCTTTTCCGCCCGCAAGCTGCGCTCGATCACCGAACTCGGCATGGGGCGCAACACCAAGCTGCAGCTGCAGTTCAACGACCGCTTCTGGCTGCGCGCGAACGGCAATGGCGAGTACCGGCTGCGCGGCGCGTTCCAGACGACGTGGGACGTGACGCGCGCGCAGGCGGGCACCGCCGGCATCCTGAACTTCTATTCGGGCGGCAGCGCCGCGGCCGCGGCCAGCCTGGGCGATCTCGACGCGCGCGCGCGCGAATCGCTCTCGGAGCTCGCGCGCGTGGCGCCGGGCAGCGACGCGCAATGGAACGGGCGCGTGATCCGCAACGCCTGGGACCGCAACCCGTGGTCGCTCGGCTCGTATGCGCTGATCCGCCCCGGCCAGTACACGTCGTTCTACGGTGTCGAAGGCGAGCCGTCCGGCCACGTCTATTTCGCGGGCGAGCACACGTCGCTCGACTCGCAGGGCTATCTGAACGGCGCGGTGGAAAGCGGGCAGCGCGCCGCAGGGGAAGTGCTCGCATCGCTCGGCGCGCGGCGGTTGCAAGCGGCGTTGGACGGGCGCCGCGCCTCACGCTTGGGCGGGCTCATGCAGCGGGGTTCGGGTAATGGGTCTGGATGACGGCGATTTCCGCCAGCGTGGGCGCGTCGAGTTCGATCTGCGCGGCCTCGATGTCCTCGGCCAGCTGGTCCATCGTCGTGGCACCGATGATCGTCGCCCCCACATGCCAGCGGCTCTGCACGTAGCCGAGCGCCAGCTGGACGAGCGTCAGGCCGCGCCGCTGGGCGAGCTTGGCGTAGGCGTCGATCGCTTCCTGCACGATGGGCTTGCGAAAGCGCACACCGGCGTCTTCGAACTTCGTGTGGCGCGCGTTGGGCGGACGGGCGCCGCCCATGTACTTGCCGGTCAGCATGCCGGCGGCCAGCGGGCTGTACGCGAGCAGCGACATCCGCTCGCGGAACAGCGCCTCGCCCAGGTCGCCGTCGGCACTGCGCGACACCAGGCTGTAGCTGTTCTGCAGCGTCACCGGGCCCGGCACCCCCAGTTCCTTCGCGACGCGGTGGAATTCGCAGACTCCCCACGTCGTTTCGTTGGAGAGCCCGTAGTACCGGATCCTGCCGGCCGCGATCAGCGCGGCCATGCCCTCGACCTGCTCGCGAATCGACGGCCCCTCCTTTTCCTTCGCGGGATCGAACTCGGTCGCGCCGAACATCGGCACGTTCCGCTGCGGCCAGTGGAACTGCAGGATGTCGATGTAGTCGGTCTTGAGCCGCGCGAGGCTCGTGCCGCACGCTTCGGCGATGACGTCGCGCGTGAGGTCGGTGCGCCCGCCGCGGATCCATTCGCGGCGGCCGGGTCCCGCGACCTTGGTCGCCACGACGAACCGGTCGCGCGGCTGGCGCGCAAGCCAATGCCCGAGAATCGTCTCGGTGTGTCCCTGCGTGCGGCCGTTGGGCGGCACCGGGTACATCTCCGCCGTATCGATGAAGTTGATGCCCTGCTCGACCGCGTAGTCGAGCTGGGCGTGCGCTTCGGCTTCGTTGTTCTGTTCGCCCCACGTCATCGTGCCCAGGCAGATGGTGGAGACAGCGAGGGACGTGCCGGGGAGCGTGCGGCGGTTCATCCATGCATTCTAATGCGACTGCCGGCGCAACGTCCGGCATTCGCGCGCACCGTTGCCGTGCCGCGGCGCTTGGGCGCCCGCGAGCGATCAGTACAGCGAGTCTTCCTGCTGCTCGAGGACGGTGCGCAGCGCGTAGAGGTCGTCGTCGAGCGCGTCGCGGACCGACACCATGCCCAGCGGCCGATCGAACTCCACGACGGGGAGGTGGCGAAAGCGTCCCTTGTGCATGACGCGTAGCGCCTGCACGAACGGCTCGTCCGGATGGATCGTCTGCGGCTGCGTCGTCATCACGTCGGACAAGCGCGTCGTTTCCGGATTGCGGCCCGTCGGCGAGCACGCGGAACAGCGCGTCGCGCTCGGTGAAGATGCCGACGAGGCGCGTGCCGTCGACGACGAGCAGCGCACCGATGTTGTGCTGCTTCATCGTGCGCGACGCCGTCGCGGACGGTCGCCGACTTGGGTGCCGTCACCGGCGCCTGCTTGGCGACGATGGTGCGCAACGATCGAATGGGCATCGCGGTCTCCGGACATTGCGACCAATGCAGGTATTGAGCGCCCTCCCCAAAGCGTCAGTCAAGCGCCGATTGCAACAAGTGCCGCGAACGCGGCGCCACCGGCAATGCCCGGGCCGTTGGCGCCGCGCGCGGCAACGCAAGGCGGCGCTACATCCGGTAGAAGACGTACAAGGCTTGCCGGTGATCTTGCTGCCGTCCGTGGATTCCCACGTCGGGCCGGCGTAGTACCGGCCCACCTCCTTGTTCGTCGCCGTGTCCATCAGCTTGGCGACCGGTCCGACGAACACCCATTCGAGCCGATTTACAGGGCTTGCGTTGCCGTCGGCCGTTCGCGCATCGCGTACGGATATCCACTCGCAGGCGGCTCCTGCCGGCGACCTTTGTCGGACACGACGTCCGAAGGATCCCGCCACGCACCAGTTCTTCCGCGTCAAAGCCGCACGATGCCGTCCCCTCCGAGCTTTTCGCGCAGGCGCGCCACCGTCGGCAGCAGGTTGAGGCCCGTCGCGCTCCGCAGCCGTCGCGCGTGGCGAACGAGTTCGATTCCGGACAGCTCCGCGGGTTCGCCGGCGGCGGCGACGATCACCACGTTGCCGCTGGCGCAGATCGGCAGTGCCAGCGCCCGCCCTTCGAACGCCGCGCGCATCCGGTCCAGGCTGCCGCGGATGCCGTGGTTGCGCGTGAGCAGGTTGGCCGCCAGCACGCCGCGGTCGGACAGCCGCGCGAGGCAGTTGCAGTAGAACGGCAGCGTGTCGAGCATGCCGGTGCGGCCCTTCGCGTCGTAGCCGTCGACTAGGATCAGGTCGAACTCGCGCCGCGAACTCGCGACGTAGTCGACGCCGTCGGCGATCTCGATGCGCAGCCGCGCGCTCTCCGGCGGCAGCTTGAAGTGCTGCTGCGCGGCCATGATCACCGCCGGCTCGATCTCCACCACCGTCTGCGCCGTGCGCGGTCGGTGCCTGTACAGGAAGCGCGTCAGCGACGCGGCGCCGAGGCCGATCAGCAGCGCCGTGCGCGGCCAGGCGGCGCCGCCGCGCAGCAGGAGCGGAAACATCATGTCGCGCGTGTAGTCGAGTTCGAGTGACCACGGCCGCGCCACGCGCATCGCGCCCTGGATCCAGCGCGAGCCGAAGTGCAGGTAGCGCACGCCGGCCTCCTCGCTGACTTCGATCGTGACCGCCATGTCAGTCGCGCCCGCGGTGCGGCAGGTCGACGCGGCGACTGCGCATGTCGCGCGCGACCGGCCCGCGCGACTCGCCGCGTCACGAAACGCCGCGCGCGACGTTCACTTCGGCGCGGCCGGCGGCTTCGCGCGTTCGCGCTCCGCGTACGCATCGGCGCAGCGGAACGTGTCGTCCCAGTACGGTTCGCGCTGCGGAAATTTGGCGCGCAGCCGCGTCTCGAAGTCCGGTCCGGCGCGGCCCGCCGCCCGCATGTCGATCAGGCCGGCGCAGTTGGCCTCGAGCTCGACTTCGGTCGGCACGCGGACATGCGCGCACTCATGGAAGAAGATGAAATCGTGGACTTCCGCTGGCAGCGACTTGAGCCGCGGCCCGTTCCAGGTGATCTGCCAGCGGCCGTCCGACGCGGGACGCGAGCCCCGTGCGGTTGCGTATCGCCGGATCGTCGCCGGTCGTGAACACCTCGGCCACGACCTCGCCGCGCGCGACGCATTCGGCCGTCGTGCCGTCGGCGAACGTGAATGCGGCCGCCGGACCGCAGGCGAATCCCGGCACGATCGCGCCAATGACCAGCCACCTCCGCGTCATAACGGCGAATCTCCCGGTTAAGATGAGCGACCCCGTAAGTTATCGTGGAGTCCCGAATTTTGAAAGCGCCACCTACCACTTTCCGCTGCGCGGCAGCCCTGGCCGGATGGCTGTCGCTGATCGCCGGATGCGTGCCGACCGGATTGCCCGAGACGGTGCTGCCGCCGGACCCGACGTATTCATGCCGCGACGGCACCCTGCTGCGCGTCGCGCGCGCGGGGGGCGGCGAATACGCGGTGGCCACGATCGGCAGCCGGTCCGTGCGTCTCATGCGGATGGACAGCGCCGCGCAGGAAAAGTACGGTGACGGGCCGACCACGCTCTATCTCGACGGCGACAACGCGCTGCTCGTCTCCGACAGCTTCGTTGTCGCCGGCCCCTGCATTTCCACCGTGCCACTGCCGGTGGCGCAGCCGTGGCAGCCGCGCTGACGAGGCGCGACCTGTTTTCCCGCAAAGGCGGGCACACGCGCGCGCCCGCGCACGTCGCCGCATCCGGAAGTCCTGCATGCCGTGGCCGCGATGACGCGATGCGCTTGCCTGCCGGCGCCGTCCCCGTTTATGCTATTGTCATAGCGGGCTGACCGGGCCCCGGGAGACGACCATTCGCATGAAGCTGCGCACACTCATCACCGACCGCCTGTATTTCGGCCTCGACCCGTTGCGGCTCAAGGCCGCTACCGGCCGCGCGCTGGCCCGCGTCGTCGGCCTGGCGCCCGAGCGGGCGCGCGTCAGCGCCACGCATCTGCGCCACGATTTCGCGCTCGACACGATGCAGGGAATCGCACTGGTCAACGAGTTCGTGGCGGAAGGGTTGCTCGAGCCGCCGAACGAGCAATCGTCCAAATACGGCCTCACGCGCGAGTTCTTCGAGCTCGCGACGGCGCGCATCGTGGAGCCATTGCCGCGCGCCCGCGCCAAGCTTCTGCTGACGCAAGCATGCACGCTGGCCGAGCGGATCAACAACGAAGCGGTGGACAATCCGCTGGAAATCATCGCCTTTGCCGTGCACGGCGACTACATGAGCCGGTCGCACCGACTGTCCGAGCTTTCGATCGGCGTGGTCGTCGTACTGCGCGCGTCGATGCGCCGCAAGCGCTTCGGACGGATGCAGAACAAGACCGAAGGCGCCGAAGCGATCCGCGCGGCATTCCGCGAATTGTCGTCGTTCGTCCGCGTCCGCCTCGTCACCGACGTGCGCACGCTGCCGCGACCCTTCGCCGTCGTCTACGAGGCGCGACCCGCCGCGCGCTAGCAGTCTGTTGAGATTCGCGGCTGCGGCACGCCGCCGTTTTTCGAGGCCTTTCAAAGCGGCGACGCGCGGCGCCTTAAAGTCGCCGCTCATCTTGCATTGCTCGTCCTCGTTGAAAAACGGGAAGCTGTCCTCCGCGTATTTCACGACTGTGCGTCACCCGCCGGACTCGGCGAGTTTCGCCGCTTCGCGCTGCGCGTCGGTCAGCATCGCGCCGCCGCCGCGCGGGAACCAGCGCCATCCGGCCAGCAGCACGAGCGCCAGCAGCACGAGCGCGACGGACAACGCCGCGCGAATGCCCTGCACGAAGTCGCGCTCGGCGACCGCCACGATCGCCGCGCGCAACGCCGGATCGGGATGCGCGATCGGCTGCCGCGGTCCCAGCTCCGCCACATGCGCACGGGGGTTCGCGCTGCCGACAATGGCGGCCGCCACGGCGCGCCGCTCGGCCGGGTCGGCGATCGTGGCGGCGAGATCGGGTTCGAGCGTGGCCGACAGCCACGCGGCGAGCACGGACCCCAGCACGGCGAAGCCCACCGTCGAACCGATGGCCCGCTGCGCGCTCATGATGCCGGACGCCATGCCAGCACGGTCCGGCGGCACCGACGTCATCGCGAGCGTGGTGATCGGCGTCAGGCACATCGCACCGCCCGTGCCGCAGAGGCCCAGGCCGACCAGCACGACCCAGAGGCTGCCGTGGCCGCCGACGATCAGTGTCGCGAGGCCCGCCATCATGATGGACAGCCCGACGAGGATCGGCGGCCGCGCGCCGTAGCGTCCCACCACCCTTCCGATGAGCGGCGAGATGATCGTGACGGAAACGGAGAACGGCAGGATGATGAGCCCGGTCGTTTCCGGGGGAAAGCCGCGCACGTTCTGCAGGAACTGCGTGGTGATCAGCAACATCCCGTAGATGGCAAAGAACACCGAGCAGATCGTGCCGATGGCGAGCGCATAGGCGGGATCGCGGAACAGCGAGATGTCCATCATCGGGTCCGCCGAGCGCTGCTCGAAGCGGACGAACGCGAAACAGCCGATCGCGGCGGTCGCGAACAGCGCGAGGATCAGCGGCGAACCCCAGCCGGACTTGGGGCCTTCGATGACGCCGTAGGCGAGCGCCCCCACCGTCACCACGAACAGCAACTGACCGACGATGTCGAAGGTGCGCGGCCGGCTATCGCGCGATTCGGCGACGAAGCGCAACGTGAGGTACAGGACCAGCACGCCGACCGGCACGTTGACGAGAAAGATGCTGCGCCAGCCGAAATGCTCGACCAGCACGCCGCCGAGCGTGGGCCCCACGGCGGTACCCACGCTCGCGATGGCCGTCCAGATGCCGATCGCGCGCGCCTTCTGCTTGGGATCCGGAAACGCCGCCGAGACCAGCGCGAGCGACGTGACGTTGGCGGTGGCGGCCGCCACGCCCTGGACGCCGCGCGCCAGGTTCAACAGTTCGAGCGTCGGGGCGAGGCCGCACGCGATCGAGCTCAGCGTGAACACCGCTATGCCCGCGACGTACCAGAGGCGGCGACCGTGCAGGTCGGCCAGCGTGGCGGCGGACATGATGAACATCGCCATGCCGAGGCTGTACGCCGCCACCACCCATTGCAGGCCGGCCTCGCCCACGTTGAAGCTGCGCTGGATGTCGGGCAACGCGACATTCACGATCAGCGCGTCCAGGAAGATCATGAACAGGCCGAGGCCGGTGGCGACGAGGGTGAAGCGCTGCGTGCGGTCCATGCGTTCCTTGCCTCGCGTTTTTTGTATGATGCGGGCGTGCGACCCGCGACGATGATACGGTATCCGCATGCACGTCGCACCCGGACGTTCGTGCCGCGGCTTGCCGCCTGCGCGCTCTTGCTGTTCGGCGGCGCCGGGAGCGTGTCGGCGCTGGGGGTGGCGACGTGGAACATGGCGTGGCTGCTGGATGCCGACGCGCACGCGCGCTGGGTCGCGGCGTGCAGCCGCAACGGCTGGCCCGCGGACGTGGCCACGCTGCCGGCGGCGGAGCGCGCCGCGCTCGCCGGGCTGCCGTACTGCAATGTCCACAACGGCATGGAGTTCCCGCCGGAACGCTGCCGCACGACGCGCGACGGCTGGCCCGACGCGACGCGCTATCCCGCCGATCATCCGTGCCGCGATACCGCCGACCTCGCCACGTGGCCCCGCTATGCGGAGAAGCTGGACGCGCTGCGCGCGATGTTCGTGAAGCTCGACGAACAGGGTGTGGGCCTCGTCGCGCTGCAGGAAGTGTTCGGGGCGGCCGCCGTGCGCGCGATCCTTCCCGCCGGATGGTCGGTGACGACGACGCGCGAACTCCCGGGCACGCCGGCGATCGCCCAGCACGTGGGTGTGGCCTGGCGCCGCGGCGTGACGGCGCGCGACTTCGCCGCCGTCAACGCGCTCGTCGACAGCGGCGTGCCGGACCGCCCGCTGCGGCCGGGTCTCGCGTTCACCGTCGACGTCGCGGGCCGACCGGTGCGCATGCTGGTCGTGCACCTGAAGGCCGGCTGCCGCAGCCGCGATCTCGATGCGCCGCTGACGCCCAAGGATGCGCGGCTGGCGCCGGAACGGCAGACGACGATCTCGTCGGACTGCGCGATGCTGCGCTACCAGCTGCCGGCGCTCGAGGCGTGGATCGACGCCAACGCGCGGCGCGACTTCGCGCTGCTGGGCGACTTCAACCGCACGCTGCTGCGCGAGCCGCCGATGGAATCGGCCACGTACAGGACGCGGCTCGACGGCAGCGCCGCGGGCGACCCGCTGGGGCCGTGCACGATGCGGCGCGACGGCAGGCGCTGGGTCGCGGACTGCCGCGCCCGCACGCGCGCTGTCTTCCCCGAATTGAACGACGGCCGCCCGGTCGGCGCCGTCCTCTGGCGCGCCCGCTTCGCCGACGCCGGCAAGGGCGGCACGATCCGCAAGGGCGGAAGCGGCGATTGCAGCATCGCCGGCCGCCACGGCGATCTGACGCACGACGGCATCGCACACGTGCTGATCAGCGAATCGCTCAAGCGGCGCCTTGCCGCCGATGCGCTGACGATGCGCGTCGTGAACTATCCGGGCGGCGACGGCCAGCCGCTGCGCGCGCATCCCGACCGTGCGCTGCCGTCGGACCATTGCCCGCATGTCGTGGCCTGGGAGCCACGGCTTTGAACGCGCCGCCGCCTTCGGCCCTGCCGTCGCGCGAAGGATGCCGTCGACCATGCGGCGGGCGGCCTTCGCTTCCATCCTTTCTTCCACCGTAGATCACCGACGATGAACTCGATATCTTCCACGGAACGACAAGCGCAACTGCTGAGTGCGGCGGGCCGTTACCTGGCCGGCGGCGGACTGGGGCTCTTCGTGCTGCCGCCCGAGCTGAACCTCGTCGTGGCGCGAGGACAGGGCAGTCACATCTGGGATGTCGCCGGCCGCGAGTACATCGACTATCACTTGAGTTCGGGGCCCGCGCTGCTGGGCCGCGCCCGGCGGTCACCGAGGCCGTCGCCGCGCAGCTGCCCAAGGGGAACCACGTTCTGCTTCCTGAACGAGCCGGAGATCGTGCTCGCGCAAAAGCTCGTCAGCGGCGGCTACCCGCTCGCGGCGATTGCCGGTAGCGCCGACGTGATGGCGGTGCTCGATGCGCGTTCGCGTCCGCGCGCCAGCGTCGCGTGGGCGACCAATGCACTGAACGGCAATCCGGTCTGCGCGGCGGCCGGCTGTGCGGCGCTCGAACTGCTCGAGCGCGGCCTGCCGGTGAATCCGAACGAGAAGTTCTACATCGCGATCGTCCGCACCGACGACGACATCGCGCGGACGCTCGACATCGCCGACGACGCGTTCGCGGCGCTGCGGCGTGCCGGCAGGTTCCCGCTTTGCGGGAACGCCGGGTGCGCAGGATTCATGCGTGACGGAAACAACGCATCGAACCTTCACTGCCCATGGGCGCCCGGCGAGGACATCGGTCTGGTCGCAACGAGTCGGGCACGGGTAACATGCGTAATGGTTCCAGCGCAACGTGCAATGGTCGAACCGGGAGAACGGCATGTCGAAGATCCGCAACGCGGCCTGCGCAAGCCTGGCGATGAGCCTGCTGCTGGTGGGACTGTCCGGCTGCGAGAAGAAGGAAGGTCCGGCGGAGCGCGCCGGCAAGCAGATCGACAAATCGATCGAAAGCGCCGGGAAGCAAATCGAGAAGGCGGGCGAGAAGATCCAGGACGCGGCGAAGGACGCCAAGAAATAGCGTTCGACCACGATCGCCCGGAAAGCGCCCGACGCCGCATGCGCACCACACGCCAGGGAATGCCCGATGACCGCAACGACGCCCACGCTGGAGCTTGCGGGGCTGTCCGCCGATGGCGCCCGCTTTCGATTCCGCAACCTGTTCCATCGAGCGGACGCGAAGGTGGCCGCGCGCCTGTCATCGACGGGCGGCAGGCTCGACCTCTCGCAGCGCCGACTCACCGCGCCTCCGGACGTGCTGCGCCTGGCACTGGAAAATCCGTCGCGCACCGAGGACTTCGCGTGCTGCCGGCGAAGGGCCGTCCGTGAACGGCGATCCCACCAGCAACCGCGAACTCGAGCGCAAGTACGACACGATCGCCTATGCGGCGCAATCCAATGCGCTGTCGCATCCGCGCCACCTCGCCACCGTCGCGACGTTGTTCGGCCTGCCGGCGCCGGACGTGGCCACCTGCCGCGTGCTCGAGGTCGGGTGCAGCGACGGCGCGAATCTCCTGCCGATGGCCGCCACGCTGCCGCACGCGCGGTTCGTCGGGTGCGACCTGTCCGGCAGCGCCATCGCCGCCGCGCGCCGCGCGGCGCAGGAACTCGGGTTGTCCAACATCACGTTCGTGCAGCGCGACCTGGCGACGCTGGTCGACGACCCGGAGCCGTTCGACTACGTCATCGCGCATGGCGTGTACTCCTGGGTGCCGGCCCCGGTCCGCGACGCGCTGCTGGCGCTGGCGGCGCAGCGGCTCTCGCGCAATGGCGCGATGTTCGTCAGTTACAACGTCTATCCGGGCTGCCATGTCCGCGAGGCCGCCTGGAGGATCCTGCACCACCACGTCGACGGCATCGCCGATCCGCGCGGCCAGCTCGAAGCGGCGCGCGCCTTGGCGACACTGCTCGCCGAACCGGGCGTCACGCAGACGGAAACCGACGCGGTGTTGCGCCAGGAGTTCCGCAGGCTGGCCGCGCAGACCGACAGCGCGCTGTTTCACGACGATCTCGCGCTGCCCAACGATCCGGTGTACTTCCACGAGTTCGTCGCCCGTCTCGCGCGCCACGCGCCTCACGTTCCTCGCGCGAGGCGAAGTTGTCGATGATGACCGCTGCGGGATCGCGCCGCGCATGCAGCAGTTCGTCGGCGGCATGGACCGGCTGGCGCGCGAGCAGTATCTCGATTTCGCGCGGATGCGTCGCTTTCGCCAGTCGATCGTCTGCCGCACCGACGCCGCCGCCGGAGGCGACAGCCGGACGCGACCCGACGCGATGCACGTCGCGGCGTCGATGTCGCTCGTCCGCGCCGCCGCCGAAGGCCGCGCGTTTCCCGACGAGCCCGGCACGGTCGACGTCAACGTGCGCGCCGCGCGCCGCGTGCTGCAGTGGCTGGTCGACTGGCGCCGCGCATCGTGTCCGTCGCGGACGCCGCTGCATGGCAACGCGAGCATGCGCCGGAGGACGTCGCGACGGCGCGGCCGCTGCCCGCGCTGCTGGCCGAGGCATGCTACGCGGGCACCGTGGAACTCTACGTCGATCCGCCTCCGCTGGCGGCCAGCGCCGGCGAGCGCCCGGTGGCAAGTTCCGTCGTGCGCTGGCAGGCGCGCCGGCAGCCGGGCGTCACCAACCTGCGCCATGAAACGCTGCGGATCGACGATCCGCAGGCACTGGCGCTGCTGGCGCTCCTCGACGGCACGCGCACGCGCGCCGAGCTGGCGGCCGTAATGGCCGCTCGCCTGCCGGCGGGCGAGCGCGCATCCGTTCCCGACCGCGTCGAAACGTATCTCACGCATTTCGCGCTGCACGGACTCCTGGTGGCATGACGCGCCGAGCGCCGATCGCGTCGGCACTGGACGCCGTGGCCGATCGCCTGCTCCGGCAGCGGCGACCGGACGCTAAGGCCATTCACTTGACGTTGCGCGCCGGCGCAGCCTACCCTTGCCCACCTCTTGCCTGGGCTCTTCCGCCATGTCGCCCGACCGCCGCACGCTGCTCAAGGCTCTTGCCGGACTCTCGACGGTCGCGCTCGCCGGACACGCGACGCCGGCGCTCGCGCAGGCCGGCAGCACGCTGACGGCCGCCGGGTTCGGCCGGTTGTCCGCCGCGCTCACCGGCTATCCGGTCGCGGGCGCCGGTACCGTCGGCAAGGTGATGAAGGCCTTCGCCACCCCCGCGCGCCGCGCTGCGCTCGCCGCACTCGCGAAGATTGTCGCCGCGACGCCGCCGGCGGACCTCGACGCCGCGCTGCGCGCGCGGAAGCTCGATACGCTCGCCAACGACCTGGTCGCGCTCTGGTACTCGGGCATCGCGACCGCGGGCAAGGACGGCCAGCTCGTCCTCTACACCGACGCCTATGTCTGGACGGCGATGACGTGGAGCAAGCCGATGGGCGTGTGCGGCGGCGCCACCGGTTACTGGGCCCACCCGCCCGCCTGATCCAGCGCATCGCCCTCAACCTCCCGCGGCCCCTCATGGATACGGATGTCGTCATCGTCGGCGCCGGTGTTGCCGGCGCGCTCGTCGCCTCCCGGCTCGCCGCGGCCGGCGTCAAGGTCACGATCGTCGAGGCGGGCCCGCGCGTCGATCGCGGCGCCGCCGTCGTCCAGTTCTACAACGCGCTGATCAAGGTGCCGGAGTGCGCCTATCCGAACACGGCGTACGCGCCGCATCCGCGCTCCGACAATCTGGACGACTACTACGTGCAGGCCGGGCCGCAGAAATTCTCGAGCACGTACCTGCGCCAGGTGGGCGGCACCACGTGGCACTGGCTCGGCACCTGCCTGCGCCTCGTCCCCGATGACTTCCGGCTGGCGACGCGCTTCGGCCGCGGCGCCGACTGGCCGATCGGCTACGACGCGCTCGAACCCTGGTACGGCGACGCCGAAAGCGAAATCGGCGTGGCCGGCGATTCGGCCGACGACTTAGGCTCGCCGCGCGCGAGGCCCTACCCGATGCCGATGATTCCCATGTCGTATCTCGACGGCGAGATCGCGAAGGGTTTCGCCGGCACGCCCTATCAGTTGCGCTCGACGCCGCAGGGACGCAACTCCGTCGTCCGCGACGACCGGGCGCCGTGCTGCGGCAACAACAGCTGCATTCCGATCTGTCCGATCCAGGCCAAGTACGACGCCACCGTGCATGTCGCGCGCGCGGAAAAGGCCGGCGCGAAGCTGATCGCGCAGGCCGTGGTCACGTTCATCGAAGTCGGCGCCGATCGCAGGATCGCCGCCATCCGCTACAAGCGGCCCGACGGCACGAGCGCGCGCATCACCGCGAAAGTGTTCGTGCTCGCCGCGCACGCGATGGAGATACCGAAGCTGCTGCTGATGTCGCGCGGCGCGAACGCGCTGGACGGTGTCGCCAACGCCAGCGACCAGGTGGGACGGAACCTGATGGATCATCCGGTCCAGCTCTCGTATGCGCTCGCGAGTGCGCCGGTGTGGCCGTATCGCGGTCCGCTGTCGACGTCGGGCGTGGAGAACACGCGCGCCGGGGACTGGCGGGCGACGCGGCCCTCGTTCCGGATCGAAGTGGGCAACGACGGCTGGTCGTGGCCGACGGGTGCGCCCACCACCGACGCGCGCGATCTCGCCGCGAAGGGATTGCGCGGCGCCGCGTTGCAGAAGGCCATCGCCGACCGCACGTCGCGCCAGATCCGTTTCGGCACGCTGACCGAGCAGTTGCCGGACCCGGCCAACCGCATCGTGCCCGATCTGGACAGGCGCGACCGCCTGGGCGTGCCGCGGCCGAAGATCACCTATCGGCTCGACGACTACACGCTGGCCGGCCTGGCGGAGGCGCGGCGCATCCACCAGGACGCTTTCGTGCGCATGAACGCGAGCGAAATCCACCACCATCCGGACAGCGGGTTCCAGGGCGCGGGCCACGTGATGGGCACGGCGCGGATGGGCCAGGATGCGAAGACCGCCGTCGTCGACGCCGACCTGCGCGCGTTCGACCACCCGAACCTGTTCATCGAGGGAAGCGCCGTGTTCCCGACCGGCGGCGCCGCGAACCCGACGCTGACGATCGCGGCGCTGGCGTTGCGGTCGGTGGATCCCATCCGCAAGGCGCTCGCCGGCTGAACGTCGCCGTCCACCGTAGCGACGGGCAATGCGCCACGGCTGCGACCTTTGCGGCGTGCGTCCGTCGCGCCATCGGCGCTGTCGTGCACGCTGGCCGCGGCTGTCGACGCTGCCGCGCCAGGCGGCTAGTCGAACGGCTCTCCCCGCTCGAACCGCGCGCGCAACTCGGTCACCGACAGCCCGGTCGCGAGCTGGTAGTGCGGCTTGTCGACGAACGTCGCCCAGTCGCCGCCCCATTCGAGCTCGACCGCGAGGCCGGCCGTCGCCGCGTCGTCGTACGCCGGACCGCCGGTGAGGTAGCCGGCGGACGCGGTGAAGATGCCGATGTCCCACGCGATGCCGAAGTTGTGGTTGCTCTGGCCGCCGCGCGCGTTGGTCACGCGCGGCCCGGGATTGCCGAAGCGGCCCTGCCGGTACAGCGCGTCCTGCATCGCGTACGTGCGCGTGCCGGAGATGATGCGGGCGCCGATACCCGCCACGAGCACGCGGCGCAGAAACTCGCGTGCGGGCCACTGCGCCCGGATCGCGAGCGTCCGGATGTTGTTCTCCGAGCGGGCGTCGAACGTCGCGACGGCGGCGGCGATCTCGTCGGCCAGACGCTCGAACTGCCGGACGGCCGCTTCGGTCAGCGGCCCCCAGTCGCCGTCGAGGTCGCCGACATACAGGCCGTCGGTGCGGAGGAGCCGCTGGAAGAACAGGACGTCATCCGGGAATATCCGTGCGCTCATGCCGGTCTCCTCCGCGTGGTAACGACTGCGGGCGAACTGCAATCCACTCCTGTTCCCGCCACGTTACGATAGCGACTTACGATGCGCGATGAAATCGTCCGTACTTTCCGTTCCAGCGTGAATATTCCTTTGACACCGTCATCGCAACATCGCCGACGACTGTTGTGCGGCGCGATCCTGGTCGCGCTCTGCGCGGGCGCGCCGTGCGCCGCCGCGCAGGAGTTTCCGCGCTACGGCGATGAGATCTACCAGCCGCGGCTGCGCCAGGAAGGCAAGGACGTCATGTGGCTGCCGACGCCCGACGCGATGGTCACGCGGATGCTGCAGGCGGCGAAAACGACGAACCGGGACATCGTCTACGACCTGGGCGCCGGCGAGGGCCGCATCCCCATTGCCGCGGCCCGGGCGTTCGGCGCGAAGGCCGTCGGCATCGAATACGACGGCAAGCTCGCGGCGCTGGCGCAGCGTAACGCCGAGCGCGCGGGTGTGGCCGACCGCGTCACGATCATCAAGGGCGACATCTTCAAGGAAGACTTCTCGACGGCCACCGTGGTGACGATGTACCTGCTGCCGGAACTCAACCAGCAACTGCGCCCGCAGCTCCTCCGGATGAAGCCCGGCACGCGCATCGTCTCGCACATGTGGGACATGGGCGAATGGGAGCCGGACGAGGCGTTCACCGTCGAGGGCAGCGAGGCCTTCCTGTGGACGGTGCCCGCGCAAGTCGCCGGGCGCTGGTCGCTGCGCGACGCGGACGGCGGCTTCGAAGGCGTCATCGACATCGCGCAGCAGTTCCAGCGCGTCGGCGGCACGCTTACCGTCAAGGGCAGGACGCATCCGCTGCTCGGCGCCTACCTGAACGGCCCCACGCTCGGGTTCACGTTCGTCGATGCCTTCAACGCCGTGCGCAGCGCGCGGCTGCAGGTGACCGGCGAGACGCTGGCGGGCGAATTGCGTTTTCCCGGCCACCTCAACCCCGTCACGGGCCGCCGCCTGGAGCGTCGCGAAGCGTTGCGGCCGTAACGCGCGTCGTCGCACTCGCCGCTCCCGTTTATGGCGCCGGCGATGCTTTCCACCGGGGTGGCGCTCGGCGTCGTCACATCCGAGCCGGGGCCGTGGATGGTGGTCGCGTCGAAGTTACTTGGGTGGCGCGTCGACGCCGGTGCGTCGCGGCGATTGCGCCCGCACGTCGCTGCCGCTGTCGTTGCCGGTCAGCGTCGCCAGCGGCAACGCGAGCCGGCGATCGGCGACTTCGCGCTGCGCGGGCGTGAGCACCGCGTAGAGCGCCTTGCCGGCGTCGACGATGTCCTCGACGGCGGCCAGCCGATTGCGCGCGATGTCGGCGAGCGCGTCCAGGCGTTTCGGCGCGGTCGTCTCCGCCGCCGAAACGCGCATGCCTCGCCGCTGGTCGTCGAGCATCCGGATCACGCGATCGCGATAGGCATTCCACAGCGGCAGCTGTCCGGGCACGAGATTCAAGTCCTCCTCGAGCTGCGCCACGCGCATGTTGACGAGCTCGCTGAAGTTCGCGCCGGCCATCCGCGCGTCGTCGCCGCCGCCGGCCTGAGGCATGCCCCGGTTGCCGAGCATGCTGCCGGTGCCGGTGCCGGGACCGGACGGTCGCGCGCCGCCGCCGGGCATCTGCGCGCACGCGACGGACGCGACGCATAGTGCGACGGCCGCGGCCAGGCCGGCGACGACGTGCGAGGACTTCATCGGGCTCCTTCGGATTCGATCGGACCTCATTGCGCGGGCACCATCACCAGCCGGTCGGTGCCCGACTCCGCGCCCCACGCCTCGCCGGCGCGTCCCAGCATCTGGCGGACGTTCGCCTGCTCCCTGTTCGACGGGAACGTCTCGAACTTCTCGCTGACGGGATCGAACTTGACGATCGCGTTGATGCTCCAGTCGGTCAACCAGACGCGGTCGTTGGCATCGACCCAGACGGAGTACGTGTGCGCATTGCCCGGCAGTTTCCACTCGCGCCAGGCGCGTGCCGCCGGATCGTACATGCCGACATGGCCGGTGTTCCAGTAGCTGACCCAGATGCGGCCGCGCGAATCCGGCCACACGCGACGCGCGCCCTGGTTCGCCGTCGGCGGCTCGATGACGGTCGCCTCGCCGGTTTCGACGTCGATGCGCGCGATGTGATTGCCGGCCAGCGACGCGTAGTAGACGTCGCCCGCGGGCGTCGTCGCGATGCCATACGGCCCGCGGCCGCGCGGCGCCTGCCAGACCTTGACGTCGTTGGTCGCCGGGTCCACGCGCCCGTAGACGCCCGCCTGGCCGGTGAACCAGACGCGACCCCTGGCATCGAACGTCAGCGTGTTGAGATTCGCGTAGCCGCTGCCCGCGGGCAGCGGCCAGCGCTTGATCGCGCGCGTCTTCGGATCGACGCGCACGATCGCATTCTGTCCGCTGTCGGTGATCCAGGGCGCGCCGTCCGGCCCGACGATGACGCCGTGCGGCGACGAGCGGGCCCCTAGCTCGATCTCCTCCACCTTGCGCGTCTGGGGATCGAGGATGCCGAGCTTGCCCGTGCTCTGCGCGGTGTAATACACGGGCCCGCCCGCTGCCGGCGCGGCGGCGACGTCGTGCGGATGCGCGCCGCGCACGACGTCGAAATAGGCCGGAGCGGCCGTGGCCACGGCGCCGGCCAACGCGAACGACGCCAAGGCGGCAACGACGCGCAGGATTCCCGAAACGTTTCGCGATGGCATGAACGAACTCCTGTGCAGGATCGGCGGCCGGATGCGGCGCTCACCGATCAGCTTCCGGGATTCTGCCCGGGTGAACAACCCTCGTGAAAGTCACAACCAGTGTAATCCGCGCGACCGCAACGACGCGCAAGCGATTTGTCCAGCATCCGGTTAGCGCCGGCCGCGGCCGACGGCAGGCACAATACGCCGTCGCCCACCCGCTTCGGCCATCGAGATGACCCGACTGCTGCTCGCATACGCAGGCGCGCTTGTCGTGTTCTGCGCGCTGGACTTCCTGTGGCTCGGTCATGTCGCCAAGGCGTTCTACCAGGCGCAGGTCGGACCGCTGCTGCTCGCGCGCCCCAATTGGGGTGCGGCGGCGCTGCTGTACATCGCCTACCCGGCGGCGATCGTGTTCTTCGCGACGCTGCCGTCGCTGGCGACGGCGAGCCTTGGGCAGGCGCTATGGACGGGCGCGCTGCTGGGGCTCGTCGTCTACGGGACGTACGACCTGACGAACCTGGCGACGCTCGAGGGATGGACGGTCGGCGTGGCCATCGTCGATGCACTGTGGGGAGCCGTGGTCACCGCGGCCGCGGCCGGCGGCGGCCATCTGCTGGCCCGGCTCTCGGGTCCGTCCTAGCGCCGCCTTTGCCGGGCGCCGGCGACGCGACAGGCCGCTGCCGGGCGCGCGATTTGGCGGAACGGCGCGCCCGGGCTACCATGGTCTCCAGTCCCGCCGGCGCGAACAGCAGCGGGCACCCGGGACGAAGGAGACAGCGATGCACGCATATCGAATTGGCATGGCCACGGCATTGGTGGCGGTTGCGGCGGTAGCGACGATCGGCACGGCCGCCGCCGCGCCGTGCTTCATCGTCATCGACCGCAACGAAACGACGATCTACCGGGACACGACGCCGCCGTTCGACTTGAGCGATCCCAAGTCGCCGCAACGCACGGCGATGCGCCGGCGCGGCGAGCACCTGTTGATCGCCGAATTCGAGACCTGCAATCCGGCGGGATTCATCTCGCCGACGACCGGCGGCACGACGGCGACCGTCGACGACATCGTCATGCAGTTGAAGCCGGCGATCATGCCGGGAGCCGGAAGCGCGATCTCCAGGTACTAGGCTTCCGTCTCGTCGGTCCACTGCAGCGGTGGAATCGTCGTGGCGATCACCGCGCCGATCGCGCAGATCGCCGCGATGACGAGAAAGGCGATCCGGTAGATCTCGTCGACGCGCGCGGAGAGTTGCACGCGCTGTCCGTCCGTCATCTGCGCGATGAACGCGGAGCCGCCTTTCATCGCCTGGCGCAGCAACGCCGACGCGCCGCCCTCCCCCTGGCCGATCTGCGCGAACAGCACCGCGCCCACCACGGCGACGCCGATCGCCCCGCCCATGGCGCGCGACAGCGAAATCGTCGCGGTGGCGACTCCCAGCGCTTCGCGGCCGGCCGCCAGTTGCACGGTGACCTGCGTCGGCGGCATCACCATGCCGAGGCCGATGCCTGACCAGCACCGTGAGCGCCAGCACCTGCGGCGTCGACGCCGTGGTCACGGTCGCGGCGAGCCCCAGGAACGCCACGGTCGCCAGCGCGAGCCCGATCTTCGGAAAGATGTTGACGTGCCCGGTATGCGTGACGAGGCGCCCGGTGATCGCCGCCGATGTCACCTGCGCCAGCGTGATCGGCAGCAGCAGCGCGCCGGACGCGCCGATTCCCATGCCGCGCCCGAGCTGCAGGTACAGCGGCATGTAGAGGATCACCGAAAACAGCGCGCCGCCGAAGCACAACACGACGGCGTCGGAGCGCGCGATCGCGGGAATCGCGAGGAAGTGGATGGGAATGACCGGATCGTGGTGGTCGCGTTCCCACGCCAGCAGCGCCGCGAACGCCGCGGCGGCCACGACGAGCAGCGCGGCCATCGGCCACGACTGCCACGCGAAACGGTGCCCGCCCGACGACAGCGCGAACAGGAACGTCGCGGTACCGGTGCAGAACAGCAGCGCGCCGAGCAGGTCGGGGCGAAACGGCCCGTCGCGCGGCGGCAGCGGCGGATGCGGAACGCGCAACGCCAGCGCGGCGGCGACGAGGCCGAGCGGCAGGTTGATGAGGAAGATCGCGCGCCAGCTGAAATGCTCGGTCAGGTACGCGCCGAGCACCGGCCCCATGGTGCTCGCCAGCGCGAACACCGTCGCGAAGTAACCGGCGAAGCGTCCGCGCTCGCGCGGCGCCACGTGCTCGCCGAGCAGCGCCTGCGCGAGCGTCATGAGGCCGCCGCCGCCCAAGCCCTGCAGCGCCCGGAACACGACGAGCCACAGGAAGCTCGGCGCCAGCGCGCAGGCGGCGGAGGCGCCGGTGAAGATCGCCAGCGCCCCGAGCAGCATCCGCCGCCGCCCGAAGCGGTCGCCCAGATAGCCGTAGAGCGGCGCGGCGACCGTCGCCGCCAGCAGATACGCGACGACGACCCACGAAAGATCGGCGAGGCCGCCCAGCGCGGCGGCGATCATCGGCAACGCGCTGGCCAGGATCGTCTGGTCGGCGGCCGCCAGGAACATCGCGACCATCACACCGGGAAACACCCGGCGGAAGGCTTCGCGCGTGCGCAGCGACGGCCCGGTGTCGGGCCGCCTTGGAGGATCGGGACGCTCGCTCAATGGGACCGGCCGCTTCAACGCTGGCTGGCGGTCCCGGGCATCGGATCGAACATGCGCTCGTCGACGTAGCACCAGCCCCACGTTTCGCCCGGCTCGAGCGAGCGCATGACCGGATGACCGGTCGCGTGGAAATGCTTCGTCGCATGCTTGTTCTTCGAACTGTCGCAGCAACCGACTCGGCCGCAGGCGAGGCACAGCCGCAGATGAACCCAGCGGTCACCCATCGCCAGACACTCCGCACATCCTTCGGAGTCGGGCGCCACGGGGTGCACCTGGTCGAAATGGTTGCAGTAGGCGGGCATCTTGCGGTCTCGCGACGAACGAAGCCGTGCATCTTACGCGCTAGGGCTCCGCGCTAGGGGTCAGAGCTGTAATAATCGGCCGCGCTAGGGGTCAGAGCTGTAATAATCGGCAGGTGCGGTTGATGGGATCGTACCCGTCGACTGCGCCGCCGATTATTACAGCTCTGACCCCTAGCGCGGCCGATTATTACAGCTCTGACCCCTAGCGCGGAGCCCTAGCGACCCCTAAGCCCCTTGATCGCGACACTGTTCCTCGTTGCCGCCGGCGGTTACGCCGCATTGCTCGCGACGCTCTACTTCGCGCAGGAGCGGCTGATCTTTCCGGCATCGACGCTTCCGGCCGAGCACCGGTTCCGCTTCGACCAGCGCTTCGCCAAAGTCACGGTGCCCGTGGCCGGCGCGACGCTGCATGCGCTGCGCGGATTCCGGTGGAGGACAGCGAACGGCTGCGAGCGCTGGTGCGCGCGCCGGTGGAACTGCTGCGCGTCGAAGGGCCACAACGACATCCACAGCTTTCCCGCCTACGCCCTGCCGCTCGCCGAACGGTTGCGCCGGCTGGGCACCCCGGCCGACTGATCAGCGCGGATTCTCGGGCGGATTGGGGCATTGCGCGACGCGGCCCCAGTACCCTTCGCACGACTCGAGGCGCACGCGCTGGTCGCAGATGAAACCCGAGAACCCGCCTTCGTTCTCGCATCGCTTCAGCGAGTCGGCCATCGTCTGCCAGCGGTCGGGCGGCGGCGGCGCAGGCAGGACCGGCAGCGGCGGCACCGGCTCCGCGACTTCCAAGGCGGCACTGCGGACCTCCGGCGGCGGCGGCGGTCGGCGGCACCGGTGCGGACGCCATCCTGGACTTGGCCGGGGCCCGCGCCGCGGCTGGCGGCGGGCTCCTGACCGCGAGCCCGTGGCTTGGCGGCGGCGCGGCAACCGGCAGGTCCGCGCCGACGGTGGCTGGCGCGGCGGTCGTGGGCGCGGCCGGCGGCACGGCAGTCGGCGGTACCGGTATCACCGGCGCCGGCGCCGCCGCGTGCCGGGCGCCGGGATCGTCCGCGGCCATGCCGCGCTGGCCGACGTAGGCCGCCGCCGCGAGCAACGCGATGGCGATCGCCGCGAGAACCAGCCTGCGCCTTGTGTCGCCGGCATCTTCGCGGGGCGCGGCGGCTCGCGCCGGCATGGCATGCGACCGCGGCAGCGACGGCAGGAAACCGGGCATGGTCACCGTCGCCGGCGTCCCCGGAAAATCCTGTACCGTCAGATGCCGGGCACGCTTCAGCGCCGCCTTGCAGGGACGGCAAAGCAGTGCGCCCGGTCCGGTGGCTTTGCCGCAGATGCTGCAGGTCATGGCCGTAGTCTTCCAGCGCGTTGGCGACAGGCGCGTCAGTGCATGCCAATGTCATATTAACCGCAGCAGTCCCGGCAGCGCAAGCGCCCGATGGCCTTCGCGCCGGACACGTCCGCCGCGACGCTGGATGGCGCGATCCCGCGCGCCGCGATCTCCGGTCGCACAGGTCCCCTCCTCGCGGCGGACATCCGCGGCGCGCGCCGCGTAGCGCGTTGCGCGCATTTGCCGCGGCGGGAGGAACCGCGTCGGCGTCGCGGTTGTATTCAAGCGCCGGTCCCCGTCACAATGGAGGCTGGTCGCGCGCCGCCTTCGCAGGTCCCTGGCGCGCTTTGTATTTCGCATCCGCCACCCCACCGGAAACCCCATGGACTCCATACCGAAGACCGCGCTCGTGACGGGCGCCGGCACCGGCATCGGCCGTGCGGCCGCCGTCGCACTGCTCGCCGCCGGCTACCGGGTTGCGTTCGCGGGTCGCCGCCGCGAACCGCTCGCGGACGCGATCGCCACAGCCGGCGCGCATGCGTCGCGCGGGCTCGCGATTCCCGCCAACGTGGCGGACCCCGCCTCGGTGGCCGCGTTGTTCCGCGACGTGAAGGCCGCGTTCGGCCGCCTCGACGTGCTGTTCAACAACGCGGGCGTGGGTGCGCCCGCCGATCGGGCTCGAAGAGCTGACGTTCGAACAGTGGAAGAACGTCGTCGACATCAACCTGACCGGCGCGTTCCTGTGCACGCAGGAGGCGATCCGGATCATGAAGGACCAGTCGCCGCGCGGCGGCCGCATCATCAACAACGGCTCGATCTCGGCGCACGCGCCGCGGCCCAATTCCGCGCCGTACACGGCCACCAAGCATGCGATCACCGGCCTGACCAAGTCGACGTCGCTCGACGGGCGCAAGTACGACATCGCGTGCGGGCAGATCGACATCGGCAACGCCGGCACGGAAATGGCGGCGCGCATGGCAACGGGCGTGCCGCAGGCCAACGGCCAGATCGCCGTCGAGCCGCTGATGGATGTCGGGCATGTCGCCAGCGCCGTCGTCTACATGGCGAGCCTGCCGCTCGACGCCAACGTGCAGTTCATGACGATCATGGCGACCAAGATGCCCTTCGTCGGCCGCGGCTAGCGGTCAACCTTCGGCAGTTGGGCGGCTAGCGCGGGTGGCCGCGAAACTCGGCGAGGATCGTCTCCATCACCTGCGCGGTCCGCGCACCCGATTCGCCGGTGCTCGGACAGGCGCCGCGCCCATTCAGCTCGTCGACGATCGTCTGGATCAGCGGCTGGTGCACGTGCTCCGGATCGCCGACGGGCACTTCCTCGACGAGGTGGCCGCGGACGATCGCGTCGGCGTCGTCGAGCCAGCGCGGCACGCCGTGCCGTCGCGCGTAATCGGCGGCGAGCGCGCCGTTGCGGCGCATGACGGCGCCGAGCTCCGAGTGCGCGGCCTTGGCGAATCCCGGTCCGCTCTTCCTTTCGGTGACGTCGCCGCAGCCGATGATGCCCCACCGGATCGTCTTCACTTGGCGCCCCCATTGTCGGGCCGGCTCGCTTCGACGTAGCGCTGGTGCAGGTGCACCGGCGCCGTCTTCTTCCTGCGGACGCGCAGGTTCAGCATCTCGACGCAGACCGAGAAGGCCATCGCGAAATAGATGTAGCCCTTGGGCACCGACTTGTCGAGGCCTTCGCCGATCAGCGCGACGCCGACGACGAACAGGAACGACAGCGCGAGCATCTTGATCGTCGGATGCGCCGAGACGAAGCGTCCGATGGCGCCGGCGAACACCATCATCAGCGCCACCGACACGACGACCGCGGCGACCATCACGGCGATCTCGCTGACCATTCCCACCGCCGTGATGATCGAGTCGAGCGAGAACACGAGGTCGATGACGATGATCTGGAAGATCACCGCCCCGAACGTCGCCTTGACCGCGCTCGACGCGTGGCCCTCCTCGCCCTCCATCAGCTGATGGATCTCCATCGTGCTCTTCCACAGCAGGAACAGGCCGCCGAGGATCAGGATCAGGTCGCGGCCGGAGATCTCCTTGCCCAGCGCGGTGAACAGCGGCGCGGTCAGGCCCACGAGCCACGACAGCACGAGCAGCAGGCCGATGCGCATGAACATCGCGAGGAAGAGGCCGATCCGCCGCGCGACCTCCCGCCGCTCCGGCGGCAGCTTGTCGACGAGGATCGAGATGAAGATGACGTTGTCGATGCCGAGCACCAGCTCGAGCGCCGTCAGCGTGGCGAAGGCGATCCAGGCTTCGGGACTGGACAGGAGTTCGAGCATCGGCATATCCCGGTGGGCGTAGGGTGAGCTTGTGCGTTCAGCGCAGGAAGAACACCAGGTACAGGATGGCGGCCAGCAACAGCCATTTGCCCGCGTAGTAGACGTACTTGTTCCAGCGCTTGAGCGCTTTCGCGGGCAGGCGCAGGTAGTACGCGACGCCGAAGATCCGGTTCAGCAGCCCGACCTTGTCGCCGGGCACGTTTTCCGTCTGGCTGGCGCGGACGAACGTCCGCTCGATCCAGTGGTTGAGCCTGGCGACGATCCTGCTGGTCAGCGGCCGCTCGACGTCGCAGAACAGGATCAGGCGGTCGACATCGGTGCGGTTCTCCGCCCAGTGGATGAACGTCTCGTCGAACATCACCGCCTCGCCGTCGCGCCACGAGTAGGACTCGCCGTCGACGACGATGCGGCACGCGTCGCTGTTCGGCGTGACGAGGCCCAGGTGATAGCGCAACGAGCCGGCGAAGGGATCGCGATGGCGGCCGAGATCGCCGCCGGCGGGAAGCATCGCGAACATCGCGCCGTTGATCGACGGAATCGACTGCGACGAGCGCGACGGTGCGCGGGCACAGCGCCACCGCCGACTCGACCGGCGCGTCGTACCACTTGAGATAGAAGCGCTTCCAGCCGCGGCGGAAGAACGAGTTGAAGCCTAAGTCGTTGAACTTCGCCGCCGCGCGGATGTGGCCGTCGTCGAACAGCTTCACCGCCTCGTCGCGGATCAGCTGCCAGTTGTCGGTCAGCGGCTTCAACTCGGGGAAGCTCGCCACGTCGATGTAGGGCTTGTTGGGCACTGCGGAAAAGCCGTACATGATGGCGTTGTACGGCGCGATCACCGTCGAGTGGTCGGTCAGCTGCCGGTGGAACTTGTGCCGCTCGCGGCCGCGAAAGTGGACGAACAGCGCCCACGCCACGTAGCCGTAGACGAACGTCGCCTTCCACGACACCAGTGCTGCGATGACGGTGGCGGAGCTCGGCAGGTCCATCAGGCGCTCGCCGTGTCCAGTTTGCGCTTGCGCGCGGGCACCGCGACGGTTTTCCACCGGCGGTGCACCCAGTACCATTGCTCGGGCCGGCGCAGCACCAGCCGCTCCAGCGCCGCGTTGTATGCGCGCGTCGTCAACCGGATCGCCTCGCTCGTGTTCGCGTGCTCGACGGCGGCGATCGGCGCCTCGAAGCGCAGCACGTGCCGGCCGTTGGCCTCGCGCCAGCTCGTCGCCGGCACGACGGGCGCCCCGGTGGCGAGCGCGATGATCGCGAGGCTCTTGAACGTCCACGCCGGCGTGCCGAAGAAATCGACGGCGATGCCGTCCGGCGGATTGGCGTGCTGGTCGAACGCGAACACGATCGCGTCGCCCTGCGCCAGCCGGTCGAGCATCGCATCGAGCGACCCGCGCTTCGGCAGCACGCCGAATCCCGCGTGCTGGAAGCGCCGCGTCACCAGCCGGTCGAGCCAATCGGGCTTGAGCGCGCGCCGCACGAAATGGAAGCGGCCGCGCATCTGCGGGAAGCCGCCGATGCCGGCGACGGTGGCCACCTCCCAGTTGCCGAAATGCCCGGTCAGCAGCAGCACGCCCTTGCCCTGCTCGTAGGCGGCGACGAAGGCGTCGAGGTTCTCGATGCGGACGAGCGCCAGCTGCCGCTCGCGCGACAGCCAGCGGAAGCGCATGAATTCGCCGACGAGCCGCCACAGGTGGCCGTAGTGCGCCTGCGCGAGGTCGACGATGTCGTCGTCGGGAATCGTCGCGCCGTAGACGCGGTGCAGGTTGTCGAGGATCACGCGGCGGCGGAACGGGAACAGCCGGTAGAGGATCCGGCCGGCCAGCGGCACGCGCACGGCGGCCGGCTGCGCGATCGCCACCGCCGACGCGCTCGTCCGGTCGTGCGTCATCGACAAGCCGATCTCGCCCAGCCGGTGGCGGCCGGCGAGCATTTCGGCGCGCGCGCCGAGCACCACCTGCGGCGCGCCGTAGTTGTCACGGGCCACGGCAAAATCCTGCGGCTCGATCTGCGCCAGCGCCGCCTCGCGCGGAAAGAGCTTGACGCACGCCTCCTTCGCCGCGAACCGCGCGGCGAGGCTCGCCGCGCGCCCGGGCCCCTCCCCCGCGTCGGCCAGTTCCTGCGCGGTGAAGAAGCGCAACAGGTCGGTCGCCGAATTCTCGGCCAGCAGCCGTTCGATGCGGGCGATCTCGACCGAATCGATGCCGCAACGCTGCGCCGGTCGCGCCGGGCTCGTCATCGGACGACCGTCATCGCGCTGCTCATGGCGCCCGCACGAGCAGCGCTGCGTTGGTGCCGGCGAAACCGCGGCACAGCACGAGCGCGACGCGGCTGCGCGGCGCCTGCGGCGCGGCCGACACCGGCAGGCCCGCGCAGGCCGGGTCCAGCTCGCGCAGCGTGGCGATGCCGGGCACGACGCCGGCCTTCAGCGCCGCCAGCGCGACGACGGTTTCGACGATGCCGGCGGCGGCGATCAGGTGGCCGAACGACCACTTGAAGCCGGTGACCGGCGGCGCCGCGGCGCCGAACACCCTGCGGATCGCCGCGGCTTCCGACGCGTCCGACAGCCGCGTACCGTTGGCGTGCGCGACGATCATGCCGACGTCCGCGGGCGCGAGGCCGGCATCGTCGAGCGCCTGCGCGATCGCCCGCGCCAGACCGTCGCCGTCGTCGCGGATCGCCAGCAGGCCCTCGCCCTCGGTCGCGTAGCCGCTGCCCAGCACTTCGCCCACGATTTGCGCGCCGCGCCGTCGCGCGGAGCTTTCCGTCTCGAGCACCAGCGCGCCCGCGCCTTCGCCGAACTGGCTGCCGTCGCGCGCCGCGTCGAACGGGCGCAGCGTGTCCGCGGCGATCAGCCCCAGCCGGTAGTAGTAGAGCACCATCTGCGGCTCGATCGGCGTCTCGTGGCCGACGGCGACGACGCGGTCGGCTTCGCCGCTGCGCAACGCCTCGAATGCCTCGATCACGGCGAGCAGCCCGCCGACGCTGTGGTTGGTGATGCAGGCGTTGGTGCCCTTCAAGCCGTACTTGATGCCGATGTGACCGAGCACGTTGTTGGGCAGCGTGCGCAGCAGCCACATCGGATTGACGACGTTGGACAGCTCGCGTCCGAACGCGGGCAGGTCGCCGTGCGCCTCGGTGAGCAGCGGAAAGAAGTCGTACTGGTTCTGGAAATTGCCGCCGCCGGAGCCGACGATCACGCCGGTCCTGTCGCTGTACACCGCCGCCTCCGCGGACGGCAGCGCATCGCGCTCGCCGACGATGCCGGACTGCGCGATCGCCTGGCCCGCCGCATACAGGCCGACGAGGTCGGTGCGGCGGATGAGCTTGTGCAGCTTGCGATCGTCGACCATCGCCCGCGCGTTGAAATCCGGGATCTCGCCGGCGACGTGCGTCGGCCACTGCGACGTGTCCCACTGGCCGATCGGACCGATGGCGCTGCGGCCCGACATGGCCGAGGCCAGGATGGCCTCGGGCTGCGCGCCCGCGGCGCAGACCGCACCGCTGCCGGTGATGACGATCCTCGTCCGCGGCCATGTCAGTCCCCGGTCCCGGCGCGACCATCGACCAGCTCCGGATGGCGCATCACGATGCAGCTGTTCGAGCCGCCGAAGCCGAAGGAGTTCGACAGCGTCATCCGCACCCGCTCCCGCCGTGGCGCAGCGACGACGAAATTGAGGTCGCACTCCGGATCGCGCTCGACGAGATTGGCGTTGATCGGCATCTCGCCGCGGTCGATCGCCAGCGCGCAGACGACACCTTCGACCGCGCCTGCCGCGGCGATCAGGTGGCCCATCGTGCTCTTCGTGGAACTCACGGCCACGCGCTGCGCATCCGCGGCGAACACCGCGCGGATCGCCGCGCTTTCGCTGCGGTCGTTCATGCCGGTCGACGTGCCGTGCGCGTTGATGTAGTCGATGTCGGCGGGCGTGGCGCGCGCGTCGGCCAGCGCCTGGCGCATCGCCTGGATCGGGCCGTCGCCGTCGGGCGGCGAATCGGTGATCCGGTAGCTCGACAGCGAATTGCCGTCGCCCGCCAGTTCGGCGTAGATGCGCGCGCCGCGCGCCCGCGCCGCCTCCCACTCCTCGAGCACGACGAAGCCCGCGCCCTCGCCGAGCAGGAAGCCGTTGCGCGTGACGTCGAACGGGCGGCTCGCCCGCTGCGGCGTGTCGTTGTCGGGCGACAGCGCGGACAGGAGGCAGAAGCCGCCGATGCCGATCGGGCTGATCATCGAATCGAAGCCGCCGGCGAGCACGCGGTCGACGACGCCGCGGCGTATCACCTTGAGCGCGGTGCCGAACGCCTGCCCGCCCGACGCGCACGCCGTGTGGACGGACGTCGCGTAGCCGTGGATGCCGAAGCGCCGCGTCAAGCAGCGCGAGCCCTTCCGCCGCCTGCCCGCGACAGAACACCAGCGGATCGTTGGCGGGCCGGTCCGTCAGCAGCAGGTTGACGTCGAGCTCGCCGCCGGCGGCCGCGTGCGCGTGCGTTTCGTGGAGATCGTCGAAGTCGGCCGTCATCATGCCGGCGCCGACGGCGCAGCCCCAGCGCGTGCGCGTCCTCCGCGGTCGGCCGGATGCCCGCGTCGCGCATCGCCTGCTCCGCGGCTTCGAGCGCGAAGCGATGCGACCGGTTGGTGAACTTGAGCAGCTTGCGGTCGGTGACGAGCGTGTTGCGAAAATCCTTCACTTCGGCGGCGATGTGCGTCGAAAAGCCGCTGGCGTCGAACAGACTGATCTCGGCGCCGCCGCTCTTCCCGGCGAGCAACGCATCCCACGTCGTCGCGACGTCGTTGCCCACCGGCGTGACGAGGCCGACGCCGGTGATCGCCACACGCCGTCGCGCCGTCATTGGAGGCTCCCCGGCGCGAATATCGACACGCGCGGTCGCCACCGGCTTGCCGTCGCATTGCGCGGACAGCATGCAGGTGACCACATTGTCCTGCGGCGCCCGCAGCTCGACGCCCAGCCTCAGCACCTGTCCCGGCAGCGTGAACGAACGCACCTTGACGTGGGTCATGCGCACCGGCGCGAGCGGTATGCCGGCCGGCCAATGCGGCGATTCCGCCGCAACCGCGAGCGCCAGGTCGATCTGCGCATCGAGCATCAGCGTGGCCGGGAACACCGGGCGCCGCGGAAAATGGTCGTTGAAGAACGGCGCCGTCGCCGGCACCGCCAGCGTGCCGTGGGCGGAATGCCCGGCCACGCCTGCCTTCGCGGATGACGCGCGCCAGCGCCACGCCGCGAAAGCGGCCCGGCGGCGCGCCTTCGCCGCAGAGGAGATCGAACCGCGCGGACATCGCGGCGGGATCGTCGAATTCGTTCACGGGAAGCATCGGTCCCAGGCAGTCGTTCAGTTCGATGGCGCGCGCGCCGTCGATCGTCGGCCGTCCCGCGATACGCGACGGCGTCGTCATCCACGCTGTCGAGCTCGACGGCGAGATCCAGCCGCTGGCCCGGCCGGGCGGCGCGGAGGAAGCGCGTTTCGTGCGCGAGTGCCGCGACGGGCCGGCCGCGAAAGCCGATGTGCGCCATCGCCGCCCAGGCGGCGAGCTGCCCGACGGCTTCCGCCATCAGGCATGGCGGGAAGCCCGCGATGTCCGCGGGAATCGCGAACGTCCCGCGCGCGCGCGCGCCCGGTTCGAGCGCCGTGATGCGGTCGACGAACGAGAAGGCCGCAAAATGATCCGCCATGCGCTCGACGTTCACGAGCCACGCTCACCAAGACACGCACCGACGGAGGGCACAAGGCCTCTCGGCGTCTCTGCGTCTCCTGTAAAGAAGATTCTTCAACCAGCCGCCTTGACGTCGCGCTGCGCCTGGACGACCAGCTTGCAGAACGTTTCCGGCGTGAAGAGGCGCGGAATGTCCGCGACCTTCATCGGCGTCTTGAAGCGGTCGGCCGGCACTTCGGACAGGTAGGCCTTGAGCTGCGCCATCCCGACGTCGGTGACGACGCCCTTCTGCTCGAACTCGCCCTCGGTCAGCGTGCCGCGCGCGTTCTCGACGATCTTGCCGCGCGGGATCTTGATCTTGAACGCGCGTTCCAGGCGGAACACCATGTCGAGGAAGTCGATCGACTCGGCGTCGAGACCCTCGATCAGCGAGACGTTGGGCTTGATGTCCTCGACGTCGCAGCCGAGCGCGTCGGCCATCGTTTCGGCGACGGTGGGAAACACCGCGTCGATCTCGTCCTGCGTGATTGCTGTTGTCGTCATTGCCTTCCCCTCATTCCATTTTGAATCCGCCGTCGACCGTCAGCACCTGGCCGGTGACGTAGCTTGCGTAATCGGAGGCGAGGAACCAGACCGCGTACGCCACTTCCTCCGCCGTGCCGAATCGCTTCATCAGGATGCGCGCCTTGACCTCGTCGCCGGCCAGCTCGCGCACCGCTTCCGACATCTCGGTCTCGATGACGCCGGGCGCGACGGCGTTGACCGCGATCTTGCGCGGCGCCAGCTCGACGGCCAGCGCGCGCGTGAACGCGTTGATCGCGCCCTTGCTCGCCGCGTAGTTGGTCTGGCCGCGGCCGCCCTTGTCGCCGGACACCGAGCTCAGGTTGACGATCCGGCCGCTGCGCTTGCTGATCATGTACGGCGCGACCGCGCGCGTGACGTTGAACACGCCGGTGACGTTGGTGTCGAGCACGTCCTGCACGTCGGCATCGGAAAAGCCGGCGAGCGGATTGTCGCGGATCGTGCCCGCGTTGTTCACCAGCACGTCGATGCGCCCGCCGCGGCGCTCGGCAATGCGCTCGACCGCCTCCGCGCACGCGGCCGAATCGCGGACGTCGACGCGCTCGGCCGCGACGGCGTGCCCGGCGGCGTGCGCCGCCGCCACCACGGCGGCCGCGGCGTCCGCGTTGTCGCGATAGAAGAACGTGACATCGGCGCCCTCGGCGGCGAACAATTCGACGATCGCGCGGCCGATGCCGCGGCTGCCGCCGGTCACGATCGCCGTCTTGCCGGCAAGGCCGGAGGGAATGGGCATCGTCATCGCGCGCTCATCCGGAAATGGCGAAGCCGCCGTCGACCACCAGCGTGTGGCCGTTGATCATCCGCGCCTCGGGCAGGCACAGCAGGTAGACGGCCCCGGCCACGTCGTCGGGCGTCAGCACCGGGCCGGCCGGCGTCCGTTGCGAGAAATTGGCGAGCAGCTCCTCGCGGTTCGGGAAGTAGCGCAGCGCGTCGGTGTCGACGACACCCGCGCTGACGACATTGACGCGGACGCCCCGCGGCCCCAGTTCCTGCGCGAGCGCCCGTGCCAGCGCTTCCAGCGCCGCCTTCGACGCGCCGATGAAGCCGTAGCCGGGCATCGCGCGCTGCGCGCCCAGGCTCGACATCGCGATGACGCGGGCATCGCCGCCGAAAATCGGCAGCGCCCGCTGCGTGAGCAGGTTCAACGCCAGCGCGTTGGTCTCCATGCACCAGCGCCAGTGCTTGAGCGTCATCTCGACGGTGGGTTTCAACACGCCCGACTGCCGCGTTCGACACCAGGATATCGAGGCGGTCGAAATGGCGGCCGAATTCCGCGAACATCTCGTCGACGCTGTCGGGGATGCCGACGCTGCCGGCGATCGCGCACGCGCGCCGTCCCGACGCGCGAATCTCGGCGCACAGCGCCTCGGCCGCCTCGGCGCTGTTGTAGTAGTTGACGGCGACGTCGCAGCCCCGCGGAGGCGAGCTTGACGGCGATGGCGCGGCCGATTCCCCGCGCCGCGCCGGTGACGAGCGCCACTTTTCCCGCCAACGCACCTGCCATAGTGAAAGCCTTTGCGAACCGGACGACTGCGCCACCGCGTGGTTGACGCGACCCGCTGCCGCCGGTTCCTGCCGGGGTAAAGCCCTGCCGGGCCGGCCATGCGGCCAGAAACCCCGGCGGGCAAAGGCGCTTATTCTAACTTGCCGGCCACCGCCGGTCGCGGGCCGGCGCGACGCGCACGGATCAGCCGCTGGGCTTCGATCACCCAGTACTTCTTCACGCTGTACCAGACGTCCGCCGCCCACAGGATGTTCTCGCCGGTGTCGGACGGCGCGGCACCGTGGTGCCGGGCACGTACGCGTCGATCCAGGCGCGCGCGGCCGGATTGACGGGCAGCTCGTCGGTGACCGGCAGCAGCACGTGGTTGTTGACCGCGTCGAGCGTCACGTTGCGGACGCATCGGCCGTGCCGCCGTTGTGGAACGTCCGGGTCGCATCGACCCCCGGCAGCGTCCACGCCCACAGGTCGAGGTCGATCACGTAGCCCGTGAATTCCTCGACGGAGTCGGGAATCGTGCGCAGGCGGCCCAGCAGGCTCCACTGGTTGGGGAGCAGGAAGGCGGCGCCGCCCGCGCCCACGGCTGATGCGTAGGCCACGCGGATACCGCCCACGACCGGCACCTGCCGGCCCGACAATGGATCCAGGATCGCCGTGCGGCTCTCGGCATAGTCGGTCTGCGCATTCCAGACGGGCACCGCCGGACTGTAGCCGCCGGCGAGCACGTGGAGCACCTTGACCGCCTGCATGCCGCCCTGGCTGTGGCCGATCAGCATCGGCATCATGCCGTCCCGCTCGTAGTACCAGGCGATCATGCCCGCCAGCCGTTCGGCGTCCTCGTAGGGGCTGTGCGACCACTCGCCGCTGGCCGGCACGCGGATCCTGCGCTCCGGGTACCCCATCCGCACCAGGAACTGCCCGAACGACTCCATCGCCAGGTGCACCGGATAGATGCCGCCGTGCAGCAGCATGATTCTCGGCGTCGGTCCCCTGGCAAGCGTCTGTGTGACGTCGGCGGGGCTGACGCGCTCCGGGTCGAGTGCCAGGATGCGGTCCTCGACCGCCGGGTCCGCCGCCGGCGCCGGCGCCATCACCGGCAGCGGCCGCATCGCGCACCCGGCGCACACCAGCGCGATCGTCAGGACGAGCGCAAGCGGATCGTGGGTGGAGTCGTGTCATGCGAGGTCGCGTGCGCATCCCAGGAGCGCAGCCGATATTCTAGCGATGTCGTCGCGGCTGAACGCGGCGGTGCGGTACGTGAGGCCGATGTGCAGGCACGCGCCGACGGAGGCCGGCGCCATCACGATCGGCGAGAACGGCCCGGTGGACACGGCGCGCAGGTAGTGCAGCACCGGCGCCGTGCCTGCCGATTCGCGCCAGATCGCGTCGACGTTGAGCGTCGACATTCCCGCCCATACCGGATAGTTCTTCGCATACATCTGCTTGCGCTGCTCCGCCGTCATGAACGGCCAGACCAGGCCGCCCCACGACAGCATGTACAGCGTCTGCAGGTAGAGCTTGCGCCGCTTGACGCGCTGCGTCTGCGCATGGATGTCGCGCGCCAGCGCCTCGAGCGTCATGTCCGCGGGCACCGGATGCGACACGAGTTGCGAGCTCAAGAACTGCCCGAACGCCGCGTCGGGGCCCGGCGCCAGCTCGTGGCGGATGTTGATGACCGACGCGATCGCGATCTCCCGCCGCCGCCGCTCGTGGAGACGCTCGGGCACTTCCGGGCCCAGCGCCTTGAACAGCATCGCGAGCAGCAGGTCGTTGAACTTGACGCCCCAGGCCTTCGCCGAGCGCACCACGGCGGCATACAGTTCCGGCGGCAGCTCGAGCGACGCGAAGGCATTGTCCGGCGCGTTGCCGTAGCGGTAGCGCGGCCGGAACGCACGACGGACGCGCAGCAGCATCGTCGGCAGCGAATACTGGCCGATGTAGAACTTGAGCGGGTTGCGGCGGAAGAGCCGGCCGTAGGTCGCCGGATAGAGGTCGGGGGGCGGCAACCCGGCCGGCGCGCTGTCGTCGTAGCGCGCGGCGATGCCTTTCAGCAGCGCGACGATCGAATCGCCGCCGGCGATGAAGTGATCGTACGCCACGCCCAGGTGAAACGTATCACCGGCCGTGACCGCGAAGAAACGGAACGGGTCGAGGTCGCCGGTCGGCGCGAACGGCACGTTCAGTTGCCGCTCCATCTCCCGCTCGATGACGCGCAGCGGATCGGCGCCGCCGTCGATGACCTGCAGCGCGACCGTCGCGGGACCGCCGGCGTACTCGAAGCGGCGCTGCTGCGCGTCGAGCCGCAGGCCCGTCACCCCCAGCGCCGTCAGGTGCGCGGCGATCGCCCGCTCGAGCCTGCCGGCGTCGAACGGTCCCGGAAGCTCCGCCACGTGCACGGCGTTGTACGGATGCAGCTCGCGCCAGCGCAGCATCGCGGCCTGGAACAGGTTCAGCCGGCCGCGCATGTCAGCTCGCACCCTGCGCGCGCACGCGCCGCTGGCCTTCGAGGCACCAGTGGCGGCGGATGCTGTACCAGAGGTCCGCCGCGTGCACGATGTTGCGCACGTCGGCGTCGGCGTCCGCCGGCAGCGGCCCCGGCGGCGCGTCGGGGCGCCAGGCGTCGATCCATGCGCGCGTCGCGGGCTGCGCCGACAGGTGTTCGGTGATCGGCGCGCCGATGTGGCTGTACGTCGACGGCAGCAGCACGTTGCGCACGGCCGCCGTCCCCGTCGCCACGTACGGGTCGCCGCTCCCCAGGTTGCCGGCGATCGGGTCCCACGGGAATCGTGAAGCCGGTGAACTCGAGCGTCGTATCGGGAATCCGCCGCAGCCTGGGGATCATCGACCACTGTCCGAGCAGCAGCCGCGGCAGCGTCCCGGTCGCGATGGCGGCGGCGAACGCGATCTCGACGCCGACCACCGGCCGCTCCTCGTGCGTGTACGGGTCGCGGATGGTGGTGCGGGTCTGCGCGGCCCGCGCGACCGGGTCGTACACCGGTACCGAGTCGTTGAATTCGCCCGCCAGCTCGTGCAGCGTGCGCACGACCAGCATCCCGCCCTGGCTGTGCCCGACGAGCATCGGCCGCAGGCCGTCGCGCTCGTAATGCCAGGCGAGCGCGCCGGCCAGCTCCTCGCTGCTGCCGAAGCTCGACTGCGACAGGCTGCCGTCGTGCGGATCGCGCAGCGCCAGCTCCGGGTAGCCCATGCCGATGAGGAACGTCGCGAACGGTTCCATCGTGACGAACGCGACGCTGCCGTGCAGGTTCACGACGCGCGGCGCCGGCAGCAGCGCGAGCGCCCGCGCCGCGTCGGGGCCCGCCAGCCGATCGCAATCGAGCGCCGGCACGGCCCCCGGGGACGGCGCCGGCAGGGCGGCCGTGGCGACCGCGATCGGGCGCGCAGAGCGCGACGAGCCCTGCGGCGAGCGCGCCGGCGAGGCGAATTGGATGGAATCTCATGCAGCGCGGAAAGGATGCGGAAACGGTGACTGCACGCCCGCGATTATCGCAGGTGCGGCGTCGCCGCGAACCTTCAGTGGAAACGGGGCAGGAAACGGCCGGTGCGCGCGAGATAGCGGGCGTAGTCGTCGCCGTGGTTCGCCAGCATGTGACGCTCCTCGTTACGCGCCTTGATCACCATCAGCACGATATGGACGACGCCGAAGGCAGAGCATCGAGCGGCGTCGGCACGACGACCATCGTGCACGCCATCAGCAGGATCGAGAACGCGTAGATCGGATGCCGGATCCGGCTGAACATCCCGTCCATGATCAGCACCTGGTCGGGCTCCCCCGTCACCGCCATCCGCCAGTCCCTGCCCATCCGCGCCCAGCACTTGATCGTGACGGCGAGGCACGCCACACCCACCAGCGCGGCCACCCAACGCAGCGCGGCGTACGCGGCGCCCGCATGGACGAATTCAGGCAGCGCGAACGGCGGCTGCGTCCGGGTGAGTGCCAGCCAGGGCAGCGCGACCCACGCCACGACGAGCGGCACCCACACGAGCCACATCAAACGCTCCAGCCGCTGCTCGGGAACGACACCGACCACCCGGCGCGCATGCCGGCGAACGCGCACGATCATGGCGCCGACGCCGATCCAGTAGGCGCAGATCGTGGCCGACAGCAGGACACCGGGGAAATCCATCGTGGACCGTCCTCTTCAGGGCTAAAAGGGCAACCCGCTATTGTAATGGTTCGGCTCGCGGCGCCCACGGTATCCTTCCCGGATGCGTGCCGCGCTGGTCGCCGTCGTCATCCTGCTGCCGTCATGGCTGGCGGGCTGCGACCGCCACGCGGCCGACGCCGAAGGCGCCGCCTTCGAGGCGCGCTGCCATGCGCTGCCCGGCCTCGCGCCTACGGTCGTGGCGCTCCCGATCGTCCCGCAACACGACGAAACGCGGTGCGCGCACGAGGTCGCGCGCGACGAATGCCGGCGCGCCGCCGTGCGCGAACACGAGATGAAGCATGTTGCAGTGTACGAAGCGTACATGCGTGATGCGGTCGCGCGCCTGGCACGCACGCTGCCGGAAGCCCTCCCCGAACGCGTCCATTACGCGGCCGATGCCGCCGCCGCGCAGGCCGATCTCGCGCGCGCGCTGTCCGCCTTTCTCGAGCAGTTCCAGGCGCAGGACAGCGACGACATCGCGATGCGGCAGGCGGAAGTCGACTCCCCGTCCGAATATGCGCGGGTTGCCGCCGCCTGCACGGCCCCGCGCTGAACCCCCGCCAGCCGACGGGCAGTGCGGGCGACCCGATCGTCGTAGCGCCGCACGCAGCCCCCGTCGCAGTAGAATCGGCCCCATGGCAGCCATTCCCGACGCTGGGTGCGGGCCCCTTGGCACCCGAAGCAAGCGCGCCCATGCCCGTCGCCACCGAGGAAGGCCGCGCGATCCTGCGCGCCTGTTTCGCGCAATACCGCGTCAAGCTGCTCGACCTCGTGAGGGCGTCGGTCGAGCAGACGAACGACCTGTTCGAGACGAACAGCCACATACCCGACGGCGAAGTCGAGGCGTTCCGCAACAAGCGCGGCGAATGGGTCGAACAGTTCGACCAGACGCTGTGCGAACTGTTCGAGCGGCGCGTCGTGGACGGCGCGCGCCGCAAGGGCCGGCGTCCCGATGCCGATGCCTCGCTCGCCACGTTGCGCGTGCTGACCGCCTTCGACCACGACCGCCAGACGGCGCTCAAGGACGCGACGCGCTTCCTCGACCGCTTCACGCAGCGCGAACTGGCGGCGCTCGACCTGCGCGTCGAATTGCTGATCGGCGACGGCACCCCGCGCGACATCGACAATCCGTTCGCCGTCACCTACATCCTCGACGCCGTCGGGTCGTCCGCGCGCAAGGTGTATCCCAATCCGCGCGTCTGGCGCCCGTTGATGGAGCGCGTGCTCGCCGACCTGACGCCGGAGATCAACAAGCTCTACATTTCGCTCAACCGGTTTCTCGCGGACCGCGGCATCCTGCCCGAGATCAAGGCCGCGCTGCGCGCGCGCAGCGAGTACCGGCCGTACGACGACAAGGACCTCTTCCCGACGTTCACCAAGATGCTGCACGAGGCGCTGCCGGACGTGCCGCGCGACATCGTGGTGCCCGAAACGCTGTCCGAACCGGGAGCGCCGCCGGCGCTGGTGTTCGCCGACAAGCCCCAGACTTCCATGCAGATCGTCGGCGTCGGCGCGCAGGCCAACGAGATGTCGGCCGCCAAGATCCTGGCCGGGCTGGCGGCGCTCGCCACCGCGGGGTCGCGGCAGATGGCCGCGCGCGGCGCTGCCGATGGCGTGCCGGCGCCCGACGTGGCCGGGCAGGCGCCGGCGGCGGCCGGGCCGCCCGCCTTCCCGTCGCTCGAACCGCTGATGGCGCTCGGCGCTTCGACCCCCCTCTTCGCCACGCTCGCGCACTGGCAGCGCCTCGACCTGCCGATGGCGATCGCCCAGGCCGCGCCCAAGTCCGCCGCCGGCTCGATCGAAGGCACCGTCGTCCCGCTGAACCTCATCCCGCACATCCGCGCGGCGATCGACGACCAGATCAGCAACGACACCGACCGCATCACGATGGACGTGATCGCGCTGCTGTTCGACTACATCTTCCGCGACAAGTCGATTCCCGATTCGATGCGCAGCCTGTTCGGCCGGCTGCAGGTGCCGATCGTCAAGGCGGCGCTGCTCGACCGCACGTTCTTCTCCGACCGCAAGCACTCGGCGCGGCAATTGCTGGACAACCTGGCCGAAGCCGCGGTGGGCGCCACGCACGACGACGCCTACCGCGACGCGTTCGCCGCCCTCGCCGCCGAGGTCGTCGACGACATCTGCCGCGATTTCGAGATCGACGTCGGCGTGTTCCGCCTGGCCAACGTGCGGCTGTCCGCGTTCATCGAAGGCGAACGGCAGCGCGTCTCGGAGGCGACGACGGAGGACGTCGCGGCGGCGCT
The DNA here is from genome assembly GCA_963823475.1 of uncultured beta proteobacterium. Classification (GTDB taxonomy): domain Bacteria; phylum Pseudomonadota; class Gammaproteobacteria; order Burkholderiales; family Casimicrobiaceae; genus VBCG01. The sequence goes on from CAWGLS010000009.1 coordinate 133,670, forward strand.
GGGCGCCGAAGTGGAGGAGTCCGACCGCTCGCACGTGCGCGCCTTCCTCCGCGACCGGCTGGCCGGGCTCGACGTGCCGTTCGAGGTCCGTGGCTTCATCGAAACGGTCTGGGCCGATCACCTGTCGGCGCTGCGGCGCGAGCACGGGGAGGACAGCGACGAATGGAACGGCGCCGTGCGCACGCTCGACGACATGCTGTGGAGCATCGTCGCCAAGGAGCGCACGGCGCAGAAGGCCCGCCTGACCAAGATGATCCCGGCGTTGATCGGCGGTCTGCGCCGCGCGTGCACGGCGCTCGGCGTGGCGCCGGAGCGCGCCCGCGCGTTCTTCGAAGCGCTGTACCAGCTGCACATCGCGGCGATCAAGCCCAAGCCCGAGAGCGCGGCACCGGCGGGGGCATCACCGGCGGCCACCGCCACGCCGGCGCCCGATCGTCAACGTCCACGACTACGTGAGCGAGATGGCGGTCGGTACCTGGCTCGCGTTCACCAAGGAGGAGCGCACGGTCAATGCGCGGCTGACGTGGGTCAGCCCGCTGCGCACCAAGTATCTGTTCACCAGCCGGTCGCGCGCCCGCGCGTTCGTCTACACGCCGGAGGAACTCGCCTACGAAATATCCGCGGGCCAGGTCACGCTGGTGGTCGAACCGGTGCCGTTGTTCGACCGCGCCGTCAGCGCGGCCCTCGATACGCTGGGCGCGCGGCAGCCGTCCCAAGGGACGCCGACGACGACGTCGCCGTACGCCCCCGCTTAAAGCCGCCCCGGCGCATCCGGCGCCGTAGGCGATAATGGGCACTGTACGGCGCGCGTCGCGCGCCGAGGCCCCTGGAGACTCGATGATTCGTTCGCTGCCGCGCATCTGCGCGCTGTTGGTGTTGCTGCTCATGGCCGTCGCCAGCCGGGCCCAGCTGGGCGGACCGCCGCCGCCTGATCCACAGGCGGTCCTGGCCGCCGCGAAGGCGGCGAGCGGCGGCGCCGCATGGGACGCACTCAAGACTCAGCACAGCAAGGTGAGTATCCACGCGGGTGGCCTGTCCGGCAGCGCGGAGCGCTGGAGCGAGTACGCGACCGGCCGCTCGTACCTCAACTACACGATCGGCCCGGTGACCGGGGCGGCCGGCTTCGACGGCACGGTGGCCTGGTCGCAGGACGCGTCGGGCGCAGTCGCGCGTCGAAAGCGTCGACGCCGCGCGCGAACTCGCCGTGAACGCCGCCTATCGCGACCGGCTGGCGTTCTGGTATCCGGAGCGGGCGCCGGCGCGCTTGAGCTACAAGGAACGCGCGCAGGCGGACGGCGCGGCCTTCGACGTCATCCGCATCACGCCCGACGGCGGCCGCCCGTTCGAGCTGTGGATCAACACCGAGACCAGGCTGATCGAGCGCCTGGTCGAACGGGAGGCGCAGGAGACGCGGACCGAAACCTACATGGACGTCCGCGACGTCGAGGGCGTGAAGATTCCGTTCCGCGTGCGGGCGTCGCGCGGCGACCCCAAGTACGACGAGCTCGTCGTGGTCGACAGCATGGATTTCAACCAGCCGCTGACCGGCGTGCGGTTCGCGCAGCCGGCGCCGCCGAAACCCGACTTCGCGTTCCCGGCGGGCAAGGCGTTCGTCGAAGTGCCGTTCGAAGTGCACAACGGCCACCTGTTCCTCAAGGTGATGGTCAACGGCCGCGGTCCGGTCCGGATGCTGTTCGACACCGGCGGCAGCAACGTGCTGCTGCCGCAGGTGCTCGAACGCCTGGGCGTCAAGTCCGAAGGTGCGCTCGGCGCATCGGGCGCGGAAGGCAAGCAGGACGTCGGCATGACGCGGATCGACAAGATCGAGTTCGGCGGCATCGTCCTCGAGCGGCAGGTATTCGCCACCATCGACCTCGACGCCTTCCTGCGCCGCGTCGAGGGCCTGGACGACATCGGCGGCGTCGTCGGCTACGAGCTCTTCAAGCGGTTCCCGATCAAGCTCGACTTCGAGCATTCGCGCGCCGTGTTCCACGATCCGGCGAAGTTCAAGTATGCCGGCACCGGCGCGCGGCTGCCGATCGTGTTCCGCGGCACCGCGCCGCAGGTGCGCGGACGCGTGGACGACATCGACGGCGTCTTCCATGTCGACACCGGCAGCCGCGGCTCGCTGACGCTGACGCTGCCGTTCGTCGAGCAAAACAACCTCGTCGAGAAGTATGGCGCGAAACTGGAAGCCGTCTACGGCGCGGGCGTCGGCGGCCATGTGCGCGCGCGGCTCGCGCGGGCGAAGACGCTCAAGCTCGCCGACGTGGTGATCCGCAATCCATTGACGTCGCTGTCGTTGCAGACCACCGGCGCGCTGGCCGACCCGGATGTCGCCGGCAACATCGGCTTCGGCATCCTCCGCCAGTTCAACATCACGTTCGACTATCCGGGCAGCGTGCTGTACCTCGAGAAGAACGCGAACTTCGGCCGGCCGGACATCTACGACCGCGCCGGCGCCTGGATCGAGCTCGGCGCCAAGGGCTTCGAAGTCGTGGACGTCGTGGCGGGCGGACCCGCGGCTGTCGCTGGCCTCAAGGCCGGCGACCTGATCATCGGGGTCAACGGCAAGCCATGGACGGCGATGTCGCTGTCGGCGGTCCGCGGCGAGTTCAGGGCGGCGCCCGGGCGCAAGCTGCGCCTGAAGATCGACGGCGGCCCCGAGCGCATCGTGACGCTGCGCGATTTGGTCTAACATCGGCATTCGCGCAACGCAGGAGACATTCGCCATGACGACGAAAAAGAGCGGCATCACGTTTCCCCCGCCGAAGGGCAAGCCGGGCGCGCCGGTGCCGGCGCAGGATCTGCGGCGGCGCCCGCCCGCCACCGTGCCGCGCGTCGCCGTGCGCACCAAATCCAGCACCAAAGGGCGGTAGCGCGCGTTGCCGTCCACTAGCGCCGGCGGCGCCCGCAGGGCCCGCCCGCGGGCTCCGGCGCTTAGCCGACGCGTCGTCCGCCCATGAACGGCGAGGCGACGCGCTCGTTCGTCAGCCTCATCGCGCTCACCGCGCCGCTGTTCCTGCTGGTGTTCGTCGGCTACGCGCTGTCGCGCTGGGGCCACTGGCCGAAGGTGGTGTCGGATGCGCTGACGCGGTTCGTCTTCGCCGTGGCCATTCCGGCGTTCCTGTTCCGGCTGATGAGCGATTTCTCGCAGCTGCCGCCGGTCGACGCGCGGCTGCTGATCGCCTATTTCGGCGGCGGCATCGTCACTTTCGTCGTCGCGCGGGTCGTCGCCGCGCGCGCGTTCGCGATGGACGGCGTCGCGCAGTCGATCTTCGCCGTCGGCACGATCTTCTCCAACAACGTGCTGCTCGGCATCCCGCTCGCCAAGGTGACGCTGGGCGACGCGTCGCTGCCGTCGGTGTCGCTGGTGCTCGTCTTCAATTCGCTGCTGCTGTGGACGCTCGTGACCGTGTCCGTCGAATGGGCGCGCAACCGCGACCTCTCGGTGCGCGGACTCGGCAAGACCGCGCGCGAAGTCGTCACCAATCCGGTCGTCGCGGGCATCCTGCTCGGCACGATTTTCGGCTTCACCGGGCTGCCGCTGCCGCCGCTCGTCGACGAAACGCTCGGCCTCATGAGCCAGGCGGCGGTGCCGCTGTCGCTGATCGTGCTCGGCATGGGCCTCGCCGAATACGGCATCCGCGAAGGCTGGCGGCCGAGCCTCGCGCTCGCGACGCTGAAACTCGCCGGCTTTCCGCTGGCCGTCTACGCCGTCGCCCGGGTCCTCGCGCTTGCCTTCGCTGGAAACGCGCGCGGTCGTCATGCTGGCGTCGCTCCCCGTGGGCGCCAACGTCTACCTGATGGCGCGCCAGTTCGGCGCGCTGGAAGGCACGATCGCCGCCAGCATGGTGGTGACGGTCGCGCTCGCCGCCGTGACGACGCCGCTGCTGCTCACGTTCCTGCCATGACGACGACGGCGCTGCCATGGCGTTGAAAGCGACGATCTTCAAGGCGACGCTGGCGGTCGCCGACATGGAGCGCCACCACTATGCCAGCTACGCGCTGACGCTGGCCCGGCATCCGTCGGAGACCGACCAGCGGATGATGGTGCGGATGCTCGCCTTCGCGCTGCATGCCGACGCCGCGCTTGCCTTCGGACGCGGCCTGTCGACGGAGGACGAGCCCGACATCGCGCTGCGCGACGACACCGGCGCGATCCTGCTGTGGATCGACGTCGGGCTGCCCGACGAGAAGCTCCTGCGGCGCGCGGCGGGACGCGCGCGCGACGTCGTCGTCTATGCGTACGGCGGGCGCGCGGTCGACCTCTGGCGGGAGCGCAACGCCGGCGCGCTCGCCCGGCTGTCCAATCTCACCGTGCGCGCGGTCGCGCCCGAGACCGTGCTGGCGCTCGGTGCGCTGGCGGCGCGCTCGATGCAGCTGCAGTGCACGATCCAGGAAGGACACATCTGGTTTTCCGACAACGACACCACGGTCGCGGTGGAGCTGCGCGAACTTTTCGCGCCCATGCGCAACTCGCCGTGACGCGCGCGCTCCGCTCGTGAGAAAATGACGGCCATCTCATCGATGCGCAAACTCATGCCCGAATCCGCCCGCAAGAAACCCTACGCCGTCCGCAACTCCGCGATCCATGGCCGCGGCGTGTTCGCCACCGCCCTGATCAACCGCGGCGATCGCATCATCGAATACAAGGGCAAGCGTTCGTCGTGGGACGAGGCGATGGAACGCCCCGACAGCGATCCCGACGATTCCGCCCACACGTTCCTGTTCGAGATCGACGACGGCCGCGTCATCGATGCGCGCGTCCGCGGCAACGCGGCGCGCTGGATCAACCATTCCTGCAAGCCGAACTGCGTCACGCACGAGGACGAGGCCGGACACGTGTTCATCGAGGCGAAGCGCCGCATCAAGCCCGGCGATGAACTGACGTACGACTACCGGCTCACCATCGACGGCCGCCTGACGAAGAAGGAACGCAAGGCCTACAAGTGCCGCTGCGGCACGAAGAACTGCCGCGGCTCGCTGCTGTACAAGGCGGGATAGCGCACGACCCAAGCCGGCGCGCGACACTAGCGCAGCAGCGACGGCGCGGCGCACATCGCGACGCCGTCCGGCCCATAGCCTTCGGCGATCCACCCCGCAGCGAGCATCTGGCCGCGGGCCGACTCGCTGCTTACATAGCGATGATTGGTATCCGCCCGCCGGTTCCAGAACCGGTGGATCGGCTTGGTGCCGGAGGCGCACGCGCCGGTCGCGACGTCGGGCAGTCCGACGAACATCACGGCCGGGTCCTCGAGGATGAAGTCCGGGAACGCGGCCGCGACCTCCGCGCATTCCGTCGCCGATGCGGAGAAGAAGTGCGAGTCGCCGCGTGCCGGCGGCAGGTAGAAGCGGCACACCGCATGCTGCCCGGCCATGTACGCGGGGTACACGGCGAACGTCTCCCCGGTGCGCTGCCATCCCGCGAACCGCCCGGAGTCCAGCGCCTCGATGTCGGCCGCTCGATGACTGACGAAATAGTGGTCGAGTGCGGCGTTGTGGTATTCGACCGCCGGCACTGGCGCCGCGGCACCGAAGGACTCCGCGAGCGTCAAGTCGATGACGCTCGCGCCCAGGCCCACTTCGTGCTCGGTCGTCGTCCCCGGGAAGATTTCGCCGAGCACACCGAACAACGTGATCCGGTAGTCTTCCGGGCGCGGCGAGATCGCGGGCAACGAGTCGGCCTTGAGACGCAGCAGCAGCGCCCGAAAATTGTCGTACGTGACCTGCGCGCGGAAATGGATGCGTTCCGGCCACGCTGTCTCGAAGCGCATGTGCGCGGAGCCCGCACCGACCGTGACGTACTGGACGGGCGCCCCTCCGAACACCGTCGGTCGCAACGGGCTGACCACGAACGCCGTATAGGCGTCCGCGCTGACCGCTTCGCCGGCGGTCCCGTTGACGCCCGGCGCACGGTTGTCGAACAACGCGATGACATGGGCGAAGGTCGTGCCCGTCGTCGTGTCCCGGGCGTAATAGAAGAAGCTGACCTGCGCCGTGCCTTCGGCCGTCGGATGCCCGTCGTACTGCACCCAGGGCACGCTGACGTCGGCGTCGATGGTCAGCGCGGACGTCCAGTCGCGAAACACCGTCGCCGGCGGATCGAGATCGCGCGCGACACTCGCGCTGGGCCCCTCGAGCGTCAGCGGCGTGGCGTGGCTGAACTGCCGGCTGTTGATGAAGAAGCCGGCGCCGTTGCACCAGAGCTGAAAGGCGCTCGCGGGATTCGGCGGGCCCAGGTCGCGGAAGCCGCGTTGCGCCTGCGCATGGTGGAAGGCGGCGGGAAGAAACCGGTCGCGTCGCCGACGGTCCAGCGTCACGACGTTGGCCACCTCCCCTTCGAGCTCGGCCGACCCGGGATCGCCGATGTGCTGGACGCGCAGGTAAGTGGCGTTGAACGGCGCCGGCGCCAGCTCGGGAATGATGCCCGTGGCGTCCGTGCAGTCGGGCGCCGAAATGACGCGCAGATTTTCACCGCTGTCGGCCGCCTGCGCCGCGATGGGAAGGAGGCTCGCCGGAATCGCCAGCAGGCCCACCAACGCCCGCCGCAGGATCGAATGCCGGCGACGCCCCGGGATGCGCACGCGCAGCCGCGCGACCAGGCGTCGACAGTCCGCGCGTGCCGATCGCCGGCCGGCGTGACGCCGCATGCAAGCGATGCAGCGGGCGCTGCCGCTAGTCACCCACGAACCTGGTGAAAACCGCGACGGGTTCGCGCTCGGTGTTGAGCGCGTTCTCGCGCGCGGTTTCGTCGATGGCGCCGAGCGCCATGCCGCACAGCAGTATCTCGCGGTCGCTGAACCCAGGTGCCTGCGCACGATCCGGTGGAACGGCGTGAACGCCGCCTGCGGGCACGTGTGCCAGGCCGTAGGCGCGCGCCGCGATCATCACGCCCTCGATGAACATCCCCGCGTCGAGCCAGCTGCCCTGCTCGAGGTCGCGGTCGAGCGTGAAGAAGAGCCCCACCGGCGCGCCGAAAAAATGGAGGTTCTTCGCGTGCTGCGCGTGCATGGCGGCGCGATCGCCGCGGCCGATGCCCATCAATCCGTAATAGTCCCAGCCGAGCTTGCGGCGGCGCGTGAGGTACGGCTCGCGCCACGTGCGCGGGTAGTACGCGTATTCCTCGATGTGTTCGCGTGCGCCCTCGGCCTGCGCGTCGTGCGCGGCGATCAGGTCGGCGGACCAGCGCGTCGCGCGCCCTCCGTTGCAGACGTAGACGTTCCACGGCTGGCAATTGGTGCCCGACGGCGCACGCGCGGCGAGATAGAGGATGCCTTCGATCGTCGCCCGCGGCACGGCGTCGGCAGGAACCCGCGGACCGAGCGGCGCGACAGCAACGCGTGGGCGACCGCGAGGCCCGCGGCGGGCAATCCTGCGGGGGGCGAAGGTTCTCGATACATCGCGGCGACGGGGTGGTGGGCGGGGCGGCCAGTATGCCAGCTGCGCGTCGCGCCTTCGATAGCCGACGGTAACGCCGCTTCTATCGCGGCGGGCGTCATCAGCGGCGGCGCAGCGCCGCCTAAGCATCCGGCCGGAGCGGTCGCCGCCCGAGGACGCGGCTCGTCGGCCGGCGCCGACCGCAAGTCCGCGGCGGCCTCGGCCAGCCGACGCTGCCGGTAGAATCGGCGGCATGGGTCCACGACCGCGCTTCGTCGCCGCGCTGGCACTCGCCGCCGTGCTGGCGGCCGGTGCGGCGCCGGCGCAGACCACGCCGCCGCCCGCGGCGAGCCTCCCCGACGCCGGCGCATTGCCGCAGGCGCCCGTGAACGCGCGCCTTCCCGGCGTCGACACGAGGGAGTGCGGAACGCCAAATGGTCGGCGCTGTGCGCGGCCGGCCGCTGGTCGCAGTTCCGCACGATCGACCTCGAGACGAAGACGCCGGGCTTCACTGCCCGTTACACGCTGGAACAGGTGGGCAACGGCGACCTCCATGCCACGTACCGCGAGGAAGGCCGGGCCAGCCGCCGCGGCGGCGAGGCGCTGCTGATCGGCGCGGAGGGCATCGCGTACCGCACGCGCGACACGCTGCCGCCCCCGACACGATCGTCGATTACATGCTGTCGGCGCCGCTGATGATGTCGCAGCTCGCCGCCGTCCTGCTCGACCAGGGCGCGCTGGTGGCGCCGGCCGAGATCACCAGGCCGGAAACGATCAAGGCGGCCAGCGCGACCCAGTACATTCGCACGGCCGCGCCGCGGCTCGCGGCGCTGTACGGGCCGCCGTGGACGATGACAGGCACCGTGCGCCCCGCCGACGACGGGCGGCTGGCCTTCACGCTGCGCCTGCGCTTCAAGCCGGTGGACGCCAAGGGCGTCGTGGTGGCCGGCCGCACCGAAGTCGTGGAACTCGCGGGCACCGTGTCGTACGCCGCCAAGCGCGGCGCGCTGCCGCCCACGTTCGACCTGGTCGGCTGGAAGCTCATGAAAGGCGAGCGCGCCACTCCCGGGCGTGGCCACGCTCGACGCGGCGCGCAGCAGCCTGGGGCTCTAGCGGTTCGTTGAAAAACGCGGGATAAGGCGGCCGCGCGCGCGCGAGAAGCAGAATGAACGATCGCGCCGCGGCGATTTCAACAACGAGAGCCCGGACGAGCAGTGGCAGCCACGGCGCGTGGTTACGCGGTCGACCGGTCGAAACAGGCGGCGAGAAAGCGGGCACGATGGCCGTCGGGGGCAGCCGGCGCATCGAATACCTCGCGCGCGGCCGACAGCAGGAAGCGCTCGTCGTCCCGGTCCTTGGCAAACCAGCGCAATTCCGGCGGGTAGGCCGCGATCATCAGGAAATCGCCCTCCATCCGCTCCAGGAATTCGGCGCGCGACATGCCGTTGTCGCGGGCGAGCGCCGCGTTGGCGATGAAATCCGAGCCCTCGAAACACTCGGCCACCGTGTGCGTGCTGGCGGCCGTGCCGACGGATGCCGTCATCAGCGCCGCCGCCGCCGATCCATCGCCATCGGTCCGACATGGCTACCTCCTTCGGGTGATCCGTTGCCGCGCATCGACATGCTAGCCGCGCGAAGCTCGCGTTCAATCGTGCTCCGCAGCATGGACGCCACCCGGCGCCGGACTGGCGACATTGCCGCCGCGGCCACCCGCAGGGCACAATCGGCTTCCGCAGGGCGTCGCCCTGCCCCGCCACCAAAGACGACTCCCATGGCACGCAAACGCAGCTACCGGCACGCCGGTACCACGGTCATCCTCGAACATGATTCGCGCGTGCTGGCCGACAATCCGCTCGGCGACCCGCACATCCGCAAGCTCGCCGTCTGGCTGCCGCCCGGCTATGACGAGGGACGGCGCGCGGGAAGGCCGCCGGCCGCGGCCGCCGCTATCCGGTGCTCTTCGACCTCGTCGGCTTCACGGGGTCCGGCCTCGCGCACCTCAACTGGCGCCCGTTCGACGAAAACGTGCCGGAACGCGCCGCCCGCCTGATCGCCGAGCGAAGATGGGCCCGTGCATCGTCGTGTTTCCGACTGCTTCACGTGCCTGGGCGGCAACCAGTACGTCAACTCGTCGGCGATCGGCCGCTATGCCGACTACCTGACGCGCGAGCTGATTCCGCACGTCGATCGCGAGTTCCGCACGCTCGCCTCGCGCGATCATCGCGCGCTTCGGCAAGTCGTCCGGCGGCTACGGTGCCATCATCCACGGCATGAAGTACCCGCAGTACTGGGGCGCGATCGGCGATCATTCCGGCGACGCGTACTTCGAGTTCTGCTACCTGCCCGACTGGCCGCGGACGCTGAACGAACTCGACCGCTATCGCAAGCCGTTCCGCCGCGCGGGCCGACAGAATGCGCGGCCCACAGCCGCCCGCCGCAGGACGGCCGCGACGACGGTCGCGCGCGGCGCTTTCTCGAAGCGGTCTGGGCCAAGGAAAAGTCGAACGACGCCGAGGCGCACGCGCTGATGGAACTCGCCATGGCCGCGACCTACGACCCGGACCCCAAGGCGCCGCTCGGGTTCCGGCTCCCCGTCGACCTCGACACCGGCGAACTGATCCCGCAACGCTGGGCGCGGTGGCGTCGCCACGATCCTGTCAACCTGGTCGGCGAGCACGCGCGGAACCTGCAAGTCGCTGCACGGCATCTATATCGATTGCGGATGGCGCGACCAGTATCAGCTGCATTTCGGCGCGCGCATCCTGTCGCGGCAGTTGACGGCGCATGGCGTCGCCCACACCTACGAGGAATTCGACGACACGCATTCGTCGATCGACTACCGGATGGACGTCAGCCTGCCGTACCTCTACAAGGCGCTCAAACCATGAAGCCCCGCCCGCTGCGCATCGTCGCCCTCGCCAGTGCCGCCGGCCTGGCCGCTCTCCTCGCGCATCGCGTCCCCGACGGCCCGCGCCGACGCCGACGTCGTCAAGCCTCCCGTCAACAGCGCGGACTTCGACGTGGGCGTCGAAGCGATCAAGGTCCGGGACTGGCAACAGGCGGTCAATCACCTCGAATTGGCCGTGAAGAACGAGCCGACGAATGCCGACGCCCGCAATCTGTTGGGCTACGCCTACCGCAACCAGCGCAAGTTCGACCTGGCCTTCCGCGAGTACGGCGAGGCGCTGAAGCTCGATCCGCAGCACAAGGGCGCGCACGAGTACATCGGCGAGGCCTATGTGCTGACCGGCAACAAGGCCAAGGCGCAGGAGCATCTTGCGGCGCTCGAACGCATCTGCGGCAAGGGCTGCGAGGAGTACCAGGACTTAAGCAGGGCCATCGCGCAGGCGAAGTAGACTGGCAGGTCGACCAACAGGAGAAACGCCATGCGCTGGGGCGACATGCGACCGAGCCAGAACATCGAGGACCGTACCGGGCGACAGCGGCGGCCGCATGCCGCTGGGTGGCGGCATGCGCCTGGGCGGCGGCGCGCTGGTCGTCGTCGTGATCGTCAGCCTTGTTCGGTGTCAATCCGCTGCAGATCCTGGGCATGATGGAAGGCGGCGGACCGGTCGTCGCGCCGCAGCAGCAGGCGCCCCGCCCAGGTTGCCCACCGGCCCGCAAAGCGCCGGGGCCGCCGCCAATCCCCAGGCCGACTTTGTCCAGCGCACCGTCGGCGACACCGAGGACACGTGGACGGCGCTGTTCCAGGCGATGGGCACGCGGCTACGACCAGCCCACACTCGTCCTGTTCTCGCGCGCCACGTATTTCTTCGTGCGGCACCGCGAAGCGCGGCGTCGGGCCGTTCTACTGTCCGGGCGACCGCAAGGTCTATCTCGACACCGACTTCTTCCGCGAGCTGCAGGGCCGCTTCGGCGCGCCCGGCGATTTCGCAGCGGCGTACGTGATCGCGCACGAGATCGGCCACCACGTGCAGAACCAGCTCGGCACGATGCAGAAATTCGACCAGGCGGCGGCGCGCATGGATCTGCGCCAGCGCAACGCGCCGTCGGTACGCCTTGAATTGCAGGCCGATTGCTACGCCGGCGTCTGGGGCACTTCGCGGCCAAGCGGAACCTGCTGGAGCCGGGCGACGTGGACGGAGGCCTGCGCGCCGCAGCCGCCGTCGGCGACGACGCCATCCAGAAGAAGACGCGAAGGGCGCATCGTTCCCGATGCCTTCACGCACGGCACGGCGGCGCAACGCGCGCGCTGGTTCCGCACCGGACTCAAGTCCGGCGATCCCCGCACCTGCAACACGTTCGCCGCGAAAGACCTGTAGGAGCCGGCGACTCCTAGCGCTTGGCCGGCGGCCCGCCGTCGGACTGGAAGCGCACGCGGCTCACCAGGCGGTCGTATTCCGCTTCCACCGCCATCGTCACTTCCTCGCCTCTTGGCCGTATACACGCGGCCGCCCTTGGCGCGGCACGCGTTGCGCGCGTACTGGCATGGGCCCATCTCGGGATGGCGGCGGCACAGCTGCTCCACGCGCGGCTCGTAATCGATCGTGCCGGCCGCGACGACGACTCGCAAAAATAGAGCGGGCCCGGCGCGAAGTCGATCGACGGCAGCACGACGCCGGGCGGCACGACGATCGCCGGGCGGACGCGTCATCGGGGGCGCGGGCGCCGGGGCGACGACGCCGGCGGCGGCACGGGCGCCGGCGGCGGCGCCGCCTGCTGGCAGGCGGCGAGCCACGCGCACGCACCCCACGCGGCCCAGGGAGCCGCCGAACGATACGGCGATGTCCGGCAGTCCGTATCCGCGTCGATGGCTGATCGGCTATCAAACCACGACGCGTACGACCGCGCAACCGTCGGGCTCCGCCGCCGAGTCGTAGGAGCCTCCGATCATGTCCACCTCGCCGCACTCCAGGCGACCACCTTCGCGCCGCACGCTAGATGTCGCCCTTCGGCTCGCACGGAGTCCTTGCATGATTTCCGCCACCCGTACGCTCGCCGCGTCCGGGCTGTCCGCCACCGTAGCCGCCGCGTGGGCGAGACGCCCCCCGCGTCGAAGTGCGACAAGCCCGACCCGCATCCGGGGCGCATCGCGTCCAACGAAAAGATGCGCGCCTGGAACAAGGAAGTGAACGTCTGGAGGATGCATGAAAAAGGAGATCGCCGAGATCCAGGCCAAGGCCGACGCGGCCGTCAAGGTCGCGAATGCGGCGGTGGCCGAATCCAACGCCGCGATCAATGCCTACAACGCCTACGTCAAGGAACTGCAGGCGCAGACGGAGGCGGCCAAGTAACGGCGGCGCTTTAGCGCACCATCGTGCGCTCGACGTCGGCGACCTTGCCGCCGACGCAGTTGAACACCGTGCGCATCTGCGGGTCGCCCTCCTTGGGCTCGTAGTAATGGCGCGCGCCGGACGCGGCGGCTGCCGGCGCGCGCGGCCGGCGGCGGCTCCTCGCGGTCCGCCGCGCCGATTTCCGCGAACACGTGTTCGCAAAAGCGACCGGCGATGACGAACCGCCGGTTCTGCGCGCCGCGAATTCCGGCGTGGCCGGCGGCGGGTGCGGCGGCCGCGCCGGCGGCGGCCTTGGGCGGCGCGACCGGGCGTCGGCGCGCGCCGCATCGCCTCTTCGCGCGCCCACGCGACGTTGGGTCCGGCAAAGCCCACGAGCAACGCGCCGTCCTTCACCGCGTAGCGCCAGACCTCGGTCGCGTCCTCGCGCGCGGTCCCGGGCCGGATTTCGAGCGGCGCGCCGCGCGCGCGCAGTACCCAGCGCTTCGGCATGCCGCGCACGACGCGCGACTCGCGCGCCGCGGCTTCCCAGGCGCTCGTGTCCTCGCGCGTTTCGGCCTTCGGCAGTTCCACCGCGCGTCCGGCCTGGCCTTGCGTGCACGGCGAGTCCTGATACGTCACGTTGCCCTCGCCGTCGATGCACTTGACGACACCGCCCTGGCCCGCGGCCGCGGCAGCCAGCGCCAGCAGGACGACCCCGGCGCACGCGTGCAGGCGCACCGGCCGGAAGCGCTCCGGATAGCGGCGTTTCATTGCGCTATCATGCCTGATCATGGCATTCGTGCGCAGGCGTGCCCCCTCCGCTGGCGCGGCGGCCGTCGCCGGCGGCGCCGCGGTCCGTTCGCCCCGTTGCGCGCCGATCCGGCGCGCCGCGGCAACCCCGCACCGCAGGGTGTTGGTCCCACGGCCCGGGGCGCCCCGGCCGCGCGGCGCCCGGTGACCGGGACGGCGTATACGATGCCCGCACGCGCACTGGCCGCCGTCACGCCCCCGGCCTGACCACCGCCGCCGACGACACCGCCCGCGCCATCGCCCGCGCCTTGCGCGAGGGCTTCGATCGCCACTACGCGCTGTTCCGCGATTGCGCGCGCGCCGCCAAGCGCCACTTCGAGGCGGGCCATTGGCGGGCGATTCGCCACGTCGCCCACGACCGCATCGACTACTACGACCGGCGCGTGCTGGAAACGGTCGAGCGCATCGAGCGCGAGTTCCGCTCCGCGGGCCTCGAGGGCAGCGGCGCCGACGCGCTGTGGGAGCGCGTGAAGCTCCACTACATCGGCCTGCTGATCGACCACCGTCAGCCCGAATGCGCCGAGACGTTCTTCAATTCGGTGTCGTGCAAGATCCTCCACCGCACGTATTTCCACAATCGCTTCATCTTCGTGCGGCCGGCGGTATCCACCGAGCACATCGAGGCCGATCCGCCGACCTACCGCAGCTACTACCCGCTCGAGCACGGCTTGCGCAACGCCCTCGTCGATATCGTGCTCGACTTCCGGCTCGAACCGCGCTTCGCCGATTTCCGCCGCGACCTCCGCAACCTGATCCACGCGTTCCGCCAGCGGACGCCGCGGCCGTATCGGCTGGAGGCGAACCACCAGATCCAGGTGCTGTCGTCGCTGTTCTATCGCGACCAGACCGCCTACGCCGTCGGCCGCGTGGTGAACGGCATGCACAGCGCGCCGTTCGCGGTGGCGTTGAAGCATGCGGCGGATGGCCGCCTGTACGTGGACGCGCTGCTGACCGACGACGTCGAACTCGCGCTGCTGTTCTCGGCCAACCGCTCGTACTTCCTGGTCGACATGGAAGTGCCGTCGGCGTACGTCAACTTCCTGCGCGTGATGCTGCCCGACAAGACGGCGTCGGAGCTGTACACGATGGTCGGCCTGCAGAAGGCGGGCAAGAACCTCTTCTACCGCGACTTCCTGCACCACCTCGCGCACTCGCGCGACCGCTTCATCGTCGCGCCGGGCATCCGCGGCCTCGTGATGAGCGTGTTCACGCTGCCGTCGTACCCGTACGTCTTCAAGGTCATCAAGGACCGCATCGCCGCCAGCAAGGACACCGACAGCGCGCGCGTGAAGGCCAAGTACGCGCTGGTGAAGCACCACGACCGCGCCGGGCGCATGACGGACATCCTCGAGTACTCGGACGTGTCGTTTCCGCGCGCCCGCTTCGCGCCGGAACTGTTGGCCGAGCTGCGCGACGTCGCGCCATTGCAGCTCGAGGAGGACGGCGACCGGATCACGATCCGCCACCTGTACATCGAGCGCCGGATGACGCCGCTCAACCTCTACGTCGCGGCGGCCGACGACGAGCAGCGGCGGCAGGCGGTCCGCGACTACGGCAATGCCATCCGCGAGCTGGCCGAGGTCAATATCTTCGCCGGCGACCTGCTGTTCAAGAACTTCGGCATGACGCGGTACGGACGCGTCGTCTTCTACGACTACGACGAGATCGAGTACCTGGTCGACTGCCGGTTCCGCCGCATCCCCGCCCCGCCGCCGGGATTCGACGACATGTCGGGCGACGTCTGGTATCCGGTCGGTCCGCTGGACGTCTTTCCGGAGGAGTTCGCCACGTTCCTGCTGACCGACCGGCGTGTGCGGGAGATCTTCGAGGCCGATCACGCCGACCTGCTCGACGCCGCATGGTGGCAGCACACGCAGCAGTGCCTGCGGGAGGGCGGCGTGGCCGAAGTGCTGTCCTATCCCGCCGCCGTGCGCTTCGCGCCGCCGCCCGCGGCCGGCGCCTGACGGGAACGGCAGGTCGAAGCGATGCGGACACGCGCGATCGCCCGGCCCCGCCGCCGCTTCGCAATCGCGCTGCTGCTGGCGGGCCTGCCGGCCGCGCGGGCGCTGCGCGCATGTGTACTACGGCGCCGACGGCGTCGACGCGGGCGCGCCCCGCTCCGCGACGCTGTAAGCGACAACTGCACGCAACGACGCCGCTCGGCGGATCGTGACCGCCGGTCTTCGGTTGCGCTTGGCGCGCAACCCCGCACTGCGCATACTGACGTTGACAACAACATCGCGCGCGACACGCGGGACTTGCCCCGCAGGCGCACGCGCGAAAGGAACCGCGCTGCCCGCCTGCCGGCGACCGGCGGCGACGGTTCCGAGAGACTCGGGGGATGTCCGCGTGCACGTCAGCGCATTCGAGTTGTACCGGATCGGACCGGGTCCGTCGTCGTCCTATACGGCGGGTCCGCAGCGTGCGGCGCTGCGCTTCGTGCACGAGCTCGCGGCCGACGGCGTGTTGCCCCTCGCGGCGCGCGTCGAGGCCGAGCTTTACGGCGGGCTCGCCTTTCACGGACGAGAACACGCCAGCGATCGGGCGATCGTGGCCGGGCTCGGCGGCCAGGTCCCGGAACGCTGCGACGGCGCGGCGCTCGCGCTGTGCCTGTCGCGCGCACAGGCCGAGCGCACGGTCGCGCTGGGCGGCCGGCACCGGGTGCGGTTCGACCCCGCGCGGGACTTGCGCTTCATCGTCGATCACTCGCTCGCGCACGACGGCAACGCCGTGCGGTTCCTGGCGCGCGACCTCCGTGGCGATGTCATCGCGTCGCGCCTGTACTTTTCCACCGGCGGCGGCACGGTGCGTTGCGGAAGACGACGCCGGCGCCGGCACCGCGCTGCCGCGTGTCCCCTATCCGTGGCGCATCCGCCGACGCCCTGCTCGCCGTGCTGCCGCGAAAACGGCAAGCGCATCTGCGATCTCGCGCGCGCCAACGAATGCATGCTGTTCAGTCCCGGCGAGGTTCGCGCCGGCCTGCTGATGGTGGGACAGGCGATGCGCAGCGCCGTCGAACGCGGCCTCACCGCCGACGGGAATGCTGCCGGGCGGCAGCCGGCGGTCGGCGCCGGCGTGGGCCGATGCGCTGCGCTCGACCGGCGCGCCGCCGGACCGGATGGCGGCGGTCTACGCCACCGCCGTGGCCGAGGAGAACGCGACCGGCGGCCGCGTCGTCGCGGCCCCGACCACGGGGGCCGCGGGACCGGTGGCGGCCCTCCTCCAGCTGTGGCGCGATAGCGCGCCGATGCAGCAGGAGGAGCGCACGATCGATTTCCTGCTCGCCGGCGCCGCCGTCGGCGGCATGCTGCGCGCGGCGGGCGTCCGGAACGTCGGCTGCCAGGGCGAGGTCGGCGTCGCCGCCGCCATGGCCGCCGCGGGGTTCGCGTCCGTGCTGAACGGCAGCAACGCGCAGGTGCTGCATGCGGCCGAACGGGCGCTCGCGCCGCATCTGGGACTGTCCTGCGATCCGCGCGGCGGCCGTATCGAAGACCCGTGCATCGAGCGCAACGCGATGGGGGCGACCCGCGCGTATGCGGCCGCGATGGCCGCCGTTCGCCTGCCGGCTCCGCGCAACGGCCTCGACGTGCTGGCGTCGTCGGTCGTCGAATCCGGCCGGGCGATGGGCGGACGCTACAAGTCGGCGTCCATCGGCGGCATCGCCGTCAACGTCGCGGAGTGCTGACGGCCGGCGCCTTCGCGCGCACGGTGCTATCCTCGCGGACATCGCCCAAGTTCCGGAGTCCTTCGCATGAACCGGCAGTACGCGCGCTTGCCCCTTCTGCTGCTCCTGCTCGCCGCCGTCGCCCTCTCCGGCTGCGAAAATCCGCAGAAGAAGAAGGAAGAGGAACTCGCCAAGAACACGTTCGCGTGCCAGCTGAATGGCGAGCGCTTCGTCGTGCGCTTCGCCGAAGGCGAGGCGCGGATGCTGCTGCCCGGCGCGCAGCGCGTCACGCTGTACCAGCTGGCGAGCACGTCCGGCGTCCGCTACAGCAACGGCACGATGGAACTGCGCGGCAAGGGCACGGAACTGCAGATCATCACCGACGGCACCGTCACGCCGCTGCGCGACTGCGAACCGTACGCCGTGCTGCCGCCGCCCAAGTAGCGGGACCGCGGCCGGCAAGGAGGCATTGAACGCGCAATCGGCGACACCCGCGAACACGGTCGGCGTCATCGGCGCCGGCGCGATGGGCATGGGCGTCGTCGCGCAGCCTGCGGCGCGGCGGCTTCGCCACCCGCGTGCGCGACATCCGCGAGGCGGCGCACCGCGAGGCGACCGCCCTGGGTGCGCGCTGCGCTCCGTCGCCGGCTGCGCTGGCAGCCGATTGCGACATCGCTGATCCTGCTCGTCGTCGACAGCGGCCAGATCGACGACGTGCTCTTCGGTCCCGACGGCGCCGCCGCCGCGTTGCGCGCCGAAACCGTCGTCCTCGTCGTCGTCGACCGTCGATCCCGACGACGTCGCGGCGCTCGCGCCGCGCGTGACAGCGGCCGGCGGCGTGCTGCGTCGACGCGCCGGTGTCCGGCGGGCCGAAGAACGCGGCCGACGGCACGATGACGATGATGGTCGCCGGTCCCGACGCCGCGCTGGCGCGCTGCGCGCCGGTGTTCGAGGCCATCGCGGGTCGTGTCGTTCGCCGTCGGCGCGCGTCCGGGCGACGCGGCCAAGTTCAAGATCGTCAACAACCTGCTGGCGGCCGTGAACCTGGCCGCGGGGGCCGAGGCGCTGGCGCTCGCCGCCAGGGCGGGGCTCGACCCGCGCCAGGTCGTCGACGTCGTCAACGCGAGCTCGGGCGGCAGCTGGATCTTCGCCGATCGCATGCCGCGCGCGCTGGCCGGCGACTACGCGCCGCGCGCGGCCGCGAGGATCCTGACCAAGGACGTCGGCATCGCCGTCGATTTCGCGGCGAGGCACGGCGTGGAGGCGCCTTTCGCGCACCGCGGCGCACGCGGCGTTCGCGCGACGGTCGCGCCGGAGGGCGAGGACGACGACGCCGCGATCTACAAATGGAATCGCGGTCGCGCCGGGTTGTCCAACGGCTGACCCAGGGCGCCGCAGGGGCGCCGGTGTAAGCACGAGGCCCGCGCCGCCGACTATTTCCGACAACGCACTTCCCGGGGTGGTTGCACGCCTCTCAAACAACGGAACTCCGATGCCCAGACTCTTCCAAGACATCCGCCAGGCGCTCGTCGCCATCGCCGGCGCCTCGTTGCTTTTCGCCGTCGCGCCGGCCGGCGCGCAGGCGCCGAAGGCGGCCCCCGCCGGAATGGCCGTCGCCACGTTCGCCGGCGGGTGCTTCTGGTGCATGGAGCCTCCCTACGACAAGCTCGACGGCGTCGTCAGCACCACGTCGGGCTACATGGGCGGCACGGCCAGGAACCCGACGTACGAGGAAGTCTCGAGCGGCCGCACCGGCCATACTGAAGTCGTGCAAGTGGTCTACGACCCGAAGAAGGTGTCGTACGACAAGCTGCTGGAGGTGTTCTGGCACAACGTCGATCCGACGGTGAAGGACCGCCAGTTCTGCGACATCGGCAGCCAGTACCGCACGGCGATCTTCGCGCACACCGACGAGCAGCGCGGGCTGGCCGAGAAATCGAAGGCGCTGCTGGCGATGACCAAGCCCTTCAAGGACCCGATCGTCACGCCCGTCGTCGCGGCGACGGAGTTCTATCCGGCCGAGGACTATCACCAGGACTACTACGTCAAGAATCCGGTCCGCTACACGTACTACCGGACCGGCTGCGGCCGTGACGCGCGGCTGAAGGCGCTGTGGGGCAGCGCGGCCAAGTAGAGCGACGGCTAGAACAGTCCCATCGCGCTGGCGGAAGCCCCCGCCAGCGTGGAAACGACCACCAGGATCAGCATCGAGATCCCGATGAATTCGGCCTGGTGGTTGCGGCCGACGTTCAAGACCTTGCGAACGCCCAGCCACCAGAGATACAGCGAGTGGCAGAAGCCGATCAGGCCGACGATCGCCAGCACCGGGATCAGCAGCGCGACGCCCGCCAGCAGCACCGGCACCGAGCCGAACGTCGCCACCTTGAGCGCCGGCAGATAGTTGCGGGAGCTTCCGTACAGCGGCGCGATCAGCACGAAGATGCCGGCCAGCGCGAAGATCGACACGATCGACGTGAACAGCGTCGTGGCGCCGGCGGCGTAGATATCCTGCGCCGGCACCAGGTAGCCATGGTCCGGATCCCAACCGGCGTCGAAGTACTTCATGCCGATCACCGAGGCGATCGGCGCCAGCAGCGACAGCGGCAGGATGAACCGGCGCAGCAGTTCCTCGACCGTCGTATCCTCGCGCGCGATCAGGTCCCACTCGTCGGTCGGTCGCACGACGATGCCCAGGATTCGCTGCCAGGTGCCCATCGGGAAATTATAGGCCTGGAGCCGGGTTGACGGTGACTGAACGCGACCGCGATACTCGAGCGGACTGGAACCGGGCCAATGGCCGCACTTGGTGGCGGCGGGAGAGCGGCGATGGAGATGAAGCGGCTTTCGGGGGGCAGCCTGCGTGCTGCCGGATACGATGCGCGCGAGCGCACGCTCGTCGTCGAGCTCACCGCCGGCACGTTCGAGTACGGCGGCGTGTCGGCGGAAGTGTGGCGTCGCTTCTCGACCGCCTCGTCGCCATGGAGCTATTTCCGCGACAACATCGAGGAGGAGTTCGCCGGGAAGCGCATCCGCTGAACGCGCATGCGCCGGCGGCCGGAGGGCGAAGCCCCCCGCCGCGGCACAGTCGGCGGTCCGCCAGGATTACTGGATCGTCAGCTTCCGGCCGGTGACCTGCGGCTTTTTCGCCAGCGTCAGCTCGAGCACGCCGCCTTCGTACTTCGCCTGGCTCGTGTTCTCGTCCAGCTCCACCGGCAGCACGAAGCTGCGATAGACGGCGCCGTAATAGCGCTCGCTGCGCAGCAGCCGCTCGCCGTCCTTCTGTTCGGTGTCGCGCTTCACCTCGGCGGAAATGGTGACCTGGTTGCCTACGATCGAAACGTGGATGTCCTCTTTGCTGACGCCCGGGATCTCCGCGTGCACGACGAACGCATCGGGCTTCTCGGTGACGTCGACCTTCACCAATGCGGGCGTGTCGCGGGCTTCGCGCACGGGCTTGAAAAAGCCACGGAAAAGCTCGTCGATTCCGGCGTCGGCAAACGGGCCATACACTTGCAGTCCATTCATGTCTTCTCTCCTGGATGTGAAATGGGGCGCGCGGGCCTTTGGCCGGATTGATCTCGCGCAACACCGGCGCCCGCTGGCAATGGGAATCTAGGGTCGTCGTCCACGGTTTCAAGTCCCCCTTTCGCGAATGCGCTTGCCTTTCGGGGGCGACCGATGGACGATGGGCCGTGCGCCCCGCATTCGGGACGCCGACCGCTTCGATGGAGAACCGCAATGACCGCAAAGCTGACCGCGACTGAACGCGGCACCCTGGGGAGTCAGCTCGAGGCCCGCCGTCGCGTCCTGCGCGCCGAGCTCCAGGCCAAGCTCAATTCGCAGGACAACCCCGCTCTGCTGGGGTTGCGCAACCGGATGGAAGAGACGGACGACTGGGCGGTCGCCGATCTCGAAACGGCGCTCGATGTCGCGGAGGTGGCGCGCGATGCCGGCGAGTTGCGCGAGGTCGAGATCGCGCTCGGCCGCATGCAGGACGGCACCTACGGCACATGCGTCGAATGCGGGTTGCCGATTCCCTACGCGCGGCTTGCGGCGAACCCGTCCGCGCCGCGCTGCATCGCGTGCCAGGAAAAGCTCGAAGCCGGCCAGCATCGCGGCTCCGTCTCGCTGTAGCCGCACGCTCGCCGACTCCCCGCGAGCCGGGGTCGGCGGCACGTTCGGTTAGAATGTTTGGGACCGCTTCCACCGGCGCCCGCAACTCGGGGGCGCGTCCTTCT
This sequence comes from uncultured beta proteobacterium, assembly GCA_963823475.1. Classification (GTDB taxonomy): domain Bacteria; phylum Pseudomonadota; class Gammaproteobacteria; order Burkholderiales; family Casimicrobiaceae; genus VBCG01. The sequence goes on from CAWGLS010000009.1 coordinate 154,996, forward strand.
TCGGGCAGATCGCGTGACCACGATGAACTACCGCAGGCTCGGCCACTCCGGGCTTCGAGTGAGCGAGCTTTCGCTCGGCTCCTGGGTGACGTACGGCAACCAGATCGGCACCGAAGCCGCCCGGGAATGCATGGCCGCCGCCTACGATGCCGGCGTCAATTTCTTCGACAACGCCGAGGTCTACGCCAAGGGCGAGTCCGAACGCATCATGGGCGAGGCGCTGCGCAAGCTCGCATGGCGCCGCTCGTCGTACATCGTGTCCACCAAGTTCTACTGGGGGATGCACGACGGCCCCAACGAGAAGGCCACGCTCAACCGCAAGTACCTGATGCAGGCGATCGACGGCGCGCTCGAGCGGCTGAAGCTCGACTACGTGGACCTGGTCTTCTGCCATCGCGCCGATCCGCACACGCCGATCGAGGAGACCGTGCGGGCGATGTCGGACATGATCACGGCCGGCAAGGCGAACTATTGGGGCACGTCGGAATGGACGGCGGCCGAGATCGCGGCGGCATGGCATGTCGCCGAACGCCATCACCTGCACAAGCCGGTGATGGAACAGCCGCAGTACAACCTCTTCCACCGCGAACGCGTGGAGCGGGAGTACGCGCGCCTCTATGCCGACATCGGGCTCGGCACGACGATCTGGAGTCCGCTCGCGTCGGGCCTGCTGACCGGCAAGTACAACGATGGCATCCCGCCCGATTCGCGCGGCACCATCAAGGGCTATGAGTGGCTCGCCGAGCGGCTGACCGAGCCCGCGAAGATCGCGAAGGTCAGGAAGCTCGCGCCGATTGCCCAGGACCTGGGCTGCACGCTCGCGCAGCTGTCGATCGCGTGGTGCCTCAAGAACCCGCATGTCTCCACGGTGATCACCGGCGCCAGCCGGCCGGCGCAGGTGCGGGAGAACATGCAGGCGCTCGACGTCGTCGGCAAGCTCGACGGCCTGGTCATGGCGCGCATCGACGCTGCCATGGCGGACTGAACGCATACTTCGATGACTGCCCCCGTCGCGCTGATCACCGCCGCCAGCAAGGGCATGGGCGCCGCGTGCGCGCGCGAACTGGCGGCGCGCGGCTATCGCGTGTCGCTGCTTGCCCGCTCCGCCGACGTGGAATCGCTCGCGCGCGAACTGGGCGGCGGGGCGACGCGCGGCAGCGTCGATTCGGCCGACGATCTCGAGCGCTTCGTCGCCGAGTCGCTGGCCGCCTACGGCCGCATCGATGTCGTCGTCAACAACACGGGAAACCCGCCGAAGGGGCCGCTGCTCGAACTCACCGACGGCGACTGGCATGCGGGACTCGACATGCTGCTGCTGAACGTCGTGCGGATGGCGCGCCTCGTGACGCCGGCGATGCGCGCGCAGGGCGGCGGCGCGTTCGTCAACATCTCGACGTTCGCGGCGTTCGAGCCGGACGCGCGGTTTCCGGTGTCCTCCGCGTTGCGCGCCGCGCTCGGGAGCTTCTGCAAGCTCTATGCGGACCAGGAGGCGCGGCACGGCATCCGGATGAACAACGTGCTGCCCGGATTCATCGACACGCGCCCCGTCAACGAGGCGATCCGCACGGCGATTCCCGCGGCGCGGTACGGACGCGCGGAGGAGATCGCCAAGACCGTGGCGTTCCTGCTGTCGGCCGACGCCGGCTACGTCACCGGGCAGAACCTGCGGGTCGACGGCGGCATCACGCGCTCGGTATGAACGGTCACCGCGATGCGCCGCGTATCGACGATCACCCTGTGGCTATGGCCGGGGGCCGCGATGGCCGCGCTGTTCGGTAGCCTGTTCGCCGGCACCCCGCCCGCCGATCTGGGCGCGCGCAACGGCCGGCTGGCCGCGTGCCCGGCCAAGCCCAATTGCGTGTCGAGCCAGGCCGCCGACGCTTCCCACCGGACCGAGCCCTTCCCCTTCACCGGCAGCGCCACCGAAGCGCTGGCGACACTGGCCCGCGTGGTGGCCGGACAGCCGGGGGCGACGATCGTCACCCGCGGCGACGGCTACCTGTACGCGACGTTCCAGACGCCGCTCTTGGGCTTCGTCGACGATGTCGAGTTCGTCGTCGATGCCGCGCGCCGCGTCATCGACGTGCGTTCCGCGTCGCGCCTCGGCCACAGCGACCTCGGCACCAACGCCAAGCGGGTCGAGACGCTGCGGGCCGCCTTCGCCGGAGCCCGCGCATGAACCCGCTGGCGAGCTGGATAGAGGAGCAGCGCTCCGCTTTCCTGTATCGCGTGTGCGCCGAAGCGGAATCGGGCCACGTGCGCGCCGAGCTGTTCCAGCGACTTGCCGGCGAAGCCGAAGCCCAGTCGGCGATCTGGCGCGCGCAGCTGACGGCGCGCGGCAATCCGCCGCCGCCGCCTTATGTGCCCGATTCGCGTACGCAGCTCGTCGTGCGCCTCGTCCGCTGGCTGGGTCCGCGGCGGATGAAACCGGTGCTGGCCGCGATGAAGGTACGCGGCATGGCGGTATACGGCACGTCGTTCGGCGCGGAAACGGGCCACGCGTTGCCCACCGCCGGCAGCGGGATGGAGTTCCGCCACCGCAACTTAGGCGGCGGCGGCAACATGCGCGCCGCCGTGTTCGGCGTCAACGATGGACTCGTGTCGAACGCGAGTCTGATCCTGGGTGTGGCCGGCGCGAGCGGGGATGCCCGCATGGTGCTGGTGTCGGGCGTGGCGGGACTCGCCGCCGGGGCCTTCGCGATGGCCGCCGGCGAGTATGTGTCGGTACGCTCGCAGCGCGAGCTCTTCGAGCACCAGATCGCGCTCGAGCGCGATGAACTGGCGCAGTACCCGGAGGCCGAAGCGCAGGAGCTGGCGCTGATCTACGCCGCCAAGGGACTGCCGCGCAGGGGAGCGAAGAAACTTGCCAGGCAGATCGTCGCCGATCCGGAACACGCGCTCGACACGCTCGCGCGGGAAGAGCTGGGGCTCAATCCCGGCCGACCTCGGCTCGCCCTTGGGCGCCGCGGCCAGCTCGTTCCTCGCGTTCGCGGGCGGCGCGGCGCTGCCGCTCGTGCCGTTCCTGTTCAACGCGGGCGACCGCTCGCTGCCGCTCGCGATCGCGATCACCGGGGTGGCGCTGTTCGCCATCGGCGCGACGCTGTCGCTGTTCACCGGGCGCAGCGCGTGGTTCTCCGGCGCGCGCATGCTCGCGCTGGGCGCGCTCGCCGGCGGCGTCACTTTCGGCATCGGACGGTTGTTCGGTGTCGCGCTCGGCTGATCGCGGCGATCGCCGCACCGCACGCAAGCCCGCGTCTTCTTCTGCCGCCTCGGCACGCGCGCCCCCGCCGACGATCGCGGGACCCGTGATCGTTCTCAAGGAGGGGCGCGAGAAATCGCTGCGACTGCGCCATCCGTGGATATTCGCCGGCGCGATCGAGCGCGTCGACGGCGCACCGGAATCCGGCGGGACCGTGGCCGTCGTCGCCGCCGATGGTCAATGGCTCGCGCATGCCGCGTGGTCGCCGAAGTCGCAGATCAGCGCGCGCGTCTGGTCGTTCGCGGCCGGCGACATCATCGACGATGCGTTTTTCGCGAGCGCCGTCGGCCGCGCCGCGGGTGCACGCGCGCCGCTCGTCGATGCCGAGCACACCGGCGCGCGCCTGATCCACGGCGAGTCCGACGGCCTGCCGGGGGTCATCGCCGATCGCTATGGCGACGTGGTGGTGCTGCAATGCGCGTCGGCGGGCGCGGAGCGATGGCGGCCCGCGATCGCCGCGGCGCTTGCCGCACTCCCCGGCGTCGGCTGCGTGTTCGAGCGCTCCGATGCCGAGGTGCGCACACTCGAAGGGCTGCCGCCGCGAATCGGCGTCGTGAACGGAATTCTGCCGGCGGTCGTGACGATCCGCGAAGACGGCCTCATCTATCGCGTCGACCCCGTGGCCGGGCAGAAGACCGGCTTCTATCTCGACCAGCGCGACAACCGCCGCTTGGTGCGCGAACTCGCGCATGACCGGCGTGTGCTCAACGCCTTCTGCTACAGCGGAGGCTTCACGCTCGCCGCGCTGGCCGGCGGCGCGCGGGACGTCACGTCGGTCGACAGTTCCGCCGACGCACTGGCGCTGGGCCGCGAGAACGTCGCGCTGAATCCGCTGCTCGCCGCGACCCGCAACCGGTGGCTGGAAGCCGACGTGTTCGCGGACCTGCGACGGATGCGCAACGAAGGCGCGGCGTTCGACCTGATCGTGCTCGACCCGCCCAAGTTCGCGCCCACCGCCGCGCATGCGCGAACGCGCCGCACGCGCGTACAAGGACATCAACCTGCTCGCGCTGAAGCTGCTCGCGCCGGGCGGCCTGCTGGCCACGTTTTCCTGCTCCGGCGGCATCACCGCCGAACTCTTCCAGAAGATCGTCGCCGGCGCCGCGCTGGACGCCGGCGCGGACGCGCAGATCCTGCGCCGGCTCGGCGCCAGCGCGGACCATCCGGTTGCGCTGGCTTTCCCCGAAGGCGACTACCTGAAAGGGCTGCTGGTGCGCAAGGCGTAGTGCCGCGCGGCAGGCGGCCCGTCCGCAGCAAAAAACAAGGCCGCAGAGGGCGAACCCTTGCGGCCTTGTCAGACTCGGCCGGATGGACAGGAGGTCACCCGGCCGTGTTCAGCAAATCGTCCCGCGTCAGGCGGGCGCCTTCATGCACTCGCTCTGGGCCTTGGCGCGTTCTTCCTTCGCCAGGCCGGCGGTCTTCTTGTTGCACATCGCCATCTTGCTTTCCGCCTTCACCGGCGCCGGCTTGGCGGACAGGCAGGTCTTCATGAACGCCTTGCGGTCATCGCCCTTCTTGTCGCCCGCTTGCTTGTTGCAGGTCGTCATCTTGTTTTGCTGCGAGTTCGCCGCCGGCGGCGTCCGCGGCCAGCGCGGCGCCGGAGCAGGCGAAAGCGCCCGCCGCCAGCAGTGCCAAGAACTTGTTCATGGGATCCCCTTCATTGGAGTGCCTTCGATCGGGTCGTCAGACCTGCCCGTCGGGATTCATCGACGCCCGGCACCTTCCGATCCATGCGAGCCAGTCTACGGTATCGGTAACGCGCGAAGCAACGGTTTCGCCGACGTGGCGGTCGCGACTGTTGCGGCGGCGCCATCTTGCGCCGCAACAAACGTTTGGCCCGGTCGGTACGCAGTGCGGCCAAAAAGCGGTAATATGTTGTTTTGGCTGTAATATTATCCGAGGACTCCGGCCGTGCCCACCTCCACCGCCCCACGACACAAGGTCGCCGCCGGGCCCGCGGCAGCGCCCGCGCGCCCGATCGACGACACCCGCATCACCGACATCACCGAATTGTCGCCGCCCGCCCATCTGCTGCGCGAGTTTCCCGCGTCGGCGGGACCGGCCGCGACAACCTACGAGGCACGGCAGGCGATCCACCGCGTGCTGCATGGCGCGGACGATCGCCTGCTCGTCGTGGTCGGCCCGTGCTCGATCCACGACTACGACGCGGCGATCGACTATGCGACGCGACTCGCCGCCCTGAAGCACGAACTGGCCGACCGCCTGATCATCGTCATGCGCGTCTATTTCGAGAAGCCGCGCACCACCGTCGGCTGGAAAGGCCTCATCAACGATCCGCGGCTCGACGACAGCTTCCGCATCAACGAGGGATTGCGGCTCGCACGGCGCATCCTGCTCGAGATCAACGAACTCGACCTGCCGGCCGGCACCGAGTACCTCGACATGATCACGCCGCAGTACATCGCCGACCTGATCGCGTGGGGCGCGATCGGTGCGCGCACGACGGAGAGCCAGGTCCATCGGCAACTCGCATCGGGGCTGTCCTGCCCGGTCGGCTTCAAGAACGGGACCAACGGCGACGTCCGGATCGCCGTCGACGCGATCAAGGCGGCGTCCGCGCCGCATCACTTCCTGTCCGTCACCAAGGGCGGGCATTCGGCGATCGTGCACACGGCCGGCAACGAGGATTGCCACATCATCCTGCGCGGCGGCAAGACGACGAACTATGATGCCGCCAGCGTCGAAGCCGTTTCGCGCGAGCTCGCGCATGCGGGACTTGCGGCGCGCGTGATGATCGACTGCTCGCACGCCAACAGCCAGAAGCAGCATGACAAGCAGGTGGACGTCGCCCGCGACGTCGCCGCGCAGGTCGCGGCCGGTGACTCGCGCATCTTCGGCGTGATGATCGAAAGCCACATCAATCCTGGCCGGCAGGACCTGGTGCCCGGCACGCCGCTGCAGTATGGCGTGTCGATCACGGATGCGTGCATCGGCTGGGACGCGACCGTCGAGACGCTCAACATGCTGGCCGAGGGCGTGCGGCAACGCCGGCTGCGCCTGACCGACGAGGCGTGACGGCAAGGCGCGACCGGCCCATGACGTCGGGCGCGGCCGGACCGGTGCCGACAGAGACCGAACTCAAGCTGCGCATCGCGCCGGAGGCCATCGCGCTTCTGGCGAGGCATCCGGCAGTCCAGGCGCACAAGCGCGGCCGTGCGCGCACCGCTCGGCTGCAATCCACCTACTACGACACCGACGACGCCGCACTCGCCGCCGCCGGCGTCGCGCTGCGGTTGCGCCGCGAAGGACGGCACTGGGTGCAGGCCGTCAAGGGCCCGGCTTCGGCGGCGTCCGCCGGCGCCTTGAGCGCCCGCGCGGAGTTCGAGTGGCCGGTGCCCGGCGGGCGACTCGATCCGCTGCGCTTCGCGACCACGCCGTTTCGCCGCGTTCTCGGGAAGGCGGAGCAGCACGGTCTTGCCCCCCGCTTCATTACGGACATCACGCGGACGACGATTCCGCTGGCGTTTCCGGACAGCACGATGGCGTTGCTGTGCATCGACACCGGCGAGGTGCGCACCGCCGACGACCTGCCATCGGTTCGCAGCCACGCTCTGCGAGATCGAGCTCGAACTGGAAGCGGGCAGCGTCTTGCGGCTGTTCGACCTCGCCCACACGCTCGCCGGCGACGTGCCGCTGGCCCTCGAGCCGGCCAGCAAGGCGCAGCGCGGGTATGCGTTGCGGCACCCGCCGCGGCCGGCGGAGCCGGTGCGCGCGACCGACGCCGACCTGCCCGGCAAACCGACCGCCGGGACCGCGTTCGCCGCGATCATTCGCGCGTGCCTCGCCCAGATCGAAGGCAATGCGGACGGCGTCCGCGAGGGCGACGATCCGGAGTGGATCCATCAGATGCGCATCGGCGTGCGGCGGTTGCGCGCATGCCTGTCGCTGGCGCGCAAGTCGATGGCCACGGCACGCGTCGAGCCGCTGCGCGTCGAATTGCGCTGGCTCGCGCATGCGCTGGGACCCGCGCGCGACCTCGATGTGTTCGCCACCGCGACGCTGCCGGCGTTTCGTGAGGCGATCATGCGCGGCGGCGCGGCGCAATCGCTCGACACGGCGCTCGACAAGCTGGCCGCCGGCGCGGCAGTGAGGCGCCGCCAGGCACGCGCCCAGGCACAGGCCGCCGTCGCGTCGCCCCGTTTCATTCGCCTCGTGCTTTCTGCCGCTGCGCTCGCCGCAGCGCCGGCGGCGGACGCCGGAGACAGCGCCGCCGATGCCGACAAGCTCGGGCGTTCCGCGCGGGACGTCGCGCGTCCGCTGCTCAAGCGCCGGCACCGTGACCTGCTCGCGCTGGGAACCGACCTCGCGCACGCGGCGCCGGAAGTACGGCACGCCGCGCGCCTGGCGGCGAAGAAGCTTCGCTATGCGACCGAATTCTTCGCGTCGTTGTATCCGAGGAAGCGCACCCGCAACTACCGCAAGGCGCTCGCCGCGCTACAGGAGGAACTGGGTGCGTGGAACGACGCCGCGGTCGCCGCCCGGCTGGCCGGCGACCTGGCCGGGCCGCAATCGCCGGCCGCCGCGGCTTTCGGCGGATGGGCTGCCGCGCGCGGCGTCGAGCGCGGCCAGGCGCTGGCGGATGCGTGGAGCAGCTTCACCAAGGCGCGGCCGTTCTGGTCGCCGTCATGACGATGCGCGCGCACGACGTCGCCGCGCACGGGCGCCGGTGACGCGGTCCGGCCAAGCCATGCCCGACGGCGGCACCCTCCACGTCATCGGACCCTTCCGCGGTCCGCGCTGGCTGCCGGGCGGGCACGCGCAAACGATCTACCCGTATTTCCTGGCGCGCCCCGTCATTGATTACCGGCGCGAGCGCATCGATACGCACGACGGCGACTTCTGGGATTTCGACTGGCTCGTCGAGGCGCCGGGCGTGGCCGCCGATGCCCCGCTCGTCGTGCTCTTCCATGGCCTCGAAGGGAACGCGCGTTCGCATTACTCGCTGCTGCTGATGCAGCATCTTGCGGCGCGGCGGTGGCGCGGCGTCGTCCCGCACTTCCGTGGCTGCGGCGGGATGCCCAACCTGCGACCTCGCGCCTACCACTCGGGCGACCATGAGGAGGTCGGCGCGATGCTCGCCGCGTTGCGCGCCCGCGTCGATCCACGGACACCGGTGTACGCGGTCGGGGTGTCGCTCGGCGGCAGCGCCTTGCTCAACTGGATCGGCCGCGAAGGCGCGGAGGCGCAGCGCACGCTGGTCGCGGCCGCGGTCGCGTCGGTCCCGCTCGACCTGATGGCAGCGGGTATCGCGATCGGTCAGGGGCTGAACCGCGTGTACACACGGTTCTTCCTGCAGTCGCTGAAGCCGAAGGCATTGTCGATGGCGGGCCGGTTTCCCGAACTCCTGGACGCCGCCCGCATCGCGCGCGTGCGGACGATGTGGGATTTCGACGACGCCGTCACCGCGCCGCTGCATGGATTTGCGGGCACCGACAGACTACTGGACGCGCGCATCGTCCAAACCGTGGCTCGCGCACGTGGCGTTGCCCACGCTCGTGGTGAACGCGCGCAACGATCCCTTTGTGCCGGGCGCGTCGCTGCCTTCCGCTTCGGACGTGGCGCGCGCCGTCGTGCTCGAACAGCCGGAAACCGGTGGCCACGCGGGCTTCATGAGCGGCCCGGCCCCCGGCCGCATCGACTGGTTGCCCCGACGCGTGCTCGAATTCTTCGCCCGCGGTCAATGACGGCGCCGGGAGGCCGCTCGTGCGAATCGTGAGAAACTAAGCCTCCTCGCATCGCCGGACCGGATCGCATGACTTCGCTCCCCAGGGAAATCTTCAAGGCCTACGACATCCGCGGCATCGTCGGCAAATCGCTGACGCCGGACATCGTGCACGCCGTAGGGCGGGCGCTGGGATCGCTGGCGCTGGAACGTGGCCGCCACACCTTCGCCATCGGCCGTGACGGCCGGCTGTCGGGCCCCGAGCTCTCCGCCGCGTTGTCCGACGGTTTGCGGGCCGCTGGCGCGAACGTGATCGACGTCGGCATGGTCGCCACGCCGATGACGTATTTCGCCGCCCAGCACTTGGACACCGGCTGCAGCGTCATGGTCACCGGAAGCCACAATCCTCCGGACTACAACGGCCTCAAGATGGTCGTCGACGGCGCGACACTTTCCGGTGACGATATCCAGCAACTGCGGGAGCGCATCGAGGCTGGCCGGCTGCTGACCGGCGCGGGAAGCTACGCGACGCACGACATCGCGCCAGCCTATCTCGACCGGATCGTCGCCGACGTCAAGGTCGCGCGGCCGATGAAGATCGCCATCGATTGCGGCAACGGCGTGGCGGGCGCGTTCGCGCCGACGCTGTACCGGCGAATGGGCTGCGACGTCGTGGAACTCTTCTGCGAAGTCGACGGGCATTTCCCGAATCACCATCCCGACCCCTCGCAGCCGAAGAACCTCGTCGATCTCATCGGGCGGCTCGAAGCGGGCGACTGCGAACTCGGACTCGCGTTCGACGGCGATGGCGACCGGCTAGGCGTGGTGACGCGCGACGGGCAGGTGATCTATCCCGATCGCCAGTTGATGCTGTTCGCCGCCGACCTGTTGACGCGGGTGCCGGGCGCCACCGTCATCTACGACGTGAAGTCGACGCGCAACCTTAAGCCGTGGATCACGCGACACGGCGGCGTGCCGCTGTTGTGGAAGACCGGGCACTCGCTGATCAAGGCGAAGATGAAGGAAATGCACGCCGCGCTGGCCGGCGAGATGAGCGGCCACACGTTCTTCGGCGAGCGCTGGTTCGGCTTCGACGATGGCATGTACGCCGGCGCGCGCCTGCTCGAGATCCTGTCGCGCGAAGCCGATCCGTCGGCGAAGCTGATCGCATTGCCGGATGCGGTGTCGACACCGGAACTCAACATCGGCTGCGCGGAAGGCGAGGCGCACAAGCTGGTGGCGCGCATCGGCGAGACCGAGACGTTCCCCGGCGCCATCGACATCATTCGCATCGACGGCTTGCGCGTCGAGTATGCCGATGGCTTCGGGCTCGCGCGCGCGTCGAACACGACACCGGTCGTGGTGCTGCGGTTCGAAGCCGACAATGCCGATGCGCTGGCCCGCATCCAGCACGAGTTCCGGCGCGTTCTGCTGCACGCCATGCCGGGCGCCACGCTGCCGTTCTGACGATGCTCGCGCTCGCCGACATCGAGGCTGCGCGCAAGCGCATTGCCAGCGGCATCTACGAGTCGCCGTGCGTCGAATCGATTCCGCTGTCGCAACTGACGGGAGCGCATGTCTACTGCAAGCTCGACTACCTGCAGCGCACCGGCAGCTTCAAGGAGCGCGGCGCGCGCAACGCGCTGCTGCTGCTGACCGCCGAGCAGCGCACGCGTGGTGTCATCGCGGCATCGGCCGGCAATCATGCGCAAGGTGTGGCCTATCACGGAAGCCTGCTCGACATCCCCGTTACCGTCGTGATGCCGAAGTTCGCCGCGCTGATCAAGGTCACGAACTGCCGGCAGTTCGGCGCCCGCGTGATCCTGCATGGCACCGACCTCACCGAGGCACGCGCGCACGCCGAGGAACTGGCGCAGCGCGAAGGCCTCGCGTTCATCCATCCGTTCGACAATGCCGATGTGATGGCCGGCCAGGGGACGATGGGACTCGAGATTCTCGAGCAGACGCCGGGGATCGACGCGATCGTCGTCCCCGTCGGCGGCGGCGGACTGCTCGCAGGCGTCGGCACCGCCGTCAAGGCCTTGCGGCCCGCCGTCCGTGTCGTCGGCGTGGAACCCGCGCACGCCGCCTGCTTCACCGCAGCGCTGGCCGCCGGGCATCCGGTCACCGTTCCCTTGTTGCCCACGCTGGCGGACGGCCTGGCCGTCGCCCTGCTCGGTACCCGTCCGTTCGAATCGCTGCGGCGGGTCGTTGACCTGGTCGTGACCGTCGACGAGGCGAGCATAGCGCTGGCGATCCTGCGGCTGATCGAGCTCGAGAAGAGCGTCGTCGAAGGCGCCGGGGCGGCACCGCTCGCGGCGTTCCTCTCCGGGAAGCTCGATGCGCTGAAGGGCAAGTGCGTCGTCCTCGCGCTATGCGGCGGCAACATCGACCTCACGATGCTCGACCGGGTGATCGAGGTCGGCTTGGTGGCGGACGGCCGGCTGGCGCGTTTCACCGTGTCGATCGTCGATCGACCCGGCGGATTGGCGCGCCTCGCCGAAGTCATCGCGGCGACCGGGGCCTCGATCAAGGAGATCGTTCACGACCGCGCGTTCTCGGGCCCCGATCTTTCGGCGGTGCGCGTCGTGTGCGTCGTCGAAACGACAGGCCATGCGCACGTGCAGGAACTGCATGCCGCCCTCGCGGCCACCGGCATCAATGTCGTAGGCTGACGCCCTCGATCAGTAGCGGATCCCGGCCCGTTGGTAGACGAACGACAGCAGCCACGCGGGGCCCACCAGCAGGAACCCGAGGTCCTCGAAGAACGACGGCTTCCTGCCCTCGATCATGTGCCCGATGAACTGGCCGATCCACGCCAGGACGAAAACGACGATGGCCGTGGTCAGCAAATGCGGACCGAGCAGCGTCATCGGATACACGAGCGCCGCCATTACCCCCAGCATGCCGATGGCGATCGCCGGTGACAACCGGATGTAGACGGCGAGCGCGAACGCGATGAACACGTACGCCGCCGCCGGCGTCCACGCCCACAGCATGGCAACCACGCACCAGGTGATCAGCGGCACGCAGACCCAGTGAATCGCCTTGTTCGTCGGATTCTGGTGGGATTCCGCGTAGCGCGCGAAGAGCTCGTCGATCTTGCGCATGCTTAGACCTTCTCGGTTCCGCGTAGGAGCATGACGCTATCATAACGCAACGGCGACACGCGGACTTGCCGAACCCACCGGCCTGGGATTAGCGTAACGCCTTTGATGGTAGCGGACTAACGCCACCACGGTTTACCCAGCACCCATGGCCGCTCAGGAGAAACCCGATGCTCACGCCATTCCAGCTCGGCAAGCCCGCAACGGAGTCGCAGGACGCAGGAACCATGGAGTCCGACGTCGATCGGCGCATTGCCGAAATTCGGGCAGTGGCTTTGGCGGGACAGCCGCTGAAGCCGCTGCTAACTGAGATCGTGCTTGCTTGGGGATTCGAGCATTTCGCCTACGCCATTACGACCGTCGGACATCCTAACCGGGACAGCCGCTCGTTTGTCTGGACGACGCTGCCGTGGGAATGGGTGACGGAGTATGACCAGAACGCGTATGTGGAGATCGACCCGCGCATCACAATGACCTGGGGACGCAGCGCGCCGCTGGTGTGGGATTCTGCGGATCTGAAGCAAGATCCAAAGTTGAGCGCATTCTTCGCACGCGCTGCCCACTATGGCATCCGCAGCGGCGTCACCATTTCATTCGGCGACCCTGCCTACGCTCGAATTGGCGTGGCAATCAGCTCGCCGATCAGCCCTGTACCCATCGTGCGCAGAAGGGAAATCGATTCGCGGCTCGGCGACTTCATGATGTTCTCGGCGCGCTTTCACGACCTATTCGTTGCCAACTATGTCGACGGCAACAAGCTGGGACCCCTTGGCGATGTACCTCTCTCGCCCCGAGAGAGGGAGTGTTTGGCGCTAGCGGCACGCGGCATGACCAGTGCAGAAATTGGCATCAAGCTGGGAATCTCCGAACGGACGGCCAATTTCCATTTCACCAACATCGTCGGCAAGCTTGGCGCGGTCAATCGCAAGGAGGCGATCGCGATGGCCGTCACCCGCGGCATCATCCGCGTCGACAACTAGCGCCGCGCAGCAGCCGGTCCCCATTCCGGACTTCACGACATCCGTTCACGCCGTGTGGCGTCGCCCACCGAATCGCTGCCATGCCAGCGCGGCGGCCAGGCCTCCCAGTCCGATCCAGTCGGTAGCCGGCGCCGGATACACGAGCAGCAGGCCGCACGCGATGAGCAGCCAGCGCTCGAACTGGCCGCATGCACGCAAAAGCCATTTCTGCACGCCGCACGCCAGCGCCGCGATGCCGACAACCGCGGTGAAGGCGATCCAGCCAACGTGCAACCACGAGCCTTCCGGCGGGACCTTCAGCAGCAGCGCGATGCCCGCGGGGTCGAGCACGAACACGAACGGCACGACGAATGCAGGCAACGTGTACTTCCACGATTGCAGCGTCGTCATGTACGGATCGCCGCCGGTGATTGCGGCTGCCGCGAATGGCGACAGCGCCGTGGGAGGCGAGACTTCCGAGAGCACGGCGTAATAGAAGATGAACATGTGGGCGGCGAAATCGGGAACGCCCAGCTTGGTCAGCGCGGGAGCCGCGATGACCGCGCAGATGATGTAGCTCGCCGTCACCGGGACGGCGAGCCCGATCACCCAGACGATCAGCGCGGTGTATAGGGCGGTCAGCGACAGGCTGCCGCCCGCATAATCGATGACGATCGCGCTGAACTTCAGTCCGAGCCCCGTCTTGGCCACCACGCCGACGATGATGCCGGCCGCCGCGCAAGTGGCAGCGACGTTCAGCATCTGGCCGGAGCCATCCTTCAATGCAACGACGAGCTTGCTGATTCCCATGGCCGTGTCGCGGCGGATAAACGAAGCAAGATAGGTGAGAAAGAGAAAACCGGTCATCGCGGGTATGTCCCAGCCGGCAGCTTGCAGTGATCCGGGTAACCATGGCCCGGCGAAAGGCAGGGCCAGAAACGCGACGACTGTCAGACAGGTGGGCCAGCCCGACGTTCGCCGGCACGCCTCGACCACCAGCACGATGAAGACGACTCCGAAGAAAACGTCGGACGCGCGCGGCGACGTGTTGCGTGTCCAGAACGCCTCGCCTGCCGCAAACAGATAAGCAATCGTTGCAGCACCCAGCAGCATGCAGACGATATCCAGCCATGCGGGTCGACGGCTGCCCGGACCATTCAGCGGAAACTTCAGGAACACGAGGATCAGGACGACGCCGACATGCAATGGACGCAGCAGCTGCGGCCCCGACATGACGATGGCCGCCCAGACGTGCACGACGGACATGCCGACAAGCAGCGTCGTGACGATATACAGGATCGGGCCGCGATGGCGACCGCCGACGCCCTCTACTACGGCCGCCCCTTCGCCGCGGGCATCGCTTTGTGCTCGCTGGCCGGACGCAAGCCGCTCAGAAGCGCACACCGTGCTCTTCGAAATACTTCTTTGCGCCCGGATGATAGGGCAAAGGGGAGCCGATCTTCTGATACCGGATGTCGATGTTCCGCGCCTCCGGGTGCAGCGCTGACCAACTCCGGCTTTTTCTCCATCAGCGTCTTCACGATGTCGTAGGCCATCTGGTCGGACATCCGGTCGCTGGTCACCAGAATGTTCCAGACATCGATATTCGTGACCGGCCGGTCCATGCCGGAATATGCGCTTTGCGGAATGACGCCCTTTGCGTAGAGCGGTCCGTGCTTTCCATTGAGCGAGTCGAGTGCATCCGCATGATCGAGAAGACGGACCTTCACCCCCGGCGAGGCCGCGAGATCGGCGATCGCCGCGGTAGGTACGCCGCCGACCCAGAAGAACGCGTCGATCCGGCGCTCTTTGATCGCCGCGACGGAATCCATGAGACCCAACTGTTCCTGGACGATGTCCCTGTCGGGCGCCATGCCGATCGCATCGAGAACGCGCAATGCCATTACTTCGACACCGCTTCCGGAGGCACCCGTGGACACCCGCTTGCCCTTCAGGTCGGAAAGCCGGCGGATGCCGGTGCCTTCCCGCGTGACGATCTGCATCCGGTTGGGGTACAGCACCATCAGGGTCTTGGCGTTGACCTGCCGATACTTGAACTGGTCGATGCCATTGACCGCCTGCCATGCCGCATCGACCATGGAGAAACCCACCTCGGCTTTCCCTGCGCCGACAAGCTTCAGGTTCTCGACCGACCCCTGGCTGGCCTGGGCCGCTACCTGCAAACCCGGCATGTACTTGGACAGCAGACGGGCCATGCCGTCGCCTAGCGGGTTGTACACGCCGCCGGCGCCGCCGGTGGCGATCGAAAGGCGATGTTCGGATTGCGCGTGTACCGGCGATGCGACGACGCAAGCCGCGGCGGACATACTCGCGATCACCGCGCGCAGGAGCCAGGCACCGGCAAGGCGGCGGCCGGCGGTCATTGCCGCCCGTGCCTGGGCGGACGCATCAGCGACTACGTTGTCGAGCTCGCAACCATGGACTTCCACGACGCCGACCTGTCCGTGCATTGCGACCTGGTCAGCCAACGCGACACATCGACGATTCCAGCACAGTTCGTAATCGGACGCATAGGGAGAAACCGTCACGCGCAATACCGGAAGCGGACCGGTCCTCGGCCGATAGTGCCAGACTCCGTTGCGCAGGACGGCATCATCGGGTGGTTCCATGCCGGCGCCGGATCCACGGACACGCGCGGAAAGCGGCACCAGCGCGCCATCGACGACGCGGTAATCCTCTTCCCAGCGCACCTTTTCCACCGAATGCGTCCACGCAAGCGTGAAATCGGTCGCCGGCACCGTGCCGCGTGTAATCGCTGCGACGACCAGACACAGTCCGATCATGCGACGTTCGCCTTTGGATGGCGCCGACCGCGCCAACGGTGATAGGCCAGGAGAACTACGGCGAGTCCGAAGCCGACCTCGTCGGTGATGGGCAACGCCACGACCAGTGAACACGCGGCGCCTGCCGCAACGATGCGCTCCATCCAGGTTAGTGGCGACCACAAGTATCCGATGCTAGCCGCTCCCCAGAGTCCGATCGCAATCAGCGCCTTGAACACGATATAAGCCGTATCCAGCCAGGTACCGGTCTGCAGCATCAATTCGGGTGCGTACACCGCCATGAAAGGGACCACGAAGCCCGCGATGGCAATGCGCATCGCCTGGACGCCGATGCGTAGCCCAGATGCCTGGGCAATCGGTGACGCCGCGAACGCCGCGAGGGCCACTGGCGGCGTGAGGTCCGCCATGATGCCGAAGTAGAAGACGAACATGTGGGAGACGATGAGCGGAACCCCCAAGGCGAGCAATGCCGGAGCGGCCAGCGAACTCGTGATGATGTAGTTCGGAATCGTGGGGATGCCCATCCCCAGGACGAGGCAGGTGACCATCGTCAGAAACAGCGAAAGGAACAGACTGTGCTGGCCCAGTTGGATGACAAATCCGCCGAAACTCGTGGCGGCCCCGGTCAGCGTCATGACGCCAATGATCACGCCGACGAGCGCGCATGCCACACCGACGGACAGCGCGTTCTTGGCGCCTTCGGCCATCCCTTTTACCGCGAGCTTCAGCACCGCGCGGCCACCCTTGACATACAGGTTGACGGCGACGAGCAGGCCGATGACCGCCAGGACCGCGCCGATCCCGTACTTGAAGAAAGCCGACGCAAGCAGGCCCAGCACGATCCAGAAGAGCAGGCGCAGTGCCCGACCCGACACCTGGAGCGCCACCGCCATTCCGAAGATCAGGATGACGGTCAATGCCAGTCCCACCGTGCCGGAGAAGAGCGGGGTGTAACCCGAAAACAACAGGTACACGAGGGCGGCCAGCGGCAGGATGAGGTGCCAACTTTTCCTGACTGCCGTCCACGGATCGGGGCACTCGGACTTCGGCAGGCCCAGCAGGTGCAGGCGCCCGGCCTCCAGGTGCACCATCCAGAACGCCGTGGCGAAGTACAGCAGCGCCGGAATGGTCGCCGCCTTCACGATTTCGACGTAGGGTACGCCGATGGTCTCCGCCATGATGAACGCCACCGCACCCATTACCGGCGGCATGATCTGACCACCCATGCTGGACGTCGCCTCCACGCCGCCGGCGAAGTCGGCACGGTAACCAAAGCGTTTCATGAGCGGGATTGTGAACTGTCCCGTCGTCACGACGTTGGCGACCCCGGAACCGTTGATCGTACCCATCAACCCGGAGGCGATCACCGCCACCTTGGCGGGGCCCCCACGCATGTGACCGACGGTCCCCAGCGAAAAATCGGTGAACAGCTTGATCATGCCCGCCTGTTCGAGGAAGGTCCCGAACAGTATGAACAGGAAGATGTAAGTCGACGAGACGTAGGTCGGAATGCCATAGATGCCTTCGGTACCGAATGACATCTGGTTGATCACCTGATCGGCGCCGAATCCCCTGTGGGCGAGGACGCCGGGCAGGTATTGCCCGAACAACGCGTAGGCCAGGAACCCGGCACAGATCGTCGGCAGCGCCGTACCCATGATCCGGCGCGCCGCCTCGAATACCAGCACGATCAGCGTGATGCCCACGATGAAGTCCGATGTCGTCAAGTCGCCCGAGCGCTGGACGAGGTCCGCCTCAAATATCCATTGATAGAGGCCGACCGCAACCCCGAGCAGGCCCAGAACCCAGCCGAGCCACGCGGCGCGTTTGCCACCACGCGCGAACGTCGGGAACATCGCAAACGTGAGCAGCATCAGGAAGCTCACGTGCAGCGCGCGCATCACCACGCTTGATAGGGGAGCAAAGGCAGCCGTGTACACCTGATACGCGGAGAATGCGACGGCTATGGCGAAAATAATGCGCGCGGCACCCGCCGGGCGCGCAGGGGCGAACATCACCGGGTCCACGTCGGCAGGTGAAATGTCCTTGGCCATGGAGCGTCTTTCGCGAAACGGAGCGCGGGTGACAAGGACCGCGCGGCCACGGGGACCGCGCCGGTTTCGCTGCGAAGACTACTTGATCAGGCCCTTTTCCTTGTAATACCGCTCCGCGCCCGGGTGCAACGGAACCGGCATGCCCTTGACGGCGTCAGCGAGCTTGATCGCCTTGGCGGCCGCGTGCGCGGCGACCAGCATGTCGAGGTTGTCGTACATGGACTTGGTCATCTTGTAGACGAGTTCGGCCGGAACGCCCTCGTGGGTCACCAGGAAATTCGGGATGATTGCCGTGGGCGTGTCCTGCGTCTGCCCGTCATAGGTGCCGGCTGGAATCACGCCGGCCTGATAGGCCGCATCGCCGACCTTCGCCACCACGTCGGCCGGAATCGGCACGACGACAATTTTGACCGATGTGGCCAGATCGCGAATCGAGGCCACGCCCAGGCCGGCCGATTGGAGCGTGACGTCCAACTGCCGATTCTTGATGAGTTCCACGGACTCGCCGAATGGCAGGTACTCCACCTTGGCAAAGTCCTTGTAGTTGAGTCCTGCGGCGTTGAGGATCGCGCGGGCGTTGAGTTCCGTACCCGATTTCGGCGCGCCCACCGAGATTCGCTTGCCCTTCAGATCGGCGAGGGTCTTGATTCCGGAATCGGCACTGGCCACGATCTGGATGTAATTTGAATACACGCCGGAGACCCCGCGCAGCTTCTTGAGGGGTGTCTTGAATCCCACTTCCTCATTGCCTTTCCACGCATCGGACAGCGCGTCCGCCAGCGTCAACGCGATCTCGCCACGACTCGCCTGCAACAGGTTGAGGTTCTCCACGGAAGCCTTGGTGGCCTGCACCGATGACTTGGCTTCCGGAATGGCCTTCGTGTAGACCTGCGACAGGGCGACACCGATCGGGTAATAGATGCCGCTGGTACCGCCGGTGAGAATATTGATGAATTGCTGGGCGGCCGCCGGCATAACGGCGACGGCGCACAATGCAATCGCGGCGAAGGCATCACGACATGTTCGCTTCATTTGGAACTCTCCTCCTGGCTTGGATGAGCGGCAACCGCAACCTCCGAATGCCACCAGCGTACTTTTTACCACACTCGGCCGCAGCGGACGGATCCCCGGGTCCAGGCGCGCCCATCCGCCCCAACACCAGGGCCCCGCGCCTCGTCGTGGTTACTTACGTTCCGCCCTATCCTGCGCACCCGCTCCGGTGCGGGACTTCGTCGACCTCCGATAGATGCACCTGCAATTCCGTCAGCCCGCCCCGCGCAGGTCCGGCGGCAGCGGCGGCCGCCGCTCGAACGACGACACGCGCAGCGGAAAGCGACCGCTCTTGCGGTCCAGGAAATAGTTGCGCAGCGTGCGCGTGATCGTGCGAAACGCGAGCGCTTCCCACGGTATGTCCGCTTCGGCGACCAGCGCGACCTCGAGGCTCTCCGTCCCTGGCCCGAAATCGAGATCGAGGAGCCGGGCGCGAAACATCATGTAGACCTGGTTGATCTGCGGCAGGCTGATCAGCGTGTAGAGATCGTCGATCTCGACGCGGGCATTCGCCTCCTCCGCCGTTTCGCGCATCGCGCCGGCGGTGACGGTCTCGCCATTCTCGAGAAACCCCGCGGGCAAGGTCCACAATCCGCGTCGCGGCTCGATCGCCCGTTTGCACAGCAGCACCTGCCCATCCCACGCCGGCAGGCAGCCGACGACAACCTTCGGGTTCTGGTAGTGAATGGTCCCGCAGGCCGCGCATACCGAGCGGGGGACGGTGTCGCCGTCCGGAACGCGCAACTCGAGGCGGTCGGAGCCGCAGTGGCTGCAGAATTTCATGACGCGATGGCCACCGGGCGCGGGACCGCCGCGCTCACAGGACTACCTTCGTGCTGCGCACTCCGGTGCATTGGGCAATGGCCCTTGGGACGGCCCGGCGGGCTCACTGGACTACCTTCGTGCTGCGCACTCCGGTATTCGCCCTTGGGACGGCCCGGCGGGCTCATGTCCGGATGAAGTTGTCGCGGTAGTACCTGCAACTCGACGATCGACTCGTACACATCGGCGAGTGCCTCGTGCTTCCCTTCCTTGGGAATGCCCTTCATGAGGTCGGGCTGCCAGCGCCGGCACAGTTCCTTCAGCGTCGAGACGTCGAGGTTGCGGTAGTGAAACCAGTCCTCGAGCCGCGGCATCCAGCGCGCGAGAAAGCGCCGGTCCTGGCAGATCGAGTTGCCGCACATCGGGGAGGCCTTGGCGGGCACGTGCTGCTGCAGGAAGGCGAGCGCCTGCGCCTCCACGGTGCTCTCGTCGAGCGCCGACGCCTTGACCTTCGCGACCAGCCCGCTCTTGCCGTGCGTGCCCTGGTTCCAGGAGTCCATGCCGGTCAAGCACCGCATCGTCCTGATGAACCACCCAGACAGGGGCTTCGGCCACGGTCACGAGGTTGGCGTCGGTGATGACCAGCGCGACTTCGATGATACGGTCGCGGTCCGGGGCGAGCCCGGTCATCTCCATGTCGATCCAGATCAGGTGGTTAGCGTCTTGGGGCATGGGCGGTGGCGTAGAATCGAAGCCCCGATTGTCGCATGACTGCCGCCCGACTTTGACCGCCGTCGCCTTCACCACGCTGTTCACGCTGGCGCTCGCTGCCTCGCTCGGCGTGCGGTTATGGCTGTCGCGTCGGCAGATGACCCACGTTTCCGCGCATCGCGAAACCGTGCCGTCGGCGTTCGCCGCGCGCATCGGCATCAGCGCCCACCGGAAGGCGGCCGACTACACGGTGGCCAAGCAGCGGCTGTCGATGCTGCATGCGGCCGTCGACGCGGCGCTGCTGCTGGCGATGACGCTCGGCGGCGGCCTCGCCGCGATCGTCGCCTGGACCGAAGCGCTGCCGATCGGATTGCTGTGGCGCGACGTGGTGATGTTCGCCGTCGCCGGCATCATCTACGGTATCGTCAACCTGCCGTTCTCGTGGTGGCACACGTTCCGCATCGAGGAGCAGTTCGGATTCAATCGCATGACGCTCTCGCTGTGGCTCGCCGATCTCGCGAAGGGCCTGGCGGTGGCCGTGGTGCTGGGGTTGCCGTTGCTGATACTGATCCTGTGGCTGATGCGGGTCGCGGGGCCGCTGTGGTGGTTGTGGGCGTGGGGCGCGTGGATGGTGTTCCAGGTGCTGATCCTCGTCCTCTACCCGACGCTGATCGCGCCACTGTTCAACAAGTTCACGCCGATGGGCGAAAGTCCCGCGCGCGAACGCGTGGAAATGCTCCTCGCCCGCTGCGGGTTTCGCAGCGCGGGCCTCTACGTGATGGACGGCTCGAAGCGCTCCGGCCACGGCAACGCGTACTTCACGGGCTTCGGCAAGGCCAAGCGCATCGTGTTCTTCGATACGCTGCTCGCTGCGCCTCGCGCCCGACGAGGTCGAAGCGGTCCTGGCGCACGAACTCGGTCACTACAAGCTGAAGCACGTCGCCAAGCGCATCCTGTGGTCGGCGGCGCTGTCGCTGGCGATCCTCGCATTGCTGGCGTTCATGGCCGTCGCGCCGTGGTTCTACACCGGCCTCGGCATCCCCGAAAGCATGCTGCCGGTCGCGTTCGCCCGCCCGGGCGTCGCGCTGGAGCTGTTCCTGCTCGCCTTGCCGGTGTTCACGTTCGTGCTCGAGCCGCTGTCGGCGCTTTACTCGCGGCGGCACGAGTTCGAGGCCGACGCATTCGCGACGCGGCATGCATCGGCGGCCGCGCTGACGCTCGCGCTGGTCAAGCTGTACGAAGACAATGCGGCGACGCTGACGCCCGACCCGCTGCACTCGGCGTTCTACGATTCGCATCCGCCGGCCGCCGTACGCATCGCGCACATCGAGGCGCTGGCCAGCCGCGACACGCTACCGCTGGCGGCATGAG
This sequence comes from uncultured beta proteobacterium, assembly GCA_963823475.1. GTDB lineage: Bacteria > Pseudomonadota > Gammaproteobacteria > Burkholderiales > Casimicrobiaceae > VBCG01. Next base: position 176,756 of record CAWGLS010000009.1, read on the forward strand.
CGTCATCCCGCCGCCGCTGCGCATCGCGTTCGGCCGCCGGCATCGCGACGCTGCTGGCTGCCGCGGCCTTCGCGCAGCAGCCGCCGCCGCTGCACAACGGCGACGCCAGGGCCGGCAAGCCGCTGGCCGACAAGGACTGCGTCGCGTGCCACGAACGGCAGTTCGGCAGCGCGACGACGATCTATACGCGCGCCGACCGCAAAGTGCGCACGCCCGCGCAGCTTCTCGCGCAGGTCCGGTACTGCAACGTCGAATTGAAGGCGGGCTACTTCCCCGACGAAGAGGAACACGTGGCCGCGTATCTGAACGAGCAGTACTACAAGTTCAAGCCATGAGTGGCGCAACCGACGCCGCGCCACCCGCGCTCGGCACCCGACTGCTGGCGCTGGCGTCGATGCGCTGCCGCCGCGGCGCGCCGCGGCTGTCCGCGGACGAGCTGGCCGCGCATCTCGTGACGCTCGCCGGCTGGACGGAGGCCGGCGATGGCATCGTCCGCGAATACCCGTTCGCGAACTATCACGAGACGATCGCCTTCGTGAATGCGCTGGCGTGGATCGCGCATCGCGAGGACCACCATCCGGACCTCGCCGTCGCCTATTCGCGGTGCGTCGTGACGTTCTCGACGCACGATGCCGGCGGCGTCACGCTCAACGACGTCATCTGCGCGGCCAAGGCCGAGCGCCTGTTCGCTTGACGCGCCCCGCAGCGCGCGCCGCAGCACCTGCCACGACGCCCGGCCTCGTCGTGGCGGCCTATCGGCGCCATTTCGACATCGCGCTGGCCGATGGCGAGCGCGTCGCCTGCGTGCTGAAAGGGCGCTCGCTGCTGATCGCCGTCGGCGATCGGGTGGAAATCGTGCGCGTGGCCGGCGGCGGTGCGATCGAGGCGGTCGCACCGCGCACCAATCTCATCTATCGCTCGGACGCGTTCAAGGAAAAGCTGGTCGCGGCCAACGTCACGCAGATCGCGGGCGTGGTGGCGCCGGACATCTCGCTCGACGAAGAACTCATCCACCGGTGGATGATCGCCGCCGAGAGTGCGCAGTGCCGCTTCGTGCTGTTCGCCAACAAGGCCGACCTGCCCGAGTTCGCGCACCTGCGCACGCGCCTCGCGCCGATCGTGGCGCTCGGCTATTCCGTAGTCGAGTTCGCGGCGCGACAGGATGCCGCGCCCGCCCTCCCCTGGCTCACCGGCCAGCGCACGGTGCTGGTCGGCCAATCGGGGATGGGCAAATCCACGCTGATCAATACGCTGCTGCCCGATGCCGGCGTGCGCACCTCCGACGTCTCCGACTCGCTGCGCAGCGGTCGCCACACCACCACGTCGACGACGCTGTATCCGCTGCCGGCGCTCGTCCGCCGACACGTGGATCGTCGATTCGCCGGGAATGAAGGTGTTCGGGCTCGCGCACCTCGAGCCGACGCGCATCGCGGAGGCCTTTGTCGAAATGCGCCCGTATCTTGGCCACTGCCGCTTTCGCGACTGCCGCCACGACGAGGAGCCCGGCTGCGCCGTCACCGCGGCCGTGGACGCCGGGCGCATCGCGCCGCATCGGCTCGCGCTGCTGCACGCGCTGCTGCGGGAAGCCGAGTTCGCGCGCAGCAAGACGCGCTGACGGGTCGCCTTCAAGGCGCGAGGTTGGCGATCGTCAGCAGCAGGATCAGCAGCAGCCACAGCACCAGCGCGCGCCAGACGAGGCCCACCGCCGACGGCAACACATCGGGCTCGACGGGATCGCCCAGGCCGAGTTCCGGCCGCACGTCGGGATCGCCGGACAGCGAAGGCAACATGCCGCCGAGCTGGACACCGAGCGCGCCGCCGCCGGCCGCAAGCAGGATGCCGATCGCCATGCCGCCTTCCTGCGTCGCCCAGCGGTCTGCCTGCGTTCGCCAGCACGCCACGGCATCCTCGAAGTCGCCGACGACGGCAAAGGAAAGCGCCGTCAGGCGCACGGGAATCCAGTCGAGCAGCGCAAGGAGCGTGCGCGCGGGCCGGCCGAACTCGCTGCGCGACTGGACGAGCGGCGACGGCTCGATGCCCGGCACCGGCCCCTTCCATTCGCCGGCGAGCAGCGCGGCCGCGCGGTAGAGCACCGCCCCGGCCGGTCCGGGCAGCACGACGAACCAGAACAGCACGGCGAATACCTGCCGATACGCGTCGACCAGTCCGCGTTCGATCGCCAGGCGCGCAATGTCGCCGCTTGCCAGGTCCGCCGTCGAGCCGCCGCGCCACGCCCCGAGCGCGCGCCGCGCCGCCACGAGATCGCCCGCCTGCAACGCGGCCACGATGGTCGAGATCGCATGGCTGAACCGGCGAAAGCCCATCAGGAAATAGAGGACCACCACGTTGACGAGCAGCCCCGCCAGCGGATGCACGGCATCGGCCAGCCAGAACACGGCGGCGGCCAGCGCGACCGGCGGCACGACCGCCGCCAGCGCGGCATAGACGCCATGGCGCTGCGTGCCGCCGTTGAACTTGCGCTCGAGCGTGCGCGCGTAGCGAACGAAGGCGCGCTCGACGCCGGCGCGCCAGTCGAACGCGCGCCATTGCTCGAGACCGAGCGCGACGAGGATGGCGACGAAGCTCATGGCATGGCGCGCCGGCCTTAGCGCAGGAATTCCTTGTTGATCTCGCGAAAGAGCGGCGTCCCCGCCTCCCGCAGCCATTCGAACACCACCATCTCGCGCGTCACGATGCGCACGCCTTCGTCGCGCATGCGGGCCAGCGCGACATCGCGGTCGAGCGCGCGCCGCGAGGCGGTCGCATCGGCGACGACGAACACTTCCTTGCCCTCCGCCAGCAACCCGAGCGCCGACTGCAGCACGCAGACGTGCGTTTCGGCGCCGAGCAGCACGATCTGCGCGCGCTCGCTGCCGGGCAGTCCGGACAGGCAGCGCGCCGCGACGCACGAAAAGTGGTTCTTGGCGGCAATCGATGTCGCCGGAAGCAGTTCGCGCACCGCGGGCACGAGCGGCCCCAGCCCCTGCGGATACTGCTCCACCGCCGCGACCGGCACGCCGAGCTTCTGCGCGGCGCGGATCAGCCACGTCGCGTTGAAGATCACCGCGTCCTGGTCGGCCACGGCCGGCACCATCCGCGTCTGCAGATCGACGACGAGAAGCGTCGAACGCGCGGCGTCGATCAACATGACGGGATCCATGCGGCAGGCAAGGTATTCACGATGGCGAACGCGAAGGGCGCGGCGCACGACGCCCGATCCGCGTCAGCCGGGATGGATTTGCCGTGACCGTGCGCCTTCCGTGCGCTTCGTGGATCAAGATCGTCGGTGCCCTGTCGATCAGCTCTTGAGTTCGAGGCGATCGCGATACTGCTCGAGCGCTTCCGGATTGGCGAGCGCCTCGAGATTGCGCACGTCGAGCCCATGCACGACGTTGCGCACGGCAAGCTCGACGATCTTGCCACTCTTCGTCCGCGGAATGTCGGAGACCTGGACGACCTTCGCCGGCACGTGGCGTGGCGTCGTGTGCGCGCGGATGTGCGCCTTGATGCGATCGGTCAGCGCGTCGTCGAGCGCCAGGCCATCCTGCAGTTTCACGAACAGCACGACGCGCACGTCGCCGACCTCGCCCGGCGGCCAGTCCTGGCCGATGACGATGCTCTCGACGATTTCCGGCATCTGCTCGACCTGCCGGTAGATCTCCGCGGTGCCGATGCGCACACCCCCGGGATTCAGCGTGGCGTCGGAGCGGCCGTAGATGACGAGCCCGTCGTGCTCGGTCAGCTCGACCCAGTCGCCATGACACCAGATGCCCGGAAAGCGCTCGAAATAGGCGGCGCGATACTTCGCGCCGTCCGGATCGTTCCAGAACCGGATCGGCATCGACGGAAAGGGCGACTTGCAGACGAGTTCGCCCTTTTCCCTCGACCACCGGATGTCCCTGCTCGTCGTAGACGTCGACATCCATGCCCAGGCCGCGACACTGCAGCTCGCCGCGCCACACCGGCAGCGTCGGCGCGCCCAGCGCGAAACAGGACACGATGTCGGTGCCTCCCGAGATCGACGCGAGATGCACGTCGTCCTTCACGCACTGGTAGACGTAGTCGAAGCTCTCCGGCGCCAGCGGGCTGCCGGTGGAGAAGATCGAGCGGATGGAGGCGAGGCTCCAGTCCTTGCGCGGCACCAGCGCGATCTTCTTCTGCGCGTCGATGTATTTCGCCGACGTGCCGAAATGCGTCATCTTCTCCTTGTCCGCGAACTCCCACAGGATGCGCCCGCGGTCGATGAACGGCGAGCCGTCGTACAGCAGCAGCGTGGAGCGCGTGGCCAGCCCGGTGACCAGCCAGTTCCACATCATCCAGCCGCAGGTCGTGAAATAGAAAAGCCGATCCTTGGCCTTGACGTCGCCGTGCAGCAGGTGCTCCTTCAGATGCTGGAGCAGCGTGCCGCCGGCGCCGTGCACGATGCACTTGGGCACGCCCGTCGTCCCGGACGAATAGAGGATGTACAGCGGATGGTCGAACGGCAGCAGCGGATAGTCGAGCGGTCCCGGCGAGGAACGGCGCGAGCCACACGTCCCACGGCAACGCGTTGCGAACGCCCGACAGGTCGTCCGCCGCGCCGGACGTCTGCTGCAGGTAGGGATACACGACGACGCGCTCGATCGAAGGCAGCCTGGCGACGATCGCGCTCACCTTGTCCATGATCGATACGGCCTTGCCGTTGTACCAGTACCCGTCGACGGTGAAGAGGATGCGCGGCTCGATCTGGCCGAAGCGGTCCAGCACGCCCTGCACGCCGAAATCGGGCGAACACGACGACCAGATGGCGCCGCGCGATGTCGCGCCGAGCATCGCCATGATCGTCTCGGGCATGTTGGGCATGTACGCCGCGACGCGGTCGCCGGCGGCGATGCCCTGCGCGTCGAGCGCGGCCGCCACGCGCGACGTCAGCGCGTGCAGCTCGGCGTGCGACACCGAGCGGCGCAGCTTGTCCTCGCCCCAGAACACCAGCGAATCGCCGTCGTCGTCGGCGGCTCGCCGCTCGAGCAGGTTCTGCGCGAAGTTGAGTTTCGCGTCCGGAAACCAGCGCGCACCGGGCATGCGGTCGGCATCGAGCAGCACGCGATCGCCGGACTCGCCCAGCACGCCGCCATACGTCCACATCTCGCGCCAGAAATCCCACTTGTGGTCGATCGACCACTGCCACAGCTTGGCATAGGTGTCGACGTCGACGCCGTGCCGCGCCTCGATCAACGCGGCGAACGACGTGAGGTTCGCCTGTGCGACACGCTCCGCCGACGGCTCCCAGAGTTTGCTGCTCGTCGTCATCGATCAGGCTGCTTGACGTAATTGCGCGACGATCCGTTCGGGCAACGGCGTCGGCCGCCCGCTCGCGAGATCGATCCAGACAATCTTGGCGGCGCCATCGGCGTAGGTCCTTCCATTCGCGAGAATTTCGTAGTGGCTGGCCACGCTCGACCGGCCCGGGTGCGACAGGTACATGCGCACCTCGACGTCGCCCGGATAGACGAGCGGCAGCAGGAAGTTGCAGCTCGCATTGACGATCACCGGCCCCTGTCCCGTGCCGTAGACGCCGCCGGCAGCCTGCGCGAACAGCCACTCGATGCGCGCCTGTTCCATGTAGCGGAAGTACACGGTGTTGTTGATATGGCCGAGCGCGTCCATGTCGCCCCAGCGCATGGGCTGGAGCGATGTGTGCACGAGGAGACGCGATGGCTTCATCTCAAGTCCTGGGCAATTGCGGCGAAGCCTCGCGCGCCGCCGCGTGCGCCTGCGGAGTTGCGAAGCGGCGGACCGGCCCGCAATCGACCGCCGTCGCGCCCGCGATGTGCCTTGAAGCTTCGTCCGCAATCACGCGGCAATTATAATGGGTGGTTGTCGCACCGGCATGCCACCCACTGGAACAAGAGGTATCGAATGACCCGCGAAGCCATGGAATACGACGTCGTGATCGTCGGCGGCGGCCCGTCGGGCCTCGCGGCCGCGATCCGGCTGAAACAGCTCGCGGCCGAGCACAAGCGCGAGGTGTCCGTCTGCATCCTCGAAAAGGGGTCGGAAGTCGGCGCGCACATCCTTTCCGGCGCAGTCATCGACCCCAAGGCGCTGAACGAGCTGCTGCCGGACTGGCAGGCCAGGGGCGCGCCGATCACCACGCCGGTCACCGAAGACCGCTTCCTGCTGCTCACGGCGGAGAAGGCGTACCGCGCGCCGGCCTGGACGCTGCCGCCGCTGATGAACAACCACGGCAATTTCATCGTGAGCCTCGGCAATGTCTGCCGCTGGCTCGCGCAGCAGGCCGAAGCGCTGGGCGTGGAGATCTACCCGGGGTTTCCGGCCGCCGAGATCCTTGTCGACGACAACGGCGCGGTTCGTGGGGTGGCGACCGGGGACATGGGCGTCGCCCGCGACGGCACGCACAAGGCCGACTACCAGCCGGGCATGGAGCTGCACGCCAGGTACACGCTGTTCGCCGAGGGGGCGCGCGGCTCGCTGGCGCAGGAGATCATGAAAAGATTCAACCTGCGCGACGGCGTCGAGCCCCAGAAGTACGGAATCGGCATCAAGGAGCTGTGGCAGGTCGCGCCGGACAAGCACCAGAAGGGCCTCGTCGTCCATAGCCAGGGCTGGCCGCTCGATTCCGATACGGGTGGGGGTTCGTTCCTGTATCACCTGGACGACGGCCTGGTCGCCGTCGGGTTCGTCGTGCACCTGAACTACGAGAATCCGCACCTGTCGCCTTACGACGAGTTCCAGCGCTTCAAGACGCATCCTGCGATCCGGCCGACGTTCGACGGCGGCAAGAGGCTTGCCTATGGTGCGCGCGCCATCAACGAAGGCGGCCTGCAATCGGTGCCGAAGCTCATGTTTCCGGGAGGCGCGCTGATCGGTTGCGCGGCCGGCTTCGTGAACCTGCCGCGGATCAAGGGCAGCCACAACGCGATGAAGACCGGCATGCTGGCGGCGGAGTCGGCGTTCGCCGCGCTCGCTGCCGGCCGGGCGCACGACGAACTCGCGGACTACGGCGACGCCTGGAAGAAGTCGTGGGTATACGAGGACCTCTACAAGGTGCGCAACGTGAAGCCGGGCCTGAAATGGGGGATGTGGCTGGGTTCGCTGCACGGCGGCGCGCACATGTGGCTCAACGATCTGGGGCTGGGCGCGCTCGCCCCGTGGACGCTGCGTCACGGCGGGCCCGATCATGAATCGCTGCGGCCGGCGGCCGCGATGCCCCGCATCGAATACCCGAAGTACGACGGCGTCGTCACGTTCGACAAGTTGTCGTCCGTGTTCCTGTCGAACACCAACCACGTGGAAGATCAGCCCAGTCATCTGCAGTTGCGCGACCCGGCGCTCCCCGTCGCCGTGAACCTTCGCCTGTACGATGGCCCGGAGGCGTTCTATTGCCCGGCCGGCGTCTACGAATTCGTGGATGCCGAACCTGCGGCGCCGGGACAGGCGCCGGCACCCGCCGCGAAGCGGCTGCAGATCAACGCGCAGAACTGCGTGCACTGCAAGACCTGCGACATCAAGGACCCGAAACAGAACATCCGTTGGGTGACGCCCGAGGGCGGCGGCGGACCGAACTACACGTCGATGTAGCGCGTCACGCGGGCCATAGCCACGCCGCGCCGCGGACGCCGCCCGAATCCCCGTGGGCATTGCGCACGAGCCGCGTGTCGACGCGGTCGGAGAATATCCACGGGCCCCACAGCGCCGGCACCCTCGCGTACAGCCGCTCGACGTTCGACATGCCGCCGCCGAGCACGATGACATCGGGGTCGAGGATGTTGATGACGTGCGCCAGCGAGCGGGCGAGCCGCTCGGCATAGCGTTCGAGCGACGCGTCGCAGGCGGCGTCGGCGGCCGTCGCCCGCGCAACGATTTCCGCCGTCGGAAGCGTTTGCCCGGCATGGTCCCGGTGGTCGCGTTCGAATCCCGGGCCCGACACCCAGGTCTCGATGCAGCCGCAGCGTCCGCAGTAGCACGCGGCGCCCGGACGCTCGTCGTCGCGCGGCCATGGCAGCGGATTGTGGCCCCATTCGCCGGCGATGGCGTTGCAGCCGTCCAGCACCTGGCCGTCGATGACGATGCCGGCGCCGACGCCGGTGCCCAGGATCGCCCCGAACACGATGCGCTGGCCGGCGCCGGCACCGTCCACGGCTTCGCTCAACGCGAAGCAATTGGCGTCGTTGCTGATGCGGATCGCGCGGCCGACTCGGGCTTCGAGATCGGTCCGGAACGGACGGCCGTTCAGGCAGACCGAGTTCGATCCGCGGAGCAGTCCCGTGGCCCGCGACAGCGAACCGGGCGTGCCGACGCCGATGGACGCCGCGCCTTCGGCCATGCCCAGCGTGCGCTCCGCATCCGCGACCAGCCCCGCAATCGCCGCGAGGGTGCCGTCATAGTCGCCCTGCGGCGTCGGCACGCGCCGACGCAGCCGTTCGGCACCGTCGCCATCCAGCGCGACGATCTCGATCTTGGTGCCGCCCAGGTCGATTCCCAGTCGAATGCGTTGCGTCATCGATCGGCTCCCGTACAGGTGGAGCCAGTGCGCACCGTGGTTGCCCCCCCCTCACGATGCATGAATATACGCGGCGTGCCGGGAGTCGGCGCGCAACTCGACCAGGGCCGCGCGGCCACGCTGGGGATCGTCCTGCTCGCCTTCGCGCTGGGCGCCTTCCTCGTGCAGCGCCGCGTGCTCGGCGGCAAGGTCTACACGGCGATGGCGGGCAAGGGCGACGGCGGCCTGCCGATCCCGCTGCCCGACGGCGTGCGCCGCATCTGTTACGGCATCGCGTTGCCATGGGCCGCCATGACCATCGTGATCTACGCGATGGCGCTCGTCGGCGGCTTCGTCGAGACCTGGGGCCGCGACTACACGCCGACGCTCGAGCATTACGTGAAGGCCTTCGGTCTCGAGTGGGGGCCGCATGGCCTCATCTGGGCCGGCGCCGCATGGAGCTCGTTCTGGACGACGGTCAAGCTGTCGGCGATCGCCGCGCCGATCACGGCGGGCCTGGGCATCCTGACGGCCTACCTGCTGACGCGCCAGAAGTTCGTGGGCCAGGGTGCGTTCGAGTTCGGCACGATGCTTTCGTTCGCGATTCCGGGTACCGTGATCGGCGTGTCGTACATCCTCGCCTTCAACGTCCCACCGATCGAGATCACCGGCACGGCGATCATCCTCGTCGTCTGCAACGTGTTCCGCAACATGCCGGTGGGCGTGCGCGCGGGCATGGCATCGATGGCGCAGATCGACCGGAGCCTGGACGAGGCGTCGAACACGCTCGGCGCGCGCGGCATGACCACGCTGCGCCGCATCCTCCTGCCGCTGCTCAAGCCCGCCGTGGTGGCGGCGCTGGTCTACAGCTTCGTGCGCGCGATGACCACCGTTTCCGCCGTGATCTTCCTCGTCTCCGCCGAGTACGAATGGGCGACGACCTACATCATCAATCGCGTCGTCAACGGCGACTATGGCGTCGCGATCGCCTACAGCTCGGTGTTGATCGTGCTGATGCTCGTCGTCATCTGGCTGATCCAGCGCCTGGTCGGCGAACGGCGGCTCGGACGGCGGGCAGTGGGCGCGGACATCGCGCCGGCCGGCGTCGCGCAACTGCCGGGTACCGCCGCTTGAGGCAAGGCTAGGTCCCGCGATGAAAGCTGCCTCGATCGAACTCGAGCACGTCACCAAGATGTACGGCGATGTCGCCGCCGTGCGCGACATCTCGTTCACGATCGCCGCCGGTACGCTCGTCACGCTGCTCGGGCCGTCGGGCTGCGGCAAGACGACGACGCTGCGCCTCATCGCCGGACTGGAGTTGCCGAGCGCGGGGACGATCCGGATCGGCGGCCAGGACGTGTCGCAGGTGCCGCGTCCGAACGCGACGTGTCGATGGTCTTCCAGAGCTACGCGCTGTTCCCGCACATGTCGGTGCTGGAGAACGTCCGCTACGGCCTCGACGTGCTCTGCCGCGCGCTCGGCGACGAGCGCGCCCGCGCGGCGCTCGACACCGTCGGCCTCGCCGGCTTCGACGCGCGCTTGCCGTCGGAGCTGTCGGGTGGCCAGCAACAGCGCGTGGCCGTGGCACGCGCACTGGTGCTCGAGCCGGCAGTGCTGTTGTTCGACGAACCGTTGTCCAACCTCGACGCCCGGCTGCGCCGCCAGATGCGCGGGGAGATCCGCGAACTGCAGCAGCGGCTGGCCCTCACCGTCGTGTACGTGACGCACGACCAGGCCGAGGCGATGGCGGTGTCCGACCGCATCATCGTGATGAACAAGGCGACGATCGCGCAGGAAGGCGCACCGCGCGAGCTCTATGAGCAGCCGCGCGATCCGTTTGTCGCGAGCTTCATGGGCGACGCCAATCGGGTCCGTGGCGTGTTGCGGCGGCGCGACGCGCTGCGTGCGGACGTGCTCCTCGGCGGCATCACGCTCGATCTGCCGCATCGTGGATTGCCCGACGGCGATGTCGAGCTGTCGATACGGCCGGAGGCGATCATGCTGCTGGACGACGTGCGCCTGCCGTTGCGCGCTACCGTGCGCAAGGCCGCCTACCTCGGCGGACTCATGGAGTACACGCTCGACACGCCGGTCGGCGAGTTGTTCGTCATTTCCACGGCGGTCGACCGACCGCTCGCCATCGGCAGCGAGGTCGGCGTCGCGCTCGCGCCGCATGGCGTCGTGGCGATACCGCCTTTGACTGCAGCGCGATGAACCGGGTCGTCATCCTGCTGGTGGTGGCGAGCCTTTTCGGCGCCTGGAACTGGTGGAGCCGCGAACGCCACGTCCGCGTGCCGCCAGGCATCGTCGTCGCCGCCGAACCGGTTCAGCGCGAGCTCGACGTCCCGACCGTGTTCTCGGCCAAGGACCACACGTTCCATGCGCGCGCGCAATACACGATCACCGCGCGCGTGCTGCGCAAGGAAATCTACCGCATCGACGGCGGCGCCAGCCTGGCGCCGGTCGACCTGGGACTCGGTTGGGGGCCGATGTCCGACACCCGCATCGTCGACCAGCTGGAATTCTCGCAGATGGGACGCTTCCTGTTCTGGAAGCCGACGGACTGGACGACCTTTCCGCTTACGCCGCGCGACACGATCGCGCATGCCGCGCAGGTGCATGCGATTCCGGCCGACGACGACGTGGAGAGCCGGCTGCGCAAGCTGCGGCCGGGCCAGGTGGTCACGCTGACCGGCTATCTGGTCGACGTGCGCGGGCCCGGCGGCTTCAGCTGGAACACCTCGCTGCGCCGCGACGATACCGGCGACGGCGCATGCGAGCTGATGTGGATCGAGCGCGTGTCGATCGACTGATGCACCCCGGTCAGGGAATCGCGCACATCACGTTGCCTTCGATGATCCATCCGTTGGCCTGCATCGCGCGGGATTCGCTGCGGCTGGTCGTGAAGCGATGGTTGGCCTGCCCGCCCATGCCGTTGTTGTAGAGGCGGATCACGGGGATGCGGTCGGCCGCGCAATCGCCCGCCGTCGGGGGATCGGCGAGGAACGCGAGGCCTTCGTACGTCCACAGCGGATTGGCCTTGACCTTCGCGCACTCCGCGCCGTCGATCGTGAAGAAGTGAGAATTCGGTCCGAGCGGCGGCGTGCCGAAGAACCGGCACGCGGCGAGGCCGATCGTCGCGTCGGCCGGCCGCACCTTGAACTGGTAGCCGGTGCGGGCCCAGCCCGGCACCACGATGCCGGCATCGAGCATCGCCTGCTCCGCGCTCTCCGCCGTGATGAAGAAATGATTGAGCGCGGCGTTGTAATACTCGACGACGATCGCCTCGACCGGTGTGCCGGACGCATTCACCTGCACGGACGTCGGCGCCATGTAATCGATGCGCTCGCTGTCGTCGCCCCCGCCGGCCACCGCTTCCATGCGCGCGCTGGCGGCGCGCAGGACCGGATCGCCCGAAAGCTGGCCCGCCAGGAACGTATGCGTCCACGTATTGATGTCGTTCGTGGATGGCAGGTCGTACTCATGCCGCACACCGTTCAGCGCCACCAGTTGCCGCGTGCTCTTGAGGCGCGAAATGCCGCGTTCCACCGTCGTGATGGGCGCCGTCTTGTCCGCCGTGCCGCTGATCGCCAGAAACGGCATCGTCGACGTTGTCGAGTCCCTTGAGATCGCGCCCGAAAGCCGGGTACACGTCGATGCCGAAGTACGGCACGTAGCCGACCGCAGCCTTGAGCCGCGGATCCTTGGTCACCTGCGTCGACGACTGGCCCAACGAGGTCGTCAGCGCCGCCCCCGCCATCAGCATCATCGCCTCGCCGCCCATGCTCGCGCCGAAACCGACGACCTTGTTGGCGTCGATGTGGTCGCGGAAGTCCGGGTGGTCGAGCACGATGTCCAGCGCCCACGACATCGAGATCGGGCGCGCCGACTGCATGGCGATGAAGGTCTTGAAGTGCAGCAGCGCGTAGATGGCATCGGCGAAACTGTCGAGGTCGAGATCCGCAAAGCGCAGATCGCCGTGGAAGGCCGCGATGACCACGTAGCCGTGGCTCGCCATGTCCTTGATCGAATCGACGTAGCCGTCGGAGAGCGGGCTTCCGGACAGGCCATGCCCGTAGAGCATCACCGGGAACCGGCCGCTGCCCGCAGGAAAGATCGGCGCTTCCGCGCCACGCTGCATCCGCGGCACCACGGGCCCGTCCGGAAGCACGAAGTCCGCGCGGGTGTTCGAAGCATCGGTCGGATAGCAGATCAGGTAGGCATACGTGAACGTGCTCCCGGCGAAGGGTCCGAACAGCGTGGAGTCCGCCGGAAGCGCTCGGGTCACGATGTGCGAGTGACCCGGGTCGATCAGGAGGTCGGTCAGGTACCGCGACCGACCGTCCTTGGGGAGCCCCTCCCAGTATTCCTGAGCCGTCTCGCCCGCCCGCATGCGCGAGAAATCCTGGTCGACGTTGCTGCACGCCACCGCATAGGGGCCGGCGGGCAACGGAGGAACCACCCATCCGGTCTGGGCGTGCGCGCCGGCGGCGACCACCGCCACGAACAGCCCCATCGCTTGCGTCGCGCGACGAATGCCCGGGAAACGAGGGCGCGTGGCCACGATCTTCGGCATCCCGTTGCTCGAGGACGCGGACTAGCGCGTCGGCGTCGACGTCGAGCGAGAAGACAACCGGGAAGAAACTCGGCCAGGCGTTCCAGCGCTGCGAGCCCGCCTCCGAGACCGCCCACAGACGGCCATCCGGCGCGAACTCGATGTCCTCGATGCCCGGCGGGCATCGGCCATGTGGCCAGCACTCGTCCCGTCCGTGCATCCAGTCTCTGCAGCTGTCCGGACCTGCCATTGCTTTGCGTAAGCCATAACGAGCCATCCGCGGCCACGGCCGCGCCTTGCGTTTGTGTGGCAATTGGCAGCTCGCGATCCGCTGCACGTCCGTCGATTGCGCCGCCACCATCGGCGATCAGCGCCATCAAGCGATGCCTCGGACACCTGCCAGAGGCGTCCGGTTCCATTGGCGGCGTTGGTGTATGCCGCCAACCACAGAATACCCTGACGATAAGCCAACGCCGAGCCACGGAGCATGCCGTTCAGCGCCACTTCAGTGCAGGCGAGCGGCTCGCAGCGCCCGAGGACAAGCGCTGCCTGCGTATCGATGCGAACGAGGCGTCGGGTATCGGCGACATCGAGGTAACGATTGCCCGTGTGCGCGATCCCGCCCGCATGGCCGCAACTTGCGGGCAGGTCGAACTGGCCGGCCACTCCGCCATCGGTCGGATCGACCTGGAAGACGCGGCACGGTCCCTTGTCCTGCCGGGGATCGACGCTGCGATACGCGGCGACCCACAGGTACCCATCGCCGGCGGCGACACCCTGCGGCACATAACCGTCGGACAGGCGCGGCGACCAGATTCGCGCCCGAATCGCCTGCGCGTTCGGGACTTCGGAAAGCGTCCGCGTCGTGTAGGCGGGCGCATCGCCCAGGACCTGGCCAGCGGCCGGGCAGGCGGCCATCGACCATCCGGCGAACCTGTCGCGAGGCACGCGGCGGCGCGCGCGCCCCGCCTGCGTCAGAACGCGTCCACCTCGAGTCCCAGCGCGCTTTCGCTGCCGTGGATGATCGTGTGCGCGAACGCCGACGCCTGCGGCAGCAGGCAATCCGCGTAGAAGCGCGCGGTGGCGATCTTCGCGTGCAGATACTTCGCGTTCCCCGTGCCCGCCGCAACATGATCGGCCGCGATCAGCGCAGCGCGGCCCATCTGCCAGCCGCCTGCCGCGAGGCCCCAGAGCTTGAGGTAAGCGACCGCGACGGCATGCGCGGCCCGCGTGTGTTGGCCGTATGCGGGAACCATCCATTCCACCGCGCCCTGCAAATCGGCGGTCGCCGCGGCGAGCTGCACGCCGATCGCCTGCAACGCCGGTTCGCTGCGCGCCGCGAGCCGTGCCGCCACCTTGTCGATTTCGGCAGCCACCGCGCGCGCGACGGCCCCGCCGTCGCGCGCCGTCTTGCGTCCGATGAGGTCGTTGGCCTGGATGCCCGTCGTGCCTTCGTAGATCGTGATGATCCGCGCGTCGCGGACATGCTGCGCGGCGCCGGTTTCCTCGATGAACCCCATGCCGCCGTGCACCTGGAGGCCGAGCGACGTGACCTCCTGCGCCACTTCCGTCGACCAGCCCTTGACGATCGGGATCATGAAATCGGCGAATGCCTGCGCCTTCGCGCGCGCCGCGGCGTCCGGGTTGTTCGCGGCGTTGTCGAGCGCCGCCGCCGTGACGTAGGCCACCGCCCGTGTCGCTTCGGTATACCCGCGCATCGTCATCAGCATGCGGCGGATGTCCGGATGGTCGATGATCGCGCCGGTCTTGGCGGCCCCTTCGACACCGACCGCCTTGCCCTGTACGCGGTCGCGGGCATACGCGACCGCGCGCTGGTACGCCCGCTCCGAGATGCCGACGCCTTCGAGGCCGACCGAGAAGCGCGCCAGGTTCATCATGATGAACATGTACTCGAGGCCGCGGTTCTCCTCGCCGACGAGATAGCCGACCGCGCCACCCTTGTCGCCGTACGCCAGCACGGCCGTCGGGCTCGCGTGAATGCCGAGCTTGTGTTCGATCGACACGCAATGGACGTCATTGCGCGCGCCCAGCGAACCGTCGGCGTTGACGATGAATTTCGGCACCACGAACAGCGAAATGCCCTTCACGCCCTCCGGCGCGTCCGGCGTGCGTGCCAGTACCAGGTGCACGATGTTCTCGGTGTAATCGTGCTCGCCGAACGTGATGAAGATTTTCTGTCCGAAGAGCTTGTAGCTGCCGTCGCCCTGCGGCACCGCGCGCGTGCGCACGGCGGCCAGATCCGAGCCCGCCTGCGGTTCGGTCAGGTTCATCGTCCCCGTCCACGTCCCGGCGACCATCTTGGGCAGGAATTTTTCCTTCAGCGCGTCCGAGCCCCGCAGCTCGATCGCCTCGATCGCACCCTGCGTCAGCAGCGGGCAAAGGTCGAAGGCGAGGTTCGCAGCGTGCCACATTTCCTCGACCGCGGTCGCCACGAGCTGCGGCAAGCCCTGCCCGCCGTACTCCGGACTCTTCGTCAGGCCGTTCCAGCCGTTGGCGCAATATTGCTCGTAGGCATCCTTGAATCCTGCCGGCGTCGTGACGGTGCCGCCCTCGAACCACTTGGCACCTTCGCGATCGCCCGCCGCGTTCAGCGGGTCGAGCACGTTGGTCGCGAACTTCGCGGCCTCGTCCAGGATCGCGGTCACCGTATCCGGGGATGCGTCCTCGAAACCGGGTAGTTTCGATACCTGTTCGAGACCGGCCAACTCGTTCATCACGAACTGAAATTCGTCCAGCGGGGCGTGATAGATGCTCATGGGGTCAGCCTGGAAGGGTGGACGGAAAGCAATAGCGTACGATCCCGCCGCTAGACGAAACGTTCTAATGAGCGTCTGGGCGGACCGAGCGCCCCGCGGCGGCTACCCGAGTTCGGCGGTGAACTGCGGGACCAACTCGAACAGGTCGCCGACCAGACCATAGTCGGCGATCTGGAAGATCGGCGCTTCCGGATCCTTGTTGATCGCGACGATCACCTTGCTGTCCTTCATGCCGGCCAGATGCTGGATCGCCCCCGAGATGCCGATGGCAATGTACAGGTCGGGCGCCACGATCTTGCCGGTCTGCCCGACCTGGTAATCGTTGGGAACGTAACCGGCGTCGACCGCCGCGCGCGAGGCGCCCAGCGCGGCGTTCAACTTGTCCGCCAGTGCCTCCAGCATCTTGAAGTTCTCGCCGCTGCCGAGACCGCGACCGCCGGATATCACGATGCGCGCGCTGGTCAGTTCCGGCCGCGCCGACTGCGTGATCTCCTGCCCCGTCACCCGCGACAATCCGCTGTCGGGGGCCGCCGCGATGCTCTCGACGGTGCCGCCACCACCCGCGCCGGCGCTGTCGAACGCCGTCGTGCGCACTGTCAACACCTTGACCGGGTCCTTCGACTGCACCGTCGCGAAGGCGTTGCCCGCGTAGATGGGCCGAACAAATGTGTCCGCCGACTCGATGGCCGTCACTTCCGACACTTGCGCCACGTCGAGCTTCGCGGCGATGCGCGGCGAGATGTGCTTGCCGAACCCCGTGGCCGCCATGACGACGTGCGTATAGCCACCGGGGAGCAGCGACAGCGCGGTCGCGGCGACGTTTTCGGCCGTTGGCGCCGCCAGATGCTGCGCATCCGCCAAGAGCACCTTGCCGACGCCGGCCAACTGCGTTGCCGCCTGGGCAGCACCCTGGGCGTTGTGCCCCGCCACGAGGACGTGGATGTCGGTGCCCAGCTTCGAGGCCGCCGTGACAGCGTGCGCGGTCGACGATTTGAGGGACGCGTGGTCGTGTTCTGCTATTACGAGAATGGTCATGATCGTTTGGATAGATTCAGGCGATAACCTTCGCCTCGGTGCGCAACTTCGCAACGAGTTCCTTGACATCGGCGACCTTGCCGCCGCCCTTGCGCTTCGGCGGCTCCACCACCTTCAGCGTGGTCAGATGCGGCGTCACGTCGACGCCGAGCGCCACCGGCGTGGTCGTGGTCAGCAGCTTCTTCTTCGCCTTCATGATGTTCGGCAGCGTGGCGTACCTCGGCTCATTCAAGCGCAGGTCGGTCGTCACGATCGCCGGGAGCTTCATTTCGAGCGTTTCGAGACCACCATCGACCTCGCGTTTCACCGTGGCCACGCCCGCGGCGATTTCGATCCTCGAAGCGAACGCCGCTTGCGGCCAATCGAGCAGCGCCGCCAGCATCTGACCCGTCTGGTTCGCGTCGTCGTCGATCGCCTGTTTGCCCAGGATGACGAGGTCGGGCTTTTCCTCCGCCGCCACCGCCCGCAGCAGCTTGGCCACCGCCAGCGGCTGCAAGTCGGCGTCGGTTTCGACCAGGATCGCCCGGTCCGCGCCCAGCGCCAGTGCCGTACGCAACGTCTCCTGGCACGCGGCGACCCCGCAGGACACCGCCACCACCTCGGTGGCCACCCCTTTTTCCTTGAGGCGCACGGCCTCCTCCACCGCGATCTCGTCGAACGGGTTCATCGACATCTTGACGTTGGCCGTGTCGACCCCCGACCCGTCGGGCTTCACGCGAACCTTGACGTTGTAATCGACGACGCGCTTGATGGGGACGAGGACTTTCATGGCGACCACCGGAAAATGTGTAGAAAGAGGCCAATTATAGCGTTTCGAGCGTGCTCATCCCGGTGTCCCCCGCAGTTCCGCCTGTGGAGAGCCGAGTGCCGTTGCGGCCGCGGGGGCGGGCGACGTAGGATTCAAGGCAGAATCGCAGTTGCGCGATCCGGGCCGCCCACTTCGGCGACGCCCGAGCGCATCCCCCAACCCATTTCGGCGAGCACCACTTGACGACGATCGGCACCCTGCCCACCGCAGACATCAACGAGATCCTGAAACACATCCCGCATCGCTATCCGTTTCTGCTGATCGACCGGATGGAGGCGTGCGAGCCCAACAAGTGGGTCCGCGTAATCAAGAACGTAAGCGTGAACGATTCGTTCTTCGCCGGGATTCCCCCCGGGCGTCGGATCATGCCCCAGATGCTGGTGCTGGAGGCGCTGGCGCAGGCGGCCGGCGTGCTGTGCCATTACTCGGGGATGATGAGCCGGATCGGAAAGTCGATCATCTTCTTCGCCGGAATCGAAAACTGCCGATTCGGACGCGATGTCGTCCCCGGAAATCAGGTTGTGCTGGAGTGCACGCTCAAGCGGTCGATGCGGGGCGTGGCGAAGCTGACAGGTTCCGCGACGGTGGACGGTGAACTGGTGCTGACGTTCGGATTTGACGGCGGTGGTGAGGGAGATGGGTGAGTCGACGTAGCAACTTCTCGTTCACACGTTGCTCCGCAAACGTCAAATGCATTGGGCAACCATCGTCGGCCAAACTGTGCGAATTCTCCGAGTTATTGCATGTGTTCAGGAACAAACAGCGAGTCATCACAATCTGGAATCGCATTTTTGTATTATAATTCAAATACTTGATGTCGCGCGACGCTCTATGTGTCGCGGTCAAGTCTTCATGCGTGTTTTTCACCTTGTGGTTCCGCGACCAAAACTACACGCCTCGGCAATACTTAATCCAAATTAACAACAGAGGATTGTAACGGACGATTTAGTACGATAAAGTCGCCTTGTACGTTACAAGGCCCTTTCCTTGGTTCCGGAGGGAGGGGGCAACGATTTGAAAGTTGCAAACGACACTCGGGGGCACACATGGATGCAATCGTTTCGCCAGCGATTCTTTCCACGAGATCTACTTCACACATACCCGATCGGGGACGCTGCCCAACTGAAATTGCGGCATCTTCTCAATTTGTCGCACGATACGATCCAGACAACGCCTTGCTTTGGTCGACTTGGATGCCAAGCGGGATCCCGTGCTTCAATTTGGAATTGCTTCTCGATCTCAAACGCGGAAGCAATGAAATCGAAAATTATTTCTCCGGCAACTCTCCGGAACGGCCACTTCACTATGTGGTGCTAAGTTCGGCCATTAAAAAAGTGTTTAACACCGGTGGCGACTTGGAACATTTTCATAATCTGATCGCAGCGCAAGATCGTCGCGGGTTGACCGAGTATGCGCAGGTAGCGGTCGATGTTGTCTATAGAAACTACACTTCACATAATTTGAAGGGTGTAACCACAATTGCGCTCTTGGAGGGTGACGCATTAGGCGGCGGATTTGAATCAGCGTTGTCGTGTGACATCGTTATCGCGGAGAAGCATGTAAAGGCCGGTTTTCCAGAAGTATTGTTCAATATGTTCCCAGGCATGGGTGGACTGTCGTTCCTTTCGAGAAGGACCGGTCGCCAAACGGTCAACGAATTGACTCGCACCGGCCGTCAATACTCCGCACAGGAGCTTTTCGAACTTGGTGTCATAGACTTGGTGGTGGACACTGGAGAAGGTCCGGAAGCTGTTCGGCGTGTCATTCGCCAGCGCGACCGACAGTTTGAAGCTCATACCGCAATGAACAAGATAGATCGGATGCTGCGCCCGGTGACGCATGATGAACTTTGCGATGTCGTGAAGCTCTGGGTCGACTGCGCATTGCAGATGAGTCCGCGCAGTCTGGAATGGATGCGTCGACTACATCAGCAACAACGCGCCGCCTTCGGCCGTACCGGACGAATGAAGCCAATTCCAACTCATGCAGCTGCTTTGGCGGCATGAAAAATATAGAACCCTCCAACCTGAACGTGATAGCCCAATGCAAACGTGACCACACAAATTACCAGGTCGACGAATGCGACGACGGGTAGCAGTGACGGGTATGGGTGTTATTTGCCCACTCGGGGGCACGGTCAATGGAATATGGGAACGCGCATTGGCGGGAGAGTCGGCGATATCTTCATTGACTCTCGTAAATTCCGCGACAGGCGCTCAGTTAACTGTTCCCGCTGGGCGTGTACCGGATTCGGCGTTGAAGGCCTTGCCGAAATCGGTGGAACTGATGACCGACAAGTTCGGCAAATTCGCTGTCATGGCGGCATCGGATGCAATCTCCGACTCGATGCTCGACCTGAAAGAGGAGGATTGTTCAAGAATTGGCGTGAGTACTGGAAGTTGCATGAACGGCATCACGGAAACGGAGGTTGGCTTTGAGAGTCTGTTCGTGCGAAAACGCTCAAAGGTGCACCCATTTACACTTGTCCGAACGATGCCCAATAGTCCTGCAGCGTTCATTGCTATGAACTACGCATTAGCTGGACCAGTCCTTCACTACAGCACGACGTGTTCCTCTTCTTCAGTTGCAATCGGCGAAGCTGGTCGGCAAATACGTCATGGGTATGCAGACGTAATGATTGCGGGCGGCACTGAAACACTTCTCACGTATTCAGCAGTCAACTGCTGGCAAAGCGCACAATTGCTTGCGCCAATGCACACCGATCCGGCACAGAGTTGCCGACCATTCGATGCGACCCGAAACGGCGCGGTCCTCGGCGAAGGGGCAGCATTCGTCGTGCTCGAAGAATGGAACCATGCAGTCGACCGCGGAGCCTCAATTCGCGCAGAGCTCATGGGCTATGCTTGTACTGCCGACTCAGCGCACCTAACGCAACCTTCCATCACGGGTCAAGCTGCGCCAATGCGCGCTGCATTGGAAGACGCCGGCATCACTAGATCATCGATTGGTTACATCAACGCACATGGTACGGCAACGCGATTGAATGATGCGATTGAAACTCAGGCCATTAAAGAGGTGTTCGGCGAGAATGCGAATCGGATCGCCATAAGCTCCTCGAAATCGATGGTCGGTCACATGGTGGGCGCTGCCGGTGCATTCAGCATAGTCATGTGCATCAAGTCGCTCGAGACAGGACAAGTCCCGCCAACTGTGAACTTGCGAACCAAAGACCCAATTTGCGATCTCGATTACGTCCCGAACGTAGGTCGCCGCGCGCAGGGTTTAAGTTCAGCGATGGCGAATGCGTTCGGCTTCGGAGGAACTGCTGCATGCGTCGTACTCAACTCTTCTAGGTAGTTTTTGCACTGTTATGCCACTTACTGACGTCGATCTCTTGACTCGAAGGTCCAAACGAGCGGCACTTCGTGCGCACGTAAGGCAGTATGCCCGGCCCAGATACGTTCAAGGGCTGTCGTTGGTTGCGTTAGATCTGTTCTTCTTTTCGATCTTTTCGTTTGCAGTGGTCGAGTTAGATCACCTAGGCTGGAAACTATTAGCGTCCATAGGATTGGGGATCGCAATTTCTCGATTGTTCGTACTCGGGCATGACGCCGCTCATCATTCGCTTACTCCTTCGAAGCGCTTAAACACACTCATTGCACGCTTGGTTTTCTTACCCACTTATACATGCCTCAGTCTGTGGAAGGCTGGCCACAACGTCGCCCATCATGGTTTTGCCGGACTCCGCAGCCGTGACATTCCTTGGGTGCCACTAGCACCGGAACAATACCTATCTTTGTCCCGCAGCCAGCGATGCCTCTACCGGGCTTATCGTTCTTGGTGGGGGCCGGGCCTTTACTACGGCATCGACATATGGTGGAAACGACTAATCTTCCCCACAGGGAAGAGCCGTTCTATCTTTGTTTGGGATTCGCTAGCAGTCTCAGCCTTCTTTGCAGTGCAGATCGCCGCATATGCGGTAGTCGCGAACCTAACGGAGCAGTCAGCCATACTGCTGATCACTCTCGGAGTTATCTTGCCCTTTCTGCTTTGGCTACACTTTGCGTCACTCGTTTTTTACGTCCACCACACGGACACAGACTCACGATGGTATGACGACGAGACTGAATGGCGGAAAGCTCAACCGGACATCGCAGGCATCCGAAATGTCCACCTTCCATTTCGACTAGATTTGCTCTTTCATCACGCGCTTGTACACACTGCACACCATGTGAACACGACTATTCCTTCATACCGCCTTGCGGAAGCACAGCGGGAATTGGCCAGACTCTACCCTAGCGAGGCCAAAGTACGAAAAATCAGCGTACGGCACTACGCGGAAATTACCCGCCGTTGTCAATTGTACGACTCTGCGCGTCACAGGTGGCTCACTTTCGCGGAGGTCGAGGCGGCGCTAGTGGCGGAAGGCGTGCGATAAATGAGGTCTGCGAAAAGTTAAGAGTTGGATATGCCGGAAGCCAAAATGGATCGTGAAGTTCAGGTACTCGCGGTGGTACGAGAATTCGTTGAGGATCGAGGAATCGACTCGAAGAAGATCGTATTGGATGCCCGCCTCGCCGACCTTGGCGTCGACTCGATGCATGCAGTAGATCTTGTGTTCCGTTTCGAAGAGGCGTTCGGCGTGGTCATTCCAATGGAGGAATTTCATGCCACAACGGTCGGGGAGGCTATCGCGTTTGTGGTGCGCCTCATTCCTACGGCGCCTGCTCCGAAATGATCATGAGGCTGTCTGCGGCTAATCTGGTCTATTAGAAGCGCGTGCATCATGTAACAGTGCCGCAACCGCTGATTTCGTCAGCGCACACGACGTTGCAATTTCTGCCAGAGCCGCAGCTGCGTCGGAATCCAACGACATCGTGACGTAGTTGCGCATGCTCTTCGCGCAGGCCACTAGTGCGTTTGCGCCAATACTCGCGCCGGTGCCATCGATTTTATGCAACGCGTCTCGCGCACTCCGTTCATCGCCATCGGCAACGGACCGACGTAGATCTCGAATCGCCTCCTCTAGATCATTAAAAGCGGCCTCTACGTAGCGGCGAAGGAAGTCTCGGTCATTATTTGCGATGCGCCGCAGCGAATCGATTCGATCGGGATCGATCAGGTTCGGTGCAGACAGCTCTGACCCGTTGGAACCGAATGCCATGGCAGTTGGATGCGGCGCGTCGACGTAAGTCTTAGATTCTTCAGAGTTTGATGGTAGGCGGGTGAATTCGGCTGAGTCGGCGTTAACGACTGACTGTTGTCGAACGCTTACTCCCGCCATTGTTCGTTCAATCGTGGCAAGTAGATTGGCGGCCGTGACGGGCTTGGTAAGGTAGTCATTGGCACCGGCTGCGAGACTCTCTTCCTGTGCCGCGGCCGTTGCATCTGCGGACAAAATTACGATCGGCAATTGGTCCTCGGTGCCAGATTCTCCCGCACGGAAGAGTTTCACGACGTCAGGACCCGACATTTCTGGCATGTTTAGGTCGAGAAACGCCATATCGAGATCGCCTACTGCCATTCGATCGAATGCCTGGTCACCGCGTTCAACGGTAACGACTGTGTGCCCAGCGTCAGTCAGAATACGTGCCAGCAGAATCTGATTACTGTGATTGTCGTCCGCGAGCAAGATCCTGTACGCTGGAAGGCGCCTTCTGGAAGGAGACATTTTCGTCTTCGATATCGAAGATGCTCGAACTGTTTGCCAAGCCACAAAAGACCTGTTGCCATCCTTCAATATCCAGCGTGAGCGGTAGAAGTCCAACGGCGCCACTTCTTAACAAGGCAGCGCCTTGCGTGGCCGAGTATCCTGTCGCGACAACAAGCCAGGGGCTGACTTCGTTTGGATGTCCACGCAGCATAGCGTCTGTATAGGCGGAGGCGTCAGCTGCCGACAACACTAGGATGGTCGCTAAACACTTCTTTGCCTCAAGTAACGATCGGTCAGTATTTGTCGGATCACGCCCAATTGGTTGCAAGCCAACCGCCGCAATCATTTCCTCAATTGCTTTTCTCTCGTTCGACGCATAGCCAACTACCACCACGGTATTGCGCGAGGTGGTGATCACCGAGTGCGCGCTATCCTGCGGCACTGCGATCGGCAATTCAAACGAAAATGTTGAGCCGCGGCCAAGCGCGCTGTTGAGGCTAATTTGGCCGCCCATCAGCTTGACTAGGTCGTGCGCGATTGACGTGCCGAGCCCGGTTCCGCCGTATCGTCGAGTGGCGGTGGAGTCGGCTTGAACAAATCGTTCGAAGAGTGTTTCCTGCTTTTCGAGGGCAATCCCGATCCCAGTGTCCATCACCTCGAAGCGAATGCCTCCCCCACTACGTCTAACACGTAACGTTACGCTTCCAGATGGTGTGAACTTGAGCGCATTGTTTAGGAGATTACCTAGCACATGTTGTAGATGTAGCGGATCGCCGTATGCCGTTGCAGGCACCATTGGGTCAATATCGAGCGACCAGACGAGGTTCTTTGCAAATGCCTGCGGCTGGACTAGAGATGCAGTTCGCTGCAGAAAATACCGAAGGTTGAACAATCGCGGGTCGGTGCGTTCTGCACCAGCCTCCAGCTTCGACATCTGAAGCACGGCATCGACGGACCCCTTTAATGTCGTAATGGCGCTTCCAAGCGAACCGATTAGTGATCGGTCGTCTGGCGCAAGACGGCGGCGGCGCAGAAGATCATATACCGCATACACACCAGTTAACGGAGTTCGCAGTTCGTGGCTTACGTTTGCCACGAAACGACTTTTTGCGTTCGAAAGTTCAAGCGCCGCGTCCTTTTGTGCGGTAAGTCTCGAAAGTAAGACAAGGACGTACAGTGGAATGGTTGCAAGTATCAAACCAAAGCCCACACCGATTGCGCGGTGCAGAGCCCAGAATGGGCCAAACAAAAGCAAAGCGAGGAAACAGAGAATTGACAGCCAGTACGAAAACATCAGCATGCGAGGTCCGAACCGGAACCCGTTTCCGACTGTCACCCAAAGATAGAAACCGATCAACGGAACGCCATGCTCGTCAGCGCCCCAAAGCCCGACAGTCAGTGGTATCAGGTCGGCACAGATCGCAAAGTAGCGCATTGCCGCTGGGCGGGACGTGTGGTGCCGAAACCACCACAACATCCACACACCTGCGGTAAGCGGCATCGAGGCGGCGATGAGCATCAATTTCATCGCCCTGCTCAGTTCTACTTCGCTCAGGCTGACGTAGGAGGCGTACGCAAGAATTCCGCCGCCAATGAGCGTACGCAGAAACGCCTGCTCGGCATCGACGTCACGAAGCTCGGCTTGCGAGAACCCAAGCCGTTGACGAACTAGACTTCGTAATTGGGTGATTCGCGCACGGATCGCGACGACCATTCCACCTTCCCCCGATGAGAAGGGGTCAACGAGCAAGGCGATCTTCCTCGTTCCGGAGGGGGGGACACTCCGCCGACTCGCTGACCCACACCCCATCCGAAGGCATTATTCGTGCCAAGAAATCCGACCACAGGGTTTCTCGCATTCGCCTACTGAAGAAACCGAAATGGCCCAGGGTCGCTTTGTTTCCTGCGGAAGACGTCACATCCCACCATTTCGCGCGAGCTAGCGGCAATGTCGAAAGTACGCGACGAATTCCCGTTTCAGTGGCGAACGCGTCGCCCGAAACGGAGACCACCAAGACCGGGATTGAGAGTAGGTTGCGTCGTTTCAAAAGTGCATGCGCTCGGGCAATTTCGGATTCAGTGCCCCGAGGCCGAAACTCCGGTGTTGTTCTCGCCGCCCACTGCAATGCCACGCCGGCCGGTATGTCATCTCCCAGTTTGAATTTGCTACCCGGAAAGTACCCAAAAATTCGAGTCATGAGTGGCATAAACGCATGCCATACAAACGCCATCGGCCATCGAAAAACAGCCCGATAGTCACCCCAATATCCGGTGTGAGGCACGATCATGCCGATTTTCGCAAGGCGCTCCGCACCAGGAGCGGCGGTTAGTATCGTTGCGCCGAACGAATGCGTAATTCCAATCAGGTCTGCTCTTGGGTAGTACTCGAAAAGCCACTCCAACGCCCCTCCACAATCAAATTCGGCCCAATCTTCCACATTGGCCCTGAACCCTTTTAGCGATGCAGGGCGGGAAGCGCCAACGCCTCGATAATCGAACGACAGCACGGGCAATCCTGCTTCAGCTAAGGATCGGAGAAAGTGCCTATAGCGACGGGCGGGTATTCCGCCTCCGCATGCGAATACTGCCGCAACGCGGCCAGAGTCGCTCGACGGTGCGAAGTGAGTTCCACTCAGTTCATAGCCATCCCGCGCGACAATGCGTACAGCCTTCTCTAATACTCCAATGTCGTCTGGCAAGCGACGCACCTTCGGATTGAATTTTGAGAGCATGAGTCGAGCACGCTAATTCAATCTCCCCATTTGGATCGATGCCCCGGTGATGGGACGAAGCAAACCTACCGTTTCGCCAAACGGCTTAGTCTCGCGTGAATTTGCGCTTGGCGATACCGGCCCAACTCGAATGACTATTTTAGTCCCTGCCACGCCCCCCCCACCAACCCCTCCACCGGTCGAAACGTCGCCTTATAGGCCATCTTCCGGCTCTCGGCGATCCAGTAACCGAGATAGAGGTACGGGAGGGAAAGTGCCGCGCAGCGTTCGATCTGCCACAGGACGTTGTAGGTCCCGAAGCTGGCAGAGGGCACGTCCGGTTCGAAAAACGTGTAGACGGACGACAACCCGTCCACGAGGCGGTCGACCAGGCTGACCATGCGCAACGCGCCGTCCTCGCGAAATTCGTAGAGATCGGTCGCCACGTTGCTGTGAAGCAGGAAGTGCTGGTATTGCTCGCGACTGTCCTGGTCCATACCGCCGCCCGGGTGGCGGAACCGCTGGTACCGCAGGTAAAGCGCGTAATGTTCGGTATCGTAGGCTAATTCGCGCCTAACTGCAGTCAAATGACCGTGATTTCGCAGTATCTTTCGCTGTGTCCGACTTGGCCCGGAAGGCGGCCACGGGTACCCGTACCGGCACGCAGGCGCGGCAGTGATCGCAATAGGGTCGGTAGGTGAACGCCCCGCTACGACGGAACCCAAGCCTCACGAGTTCGCTATAGACGCGCGTATCGATCAGGTGACTGGGAGTGGCCACCTGGGATCGCGCCGCCCGGTCAGGCAGATAGCTGCACGGATACGGCGCCGTCGCGTAGAACTGCAGCGAAGTCAGCGGTAGATCGTTCAGCTTGCTCAATGCGTTCCCGTCGTGACCATCCGATACCCTTTGACGCTAGGCGCGCCACCCGGGAGGGGGGTCGATCGAGTGTATCAATTCGGCAAGATGGTCGGCAAACCGTTCCCGCGGCACGGGCCTGGCGCCGAATGCGGCCAAATGGGCGGTCTCCTGCTGGCAATCCACCACGGCCACGCCCAATCGTTGCAGTTTCGCAACAAGGTGCGCGAGCGCGACTTTGGAGGCGTCCGTTTCGTGCGCGAACATGGATTCCCCGAAGAACATGCGCCCAAGCGCCAGTCCATAGAGTCCGCCGACCAGGCGGTCTTCCCGCCAGCTTTCCACGGAATGGGCGAATCCCATCCGATGCAGCTCGCAGTAGGCTTCGACCATTTCCGGCGTGATCCAGGTGCCTCCCTGCCCGACCCGGGGCGTGTCCGCGCAGGTCTGGATCACGGCGCGAAATGCGGTGTCGATGCGAACGTCGAAGACGCAGGCACGGACGCGCTTGGCAAGGGAGCGGGAGATCCTGAACTCGTCGACGTACAGCACCATTCGCGGATCGGGACTCCACCACAGGATGGGCTGCCCCTCCGAAAACCACGGGAACACGCCGCTGCGATAGGCCGCCAGCAGGCGCGCGGGCGAGAGGTCGCCACCGACCGCGAGCAGCCCATTGGGTTCTGAAAGCGCGGCGCTCAGCGGGGGAAACGGGGTGTGCGCACCCAGCCAGGGGATCACGGGGACTGTTGCGCTTTCAGCCCGCCCGCGAGCACGCAGTACGCGAACGAATATCGCGCCGCACGAGGACGATCAGGATGATCATCGTGACAACGATGCAAGGATCCAGCGACGCGAACCAAATCAGTCCCGCGCACGCGAAGTGATGGGCGGACGCCGCGGTTCGATTGGTTGCCGGCGGCCACGCTTTGTCGTCAGGGACTGGAGCATGGCGCCCAGTTTAGGCACAGACACCGGTTCCGGTAAAATCGGCGGACATTGCGGGACGGCATGGCGCCGTCGTCGTCGCGGTCCCGCTTGTTAGATGATCAAGTTACGCCCCGGTAGCTCAGTGGATAGAGCAGCCCCCTCCTAAGGGGCAGGTCGGACGTTCGATTCGTCTTCGGGGCGCCAATCCTTCTGCCGCAGGTCCACGTTGCCCTCGCTCGCTCCCGCTCCAGCAGCCAACTCGCTATCGCATCGTCCCGCTCGACCCGTACGCGCACCTGTACGAGGTCGGCGTCACGGTCGAACACCCCGACCCCGCCGGCCAGCGATTCGACCTGCCGACGTGGATTCCCGGGAGTTACCTGGTGCGCGAATTCGCCCGCCATTTCGTGAGCGTCCGCGCGGAATGCGCGGGCGCGCCGGTCGCCATCGCGAAGACGGCCAAGAACCAGTGGCAGGCGGCGCCGTGCTCGGGCGCGCTGACGGTCGTCGCGACGAATCTATGCGTACGACCTCTCGGTCCGTACCGCCTACCTCGACGAGACGCGCGGCTACTTCAACGGACCGGCGGTGTTCCTGTGCCCGGAAGGTCGCGCAGATGCGCCGTGCATCGTCGACATTCTTCCGCCACGCGGCAATGTGCAAGGGGAGTGGCGCGTCGCCACGACGCTGCCTCGCGTCGGGCGCGGAACCGTACGGATTCGGCACCTTCCGCGCCGCGAACTACGACGAGCTCATCGACCACCCGGTGGAGACGAGCGCATTCGCACTGACGACTTCACGGCGGGCGGCGTGCCGCACGACATCGCGGTTTCCGGGCGCCAGGCGGCGGACCTGCCGCGGCTCGCGCGCGATCTCCAACGCGTCTGCGAGTGGCAGATCGCGCTCTTCGGCGGCGCGCCGTTCGACCGCTACCTGTTCCAGGTGACGGCGGTCGGCGACGGCTACGGTGGACTGGAGCACCGTGCCAGCACGAGCCTGCTGTGCCGTCGCGACGAGCTGCCGCACGCAGCCATGACGGAAATCGACGACGCCTACCTCACGTTCCTGGGGCTCGCCAGCCACGAGTACTTCCACGCGTGGAACATCAAGCGCATCAAGCCCGCCGCGTTCACACCGTACGAACTGGCGCGCGAAAACTATACGCGGCAGCTCTGGGCGTTCGAAGGCTTCACGTCGTACTACGACGACCTGGCACTGGTGCGCTGCGGCCTCATCGACGCCGAACGTTACGTCGAACTGCTCGGGCGCACGATCACGTCGGTGCTGCGCAGCCCCGGACGCCACGTGCAGAGCGTCGCGGACTCGAGCTTCGACGCGTGGATCAAGTATTACCGTCAGGACGAGAACACCCCCAATGCCGTCGTCAGCTACTACGCCAAGGGCGCGCTGATCGGCTGCGCGCTCGACCTCACGTTGCGCCGAGGCGGCCGCGCGACGCTCGACGACCTGATGCGCGCATTGTGGGAACGCTATGGCCGCCGCGACATCGGCGTTCCGGAAGATGGCATCGCGGCGCTGGCCTCCGAGCTTGCCGGCGAAGATCTCGCGGATTTCTTCACGCGCTACGTGCATGGCACCGAGGATCCGCCGCTCGCGGCGTTGCTGGCGGACTTCGGCGTATCCATGCAGTTGCGCGCCGCGCACGGCGACAAGGACCGCGGCGGCAAGCCAGGCACCGGCACGCCGCCCCGATGCACGCTGGGCGTCCGCCTCGGCGCCGATCAGAAGCTTGCGGCGGTTCTGCACGACGGTCCGGCTGCGCGCGCCGGGCTCTCGGCACACGATACGCTGGTGGCCATCGGCGGCCTCCGCGCGACACCCGAGCGCGTCGCCACGACCTTGGCCCGCCACGCGCCCGGCGACATCGTCGAGATAGCGGCGTTTCGCCGCGACGAGCTGATGTCGTTTTCCGTGACGGTCGCGGAAGCGCCCGCCGACACCTGCTTCCTGACGCTCGACCCGACGCCTGCGCCCGAGGCCGCGGCGCGCCGCGACGCCTGGCTGCGTGACTGAGTCGACGTGCGGTGGATCGTCGCGGGCGTGCTCGCGGACGCGTCATCGGCCAGCGTAACGGTGGCCAGCGCAGCCCTGTCAGCAGTCACGCGCGGTTGCGCGACGGCGTCCCCTACCCCGCCGCACTGTTCTGCGTGGGGTTCAACGATCCGCGCGTCGATGCCTGGCACGCCGGAAAATGGCCGCGCGGATGCAGGCGGTCAACGGTGGACCGGGCGGCAGCGGCAGGCCTGCGTTGCTGCGTGTCGATTTCGCCGGGGGGCACAGCGGCGGCACCGCGACGCAACTGATCGATGCCTAAGCGGACATCGACGGGTTCGCGCTGTGGCAGACGGGCGCGGCGGAGTTCATGCCCCCGTGACGGGTGGTCAGAGGCGCACGGCCGGATTGAGCGAGTACCGTCCGGTGACCGACGCCTGCGCCAGCACATGGCCATCCATCGCCTCGCGCGCTTCGGCGCCGTTGAACCGGTCCGGTACCGCAAGGCGCGGCACGTCGAGCGCGTACAGCGTGAAGACGTAGCGATGCGGCAGCATGTCGTTCCACGGGGGACACGGCCCGTCGTAGCCGTGATAGTCGCCGCCCATGTCCTTGTCACCGGCGAACCATCCGGTGTAGTCGTTGATGCCATGGCGACCTTCGCGTGGAGCGCGCGGTCCTGGCTTGCCGCGAGCGGTGACGCCGTCGGAATGCGCGCCGCGCGCGATGCCCGGCGTGGTCGGTGGCAGGTCGATCAGCACCCAGTGGAAGAAATCGACACGCGGCAGCGAAGCGGGGACGACGCGACCCTCCTGATTGACGTCATCGCCGCGCGACGGCACGTCCGGGTCGTGGCAGACGAACGCCAGCGACTGCGTGCCGGCGGGCAGTCCGCTCCACGCGAAATCCGGATTGCGGTTGGCGGACAGCCGCACGTGCGTCGCCGGATCGATCACGGCAAATGCGAACTCACCCGGAATGACCGCCTGATCGGCGAAGGCGGTGGTCGTCAGTTTCATCGTCAGTCCTTTCGTTGCCAGTGCGGCGGCACCGTGGCCGCGAAATACGGAAGCGCCTCGACGCGCGCCTTCCAGGCGGCGAGTGCGGGCGGCAGCAGCGCCGTCGCATCGAAACCGGGCAGCTTCAGCGCGCAGCGATCGAGGAACGCCACCAGCGGGTATACCGCGTAGTCGGCCGCCGACAAGGGTCCCGCCAGGAACTCGCCCTGCATTGCGCGCGTGAACAGCGCGTACTCCTCGCGCATGCCGGCTTCGCCGGCGGCAAGCTTCGCCGGATCGCGCTCGTCGGGCTTTTTCTGCAATGCCTCGTCGACGATCGGATCGATCGCCTTGTCCAGGTAATTGTCGGCCTCGAGGACCAGCCGGCGGATCAGCGCGCGCCGGCGCACATCGCCGGGGAAAAGCGGCGCGCCGCGGCCCGGATAGGCCTCGTCCAGGTATTCGACGATGGCGTTGGATTCGTAGAGCACGAAATCGCCGTCGACGATGACCGGCACCCGATGCCGCGGATTGAGCGCCAGGAACTCCGGCTTGCGGGTGTCGCCCGCGGAGAACGACAGCACCTTGCGCTCGTACGGCAACGCCTTGTGCTCGAGCGCCAGCTGGACGCGCCAGGCGAACGGCGAGCCGGACCCGTAGTAGAGGGTGATGCTCACTTGGGCGGCCGCGCGTCGCCGCGGGAGCCGCCGCGCATCGCCTCGACCGACGCCTTCTGCAGCTCCATCGTCTTGATGCTCATCTGCATCATGTTGACGCTCATCGTCAGCCAGTTCTCGATGATCCTGAGCTCCGCGATCTTGCGATCGATTTCCGCGGGATCGAGCGCGGCGAACATGGCGGCGGGATTCGGGAACGGCATGCCGGCAGGCGCGGCCGGCGCCACCGGGCCGAACCCCGGCATGGCGATGCCGAGCGGATTCCACATCCGTTGCATGAACTCGAGCGCATCCTGCGGCGAGAACGGGAAGCCGGCGGCGGGCGCACCGGGATCGTCGGGCTGTTGCGGGTCGCTGGCCATGAATGCTTCCTCCTCTTGCCGTCGCCTTCGAGCGAGGGCGCGGTTTGCTACTATCCTCTCCTATGGCGGACACCGGCGCAACCTTGCTCGATCGCCTGGCCGGCATCGTCGGCGCATGCGCACGTGCTGACGGCGCCGGCGGACGTGGAACCGTTCCTGGCCGATTGGCGCGGCCGCTATCGCGGCAACGCGCGGGCGGTCGTCCGGCCGGCGTCGACGGCCGAAGTCGCCGCCGTCGTGCGCGCCTGCGCGGCAACGCGCACGCCGCTGGTGCCGCAAGGCGGCAACACCGGCCTGTGCGGCGGTGCGATACCGCATGCGGCCGGCAACGAGATCGTCCTCTCGCTGGGCCGCATGAAGGCGGTTCGCGCACTCGACGTCGGCAATGCGACGATCACCGTCGAGGCCGGCATGCCGCTGGCCGCCGTCCACGACGCCGCCGCCGCTGCGGGACTGTATTTTCCGCTGTCGCTGGCGTCCGAAGGCAGCTGCACGATCGGCGGCAACCTGTCGACCAATGCCGGCGGCACGGCCGTGCTGCGCTTCGGCAACACGCGCGACCTGACGCTGGGCCTGGAGGCGGTGCTCGCCGACGGCAGCGTCTTCGACGGCTTGCGCGGCCTGCGCAAGGACAACACCGGCTATGACTTGAAGCAGCTGTTCATCGGCGCGGAGGGGACGCTCGGCATCGTCACCGCCGCCGTGCTGAAGCTCTTTCCCGCGCCGCGCACCCGCGTCACCGCGCTCGCGGCGCTGGCGTCGCCGGCCGCCGCCGTCGCGCTGCTCGGACGCCTCAAGACCACGCTGTCGGACCGCCTGGTCGGCTTCGAGCTGATGAGCGAGTTTTCGCTCGCGCTGTCGCGCAAGCATCACCCCGGCGCCCCCGACGTGCTGGCCGGACATCCGTGGTACGCGCTGATCCAGGCCGACGACAGCGCCGCGGATGCGCCATTGGCCGCGCTCGTGGAAGCGGCGCTCGCCGGCGCCGTCGAAGCGGCGATCGCGGCGGACGCCGTCGTCGCGCAATCGGGCGAGCAGGCGACGCGACTGTGGGCGCTGCGCGAGAACATCAGCGAGGCGCAACGGCGCGAGGGTCCCAACATCAAGCACGACATCTCGCTGCCCGTTTCCGTCATCCCCGACTTCATGGACGCCTGCGGTACCGCCCTGCTGTCGGCCTTCCCCGGCGCCCGCCTCGTCGTCTTTGGTCATCTGGGCGACGGCAACCTGCATTACAACTTGTCCGGGCCGGAGGCCGCCGACGCCCTCGGTTTCATGGACAATGCGCTACGCGCCAACCGGATCGTTCACGATCTGGTCGCCCGCCACGGCGGCAGCTTCAGCGCCGAGCATGGCGTCGGACAGCTGAAGCGCGATGACCTCGTCCGTTACAAGAGTCCGGTCGAACTGTCGCTGATGCGTGCCATCAAGGCGGCGTTCGATCCGCACGACCTCATGAATCCCGGCAAGGTACTCTGATGGGCAAGATCATCTTCTGGATCGTCATCGTGTTCGCGCTGCTGTTCGGGCTGCGAATGTGGAACGTCGCCAAGGCGCGAGCGCGTGCCCGTTCCGCGCAGGCGAAGCAGGACGCACCCCAGGCGATGGTCCGCTGCGAGCGCTGCGGCGTCTTCCTGCCTGCGCCGGACGCGACCGCGACGCCCGGCGGTTACCGCTGCACCGCGCCGGCTTGCAGCGACCAGCGCCCGCGTTGACGGCGCCGCGCGTCCCCTACGTCGACCATGCACCCGGCCCCCGCGATCCCGCCGTTCGAGCCACCGCCGCTGGCCTCGCCCATGGGCGATTCCGGCCGCCGCATCCTGTGGATCGTCGGCCTGTATCGCGCGATCTGCGCGGCCTCGCTGCTCGGCGTCGCGCTGCTGCTCGATCCGCGGACGCTCAACATCGTCAATCCCAATGCGTTCATCACGGGAACCGGGCTCTACTTCGTCTTCGGCCTGTCGTCGTTCTGGTGGGTGCAGCAGGACCGACTGCCGCTGGCGCTGCCGACGGTCCTGTTCAGCCTGCTGGCGGGCGACGTGTTCTTCCTGTCGCTCGTCATGTACGCCGGCGGCACGTTCGGCGCCCCGCTGCCGATCCTGCTGTTTCCGCAGCTTGCCGCGGCCGGCTGGATCCTGCGGACGCAGACGGCGTTCTTCCACGCCGCGTTTTGCGCGATCTGCCTGCTGGGCCTCGACGGCTATCGCGCGCTGCAGGGCTGGGTGGGCGGACCGCAGGTCTTCCAGACAGGGCTCGTGGGCTTCGGCTATTTCGCGACCGTCGCCATCGCCGTCGCGCTCGGCCGCTACACCAAGCAATCCGAGGATCTCGCGGCGCAGCGCGGCATCGACGTCGCGAATCTCGAACAGGTCAACCGGCTGATCATCCAGGACATGCAGGACGGGGTCCTCGTCGTCGACCTGAACGGCGTCGTCCGCGGCCACAACGCGCAGGTCACCCGCCTGCTCGGCGGCTTCGGCCGCATGCGCGGCGGCATGCGGCTCGCGGAATTCTCGACGACGCTGCACGACTACTGGCGGCGCTGGCAGGAGGATTTCACGGAGACGCTGCCGCCGTTCAAGGTCGAGGCGACGCAGCGGCTGCTGCGCGTGCGCCTCGTGCGCATCGGCACGGGGTTGAACGGCGGCACGCTCATCTACCTCGAAGACCTGGGGCGGGCGCAGACCGAGGCGCAGCAGATGAAACTGGCGGCGATGGGACGGCTCACGGCGTCGATCGCGCACGAGGTGCGCAATCCGTTGTCGGCGATCAACCAGGCGGCGCAGCTGCTCGAGGAAGACGGCGCCGTGGCGCCGGAAGGCGCGCGCCTGCTCGGCATGATCCGCAACAACGCCAAGCGCATCGACCGCATCGTCGGCGAAGTGCTGCAGTTGAACCGGCGCGACCGCCAGCAACCGGAGACGGTGCCGCTCGCGGAGTTCATGCGGGCGCTGGTCGACGAGATCGTGCAGGCCGAGAACATGCCGCCGGGCAGCGTGAGCCTGCAGATCCCCGAGGACCTGCTGATCATCTTCGACCGCGGCCACCTGAACCAGATCGGCTGGAACCTGATCCGCAACGCGTGGCAGCATTGCCAGAAGCGCGAAGGCAGCATCCGCGTGCTGGCGCGCGCGGGCTACATGGGCGACGCCGTCATCTGCGAACTGATGGACGACGGCCCGGGCATTCCCGCGGAGTTGCGGCCGCAGATCTTCGAGCCTTTCTTCACGACGCGGCCGGGCGGCACCGGCCTCGGACTCTACATCGCCCGCGAGCTCGCCGACGCGAACGGCGCGGCACTCGAATTGCTGCCCAAAGGCCCGGGCGCCCATTTCCGCATGACGGTGAAACGCGCGTCGACACCGGAGCGATCCGCGTGACGACCGCGTCCGATCCAACGCAGGGAGCAGCATCATGACAAGACGAATCCGCGGTCAACCCAAAGTCCTGGTCGTCGACGACGAACCGGACCTGCTCGAACTTCTGGAACTTACGCTGTCGCGAATGGGCCTCGATACGTCGCGCGCCGAAACGGTGACGGAGGCCATACGCCTGCTGGACAAGGAGCAGTTCGACCTGTGCCTGACCGACATGCGCCTCCCCGACGGCGAAGGCCTGCGCGTCGTCGAGCACATCAACCAGAAGGGGCTGGACGTCCCCGTCGCCGTCATCACGGCGTTCGGCAGCGCCGAAAACGCGGTGGCGGCGCTCAAGGCCGGCGCGTTCGACTACCTCGCCAAGCCGGTGGCGCTCGAACAGTTGCGCGCGCTGGTCAAGCAGGCGCTCAAGGTGCCGGAAAAGGTGCAGCCCGCCAGCTCGTACAACCTGCTGGGCGAATCCCCGGCAATGGAACAGGTGCGCGGACTCATCGAACGGCTGGCCAAGAGCCAGGCGCCGGTGTTCATCAACGGCGAATCGGGGAGCGGCAAGGAACTCGCGGCGCGCACGATCCACCTGCACGGACCGCGCGGCGAGCAACCCTTCGTCGCCGTCAACTGCGGCGCGATCCCCGAGAACCTGATGGAGAGCGAGTTCTTCGGCTATCGCAAGGGCGCGTTCACGGGCGCCGAAGCGGATCGCGACGGATTCTTCCAGGCCGCCAACGGTGGCACGCTGTTCCTGGACGAGGTGGCCGACCTGCCGCTCGCCATGCAGGTGAAGCTGCTGCGGGCGATCCAGGAGAAAAAGGTCCGCAAGGTCGGCGCCACGCAGGAGGAACCGGTCGACGTGCGCATCATCAGCGCGACGCACAAGAAGCTCGCCACGCTGGTCGAGTCGGGCAACTTCCGGCAGGACCTCTATTACCGGCTGCACGTCATCGAGCTCGCGATGCCCAGCCTGCGCGAGATGCGCGAGGACATTCCGCTGATCGCCAACGCCATCCTGGTGAAGCTGACGCGCGGCAGCGGCGCGAAACTCATTCCCGAGGCCGTGGTGGCGCTCGAGCACTACCCGTTCCCGGGTAACGTGCGCGAACTGGAGAACATCCTCGAGCGCGGACTGTCACTGGCCGCCGACACGCAGAACATCACGGCGGAGGACCTCCATCTGACGCCCGTGGCCGACGAGTCCGAGGGCGCGATGCCGCCCGGCGACAAATGGCCGCTGCAGGACTATCTCGACCGCGTCGAGCGCGCCGCGATCAACGAGGCGCTGGAAAAGACGCGCTTCAACCGTACGGCCGCGGCGAAGCTGCTGGGCATCACGTTTCGCGCCATGCGCTACCGGATGGAACGGTTGGGGATCAAGTGAGGCCGGCGCAACCGTCTGCGCAGCTTTCGCCGGAACCCGCAAGGCGCTGCGCCCTCGCGGCAATCGAGAACGCGAACCGGAGTTGGGCCGTTGCCGCCCATCTCCGGCCGCGGCGTGCCTACCCGCGCTTCGCCGCCGTCGCCTGATACTTCGCGAGGTGCCGTGTCGGCAGCGCCAGCGCGTCGCGCCGGAACGGATCGCCGAGTTCGCGCGTCACCATCATCTCGAGCACCGTCGTCTTGCCCTGCTTCTGCGCGTCGCATGCGGCGCGCAATGCGGCACCCACGTCGCCGACCTTGTCGATCGTCTGCCCTTCCGCGCCCATCGCGCGCGCCACCGCGGCCCACGACGGCTGGCTGTCGAGGTTCACGCCGACGAAGCGGTTGTCGTAGAAATCGACGTGGTTCTTCTTCTCCGCGCCCCATTGCCCGTTGTTGAACACGATGGCCGTCACCGGCGATGTTCTCGCGCACGCAGGTCTGCAGCTCGCCGAAGCTCATCCCCCACGCGCCGTCGCCCACGTAGGCGATCGCCGGGCGGTCCGGCGCCGCCACCTTGGCGCCGATGATCGTCGGGAACGCGTAGCCGCAGTTGCCGAAGCTCATCGCGGCGAACATCGACCGCGGCCGGTCGAAGCGCAGGTAGCTGTTCGACACCGAGCAGATGTTGCCGATGTCCGTCGACACCATCGCGCCCGCCGGCATCGCCCGCTCGAGCTCGCGCAGCATCTGCCGCGGGTGCATGTGCGACGAGTTCTTCGCCACTTCGAGCGACCAGGCGTCCTTCTCGTGCTGCCAGCCGTCGAGCTCGGCTTCCCACGTCGACTTTTCGCTGCGCACGTCGGCGAGCCGTTGCGCCTGGTTCGCGTGACAGGCGAGCGATTTGTCCTTCAGGCGGGCGATCAGCGCGCGGGCGGCGGCGCGGGCGTCGCCGCAGATGCCGACGGATATCGGCTTCACGAGACCGAGCATCTTCGCGTCGGCATCGACCTGGATGATCTTGGCGTTCTTCGGCCAGTAGTCGATGCCATGCTGCGCGAGCGTGCCGAAGGGTCCGAGGCGCGTGCCCAGCGCGAGCACGACGTCGGCGCGCGCGATGAGCTTCATCGCCGCCTTCGACCCCTGGTAGCCGAGCGGCCCGACCCACAGCGGATGCTTCGACGGGAACGAATCGTTATGCAGGTAGCTGCACGCCACCGGCGCCTGCAGCAGTTCCGCAAGTTCCACCGCCTCGGCCTGGCCGCCGGCCATCACGACGCCGCCGCCGGCGAGCAGCACCGGAAATTTCGCGCCGGCGAGCAGCTCGGCGGCCTCGTCCAGGCTCTTCTCGCCGCCGGCGCCGCGCTCGATGCTGATCGGACGGGGAATTTCGCATTCGATGTCGCCGTAGAAGAAGTCACGCGGAATGTTGAGCTGGGTGGGCCCCATCTCGAGCAGCGCACGATCGAACGCACGGCCGGTCAACTCCGCCATCCGCGCCTTGTTGTTCACGTGCGCCTGGAACTTGGTGATCCTCGAAAAGATCGGCAGCTGGTCGGTCTCCTGGAAGCCGCCGAGGCCAAGGGTCGCGGAGCCCGTCTCCGGCGTGATGCAGACGACCGGCGAATGCGCCCAGTACGCCGCCGCCACCGACGTCACGAAATTGGTGATGCCCGGGCCGTTTTGCGCGATGCACACGCCCTGCCGTCCGGACACGCGCGAATAGCCATCCGCCATGTGGCCGCCCCCCTGCTCGTGCGCGACGGAAATGAACCGGATGCCGGCCAGCGGAAAGAGATCGAGCGCATCCATGTACGCCGATCCGACGATGCCGAACACGTCCTTGACGCCGTGCGCGACGAGCGTCTCGACGAACGCCTCCGACGGCGTCATCCGGTGCCTTCCGGCAATGGCGAGATTGGGGGCGTCGGTCATCGTGTTCATGGCGGTCTCTCGAAGTGAAAGGGTGCGGGGCGGGGCGACCGCCCATCTTCGCCCATTGTGGCGGCGCGCGCACGCGTGCCCTAGAGCCAGTCGCCCGCCGAGGTTGGGTCCAGTGGTCGCGGTCCGCGGTAGCGCATCGTCGCCGTCGATGAGATCGCCGGCCCAGCCGCGCGTCTCGGTGGTCGACAGCGCCTGCGTGCTGCATTCGCGCCAGCCGCGTGATCGGCAGCAGCGACGGGTCGATCTGGCCGTACAGGAACGGATAGGGGTACTTCTGCCAATCCCTTGGCTTGACGATGTTGCGCTGTTGCGCAAGGTTCGATTGCAGGCGCCGTGTCCATGCGACCTCGGGCACCGCGCCGGGCAGCGGATAGTCGCGCGGCCGCCCGGCGGCGCGGCTGCCCAGGATCTCGGCATTGACGAAGTGCCCGCTGCGGCTCTTGGTCACGAGCTAGCCTTCGTTCACCAGCAACTCGTAGCTGAGTGCGACGGTGTTGCGGGCTACGCCCGGCTGGGTGGCGAGCACGCGGGTCGACGGCAGCGGCACGCCGACGGGAATGTGGCCGTCGAGGATGCCGTTCACCAGCATCTCGCGGATCTGCGCCTGCAGGCTCACCCGGCTCTTGAAGGAGAGGTGGATCAGCTGGTTCCACATCGGTTGCATGCCAGGCCCGCTCGTTCGTTCTCCGTTTCCCGCCCTTGCTGCGCTTTTCGGGTGCATCCCGCGCACGAGGCGGTGCGCGCACCCGCCATCTGGCCCAGAGACTGCACGACAACTGGCCCTAGAAACCGCGACGCAAGGGGACTACAACCGGGGTAGTATTTGACCACAGGCCACACGCGCCGCCCACGGCGGCGCGACCGCTTCCAAGGAGATTGCCATGGGCCACGCCGAACAGACGATCCGCGACCAGGCCGCGGCCGTTCCGATATCGCTCGACGAATACTGGATGCCGTTCACGCCGAACCGCGACTTCAAGCACGACCCCAAGATGGTCGTCCGCGCGGAGGGGATGTATTACTGGAACGATCGCGGCGACCGCATCATCGATGCCGCGTCGGGCCTCTTCTGCTGTGCGGCGGGCCACGGCCGCCGGGAAATCGCCGACGCGGTCAGCGCCCAGCTGCGGGAGCTCGATTTCGTCGCACCGTTCACGCGCGGACACTTCAAGCAGTTCGAGCTCGCGACCCGCATCGCCGAGTTGACGCCCGGCGACCTGAACCGGATCTTCTTCACCAACTCGGGATCGGAAGCCGTCGACACGGCGATGAAGGTGGCGCTGGCGTACCACCAGGCGCGGGGCCAGGGCGGTCGCAACATGTTCATTTCGCGCGAGCGCGCCTATCACGGCGTCAATTTCGGCGGCATCTCGCTGGCCGGTATGGCGAACAACCGCCGCCGCTTCGGTCCCACGCTGCCGGGCATCGCGCACATGCGGCACACGCATCTGAAGGAGAATCTCTTCAGCCGCGGCGAAGGCACGCACGGCGCCGAACTCGCCGACGACCTGCAGCGGTTCGTCACGCTGTACGGTGCGGAAAACATCGCCGCCTGTTTCGTCGAGCCGATCGCCGGTTCCACCGGCTGCCTCGTCCCGCCCAAGGGTTACCTGCCGCGCCTGCGCGAGATCTGCGACCAGCACGGCATCCTGCTCGTGTTCGACGAGGTGATCACCGGCATCGGCCGCACCGGCCAGAATTTCGCCGCGCAGAGCTTCGGCGTCACGCCCGACATCATGACGATGGCCAAGGCGCTCACCAACGGTGCGCAGCCGATGGGGGCGGTGGCGGTGTCCGAGCGCATCCACGACGCGATCATGGGCGCCGCCCAGGAAGGCGCCATCGAGTTCTTCCACGGCTATACGTATTCCGGCCACCCGGCCTCCTGCGCGGCAGGCATCGCGGCGCTCGACATCTACCGCGACGACGGGTTGTTCGAACGAGGACGCGCGCTGTCGCCCTACTTCCTCGACGCGATCTTCTCGCTCGCGGACCTGCCGCTGGTGGCCGACATCCGCGGCTACGGCATGATGGCCGGCATCGACGTCCATCCGGACGGCCCGCCGGGCACGCGCGGTCATGCGCTCCAGAAAAAGCTCTTCGACAGCGGCCTGCATCTGAAGGCGACCGGCGATTGCGCGATCATCGCCCCGCCGCTGATCGCCGAAAAAGAGCATATCGATACAATCGCCGACATCCTGCGCAAGACGCTCGTCTCGCTCTAGAATCGAAGTTCGCCCGACTCGTGGATTCGTCAACCTGCTGGAGGCACGCATGAAAAGGCTTTGGACCGGAATTGGATCGGCGCTGGCACTCGCGGCACTCTGCGTCGCGCCCGCGCA
Organism: uncultured beta proteobacterium; assembly: GCA_963823475.1. Lineage (GTDB taxonomy): Bacteria > Pseudomonadota > Gammaproteobacteria > Burkholderiales > Casimicrobiaceae > VBCG01. The sequence continues at coordinate 217,592 of CAWGLS010000009.1, forward strand.
TGCGCAAACGAAGGAAGTGACCATCGGGTACCAGGACATGGTCGTTCCCTACCGCATCGCGCAGGAAGCGAAGGACCTCGAGAAGGCGACCGGCTACAAGATCAACTGGAAGCAGTTCGGCGGCGGCGGCGAGGTGATCAAGGCGATGGCGTCCGGCGCCGTGCAGATCGGCGAGGTCGGTTCGGCCGGCGTGGCGGCCGCCGTTTCGCGCGGCGAGCCGTACGAGCTGTTCTGGATACTGGACGACATCGGCGACGCCGAGGCGCTCGTCGCCAAGAACGGGTCGGGCATCAACTCGGTGGCCGACCTCAAGGGCAAGAAGATCGCCGTGCCGTTCAACTCGACGACGCATTTCCACACGATGGTGGCGCTCGAGCAGGCGAAGATCAACCCTGCCGACGTGCAGATCCTGAACATGCGTCCTCCCGAGGTGCGCGCCGCATGGGCGCGCGGCGACATCCAGGCGACGTTCATCTGGGATCCGGTGCTGGCCGAAGTGAAGAAGGACGGCAAGATCATCACGTCGTCGGGGCAGATCTCGGCGGCCACCGGCAAGGCGACGTTCGACGGCTACATCGCCAACAAGGACTGGGCGAAGGCGAATCGCGAGTTCATGGTCAAGTTCACGAAGCTGCTCGCCGCATCGGACGCCAATTACCGCAACAACAAGGCCAAGTGGACGGCGGGTTCGCCGGAGGTGAAGGCCGTCGCCAAATGGTCCGGCGCGAAGCCCGAGGACGTGCCGGGCAGCATGAGCCTCTACAAGTTCCCGACGGCGCAGGAGCAGGCCACCAAGTGGCTGGGCGGCGGCAAGGACAGCATGGCCGCCAAGGCGCTCGCGGCGACGGCCGATTTCCAGCTGTCGCAGAAGCAGATCGAAAAGAAGCTTCCCGACTATTCGGTGGTCGTCAATCCGGCGTACGCGGCGGAAGCGGCCAAGTAGCGTGTGCATGGGGTCGCGGGCCGCGCAGGCGGACCCGCGACCGGCAATCGCCCCGGGTGCCCCCGGTGCGCGGCGAATGGCTGCCGGAGCACTGGGCATCACGAGCGATTGCGGCGGGCAACGACGCCAAGTGCGCACCGCGATGCACGCACTTTCGCGCGGGCAATTCACTTTCGCGTCGGGCCGCACGATGATGGCGGGCTTCGCGTAGCCATCGAGGTTTACCCTGAGCAAACTCGAAGTCCGCAATCTGAGCGTCAATTACGCGAGTTCCGGCCACGGGTCCACGCTCGCGCTGTCCAGCGTCGATCTGTCGCTCGACCCCGGCGATTTCGTCGTGGCGCTCGGCGCGTCCGGCTGCGGGAAGACGACGCTCCTGTCCTGCATCGCCGGGTTCATGGAACCCTCGGCCGGCAGCATCGTCCTCGACGGCCGACCCGTTGTCGGTCCCGGCGCGGACCGCGGCGTCGTCTTCCAGAAGCATGCGCTGATGCCGTGGCTCAACGTCGTCGACAACGTCGAGTTCGGCCTGCGGATGCGCGGCCTGCCGAAGGACAAGCGGCGCGCCATCGCGCTCGACAAGCTGCGGCTCGTGGGACTGGAAAAATTCGCGCTGTCGCCCGTCTACCAGATTTCCGGCGGCATGCAGCAGCGCGTGGGCCTGGCCCGCGCGCTCGCGAGCGACCCCGAGGTGATGCTGATGGACGAACCGCTCGGCGCGCTCGATGCGCTGACCCGCGAGCAGATACAGGAACTGATCCTCGAACTGTGGTGGCGGACGAAGAAGATGTTCTTCTTCATCACGCACAGTGTGGAGGAGGCCCTCTTCCTCGCCACCGAACTCGTCGTGATGACGCCCTCGCCCGGGCGCATCGCGCATCGCTACAAGCTCGAGTTCGGCAGGCGCTTCATCGAGTGCAAGGACGCCCGGCTGGTGAAGGCGGACCCGGAGTTCATCGCCTTGCGCGAGGACATCCTGCGGACGATCCTCGCGTCGCCGCAGCCCGCGCCCGCCGCCGCATGAAATCCGACGCCGCAGCACCCGCCGGGAACGCCGGACGCGACCCGGCGGCAGCCGCGAGCGTGCCGCCGCCCGCCGTGCGTACCGTCAAGGGCTACAGCGTGCCCGGGGAAGGCAGGAGCACGGTCATCAGCATCGTCACCGTCGTCGCGTTGTTCGCGCTCTGGTGGGTCGCCACCCATTTCGGCTGGATCAGGGACCTGTTCCTGCCGACGCCGGAGCGCGTGCTGGAGAGTTTCGGCCAGGCGTGGAGCGGCGACATCCAGGGTGGCAAGCCGCTGTCCGAGCACCTGTACTGGAGCCTCTTTCGCGTCTTCGCCGCCTTCGCGCTCGCCTGCGTGACCGCGGTGCCCGCCGGTATCGCGATGGGCGTGTCGCGGATCGCGCGCGGCATCTTCGATCCGCCGATCGAGTTCTACCGGCCGCTGCCGCCGCTTGCGTACCTGCCGCTGATCGTCATCTGGTTCGGCATCGACGAGACGGCGAAGGTCGTGCTGATCTACCTCGCGTGCTTCGCGCCGCTGGCGATGGCCGCGCGGGCGGGCGTGCGCAGCGTCTCCATCGAGCAGATCAACGCCGCATACTCGATGGGCGCTTCGAAGCGGCAGGTGATCTGGCATGTCATCATTCCCGCGGCGCTGCCCGAGATACTGACCGGCATGCGCATCGCCATCGGCTTCGGCTGGACGACGCTGGTCGCCGCCGAGATGATCGCCGCCACCGCGGGACTCGGCCAGATGGTGCTGAACGCGTCGAATTTCCTGCGCACCGATGTCGTCATCATGGGCATCGTCGTCATCGGCATCGTCGCCTATGTCTTCGACCTGCTGATGCGCTACATCGAGAAGGCGCTGGTGCCGTGGAAAGGGAATGGCTAAGGACAGCCTGGCCATCGCGCGGCGGCAACTCCCCGTCGCCGCACTGACGTCGCGAACATTGCGAGTCGCATCGACGTGCGGCCAACGGCCCGCCATCGATCGATGGCCCGCACCGTTCGAACCCGGCTGCGCGCCGTCGGCGAGTGCCGCGGACAGGCAGAAGCGCGACCCATCGAGGCCCCGTGCCCGTCAGACCCAGGGTCGGCCGGGCGGATGGAGTTCTTGGAGAACCCCGACGTGGCCCGCGCGCGAGACAGAGCCGTCGCGCAGGCTCGCCATCACGAAGCTATCCCGGCATCACCCCGTCGCCTACGCGCGCGTGGCGGCGAGCGACGCAGTGTTATGACCGCCGGCAGAACGCGGAGGGTGGCTGCATTGTCCGGGCTGCCGGCGTCGCCAATTCGCCGACAGGCCCGCGTGCCGAGTACGCGCGGAGACGGAAATCGAGCCGTTGCGGCTGAATGCGCCCGCACCGGGCGCGACGTCCTCGAAGACCCGGTGCGTGGCGGCACTCGGATTCGTCGTCACCCGATGGTGAACGGACGCGGACGCCACGACCGCCGGTGCCCATTCTCGCGGCATGGCGTCTCCGCGACAAGCGCTACGGCCGCGGCGGCATCCGCCGCGGCTGCGCGTGGGAACCGGCGCACTGGAGATATCGGGACGCTGCCGAGGGGCCGGGCAGTGGGGTTCGACTGCATTTAAGTCTGGCGGCGAACACTTTGCGGGTAGGCTTCGATCATGTTGACGCACGTTACGCCCCCGACCGTCGAGGCATGCGCCCCCTACGACGCGGAACCGTCCTTGGGCGAACTGGCGCGGCCGGTATTCGAGTCGGTGTCCGACGCCGTTTTGATCTGTGACGCGACGAAGATGCGCATCCTGTTCGCGAATCCGGCGGCGATCGCGCTTTATGGCTATAGCGTCGCCGAGTTCCGTGCGCTCGCCGTGACCGAGTTGAGCTTCGAGCCGAGAAAACGGTCGACGATATCCGTGTTGCCGAACCAGCGGAAAGACCACTCGCGATGGCCGCCGCATCGACACCGCATGGCGATACGCTGCTCATCGAAGTGAGCGTCACGAAGGTCGTTTGGCAAGGGCAGCCCTTGCTGCTGGCGGTCGTTCGCGACGTCAGCGAGCGGCAGCGTTTTGAAGAGGCGTTGAGCAAAGGCGAAGCGCAGTCGCGGCAGTATGCGCAGCAGCTCGATCAGGCGCTCAGGAAGCGGAGACGTCGAGCTCGATGCGGGTCGAGCTGCGCGATCCCGACACCGGCCGCGAGGGCCGCGTCGCGTCGCGCCGCCGACATTGCGGTCGACCGCGGTGAGGACAACCTGGCCGGAGTGCGTAAGGCGGGCGCTGGGCGACATCGGCAAGGTGGGCATTCCATCGGAGATCCTGAGCTATCCAGGTCGTTTGAGTCCCATCCAGTTTCAGCTGGTCCAGGAACATCCGCAGAAAGGCTACGACGTGCTGCGTGAAATTCACTTCCCCTGGCCAGTTGCGGATGCGTGCCGGAGCATCACGAGCGGCGGACGGTAGCGGTATCCCGATCGTCCTGCGCGGGGATGCGATCGACGCGGAAGCCAGGATTCCGCGACCGCGAGTGGTGGACGCGAGGCATCGGACCGGCCGTATCGGGCGGGTTCGGCATCGAGAAGGCCTGCCGAGACCGCGCCCCACGCCTGCATGCTGTTCGATCCTGCCGGCGTTGCCTCGTACGTGCGTCTGTTGCGCGAAAACGGCTACAGTTTGGTCTGGACCGGCGCCGATTGGACGCGCCGGGAGCATCCGACCCACTCGCGGCAGTGACCCATGCAACAGCAGACTTTGGAGGTCGACAAAGCCGGAATGGTGGCCGGCGCCCTCTGGATCGCATCCCCAAACCGCGATTCACGGCCCGTGCGCACTCCGGTATCGCTGGTCGTCATCCACGGCATTTCGCTGCCGCCGGGGGCGTTCGGCGGTGACGCCGTCGCGCGCCTGTTCACCAACACGCTCGACGCCGCCGCGCATCCGTACTACGCGTCAATCGCGCACCTCAGGGTTTCCGCGCACTTTTTCATCCGCCGCGACGGCGCGCTCGTGCAGTTCGTGTCGTGCAACGACCGCGCCTGGCACGCCGGCGTCTCGTCGTGGCATGGCCGCGAGCGCTGCAACGATTTCTCGATCGGCGTGGAACTCGAAGGCACCGACCAGCGCCCGTATGCGTCCGCACAGTACATGACGCTCGCGCGGCTGCTGGCCGCCATCAAGGCGCGCTATCCCATCGAGGCTGCCGTCGGGCACAGCGACATCGCGCCGGGACGCAAGACGGATCCCGGGCCCGCGTTCGACTGGGACCGGCTGGCGCGACTCACCGGCTGCAAGCGGCTGTGACCGCACTCCTCGAAGTCACCGATGCCGGACTCTATTGCGAGGCCGGCGACTTCCACGTCGATCCGTGGAAGCCGGTCGCCCGCGCGCTGATCACGCACGCGCATGCCGATCATGCGCGCGGCGGCAGCGCCGCGTACCTGGCCGCCGACGCGGGCCTGCCGCTGCTGCGCGCGCGGCTGCCGCCGGAGGCGTCGATCGAGACGATCCGCTACGGCGAGTCGCGCCGCATCGGCGCCGCGGACGTCTCGTTCCATCCGGCGGGCCACGTGCTCGGCAGCGCGCAGATCCGCATCGCGCATCGCGGCCACGTGCTGGTGGTGTCGGGCGACTACAAGATCGCGCCCGACCCCACGTGCGCGCCTTTCGAGCCCGTCGCCTGCGACACGTTCGTCACCGAATCCACGTTCGGCCTGCCGATCTACCGTTGGGAGGATCCCGCACGGACGATGGAGGCGATCCTCGGCTGGTGGATGGCGAACCAGGCCGAGCGGCGCGCCAGCGTCCTCTTCGCCTACGCGCTGGGCAAGGCGCAGCGCATTCTCGCCGGGCTCGCTCTGGCGAGCGGCGACCTGCCCGGGCCGGTCTACGTGCATGGCGCGGTCGACCGCATCAACATCGCCTACCGCGAGGCCCGCGTCGCCCTGCCGCCGGCGCCGCCCGTGGCGCGAAGCGCCGGCGGATACCGACTGGTCGCGGGCGCTGATCCTGGCGCCGCCGTCGGCGCGCGGCAGCCGCTGGCTGGCGCGCTTCGACCCCTGCGCAACGGCGTTCGCGTCCGGCTGGATGGCCATTCGCGGCCCGCGCCGGCGCGCGAACCTCGACCGCGGCTTCGTGCTGTCCGACCATGCGGACTGGCCGGGCCTCAACGCCGCGATACGCAGCAGCACAGGCGCGCGAAGTCTGGGTGACCCACGGGTACCGGGACGAACTGGTGCGCTGGCTGTCCGAACGCGGCCAGGCGGCGCGGGCGCTGGCCACGCATTTCGAAGGTGAGGCGGGCGCCGAACCGCGAGGCGACGGCGAAGCGCCCGAAGCAGTCGCCGCGGACGGGTAGAAAGGGCCGTCGGCCCGGTTGGGGACCACGTCGGGAAACCGGGTATAATTAGAGGTTGCCCGGCGACGGGACCCAATTGACGCACAGCCGGCTGCCCGGCCCCGCGAGGCGCCCGACCCATCCATTGGGCGAGCGGCCGCGAACGGCACGTTTAAGGTGCCCTTAAGGCCGGGCGGCGACCCTTTCCGTACACATGCAGCTTATCGCGGACTATTTTCCGCTCATCCTCTTTTTCCTCGCGTTCAAATGGCAGGGGATCATGGTCGCGACCGCCGTGGCGATCGCAGCCTCCGTTGTCCAGATCGCATGGTTCAAGTGGAAGGGCAAGGTATCCCCCATCCACTGGATTTCGCTCGTCATCATCGCCGTCTTCGGCGGCGCGACGCTGATCCTGCAGGACGAGGTGTTCATCAAGTGGAAGCCCACGGTGCTGTACGGGGCGTTCTGTGCGGTCCTGGCCGTGGGCAAGCTGGCGTTCGGCCGCGACCTGATCGCGTACCTGCTGAAGGACATCGAGCTGCCGGCCGCCATCTGGACCCGCGTCACCTGGTCCTGGGCCGCGCTTCTTCGCGGCGATGGCGGCGCTCAACTGGTACGTGGCCTTCCATTTCCCGACCGAGACATGGGTGAACTTCAAGGTCTGGGGCGGCATCGGGCTATTCTTCGCGTTCGCGCTCGCGCAAGGCCTGCTGCTCGCCCGCTACATCACCGAGCCGCAGAAGCCATGACGCGGGTGGCCAGCACGCTCAAGGACCGGCTGGCGCCTCTCGCGCCGCTGGTGTTCGAACTGGCCGACGACAGTGCCGAGCACGTGGGCCACGCCGGGGCCGCGGACGGCGGCGGGCACTTTTCGCTGCTTATCGTGTCCGAGCAGTTCGCGGGTTTGACGCGCCTTGCCCGGCACCGTGCCGTGCTGGATCGTGTCGGCGACTGATTCCCCATCCGGTGCATGCGCTCGCCATTCGAGCGTACGCGCCTGACGAATTTCCTTCCTGACGAAAGACGAAAGGATGCACGCAATGAAGAGAACCACCATGACCGTCGCGGCGCTGGCCGTGTTCGCCGCAGTCGGCGCCGTTTCGGCGCAGCCGGCGGCCCCGAAGGCCGCCGCGCCCGCCGCTGCCGCTGCCGCCGGCAAGTCGCTGTATCCGCAGGCGCAGTTCGACCTGATGCTGAAGGAGCGCATGGCGCAGGGTCAGCCGGACAGCCCGGAACTGCGCAGCGCGATTCGCGAGGAGCTGAACACGCGCGAATTGCTGGTGCGCGAGGCGAAGAAGGCCAATCTCGACAAGAACGCCGACATCAAGAACCAGATGGACCTCGCGGGCCAGACGGTGCTGGTGCGCGCCTTCGGTCTCCGACTGGATCCGCACGCCCATCCGATCCCCGAGGGGGACCTGCGCAAGGAGTACGACGCGATCAAGACGCAGATGGGCGACAAGGAATACAAGGTCCAAGCCACATCCTGGTCGAAAAGGAAGACGAAGCCAAGGACGTCATCGCCCCCAGCTGCAGAAGGGGGGCAAGTTCGACGAGCTCGCCAAGTCCCGCTCCAAGGATCCCGGCTCCAAGGACCGCGGCGGCGACCTCGACTGGAATGCGCCCGGCGGCTTCGTGAAGCCGTTCGGCGACGCGATGGCGGCCACACCCAAGGGCAAGTTCACCGCCCACCCGTGCAGACGCAGTTCGGCTACCACGTCATTTTCGTTCGAGGATGTCCGCGACGCGAAGGTGCCGCCGTTCGACGAGGTCAAGCCGCAACTGCAACAACGGTTGCAGGCCGCGCACCTCGACAAGTACTTCAAGGAACTGCGCGCGAAGGGTGGCGTCTAGTCGACGCTGCTTCCGCCGCAATCCGGGACCGGGAGGCCAGGCAACGACCTGCCCCTTTTCCTTGTGCGGCTCCGCGCGACGCGCGCATCGCCGGTCGCATCGGTCGGGATGCTGGACAGAAACGCGCCCAGCCCATACCCTCTTGGCTCGCCCGCTCGCGCGGGTCCGGCATTCACGTAGACTAACACCACGTTCGGCGCGGATCAGGGCGGAAGTACCGTCCCGGCGGGCACCGTTCGACCGGGGAGGAAACGTGCATGACGTTCATACGGCATCCCAAGGATTTCTGGGCGGGGATTCTGTTCATCGCCTTCGGCGCGGCCGCGGTGGGAATCGCCTTCAATTATCCGGTCGGCAGCGCCGGCCGCATGGGACCCGGCTACTTTCCGCGCGGCTTGGGCATGATCATGATCGCGCTCGGCGCGATTCTCGCGCTGCGCGCGCTGCGGGTCGACGGGCAGCGCATCCCGTTCCCGTCGTTCAAGCCGCTGCTCGTGGTGCTGGGCAGCGTCGTCGTTTTCGGTTTGGCGGCCCCAAAGCTCGGGCTCATGGTCGCGACGGTGCTGCTCATCGTTATTGCGAGCTCGGCCAGCCACGAGTTCCGGTGGAAGGAGTCGATCATCGCGTCGCTACTTCTGGCGGCGTTCACGCTGGCCGCGTTCGTCTACGGGTTGAAGCTGCAGCTTCCCGACTTGGCCGTGGTTCATCTCGTAACGGGCACCACATGGAACTGCTCGCGAACCTCGGTACGGGCTTTGCCGTCGCCATCACCTTCCAGAACCTGCTGTACTGCTTCATCGGCGTCGTCCTCGGCACGCTGATCGGCGTGCTGCCGGGCATCGGGCCGCTGCGCGACGATCGCGATGCTGCTGCCGATCACGCTATGCCTGACGCCGGTCTCGGCGCTGATCATGCTGGCCGGCATCTACTACGGCGCGCAGTACGGCGGCTCGACCACCGCGATCCTCGTCAATCTGCCGGGCGAGTCGTCGTCCGTCGTCACCTGTCTGGACGGCTACCAGATGGCGCAGACAGGGCCGCGCCGGCCCGGCGCTGGCATCGCGGCGCTCGGCGTCGTTCTTCGCCGGTACGTTCGGCACGCTCGTCATCGCGGCCTTCGCTCCGCCGCTCGCGGAACGTCGCGCTCAAGTTCGGGCCCGCCGAGTACTTCTCGCTGATGGTGCTGGGCCTCATCGCCGCCGTCGTGCTGGCGCAGCGGCTCGCTGCTCAAGGCGATCGGCGATGATCGTGCTGGGCCTGCTGTTCGGGATCATCGGCACGGACGTCAACTCCGGCCTGCACGCGCTACACGTTCGGCATCGCCGAGCTCACCGACGGCATCGGCTTCGTCGGCGTGGCGATGGGCCTGTTCGGCTTCGCGCGAGATCATCACCAACCTCGAGCACAGCCGACAAGCGCGAGGTGTTCACGGACAAGGTCGTCGGGCCTGATGGCTCACGCGGAACGATTTCAAGGAGGCGCTGCGCGCGATCCTGCGCGGCACGGCGCATCGGCTCGGCGCTCGGCATTCTGCCCGGCGGCGGCGCCATGCTCAGCGCGTTCGCCTCGTACACGGTCGAGAAGAGAGATCGCCAAGGATCCGTCGCGCTTCGGCAAAGGCGCGATCGAGGGCGTCGCGGGCCCGGAAGCCGCCAACAACGCGGCGGCGCAGACGTCGTTCATTCCGATGCTGACCCTCGGCATTCCCGGGCAACGCCGATGATGGCGCTGATGCTGGGCGCGATGACCATCCAGGGGATCCAGCCGGGCCCGCAGGTGATGACCAGCGGCCGGATCTGTTCTGGGGGCTGATCGTCAGCATGTGGATCGGCAACGTGATGCTGGTCATCCTGAACCTGCCGTTGATCGGCATCTGGGTGAAGCTGCTGCAAGGTGCCGTACCGCTTCGCTGTTCCCGGCGATCCTGTCTCTTCTGCTGCATCGGCGTCTACAGCGTCAACAACCACGTGTTCGACGTGTTCATGACGGCGATCTTCGGCGTGATCGGCTAGCTGTTCGTGAAGCTCGAATGCGAGCCGGCGCCGCTGCTCCTGGGTTCGTGCTCGGACCGCTGATGGAAGAGAACCTGCGGCGCGCGATGCTGATGTCGCGGGGCGATCCGACGGTGTTCTTCACGCGGCCGATCAGCGCAGTCTGCTGAGCCTGACGATCCTGCTGCTGTTGGTGATGGTGCTGCCGGCGGTGCGCAAGAAGCGGGAAGTGGCGTACCAGGAAGCCTGATGCGTTCGAACGATTCGTCCGGCCGGGGGCGGGCCGCGCGTGCGCTCCGCACGTCGTTGCGCGCAGTACGCTGAACTTCGACTGGACACTTCCATCTGCGGCGCGGCGCCAGCCGGTGTTCGCACGCAACGCCGTGGCGACGTCGCAGCCGCTTGCCACGCAGGCGGGCATCGCGATGCTGGCGCAAGGTGGCAACGCCGTCGACGCCGCGCTCGCCACCGCGATCACGCTCACCGTCGTCGAGCCCTTGCAGGCAACGGCCTGGGGGTCGGACCCTGTTCGCGATCTCTGTGGACGGGCACGGGAACTGGCGGCGCTCAATGCGTCCGGGCGCGCGCCGGCCGCATGGTCGCCGACACGCTTCGCGGATGCCCGCGCTGATGCCCGAGCATCGGGTGGACACCGTTACGATCCCCGGCGCGGTCTCCGGCTGGCGGGGCGCCTGTCGCCAGCGCTTCGGGGGAATTGCCGTTCGCGGACCTCTTCGAGCCCGCCATCCCGCTACGCGCGAGATGGTTACGCGGTGATCGCCCGGTCGGTCGCCGAAAAATGGGCGGCGGCGGTGCCGCTGGATGCCGCGCGACCTCGGCTGGGTACGAGCATTTTCATGCCGAAGGGACGCGCGCCGCTCCCTGCGGCGGAGGCGATTCGCCAGCCCGGCGATGGCCGCCACGCTGGAACAAATTGCGTTGACCGACGGCGAAGCCTTTCTATCGCGGCGAACTTGCCGCGGCGATGACGCGGCATTCACGGTCGGCGGCGGGCGCGCACACGCTCGACGACTTCGCTGCGCACACGGCCGACTGGGTGCACGCCGCCGGGCTCGACTACGGCGGCGCGACGGTGCGACAGATCCCGCCCAACGGCCAGGGAATCGCGGCGCTCATGGCGCTGGGGATTCTTTCCAATTTCGACCTTGCGCGCTCCCGCCCGACAACAGCGCCTGAAGGCAGCATCTGCGAGATCGAAGCAATGGAACTGGCGTTCGCCGATGCGTACCGTTACGTCAGCGATGCGCGGACATGGATGTCCGGCGGATCGCTGCTGGACCGCGCCTACCTCGAGAACCTGCGCGGGAAATCGATCCCCGGTGTGCGAAGCGCTTCGGCCCGCGCTCCGCCGCGCACGGCACCGTGTACCTGCGCGGGGGACCAGGACGGCATGATGGTGTCGCTGCATCCAGTCGAATTACATGGGCTTCGGCTCGGGTGTCGTCGTCCGGGCACCGGCATCAGCCTGCAGAATCGCGGCGCCGGTTTTTCGCTGGCGAGCGGGCATCCGAACGAGGTCGGCGCGGCAAGCGACGATACGATACGATCATTCCGGCTTCCTGACGCGAGACGGTCGCGCCCCGCTTCGCGTCATGGGCGGGCCCATCCAGCCGCCTGAACACTGCAGACGCTCGTGCAACTCGTCGACTACGGCATGAACCCGCAGGCCGTGCTCGACGCACCGCGCTGGAAGGTCGCCGCGACGGCGCAGTCGATCTCGAGGCCGCGGCGACACCGAACTCCGCCGCGAACTGATCGCGATGGGCCACGCCATCGAGTCCGCGCCGGATTCGTAGCATGGATTTCGGCGCCGGCCAGTACATCTGCGCACCGAGGAACGGCTACGTCGCGGCGTCGGGATTCGCGACGCGACGGGCAGGCCGCGGGTTCTGAATGGCGACAGGGGTCAGTAGCCGGAGATCCGCCCCGTAATCGCCGGACTACCGGGCGGGTTCCGCGGCGATCAGTCGACCTACTTCAGGCGGCGCACTTTCCCGCGCGGATCCGCCGGCCGGCGGCTGGCCGTTCATGAACGCCGCCACGTCGCACGCCTGCTGATCGGTCACGTGTCCCGCCCTGCGCGAGCGGCATGTTGGCCTTGATGAAGCCGCGCCCGTCGGGACGCGGTGCATCCCCGCGCCACCGTCTACGACGCGGCGCCCCCATAGCGGTGGGAACGTGTACGTCGCCCCGTTTTCAGGCCGCCACCTTTCGCGCCATGACAGGCGGCGCAATGCGGCGTCGTACACCAGCGCACGCGCGGGATGTCGGGTTCTGTGGCGGTTCCGCCACCGCCGGGTCGCCGCGGCCGCGAGTTGCGCGCCGACGGGCGCGCCCGTGGCGAGCCATACGCATAGCTGACGAGGCCCACGATCACGATGCTGTCCGAAGGCGGCATCTTGCCGTTCATCGAGAACGGAAACAGCCTTCAAGCCGCTGCTCGAACGTGTTCCATGGCTATCTTTGGTGCGGAATGCCGGATACGCCACGTACCGGCCCACAGCGGCGCGGAATCGGCCTTTCTGCCGGAGTCGAGGTCAATTGACGCACTCCATGCCATTACCGACGTACTTCTTCGCATAGCGCTGCGTGTCGACGAAGACGTCGCGCCGAAGCGGATCATGTCGCCGAGCGGCGAGTTTGGAATGCTCGCTTCGTCGGGTGGCGTGAAGCAGCGCGTTGGCGGGCGTCGGCGGCAACTCGTCGGCGGCGACGACCCCAAAGGACGTGGTACCTGCGCCGCCGCGCCGATCGGCCGCGATCAGGAGCAGACCCACCCGCCATACCGACGCAAGCCGCCATCTGTGACCTTCTTTACGACTGTTTGGCCTTCAGCACGCAATGGCAGCAGTTCCCGACGTTGATGCGCCGCGGTCGGGCTCGGGGGCCGTCAACGGGCGTGGCCGTGCCCATCGTGGCCACGCTGTCGGCGCGCGAGCTCCTGGTGCTCTGCGTGCCTTCGATCTTCCACGCGGAGCTCCTGGGCTCGGTCCAGCGTGCGCACCGTCGCCGGGAACGCCGGCGACGCAGCATGCGTGGCGGAACCACAAATCCCGCCTTGACGAACGCCATCGCCGCCACCATCGCCGATTCGCCGATGACGCGCGTTGTCGTTGACGACGGCGTTCATGCCGACGAGCGCGTTGGCGCTGGACGATACAGCCATGCAGGATCGCGCGCGTGGCCGATGTGCCCGTCTTCCTCGACGATTGTGTCGGTGCCGGGAAACCATGCACCACGCAGTTGTCCTGGATGTCGTGCCGCGCGCACTTCGAGGCGGCCGAAGTCGCCGCGGAGGCTCCGCGCAGGGGACGGACATAGACGCCGGGGCCGATGATCACGTCGCCGATCAGAGACCGCCGACGGCTGCACGAACGCGGTGCGGGTCGACGACGGGCGTGAGTGCCGTCGATCGTGTACACGGTGAGCTTCATCGTCTTTGTCGTTGCCTTTTCGTCAGCCAAGCCAGACGCGCGCGTTGCGGACATTCGCATCGACGGCGATGCGTGGACCCCATTCCGAAGGATGCCACGACATCTGCGCGCTGCGGTGGACGCGCTCGGAATGCGGCATCAGGAGTGGCCCGTCCGTCCGCTCGTCGTGAATCCGGTGATGTGCGCCGGCGACCCGTTCGCATTGTACGGATAGGCGTCGGTGGCGTGGCCGCGATGGTCGATGCATCCGCAGCGCCACGCAGCGGCTGCGCGGCGCGCGAGCGCGACCGCGTCTGCGGACTCCGCATAGCCTTTCGCCGTGGTGGTGACCACCGGCAGCCGGCTGCCCTCCATGCCGGCGAAGAACAAGCGACGGTGACCGCGTCACCTCGAGCAGGTTTACGCGTCTCGAACTGCTGGAGCGATGGCGGACGAAATGCGGCCAGTCGCGCGCGCCCGGAATCATCTTGCGCAGCAAGGCCATCATCTGGCAGCCGTTGCACACGCGAGCGCGAACATGTTGGGGCGCGGCGAAAAAGCCGCGAAAATCGTCGTGCACCCGCGGATTGAACAGGATGGACTTCGCCCAGCCCTCGCCCGCCCGAGCACGTCGCCGTACGAAAGGCCGCCGCAGGCGATGGATGGCCGCGAATTCGGCCAGCGACACGAGCCGTCCGCTGATCGCTCATGTGGATGTCGTAGGCATCGAAGCCGGCCGATCGAAGGCCGCCGCCATCTCGCACCTGGCCGTTGACGCCCTGCTCGCGCAGGATCGCCACGCGCGGCGCACGCCGGAGGCGATGTACGGGTGCGGCGATGTCGTCATCCGGGTCGAAGGTCAGACGCGGCGACATGCCGGGATCGCCGGCATCGAGGATCCGCTGCGTACTCCTGACCGCGCCTCGGGATTGTCGCGCAGCATCTGCAACGCATGCGACGTCGCCGACCAGGCCCGGTGCAGGTCGATCCGCGACTCGTCGAGCAGGGTGACGCCTGGCGGACGACGCGCACGCGATCGCCCGCGACCGGGGCGCCGATGACCGCCGCGGCGAGGCCCGCGTGATGCGCGGCGCGCAGCAGGGCATCCGCATCGCTCGCGCGCACCTGGAGCACCGCGCCGAACTCCTCGGCGAAGAGCGCGGGAAGCGCTCCGCGTCGATGCCGTCGAGCGTCACTCGAGGCCGCAACGCGATGCAAGGCCATCTCGACGAGCGTCGCGAAGAGTCGACCGTCGGCCACGTCGTGATAGGCGAGCAGCGCATATCGCGGCGCTCGCGCTGGATGAACGTGAAGAAGGCCCGCCAGGCGCCGGATTGTCGAGATCCGGCGCCTCGTTGCCCAGCTGGCCATGGACCTGTGCCAGCGCGGAGCCGCCGAGGCGCCGCCGCCAGCCGGCGACGTCGAGCAACAGCAGGCTCGTGTCGCCCCGGTCGAACCGCAGCAGCGGCGTCAGCGTGGCGCGCACGTCGTTCACGGGCGCGAAGGCGGACACGATCAGCGAGATCGGCGCCGTCACCGCCTTGGCCACACCGTCGTCCGTCCACGTCGTGCGCATCGACATCGAGTCCTTGCCCACGGGGATCGACACGCCCAGGCGAATGCACGTGTCGATCGCCACCGCGCGCACGGTGTCGTAGAGCGCCGCGTCCTCGCCTGCGTGGCCGGCCGGCGCCATCCAGTTCGCCGACAGCTTGACGTCGCCGATACGCGCGATGTCGGCGGCGGCGATGTTGGTCAGCGCCTCCCCGACGGCCATGCGACCGGACGCGGGCGCGTCGATCAGCGCCAGCGGCGTCCGTTCGCCCATCGCCATCGCCTCGCCCGCATGTCCGGCGAAATCCATCAGCGTGACTGCGACGTCGGCCACCGGCACCTGCCACGGACCGACCATCGGATCGCGCGAGCACAAGCCGCCCACCGTGCGGTCGCCGATCGTCACCAGGAACGTCTTGTCGGCGACCGCGGGCAATTGCAGCACGCGGTAGGCGGCGTCCCTGACCGAGACGCCGGCCAGGTCGAGCGCCGGCAAGGAGCGCGGCACGTGACGCACGTCACGCGTCATTTTCGGCGGCTTGCCGAGGATCACGTCGAGCGGCACGTCGACCGGGTTGTTGCCGAACTTCGCATCCGCGACGACGAGCTTGCCTTCGGCATTGGCGGTGCCGACGACGGCAAACGGACATCGCTCGCGCGCGCAGATCGCCGCAAACCGCGGCAGCGATGCCGGCGCGATCGCGAGCACGTAGCGTTCCTGCGCCTCGTTGCACCATATTTCGCGCGGCGCCATGCCGGGCTCTTCCGAAGGGATAGCGCGCAGGTCGAACGTGCCGCCCGCGCCGCCGCCGTGCACGAGTTCCGGGAGCGCGTTGGACAGGCCGCCGGCGCCCACGTCGTGCAGCGACAGGATCGGATTCGCGGCGCCCGCCTGCCAGCAGCGGTCGATGACCTCCTGCGCGCGGCGCTCGATTTCCGCGTTGCCGCGCTGGACCGAATCGAAGTCGAGGTCCGCCGTGTTCGCGCCGGTGGCCATCGACGACGCCGCGCCGCCGCCCATGCCGATCAGCATGCCGGGCCCACCCAGCTGGATCAGCAGCGTGCCCGCGGGCAGCGGCGACTTGTGCGTGTGCTCGTCGCGGATGTTGCCTACGCCGCCGGCGATCATGATCGGCTTGTGATAGCCGCGCACCTCCCCCGCCACTTCCTGTTCGAACGTGCGGAAATAGCCGGCGAGATTGGGGCGCCCGAACTCGTTGTTGAACGACGCCGCGCCGATCGGTCCCTCGAGCATGATCGACAGCGCCGACGCGATGCGCTCGGGCTTGCCGTAGTCGACTTCCCATGCGTGGGTGAGTCCGGGGATGCGCAGGTTCGACACCGTGAAGCCGTTCAACCCCGCCTTCGGCTTGCCGCCGATGCCGGTGGCGCCTTCGTCGCGAAGCTCGCCGCCCGATCCGGTCGCCGCCCCAGGAAAGGGCGCGATCGCCGTCGGATGGTTGTGCGTTTCGACCTTCATCAGCGTGTGCGTGAGTTCCGGTGCCGCGCCATAGCGGCCGTGCTCGCGCGGATAGAAGCGCGCGGCTATCGCGCCCTCCATCACGGCGGCATTGTCGACATAGGCGACGACGGTGCCGCCCGGATGCGCGCTGTGGGTCTGGCGGATCATGGCGAACAGGCTTTTGTCCTGCGGCGTGCCGTCGACGATCCAGTCGGCATTGAAGATCTTGTGCCGGCAGTGCTCGGAGTTCGCCTGCGCGAACATCATCAACTCGACGTCGGTCGGATCGCGGCGCAGCCGGCGGAAGCTTTCGTCCAGGTACTCGATCTCGTCCCCCGCCAGCGCCAGCCCGAGCTCGGCGTTGGCGCGCTCGAGCGCGGCGCGGCCGTCGGCCAGCAGCGGAATCGTCGTCAGCGGGCGCGCGGCGAAATGGGCGAAGAGCGTCTCGCCATCGGCGACGTCGTCGAACACCGCCTCGGTCATCCGGTCGTGCAGCAGCGGCAGCAGCGCGGCGCGGTCGGCTGCGGCAAGCGCGACGCCGCCAATGCTCGCGATCCGGTACACGATCCCGCGCTCGATGCGCGTCACGGCGGCCAACCCGCAGTTGCGCGCGATGTCGGTGGCCTTCGACGACCACGGCGAGATGGTGCCGGGACGCGGCACGACGAGCACGGTCACGCCGTCGATGCCATCGTCCGCCGCACGAAGTTCGGGGCCATACGTCAGCAGGCGCTCGAGCGTGGCGCGTTCCGCGGGGTCGAGCGGCCGGGCCAGTTCGACGAAATGCCGGTACGTCGCCTCGATACCGGCGACGCGATGGGCGGAGTGCGCTTGCGACAGACTCTGCAGCAGCTTGGCCACGCGGAACGGCGAGAGTGCCGGCCGCCCGGCCAACGAGAGGATTTCGGCCATCGCGATGGGGGAGCGCGTAAAGCCGAATTCTACTCTGTTTGCGTCGATGCGATCCGGCGGCCCGTTCCCCTGCGTCGTCGCGATCCCGACCCGTCGGTCCGGCTTACTCCACCTTGCCGATGCGCTTGACGACATCGGCCATCTTGGCCGCATCCGCATCGACATAGCGCTG
The DNA here is from genome assembly GCA_963823475.1 of uncultured beta proteobacterium. Lineage (GTDB taxonomy): Bacteria > Pseudomonadota > Gammaproteobacteria > Burkholderiales > Casimicrobiaceae > VBCG01. The sequence continues at coordinate 235,222 of CAWGLS010000009.1, forward strand.
GAACTCCGGCGCGTCCAGATGCTGGACCGCGCTGCCCGAAGCTTTTCGCACTGACTTCACTCGCCGCCAATTGCGCAAGCGGTGCGCAGCGCCCGTTGCGCAATCTGCGGCGATAGAGCTTAGTGTTGCAGGATCTTCGCCAGGAACTGCTGCGCGCGCTCGGACCGCGGCGTCCCGAAAAACTCGTCCTTGGTCGCGTCCTCGACGATGTGGCCGTGATCCATGAAGATCACCCGGTGGCTGACCTTGCGCGCGAACCCCATTTCGTGGGTGACGCACATCATCGTCATCCCCTCGAGGGCGAGCTGCACCATCACGTCGAGCACCTCCCCCACCATTTCGGGATCGAGCGCCGACGTCGGCTCGTCGAACAGCATGACGATCGGATCCATCGACAACGCGCGCGCGATCGCCACGCGCTGCTGCTGGCCGCCGGAGAGCTGTCCGGGGAACTTGTCCTTGTGCGCCAGCAACCCGACGCGCTCGAGCATCTTGAGGCCGCGCTTCATGGCGTCGTCCTTGCTCCGGTTCAGCACCTGGATCTGCGCGAGCGTCAGGTTCTCCGTCACCGTCAGGTGCGGGAAGAGCTCGAAATGCTGGAACACCATGCCGACGCGCGAGCGCAGCTTCGGCAGGTTCGTCTTCGGATCGGCGATCGACGTGCCGTCGACGATGACGTCGCCCTTCTGGAACGGCTCCAGCGCATTGACGCACTTGATGAGGGTGGACTTTCCCGACCCCGACGGCCCGCAGACGACGACGACCTCGCCCTTCGCGATCCTGGTCGTGCAATCGGTCAGCACCTGGAAACTGCCGTACCACTTGGATACGTCTTTGATGTCGATCATTGCGTGCACGTTCGTTCCCTCGGGATCAGCGAATGATGGCGATCTTCTTCTGCAACTGGCGCACGAGCATCGACAGGCTGAAGCAGATGACGAAATAGGCGACCGCCGCAAGCAGGTACATTTCGACCGGCCGGTTGAAGTTCTTGCCGGCGACCTCGAAGCCTTTCAGCAGGTCGTAGGCGCCGACCGCGTAGACCAGCGACGTGTCCTGGAACAGGATGATCGTCTGCGTCAGCAGCACCGGCAGCATGTTGCGGAACGCCTGCGGCAGCACGATGAAGCGCATGCACTGCGAGTAGTTCATGCCGACGGCGTAGCCGGCCGACACCTGGCCCTTCGGCACCGACTGGATGCCCGCGCGCATGATCTCCGAGTAGTACGCGGCCTCGAACACCGTGAAGGTGACCATCGCGGAGACCTCGGCGCCCATCGGCCGGCCGATCAGCAGCGGAATGAGCAGGAAGAACCACAGGATCACCATCACCAGCGGAATGGAGCGCAGCGTGTTGACGTAGAACGCGGCGGGCAGCACCAGCCACTTCTTGCCCGAAAGCCGCATCAGCGCGATGGCGGTGCCGAGCGCGATGCCGCCGATCATGGCGACCAGCGTCAGCTGGACCGAAAAATAGAAGCCCTTGAGGATGAAGCTGGATACGAGGTTCCAGTCGACGAAGGCGAAGGACAGATTCACTTGGCGCCCCCGATCATCATGCCCGGCACCTGGACCCGCTTCTCGATGTAGGCGGCCACGCGGTTCACGGCGAACGCCGAAATGAAGTACAGGAACGTGACGGCGAGGTAGATCTCGACGCCGCGCGACGTTTCCTCCTGCGCCTGCATCGCGAAGAACGTGAGCTCGCTGATGCTGACGGCGAACGCGACCGACGAGTTCTTGATGATGTTCATCGACTCGCTGGTCAGCGGCGGGATCACGATGCGGAACGCCATCGGCAGGATGACGTACCGGTAGGTCTGCGGCAGCGTGAGGCCCATGGCGAGACCCGCGTGACGTTGCCCCTTCGGCAGCGCCTGGATGCCAGCGCGCACCTGCTCGGCGATGCGCGCCGACGTGAAGAAGCCGAGCGCGATGACAACGGCGAAGAAATCAGGAACCTGCTGCAGTCCCTTGAACAGCGACGGGATGACGTGGTACCAGAGGAAGATCTGGACCAGCAGCGGGATGTTGCGGAAGAGCTCGGTCCACGCGTTGCCGATCCAGACCAACGCCTTGACCGGCGTCGTGCGGAGGATGCCCATCAGCGAGCCGACCGACAGCGCCACCACCAGCGAGCACGCGGAGACGAGCAGCGTCCAGCCCCACGCCGACATCATCCAGTTGAAGTAAGTCTGCCCGCCCCCGGTGTCCTGAAAGAAAACCTGCCAATCCCAGCTCATCGAGCCGCCCCCGCATCGTCGGACCGTGGTCGGAAAAAAAGCGCGACGCGGGGTTCACCGTCGCCGCGCTTTCGCAGCCTGTCCGGGCCCCGGCGTGGCCGGAGCCCGTTACATCGACTTCATTGCACCGAGTACTCTTCCATCGGCTTGTCGTTCGGATTGGCCCACGCCTGCTTGGTCATTTCCGACAGCGGCAGGCCCACCTTCGTGTTGGCCGGCGGGATCGCCTGCACGAACCACTTGTCGTACATCTTCGCCAGTTCGCCGCTCTTGATCATCGCCTTGATGCTGTCGTCGACCGCCTTCTTGAACGCGGGATCGTCCTTGCGCATCATGCAGGCCAGCGGCTCGACGGACAGCACTTCGCCCAGGATCTTGTAGTCGGCGGGATTCTTCGACTTGGATACGAGGCCGGCGAGAATCTGACCGTCCATCACGAACGCGTCGGCACGGCCCGATTCGAGCAGCAGGAAGCTGTCGGCGTGGTCCTTGCCGAACACTTCCTTGAAGTCCATGTTCGACGCGCGCTTGTTCTTGCGCAGCGTCTGCACCGACGTCGTGCCGGTGGTCGTGGCGACCGTCTTGCCGTTCAGGCCGGCGATGCCGGTGATGCCGGAGTTCGCGCGGGTGACGATGCGGCCTTCCTCGACGTAGGTCGTCATCGCAAACGCCACGTCCTTCTGGCGCGCGGCGTTGTTGGTCGTCGAGCCGCACTCGAGATCGACCGTTCCGTTCTGCACGAGCGGAATGCGGTTCTGCGACGTCACCGGCTGGTACTTGATGTCGATCTTCGGCATCTTGAGCTGCTTCTGCAGGTCGGCCGCGATGTTGTTGGCCATCTCCGTATGGAAGCCGACGTACTTGCCGTCGCCGAGCGTGTACGCGAGCGCGCCCGACGATTCGCGCGTGCCCAGCACGATCGTTCCGCTGTCCTTGATCTTCTTCAGCGTGCCGGTGAGTTCCTGCGCGTGCGCGGCCATCGCGAACATCGCGGCGACGAGCACGAATCCAGTCCTGGGAAGCAATTTCATCGAGATCTCCAGTATTGGCGCCGCAGCGGAGGCAGGTGCGGGGCGCGGCAAGTGGGAACGGGCAATCGCGGTGGCAGGCACATTCGGGGAACGTCCGGACCCGCCGCGATGCCCCCGTAACCTAGTGTAGCGGCGCGTCAACGGGTTTGTCTATGCGCGGGCGCCTTCAAGCAGACGGCGGCCGCGCGCCCCGCAGTGCCCCCTATAATCGAATCCATGACAACGGAATTGGCCCCGATCCTCGAAATCGCGCAATTGCGCACGGTCGAGGCAGCGCATGCCGGCGATTCGCTGATGGAACGCGCGGGCCGCGCGGCCGCCGCCGCGGCGCATGCGCTGGCGGGGGATCGCGGCGGGCCCATCGTCGTTCTGGCCGGGCCCGGCAACAATGGCGGCGACGCGTTCGTCGCCGCACGCTGCCTCCGCGGCGATTACCACGATGTCATCGTCGTTTTCGCGGGCGACGGCGCCAAGCTCCCCGAGGATGCGGCGGCGGCGTATCGGGCCTTCATCGCGGCGGGCGGCGCGACGGTTGCCGCGCCGCCCCAAAAACGTCCGGATCTCGTGATCGACGGGATATTCGGCACCGGATTGAAGCGCGCGCCTGAAGGACCTTACGCGACATGGGTCGAGTGGGCCAACGGCCGCGGGTCGCCGATTCTCGCGCTCGACGTGCCGACGGGCCTCGACGCGGCGACCGGCACCGCGCACGCGCCGACCATCCGCGCCACTGCGACGATCGCGTTCATCGCGTTGACGGCCGGGCTGCTCACCGGCGACGGCCCCGATTTCTGCGGTGCCGTTGCGGTGGATGCGCTCGGCGTGGACCCGGAACCCGTTGCCTTGGGCCGTCGCCTCGCCTGGCCGGCACTCGCGCCGGCGCTGCCGCCGGTGCTGGCGCGGCGCAGCCGCAACGTCAACAAGGGGACATTCGGGACGCTGGGCATCCTGGGCGGCACCGAAGGCATGGCCGGCGCGCTGATTCTTGCCGGACGCGCCGCGATGCGCACCGGGGCCGGCAAGGTATGGCTGGGTTTCCTGATGGCCGACCCGCCGAAGCTCGACACCGGCATGCCGGAACTGATGCTGCGCCACGCGGGCGCCGTGCTGGACGCCCGGCCCGACGCGTTGGTGGTCGGCCCTGGCTTGGGCACCAGCGACGCGGCGCGCTCGCTGCTGCTGCGCGCGCTCGCGCTGCCGGTGCCGGTGGCACTCGACGCCGATGCGCTCAACCTCCTCGCGCGCGATCCCGCGGCGCGTGCCGCCACGGAAGCGCGCAATGCGCCGACGCTGGCGACACCGCATCCCGGCGAGGCCGCACGGTTGCTCGCCGTCGACATCGGCGCCGTGCAAGGCGATCGCCTGCGCGCGGCACGCGACGTTCGCGCACCGCCTCTCGGCCAACGTCGTGCTGAAGGGCATGGGCAGCGTGCTCGCGCATCCCGACGGCACGTGGGACATCAATGCAAGCGGCGGACCCGCGCTGGCGACGGCAGGCAGCGGGGACGTGCTGTCGGGCTTGCTGGGGGCGATGCTGGCGCAGGGGATCGATGCGAAGGCGGCGCTGCGGCTCGCGGTCTGCCTGCACGGCGCGGCGGCGGATCTCCTGGTCGCGCGCGGCTGCGGTCCGCTCGGCCTCACGGCCTCGGAGTTACCCGACGCCGCGCGCGAGCTGCTGAACGACGCCGCGCGCGACGCGTAGCCGCGCTACGGCAACAGCACCGTCGCCCCGGTCGTCGCGCGCGATTCCAGCGCGCGATGCGCGGCCGCCGCATCCTCGAGCGCGAACGTCTGCCGGGCCTCCGACTTGATCTTGCCCGCCTGCACGAGCGCGAAGAGATCGTCGGACATCGTCTTCAGGCTCGCGCGGTTGGTCGCGTACCAGAACAGCGTCGGTCGCGTCGCGTACAACGAGCCCTTCTGCGCGAGCAGCCCGAGGTTGAACGCGGGAATCGCCCCCGACGCGTTGCCGAAGCTGACGAACAGTCCGCGCGGCATCAGGCAATCGAGCGATTGCGGGAACGTGTCCTTGCCGATCGAATCGTAGACAACCGGCACGCCTTTGCCGCCGGTCAGCTCCTTCGTGCGCGCGACGAAATCCTCCCGCGTGTAGACGATCGTGTGCGCGCAGCCGTTGGCACGGGCGAGATCGGCCTTCGCGTCCGACCCCACGGTGCCGATCATCGTCACGCCCAGCGCACGCGCCCACTGGCACGCGATGAGTCCGACGCCGCCGGCGGCCGCGTGGAACAGGATCGTCTCGCCGGCCTTCAACACATACGTCTGCCGGAACAGGTATTGCACGGTGAGCCCCTTGAGCATCAGCGTGGCCGCCGTCACGTCGTCGATGCCGTCGGGAATCTTCACCAGCCGTTCCGCGGGCAGCACCCGCTCCGTCGCATAGGCGCCGGGCGTGCCGCCGCAATACGCGACGCGATCGCCGGGCTTCACCCAGTCAACGCCGTCTCCCACCGCTAGGACGACGCCCGCCGCTTCCTGCCCGATGCCCGACGGCATCGGCAACGGATAGAGGCCGCTGCGGTGATAGGTGTCGATGTAGTTGAGGCCGATCGCCGTATGGCGTACGCGGGCCTCGCCGGCGCCCGGCGCACCGACGGCGACTTCCTCGAGCACCAGGACGTCGGGTCCACCGGTGGCATGCATGCGGATCGCGTGTGACATCGTCATTTCTCCAAGGATGATGAACGCGCCGCGTCAGGTGGCGAGCGCGTGGAACGTATAGAAGCCCGCTGCGGTGAGCAGCAGCGAACCGGCGAGATGGGTGGCGGCCAGCAGCAGGCCGCTGGCGTAGTCGCCGCGCAGAAGCAACTCGGTGACTTCGGCGGAAAACGACGAAAACGTCGTGAGTCCGCCCAGGAAACCGGTGATGATGAACAGCCGCCAATGCGGCGGCAGGTCGGCGCGCACGAGGAAATAGGCGACCGCCAATCCGACGAGGTAACCGCCGACCAGGTTGGACGTCAACGTTCCCAGCGGAAATCGGGGTATCCGCGGGTTGAGCCATGCCGAGAACCCCCAACGCAGCCAGGCACCGAGGGCGGCCCCCATTCCAACGGCGGCGAATTCTAGCGGCATCGATGCATTCTACGCATTGCCAGTCGGCGCTTCGGGGTCAGCGTGTGGATCTCGCCGGCGGTCGTAGACGAAGCTCCCCTCCTCCGCGATCCAGTCGTGCTCCAGGTAGCGCCGCGCCCCTTGATCACGTAGCCGACGACGATCATCGGGTGCCGGTGCCGCGACAGCACGCCGCTCTTGCGCACGCGCAGCAGGTTGCACCAGCCGCCGGTTTCAGATGGCGAACCGCGGTGCCGATGGGCACGGAGATCCTCCCGGCGAAATGATGAGGGGGATACGGCGGTCAGTTGCCGGCATGCGCGTCCCGGTGCGCCACCACGTAGATCAGGCTCTCGAACGCGTCGCCGGCACTGAAATCGGCGCGGGCGTGCAGCACGCGACCGCCGGCGTCGTGGATCGTACGCTCTACGTCGGCACGGGGAAAGATGTTCATGTCGACCGTGACGCTGCTGTCCAGCGTATCGATCGGCGAGCGGAACTGGGCGGCATCGCTGCCGACCGCGCGCGCCGGAACCTGGAACACGGCCAATCCTTCCGGCTTCAGCACCCGGACGAACTCGCGCAGGTAGCCGCGCTGCAGCTCGATGCCGACGTGCTGCAGCACGATCCGCGACAGGATGAAGTCGAAGCTCGCGTCGGGGAACGGGACACGGTCTGCCTCTCCCGACACATAACGGACGCGGTCGGCATGCCGGTTGAATGCGTTCGCCTGCGCGAGCATCGGCGCGGAAATGTCGACACCGTCCACTTCGTCGAAGTGCGCGGCGAGCGCCTGCGTCAGCCGGCCGACGCCGGCGCCGAAATCCAGCGCGCGCCCGCGCGCGACCTCGAGGCCGAGTTCCTCCAGCATGTTCAGCACGTGCCGCACTTCGACGACGCCGGTCGCGAAGAACTCGTCGCGATCCCAGCGATTGCCGCGCTTGCCCGGCGCCGACACGATCGCCCACAGCGGATCGTGCTCGCCCAGCGCCTCCCAGCTTGCCTTGATGCGCTCGAACTCGCTCGGCGTCGCCGGTCCCGGCGGCGCCTCGTGGGTGTCCGCGACGGCGGTCGGCGTGCCGCGGACCCATTGCAGCAGGCGCCGCAGCGGCCGGGGCCCGTTCCGACTGCGCATGCCCGTTTCGTCGCTGGACGCCATGACCGCACCGCCTCCTCTGATTGCAAACCGCCGCCATTATGACCAAATCGGCGACGCGCCGCAGGTCCCCGGCAACTGATCATGTAGCCGCCGTCGACGGGGATGACGGCGCCGGTGATGTACCGCGCGGCCGGCGAGCAGAGGAAGACCGCGGCGCCAGCGTGCACGTCCGCATCGTGCCGGTCAGATTGATCGCGAGTACTTCCTCGAACACGCGCACGTCGTGCTCGGCGCCGCGACGGATGATGCCGGCGCAGTTGACGAGGACGTCGAGCCGCGGCAGGTCCGCCACGAGTGTGGCGACCGCCGCCTCGTCGCGCACGTCCACCGCCACGGCGTCGCGGCAGCGAAACGACGGGGCGCCGCGCGCGATCGCGCATTCGGCCATCGGCATCAGCCCGCGGCCAGCGCGCGCGCGACGTCCGCCGCGCGCGGCAGCGGCGCGACGGCGCCATAGCCGGTCGTCGCGAGTGCCGCGGCGGCGTTGGCGTAGCGCGCCGCCGCGAAAGGATCGTCGCCCGCGAGCAGGCGCGCCGCGAATGCGCCGTCGAAGCAATCGCCGGCACCGGTCGCGTCCACGCTGGCGACGGTGCGCGCCGCGATGCGCTCGCGCCGCGTCCCGTCCGACACGAGGCAGCCTTTGGCGCCCTGCTTCAGCACGACGCCGGGTGCGCCGGCGCGATGGATCGCATCCACCACGGCATCGGGCCCGGCACCCGCAAACAACACGTTGGCGTCGTCCTGGCTCGGCAGGCACCAGTCGCAACGCGCCATCGACGCCTGGACGATCGCCCGCGCCCGCGCGAGCGGCCACAGCTTCAGCCGGACGTTGGGGTCGTAGGTGACGATCGCGCCGGCGACCCGCGCGACGTCGAATGCGGCGAACACGGCGTCGCATGCACTGGCCGAGATCGCCTGGCTGATTCCCGATGCATGCAGCAACCGCGCCGAATGCAGCACCGGCAGTGGCAGCGTCTCCGGCCGCATCCGGCTCGCCGCGGAGCCGGCGCGCAGGTACGAGAACTCGTGGCCCTCCGCGCCATGGGCGACGAAATAGACGCCGGTCGGCGCCTCGGGATCGAGCGCGACACCCGTGGTGTCGATGCCTTCGCGCGTCCACAGCTCGACGAACATGCGCCCGAAGCTGTCGGCGCCAAGCCGCGTCACGTAGGCCACGCGCGCACCGAGCCGGGCGGCGGCGATCGCCATGTTGGACGTGTCGCCGCCGTATCCCTGCAGCCAGGCGAGCGGATCCGCCGACCGTGCCTGGTTGAACTCCACCATCGGCTCGCCGATCGCGACGATGTCAGCCATTGCGGCGGAAGTAGTAGTGCTTGCCGCTGTCGACGTCACCCACCATCACGCCCGGACCTTCGCGGGCGAACCAGGAACGCTTGCCGTTGTTCCACCAGATCATGCCGTCGCGCAGCTGGCCCTGGTTCACGACGACCCGGTTTGTTGCGCAGGTACGCCGCCGCCGCCGTCGACGACGAGCTGCACGATGTCCCCCGAATCGGGATCGTAGGCTTGATAGGAGCCGATCGCCCACGCCGGCGGCAGCTCGACGGCCGGCCGCGGTGGCGGAGGCGGTGGCGGGGCGACGGGTTGCGGACTGCTTTGCGACGAGCCGATGGCGGCGCCGATCGCCAGCGCGCCGATGATCCCCGCGGCGATGGCGGCGTCGTTGCGGCCGCCGCTGTCGCGGCCGAAGCGAAATTCGCCCCGGCACCCGCGGTCGACCCAGATGCCGCCGTTGTCGTAGCCCCAGCCGCTGCCCTGCGGCACAGGTTGCCGGTGGACACTCACGGGCGAGCGAGACGCGCCCTTGCGTATCCGCGTTGCAGTAGCGATAGCGATAGCCCTGACTCTCGCACGTTCTGGCCCGCGCGGCCCCAGCCCCCGCCGCCGCCGTCGTCGCGGCCGTAGCTGAACTCCGCGCGACAGCCGCGATCGACCCAGATGCCGTTGTTGTCGTAGCCCCAACCGCGGCCCTGCCGGCACAGATTGCCCGTCGACACCTCGCGCAGCATGATCACGCGTCCCTGCGTGTTCGCGCTGCAGTACTGGTAGCGATAGCCCTGGCTTTCGCAGGTGATGAAGCCGGCGCTCCCCTGCGCGGCGGGTGCCACGGCCAGCAGCAGGGCGACCGCAGCAGCCAGCGCCACGTCGATCGGATCATGCGGGTCCTCTTCTCATTCGTTGTTGGAACGCATTGCGTCAGCGTGGCGGCAGTTCGCGGACCGCCGCCGCGTACGCGAGCGCGACTTCGCGCACCTGCGCCGGCGACCTGCGGGGCTTGTACAGATTCGAGCCGGTGCCCGAAGCCCGACGCGCCGGCCTTCCAGTACGGCAGGAGATTGTCGGGCTTCATGCCGCCCACGGCGAATACCAGCGTGTCGGCAGGCAGCACGGCGCGCCACGCCCGCAGCGCGGCCGGCGGCAGCGCCTCGGCCGGAAACATCTTCAGCCCGTCGGCGCCGGCCGCGAGCGCGGCGAAGGCCTCGGTGGGTGTCGCGACACCCGGCACGCACAGCATGCCGAGCGCCTTGGCCGCGCGGATCACCGCCGTGTCCGCGTGTGGCATGACGATCACGCGTCCGCCGGCGTCGCGCACGCGCGCCACATCGCCAACGGCGAGCACGGTTCCCGCGCCGATCAGGCATTCCGCGCCCGACTGCTGCGCGAGCAGGCGGATCGAATCGAACGCCCGCGGAGAATTGAGCGGGACTTCGAGCACGCGGAAGCCACAGCCGGCGAGGGCGTTCCCGACGTCGGGAATCTCCTCGGGCGTGATGCCGCGCAGCACGGCGATCAGCGGCAGAGGCTGCAGGTACGGGAGGAGCGGATTCATCGGTGGGCCGCAAAGCGGGAGTCAATGAAGTTCGGGGACGATGCCGGCCGCCAGATCGGCGAGCGGCACCGGACAATGGACATAGGGTGCTTCGATCCAACCCTGCCGGCTGCCGATCATCCCGCATGCCATCCGCGGCAGCGTCTCGTCACGCCAGTCGCCGAGCAGGCCGGCGAGCGCGTCGCCGAAGCGGCCGTCCTGCACCGTCTGGATGCCGCAGGGCGCGCTGCGGGCGGCGAGCACGTCGCCGGACGCGTCCATCCGGTAGGCGCGCGCGGACGTCGTCCCCCAGTCGATCGCGATGAGCGCGGCAGCCGTCATCGGGCGTTCAACAGGCGAGCGAAAGGGAGCGGCGACGACGCATGACGAAAGCGCTTCGATGGGAAGTGACGCGCGCCACGCGGTGCTGCGGCGGCACAGCATCGGTGACGTATCAGGAAAGCACGATGGTAGGCAGGCCAGGGCGAAACCGGTCAAGTGGTCCGACCGCCTGCGCCATCGTCAGCGCGGCGTTTCCCAGCGCGCCGCGGCCTCGTCGTCGGCGACGCGCGCGTCGACCCAGCGCGCGCCGCTGGCGGTGACTTCCTTTTTCCAGAACGGCGCGCGCGTCTTCAGGTAGTCCATGATGAACCGGCACGCGTCGAACGCGTCGCCGCGATGCCCGCTGGTGACGGCGACCAGCACGATCTGGTCGGTGGGCCGCAACTCGCCGATGCGGTGGATGACGAGCGCGTCGATGATGTCGAAGCGCGCGCGCGCCTCGTCGACGATCGCGGCCAGCGCCTTCTCCGTCATGCCCGGGTAGTGCTCGAGCGTCATCCGTTCGACGGTCGCGGCGTCGTTGACGTCGCGCACGGTGCCGATGAACGAGGCGACCGCGCCCACGAGGGGGTCGCCGGCGCGCAACGCCGCGATCTCGCGGCCGGCGTCGAAGTCGGCGGTCTCGATGCGGACGGTCATCGGCTCCGCGCCACGTCAGCCGCCGGTGACCGGCGGCAACAGCGCCACTTCATCGCCGTCGGCGACGAGCGCCTCGGCAGGCACCAGCTGATGATTGAGGGCCACGCGAACGGCGCGGCCGCCGGCGAGCTCCTGGGCCCACGCTCCGCCGCGCGCGCGCAGCGTCGTCAGCACGGCGGCCACGGTCGGCGCCCCTCCGGCGAGCGCGAGCGTTTCGCCGCTCATGCCGAACGCCTCGCGCAACCGGGCGAGATAGACGACGCGCACCGTGACGGCGGCGATGACGGCGGGAGGCGAGTCAGGCATTGGAATGATTCAGGCAAAACGCCGGCATCTACCGGCGTCGTGATTATAGGCCGGGCACCCGCGCCGGCATTGCCGCAGAACGCTAGAAGCGGAATTGCACGCCGAGCTGCAGCTGGTCGTTCTCGGGCAGCAGCCCGCCGACCACTTCGCCAGGCAACCGGGAGAAGCGCGCATATTCGAGCCGCAGCCCCAGGGCCGACGACAGGTCGTAGCGCAAGCCGAGGCCGTAGTTGACGCCGTCGCGCGTGCGGCGGACGTCGCTGACGAAACCCGGCGTGTACGCGAGCGGCGTGGCATCGCTCTGCGCATAGCCCAAGCGTCCGTACAGCGACAGGCTCTTGCGGAACTCCCAGCTCGTGTACACGTCGACGTTCCACGCCTTGGTGGCCGTCTCGCCGTCGTTGGCCAAGGCGAGCCCGACGCCGCGGCGATTGCCGGGAAACGCCGGCTGCAGCGAATAGCGGTCGAACGTCCCGACGGCCGCTTCGAGCGCCAGGTCGTTCGCCCAGCGATAGCCGCCATACGCGAGCGTACGCGCGCCGGAATCCTCGGCCATGGGCATGGCGAACCTGTTCCACACCGAGCTGAGGGGGCCGAGCGTGAGACCGTCACCCCCGCCGTCGCCATTGCGCAGCGAGACGCCGCCATAGAACCCGGCCGCGTCGGGGCAGGCGCGGGATCGGCGGCCATCACCGGTGCCGCGAGCACCAGCAGGACGGCCAGGATTGGTGTAAGTGTATGTTTTTGCCGCATTTAATCGACCTGCCCTGCATGCTATCCACAGCTTGCGCACGGCACCTGCGGACCTGACTTGGTCTACGCGACGCCCCGCAAGTTCAACCTACTCCTACGCCTTACCGTCGTCAATTGGCGACGGGCCAGTCGGTGGCCTCGCGGAGGACGAACGTTGCTATTTCGTCCAGAGCGGCCAGTTCGAAGACGGGCAGCCGCGTTGCGGACAGCGCGCTGGGGGTATCGGTGGCGATGGCGAGAATCGCCGGGTCCCGCGGGTGCAGCAACGGCTTGCCGACGTCGGGTCGCCAGATTTCGAGCTTGGGCAACGGAAAGGTCTTGTAGCCCTCCACGAGTGCCAGCGCACAGGGGGACAACCGGGCCAGCGCTTCCGGCAGCGTCAATTCGGGCTCGCCGCGCAGCTCGTGCATCAGCGCGAACCGCCGCGCCGAACTCACGAGTACCTCCATGCAGCCCGCCTGCCGGTGGCGCCACGAATCCTTTCCCGGCTGGTCGACCTCGAATTCATGATGGGCATGCTTGATGAGCGACACCGTCCCGGCGCGCTCGACCAGCAACGGGATCAGCCGCTCGATCAGCGTCGTCTTGCCGCTGCCGGACCAGCCGGCGAAGCCGAATACTTTCATCGTGTCCGGGAAATGGAAGCGCCGGCAGCGGGCGTTCCGCCGCCAAGGCGAGGGTAACGGAAGTTCGCGGCGCCGCTCATGCGGAATGGATGCGCGGCCGCGCGGCGTCGGCAGCGAGCCCGGCATGAACGATGTCGCCGGCGCGAACCATCAGCCCGGCGGCCAGATGCCGATCGGCGGCGAGCGCCCGGGCCACGCCCTGCGCGGCCAGCGCGCGCACGGCGGGCAGCGTCGCCTGCGTCAGCGCGAGCGTGGCGGTGCGGGCGACGAGCGACGGCATGCGTGAGCAGCTTGGGGCGACAGCGCGTATTCGGCATCGGAGAATCCGACCGCGGCGCCCGCCCGGCGCCGACGACCACCGCGTGACCGTCCCCGACCAGGCGCCGTACGCCGTCGGGGACGAGGCCGACGCGCCCTTCACCGTCCTTGGTCTCGCGCGGGACGCCGATCCTCATCCGCGACCGAGCACGGCAATGGTCAGCGTGACGAGCCCCAGCACGAGATTGACGGCAATGAGCTTGCGCACCTGCCCCATCGCGGCGCCGCCGACCTCCCATTCGCCGGCCGCCACGGCCGCGCTCAGGCGGCGCAGATGTCCGAACTTGATGTGGCCGTAGATCAGCATCATGACGATTCCAAGCGCCGTCATCGCGTGCACGGACCCGTTCACGGCGCGGAATCCGCCCATCAGCACGATCATTGCGGTACCGCTGGCGAGGATCACCAACACCGCCACGCCGACCCAGTCAAGGAAGCGCGAGAGCGTCGCGGCGAGCAGCGGCAGCCTCTGCGGCGGCGGCAGCGCCTGCACCGAGGGGCGCAGCGCCATGTGCGCGAAGAACATGCCGCCGACCCAGACGACGACGCCGAGCAGATGCAACCAGCGGGCAATGGACATGCGGGGGCCTGTAAGCGACGAGACGGATTTTGATTGTAGCGCGCGAGGGCCAGCGCCCATTTGCCGCGCACCGTCCCCGCGGCCTATAGTAGAAAATCGCCGCCCTCGCCCCCAACTGGAAGCGCAATGTCGAACTCCACTGCCAAGGCCCTCCCCGCCGTCCGGGACGAGACGCCGCGCGACGTCGAAGGCGCGATCGAGCGCGCCATCGCGGACGTGCCGGCGCCGCACACGCGGCAGGTCGTCGACCCCGACCGCCAGGCCGACCTGATCGCGAAGACCGCCGCGCGCAACGCCGCGCTGCTGTCGGGCTCGCTGGCGCTTCCGCCCGGACCATTCGGCATGATCACCGTGCTGCCGGACCTGTACCTCATCTGGAAGACGCAGCGACAGATGGTCGCCGACATCTTCGCGCTGTACGGCCGCACGGCCGAGCTGACGCGCTCCCACATGCTGTATTGCCTCTTCCGCCACGCGGCGAGCCAGGTGGTCCGCGATGTCGTCGTCCGCACCGGCCAGCGTGTCGTCGTCCAGCAATTGTCCGGCGGCGCGCTGAAGACGATCGTCGCCAAGGTGGGAATGTCGGTGAGCAAGCGCATCGCGGGCACCGCGGCCAGCCGGTGGGTGCCGCTCGCCGGCGCGGCGGCCGTCGGCGCGTACGCCTACTGGGATACGCTCCAGGTGGCGCGCACGGCGCGGCGTCTGCTCGCCGATCCGGCGCTCGACTCGCAGCCGACCCTCCTGACGCGGAATCGCGAGCGATGTGCGGACGCTACGAACTGCACACCCATCCGGCGGCGCTGGCGCTGGCGTTCGGCCTGTCGATCCCGCCGTCGCTCAAGGCCCGCTACAACATCGCGCCGATGCAGGACGTGCCGGTGATCCGCCTCGCCGCCGACGGCGAGCGCGAAGTCGCGCACCTGCGCTGGGGCCTCGTGCCGCGGTGGGCGAAGGATCCGTCGATCGGCGTCCAGGATGATCAACGCGCGCGCGGAAACGCTGGCGGAGAAGCCCTCGTTCCGCACCGCGCTGAAGCGCCATCGCATCCTGATCCCGGCGGACGGCTTCTACGAATGGAAGGTGGTCCCCGGCGCGGGCAAGCAGCCGCTCCACATCGGCATGAAGGACGGCGCGTTGTTCGCGTTCGCCGGACTCGCCGAGCGCTGGCTGTCGCCGGAAGGCGAGGTCCTCGACACCTGCACGATCGTCACGACGCAGGCCAACGCGATGCTCGCGCCGATGCACGACCGCATGCCGGCGATCATCGCGCCGTCGCAATACGCGCGCTGGCTCGACGTCGCGGTGACCGACGTCGCCGATCTGTTCGCGCCCTATCCGGCCGACGCGATGACCTACTACCCGGTATCGACGCGGGTGAACAACGTTCGCCACGACGACGCGACGCTGATCGAGCGCGTCGCCGACGCCGACGCCGCGGCGGCGGACAACGGCGACGGGCCACCGGCGCCGGCCGCCGCGGACGCCCCGGCGGAGGTCGATGCCCACCCGGAACAGTCGAAGTTGTTCTGAAGGGGCCGGCGGATTCAGCGGTAGGCGCTGCCCACCGCGTCCCGGACCTGGCGCTGCAGCTGCTCCAGGCCGAAGCTCGGCAGCGGCACCTACGAACAGCCATTTTCGGTTCATTTGGACCGCTGGTACCAACAGAGCACGCACGGCGGCAGTTCCATGACTTCGCTGAAGAACAACGCGCCCAGCGTCGATGCCGTCGCGATGATCCAGCAGCCGAGCACGAGCGTCCATGCCGCGTCCTGCGCGCGTTCGCCGTCGCCCGCGAGCGGCCGTCCGGCGGAACGCATGTCGGGAAAGCGCAATTGTCGTCGATGACGACCGCGGAGAATTTGATCGAGCGCAGAACGCCATGCGTGTGCAGCGGCGCGGCCGTTGCCCCTCACCCCGACCCTCTCCCCGCACGCGGGGAGAGGGAGCGCATGTTTGCCGCCGCGCGTTCACGTGCTTTCCGTTGCCCACACCATGGACCGCTTTCGCCTGTCCAGGGGACGGAAGGATTTGCGCACCCCTCGCGGAGTTCCCATGGCTCCCACACAGGCTCCCTCTCCCCGCTCGCGGGGAGAGGGTTGGGGTGAGGGGTGAGGGGCGAGGCGTGTGGCTCAATTCATGGCGAACGAGCCCGGCGACCTAGGAACTTACTTCCCCGGCGCGCCCGCGGCGACCCACGCGCCAAGCGTGGCGCGCTCCGCATCGGTCATCCCGGTGAGGTTGCCGATCGGCATGACCTTGCTGACCACCGCCTGCTCGTTGATCAGCTTCGCGTTGGCGACGATAAGCTGCGGCGTGTCGAGCACGAAGCCCTTCGGCGGATCGTTGAACCCCGGTTGCGTGGGCCTGGCGGCGTGGCAGGTCGCGCAGCGGGTCGCCACGATCCGCTGGACGTCGGCGAACGTGTACGCGGCGGCCTGCGGCTTCTGCGGCGCGATGGCGATCGCCAGCAGCAGCGTCCCGATCGCGGCGACCACCGGGATCGACCACACCGTCCTGCCCTTGTGGCGCAGGTTGAAGAAGTGACGGACGAACGCCGCGAGCAACAGGATCGCGATCAGCACCAGCCACGCATGGCGGTGCCCGAACGTCAGCGGATAGTGGTTGCTGATCATGATGAACAGCACCGGCAGCGTGAAGTAGTTGTTGTGCACCGACCGCTGCTTGCCGCGCAGGCCGTACACCGGGTCCGGCGCGACGTTGCGCTCCTTCGCCTCCACCAGCTTGCGCTGCGACGGCATGATGACGAAGTAGACGTTCCACGCCATGATCGTGCCGATCATCGCGCCGACCTGCATGTACATCGCGCGCCCCGAAAAGAGATGCGACACGCCCCACGCGACGAGTGCCAGGAACGCCACCATCACGACGGCGACGAGCTTTTCGCGGTCGAGTCCCGCGCGCTTGCACAGCTGGTCGTAGAACACCCAGCCGCCGGCCAGCAGCACGAGCGAGATGGCGATCGCCTGCCACGGCGCCAGGTCCGCCACGCCGCGGTCGATCATGTAGATGTCGGCATGCGCGTAGTACATGACGACGAACAGCGCGAAGCCGGACATCCACGTCCAGTACGCCTCCCACTTGAACCAGTGCAGCGGCTCCGGCAGCGTCGCCGGCGCCACCTTGAACTTCTGCGCATGATAAAAGCCGCCGCCGTGGATCGCCCACAGCTCGCCGCCGATGCCGGCGTCGATGTCCTCCTGGCGCCTGGGCGGCAACAGGCTGTTGTCCAGGAAGACGAAGTAGAACGATGCGCCGATCCACGCGACCCCGGTGATGAGGTGCACCCAGCGAATCAGCAGTTGCACCCAGTCGAGCGCGTAGGCTTCCACCGCTAGCTGCCGCGGTACGTGGAATAGCTCCACGGCGAAACGAGCAGCGGCACGTGGTAATGCGCGTCCGCGTCGGCGACGCCGAAGTCGATGACGACCTCGTCGACGAACGGCGGATCGGGCAGCGCCACTCCCGCCGCCGCGAAGTACTCCCCCGCGGCGAACACCAGCCGGTAGCGGCCGCGCGAGAACGCCGCGCCTTCCAGCAGCGGCTCTGCGCAGCGCCCATCCGCGCTGGTCACCGCGTCCTTGATGAGCGCATAGCGTTCGCCCAGGTTCCGGTAGAGCGTGATTCTGATGCCGGCGCCCGGACGGCCGGTGGCCGTGTCGAGCACGTGGGTGGTCAGGCGTCCCATCAACGGTCTCCCAGTCGGACGGCTTTTGGCAACCGCGGACCGGTTGCGCGCGCCGCCCGGATTGTATACAGTGATTCACGACATTGTATGCGTTCCGGAAAGCGATGCAATCGTACCCGACAACGATTCAGGGCGGCACCGAGCAGCCGATCTACGACGCGGTCGCCGAGGCCGTGCTCGACCAGAGGTTGGCACCCGGCATGCGCCTGACCGAGGCGAGCCTGGTCGAGCTGTTCGGCGTCTCGCGCACCATCGTCCGCATGGCATTGCTCCGGCTTGCCCATGACCACATCGTCCAGTTGAAGCCCAACCACGGCGCCAGCATCGCGAGTCCGTCGCGCGACGAGACGCGCGCGGTGTTCGAGGCGCGCCGCATGCTCGAATGCGCGGCGCTGCCCGCCGTGATCGCGCGCGCGCAGCCGCGCCAGCTCGACAGCCTGCGCTCGCTGGTCAGGCAGGAAGACGCCGCGTTCCGCGCCGGTGACGTGCGCGGATGGATCCGGCTGTCCGGCGAGTTCCACCGGCGTCTGATCGCCCTCGCGCGCAATCCGGTGATGCTGCACTACGCCAACGAACTCGTCACGCAGTCGCTGCTGATGACGGCACTGTACATGCCGAGCGGACAGACCGCCTGCGCGGCCGATCAGCACCTGCAGCTGATCGACGCCATCGCCGCCCGCGACGAGCGCCGCGCCGTGCGGCTGATGCAGGCGCATCTCGAGGCCAGCGAAGCGCGGCTCGCGCTCGACCGGACGGCGGAGCGCCCGAGCGACCTCGCGGAGGCCCTGCAGTTGAAGCCCCGGCGCGCGAGCGCGGCACGATGACGACGCACGCGCCGCTCGAGCATGGCTATCCGCGCGACCTGGCCGGCTACGGCGCGACGCCGCCGCATCCGCGCTGGCCGGGCGGCGCGCGCGTGGCCGTCCAGTTCGTGCTGAATTACGAGGAAGGCGCCGAGAACAACGTGCTGCACGGCGACCCCGCGTCGGAGACGTTTCTGTCGGAGATCGTCGCCGCGCAGCCGTTCCCGGCGCGGCACCTGTCGATGGAATCGCTGTACGAATACGGCGCGCGCGCGGGCGTCTGGCGGATCCTGCGGCTGTTCCGCGAGCGGCAGTTGCCGCTGACGGTGTTCGGCGTCGGCATGGCGCTGGCGCGCAATCCCGCGGTCGTCGACGCGTTCATGGCCGACGGGCACGAGATCGCGAGCCACGGCTGGCGCTGGATCTCGTACCAGCAGGTCGACAAGCACGTCGAACGCGAGCACATGCAACTCGCGATCGAGACGATCACGCGGCTGACCGGCCGCCCGCCCGACGGCTGGTACACCGGCCGCGACAGCCTGCAGACGCGGCAACTGGTCGTCGAACAAGGCGGCTTCACCTACTTCGCCGACAGCTACGCCGACGACCTGCCGTACTACATGCCGGTACGCACGCAGGCGGGCCTCACGCCGCTGCTGACGGTGCCCTACACGCTCGACGCCAACGACATGCGCTTTGCCACGCCGCAGGGCTTCAACAGCGGCGAGCAGTTCTTCGCATATCTCAAGGATTCCTTCGACATCCTCCATGCCGAAGGCGATCCGGACGGGCTCGACGCGCCGAAAATGATGTCGGTCGGATTGCACTGCCGGATCGTCGGCCGCCCGGGGCGCGCGGCGGCGCTGGCGCGGTTCCTCGATTACGTGCGGCGGCACGACGACGTCTGGATCGCGCGCCGGATCGACATCGCGCGCCACTGGCTCGCCGTGCATCCGCCGGCGCCGGTCGCCCCATGACGATTGCCGACATCAACGCGCTGGACGAGCCCGCGTTCGTCGCGCTGCTGGGTGGCGTCTTCGAGCATTCGCCGTGGGTCGCCCGCCGCGCGTACGCGGCACGGCCGTTCGCCGGCGTCGACGCGCTGCACGCGGCGATGGTGGCGGCCGTCGACCACGCGACGGCGGACGAAAAGCTGGCGCTGCTGCGCGCGCACCCGGAACTCGCGGGACGTGCGGCGGTGCGCGGCGAACTCACTGCGGACTCGACGCAGGAACAGGCGGGCGCCGGCCTCGCGCATTGCTCGCCCGCGGAGTACGAGTACCTGACCGAGCTCAACCGGCGCTACAACGACCGGTTCGGCTTTCCGTTCATCCTCGCCGTCAAGGGCTATGACCGCGCCGGCATCATCCGCGAGTTCGCGCGGCGGCTCGAAAGCGACCGCGAGTCGGAGTTCGCCGAGTGCCTGACGCAGATCAACCGCATCACGCGGTACCGGCTCGCCGCGCTGATCGCGGGCTAGCATGCATGGTGAAATTCGCTTGCTGCCGGCACGCCGCTCGTTCTTTCATGGCCCCACTTTCGTGGCCACAAAGCGGCGGCGCGCGGCCAGCGGCAACGAGATGAGGCTGTAGTAGCCGACGCTGTCCAACTCCAGCTCCAGCTGCGGGCTCCAGAATCCGCCGTCGCGTACCAGCGTGCGCTGCGCCGGGCGTGCCTCACCTTCGGCGAGTGCCTCGTGCAGTTCGCGCAACCCCGTCAGGCACGCCGTGAGCACACCCTGATCCGAGCTGTTGCCGGAATAGGTCCGATACAAGAGCGGCACCTGTTTCGTCTCGCTCACCAACAGGCCCAGACCTACCACCCGCAGATCGCTGCGCTTGCTCTTGGCGTGGCCACGCTGCGCCAGCTTCCCCGGCGTTCAGCGTGGCGATGTGCGTATCGAAGTTGGTCGTGTCAAACGCCAGCACGTCCGTGGATAGATCGAACCGAGCGACGGCCGCCTTCGCGATCGCCACCGGCGCCCGCTCCAAATCGCGCTCGCTGACCTGCTGCGCCACCCGATGAAATGCCTGTCCGCGAAAGGCCGACCTGGCAAACACGACAGCCGCGGCACACTCGCGTCCAGAAATTCTCCCAGATCGCGTTTCGGTCCCGGCGCACACGCTCGCTGGATCGCCACGGCGACCGTCAACTCGCCCACCGATGGCCCATCCTTGGCGCCAAGCTTGCCGCAGGCCCGGTCGATGTGGACCACCAGATCCAGTTGCTCGGCAACCCAGATCAAGGCTCCGACGTCGCCGACCGCGCGCGTGCCGACGGTCCGCGTGGCGCGCAGATCCGCTATCGGTGGGGGCGCCGCTGGCCCCAGCACCACCTGGCGCGCGACGGAGCGGCCGCGGACCGGATCCCATACCGACTGCGCGGCGATGCGGTAGCGATGGCCGTTGACCTCGCGCTCGAATATGTGCATATCTTTCATGTATCAGGGCTAGGGCCCCGGTTCTAGTGCTGCGGCGAGAGGGCGGCGGCCGTCGCGCCACGCCGCGCAGCGATGGCGAGCCGGCGCCGCCGCAGCAACAGGTAGACGGCCGGAATCACCAGCATCGACAGGAGCGGCGCGGTGATCATGCCGCCGACCATCGGCGCGGCGATCCGCTGCATCACTTCCGAGCCGGTGCCGTGCGATACCATGATCGGCAGCAGCCCCGCGAAGATCACCGCCACCGTCATCGCTTTCGGCCGCACGCGCAATACGGCGCCTTCGCGGATCGCGTCGAGCAGGTCGCTTTCCGTCGTCTTGCCCTCCGCCACGCGCGCGTCCCACGCGTGCTTCAGATAGAGCAGCATGATGACGCCGAACTCGGCGGCGACGCCGGTCAGCGCGATGAAGCCGACGCCGCTCGCCACCGACACGTTGTGGCCGAGCAGCCACAGCAGCCAGATGCCGCCGACGAGCGCGAACGGCAGCGTCGCCATGATCAGCGCCGCCTCGTCGAAGCGGCGAAACGTGAGATACAGCAGCACGAAGACGATCAGCAGCGTGAACGGCACGACGTACATGAGTCGCGCCGTCGCCCGCTCGAGGTATTCGAACTGGCCGGACCAGGAGATCGAGTAGCCGGGCGGCAGCTTGACCTTGGCCGCGACCTCCGCCTGCATTTCGCGCACGGCCGACTTCAGGTCGCGGCCATGCAGGTCGACGTACACCCAGCCCGACAGCCGCGCGTTCTCGCTCTTCAGCATCGGCGCGCCGTCGGTGATCCGGATGTCGGCGACGTCGGCCAGGCGGATCTGCGCACCGCGCTCGGTCTGGATCGGCAGCTCGCGCAGGCGGTCGACGGAATCGCGGTACTCGCGCGGATAGCGTACGTTGATCGGGAACCGGCGCAGCCCCTCGACCGTCTCGCCGACGTTGTCGCCGCCGATCGCGGACGCGACGACGTCCTGCACGTCGGCGATGTTGAGGCCGTAGCGGGCGGCGCGCTCGCGGTCGATCGTGATGTCCAGATAGCGTCCGCCGGTCAGCCGTTCCGCGAGCGCCGACGTGACGCCGGGCACCGGCTTGACCGTCCGCTCGATCTCGCCGGTGATACGGTCGAGTTCGGCCAGGTCGGGGCCGGCGACCTTGACGCCGACGGGGCTCTTGATGCCGGTGGCCAGCATGTCGATGCGGTTCCTGATCGGCGGCACCCAGATGTTCGACAGGCCCGGCACGCGGACGACGCGGTCGAGTTCGGCAATGAGCTTGTCGGTCGTCATTCCCGCGCGCCATTCCGAGCGCGGCTTGAACTGGATCGTCGTCTCGAACATCTCGAGCGGCGCCGGATCGGTGGCCGTTTCCGCCCGCCCTGCCTTGCCGAACACGCTCGCGACTTCCGGCACGCTCCTGATCAGCGCGTCGGTCTGCTGCAGGAGCTGCGCCGCCTTGCCGACGCCGATGCCCGGCAGCGCCGACGGCATGTACAGGAGGTCGCCTTCGTCGAGCGGCGGCAGGAACTCGCCGCCCAGGCGCTGCGCCGGGACGACGGTCAGCGCGGCGAGCGCCACCGCCACGAGCACCGTCGTCTTCGGAAAACGCAGCACGACGTCGAGCAGCGGCCGATAGATCGCGATCAGCGCGCGGTTCAGCGGATTGCGCCGCTCGTCCGGGATGCGACCGCGGATCAGGTAGCCCATGAGGACCGGGATCAGCGTGACGGCGAGTCCCGCCGACGCCGCCATCGCGTACGTCTTCGTGAACGCCAGCGGCGAGAACAGCCGTCCCTCCTGCTCCTCGAGCATGAACACCGGCACGAACGACAGCGTGATGATCAACAGGCAGAAGAAGAGCGCCGGCCCGACCTCGACCGCCGCCTCGGAGATGACGCGCCACTGGTCCTCGCCCTCCGGCGCGCGGCCTTCGTGCGCATGCCGCCAGCGCTCGAGATGCTTGTGCGCGTTCTCGATCATCACCACCGCCGCGTCGACCATCGCGCCGATCGCGATGGCGATGCCCCCCAGCGACATGATGTTGGCGTTGACGCCCTGGTAGTGCATGACGATGAACGCCATCAGCACGCCGAGCGGCAGCGACACGATCGCGACGAGCGACGAGCGCAGGTGGAACAGGAACACGAGGCACACGAGCGCGACGACGACGAATTCCTCGACGAGCTTCTCGGCCAGGTTGCGCACGGCGTTGACGATCAGCGTCGAGCGGTCGTAGACGGTGACGATCTGCACGCCGGCCGGCAACCCGGCCTCGAGGCTCGCGAGCTTGGCCTTCACCGCCGCGATCGTCTCCAGCGCGTTCTTGCCGGAGCGCATGACGATGATGCCGCCGACCGTTTCGCCCTCGCCGTCGAGTTCCGCGATGCCGCGGCGCGTCTCGGGTCCGATCTGCACGCGCGCGACGTCGGCCAGGCGCACGGGAACGCCGGCCTCGCTGGTGAACACCGGGATATTGCGGAAATCGTCGAGGCTCCGCAGGTAGCCCGACGCGCGCACCATGTACTCGGCCTCGCCCAGTTCGACGACGGAGCCGCCGGTTTCCTGGTTGGCGCGGCGCACCGCCTCGATGACGCGGCCGTGCGGGATCCTGTACGCGCGCAGGCGGTCGGGATCGAGGACGATCTGGTACTGGCGCACCATGCCGCCGACGCTCGCCACCTCGGCGACGTTCGTCACGGCCTTCAACTCGTACTTCAGGAACCAGTCCTGCAACGCGCGCAACTCGGCTAAGTCGTGCGTGCCGCTGCGGTCGACCAGCGCGTACTCGAAGACCCAGCCCACGCCCGTCGCATCGGGCCCGAGCGCGGGCTTGGCGCTGGCGGGCAGCCGCCCCTGCACCTGGTTCAGGTATTCCAGCACGCGCGAACGCGCCCAGTACGGGTCGGTCCCGTCGTCGAACAGCACGTAGACGAACGAGTCGCCGAAGAACGAATAGCCACGGACGCTCTTCGCGCCCGGCACCGACAGCATCGTCGTCGTCAGCGGGTACGTCACCTGGTTCTCGACGATCTGCGGCGCCTGTCCCGGAAACGTCGTGCGGATGATCACCTGCACGTCCGAAAGGTCGGGCAGCGCGTCGAGCGGCGCGCGGCTCACCGCCCACGCGCCCCACGCGGTGACGCCGAACGTCGCCAGCAGCACCAGGAACCGGTTGGCGAGCGACCAGCGAATGAGGCCGGCGATCATGGCTGCGTTCCCATGGGCGGAGCATGGCCGCTGTGGTCAGCAATCGGCGCGGCTTTCGGCGCCGCCGCCTGCGCGGCGCCCGCCGGGCCGATCGTCACGAGTTCCCATTGGCCCGGCGGCGCCGCCGCCTGCGCGGCGCCCGCCGGGCCGATCGTCACGAGTTCCCATTGGCCCGGGCCGCGCGCGCGAAACGTGAATGTCACGCGATCGCCGACGCGGACGGCCGCCGGCCAGCCAGCGGCCGGCGGCGCGAATCCCATCGTCATCGGCCCCCATTGCAGCGTAGCCACCGGGCCGTGCGACAGCGTGACCGAATCCTTCGCAATGGCCTCGACGCGGCCTTCGGCCCGATGCTCGCCCGACGGCGGCGCCGGGCTCGCGGATACGGCCGCCGGATCGGCGAGCCGGGTGGTCACGCCTTTCAGGCTCGCATCGGAATCGATCAGGAACTGGCCGGACACGACGATCTTGTCGCCCGCCTGCAGACCCTTGCGGATCTCGGTCATGCCGCCACCTTCCATCCCGACCTCGACGTCCGCCGGCCGGAAGCGTCCTTCGCCTTCGGCGACGAACACCACGGTGCGCGTGCCGGTGGCGATGACCGCTTCGGACGGAACGAGCAGCACGTCCGGCGCGGCGGCCGCGACGAAGTCGACAGTCGCGAAAAGTCCCGGCACCAGCAGGCCGGCGGCATTGGCGACCTCGACGCGCGCCTTCACCGTGCGGGTGGCGGCATTGACGTCCGGCAGCACGGCGCTGACGCGCCCTTTGAGCACGGTGCCGGGCGCGGCCGGCGTGCGGACTTCGACCAGGGCGCCGGTGCGCACGCGCGCCGCCTGCGTTTCCGGCACCTCGGCATTGATCCATACGGACGACAGGCCGTTGATGCGAAAGAGCGGCGTGCCCATCGCCACCGTCATGCCTTCGCGCACCGTCAGCTCCGTCACCACGCCGCCGATCGGCGCGAGCAGCGTCTGCCGCGGCTGCATGACGCCGCCAGCCTCGACACTCGCGATCTGCTCGTCCGACATGCCTGCCAACCGCATCCGCTGGCGCGCCGCGTCGACCAGCGCGTCGACGCCGGGCCCGCGCATGCGCCGCACCGCGAGGAACTCCTCCTGCGCCGCGACCCAGTCGGGCACGTAGATGTCGACGAGCGGCGCACCGCGCCGCACGGGATCGAGCGCCGCGCGCACGTGGAGCTTTTCGACGAAGCCGCCGGCGCGCGCCTGCACGACCGCCTGGTCGCGCTCGTTGAACGCGACGCTGCCGACGGCGGTCAGCGGCGGCGCCATGCGACCGCGCGTGACTTCCGCCGTGCGGACGCCGATGTTCTGCCGGACCCGGGAACTGATGGTGACGGTGCCCTCGTCGGTGCCGCCTTCGGCGTACATCGGCACCAGCATCATGTCCATGAACGGCGATTTCCCCGGCTTGTCGAATTTCTGGCCGGGCACCATCGGGTCGTGCCAGTACAGCACTTTCTTGCCGGTGGCCGGATCGACGTCGCCTGCCTTCTGCGGCGCGGCGCGGGGCATCGCCGCCGCCGGGGCCGGTACTGCGGCAGACGGGTCCGTCGTCTGGTTGCGCCCGAGCCAATAGCCGCCGAAGGCCAGCAATGCCGCGAGCGGCAGCGCGATCGAGGTCAGCGTCGTGGTCTTCATCGTGCATCCTTGTCTGCGCGCGGCAGCGCGCCATGCGTATCGCCGGTGACGTCGAGGAAACTCAACTGCGCCCACAGTCGCGCGGTCTCGCGCTCGAGCATTAGCGCGTCGCGGCGGACGTCGAGCTCGTTGCGGCGGGCGCCCAGCACCTCGGACAGCGTGCCCTTGCCGCCGCGATACGCGGTCACCGCGGCCGCGGTGCGGTCGCGCGCCAGCGGCAGGATCGAGTCGGCGTACAGCGCAAGTCGCTCGCGGCCGTTCTCCCATTCGTCGAGCATCGCGGCGACCTCGGCGACGTGGGTGCGCAGCGCGTCCTCCCGCAGCGCGCGCGCCTGGTCGACGAGCGCCAGCTTGGCAGCGACGTCGCGATCCTGGCGATTGGCGCGGTCCCACGGCAGCGGCACGCTGACGCCGAACGACATCATGTTGCCGTAGCCCGGTCCGCGCTGCTGGTAGGCGACCTCCACGCTCCAGTTCGGGTCGCGATCCGCCCGGGCGACCTTCGCCTCCGCGTCGGCGAGCGCCTCCGCCTGCGCCAGCGCGGCGATCTGCGGATGGTGCGCGAGCTGGTCGTTCAGTCGTGCGCGGTCGAGGCCGACCGCCGCGAAGTCGGGCTTGCCGGCCAGCGGCGACTCGGCGCCGGGGCCGATCCAGCGCGCGAGCATGGTGACGGCGGTGGCCACGCGCCGGCGCGCGTCGCTGGCCTTCTCGAGCAGCGTGGCGCGGGCGCCGCGTGCCGCGAAGATCTCCGCCTGCGTGCCGCGGCCGGCGCGATACGCGGCTTCGGCGGCCTCGATTTCCAGCGCCGCTTCCGCGGACTGCTGCGCAATCAGCGCCACCGTAGCCTCCGCGTAATAGCGGTCGAGCCACGCGAGGGCGGCGTCGCGGGCGAGCGTCGCCTGCACCGCCGCCTTCTCCACGTCCGCCTTGTAAGCCTCGCGCTCGTAGCGCTCGGTGCGCGACTGGCGCTTGGCGGACCACGGAATCTCCTGCATCACGCCGACCCGGCCCATCGTCATGAAGTCCTTGGTCAGGCTCCACGCGTCGGGCCCGCTGACGGGCAGGTTGTCGAGCCCGAGCCTCAGCACGGGATCGGGCCATTGCCCGGCGGCGATCGCCATCTCCCTGGCCGCGGCCGCGGCGGCGTCCTGCGCCGGCAGCAGCGACGAGCGGGCGACGGCGCGCCGTTGCGCTTCGGCCAGCGTGAGCGGCGCTTCGGCCGCCGTGGCTGGCGGCCCCAGGGCGCACAGCGCGAGCGCGACGATTAAACACGGGACCCGGACGTTCCGGGTTGAAAGCCAGACAATGGACATGCGACCTCCGCTTGCGCGACAAGAACGCGGCGCCAAGCCCGAAAAGGGCCGCGCCGTGCTGGACGAATGCGGAAATCAGATCTGGAAGCGGCAGAAGCGGATGGCGGCCGGCGGGGCGGTGGCCATGGCGGCCAGCGGCGCACGCCGGTCGGCGACATGCTGCGCCCGCGTGACCTCGTCGGGAACGGCGACGACGAGCGCGACCGACGTCACGAGCGCGACGGCCGGCACGGCGGCGGACGGCACCGAGACCTCGGCCTGGCAGTGCAGTTCACACAGCGCGCTGCCGATCGGCGCCTGATCCTGGCCGGCGCAGCCCGCGTGCGTCGCCATCGCCGCGATCGGCGGCGGCGTGACGCCGACGTCGAGCGGACAGGCAAACGCGACGAGCGACAGCTGGGCAAACCACAGTCCCAGCATCGCGATGCAGGCAATCAGGCGGCGGTAAGTACGTTTCATCATGGAATCCGACCGCGTATCGTAACCCGTCGGGTGGCATCGCCATAGTGATCGACATCAAGGCACGGCGCCAGCGGGCTGCGGCCCAACCGCGCGGCGGGCCCGGGCCTTACTTCCCCAGCAGCTTGCCCACCGCCTTGCCGATCTCGTTCGCCAGCGAGTTCGACGTCCGTGCCACCCTCCGTCTTGGCCTCCGTCTGGGATGCCGCGACGGACGACGCCGCGGCACCGAGCGCAATCTCGCAGGGTCCGGCCCCCTTGCCTTCCGCCCACGCGAAAAGCGTCTGGCCCAGGAGGGAGACGCCGCTGGTGCCCACCGCCGCACCGATCGTGGCGAGCGCCTTCGCCGAACCGACCGGATCGATCCTGATCTGCGGCGACGCGAACGGTCCGCTGACGCGCACGAAATCCGCCAGCGAACCCAAGTCGATCGGAATGTCCTTGCGGACCTTGGGCTGGAACGCGAAATCCAGCGTCTCGTTGCGAAAGTCGAGCGTGCCGCTCGCGCCGACGCCGATCTTGGCGGTTTCCATCGCGATCGTGCGGTCGACCTTCGCCAAGCCGTTGGCGAGCGGCAGGCGCACCACGGCGCACTTCAATTCGGTGGATGCGTCCGTCGTTCGGAACGGATTGAGCGCCTCGCCCAGCTTGTCGAAGGTCGACGAGCTCTCCAGCTTGGTGTTGACGAGCGTCGCCGGTCCGACGACCGCACGGACGCTGCCCGTCGCCGACGCGGCCCACGCGTGCGGCGACGCGCCACGCATCGCGAGGGTGGCCTGGACGTCGGTCTTGCCGCCGCGCACCTGGCGCGGATGCCCGGCGGCGGCGAGGATGGCGTCGAGCGCAAGTCCCTTGCCCTCCATCCGCACCGTCAGCGTTTCGGTCCCGGCGGTGGCCGCATCGATGGTCAGTGCGCCGGACAGCGTGCCGCCCATCATCGCCAGCGAGAACGACGGCATGTCGAGCTTGCCGTTGTCGAGCGTGAACTCGACGCGCAGGTTGTCGAATTGCCGGCCGTCGGGGAGCCGCAGGCGGCCCACGGCGAGCCGGCCCCGCGCGTCGACCAGATGCAACGGCGCGAAATCGACCGGCGTGTCGGGAATCAGGTAGTGCTGCGCGGCCTTGGCCGCGGGAGCGGCGGCCTTCGGCGCCGCGACCGGCAGCGGCACCGGCAACGCGTTCAACGCCAGCGCCGGTCCGGTCAGGTCGAACTCCAGTCGCGGGCGCACGCCGCCGGTCACGACGGCAAACGCGCCCGTCAGCGCATCGGCGCCGAATTTCAGCGCCAGGTCGTCGAGCGAATAGCGTCCGCCTTCCGCCTTGAGCTTCGTCGAAATCGACGCTTTCTGGCCGGCCACTTCGCCCTGCAGGCTGACCGGATACGGCCAGCGCTGGGCCAGCAGCGCTTCCGCGGGACCGAGCGTGCCCTCCAGCGCGACGGGGACATCGCCGATGCGGCCGCGGAATTCGGCCACGATGGGCGTGGCGGGATCGCGCGCGCGGACGAACAGCCGGTCGATCGCCACCCGGATGACGCTGCCGCTCGCGCCGTCGCGGTAGGTGAGGCTGCCGTTGGTGATCGCCACGTTGCCGGCGGCGAAGATGGCGGGCACCGCCGGCCCGCTCGCGGCGCCCGGCGGCTTTGCCGGCGCGGGCGCCGTCGTCCAGTTCCTCTGGCCCTGCGCGTCCGTTTCGAGGGCGATGACGGGGTCGACCAGCTCGAGCTCGAGCAGTTCGAAACGCCGCGACAGGAGCGGCAGCAACGCGACCTGCAGCTCGATGCGCTGCGCCGTCAGCATGTCCTTCGCGCTGGCCCACGGCGCGTTGCTCAAGCTGACGTCGTCGAGGACGAGCCGCGGTTGCAGCGACAGCGCGACGCGAGCGCCGCCGCGCACCGTCAGGTCGCGGCCGGTCATCGCCTTCACCCGGTCGCGAACCGGTGCGATCAGCGTATTGACGTCGACGGTCGAGACCGCGACGACTAGCGCCGAGCAGCAGCACCACCACGACAGCGGCGGCACCGGCCAGTATTTTCAGGGCGACACGCATGACGCGATTCTACGCGCCGACAACTGCCCCGCCGGCGGCGGCTTCGTTCCGGCGGCGCGGCGGTTGGTCGCCCGTGCGGGCGGTTCGTCGGATCGCCGCCCGTGGCCGCCGGCGCGGCTTACCATCGCCGCACGTACCGGTCCGGCGGCGAAGGAATATCATCCATCCCGTCCCGGGTTCCGCGCCCGCCACAAGCGGGTCCACAGGAGCGCGCACCGATGGCGAACACCCGTCTGCCGACCCCCATCCCCCGCAACCGCCGTGCCGCCGGAGCGTTGCCTTGACCGCCGGCGGCGACTGGCTCGCCCGGACGGCCCGCAGCTTCACATGGCGCCGCTTCGCGCTCCTGTGCGCGATCGTGGCCGTGGCCGCCACCGGGCACGCGATCACGCGCGCATTGACGCCGGAATCGTCGGCGGTGAAAGTCGCCCGGGCCTTCGCGTGGCAGTACGCGTATCTGTTCGCCATCTTCGGAACCGTGTGGGTCGCCGTCGTCGTCGCCGGGAACGTGGCACCCGCGCGGACCGGTCCGCGCATCGCGCTGCTGTTCGCCGCCGCCGCCGCCGGCCTGGTGCTGGGGCACGCGGCCGAGACGAGCGTGATGTCCGCCTTCTTTCCCATGGGCAAGGACGCACCCACGCTGCTGAAGGAGATCTCCGCGATCGTGCTGTGGAGCCACGTGACGGCCGCCGGCGTGCTGGGCTACTTCTTCCTGCTGCGCGAGGAAGACGCCGTGGCGCGGCTGCACCAGGAGGAAGTGCAGCGCGTGGACCTCGACCGCGAACTGGCCGAGGCGCGGCTGCAGGTGATGCAGGCGCAGGTCGAGCCGCACTTCCTGTTCAACACGCTCGCCAATGTCCGCCGGCTGTTCCAGACCGATCCCGCCGCGGCGCGCGCGATGCTCGAGCACCTGTCGCGCTACTTGAGCGCCATGCTGCCGCGGATGCGCTCGGCGGAATCCACGCTCGGGCACGAACTCGCGCTGGCGCTCGCGTACCTGCAGGTGCAACAGATCCGCATGGGCGCGCGGCTGGCGATCCGGACCGACGTGCCGGAAGCGCTCGAAGCGCTGCCCTTTCCGCCGATGATGCTGGTCACGCTCGTCGAAAACGCGATCCGCCACGGCGTGAATCCGCTGCCGCGCGGCGGCGAAGTGCGCATCGCCGCGCGCGCGGGCGACGGCAAGCTGCGCGTGCAGGTCATCGACACCGGCCGCGGGCTGTCCGAGAGTTCCGGCCCCGGCGTGGGGCTGGCCAACATCCGCGCCCGCCTGGCGACGCTGCACGGCGGCAGCGCGCGCCTGCTGCTCGCGCAGAATCCGGGCGCCGGCGTCAGCGCGACGATCGAGGTGCCGCTGCCCGTCGCGCGACCCGCGGCGCGCGCGGCATGAACCGGAGTGCGCAGCACGAAGGCGCCATTGCGCGCCTGCGCGCCGGACGTGCCGGCCGCGCCCGCCGCCATCACGTTCGCGTGGGTGGCCGAAGCGGTGCGCGCAATTCCCGCTGCGCACTTCGCCGCCGCGGTCGGTCTTCGGCGTCGTCTGGGGACTGGCCAACGTGCTCGGCTGGATGCTCGGCTCCGGCAGTCCCGATCCGTGGAAGATGGCGGCGCACTTCGTCTACGAGTCGCTGCTGCCGATGCTGCTGCTGGCCGTCGGCCTGGGGCTGGCCGACGCGCGAACGATCGGGCAGCCGCTGCGCGTGGCGCCCTATGCCGCCGCGGCCGTCTTCGCCGCCGTGTTCGGCCAGCTGCTGTTCAATGCGACGTCCCCGCTGCTCGGATTGCGCCAGTGCAGCTGCACGATGGACGACTGGCCGGTGGGCGGGCACACGGCGAACATGCTGCCCGACAGCCTGCTGATCTGCGCGTTCGTCACCGCGGGTTACGTCTACCGGCGGCGCGCCGCCCTGAGGGTCGCGCGCCTGCACGCGGCGCGGCTGGAACGCGCGCAGCTCATGCGGCAGACGCTGGAATCGCGGCTGCAGGCGATGCAGGCGTGCATCGAGCCCGAGTTCCTGTTCGACACGCTCGCCGAAGTCGAGCGTATGCACGCGACCGATCCCGCAACGGCCGTGCGGCTGCTCGACGAGCTGATCGTTTACCTGCGCGCGGCGTTGCCGCACCTGCGCGAGTCGACCTCCGTCGTCGCCAAGGAATGCGAGCTCGCGTATGCGTACCTCAACATCCAGAAAATGCGCCGCGCCGGCGCGCTGTCGTTCGCGTTCGAGATCGGCGCCGACGCGCAGGATGCGAACATGCCGCCGATGGTGCTGCTGCCGCTGCTCGACCACGCGCTGCGGGACGAGTTCGCGGTCGCCGGCGCCTCCGCCGTCGCTGCGCGTGGCCGTCCGCCGCTTCGGCGACACGCTGCGGATCGTGATGTCCGCCGGCAGCGAGGCGTTCCGGCCCGGCGCGGCGGGCAGCGACGTCATCGCGCGGATCCGCGATCGGCTGCGCACGCTCTACGGCGACGGCCGCGCGCATGGAACTCGGCGCCGACGGCGACCGGGCCAGCACACTCACCCTGGACATTCCCCATGAAAGCGCCCACGGCCATCCTCGCTGAAGACGAGCCGGTGCTGCGCGCCGAGCTGAAGGAAATGCTGGCCGCGCAATGGCCGGAGCTCATCATCGTCGCCGAGGCGGAGGACGGCCTCATGGCCGGCGAGGCGCTCGCGCGACACGCGCCGGACATCCTCTTTCTCGATATCGAGATGCCCGGCCGCACCGGACTCGAGGTCGCGCAGCGCGCGAGCGGGCGCTGCCACGTGGTGTTCGTGACCGCGTACGACAAGTACGCGGTTGCCGCGTTCGAGCAGGGCGCGGTCGACTACGTGATGAAGCCGTTCTCGCCGGCGCGCCTCGACGCGACGATCATGCGGCTGCAAGGCGCGGCTGTCGGGTCCGCCCGCGGACCTGGACGGAATTCTCAAGTCACTGGCGACGACGCTCGCCAAACGCAAGGACTACCTGCGCTGGATCACGGCGGCGCAGGGCGATTCGCTGCGCCTCATCACCGTCGACGAAATCCGCTACTTCCGCGCCGACCACAAGTACACGTCGGTCGTCACCGCCGATTCGGAGGCGCTGATCCGGCGGCCGCTCAAGTCCCTGGCCGAGGAAGTCGACCCGCAGATGTTCTGGCAGATCCACCGCTCGGCGCTGGTCAACGTCAACGCGATCGCCGGCGTGAACCGCGATTTTCGCGGCCACCTGCAGGTGCGCCTCAAGGACCGCAAGGAAACCCTCCCGGTCGGCGAGAGCTACGTGCATCTGTTCAAGCAGATGTAGACGCACGTCCGGAGGTGGGCTCGAGGCGCGACGCCGGGCATTCGCCGGCGCTCGCTCCGTCGTTGGACCGGCATGAAAAGCGCGACCGGGATCTGGGCGAGGAAGAGGACGACCAGCGAAGAAGCGAACTACTCGTCTAAGGCGCCGGGATCAGCGCGAGCTGGACGTGCTTGAACACCGTGTAAGCCGGCATCGCGGCAATGGCGAACAGCGCGAACAGCGTGGCGGGTGAGATCAAGGGGGCGGTACCTGGGGCCAGGGCCGTCAATTCTTCCTTGAGGTGGCTCGCGTCCAATGAGAATTCCACGAATCGGTACGAGGAGCTCCCTTAGGCGAGCCTGCGGGCGGCCCTTTCGTTTGACACGCCCGCCGCGCGCCGCTAGCGTGTCCGGATGCTCGATTGGTACTCGCGAATGTCCGCCAACAGCGGCCCGGCCTTCGTTCCGGCCTGGACGAATGCCGACGTGGCGGTCACGGCGCTCGTCGCGTTCACGGTCTTCTACGCTCGCGGCTACGATGTTCACGGTCCATTGGCCGACCGATCTCGCGTTCCTGTCGCTGGTTGCCGGGGGCGTGCTGGTGACCTGGCCGGCGATGGTCGCATTGTCGTTGGCCGCGGTTGCGGTGGCCATCGTGGTGAGCATTGCGCATTCCATCGTTGCGCCGAGGCGCAGCGCGCGCATTGCGGCCGAGGCGGATGCGATGGCCAAGTTGGCGGTCGCGGACTTTACGCGCGACATGGGCGGGCGCGATCGCGGGCAGCGGCCGCCGTGATCGACACCGCGCTCGGCGATTGGTCGCTCGTGATGCGCGCGATCGACAGCGTCGCATTGACGGTAGCGCTCGTCCTCTTCGCGGCCATCCTCGCCGCGGCGGGCGGCATGGTGAGCCCGAAGATGCGCGTCTACGGCGCGCTGGTGGGCGGCATGCTCGTCAACGTGTACGTCAAGGCGATGGGTGGTGGATTCGCCGCGGCGCTGGCGGCGATGCTCGTCACCACGACCGTCGGCTTCGCGCTCGGCTCTACTCCCTTCCTGATCCAGTTCCTACGGCGCGTCAGGAGATAGGCGCGCACATCACCACGAGATCGGGGCCGTCCCCTTTGGGGAGCCAGCCGCAGCTTCCTCGGGCGGTATGCCGCAGTCCGGCCAGCGGAACATTCGGGGGTTTCTCCGACCACCCGTGCCCCATCGAGTGGCGAGGGCCGCCGAAGGCGGGACTTTTGCCGGACGCTGCGTCACAATCACGCCATGAAAGGACATCTATTGCTGGGTCTCCTGTTCGCAGTGAGCGCGCCGGCGCACGCGCTACCCGCC
Source organism: uncultured beta proteobacterium (assembly GCA_963823475.1). Taxonomy (GTDB): domain Bacteria; phylum Pseudomonadota; class Gammaproteobacteria; order Burkholderiales; family Casimicrobiaceae; genus VBCG01. The sequence goes on from CAWGLS010000009.1 coordinate 269,362, forward strand.
TGCTACGAGCTCGACGCAGGCTCCGTGTTCCAGATTTGGGCTATCACGGACTTTTACAGTTGCGACTCGCCATACCCCGACGAGCAAGCGACGACGCACGCGAAGGTAAAATTCGTCGACAGACCGCTGTCCTATTTGCTCGACGAAAACCAAAGGATGCTCGGAGGGGAGTCACCGCACATACGCGCGCAACTCGCGCCAAAGGTGGCCGCCGCCGCACAGGGCGGAGGCGTGCGCGACGCAAAGTCCGATCGTCGGGGCGCTACCTCGACGTCGCCTCCAACGCCACCAATCGGTGTATCGGCGTATCAAGTGGACCCCGGCACCGGCGCGGTGACTCGACGTGCCGGGCGCGCCGTTCCCCACCGGCAAGCGTGCCGGCGGCCATTGCGATTCATCCGTCCAACCGTTTTCTCTACACCGCCGACTTTTCGTCCGACACCGTGATTCGGGTAGCCCGAATGCGACATGATCCGCACGCAGCCGTTCTGCGTCAGCGGGCAGGAGGCCCAGTCCGCCGCGCGCATGCGCGCCAAACCACTCCCGGGCGCGAACGTGCAGCGATGTGGTCCTGGTCCAGCAGCGCGATGAGGACGTTGACGTCGAGGAGACTGCGCATCGCGTCAGCCGACGTCGTCCTCGCGCAGCCGGTCGATCAGGTCATTGGTGACGAGACCGCCGCGCCTGGGAAACGGACGGAAGCCGTAGGTCGCTGGCGGCTCCCCGGCCGCGACGGGCGTCGGCGGCGCCGTGAGCGCCGCGCGGGCAAGCCGCGAAATGACCGCGCCCGCGGTCGTGCGCTGCTCGCGCGCAAGGTCCTTGGCGGCCTGCAAAACGTCCGGGTCGATGTCCAAAGTGGTGCGCATGCATCTGATGCTATTGCATCAATTTGCGGATGTCAAACGACGCAAGTGACCGGCGTTCTGAGTTGCACCACTTCCGGGAACGGGCTTCCACCCTCACCCCAGCCCTCTCCCGCTAGAGGCGGGAGAGGGAGTGTGCTTCCGCCGCTGGAACGTCTTGCGGCGACCGCGCCGTGAACGCGAGGGGAGGAATCGGCCGCTGCGCTTGCAGTATGTTGAAATTCGCTTGCTGCCGGCACGCCGCTCGTTCTTTCGTGGCCATTTCAAAGCGGCGGCGCGCGGCCGCCCGAAGTCGCCGCTCATATCTTGCATTGCTCGTCCTCGTTGAAAAACGCGGGGAAGCTGTCCTCCCGCGTTTTTCAACGAACTGCTAACGCAGGCTCGCGTTGACCTTCGCCAGCGCCGCGCTGCCCGGCACCAGGTCGGCGTCGGAGAGCGTGTTGAGCGGCACGGCGACGGTGTCGAGCGCGTCGTGCATGTCGGCCGCGTCGGCGTGCAGGTAAAGGAGCCCCGTCACCACTTCGCCGGCTTCGCGGTGCGATTCCATGAAGCTCATCGCCGCCACGCGGTCGCCCGGGTCATAGTTGTCGCCGACCTTGCGCAAGCGGATCGAGCCGCCGTCGTGCAGCACGATGTTGCGGACCTCCCCCGGCGCGTAGCGGGCGGTGATCTCGTCGCGCGGCGAGATGAAATCGAGGAAGTTGACGACCTCGTTGTGCTCGCGCACGTAGTCGTAGCTCTTCGTCGAGCCGGGGTGGTTGTTGAACGCGACGCACGGGCTGACGACGTCGATGAACGCCGCGCCGTGATGCGCGACCGCCGCCTTGATGAGCGGCACCAGCTGTTCCTTGTCGCCGGAAAAGCCGCGAGCGACGAACGTCGCGCCCAGCGTGATCGCCAGCAGCGCGAGGTCGATGGGCTCGTCGCTGTTGATCGCGCCGCGCTTGCTCTTGCTGCCCTTGTCGGCGGTGGCCGAGAACTGGCCCTTGGTGAGTCCGTAGACGCCGTTGTTCTCGACGATGTAGACCATGTTGACGCCGCGCCGCATCACGTGCGCGAACTGCCCGATGCCGATGGACGCCGAATCGCCGTCGCCCGATACGCCGAGGTAGATGAGGTCGCGGTTCGCGAGCGCCGCGCCGGTCAGCACCGACGGCATGCGGCCATGCACGCTGTTGAAGCCGTGCGAATTGCCGAGGAAGTACGTCGGCGTCTTCGACGAGCAGCCGATGCCGGACAGCTTGGCCACGTGGTGCGGCTGCACGTCCAGCTCGAAGAACGCCTGGATGATCGCCGCGGAAATGGAGTCGTGACCGCATCCGGCGCACAGCGTCGAGATGGCGCCTTCGTAATCGCGATGCGTGTAGCCGAGCGCGTTCGTCGGCAGCGACGGATGATGGATCCTGGGCTTGGCGAGATAGGTCATGTGGGCAGCGATCGGAAGGTGTTGCGCGCAACGAAGGCGCAGCGGCGCGAGGGTGCGATGGTCCGGTCGATCACGGCGCGACCCTGCGCAACGGCGTCACGTTGAACGACTGCGCCTTCTCGGCGATTTCGCGGGTGATGAAGCGCGCCGTGACCGGCGTGCCGTCGTAATGCAGCACCGAGATGAGCCGGGCCGGGTCGATGCCGCACTCGTTGACCAGCAGCGCCTTCATCTGCGCGTCGCGGTTCTGCTCGACGACGAAGACGCGATCGTGCGCGGCGATGAAATCGGCGACCGCATCGGGAAACGGAAAACCGCGCAACCGCATGCGGTCGAGGTGGATGCCGTCGAGTTCCAGCGCGGCCAGCGACTCCGCCATCGCGGCACCCGTCGATCCGAACCAGATCACGCCGCTGCGCGTCGGCTTGGTGGCCTTGGTGATCACCGGCTGCGGCACCAGGCCCTTCGCCGTGTCGAACTTGCGCAGCAGCCGCTGCATGTTGTCGACGTAGGCCACACCCTCCTCCGTATAGCGCGCGTAGCGATCCTTGGTAGTGCCGCGCGTGAAATAGCTGCCCTTGGTCGCATGCGTGCCGGGATAGGTGCGGTACGGAATGCCGTCGCCGTCGACGTCGAGGTAGCGGCCGAAGTCACGTCCCGCCTCGAGGTCGGCGGTCGTCATCACCTTGCCGCGGTCCATCCGGCGCGCGTCGTCCCACCGTAACGGGTCGGTCAGCCAGTCCTGCATGCCGATGTCGAGGTCGAGCATCACGAAGATCGGCGTTTGCAGCCGGTCGGCCAGGTCGAACGCCTGCGCGCCGAACTCGAACGACTCGGTCGGGTCCTCCGGCAGCATCATCACGTGCTTGGTGTCGCCGTGCGACGCATACGCGCACGACAGCAGGTCCGCCTGCTGCGTGCGCGTCGGCATGCCCGTCGACGGACTGCCGCGCTGGACGTCGAACAGCACCATCGGGATCTCGGCGAAATAGGCGAGGCCAAGGAACTCCTGCATCAGCGAGACGCCGGGGCCCGACGTCGCGGTGAACGCGCGCGCGCCGTTCCAGGCGGCGCCGATCACCATGCCGACCGACGCCAGCTCGTCCTCGGCCTGGAGGATCGCGTAGCGCTTCTGCTTCGTCGCCGGATCGTGGCGCAACCTGCCGCAGTACTTCATGAACGCTTCGGCCAGCGACGACGACGGCGTGATCGGGTACCACGCGGCCACCGTCGCGCCGCCGTAGACGCAGCCCAGCGCGGCCGCGCTGTTGCCGTCGATGAATATGCGGTCGCCGACGCCGTTGCTGCGCTGGACGCGGATCGGCAGCGGACACGAGAAATGGGCGAGCGCGTAGTCGCGGCCCAGCGCGAAGGCCTTGCTGTTGGAGGCGAGCAGCGCTTCCTTGCCCTTGTACTGCTCGCCGAACAGTTTCTCGATTTCCGCCGGATCGATGTTGAGCAGCGCCGACAGCGCGCCCAGGTAGATGATGTTCTTGAACAACTGCCGCTGCCGCGCGTCGGTGTACTCGGCATTGCAGATCGCCATCAGCGGCATGCCGAGCGGCGTGATGTCGTCGCGAAAGCGCGACGGCGGCAACGGCCGCGTCGAGTCGTAGAACAGGTAACCGCCGGGGTCGACCTCGGCGACGTCCTTCTCCCATGTCTGGGGATTCATCGCGACCATGAGGTCGACGCCGCCGCGCCGGCCGCGCCAGCCGTCCTCGACGATGCGCACCTCGTACCACGTCGGCAGGCCCTGGATGTTCGACGGAAAGATATTGCGCGCGGCCACCGGCACGCCCATGCGAAGGATCGCCCGCGCGAACAGTCCGTTGGCGGAGGCCGAGCCCGAGCCGTTGACGTTGGCGAACTTGACGACGAAATCGTTGACGTGCGTGTTCGAGTCCATGGCTTTCTTGCCTTCAGTCGGCGGCCGCGGGATAGGCGGCCACCCCCGCGTGACGCGCCTGGCAGCGGTCATCGGCCTGCGCGGACTCGAGCAGGAATTTCTGCATGTCCCAGGCGCCGGTCGGGCAGCGTTCCGCGCACAGACCGCAGTGCAGGCAGACATCCTCGTCCTTCGCCATGATGCGGCCGGTCTTGAGTGCATCCGACACGTAGATGTCCTGCGCGAGGTTGACCGCCGGCGCCTTCAGGCGCGTGCGCAGGTCCTCCTCGTCGCCGTTGACGGTGAACGTGATGCAGTCCATCGGGCAGATGTCGACGCACGCGTCGCATTCGATGCACAACCGTTCCGAGAACACCGTCTGCACGTCGCAGTTCAGGCAGCGCTGCGCCTCGGCAAACGCCACCTTGCGGTCGAAGCCCAGCTCGACCTCGACCTTGATGTTCTTCAGCGCGAGCTTGGTGTCCTTCAGCGGCACGCGGAAACGGTGATCCGCCGTGATCGCGTTGTCGTAGCTCCACTCGTGGATGCCCATCTTCTGCGACATCAGGTTCACGTGCGGCGGGGGGCGCGCGCCGAGGGGCTTGTTCGTGCAGTGGAGATCGATGGAAATCGCCGCCGCATGCCCGTGCGCGACGGCCCAGATGATGTTCTTCGGGCCGAACGCCGCGTCGCCGCCGAAGAACACGCTGGGAAGCGATGCGGCCATCGTCACCGCGTCGACGACGGGCATGCCGTGCCCGTCGAAGTCGATGCCGATGTCGCGCTCGATCCACGGGAACGCGTTCTCCTGCCCGATGGCGACCAGCACGTCGTCGCAAGGCACGTGGATGTCGGGCTCGCCGGTCGCCACCAGCTGGCGTCGGCCGCTCTCATCCTTGCGCGGCTCGACCTTCTCGAACGTCACGCCGGTGAGCTTGCCGTTGTCGTGGGTGAACGCCTTGGGGACCATGTAGTTGAGGATCGGGATGCCTTCGTGCATCGCGTCCTCCTTCTCCCACGGCGACGCCTTCATCTCGTCGAAGCCGGAGCGCACGATGACCTTGACGTCGTCGCCGCCTAAGCGCCGCGACGACCGGCAGCAGTCCATCGCCGTGTTGCCGCCGCCCAGCACGACGACCCGCTTGCCGATCTTCTCGATGTGGCCGAACGACACCGACGACAGCCAGTCGATGCCGATGTGGATGTTGGCCGCGGCCTCCCTGCGCCCCGGCACGTCGAGGTCGCGACCGCGCGGCGCGCCGCTGCCGACGAACACGGCGTCCCAGCCTTCGGCGAGCAGCGCGCGCATGCTGTCGATGCGCCGGCCCGCGCGGAAGTCGATGCCCATGTCGAGGACGTAGCCCATCTCCTCGTCGATCACCGAATCGGGCAGCCGGAACTTGGGGATCTGCGTGCGCATCATGCCGCCGGCCTTCGGGTCGCCGTCGAACACGACGCAGTCGTAGCCGAGCGGCGCGAGATCGCGCGCGACCGTCAGGGACGCCGGGCCGGCGCCCACCAGCGCGATGCGTCTTGCCGTTCTTGCGTTTCGCCGGCGGCGGAAGATGCGCACGAATGTCGCCCTTGAAGTCGGCCGCGACGCGCTTCAAGCGGCAGATGGCAACGGGCTCGGGCTTGCTCTTCTTGTCGCCGCCCTCCTCCACCCGGCCACGGCGACAAGCGGGCTCGCAGGGCCGGTCGCAGGTGCGGCCGAGAATTCCCGGAAAGACGTTGGATTTCCAGTTGACGAGATACGCTGCGTCGTAGTGGCCGGCGGCGATCAGGCGAATGTATTCGGGAACGGGGGTGTGGGCCGGGCACGCCCACTGGCAATCGACGACCTTGTGGAAATAGTCGGGCTGCGCGATATCCGTCGGCTTCAAACAGTCTCCTCCAGTGTTCGCCCGGTCGGGATCCCCGTCTTGCGCGGTGCGCGCGCGGGAAACCGCACGACGACCCCGGCGCCTTGGGCTACGCTGCAGCGATGCTACGCCAGCGCGCCCGCCGAGGAAAGACGTGAGGCGGAACAACCTATTACCTTGATGCGTGCAAGGTTTCTAAAGATACCGCCAGGCACGCCCGATGCTGCACCGCAGCGCATGTTGGGGCGATCGTCGAATGGACAGAAAGCGCTGGCCGCGCACCCGATACATGCGCGTGGCGGGCAATGATGGGCGCCAGCGGCTAGAGGAACGGCTGAGCCCGCTGCACCAACTCTTCGAGTCCCGGCTCGTTGGGATTGCGGGGCTTGCCCGGATGGATGATCGCCACCTGGCACACCTCGGCGGCTTCCACCAGCTGCCGGTAGGTACCGGCGTCGAGGTCCTTGATGTACGCCTGCTTGTTCTCGTTGTAGGCGAACATCTTGTCGTTGATCGTCTGGCATTCGTTGCAGCTCGGGCAACGTGCGGTTTCGATCCACGCGTCGTCGGACGGGGGCTGGTCGGCCGCGGCGACTTCGGCGTCGGCGGTGGCCGCCGGCGCGGCAGGCGCCGACTCCGTTGCGCCGACCGCGGCCGCCGCCGCCGCGGAGACCTTCTGCAGGGATTCGAGCGCCTGCTGCTGGTCCGCTTCCCATGCGGCTTTCTCGCGCGCCAGCAGGCGCTCGGCGTGCGAGTCGTGGATGCCGCCGTGCTCCTGCAGCCGGTGCCACAGCAGCAGGCAGCGCCGGGCGGCCTGCATCAGCCGCGTGTCGACGATGACGCGATGCAAGCGGTCCTCCGCGTCGACGGCCCACAGGAACGGGATGCGGTCGGTCGCGGCGCGCTCGGGCAGCTTCAGCCATTCGGCGGCCGGCAGCATGCCCGCGTTCCAGCGGTCGCGCGCAACGACGGCGAAGTGCGCGGCATAGCGGCGGTCGCACAGCACGAAATCGGCGAACGTGAAGGCGGCCTGCTCGGTCACGCGCTGCTGCGCCTCGTCCGCGTACTCGAACGGGTCCACCGGCCAGTCGGCGTCCGGATTGCGATTGCTTTCCAGCGAGAACCGCGCCGCCCAGTTGTCGCCGGCCGTCGCGTCGTACGCGAAGGCCGGGAAGGCCCGCGATTCCTTCGCCGCAGCCGCGGTCAGGTAGGGCGGCAGGTCGCCGGACGCGGCGGGCGAACCGGCGAACACGCTGAACAGCGCCGGACCGCGGGCGGACAACCCGCGCCGCACCCGTTCGCGCAGCGCGTACAGGTCCGCGCCCGTTGCCTGCAGCACGAACATGCCGCCCAGGCCCATGGCCGTGGTCGCGAGTCGCGCGCTGCGCACGCCGAACGCGAAGTGGCCGGTGCCGATCGACGCCTCCTCCAGCAGATCGGTCTGCTGGACGAGCACCTTCACCGGCAATCCGGCGGACAGCATTTCGATCAGCCCGGCATTTTCCGGCGCATCGTTGCGATCCGGCGGAATGCTGACGAGATAGTCGGGGAACAGCGCCAGGTCGTCCGCCGTCAGCACGTTCTCGTCGTAGCGCTCGAAGTACGGATCGTGATCGGCTTCGACGTACGCGCCGGCCGATTCCAGCTCCGCGATCGCGATGGCCTTCACCACCTCGACCACCCGCGGCAGGCGCGCCCGGTACGCGTCGAGCGCGGCTGCACAGTTGTCGAAAGCGAACTCGTACGGCGCCACGCCCGACACGGCGCGCAGCGGGTCCGGGAAGAAAGGCTGGGCGCTCAAGGCCGCCAGCGCCCATTCGATGCGGGCACGGCGCGCGGCAGGCAGCTCGTCCATCGGGACGTTGCGTGCGACGAGTTTCGACATCACGGCGAAGTCGAAGACGTCGGCGTGCGCCGAGCCGATCGTGGCGGCGAGCGCCGCCGGTTGCTGGCCCGCGAAGGATCGCGCAAATGCGGCGCGGCGGATGTCGGTGAGCTTGCGCACCAGGGCATCGACCATGGCGCGGAACTCGCGTCCCTTCAATGCCTGCGCATGGCGCCATGCCTGCATGACCAGGCGCGCCGGCAGTCGCGCGTCGCAGTCGACCAGCTCACCGTCGACCTTCAGCGAATCGCCGGCCTGCGCCAGCACCTTGTGGGTCGCCTCGTCGGCATCCGCGGTCAGGCGTTCGACGGCGCTTGCCCACATTTCCGACAGCAATCCGGTATCGCCCGCCGCGAGCATCCTGCGCAGCTCGTGCTCCAGCCGCAGCACGTGCTTGCGCAACCGCTCGCCCTCGAGCCCGCGCGGCGCGAGGTCGGCCAGCAGGCCACTGACGATCGCCGACAGCGAATACACGAAATCAGGGTCGGCCGAGGGTTCGGGCAGCACCAGCGGAAAGTCGTAGCGCAGGCGCGTCAAGTCGCGGTATTGGGCCATCGGCGCGGGACGCAGCGTGCCGGTGTCGATCGGCGCCAATCCGTCGCCGGTGCGCTTGCCCGTCATGTGGAAGACGAGCTGGTCCTGCAATTTCGTGGCCATGTCCATTGCGGATTGCCCGGGTGGTTGATGGATTGCGAGCCTTAAGCGACGCGCTGCTGCGCGGCGTCGTCATCCGGCCAGATCGTGACCTTGTCGAACTCGGCGTCGAGCCCGGCGCGCGTTCGCTCCGGCGGTGCGCGGCTGGCCGGCACCGCGCAGGTCTTCGTAGCACGGCACCGCCGGATTCTCGTACAGGATGCCCACCGGGATCGGGTCCTCCGAGGAGGCGATTTCGCGCGCCTCGTGAATGTCGAGCGGATCGTGCTCGCGCTGGTTCTTGTAGACGCGGCTCGTCTCGGCGGATGGCGTCAGGCCGTTCGCGTGCGTGAGCAGCAGCGTCCTGGACGGATCGTGCAGCCAGGGCTCGAACATCTTGGGCAGGAACTCCGGACAGCGCTGGATGATGCGCACGAACGAGAAGCCGCGATGCCGGTACGCCTTGGCGATGATGTCGTAGAGCAGTTCCGGCACCCAGTCCACCGCCTGGGCGACGAACGACACGTTCTGCACGCCCAGCGTGACGGTCAGCGGATTGAGCGCCTCGAGGATCGCGCCGCGCGGCGTCGTGTTGCTCTTCATGCCGATCGGCGAGGTCGGCGACGCCTGCTTCTTGGTCAATCCGTACACGTGGTTGTCGTGCAGGATCACCGTGAGGTTCATGTTGTAGCGGATCGCGTGGATCCAGTGCGCGGCGCCGATGCTGCAGCAGTCGCCGTCGCCGGTGTTCACGAACACCGACAGGTCCGGGCGCGCCATCTTGACGCCTTCGGCGATCGGGAACGCGCGGCCGTGGATGCCGTGGAAGCCGTACGTCTTCATGTAGTGGGGAAACCGGCTCGAGCAACCGATGCCGGACACGAAGACCGTGCGCTCCGGCGCCAAGTCCTCGTCGCGACACAGCCGCTGCACGGCGGCCAGGATCGCGTTGTCGCCGCAGCCGCTGCACCAGCGCGGCACCCCGCCCTGGTAGTCCTCGAGGTTGTGGTGCTCCTCGTGCAGCCTGATGATGCATTGCGTGACCGGAGAGGTCATGACGGGTTTCCTTCGTTCAGTTTCGCGCGCATCACACGCAGGACATCGCCGGGCTTGATCGGCTGCCCGCGGGCCTCGCTCCAGCAATCGATGTCGACCAGGAACCGTGACCGCAGCATCAGCGCCAGCGCCGAGTAGCGGCGGTTGTCCTCGTCGATCAGCTCGTCCTCGGGCCGGTCGGACCAGTTGGCCTCCACCGTCATGACCTTTCCGAACCGCCCAAGAATCTCGCGGATCCCCGAGGGCATCGGCTGGATGAAACGCAGGTGCAGCGACGAGACCTCGAGGCCTTCGGCCCGGGCACGATCGACCGCTTCCTCGATCACCCCCTTGGTGCTGCCCCAGCCGACGACCAGCAGGTCGCCTTCGGCGTCGCCGTGCACCGGCGGGGTCTTCAGCGACTTCTGCAGCGTGGCGAGCTTCAGGCTGCGTGCCCGCAGTCCCTCCTCGTTGTTCTTCGGGTCGTAGGCGACCTTGCTCATCCGGTCGTGGGCGAGCCCCGTCAATGTATGCATGCCGCCCGGCTGGCCCGGAATGAACCGGTGGGCGATCCCGGTGACCGGGTCCCAGTCATAGGGCTTGGCGCCTTCGGGGACCGGCGACTGGTCGAGCGGCGGCGCCAGCCAGTCCTCGGAGAACCGCGGCCGCGGAAACGGCTGCTGCGCGGTCGCGAGACTCGCGTCGGACAGCACGACGACGACCATGTTGAACGTCTCGGCGATCTTGCGCGCCGTGATCATCGAATAGAAGCAATCCTCGATGTCGCTGGCCGCCAGCACGACCTTCGGCGCATCGCCGTGACTGCCATAGACGGTGCACAGCAGATCGCCCTGCTCGACCTTGGTCGGCTGGCCCGTGCTGGGCCCGCCGCGCTGGACGTTGACGACGACCAGCGGAATCTCGGCCATCACCGCGAGCCCGATGCCCTCCTGCTTCAGCGAATAGCCCGGTCCCGACGTGATCGTCACCGCGCAGCGGCCGGCGTACGACGCGCCGATCGCGAACGCGCACGCCGCGATCTCGTCCTCGGCCTGGTGGACCATGCCGCCGACGCGTTCGAAGACGTCGGACAGGTAGTGCGACGCCGACGTGGCCGGCGTGATCGGGTACATCGCGCAGATGTCCATGCCGGACGCCAGCACGCCGAGCGCGATCGCCGTGTTGCCGTTGACGACGATCTGCGGCTCCTTCGATCGCTCCGCCGGAATCGCGTACTTGAAATCGAGGTTCGCCTCGCCCCACGCGAAACCCGCTTCGAGCAGGCGCACGTTGGAGGCGATGACCTTGTCGTCCTTCTTGCCGAAGATCCGCGCCACCTGATCGCGCGCGAGCTTCATGTCGAGGCTGTAGATGCTGCACAGCATGCCGAGCACGAACATGTTCTTGCCGCGCCGCGCGTCGGTCATCAGCGCCCGGCATTCGCGCTCGAGCGGGACCTCGACCACCCGGAAGCCGCCTTCGTGCAGCGACTTGACCGTCGCGACATACGACGCGACGATCGCCGGATCCTTGTGCTCGCGCCACATGCTCTCGAGCAGGATCGTCGCGCCCGCTTTCAGTTCGCCGGTGCGCACGCGGCCGAGAAGCACCTGTTCGTTGAACGCCACGGCGAGGTCGGTCGAGTCGCCGCCGTTGGTGACCCGCTGGGTGCCGATGCGGATGCGGATACCGCTCGCGCCGGCCACGCTGCGGGCGGGGGGCTGGATTTCGGCCGGGATGATCTCCTCGGTCCAGATGCCGTTGCCGCTGCGCGCGGCGATCGCCGCCAGCGACTGCCCGCAGCGCTGCGCACCCTCGCCCGAGTCGCTGATCACTTCGACGATGTGCTCGGTCAGCAGCTTGGCAGGCTTTGCGGTACCCGCGCCGGGCACTGCGGGGCGGTCGAGGAGAGCGGCTTGGGTCATGTTCTTGCCTTCGCGGGTCGGTTGGGCGGCAGCGGGGGTCAGGAGACGCGCACGCGGGCGAAGCCGTGCTCGGCGCCGGGGATGCCGAAGCGCGTGCCGGCAGCCTCGGTCTGGTACGCGGTCTCCGTGTCGCGCAGGCCGAGGTAGGATTTCATGCTGCGCGCCGCCTTGCGGCCGGCGCCCATCGCCTCGATGACGGTCGCCGCGCCGGTGACGATGTCGCCGCCCGCATAGACGCCGGCGATCGAGGTGGCAAGGTGTGTCGTCGGTCGCGATGTAGCCGCGCTTGTTGAGCGTCAGCTTGGCGGTCTGCCCGAGAATGGGATTGGCGTTGGTGCCGATGGCGAACACGACCATGTCGGTTTCGAGCTCGAACTCGCTGCCCGGTATGGTCACCGGACGCCGCCGGCCGGATTCGTCGGGCTCGCCCAGCTCCATCCTCACGCAGCGCAACGCGCGCACGCTCTTGTTCTCGTCACCGAGGATCTCGACCGGACTCGACAGCCAGTTGAAGTCGATCCCCTCCTCCTCCGCATGGTGGATTTCCTCCACGCGCGCCGGGGCCTCCTTCTTCGAGCGGCGATAGATGCAGTGGACAGACTCCGCACCGAGCCTGAGCGACACGCGCAGCGCGTCCATCGCGGTGTTGCCGGCGCCGATCACCGCCACGTGCTTCCCCGGCTTCAACGGCGTGTCGAAATTGGGGTAGTCGCGTGCGCGCATCAGGTTGCAGCGCGTCAGGAGCTCGTTGGCCGACAGCACGCCGTTCAATGATTCTCCGGGGATGCCCATGAAGCTCGGATAGCCGGCGCCGGTGCCGATGAAGACGGCGTGGAAACCCATCTCCGTCACCATCTGCTCGATCGTGAACAGGCGTCCGACCAGCGTGTTGCACTCGAACTTGATGCCCAGCCGCGAGAGCTTCTCGAGTTCCGCGTCGATCACCTCGTTGGGCAGGCGGAAGTCGGGGATGCCGTACTTGAGCACGCCGCCGGGCTGGTGAAAGGCCTCGTAGACGATGACTTCGCAGCCGGCCTTCGCCATGTCGGCGGCGCACGCCATGCCGGCGGGGCCCGCGCCGACGATGCCGACCTTGAATCCGGAGGGCTCGATGTACGGGACGTTGGCCCAGCCCTCCTTGATCGCCAGGTCGCCGACGAAGCGCTCGAGACGGCCGATCGCCACCGGTTCCAGCGTATCGCCGACCGTGCAGACGCCTTCGCACTGGTTTTCCTGCGGGCAGACGCGACCGCAGATCGACGGCAGCAGGTTGGTGTCGGTGATGATGTCGTACGCGCCGTGGTAGTGCTTTTCCGTGATCTTCTGGATGAAGGCCGGGATGTCGATGCCCACCGGGCAGCCGCGCACGCAGGGCTCGTCCGCACATTGCAGGCAGCGGTCGGCCTCGCGCAACGCTTCCTCCACCAGATAACCGCACGACACCTCGGTGAAGTTCCGCGCGCGCTCCTTCGGGTCCTGCTCGCGCGCCGGCGTGCGCTCCTGCGGAATCGTCCGGATCGTTTTTTTTTTCGCAGCCATGGCTAGTGTCCCGACTCAGAAGTTCCGAAGCAAAAGGAGCGGATGAAATCGGCCGCCAGGCAAGGCGGGAGGCCGATGGCGTATCCCGCGATACGGTGAGGCCGACCAACGCAGCATGGCGACCGATTTCGCCGCGAACTTGCGAGTGAACTTCCGAGTCGGGACACTAGTACATCTCCGGGTCGGTGTTGTTCGCGGGTGTCATCGCATCGGCCTGCTTCATCAGCCGGCACGTGTCGTTCCAGTGCTCGAGGGCCACCCGCTCCTCGGCGGTAAAGCGCTTGAGCCGCGCCATCAGGTCGTCGAAATCGACCAGGTGCCCGTCGAAATCGGGACCGTCGACGCATGCGAACTTGATCGTGTCGCCGATCTTCACGCGGCAACCGCCGCACATGCCCGTGCCGTCGACCATCAGCGGATTGAGACTCACCATCGTCTTGATGCCGTGGGGCCGCGTCGCCTCCGCGGAACCTTTCATCATGATCGGCGGACCGATCGCCACGCATTCGTCGATGTCCGGATGGCGTTCGATCGCGACGCGGATGCCGTCGGCGACCGTTCCCTTGAGGCCCATCGACCCGTCGTCGGTGCACACGATCACCTCGTCGCACACCGAACGGAACTTGTCGTCCCAGAACACGAGGTCCTTGGTACGAAAGCCGATGACGCCGATGACGTAGGCACCGGCTTCCTGAAACGCACGCGCCTGCGGAAAGGTCGGGGCCACACCGAGGCCACCACCGACGCACAACACTTTCTTCGCATGACCGAGCGGGCTCGGCACGCCCATCGGTCCGACCATCGCATACAGCGCGGCGCCCACGTTGCAGGTCTGCTGCATTTCCCGCGTCGTCTTGCCCACCGCCTGGATGACGAGCGTGATCGTGCCGCGCTCGCGGTCGAAGTCGGCGATGGTGAGCGGTATGCGTTCGCCGTGCTCGGTCGCCATCACGATGACGAACTGTCCGGGCCGCGCGGCCTTCGCCATCAGCGGATGGCGCACCTCCAGCAGGTAGGTGACCGGAGAGAAGTCCTCGCGCGCGACGATTTCGAAACTGGACATGGCGGATGTCCTTTTCAGCAGGCCGGCCGCGGGCGTCGCCGGCCGTGGGGAGGGGCGACCACGTCGGGCATGGGCGCCGACGGGTCGAGCGGGCAATGCGGAAGATGATGCACTGGCAACCACCTCCCTGCGCGGGAGTCGTGATTGCGATGCACGGCTTGAATGCCGTCGGTGACCTGCAAGGTTGCATCCTCCGGGCGGCGTCCGGCCTCTCGTCACAACACGTGACGTGGTCCGCTCGCGCGGGGGCCGATTCACCTTGCGCCGATGCTACAGGACCGGTGGCAGCCGCGTGCCCGCGGGGTTTGATCTTCGTCAGTGATTCCGCGATATTCGGCAGCGGCGGCGCGCGATCATCAGTCGGTCCGCGCGCAGGTCCGGAATCCGGCGAAGATGTCGTGCCGCTCCGGTAGGTAGAAGTTGCGCAGTCCGGCGTGGAGCAGGCGGGAACGCGTCGCGAACGATCCGCCGCGCAGCACCCGATGATCGCCGAACCACGGCGCGGAGTATTCGGCGTAAGGGTCCGGCGCGAAGCGCGGATAGGGCAGGAATGCGCTGGACGTCCACTCCCAGACATTGCCGAACATGTGGGCCAGCCCGGGTTCGGCGCACGAAGCCGCCACCGGTCCGGCCTGCCGGTGATCGAGATTGGCCGCCGCGTCCCGACGCACGGTGGCCGCGGCGAATTCCCATTCCGCTTCCGTGGGCAGCCGGCGGCCGGCCCACGCGCAATACGCTTCGGCCTCGAACGCATTGACATGGATGACCGGTTCGGCGGCGGACAGGGCCGTCCAGTCCGCGAAACGTCGTTGTCGCCACGACCCGCCGTCCTGCCGCCAATACGCGGGATGCTCGGCCCCGCGCGCCGCGCGCCATGGCCAACCGGCCGCGGACCAGAATTCGCGGCGGCGGTACCCGCCATCGGCGACGAAGGCCGCGAATTCGTCGTTGGTCACGCAGCGCCGCGCGAGAGCGAACGGCGCGAGCGTGACGTCGTGTCCCCATTTCTCGTTGTCGAACACGAAACGCGACGCGTCCGCGCCCACCGGCGCGCCCTGCACGAACGTGCCGCCGGCGAATTCGATGTCCGCTCCCGCGCCGGACACGGCGGCGCTCGCCGCGGGAGCCCGCGGATAACCGGGCGGCAACGGCAGTGCCAGCGACTGCAGCGTCATCAGCAGCGCCTCGACGTGCATGTCCTCGTGATAGAGCGCGAGCTCGAAGAAATACCGCTCGCCGTCGCGCGATGCCGCGAGCGCTTCGAGCGTGTCGGCCAGTGTCGCGGCAAGGTAGCCGTGGATGCCGGCCCAATCCGGCAACGCGAGCTGCCAGCGCGTCGCATACGGCACGCGCGCGGAATCCCACCAGCCATCGGCGCCCGGCTGGCGCGACGGCGTCCGCTGGCCAAGCGGATCGTCCGGCGCATGACGCCGGCACCAGAATTCCTGGAACCAGCCGATGTGGCCGACCTCCCAGCGCGGCAGGTTGACGCCGGGTTGCGGCGGAAACGCCTGTTGGGCCGGCGTCAGGTGGGCGTACATCCGCTGCGTATAATCGCGCGCATCGACGAGCGCCCGCGCGATCGCCGCGGCCGAGCGCGGGGCGCCCATGTTGTCGTACTTTCGTTCTTCCATGCCGACCACGCGCGCCCCCACATTGCTCCTCGTCACGCCGTACCTTGCCGATGCCAACAACGGCAACTGGCAGACGGCCGCGCGCTGGGCGCGCCTTCTGGCACCGAACTTCCGCGTGATTGTACAAGCCGCCTCCGAGCCGCTCGCCGGCCCCCGCGCCGCGCGTGCCGTCGCGATGATCGCGCTGCATGCGCGGCGGAGCCACGCGGCGATCGCCGGCTGGCGCGAGCGCCATCCGGAACGCGCGCTGGTCGTCGCGCTCACCGGGACCGACCTCTACAAGGACCTGCCCGGCGGGGATCGCGCGACGGTCGAATCGCTGGAACTCGCCGATCGCGTCGTCGTGCTGCAGGACGATGCGCCGAATCACCTGCCGCCCGCGGCGCGCGACAAGGCGCGCGTCGTCTTCCAGTCCGCGCGGACGCTGGTGCCGTGGTCGCGCAAGCGCAGCGACCGGCTGCATTGCCTGCTCGTCGCGCACCTGCGCGACGAAAAGGACCCGGCGACGGCATTCGCCGCGTGGCGGCTGCTGGACCGGGCCGTGCCGGCCACGCTGACGATCATCGGCGCCGCGCTCGATCCGGCGCTCGGCCGCGCCGCCCGCGACCTGGCGGCGACCGATCCGCGCGTCCAATGGCTGGGTCCGCGAGCGCACGCATGGACACGGCAGGCGATCAAGCGCGCCCATTTGCTCGTCGTGCCGTCGCGGATGGAAGGGGGCGCCAACGTCGTGGTGGAGGCCGTGACCTCCGGCACCGCCATCCTGGCGAGCCGCGTGTCCGGCAATATCGGCATGCTGGGCGCCGACTACCCTGGTTGTTTCGCCGCCGGCGACGCCGCGGCGCTCGCGGCGCTCGTCGTGCGCGCCGGCCTCGATGCCGCTTTTCGCGACACGCTCGCGGCGGCATGCCGGCGGCGCGCGCCGCGCTTTGCGCCACCGGTCGAAGCGCGATCGCTGCGCGCCGTCGTCGACGAGGCGATCGCCGAGCGCGGGCTTAGAATGACCGCCTGATCGCCTGTCGCGCCAAGCCTCCTCCAAAGGACCACCATGAACGCCCCCGATTCCCTGCCGTTGCGGCTCACGTCCTTTTCGCACGGCGGCGGCTGCGGCTGCAAGATCGCCCCCGGCGTGCTGCAGCAGATCATCGCCAAGGCCGGGCCGTCGATCCTGCCCGCGCAGTTGCTCGTCGGCATCGAGACCGCGGACGACGCGGCGGTCTACCGGATCAACGACACGCAGGCGATCGTCGCCACCACCGATTTCTTCATGCCGATCGTCGACGATCCGTTCGACTTCGGTGCCATCGCCGCCACCAACGCGATCTCCGACGTCTACGCGATGGGCGGCACGCCGCTGTTCGCGCTCGCGCTCGTCGGCATGCCGGTCAACCAGTTGCCGCTGGACACGATCCGCAAGGTGCTGCAAGGCGGCGAGTCGATCTGCAACAAGGCGGGCATCCCGATCGCCGGCGGCCACACGATCGACTCGGTCGAGCCGATCTACGGCCTGGTCGCGATCGGCCTCGTCGATCCGAAGAACTTGAAGCGCAATGCGGGCGCGCGGCCCGGCGACCGTCTCATCCTCGGCAAGCCGCTCGGCGTCGGCGTCTACAGCGCCGCGCTCAAGAAGGACAAGCTGTCGGCGGAAGGCTATGCGGCGATGATCGCGAGCACGACGCAGCTCAATACGCCCGGCATCGCGCTGGGCAGGCTCCCGACCGTGCACGCATTGACCGACGTCACCGGTTTCGGCCTCCTGGGCCACCTGCTCGAAATCTGCAAGGCGTCGAGCACCGGCGCGACGATCGACTTTTCGCGTATCCCGCTGCATCCGGGCACGCTCGAACTCGCGCGCGCCGGCTATTTCACCGGTGCCTCCGGCCGCAATTGGGGCGGTTATGGCGGCGACGTCGACCTTAGCCCCGCCCTCGGCGAAGCCGAGCAGGCGCTGCTGACCGACCCGCAGACGTCGGGCGGCCTGCTCGTCGCCTGCGCGCCCGACGCCGTCGACGACGTGCTGTCCGTGTTCCGCGCCGAAGGGTTTGCCGCCGCCGCCGTCATCGGCGACGTGACGGCGGGCGCGCCGCGCGTCGCCGTGCGCTGACGCCGCCACGCGCGTCGCGGTCAGCGCGCGGCGGCGCGTGTCGCGCGCGCGGACAGGCGGCGACCAGAGGCCAAATGTAAGTACGCGTTGCGCCGGCACGACGAACGACGATCGTCCGTGCGCGACGACCGCGATATCCCGTCTCCCGCACGAAGGCAGTCGTCGCGAAAGGCTGTGCTAAGGTGTCCGCATCATTCGGGCCGCCGGCAGGAGGTGCCCATGTCGTCCGCCAAATCCCCGTTCGAAATGCCGCGCCCCGCGCAGGCCGCCGCCAACGGCGCGCTCGGCGCCCGTTTCGCGGCCGTCCGCCAGCAGACGGCGCGGCTGGCGGCGCCGCTGTCCGCCGAGGACTGCGCGCTGCAGTCGATGCCCGACGCCAGTCCTGTCAAATGGCATCTCGCGCACGTCACGTGGTTTTTCGAGACGTTCGTGCTCGCCGAGTTCGCGCCGGGCTACACGCCGTTCGACCCGGCGTTCCGCGTGCTGTTCAACTCGTACTACCACGGTGTCGGCGACCGGCATCCGCGCCCCGAACGCGGCCTCCTGTCGCGCCCGGACCTGCGAACGGTCGTCGCGTACCGCGCGCACGTCGAAGCCGCGATGGCGAGGCTGCTCGCGCAGCCGCTGCCGCCCGCCGCCGCCGCGCTGGTCGAACTCGGACTTCAGCACGAGCAGCAGCATCAGGAACTCATCCTCACCGACATCAAGCACCTGCTGTCGCGCAATCCGGCGCGGCCCGTCTACCACCCGCGCTGGCCGCTGGCGCGCGTGCAGCCGCAGCCGCTCGCGTGGCACGATTTCGACGGCGGACTCGTCACGGCGGGTCATGCCGGCGGCGGCTTCGCCTTCGACAACGAAACGCCCGCGCATCGCGTGTTCGTCGCGCCGTTCGCGCTCGCGTCGCGGCCGGTCACGCACGGCGAGTTCGCCGAGTTCATCGCCGACGGCGGCTACCGGCGACCGGATCTGTGGCTGTCGCTCGGCTGGGACACGGTGCTGGCGCGCGGCTGGCAGGCGCCGCTGTACTGGGAGCGCGCCGGAGCGACCTGGCGGACGTTCACCTTGCACGGCATGGTCGACATCGACGCGCACACGCCGGTCTGCCACCTGAGCTTCTTCGAGGCGGACGCCTATGCGCGCTGGGCCGACGCCCGGCTCCCCACCGAGTTCGAGTGGGAATCAGCCGCGTCGCGGCAGCCGGTCGCGGGCAATTGCCTGGAGACCGGCGCGCTGCATCCGCTGCCGCGCGCGGGCCGCCAGCCGACGACGGGGCCCGCGCAGATGTTCGGCGACGTATGGGAATGGACGCGCAGCGACTACGCGCCCTACCCCGGCTACCGGCCGGCGGGGGGCGCCGTCGGCGAGTACAACGGCAAGTTCATGTGCAGCCAGTACGTGCTGCGGGGCGGCAGCTGCGCGACGCCGAAGACGCACATCCGCGCGACCTATCGCAATTTCTTCCCGCCGGACACGCGCTGGCAGTTCTCCGGCGTCCGCCTGGCGCGCGATCAGGCCGCGTAGAACACCGCGAAGTCGCGGCGCTCGTCCTGCCAGCAGCGGACACTTTGAAACCCCGCGTCCTGCAACAGCACGGTGAACTCGGCCGGCGCGTACTTGTACGAATTCTCGGTGTGGATGCGCTCGCCGGCGGCGAACGCGCGCATGACGCCCGGCAGCCGCACGCGGTGCGCGGTCCGCGCCTCCAGATGCATTTCCACGCGCCCGGCCGCTTCGTTGTAGAAGCCGCGGTGGTCGAACGCCTCCGGCCGGAAGTCGCTGCCGAGGATGCGGTTGACGTGATGCAGCACGTTGCGATTGAACGCCGCGGTGACGCCGACGGCGTCGTCGTAGGCCGCGTCGAGCCGCGCCTTGTCCTTCTTGGTGTCGACGCCGATCAAGAGGCCGCTGTCGTCGCGCCCCACGCAATGCAGGTGGATGTCGCGCAGGAAGCGCAGCGCATCGCCGGGCGCGAAGTTGCCGATCGACGAGCCCGGATAGAAGAACGTCACCGGTTCGCGGCCGAGGTCGTGCTGGAGGCTGAGGCCGCGCGTGAAATCGGCGACGACGCCGAGCATCTCGATCTCGGGGAACTCCGGCGCCATCCGGGCGAGCGATCGCGCGATCTCGTCGCCGGCGAAGTCGACGGCGACATACCGCGACGGCGCGATGTACGGCAGCCACGCCAGCGCCTTGCAGCAGTCGCCGGCGCCCAGGTCGACGAACTGCTTGCCGCGGCCGACGGCGGTGGCGATCGCCTCGCGGTGCTCGCTGAAGATCGCCCGCTCCGTCCGCGTCGGGTAGTACTCGGGCAACTCGCAGATGGCGCCGTACAGCGCGCAGCCCAGCGCGTCATAGAAATACTTCGGCGGAATCACGGCCGGTGTGGCGACCAGGCCCGCGATCAGCGCGTCGCGCTCGGCCAAGGGGTCGCGCACCAGGCGCTGGACAATACGGTAGTCGCTCATGCGCGATCGCAACGTCGTGCTGGATTGGACCGCAGATGATAACCGCCATGGCCGGAATCGGTCGCCCGTGGCTCGCGTTCGCGTTCGCGTCGTGCTCGCGAGCGGCGCCGCGCACGCCGCTGGCGGTCTCGAGCCGTGGACAGGCGGCCCGACGCCCGAATTGCGCGCGCGAAACCTGGCCGGCGACGACGTCCGCCTCGCCGATTTCGCCGGGCGCACCGTCATCGTGAATTTCTGGGCGACGTGGTGCGCGCCGTGCGTCGCCGAGATGCCGTCGCTGCAGCGGCTGCGCGACCGGCTCGGCGACCGCAACGTCGAAGTGATCGCCGTCAACTTCGAGGAGAACGCGGCACGCATCCGCCCGTTCGTCGAGCGTCTCGGCGTGACGTTTCCGGTGGTGCGCGACCACGACGGAACGCTGCGCACCGCGTGGAAGGTCGGCGTCTTCCCGACGTCGTTCGTCGTCGGCCCCGACGGGCGGATCGCGCTCGTCGCCAAAGGCGAGATCGACTGGGACGCGCCGCAGGTAGAATCGCGGATTCGCGGCCTTCGGTGACCATTCCGGAGATCGCCCGCCCTCCGCGCCATCCGTTGCAAGCGCACGAAAGGACAATCCATGGATCGCCGCTCGTTCATCGCCGCCGCCGCCATCGCTCCGCTCGCGACCTCGTGGTCATCCGGAGCGCGGGGAGAGCCGCGTACCTTCGCGCCTGCCTCGACCCAATGGCGCACGTTCGAAATCACCACGCGCCTCGAAATCGCCAACGCCGGCCCCGGCACCCGCGCGTGGATTCCCGTCCCCGCCGTCAACACCGACTGGCAGCAATCGCTCGCCAGCACCTGGTCGGGCAACGTGCGCGACGCCGCGCTGGATACGGAAGGCGTCTATGGCGCGCAGATGGTGCGCGCGAGCTGGGCCGACGACGAAAAGGCGCCGGTGATCGTCGTCGTCAGCCAGTTCCGCTCGCGCGACCGCACGCTGGACTGGAAACAGAGGACGAGCGCCGCCGCCGCGCCCGCGGACCTGGCGCGGAACCTCAAGGCCACGTCGCTCATTCCCACCGACGGCATCGTCGGTGCGACGGCGGCGAAGATCGTCGCCGGCAAGACGACGGACGTCGACCGGACGCGCGCGATCTACGACTGGGTCGTCGCCAACACGTTCCGCGAGCCGACGGTGCGCGGCTGCGGCGTCGGCGACATCAAGGGCATGCTCGAGACGGGCAACATGGGCGGCAAGTGCGCGGACCTGAACGCGCTGTTCGTCGGCCTGTGCCGCGCGTCCGGCGTCCCCGCGCGCGACGTCTACGGCATCCGTGTCGCCAAGTCGGCGTTCGGCTACAAGGAACTGGGCGCCGGCAGCCCGGACATCTCGAAGGCGCAGCATTGCCGCGCCGAGGTGTGGCTCGAAGGCTTCGGCTGGGTGGCGATGGACCCGGCGGACGTCGCCAAGGTGATGCGCATGGAAACGGCGGAATGGATCAAGGATCGGCGCCACGAAATCGTCGCGCCGGTGTACAGCGCGCTGTTCGGCGCCTGGGAAGGCAACTGGATGGGCTACAACGTCGCGCACGACGTCGCGCTGCCCGGGTCGACGGGACCGAAGCTCGGCTTCCTCATGTACCCGCAGGCGGAGACGCGCGGCGAGCGCGTCGACAGCCTCGACCCGGACACGTTCAAGTACAGGATCACCGCGCGCGAAATCACGGGTTGAGCGGCGCGCGGACCCTGGCCGCCGTGTCGCGACTGCTGCCGGCCGCGTTCGCCGTGACCGCGCAACTGTCGTCCGCGGTGCCCGCGCTGGAGACGGCGACCGCCACCGGCGATTTCGGCCTCTATCCGGCGCCCGCCTTTCGCGTGACGACCGGCGACTGCGGCGACTGCGCGACCATCCGCCAGGCGCGCTGGTACTTTCGCGACGAAACGATCGCGGTGCCGGACAGCGGGCGCCCGGTCGCGACGTTCGCCACCGGCGTGCACGCGTTCGAGGACGTCCGCGCAGTGGGCGGCGACGCGGGCCGCGGACGCGCCGATCGACTATCCGCCGCTGGTGTGGATCGCGGCGCCGCAGGTCCTCCGCCATGCACGCCTGTGCTGCCGACGGCACGGCGGTGGCCGCCGCCGGCGGCGCAATGGCGTTCGCGCCGACGCCGAAAATCCCGCTCAACCGCTCGTACTACGACGCGACGTCGGTGGCTTTTTTCGCGCAGCGCGACATCGACGGTGCGCGGCACGGCGACCGGCGGCACGCTGGTCGCGCGCGCGCTCTGGCCGGAGGACTTTCGCGTCGGCGCCGCCGCGCCGCCGGTCCGCGCGCTGCCCGACCCCGCGTCGCCCGCGCACAGCCTGCGCACGCTGATGCGCGAGGCGCCGCGCGGCGGCGCGCAGAGCCCCTACGCCGTCGCCACGCTCTGGCAGCGCGACCCGGCGCTCGCGCAATGGGCGGGCCGGCCCGTCCTCGCGTTGATGGTCAACGGCGCGCAGGGCGACGACGACGAAGCGCACGCCGGTCACTTCGCGCGTGGTGACCGGCCGGATACAGGCGGACGGCGCGATCGGCGACTGGCTCGTCAACAACTACTACTCGCTCGACTTCGAAAGCGAAAAAGGCATCATCGCGGCGCCGGTGCCGCTCGACAACTACCTCGGCGACCTGAACAGCGGCCAGGGCTGGTACCGGCCGTCGTACATGCTGGTCGCCGTGCTGCGCGACGAGCGCGCCGCCGTGCTGGTGCAATCGGCGCTGAACCGCGTCTACAACCAGTTCTACCGGCACCAGATCGAGTACTACCACCCGAACCAGAACTGCACGAGCATCAGCATCGACACGCTGCGCGCGCTCGGCTGGCCGGTCCCCGCGCGCGGCCCCTCGAGCCGCGCGGCCGCGTGGCTCGGCTTTCCGTTCCTCGCGCTGAAGGAACTGTCGATCGGCAAGGCGAAGCTCGCGTTCGACTACCTGCGCACGCGACCAGACGCGGCTCATGCCCGCGGCGGCGCTGGAGGAGGCCTTCGGGAGCCTGCTGGCGCTCGCCCGCGAAGGATCGCGCGGCGCCGAGCACGGGCCGCTGGCGCAGATGCTCGCCGCAGGACCTGGACGCGCTCGCGTTCGTCCGCCTGCCGCAGTTTCCGTCGAGCCGCGTGTTCGGCGACGCGCCGGCCGTCACCACGTGGGAATACAAGGCGCGCATTCCCAACGATCCCGCGCTCGCGCAGATCGTGCCGGTGCCGCCGCGCCCGTTTCCCGTCGAGCTGCGCGATCCCGACCTGCTGCCGCCGACGTGGCGGCCGTCCGACTATGCGGTCGTCGCCTGGGGCGTGCTGTCGATCGTCGGCATTCCGTTCCTGCTGTGGCGCGCGTGGCGCTGGCGGCGGCGCCGCCGCGCTGCGGTCTGACCCGCGCCGAACGGCCGCATCACGGTCGCAGCAGCAGGCGATCGCGGTGCGCCAGCGCCGGAAACAACCGCACCCAGAGTCCGGCGACGACGAGCTTTCGACTTCCATCCATTCGCGGAACCACGCATTGTACGGATCGACGGGACCGGGATGGTTGTCGCGAATCGTCCGGTGGACAAAGTCGATGTCGGTGCGCGCGACCTGTGCCCACGGGCCAGCGGGCGCCTGCGCCCCGGACGCAGAAGCCTCGACACCGGCCAAGGCACCGGCCATCAGCAGGCACTTCCACATGGGGATGTCGCTTTGCTCGACATGGGCGGCACCATCATATTCGCGCCGGCCGCCACCGCTTGACCGGCCTCCCCGGACCCTCAATACTCGGCCCCATGAAGCCCAGCACGATTACCGCCTACCTCGACCAGTTCGTGATCGGCCAGGAGGACGCCAAGAAGATCCTGGCGGTCGCCGTCTACGCGCATTTCCGCAAGATCGCGCGGGCCAGTGCCGACGGCGTCCGGATGGCCAAGAGCAACGTGCTGCTGATCGGGTCGTCCGGCACCGGCAAGACGCTGATGTGCGAGACGCTGTCGACGCTTCCTCGACGTGCCGTTCGTCACCGCGGAGGCGACGTCGCTGGCGCACACGCGCTACGTCAACGAGGAGATCGAGGCGGTGCTCGAGCGACTGGCCGACAAGGCCGACGGCGACGTCGCCCGCGCGGGGAACGGCATCGTCTTCATCGACGAGATCGACAAGCTGCAAGGCGCCACCGACGGCGCGCAGCAGCGCGGCAGCTCGGGCGAGAGCGTCCAGCACGCGCTGCTGAAGATCATGGAAGGCGCGCAGGTCAAGCTGCGCAGCGGCGCGTACATCGACACGACCAACATCCTGTTCATCTGCGGCGGCGCGTTCGTCGGCCTGGACGAGATCATCGCGTCGCAGACGCACGGCTACGGCTTCATCGCGACCCAGCGGGGCGACAACCAGCGGATCCTCGACCGGCTGAACACGCGGGTGAAGCCGACCGATCTCTTCACGTTCGGCCTGATTCCCGAGTTCACCGGCCGGCTGCCGATCATCGCGCGCTTCCACGACCTGACGCGCGACATGATGGTGCGGATCATGATCGAGCCGCGAGAACTCGCTGTACAACCAGTTCCGCGAGATCTTCGCCGACGAGGGCGTGGAGTTCACCGTCGAGCCGAAGGTGTTCGAGCAGATCGCCGAGCTGGCGATCGAATACAAGACCGGCGCGCGCAGCCTGCGCGGCATTTTCGAGGAACTGATCACGCCGATCCTGTACGTCGTGCCCGACCAGCCGGACATCGCGAAGGTGCAGGTCGGCTCGCTGTTCAGCGAACCGTCCTACGTCCGGAAGTCCGAGTCCGCCGCAGCACCCGTCGCCCGCTGACGCGCGACGCGATGGCGCACTCCGGCGCAAGCGACGCCGCCGCCGGCGCTCCGGGCAACGCCGCCGCGCCGGCAGGACGCGCCACCGACGAGCTGTTGCGGTTCCTGTCGCAACTGGGCCATGTGCTGATCGCGAGCGGCGAGGCGGTCGCCGTCATCGAGGACCTGCTGCGCCGCATCGGCCGCGCCCACGGCATCGAGCGCGTCAGCGTCGTCGCCTTTCCGACGGTGCTGTTCGTCAAGCTGGACGACGGCGCGTCCCCGCGCCTCGACTTCACGTCGGAGGAAGGGCTGACGCTGCGCTTCGACCAGATCGAGAGCGTGTTCGCGCTCGCCCGCGATGCCGAGGCGCGGGCGGTGGCGCCGGCGGAGGGGATCCTGCGGCTGCGCGCGATCCTCGCGCAGCGCGCGCACTTCGGCGCGACGGCCAGCGTGCTCGGCCACATGCTGATGACGATCGGCATCGCGCTGGTTCTCAAACCCACGCTCGAGATCGTCGGGTCGGCCGCGTTCTTCGGCCTCGTCGTCGGCGTGCTGAAGATCGTGTCGCGCAACCGCGGCATGCTCGAAACGCTGCTGCCGACCGTCGCGGCGTTCGTCGTCGCGGCGGTGGCGCTGACGATGGTCAAGTACGGGATCGCCGCCAGCCCGTTGCGCGTGCTGATCGCGTCGCTCGTCACGTTCCTTCCGGGCGGCATCCTCGCCGTCGCGACGATGGATCTCGCCTATGCGGACATGGTGTCGGGCGCGAGCCGGTTCGTCGCCGGTCTCGTGCAGCTCCTGTTCCTGGTGCTCGGCATGACGATCGCCGCGTCGCTCGTCGGGTTGCCGCCGGAACGCCTGCTCGTCGAGCCGGTCGCCCTGCACCTCGTGCCGTGGGCCGCCTGGCTGGGTGTGGCCTGCTTCGGCGTCGGCAACCTGCTCCACTACTCGGCGGCGCCGCGCGCGCTGCCGTGGATGCTCGTCGTGCTCGCGATCGCCATGGCCGCGCAGCTCGCCGGCAACGCGGCCTTCGGCGGCTACATGAGCGGTTTCGTCGGCGCGCTGTTCATCACGCCCGTGGCCTACCTGATCCAGTACCGGCTGGGGGGTCCCGCCGCCATGGTCACGTTCCTGCCGGCGCTGTGGCTGCTCGTGCCGGGGTCGCTCGGGCTCATCGGACTCACGGAACTCGCGAGCGACGACCACCTCGCGGGCGTCGAGAACTTCACGACGACGCTGTTCTCGATCGTCGCGATCGCACTCGGGTCGCTCGTGGGCTCGGGCGTTTACAACGCGCTGTTCGATCCGATCTTCCGCCGCGCCGGCTCGATGGCGGATTCGGTGCGGCGGCGCTGGCGGCGGTGGTGACCGCGGCGGCGGCTACGGATACGAGCCGTAGCCCGGCGGATCCGTGAAGTCCGGCGAATCGGCCAGCGGCCCGGACGCCTGCGCCGCCGCCACCGGCGGCACGCACATCACGACGAGGTCCGGACCGTCGCCCTCGGCCAGCCAATGCTGCTGGGACACCATGAGGTCGCGCACCGTGCGGTCGACCATGTAGCGATGATTGGCATCGGGGCGGTTGCTGAAGACGCGATAGATCGGGACCGTGCCCGCGGGACACACGCCCGCCTCCGGCAGCGCCACGTGGAAGAACTGCGATTCCTCGTTGACGAACGACGGATTCTTCTGCGCGGTCGCATCGCACTCCGCCGTGCCGCGACCGTAGAAGTGCGAGTCGCCCTTGTCGGGCGGGATGTAGAAGCGGCACACCGGCGACGTGCCGGCGCCGGCGGCCGCGTAGACGTTGAACGACTGCGCGGTGCGCGTCCAGCCCTTGATCTGCACGCCGGCGTCGAGCAGCGCGATTTCCGCCGGGATGTGCGTGACGAAATAGTGGTCGAGCGACGCGTTGTAGTACTCGACCGCCAGCGCGACCGCGATCGCGGGGCCGGGCACGACGCTGCCCGTGGCGCCGAAGAAGTTCGTCGCGACGTTGGGAACGATGGCGCCGGTGGCCAGCAGCGCATTGGTGCCATCGATAGGCAGCGGGCCGAACGTGATCTGGTGGGCGCCGGCATAGTTGAGCGTCCCGCCCGCGATCGGCAGGAAGTTGGCCGGCATCGTGTAGTCGGGCGTCGACGAGCCCGAGCGCGGCGAAGCCCGGCGTGGCGACGAGCACGCGGCGGTTGGCGGTGTTCGATCGGCAGGTCGCGCTCGAACTCGAAGGTCTGCTGGACGCCCTGGGCGCTCGTCGAGCGCAGCGATTGCCCGGACCACAGGTTCTCGCCGTTGGTGCCGCCATTGCGCAGCACGACGAACTGCACGCTGCCGTCGGCGTTGGTGTAGATCTGCTCGATGCGGAACAGGTGGAACGCCGCCTGCGCCGACGATGCGGCCAGCAGCATGAGGGAAGCGATAACCCAGCGCGTGCCGATCGTCATGACGTTCTCCCCAGGAATCCGAATTCCGGTGTCAACAGCGGCACGGCCGGAGTTATTCCGCGGCGGCCGCTGTTGGCAGGGGATCGCGTGCGCGCCGTGGCGGCCACGGCACCCGCGTCCGCGCGTGCCGCGTGACATGCGCGGCAGCGGCCCGTTACGATGACGCCATGACACGACGCGCCGGACTCGCAGTCGTCGCGCTGGCGCTGACGCTCGCGGCAGCGGCGGCGCGCAGGCGGTGTTCGTCGTCACCGAGCCGTGGGTGCGCCCCGCGGCGGCCGCGGGGGCGACCGAGGCCTACATGCAGCTCATGAGCGCTGCCGGCGCGCGCGTCATCCGCGTCGGCAGCGCCGTCGCCGGCGGCGCCTCGCTCGTGGCGGCGCCAGGCGGCGCGCTGCAGTCGCTGCCGCTGCCCCCGGGCGCCACCGTCGCTGCTGGCGCCGGGGCGGACGCGCATCAGGCTGACGGACCTCGCGCGTGCGCTGCGGCTCGGCGACCGCGTCCCGCTGACGCTCTCGATCGAGGCCGCCGACGGCACGACGCAGACGATCGCCGTCGACGCCGAAGTGCGCCGTCGCTCACCGACCGACGATCACCGGCACGGGCATCGTCACTGACGCCGCCGCCGGGACGCCGCCACCGCGGCGCAGGTAGGCGGCGAGCGCGAGCAACCCGAGCAGCAGCAGCGCGTACGGCGACAGCACGCGCGCCGGATCGACGAGGAACAGCAGCGTCATCGCGAACGGCGCGACCGCCTTCAGGATGAACTGCGGCAGCGCGAGGCGGCCGAGCAGCGCGCCGTAGTCGCGATGGCCGAAGAGTTCGGCCGGCACGGTGCCGCGGACGATCGTCATCACGCCGTTGGCCCAGCCGTACGGAATCACGAACGCCAGCGCGACGATCCAGACGCCGCGCACCTGCGTGAACACCGCCAGCGCCACCGCCATCAGCGCGAACGCGAACGTGCCCACCGCGAGCGCGCGCACGTGGCGGTTGAACGCGAACTCCATGATGCGGCCGGCCACCTGCATCGGGCCGATCAGCGAGCCGATCAGCACGGCATCGCGCGCGGCGAGCCCGGTGGCGGTCAGCAGCGTCGATCAGGTGCGCGGCGATCGCGGAGCCGATGAAGGCCGCCAGCGCCAGCGCGGTGGCGAGCCAGCACGAACGCCGGTCCGCCGTGCGGTGCGCGGCGCGGCCCCGTCCGTCGCCGGTCGGCGTCGGCGACGGCGCGGCCGCGCCCGCGCGGCACGCGCGACGCAGTGGATCGGCAGGCACAGCGAGCAGGTGCAGCAGCGCGTAGATCGCGAACGCCGTCGCGCCAGCCGACGGTGTCGAGCAGGTACTGCGACAGCGGCCAGAACACGGTGCTCGCGAAGCCGCCGAACAGCGTGACCGCGGTGACGGCGCGCCGATACGACGCGGCCGGCGATCTGGTGCAGCGTCGCGAACGCGGGATCGTACAGGCACGCGGCCATCGCGACGCCCGCCAGCAGCCAGCCGGCGAGCACGCGTCAGCGGGCCCTGCGCCAGCGCCAGCACGACGCAGGCCAGCGCGCCGAGCAGCGAGCCGGCGACCAGCACGCGGCGCCCGCCGTGCGCGTCGATCTCGCGGCCGACCAGCGGCGACACGATGCCCGGACACGAACAGGCCGGCGGTGAAGCTGCCGAACAGCCACAGTTCGCCGACGCCGGTGTCGGCGCGCATCGCGGCGCCCAGCACGGCGATCGTGTAGAACAGCGTGCCCCACGACACGATCTGCGCGACGCCGAGCGCGCAGACGCGCCGCCACAGGAACGGCACGTGGGCGGCGCCCGGTCCAGCGCGCCGGCGTTCAGCCGTCATCGGGCCGTGAGCAGGTCCGCCAGCGCGAGCGCGACGACCTCGGTGGCCTTGTGCGAGGTCGTCGAGCTTCAGCTTTTCGTCGGCGCGGTGGCCGTTGGCCTCGACCAGCGTGCGCGGCCCGGCGCCGTACAGCACCGCCGGCACGCCGGCGGTCGTGTAGAGGCGCGCGTCGGTGTAGATCGGCACGCCGTGCGTCGCGCAGGTCGGCTCGCCGACGACCGCCTTCGCCGTGCCGCTGCAGCGCGGCGACCAGCTTTTCCTGGCCCGGCGATCGGCACGAACGGCACGGCGAGCAGGATGCGCTTCACCGTGCACCGTGACGCCCGGCCAGCGGCGCGCGAACTCGTGGATCTGCCGCGTGAGCGTCGCCTCGACCTCGGCCGGATTCTCCTCGGGGATGATCCGGCGGTCGATGCGGAACGTCACGTTGTCGGGCACGACGTTGGTGTTGATGCCGCCCTTGATCAGGCCGACGACCAGCGTCGGCGAGCCGATGCCCGGTGATCGTCGAGCGTCGTCGCCGCGTAGCGTCTTGCGCAGCGCGTAGAGATCGGACAGCAGGCCGGTCGCCGCCTCGAGCGCGTCGACGCCCTTCTCCGGCTCCGCCGCGTGGCCCGGACTTGCCGACGACCTCGACCTCGAGGTGCAGGCAGCCGTTGTGCGCGGTGGTGATGCCGTAGGCGAAGCCCGCCGAGATCGCGTAGTCGGGCGCGCTGATCTTCTGCGCGAGCAGCCAGCCGGGCCGATCGCGCCGCCGGCTTCCTCGTCGTAGGTGAAGTGCAGCTCGACGGTGCCGTCGAGCGGCGCGCCCTGCGCGGCGGCCGCCTGCAGCGCGCGCAGCGCGAACGCGTAGGTGGCGAAGTCGGACTTCGACACGGCCACGCCGCGGCCGTACATGAAGCCGTCGCGCACCTCGGCGCCGTACGGGTCGGCCGTCCAGTTCAGGCCCGGCGGCACGACGTCGCCATGCGCGTTGAGCGCGATCACCGG
This sequence comes from uncultured beta proteobacterium, assembly GCA_963823475.1. Lineage (GTDB taxonomy): Bacteria > Pseudomonadota > Gammaproteobacteria > Burkholderiales > Casimicrobiaceae > VBCG01. The sequence goes on from CAWGLS010000009.1 coordinate 299,749, forward strand.
GCCCGCTGCCGCTGCCGAAACGCACGCGCACGACGAGGTTGGTGCAGCAGATCATGCCGTTGGCCGGCGACCATCGCCGCGGGCACCGCGATGCCGCTCGACGGTGAAGCCCATCGCCTCCAGCAGCTGCGCCGCGCGCTGCGCATGCGGCGCGCAGTCGCCGGGCGGATTGTCCGACGGGACGCGCACCAGTTCCGCGAGGAACGCTTCCTCCTCGCCGCGATGCGCGGCGAGGAAGTCGTGAATGGCGTGCGCGGCTGTCGTCATGGAAGTGCTTCTGGCCGCCAGTCGCGCGCCGGCGGCGCGAACGCGAGGATGAAGCGGGCGAAGACGCGCAGGCCGGTCGCGACGTCGGCCAGCGTCACCGCCTCCGCCGGATTGTGGCTGATGCCGCCCTCGCAGCGGACGAACAGCATGCCGATCGGCGCGATGTCGATGAGCGCCATGCCGTCGTGGCCGGCACCCGACGGCAGGTGATGGACGGGCACGCCTTCGTCGCCGATCGCCGCCGCGATCTGCCGCTGCATCGCGTCCGCGCACGGCGCGGTGCGCGCGTCCCAGAGCGGCGTGACGTCCAGCGCGACGTTGCGGCGGCCGGCGATCGCGGCGAACTCCGCGCGGATCGCGGCGGCGGCGGCGTGGCGCTTCGCATCGGTCGGCGCGCGCACGTCCAGCGAAAAGCGGACCTTGCCCGGAATCACGTTCATGGCGCCCGGTTGCGCGTCGATGCGGCCCACGGTGCCGACGACCTCCGGCATCGACGCCGCGATGCGCTCCACGGCGAGGATGCATTCCGCGGCGGCGGCGAGCGCATCGCGGCGCAGCCCCATCGGCACGGTGCCCGCGTGGCCGGCCATGCCGGTCAGTTCGATGGCGAGACGGTTGCCGCCGTTGATGGCGGTGACGACGCCGACGGGCAGGGAGAGCGCTTCGAGCACCGGACCCTGCTCGATGTGCAGTTCCGCATACGCATGGACGTCCGCGGGCTGCCGCGCGACCGACCGGTAGTCGGCAGGATCGAGGCCGAACGCGGCGAGCGCCGCGCGCAGCGTGATGCCGTCGCGCATCGGCCTTGTCGAGCAAGGCGGCGTCGAACGTGCCGGCGACGGCGCGGCTGCCGAGCAGCGTGGAGCCGAAGCGCACGCCCTCCTCGTCGCCGAAGCCCACGACCTCGATGGCGAACGGCAGCCGCGTGCCGGTCGCGTGCAGCGCGGCCACGCATTCGATGGCGGAGAGAACGCCGAGCATGCCGTCGTAGCGGCCGGCGTCGCGGACGGTGTCGAGATGCGAGCCGAGCATCAGGCACGGCAGGGCGGGCTCCAAGCCCTCGTAGCGGCCGGCGCAGTTGCCCATCGCGTCGACCTGCGCCGCCATCCCGGCGTCGCGCATCCACGCGAGCACCAGCGCGTTGGCCTCGCGCTGCTGCGGCGACAGGAACACGCGCGTCAGGCCGCCTTCCTGCTCGGACAGGCGGCCGAGCGCCGCGCAGTGTTCCCACACGCGCTGCGGGTCGAGCGCGGCCAATACCTTGCTGTGCATCGCGGACATGGCGGGCAGCACCTCGCGCGGGCAAAGGGTCCGATTCTATCCTGCGAACGGGGCGTTGGAAAACGTGAAAGTGATTTTCATAAATGCGCCGCCGTGGGCGTCCGATGCTAGAATCGCGGTGCCTTTTTGTCTCGACGAAGATCGCCCGCATGCCGCGTATCCGCCCTGCCCATCCGAAGCGTCCCGCCGCGCCGGCGCGCGTGCGCACGGGCGCCGCGCGGGCGGCGACCGACAAGGTGGCCGGCCATACGCAGGCGCTGTCGCGCGGACTCGCGGTGCTCGAAGCGCTGGCGGCGACCGATGCCGGCGCCACGCTCACGACGCTCGCCGCGCAACTGTCGATTCCCGCGCCGACCGCGCACCGGCTGCTCGCCACGCTCGAAGCCGCCGGTTACGTGCAGGCGGGGCCCACGGGCGAATGGCGCGTCGGCGTGCGCGCGTTCCGCGTCGGCAGCGCGTTTCTCGCGCAGCGCAATCTCGTCGTGCAGGCGTTTCCGCACCTGAAGGACCTGATGGACCAGTCGGGCGAGACCGCCAACCTGGCGGTCATCGAGTCCGGCGAGGCGGTGTTCGTCGAACAGGTGCAATGCCGCGAGCTGATGCGGATGAGCGCCAAGCTCGGCGCGCGCGCGCCGATGCACGCCTCCGGCGTCGGCAAGGCGATGCTGGCCGCGATGGACGAGCGCACCGTCGTCGCCATGCTCGGCCGCCGCGAGCTCCCGCAGCACACGCCGCGGACCATCACGTCGCACGCGGTGCTCGCGAAGGATCTGGCGGCGACGCGCGCCCGCGGCTACGCGATCGACGACGAGGAGCACGCGATGGGCCTGCGCTGTGTCGCGGCCACCGTGCTGGACGAGAACGGCGAGCCGTGGGCGGCCGTGTCGCTGGCCGGGCCGACGACCCGCATCACGCCGGGCCGCATACCGGCGCTGGGTGCGCTGGTCCTGGCGACCGCGCGCGACCTCATGGCGACGCTGGGCGGTCGCGTCCCCGGCGATGCCGCCGCGTGAAAACTTCCCCGGAGAATGCCATGCGTCACGGATTGTTGATGTCGACCCGGCCGCTGCTGTGCATCGCCGTCGCGTTCGCGGCCACCGGTTGCGCGATGCGCGACGCGAATCTCGCGCCGGGCTCCGGCGCGCCGTCGTATGTGCCGGCGAACGCGGCACCGCCCGAGCTGAGCGCGGCGGCCAACGAGCTGGCCGGTCCGGTATGGCAATGGCAGCGCACGCAATGGCCCGACGGCAAGTCCGTCGCGGCGGCGGCGCCGGACCGGTACACGCTGAAGTTCGAGGGCGGCGGTCGCGTGCTGCTGCGCGCTGACTGCAATCGCGGCTCGGCGCCCTACGAAATCAGCGGCAGCGCGATGAAGATGGGGCCGGCGATGCTCACGCGGATGGGCTGTCCGCCGGGATCGCAGGACACGGAGTTCGCAGGCGCGCTCGCCGGTGTGGCGAGCTACGCGATCGGCAACGGCGAGCTGACGCTGACGTTGTCCGGCGGCGCGACGATGCGGTTTCGGGCGCAGTAGCGGATTCCATCGACGCGCGGCGCCTCGACGACGCGGGCACGACCGCCGTAGGCGGCGGCCCTTGGCCGACTACTTCGCCGCGGCGGGCAGCAGTCCACGTGCGCGGAGCTGCGCGATGACAAGGTCGGAATAGTTCGGGGCTTCCTGCGCCACGGTCGTCGGATTCACCGTCTGCGTCGTCGCCGCCCATACGAGCGTCTTGCTGCCGACCGCGTAGACGTTCGTCTCCACCGACGCGACCTCGTACTGCGTCACCTCCGGCGCCGCGTAGAAGCCGCCGCCGTAGAAACCCGGTCCGTAGAAGCCGCCCCAGGGTCCCATCATCGGGCCGGGCATCATCATCGTCGACACCTGCGTCTTGGTGTCGACGCGCAGAAGGCGCACGAGAATCACGCCGTCGGCGCCGGTGGCGGCCACGGCCGCGGCGAACGGCGCCTCGGTGCGGCGCGCATCCGGCGGCACCGTCGTATAGCCGGGCACGGCCTGCACGCCTGTCGCCTGCAGCTTCTGCACGAAGATGTCCTCGAACACGCGGCTGTCGGCGGTGGTGCCGTCGCTCGCGATCACGACGAACTTCCGGAACGGTCCGCCGCGGTAGCTCGTGTCGAACCACGCCGACTGGATCGACGTCGTCTGGCAGGCGGTGAGCAACGCGACGGCAACGAACGCAACGGCGTAACGCAGGGCTTGCATCGGGAGGGACCTTTCAGTGCGACGGATCAGGAGACGGGCTTGCGCGCGCCCGCGATGATGCGGTCACGGGCCATGGCGCCGACGAGCTTCAGCGTGAAGTCGGGCAGGTTGCGCGCCAGGTTCCCCGCATCGTAGGAATTGGTGAACGCCGTCCACACCTGCTTGCCCATCGTCGGCAGGTACAGCGCGCTCGCGATGCGCGCGACCTTGTAGTCGCCGGGCTGGTAGACGTTCTCCTGCTTCAGGTAGTTGTAGTAGGCCATCGTGTCGGGCGTGATCGATGTCATCGTCTGCCCGACCGTGTACGGCTCGTAGGCGCCCACGGCGCGCACCTCGACCAGCAGCACGGCTTCGGCGGCCGACGCCTTGATCGCGTCACCGAGCGAAGGGCCCGGCCGCAACGGGTCGTTCGACATCACCGTGTGCGACGCGATGCCGGCCACACCCGCTCCCTGCAACTGCACGACGATCGCGTCCTCCACCGCGTCGCGACCGCCCGGCTCGACCATCATCAGGCTGATGACGAAGAGCTTCGTCAGCGGCGGGAGCGCGTACTTCGGATCCTTCCACGTGCCCTGCACTTCCGTCTTCAGCGACAGCGGCGCCACCGATGCGCAGCCGCCGGCGACGACGGCCGCGGCGAGCAGCGTGCAAAGGACGAGAAGGCGGGTGAACGACATGACGAGGCGGTCGCGGTGGCTTCGGGCGGGACGGAAGCGGATTCTACCGGATGTGCCCCTACCGATGGCGAAACGACGGCTTGCGCTTTTCGACGAACGCCCGCATCCCTTCCTTCCGGTCGCCGAGCGCGAACGTCGAGTGAAACTCGCGGCGCTCGAACAGCAGCCCCTCGGCCAGCGACGATTCGTACGCGCGGTTCACCGCCTCCTTGATCTTCATGACGACCGGCAGCGAAAACGACGCGATCTTCGACGCCATCGCCAGCGCCTCGTCCTCCAGCCTGTCCGCCGGCACGACGCGCGCGACCAGGCCGGCGCGCTCGGCCTCGGCCGCGTCGAGCATGCGTCCGGTCAGGCACCAGTCCATCGCCTTCGCCTTGCCGATCGCCCGCGGCAGCCGCTGCGTTCCGCCCATGCCGGGCATCGTGCCGATCGCGATCTCCGGCTGGCCGAATTTCGCGGTGTCGGCGGCGACGATGGTGTCGCAGGCCATCGCGAGCTCGCAGCCGCCGCCCAGCGCGAAGCCGGCGACCGCCGCGATCACCGGCTTCCTGATGCGGCGGATCTCCTCCCAGTCGCGCGTGATGTAGTCGTCGGCGAGCACCTTGGCGTAATCCCATTCCGCCATGGCGCCGATGTCGGCGCCCGCGGCGAACGCCTTTTCGTTGCCGGTGAGCACGATGCAGCCGATGCTTTCGTCGTCGTCGAACGCGTGCAGCGCCGCCGACAGCTCCCGCGCGAGGACATCGTTGAGCGCATTGAGCCGCTGGGGACGGTTCAGCCGGATGATGCCGACGCGGTGGCGCGTCTCGACGAGGATGGTCGTGTAGTCGGTCATGGGAGGATCAGCGCACGTTGGGGTTGAACTGCTTCGGCAGGCCTTGCCAGCAGCGGAAGTACTCGGCCTGCAGCGCCGCGGATTCGAGCGCGAACCGCGTGGGCCGGATCACGTGGCGCGTCTCGAACATGAACGCCATCGTATCGGTGATCCGCTGCGGCTGCGACAGGTCGGCGGCGCTCGCCTTGGCGAACGTGTCGGCATCGGGCCCGTGGCCGGACATGCAGTTGTGCAGGCTCGCGCCGCCCGGCATGAACCCTTCGGCCTTGGCGTCGTACGCGCCGTGGATCAGTCCCATGAACTCGCTCGCCACGTTGCGGTGGAACCACGGCGGCCGGAACGTGTGCTCCATCGCCAGGATCCGCGGCGGGAAGATCACGAAGTCGATCGCGTCCACGCCCGGCGTGTCGCTTGGCGACTGCAGCACGAGGAAGATCGACGGGTCGGGATGGTCGTAGCTGATCGAGCCGATCGTGTTGAACCGGCGGAGATCGTACCGGTACGGCGCGTAGTTGCCGTGCCACGCGACGACATCGAGCGGCGAGTGGTCGCTGGCCGCCGTCCACAGGTTGCCCATGAACTTGGTCGTGATCTCGAAGCGCCCTTCGCGGTCCTCGTACCAGGCATGCGGCGTCTCGAAATCACGCGGATTGGCGAGGCCGTTCGAGCCGATCACCCCCAGGTCCGGCAGCTTCAAGTGCGCACCGTAGTTCTCGCACACGTAGCCACGCACGGGACCGTCGGTCAGTTCGACGCGGAACCGGATGCCGCGCGGGATGACGGCGATCTGCTGCGGCTCGATGTCGATGCGTCCCATCTCCGTCGCCAGCCGCAGGCGACCCTGCTGCGGGACGACCAGCATCTCGCCGTCGGCGTTGCAGAAGAAGCGGTCCGCCATCGAGCGATTGGCCGCATAGACGTGGATCGCGCAGCCGGACATCGCGGCCGGATCGCCGTGACCAGCCATCGTCACCAGCCCGTCGACGAAGTCGGTTGCCGCCTCCGGCAGCGGCAGCGGATCCCACCGCAGCTGGTTAGGCGGGGTGGCGACGTCGCCGAACGCGCTGACGATGCGGCCATTGCCGACCTGCCGGAACGGCTCGTGCATGACGGCCGGCCGGATGCGGTACGTCCACGCGCGGCGATTCGCCGCGCGCGGCGCCGTGAACGCGGAGCCGGAAATCTGTTCGGCGTAGAGGCCGAACGGCGCGCGCTGCGGCGAGTTCTGCCCGACCGGCAGCGCGCCCGCGATGGCTTCGGTCGCGAACTCGTTGGCGAAACCGGACTGGTAGGCAAGCGGCGCGGCCGGCGGGCGGCCGCCGGCGGCGACAGGAGCGGAACGGGCGGGTGTGTCCGTGGTCATCGAAGCCTCGTCGGCGAATAGGATCGTCAGGACGCACGCGGCGGTGCCGCGCACACTTCGTCGCGCGCGGCGGCCATCGCCTCGCGCAACACCTGCGGGTCGCCGACGTGATTGGCGAGCAGCAGGATCAGCTTGGCGTTCACCAGCGCGCTCTGCGCATCGGACAGGTCGCGGTGGAGGCCGAGCAGCGCCTCGTAGAACTCGTCCGGTGCGGCGATGTTCGGTTGCGTGTTCAGCGTGGCCATCGCGTTTGCCCTCGGCGCATTTGCTGATGGTGAACGTACGTCATCCCGGTCAACCGTCGTCGCCGCGCAGGCGGGAACCCGGCGCCGTTGCACGCGCGATGGCCGCCCGCACCGCCGCGAGGTCGAACCTGCGCCAGCGCGCGCATACGTGCTGATCGGGCCGGATCAGGTAGCAGGTGCCGTCGCGGCCATCATAGCGCGCGGCGACGGTGCCTTCCGTGTCGGCCAGCAGCGTGCGGTCGCCTGCCGCCGCACCGCCCACCTGCACGACGCGGCACCCGATGGCATCCGCCGCCAGCGCGCCCGCGGAAGCCGCGTCCACGACGCCGCCGAACGCGAGCAGCACGAACTCCTGGCCCAGGTAGTCGAGCAGCCAGTCGCCGCGCGCACCATGCACCGGCGCATCGGACGCCACGGTGCCGGGCACCATCGCGCCCGCGAACGTGTCGGCGTCGGCCGTGTTGAGCGGCGATTGCGACAGCACCTTGGGCACCGACAGCCGGCCGCTGTTGACGAGCGTGCGCGCGAACGCATGCTTCCTGGCGAGCGCCAGCACCGCATCGCGGAACGTGCGCGACACCGCGCTCTTCGGCGTGATGAAGTCGGTCGCGCGCGTGGAGTTCGCGAGGTTCTCGTCGGCGGCGGCGACGCGTTCGCTGTCGTAGGTGTCGAGCAGCGCGTCCGGCGCGCGTCCGGCCAGCACCAGTTCGAGTTTCCACACGAGGTTGTCGGCGTCCTGGATGCCGCTGTTGGCGCCGCGCGCGCCGAACGGGCTCACGAGGTGCGCGGCATCGCCGGCGAACAGCAGCCGGCCGTGGCGGAACTTCTGCATGCGCCGGCACTGGAACGTGTAGACGCTCGCCCATTCGATCTCGAAGCGCGCGTCCGGCCCGAGCATCGCACGCAGCCGCGGCATGATCCGTTCGGCGCGCTTCTCGACGTCGGGATCCGCGTCCCAGCCCAGCTGGAAGTCGACGCGCCACATGTCGTCCGGCTGCCGGTGCAGCAGCACCGACTGGTTGGGATGGAACGGCGGATCGAACCAGAAGCGGCGTTCGGCCGGAAAATCCGACGTCATGTGGATGTCGGCGATCAGGAAGCGGTCGCGGAACACCTGCCCCTCGAAGTCGAGGCCCAACATCTGGCGGATCGGGCTGCGCGCGCCGTCGCAGGCGATCAGCCAGTCGCACGTCAGCCGGTATTCGCCGTCGTCGGTCGCCACCTGCAACGCGACCTGGTCGGGGCCGGGCACGACGTGCGTCACCCGATGCTGCCAGCGGATCTCGAGCGACGGCAACGCCTGCGCGCGGCGGACGAGGCACTCCTCGAAGTGGTATTGCTGCAGGTTGACGAACGCCGGCCGGCGGTGCCCGGTCTCCGGCAGCAGATCGAACTGGTAGGCGAGCTCGCTGCCCTGGTAGACCTTGCCGACTTGCCAGCGCACGCCCTTGCTGGCGACGGACTCGCCGCAGCCCAGCCGGTCGAGGATCTCCAGCGTTCGCTTCGAATAGCAGATCGCCCGCGAGCCCATGCTGACGGTGTTGTCGTCGTCGAGCACCAGCACCGCAATGCCGCGTTGCGCGAGGTCGATGGCGGCGGTGAGGCCCACGGGGCCGGCGCCGACGACGACGACCCCGCAATGACGCACGGTGCCGTCCGGTTCCGGCGGGCGGCGATATTCGTACTTGGGGTAGATGTACGAGGACATGGTCGAAGCCAATGAAGGCCGGAAGCGGCTAGGGTGATCGCGGTCCAGGGCGCGCGCCGGACTTCGCGACGCCGGCCGCCCGCATCATGGTTCGCGCACCGTTGACGCCGGACATGTCGTCGCCGCGTTTCGCGCTAGCCCTCGAGCGACTGCCACATCTCCTTGTCGCGCTGCGCGGTCCAGATGCGCGGATGCGGATACTGCGTGGCCTCGTCGTAGGCGCGCGTCACGTCGAACGGCAGGCAATGATCGAAGATCACCCAGTTGCCGAAGCGCGGCTTGAGCGCGGCGTACGTCTCGCGATACACGGTGCGCAGGTCGCGGCCCGCCTGGGCGCCGCGCTTCACGCTGTCGAACATCGCCGTGACGAACTCGCGCGTGCCGTCGAGGCCGGCCTTGACCGCGGCGGGGTCCTTCAGCGACGCACCGCGGCCGGGGACCAGCTTTTCGGCGCCGAGCGCGGCGAGCGCATCGAGCGTGGCCGGCCAGTCGGTCAGGTAGGCGTCGCCGGTGTACGGCGTCGCGGCGTACTCGACCAGGTCGCCGGAGAACAGGATCTTTTCCTGCGGCAGCCAGACGACGGTGTCGCCCTTCGTGTGCCCCCGGCCCAGTTGCATGATCTCGACCTGCAGCTTGCCCAGCCACAGCGTCATCCGCTTCTCGAACACGATCGTCGGCCACGTGAGGCCGGGCACCGATTCGACGGCGCGGAAGAGGCGCGGAAAGCGTTCGATCTCGCTTTTCATGTCCTGCTCGCCGCGCTCGATGATGAGCTCGTACGTATCGCGGCTGGCGATGACGTGATCCGGCTTGTAGCCGGAGGCGCCGAGTACGCGCACCGCGTGGTAATGCGACAGCACGACGTAGCGGATCGGCTTGTCGGTGACTTCGCGGATGCGCCGTATGACGTCCTGCGCCATCACGGGGGTCGCCTGCGTGTCGATCACCATCACCGCGTCGTCACCGACGACGATGCCGGTGTTCGGATCGCCCTCCGCCGTGTACGCATACGCGTGGTCGGACAGCTTGTCGAAGCTGACCTTCTTATCCTCGAGGTCGGCCTGCGACGCGAACTTCTTGTCCTGCATGGTTCATCCTCCGGCAACGCCGGACTGCGACGTGCACGCAAACGTTCGGTGTGGCGCGCGTACCTCGCGCCGGCAATGCGCGGAACCCAAGCCGCCCCTTGCCGGTCCGGGTCGAGCGCATTTGATATTATCCCATGCTGGCCTCCCGCTTCGGCGCGGCGCAGGCCCGTCCCCACGGATGACGCCGACGCTAGGGACCGCGACGGCCGAGGCAGGCAGCCCCGTTCTTCGCGTCCGGAGGTCGCCGCCGGAACCAGGATGGCCCCGCCGAGTGTGGCCGGGACGCGTTCCAGCAGCGTGGGCCCGGAGTCCCGAGCCCGCGAAGCACGCCGCAATCCTCCCCCAATACGGCACCGACGCCCATGGCATCCGCCAGCAAAGCAGCCCATGAACACGAACGAGCCGCGCGCGACGACCGCGCATGATCGCGTCATCCTCGATGTCGAAGGTGCGCGCGACGTCGGCCCGACCGAGGCGGCGGGCCTGATCCGCGAGTGCCTAGCGCTGACGTACAAGCGCTTCGACGCGGCCACTTGGCGAGCACTGGACGAACTCGAGTCGGCGGCACCCAACGAAGCCGAAGCACCGCGCGGCGCGGCCGCAGCGGAGACGCCGGCGGTCAGGATCGCCCGCGCGGTCCGGCGCGAACGAAGCAAATTCTTTTCCCGGTTCCGCTCCGAGTTCGACCAGCTGTTCCAGGCACGGCGTTCGAACGTGCCGCGCCCGCGCGAACAACGCGGCCAGGCGGAAGCCCCGCTCGCCCTCGTCAACGAAGGCGATCATGCGGGGCAGGTCGCGCTCAAGACCGCCGTGCGCGCGATGCACACCGCAACGCGCGAAGAGGGCTTCGGCTTCGACCTGCGAACCCGCATCGTCATGCGCGAGCGTCCGAGCGAGACCGAGTTCCGCAACCCATGGGGCGCGGAACTCGTCTGCGACGCCCTCGGTAATACGTGTCGCAGCCTCTGGGCGGCCGACGGCGCATGGCGGCCGGTGATGGAACACCTCGTCCGGGCGTTGACCCCGGAAGTGGTGGCGTTGCACGGCGAGCTCGACCGCCTGTTCCAGGACCGCGACATACTGCCGGTGCTGCGCGTGCGCACGCGCAAGCGCCCCGGGGCCCGCGGCGGCCAGGCGCCCGGCGGCGGATCCGGTGCCGCTGCGGCCGAGGCGCCCGAGGTGGGCGATCTCTACCACCAGGTCGTGCAGATGCTCGCCGCCGCCGAGCAGCACGGAGCGCCGCGATCGCCGGCCACGGCATCAACGGCCAACGCTGCCACGGCGCGAACGCCCGTGACCGATCCGCTGGACTTCGGCGAGCCGGAAGCGTGGCGCGCGCACCCGTCCCGGCGAGCGGGGGATCTGCATCCCGCGCGTCCCGGCGCGGACGCCTGGCAGACGCTGCAGCGCGCGCTCGGGCTGCTTAAGCGCGAGGAGGCGGCGGCCGCGCATTCGGCGGGCACGCCCGCAGCGGGGACTGCCGTTTTGCACGAAGAGACGCAATCCGTGCTGCCGGTGCTGGAAGCGGCGGTCGCCGCGGCGGGGGACCCTCCGCTGGACCGGGTCACGGTCGAAATCGTGTCCGCGGTGCTCGACGAGGTGTTCGACAATGCGTACCTGCCGCCGGAAGTGAAGGCGATCTTCGGTCGCCTGCAGATTCCGATCCTCAAGGCTTCGCTGCTCGATCCGCAAGTCCTGTCGAATCCGCGCCATCATGTCCGCAAGTTCTTCGACACGCTGGCGGCGGCCTCGGTCGGCGCGCGGCCGGACATCGCGCACGACGTGCTGTTCCTCGAGCTCGCCGCCCACCTCGCGGCGATGGTTCGCGACCGCCTGTCCGACGGCGGCGACGCCTTCGCCATCGCGCGCGACGAGCTCGACACCTTTCTCGACGCCGAGCGTGCGGCCTACAACCAGAAGCTCGCGCAGGCGCTCCCCATGCTGACGGCACTGGACGACGACGCGACCGCGCGCGCCCGCGCCCGCACGGCGATCGCGATGCGCGTGGCGGGCCGGGCATTGCCGCCCGAAATTCGCGACTACCTCGATCAGGAGGGCGTGGCGCGTCTCAGCGCCATCGGGCTGCGCGACGGCGCCGACAGTCCCGCATGGAAGCAGGAACTCGACATCGTCGAGGCGCTGGTCTGGAGCTTCGCGCCCGAGCGCGTGCCCGGCGCGCGCAACCGGTTGCTGCAGGTCATTCCGCCGCTGGTGCGCAACCTGAGCGAAGGCTGGCCCGCGGACGAATCGGGTCGCGCGCGGCGCAAGGTGTTCCTGGCCCGCCTGTACGAGCTGCATGTCGAAGCGCTGAACACGCCGTTCGACCTGCCGGAACTGGATGCCGACGAACCGGCGCCGCCGATGGCCGCGACGCCCGCGCCGGACCGCGTGCAGCCGCCGGCGCGTGACGAGCCGAGCGCGGACGTGGAGTCGCTGTCGCCCGGCGACTGGTGCGCGTTCGACGGCGACGAGGGAGAACCGACGTTGCTCGCGAAATTCGCGTGGCGCGCGCCGCAGGGTACGCAATTGCTGTTCACGCACCGGGACGGCAGCATCGCGCTGATCCACACCCCGGAGTCGCTGGCGCAGGCGTTTCGCGGCGGTCGCGCCCGAGTGGCCGTCGAGGCGATACCGCTGTTCGAGCGCGCGATGGAAAAGTTGCTCGAACGGCGCAGCGGGGCCGGCACCGACTAGCAGTTCGTTGAAAAGCGCGGGAGGACAGCTTCCCCGCGTTTTTCAACGAGAACGAGCAATGCAAGAGATGAGCGGCGACTTCCTAGCGGCCGCGCGCCGCCGCTTTGGGGCTACGAAAATGAGGGCCACGAAAGAACGAGCGGCGTGTCGGCAGCAAGCAAGCGAATTTCAACTTGCTGCTAGTTATGAAGGCTCGATACGTTGTTTCGGTCTGGCATGAATTCTCCTCATTTGTCGTTCCCGCGAAAGCGGGAACCCAGCGGCTTCCTGCCGCCCCCCGATCGTCAGCTGGTGCCCCCATAACGTTCCGCCCGCACCAGCGCCGGCGGCAGGCCCTCGCGGACAAGCTCGCGCGTCACCGTTTCGACGAAGCCGTTGGCGCCGCAGACGAACGCATGCCGCGGGACGTGGCCCCAGCGCGCGAGGACCTCGTGCAGCAGCGGGCGGTCGAGCCGGCGCTCGTGATCGACGTCGCGCTGCCGCGGTCCGCGCGTCGTCGTAATGACGACGTCGAACGCGGGGTCCTGCCGATGCGCACGCAACAGCTCGTCGCGGAACACGATTTCCTCCCATGTCCGTGCCGAATACACGAGCAGCGCCACGGTTTCGGGCGCAGTCGCGGTGCGCTCGCGCGCCATCGCCATCAGCGGCACGATGCCGGATCCGCCGCCCACGAGCAGCAGCGGACCGCCGTCGCCGCCGCGCCAGACGAAGTGACCGCCGATCGGCCCGCGAATCTCGATGACGTCGCCGGCGCGCGCGACCTCGTGGAAGTACGGCGATACCTCACCGTCGTCCAGCCGCTCGATCGCGAGTTCGACGGTATCGCTGCCGGGCGCCGAGGCGATCGAATAGCTGCGCTGCGCCTGATACCCGTCGGGCGCCGTCAAGCGGATATCGACGTGCTGGCCGGCGACGTGCGGCGGCAGCGCGGCGCGCAGGAAGTAGCTGCGCACGCGCTCCGTCTGCGGCAGCACGCGCTCGATGACGGCCTGCTGCCACGACGACGGCGCGCCGGGGATCACCGGCATCGTCATGGATCGTTCGTGTAGCGCTGCTCGCGCCAGGGATCGCCGTACATGTGGTAGCCGCGCAGTTCCCAGAAGCCCGCTTCGTCGCGGCCGGTGAACTTCAGGCCGCGGATCCACTTCGCGCTTTTCCAGAAATAAAGGTGCGGCACCAAGCAGCCGCGCCGGACCGCCGTGCTCGGCCGCGAGCGGCGCGCCGGCGAAGCGGGTGGCGATCAGCGCGCGGCCGTCGAGCACGTCGAGCACCGGCAGGTTGGTGTCGTAATCGTCGTACGACTGCGCCAGCAGGAAGGCCGTCGGCGCCACCACGCCAGCGGCGGCGAGCAGGTCGTCGATCGTCACGCCTTCCCATTCGGTGTCGAACTTCGTCCACTTGGTCACGCAGTGGATGTCGCCACGCCACGGCGTGCGCGGCAGCCCCTCGAACTCGGCCCACGTGAAGCTCGCCAGCGGCCGCGGTCCGTGGCTGATCGCGAAGCGCCACGTGGCCATGTCCACGTCGGGCGTGGGGCCCATCGACAGCACCGGGAAATCGTCGGTCTTGTATTGCCCGGGGGGCAGCCTGCCGGCGTCGGCGGCGCCGGGCCGGCGTCCGGAAAAACCGCGTGTCGTCATCGCTCCCATCCGTAAGGCTCGCCGGACCCTGCCGGCGCGCGCTGTCCGCCACTATACGGCCCCTGCCCGCGCGGCCGGCGTTCCGTCACGTCAGCAGCGCGACGGCGCCGGAAAACGTGACGAATGCCAGCGCGGTCGACACGAGGATGATGCGCGCGATGCGCCCGCTGTCGGCGTCGTAGCGTTCGGCGAGCATCAGGCGCTCGGCAATGCCGCCACCAGCACGATCACCGTCGGCGCGAAGGGGTCGAGCGGCACGCCGAGCACGATCGACCACGGCATCGGGTTCGACAGCACGCCCTTGACCGCATTGCGGGCGGCCACCGCCGCGCCATGCGTATCCGCGCCGCTTGAGCGCGACAGCGCGATGCACAGCGAACTCGTGAACGGCGCATTGGCGATCGGCGTCGTCGCGCCGAAGCGGAACAGCATGCACGGCAGCGCGAAATGCCGCACGAACGTGTTGAGGCCGGGAATCGCGACCTGTGGCAGGAAGCCGCGCGTCGCGATGTAGCGGCAGAGGACGAGCGCGAAAAACGGCAGCGCGACGAGCAGGATGTCCAGCATGGAGCGCATGGTCGCCGGCGACGCCAAAAGCCTAGCGGACGGTGACGGCGATCTCCGCCGAGCGCGTGACGCCGCCGGCGGTGGCCGACAGCGTCGCCCGGGCATCGCGGCGCGTCGGACGCGTGCCCACCATCACCTTCGCCGACGTGGCGCCGGCGGGCACGACGACGGCCGGCGGCGTGGCGGCGAGCGCGGGATCGGAAATCGTCAGCGTGACGGTGGCCCCACCGCTGCCCGCGGGCGCCGTCAGCGCGACCACGGCGAAGAACGACCGGCCGCCGACGACGCGCGGCGGCAACGGCGTGATCGTCGCGAGCGCGGGCGCCGCGGCCGCCGGATTCCAGCCGAGCCGGATGACGTCGAAGTCGCCGGCGGTCAACGCGGCGAACGCCGGGTTCAGTACGTCGTTGTTCCACCGCGTGTCGAAAGTTCCGGTGACATAGAGGTCGGTGCCGTTGTCGGCGACGATGAGGCCATATTTCTGCATCGCGCGGAAAATCTTGCGCACGTTGGGATCGCCGGTGCGCAGCGCCGGGTCCTGGCCGTTGACCGAAGGCTTCAAGCGAAGCCGGGCGCCCATCGGCAGCGCGCCGGTCGTCGAGCCGGCCCGATGCGACGCCGGAAAGACGTAGCCGTTGGTCGCGCGGACGGTGACCCGAAACGCGTGGCGGATTTCGGTCACCGCCGGATTCCACGCCTCGTCGTAGCGGACGAGGCCCGGCAGGATGGCCAGCCCCGCCGCATCGGCGGACGTCCAGGTGTCGGGCCGCCGTCCGTTGGCGTTCATGTCGAAGAACGCGCCGGAACCCGCGTACCACCGTCCCTGCGCCGCGTTGTAGTAAACGTTGTAGAGCTCGTACAGGTGGCGCTTCGTGCAGTCGACGAGCAGCAGGTGGCGGTCGTTGGAACTGCGCTGGTCGACGCTGCCCGGCGCGCCGCCCTCGATCCAGTGCGGCTCGCCGATCGCCTGCGCCGGAATCGGATAGAAGGGAATGCCACGTCCGCTCGCGTCGACGCCGTCGCTCTCGTCCGCATAGTCGAACGTCACCGGCAGCTTCGGCTGCGTGGCGTCGACGATCGCGTAGGGCATTCCGTAGATCGCCGTGCCGGTAGGCGCCGCTTCGCCGCCGAAGTCCGGATGCAGCCGTCGCGTGCCGCCGTTGTCGATGAAGGCGATGTACGCGGCCGACGCGGCGTCGACCGGCGCCGCCGACACGTCGAGATTCCACCAGTGGTCGGGCGGGAACAGCGGCAGCGGCCCCGGTATCGCCGCGCCCTGCACCGGTACCGTCGGCGGGCATTGCGCGAGCGCGACGGTCGCCGCGAAGCAGCCGATGAGGCCCGCCGCGGTGATCGATGGCCAGCCTGCCGTTCGTGTCCGCATCGCTGCTTTTAGCCTGCGCTTTCGCGTGGGGTCATAGTACAGTTCGCGTTCCGCGCGGCGCAACCTTGGCGCGGACCGCATGCCTGCCATCAGATCAACATCCCGATAGCGAGGAGTTTGCCATGCGCTTCACCGCCCGCCTGCGACCGCAACCGCGAACCCATTCTCGCGGTGCTGCGCAAGCACTTCGCGCAGCGCACGCGCGTGCTCGAGGTCGGCAGCGGCACGGGCCAGCACGCCGCGTACTTCGCGGCGGCGCTGCCGCACGTCGAATGGCAGACGTCGGACCGCGCTTCGAGCCTGCCGGGCGTTCGGGCCGCCGATGCAGCACTCGTCGTCTATGGCCCCTTCAACAACGGCGGCCGCTGCACGAGCGACAGCAACGCCGCGTTCGACGCACGATTGCGCGCCGACGATCCGCGGCAGGGCCTGCGCGACTTCGAGGCGGTCGACGCGCTGGCGCGCGGCGCCGGTCTCGAGTTGGTCGACGACCGCCCGATGCCGGCCAACAACCGCTGCATTTTGTGGCAGCGCCGCGCGGCCGGGCCGGGACCGGCGTGAATTCCGACCAATCGCGTCCGGATGCGACCTGGATCAAATTCCGGGTCCGTGTTTCGTGCAACAGTGGCGTGGCGCAAGCGGCGCCGCCTTCGCGGTCGGCCGCGCACAACTACATGGATGATCCAACGTGAACGATTCCCTCGCCCGTCGCATTACCTTCGTGGCCGCGCTGCTGGCGGCCGGCTTAGCCGTCGCCGCGCCCCCTGCGGGTGGTGATCTCGGCGCGCTCCATTCCGGGATCGGCAAGCCCGTCGACGTCGGCGACGTGAAAGTGCCGAAAGCCACCGGTCCCGACGCGCGCACCGTCGCCGAGATCGTCGCCAACAAGGCGTCGCTCAAGGACCAGGGCGTCCTCGTCCGCGGCAAGGTGGTGAAGTTCACGCCCGACGTGCTCGGCAAGAACTGGCTGCACATCCGCGACGGCTCGGGCTCCGCCGCCGACAACACCAACGACGTGCTGGTCACGACCAAGGCGCAGGCCAAGGTGGGCGACGTCGTGCTGGCCAAGGGCACGGTGCGCACCGACCTCGACCTGGGGTCGGGCTACAGCTACAAGGTGCTGGTGGACGACGCGACGCTCACGCGCTGACGTTCGACGCACGGACGCCGCGCCGCCGGCGCACCGCGGGCGCCCTCGTCAGGTGTTCTCGTTGGAGCGGAACCGCTGGTGCCACCAGCGGAAGATCCAGCCGCGCGGCGGCTCGCTGCCGGAGCACACCCAGGCCACCGTGCCGGGTTCCAGGCTGTAGCGCTGCTGCAGCCGGCGCGCGACGTCGTCGCCGACGAACAGGATGCGGTCGCCGGGCTTCAGCAGCGTGTCGTCGTCCGGCAGCAGCCGTTCGCCACCGTCGCGCTCCAGCATCAGCGCCGCGACGCGCATGCGCTCGCGGGGATTGGTCGGATCGTTGCGCAGGTGGCCGATCGTGAACGGCGCGCCGACGCGCTGGAAGAACGCGTAGAACATTCCCGGCTGCAGCACGTCGCAGTCGAATCGCCAGGCGCGCGGCGACCCTTCGCCGACCTCCGTCCGGATCCGCTGCAAGGTCGCCGCGGCCATGGCGCTGGCGGTCGTGCGCAAGCGGCCGATGAACCGGCCGAGCATCGGCGTCTTCAGCACCTGCAGGCATTCGTGCTCCATCAGGTGCGACTGCACGAACTCGAGGTCGGCGCGTGCGGCTTCGACCAGCGCGCGATCCTGCATCTGGTTCTGGCGGATGACGACGAAGATGTCCGGCTTCACGCGCCGCGCCAGCGTGGTCGCCCCCAGGTTGACGGCATCGTTGTCGGACCCGGCAACCAGCACGCTCGCGGTGTCGATGCCGGCGTCGCGCAGGATGTTCTCGGTGTAGTCGCCGTGCACCAACCGTACCTCGGCCACATCGGAGACGCTGGGATCGAACGCCTTCCACTCGATGCCTTCGCCGTCGAGCACGTCGGCGATCGCGCGCCCGAACCGGCCGAAGCCCACGAGCACCCAGCGACCGCGCGGCGGTTGCGTGCACGGCGGCACCGGCGATCCGGGCGTTGCCGTCAACCAGTCCTCGATCTGCACGACCTCGGGCGTCCGCAGCGCCACACCGATATCGTAGGCGAACGTCTCGAACGGATTGATGACGGTGACGCCGCCGAACGACTCGAGGTTGACCTTCGCCACCCCCGACTTGGCGCGCGCGACGATCGGAATCCCCGGATTGAGCACGCGCGCACCGATGGCGATCGCCTGGTTGACGCCGTCCTCGCCGGCCATCGCGATCAGGCCGAGGCAATGCGGGCTGCGGATGCCGCTGTCCTCGAGCACGTCGGCCAACCGTCCATCCGCCGCCAGCGTGAGCGGCGGCATCGCGAAGTCCTGCACGGCGATCCGGGCCGTGCGCTCGACCAGCGGCTCGACGATGACCATCCGGTTGCCCATGTGGTCGAGCGCCGTGGCGAGGCGGGAACCGCTCTGGCCGTAGCCGCACAGTATGTAGAACGGTTCGGAAATCCCCCGTGCCCGCCGCCGGAACAGTCCGCGCGCCACCAGCGTGCGAAACGGCGCGTCGTTGGACAGCGCGATCACGGAGCCCAGCGTATACGCCCAGCCGATGACCGACAGGTAGATGGCGAACGTGACCCACAGCCGTTGCGCGTCGGTGAACGGATAGGGAATCTCGCCGAAGCCGATCGTCGTCGCCGTGTAGCTCATCACGTAGAACGCGTGAAAGATGCTCATCGGCGCCCGGTTGCCGTCCGGGTCGAGGCCGGGGACCAGCGCCAGTCCGCCGACCGAGATCGCGTAGACGGTGATCAGCGTGATCAGCGGCGCGCGCAGGCGCCGCAGGATCATGAACAGGATGTCGCTCATCGGCGATCGCCGGCGCGATGCGGTTGCCTAGCGTCCCTGCCGCAGCGTCTCGCCCATCAGGAGGATCACCGAGAAGATGTTGGCGAGCAGCGCGCCGCCGGACAGCGACACGACGACCGAGATCATGTCGCCGTTCATCGGCGCGCCCACGACGTAGAGCTGCCAGACCCAGACCAGCGATGCCGCGATCAGCTGGAACGACGCGACGAGGCTCGTCGCGAGGTGCGTGGCGCCGAGCTGCGTGCGGTCGCCGAACTTCAGCACCGTCGCGATCAGGTTGACGACGACCGCGGCGAAAAGCTCCATCGGATGGTGCAGCTCCACCCGGTCGAGGTCGCCGATGAAAAACCCGAAGTTGAGCGTGCACGCGAAGATGATGAAGAATCCGAAAATGACTTTTTCGAGGTTCATGCCGCGGCTCCGGGGCGTTTTGTTGCGGAGAGGCATGATAGTCCAAAGCGGCCGCCGTGCCGCGACGCGCTAAGCTTCGCCATTGGGGACGTGCAGTGCACACTCGCCGGGGCCGGCTACGGGCTGCCGGCCGGCGCCGGTCGCCACTCCTGGCCGCGACGACCGGTCGTCGCGCCGCAATGCAACCGAACGGGAAACGCCATGAATCTGAACGACTGGGTCGGCCGCACGGAAACGGTGTCGGACGCCGTCACCGCCACGCCGTGCGCGGCGCTCGCCGCCACGCTCGACCGCGATGCGGACCGTCCGGAGCCGGGCACCCCGCTGCCGGCGCTGTGGCATTGGCTGTACTTCCTGCCGCTGCACCGCCAGTCGGACCTCGGCCCCGACGGCCACGCGCAGCGCGGCGGCTTCCTGCCGCCGGTGCCGTTGCCGCGGCGGATGTGGGCGGGCAGCCAGCTCGAATTCCACGCGCCGTTGCGTGTGGGCGACGCCCTGGTCCGCACGTCGACGATCGACGGCGTGACCGAAAAGCACGGCCGGACGGGAGCGCTCGTGTTTGTCCGTGTCCGCCACGAAATCCGCCGCGACGGCGAGTCCGCAGTGGCGCTGACCGAGTTCCACGACATCGTCTTTCGCGAGCCGCCCGCGCCCGGCGACTTGGCACCGGCGCCGAAAGCCGCGCCCGCCACATCCGCCTGGCAACGCAAGTGGATCCCCGACGACGTGCTGCTGTTCCGCTACTCGGCGCTGACGTTCAACGGCCACCGCATCCACTACGACCGCCGCTACGTCACGCAGGTCGAGGGCTATCCCGGTCTCGTCGTCCATGGCCCGCTGCAGGCGACGCTGCTGCTCGACCTCCTGCGCCGCGAGCGGCCCGATGCCGCCGTCGCGCGCTTCGAGTTCCGCGCGGTGCGCCCGGCGTTCGACAGCGACCCCTTTTTCGTCTGCGGCGAGCCGCAGGCGGACGGCAGGACCTTCCGGCTGTGGGCGAAGGACCACGAGGGATTCCTGACGATGGACGCGACCGCCGTCATTGCCTCCTGATGCTTACCGAAATGAGTGAGAGCATTCGCAAGACTGACGTCGTCCCCCACAAGCCACGCAAATTCGCCAGAGGACGTACTGGGGCTACATCGGCGCGCACATTACAACCGACTCCGGACCGTAGCCCTCGGGAAGCCAGCCTTTTGCCACCATCGCCTGTACGCCGGTCTTGCTGGTGAGATATCGGTGATTCACATCTGCCTGATTGTTGAACACTCGGTAGACAGGGCCAGTCGCGGTTGGGCATGCACCCATAATCAGATCCGGAAGGGCGATCTCGAAGACGTTCAGGCTCTCGAGAAGCCACGCATGAGCGAACTTCTGAACCACTGCCGCGCATTCGCCGACACTTGCAGAGTAAAAGTGGGAATCGAGTCCGGCTTCCGGGCGTCCGTAGAATCGGCAAACGGGACTGCCACTCGAGGTCGAGCCGGCCTCGCGCCCCAGGAACGCGGCTCCGGTTCGCGTCCAAAAGGCGAAGTCTCCTCGATCAAGTCTCGCGATTTCCAACGCGCTCATCGTCATGAAGTAATGCCCATTGCTGCTATTGGCATACTCAACGACTGGGCGTGCCAGGGGATCAAAACCCACGACACGATTGCTCAATACGACGTAGGAACGACTTCGAACATTCGCCTGGGTGACAGCCATCGTGTATTGATAGGTCCCCAGACTGCTGTTCGCCACCGCCGAGATCTCTGCGAATCCCTGCGCATTCGTTCGGAATGTCCTGCCACCCAACCCGGCATCGGCTGCCGTCTCGCCTGCTCTGGCGGGATCCCAATAGAGGACAGTACGTTCGACGTGAATCACAGCGCCATTGACCGGTGCACCCGCGCTATCACGCACCAACACCCGAATGGGCGCAAACGAAGTAGCGGCCACGGTGGATAGCGCGGCGCCATCTGCGACCTCGATCGCCCACGGCGCACACGACTCCGACGCGACTACGGTAACGCGGAAATCCCAGTGCCCATCCGGCTGCTCCGGGCCCAATTGCCCACTACCCGTGGGAATGCGGTAAGCGAAATCGACGTGGTAATCACCTTCCGGCAAGCGGCCGAGCGGAACATCGATCGAGACCGGCGGCGCCAAGGGAATGAAGAAGTTGGACGCCACCACAACTACTTTGATCGTATCTCCTTGCACGTCGGTGCTGAGTACGGACTGGTAGGGGGCAGAGAGTGGACCCTGGACCGCCGTCAATGTCACGGTACCAGTCGCCACCGGGCAAGCCGGTGAGACGGTAAGGGTGCCCTGGGCATACACGAACTGCATGGCGCCAAGCATCGCCGTCACGGAGATGCAGGAATGCAGGACTGCGCGAGTCAAGATTTTCATATCACTCTTTCGATTACCCACGATGTCAGGCGGATACGCATAGCCTTTCATTCTCTCATGCTCCACACGCCCGCTATGATCGGCGCGATCCCCGGCACACACCGCATCGACGTGCCTGACTGTCGCCGCGTACTCGTGCTACAAACCTATGACGACGAAAGCGCCGGCGAGTACAGTGTGACTTCGTTCGGCGGCGCAGCGTGGCGCCGCGTTGGATCCTTCGGGCATGCCCGCATCTATGGAAATGCGCTTGTGATGAGCTGGACCGAAACGAGCGACCACCGCTCCGTCGTTCCCGCGCAAGCGGGAACCCAGAGACTCTCCTCGTACGACGCTTTAGTCCCCGCCTTCGCGGGGACGACGGAGGTCTTGCGGATGCGGTCGTTCACTTCGGTAATGACCCAATAGCCTGCGATGCAGCCACTCGCCGGCACCACCGTCGTCACGCTCGAGCACGCGATCGCCGCGCCGTTCTGCACGCGGCAGCTGGCCGACCTCGGCGCGCGCGTCATCAAGATCGAGCGGCCGGGCACGGGCGACTTCGCCCGCGCGTACGACGAGCGCGTGGCCGGCCTGGCGTCGCATTTCGTCTGGACCAACCGGTCGAAGGAGAGCCTGACGCTCGACGTCAAGCATCCGGAGGGCCAGGCCATCCTGCAACGTCTGGTGCGCGAGCGCGCCGATATCGTCGTGCAGAACCTGGCCCCCGGCGCGGCAGCGAGGCTCGGGCTCGCGTACGCGACGCTGGCGGCGGACAAGCCGGCGATCATCGTCTGCGACATTTCCGGCTACGGCAACGACGGCCCGTACCGCGACCGCAAGGCCTACGACCTGCTGATCCAGGGCGAGGCGGGCTTCCTGTCGGTCACCGGCACCGAGGAGACGCCGTCGAAAGCGGGAGCGTCGATCGCCGACATCGCGGCCGGCATGTACGCCTATTCGAACATCCTCGCCGCGCTGCTGCAGCGCGCGACCACGGGTCGCGGCCGGCACATCGACGTCTCGATGCTGGAATCGCTCGTCGAATGGATGGGCTACCCGCTCTACTACGCGTACGAAGGCGCGGCGCCGCCGCCGCGCGCCGGCGCGAGCCACGCCACCATCTATCCGTATGGTCCCTTCCCCGCCGGCGACGGCAAGGTCGTGATCCTCGGGCTGCAGAACGAGCGCGAGTGGGCGGCGTTCTGCGCGAAGGTGCTGCAGGAGCCCGCGCTCGCGACCGACGCGCGGTTCGCGACGAATTCGAAGCGCAGCGCGGCGCGCGAGGAACTGCGCACGATCATCGTCGCCGCGTTCGCGACGCTGACCGGCAGCGAAGTCGTCGCCCGGCTGGACGACGCGCAGATCGCCAACGCGCAGGTCAATTCGATGGCCGACGTTCTGGGCGCATCCGCAACTGCGCGCGCGCCACCGCTGGCGCGACGTCGCCACGCCGGCCGGCCCGATCCCGGCCCTGCTGCCGCCGGGCTCGTGGGACGACGGCGAGCCGCGGCTCGACCCGGTGCCCGCGCTGGGCGAGCACACCGATGCGATCCTGCGCGAGTTGGGCTATCCGCCCGATCGCATCGCCGCGCTGCGCGGCGCCGCCGTGATCTGACGGCTTTCCCTTCCACCTCCACGTTCCGCTCCGGAAAGACCCCGCGCCATGGCCGCCACCATTATCGACTCCCGCATCTTCGGCAACATCTTCAGCAGCGACGCGATGCGCGGCGTCTGGTCGGACGAAAACCGCACGGCCAAGTACCTGGAGATCGAGCGTGCGCTGGCCGTGGTCCAGGGTCGGCTCGGCATCATTCCGGCGGAGGCCGCCGCGGAGATCGCGCGCAATTGCGACATCGCGAAGATCGACATGGACAGGCTGCGCGAAGAGACCGAGCGGATCGGCTACCCGATCCTGGGCGTCGTGTCGCAGTTGAACGCGCTGTGCCGCGACAAGCTCGGCGAGTACTGCCACTGGGGCGCGACAACGCAGGACATCACCGATACCGCGACCGTATTGCAGATCCGCGAGGGCCTGGCGATCGTCGAGGCCGAGCTTGCCGCGATCTCCGCCGCGCTCGCCACGCTGGCCCGCAAGTATCGCGACACACCCGTCGTCGGCCGCAGCAACCTGCAGCAGGCCATTCCCGTGACGTTCGGCTACAAGATGGCGACGATCCTCGCCGCCGTCGAACGGCATCGCGAACGACTCGCGCAGCTGAAGCCGCGCGTGCTGGTCGGCGAGTTCGGCGGCGCCTGCGGGACGCTCGCGTCGCTCGCGACGGGCGCCATGGAAACGCAGGCGGGTCTGATGGCCGAGCTGCGGCTTGGGCAGCCGGTGATCGCGTGGCATACGGTCCGCGACAACATCGCCGAGGTCGGCGCGTTCCTGGGGCTCGTCGGCGGCACGCTCGGCAAGATCGCGATGGACGTCAAGCTGATGATGCAGACGGAGGTCGCGGAAGTGTACGAGCCCTACGCGCACGGCCGCGGCTCGTCGTCGACGATGCCGCAGAAGCGCAACCCGATCTCGTCGTGCTACATCCACGCGGCGGTGTCGGTCGTGCGCCAGCACGCGGCGGCGCTGATGGACGCGATGATCGCCGACCACGAACGCTCGACCGGCCCGTGGGAAATCGAATGGATCGTGCTGCCCGAGGCGTTCTGCCTGACGGCGGGCGCGTTGAAGCAGACGCGTTTCGTGCTCGAAGGACTCGAGGTCGACGCCGCGCGGATGCGTGCGAACATCGACATGACCAACGGCCTCGTGATGTCGGAGGCGGTGATGATGGGACTCGGGCCCCACATCGGCCGCGAGTACGCGCACGACCTGGTCTACGACCTCTGCCGCGAGGCGATACGGCAGGACAAGCCGCTCTTCGACCTGCTGGCCGGTCATCCGGAAATCGCCCGCCACCTGGACCGCGCCGCGCTGGCGCGGCTGTGCGACCCGGCGAACTACCTGGGCCAGGCCGGCGTCATGGTCGATCGCGTGCTGGCCGGCGTGCGGTAGCGATACGCCGCCGCCGTCGGGGAAGCGCGGGCGGGCGAATCCAAACCCCGGCCGGCGCGCATCGAAGCTGATGTCGACGCCAACTTGATCCCGGAGCCTGCCTTGCCCATCCCGTTCCCCGCGCTGCCCGCGTTCGCCGCGGGCGCCTTGGTCGTTGCCGCAACGCTCGCGCTCGCCGCCGGACCCGCCGACGCCGCCCGCATTACCGGCTCCGGCGTCGCCCGCACGGAAACGCGCAACGTCGGCGATTACCACGCCATTGGCCTCGGCGTGCATGCGAACGTGGAAATTCGCCAGGGCGGCAGCGAGGGCGTGACGATCACCGGCGACGACAACATCATCGGCCGCGTGGAGACCGTCGTCGACCGCGGCACGCTTCCGGGACCCACCCCTTGGCAATCAATTCATCGCGAATCGCGATCGACGTTGTAACAAAGCGAGCTAGGGTTTAGTACCCGTACCGCCCGCCCCAGCCGATGCCGCCGATGTAGACGCCTTCGCCCCACCAGCCGCCGTTCGCCATGATGTCGAACTCGTTGTTCATCACGGCGTCGTTGTACGCCCAGCGCTCCGCGCTGATGCCGCCGTCGCCGCCGAGCGTCCGGCTGTAGCCGCCGTCACCGGAATCCCGGGCCGTCCAGCCGTCGCCGCGCGCGCCGGAAAAGCGCGTCGCATTGCTCATGCTGTACGAGCCCGCCTGCATCGCCGCCTGCGTCGCGCGGTCGCGTCCCTGCGTTTCGGCATCAGCGCCGGGCGGCGGCACCGGCGCGTTCGTCCAGCTGCCCGTCGGCTGTTGCTGCTGCCACGCCTTGCCGTCGTGGCGATAGACGTTGCCGCCGGCATCCGCGTAGACGTTGTTGCCGGCGGCACCGGAGGGCGCCGACGCCGATTCACCGATGCTCGCGTAGTAGGCATTGGCGGAGATGTACTTGGGCATCGGCGGCGCATTGCTGCCCACGACCACGGGACCCGGATTGCCGCTGTCCGCCGACGTCACCATTGTCATGTCGTAGCCGCGATTCGCCGCGGGGGCTGGCGTCGGCGGCACCGCGGCCGACCTGGCGGGCGCCGTCGCCTGTGCGGGCGCACCGCCGCCCGCGCTGGCCGCTGCTTTCGCGCCGCGCTGTTGGCCTCCCGCCTTCGCCGCGGCGTTGCGGCTCCAGTACCGATAGACATTGGCGCTGGCGGTCCCGCAGCACGGATAGCCGCCCCAATAGCCGGGATGGAAGCTCGCCGCACCCTTGGTCGCCTGCGTCCACTCCACCGTGGCGAGGCCCATCGCGAAGGCGTACGTGTAGCCGACGAAGCCGTTGTACACCGGCGCGGCCGCGACGCCATACGTGGCCGGCGCCGCATACCAGGCGCTGCCGATCCACGGCTCGTACGCGTACCCGGTGCCGTAGACGACGGTGCCCGCCGGCGACACCATCGCGCCCAGGTAACCCGGCGTGTAGCCGGCGAACACCGCGTCGGCCGTCGCGCCGTAGATACGGACGAACGTCGCGTAGAAGATCGGCGACGACGGCGGGATCCTGTAGACATCGGCGGGCACCGATGTGGCGATCGTCCACGGCCCCGTCGCCGCGGAGGCCGTGAACCACACGCCCGCCATGACGGCATGGAACGTCGACGCGGCGGACTGGATGATCGGAACGGCCGTGTTGGTCGCGTACGACAGCGTTGTGCCCGCGATCGGAATGAATTGCGGCGGTCCATCGAACCTGGCCGTGAACGTCGGGCCGTTCTTCAGCGGCACGGTCGCGGTCTGCGGAATCGTGTTCTCGATCGCCGCCTCGCGCGCCTGCGCCGTCCCGGCGACCGCCGGCAGCACGGCGCCGGCGAGCGACCCCGCCGGAATCCTCGCGAAATCCGCGGGGAGCGCGTCGCTCGCGACAAACGTCCACGGGCCTGTCAGCGCCGCGCCGCGAAACCAGCGACCGGCGAGCAGCGCGTAATACTGGCCGGCGCCGTCGCGCAGCACGTCGCTCGTCGTGTTGTGCGCCCACGACAGGCCGGTGCCGACGATCGGCACGAATTCGGGCGCGCCGCCGAACACGATGAGTTCCGTCGGCACCTGGCTCGTGTAGATCGCCGGAATCCCGCCGGCGAGCGACGGCTTCGGATTGGCGCGCCGGCCGCCGTCGAGCATGTCGACCACACCCGTCGCCGCGATCTTCTTCGCCACCGCGTCCATGCCGGTGGGGGGCAGGAACGGCTGCGTCCACGGGCCGTCGAGCGCGTTCGCCATCAGCCAGCCGTCGTAGACACGCAGGAAGTACTGCGGCGCCGCGGCGCTTTTCAGGATCAGCGCGCGCGTGTTGATGACGCGCTGGAACCCGGCGCTGCCGTCCACCGCCTTCATGACCGGCGCGCCGTCGATCGGGATCAGGATCGACGGCGAATTGGCGACGATCACGCGGGGCGGATCGTTGCGCACCGCCACCGTCGGGGCCGTGGCGCCGTTGGCCGCCAGCGACAACTGCAGGCGGTCGAGCGACACCGTGCGGACACTGCCCGCGATCTGCTTGCCGAGTTCGGCCGCGTACGCGGCGCCGCGATCGGCCATGACGGGAAAATCGCTCTTCGTGATCGCGACGTTGTCGAGGAGTACGGTGCGCGTCACGCGATCGACATGCGTGCGCGCCGTCGCGAACATGACGCCGAACGACTCGCTGTCGCTGCCGGTCGGCTTGATCGCGACCGCCGTGCGGAACTCGACCTGGCTGTCGGCCCAGCGGCTCACCTGCGGCGGGTACACGCGCACCGACGCATTGGACAGCTTGAATTCGCGCGGCCAGGCCTGCGGCGCGGCGGCGGCAGCGGCGGGCGCCGGGACGGGCTTGGCGGCGGCGACCGCGGGAGTGGCGGCGACGACCGGACAGGCCAGCGACAGGGCCCACGCAAGCACTGCCGCGCGACGCGCGATTCGAAAAGTCATGAAATGTCGTATCCGATGGAGTCGATGGAGGCGGCGCGGCTTCTGGAACCGCGCCGGGGACCGCAGGATTCTACGGCATCGACGCGCCGCGCTCGCGGGCGGCGGCGCGACGGCGGCGAATTTCCCGGCGGCCCCTCGCGCGGCTGGAGGGCTAAGGCGGTGCCGCACAACCGGGCGGCGGCGGTGGACCTGTCACTGCTTGAACGTGTGAACCAGATACAGCGAGATGATCGGGAAGTACAACAACAGCATGATCCGGACGAGATCCGACAGCAGGAACGGCACCACGCCCTTGAACGTCTCCGTCAGCGGCACGTCCTTCGCCAGGCGGTTGATGATGTAGACGTTCATGCCGACCGGCGGATGCACGAGTCCGATCTCGACGACCATCAGCGCGAGGATGCCGAACCAGATCGACTTGTCCTGCTGCGACATGCCCCAGAAGTCGAGGCCCATGATCATCGGGTAGAAGATCGGGATCGTCAGCAGGATCATCGCCAGCGAGTCCATCACGCAGCCCAGGAAGATGTAGATGACGAGGATCATCAACATCACGAGCAGCGGCGGCATGCCGCTGCCCTTGACCCAGGCGGCGAGCTCGCCGGGCATCTGCGACAGCGCGAGCGTCGTGTTCAGCATGTCGGCGCCGAGCAGCACCAGGAAGATCATCGCCGTCGCCTGCGCGGTGCCGAGCGCGCTGTCCATCAGCCCCTTCACCCGCATGCCGCCGGTGACCACCGCGAGAATCCCGCACGCCGCGGCGCCGATGGCGGCGGCCTCCGTGGGGTTCGCCCAGCCGCCGTAGATGCCGACGATGACGACGACGAACACGATGACGACCGGGAACACCTCGATGAAGCTGCGCAGCTTTTCGCGCCACGGCACTTCCGGGCCCGCGGGACCCGACGCCGGCTTCCACGTGACGATGATCTTGATCACCAGCATGTAGCCGAGCATCGCGATGATGCCCGGCAGCACGGCGGCCATGAACAGCTTGCCGATCGATTCCTGCGTCAGGATTGCGTAGATGACGAGCGGCACCGACGGCGGGATCATGATGCCGAGCGTGCCGCCCGCGGCGAGCGCGCCGGTGGCGAGCGACCCCGAATAGCCATAGCGGCGCAGTTCCGGCAGCGCGACCTGTCCCATGGTCGCCGCGGTCGCGAGCGACGATCCGCAGATCGCGCCGAAACCGGCGCACGCGCCGACCGCCGCCATCGCCACGCCGCCCTTGCGATGGCCGAGGAACGCGCTGACGCAGCGGAACAGCGCCTTCGACAGTCCGCCGTGCGTGGCGAACTGGCCCATCAGCAGGAACAGCGGGATCACGACGAGGTCGTAATTCGAAAGCCGTGCGTACGCCAGGTTCTTGAGCGAGTTGAGCAGCGCATTGACGTTGCCGCCCGTCAGGTATACGTAGCCCGCGGCGCCGACGGAGAACATCGCGATGCCGATCGGTACGCGCACGACCATCAGCGCCAGCATCACGCCGAAGATGACAAAACCGACGCCGGTGCCGGTCAAATGTGGGCCCCCACGCTTGCGGCTCTCGCCGCGGCGCTGCCCCCCGCGGGGGAGCAACTCGCGCCTTGGGACGGCCCGGCGGCGCTAGTGTGGGCCCCCACGCTTGCGGCTCTCGCCGCGGCGCTGCCCCCCGCGGGGGAGCAACTCGCGCCTTGGGACGGCCCGGCGCGAACGACGGCCTCGCTCATGCCGACCTGCCCGCGCGCACGGCGGCGCGCAGGTGCCGCAGCGCCATATAGAAACCGGCCGCGGCGAGCAGTCCGAACCCCGGCACCATCAGTCCCTGCGCGATCCACACCGGCCAGCCGAGGATCGCCGACGTCTCGCCGGCCTCCTTCACGGCGATCGCGCCGGCGAGCGTCCGCCACGCGATCAGCGCGCCGAAGAGGCCCACCAGCAGCGAGCCGAAGGCGTCCATCGCTTCCACCTTGCGCGGCGCCATGTGGTTCGTGAAGAAATCCACCTTCACGTCGCCGTTGATCATGTGCGAATACGCGAAGAAGCACGACGACGCGAACGCCGCGCACATCTGCAGGACCTCGACGTCGCCGGGCACCGGCCACGAAAAGAGCTTGCGGCCCGTGATCGACACGAGCGACATCACGACCAGCACGACGAACACCAGCCCGCCGGCAATGGCGAGGTACTTGGTGGCAAGCAGCAATCCGCGCCCGCCCGGCCCGAACTGGGTCATCGGGTCCACGGGTGCCTGGATGACGGGCTCTTGCATCGAACGGTTCCTCCTCGCGCCGCGCGGTGTCTCAGTCGCACCAGCGGAAATAGTTCGGATAGAAGACGATCTGCGCGGGGTCGCAGTCGCCGAATTCGACGGTAAAGTGGCTGATGTGCTCGCGGGTCATGGGCTTCCTGTCTGTCATGCGAAGGCGCGGTCGAACGCATCGGAGCCCACCGCCCGGCCGGCCGCCGCCAGCGCATCGCGCGTGCGGCGCGGCAGCGGGATCCCGGTGCGCGAGCGCGCGCGGGCCGTGATGCGCTCCGGCTCGCCGGGCAGCCGGATACCGTCGCCGGCCGCGTCCGGCTTTGATGCCAGATGACCCCAGTCCCAACCCGCAGACACCGATCGTCATTCGAAATTCGTGTCTGACCCTTTGCCCGCCAGCCGACTGCGCGCGCTCGGAGCCCGTCGATCACCGCCTCCTGCGCGAACGAGAAGGCAGCGTCGTCGGGAAGCCTGGATCACTTCGGCCGCTTGTCGACGATCCGCTTCGCCTTGCCCAGCGAACGCTCGATGCCGCCGGGAGGCAGCACCGACACCTTGGCGTTGACGCCGATCAGGCTCTTGATGTGGTGCGCGAGCGCTTTCCCGGACGCCTCGCCGTCGGCGCTGCCGGCCGCGGGCACGCGCTCGACGAGCACCGTCATCTGGTCGAGGCTCCCCGGACGCGTGATCTCGATCTGGTAGTGCGGCGCCAGCATCGGGTCGCGCAGCATCAGCTCCTCGATCTGCGTCGGGAACACGTTGACGCCGCGGATGATCATCATGTCGTCGGAACGCCCGGTGATCTTCTCGATCCGGCGCATCGCGCGCGCGGTGGGCGGCAGCAGGCGGGTCAGGTCGCGCGTCCGGTAGCGGACGATCGGCAGCGCCTGCTTGGTCAGCGACGTGAAGACGAGTTCGCCCTTTTCGCCTTCGGGCAGCACCGCGCCGGTGACCGGATCGACGACCTCCGGATAGAAGTGGTCTTCCCAGACCGTCAGGCCGTCCTTGGTCTCGATGCACTCCTGCGCGACACCGGGCCCCATGACCTCCGACAGCCCGTAGATGTCGATCGCGTCCATCGCAAGGCGCGCCTCGATCGCCTCGCGCATCGTCGGCGTCCACGGCTCCGCGCCGAAGATGCCGATCTCGAGCGAGCATTGCTTCGGGTCGAGGCCCTGCCGTTCCATTTCCTCGGCGATCGCCAGCATGTACGACGGCGTCACCATGATGACGGACGGCTTGAAGTCGTTGATCAGCTGCACCTGCTTCTCCGTCTGGCCGCCCGACATCGGGACGACGGTGCAACCCAGCTTTTCCGCGCCGTAATGGGCACCGAGGCCGCCGGTGAAGAGGCCGTAGCCGTACGCCACGTGCATGATGTCGCCCGCGCGTCCGCCGGCGGCGCGGATCGAGCGCGCCATCACCGTCGCCCACGTATCGATGTCCTGCCGCGTGTAGCCGACGACCGTCGGCTTGCCGGTGGTGCCCGACGAGGCGTGGACCCGCACGACCTGCTCGCGGGGAACGGCGAACATGCCGAACGGATAGTTGTCGCGCAGGTCGTTCTTGACGGTGAACGGAAACTGCGCGAGGTCCTCCAGTGTTGCGAGATCGCGCGGATGCACGCCTTTCGCGTCGAACGCCCGCCGGTAGTGCGGGACGTTGTCGTACGCGTGCGCCAGCGACCAGCGCAACCGCGTAAGCTGCAGCGCGCGCAGCTCGTCGCGGCTCGCGCGTTCGATCGGTTCCAGCTCCTCCGGGCGTGGTGTCCTGGCCGTCATGTCCCCTCCCCGTCAGACGACGTGGCCCTTGATCCGCGTGCTCTTGCCGCGAAAGAGCGCGATCGTCTCGCCGTTCTGATTCGTGACGTCGACGTCGTAGACGCCGTTGCGGCCGGTCAGCGTCCGCTCGCGCGCCGTGGCCGTCAGCACGTCGCCCTCGCGCGACGGCGCCAGGAACTCGATCGCGCAGCCGGCGGCTACCGTGTTGGCATTGTAGCTGTTGCAGGCGAACGCGAACGCGCTGTCGGCCAGCGTGAACACGAATCCGCCGTGGCAGATCGCGTGGCCGTTCAGCAGGTCGGCGCGCACCGTCATCGCCAGCCGCGCGAACCCCGGCGCGACCTTCACGATGCGAATCCCGAGTCCCTGCGACGCGCGATCGCGGTCGAACATGGCGGCGGCCACGCGCTCGGCCAGCGCCTGCGCTTCGTCCGGCGTCAGCGGCGACAGCTCGTGCATGCGGTCACGCCCCCACGTTCGCGCCGATGGCGCAGCGGCGCGCCAGCAATGGCGACGTGCGGTAGCGATCGCCGCCGTATTGCGCAGCGAGATGCCGCAGCACCGCGCACACGTGCGGCAGGCCGATCGCATCGGCCCAGGCCAGTGGGCCGCGCGGATAGTTGACGCCGTTGCGCATCGCGAGGTCGACGTCGCGCGCGCTGGCGATGCCCTGCGTGACGGCGTCGGCGGCTTCGTTGGCGAGCATCGCCACCGTGCGCATGACGACAAGCCCCGCGACATCGTCGACGATGGACACCGCGATGCCCGCTGCCTGCAGCGCGCCGATACACGCCGCCGCCGCGGCGTCCGCGCACTGGTCGGCGCGGGCGACCGGCAGCCGCGTGCACGTCGCATAGTCGCGTGCCAGGTCGTATACGAGCACGTTCGGCTGACCGCTCGCCGCGGCGATCGCGGTGGCGGTGCGTCCGTCGGACGGCACGACCAGCGCATCGCCGGCCGTGAAATGGCCGGGCGCGATCGCGGCATCCGTCGGCATCTCCGCGACGTCGAATCCCGCGGCCACCCAGCGATCGCGCAGGCCGTCGGTCAGCGGACCGCGGCCAGCCACGCGGATGCGCGCGGGCCGCGGCTGCGCCGCTTCGGTCCGCGGCTCGGGGCGGGCGACGTCCGCCCCGTACCGGTAGAAGCCGCGACCGGTCTTGCGGCCGAGGTAGCCCGCCGCCACCAGTTCCTGCTGCACGAGCGAAGGCGCGAAGCGCGCATCCTGGTAGTACGCGTCCCAGACGCTCGTCGTGACCGCGAGGTTCACGTCGTGCCCGACCAGGTCCATCAGTTCGAACGGACCCATGCGGAACGCCCCCGCCTCGCGCATCACGGCGTCGATCGTCGCCGGATCGGCGGCGTGCTCCGTCAAGAGCCGCAATGCCTCGCCGTAGAACGGGCGCGCACAGCGGTTGACGATGAATCCCGGCGTGGACGCCGCGTGCACGGGCAGCTTGCCCCATGCCGTCGCGGTGGCGTGCACGGCGGCCGCCGCCCGGGGGTCGGTCGCCAGGCCGCTCACCACCTCGACCAGCGGCATCACCGGCGCCGGGTTGAAGAAATGCATGCCGACGATGCGTCCCGGATGCTTCATGCCCGCCGCGAGCCCGGTGATCGACAGCGACGACGTGTTGGTGGCCAGTATCGCTTCAGGGGCGACGACCACTTCGAGTTCGCGCAACAGCTTGCGCTTGACGTCCATGTCCTCGACGATGGCCTCCACCACCAGCGCGGCGCTCACCAGGTCGCCCAGCGCGTGGACGGCGACGATGCGTGCCGCCGCCGCTTCGGCATCGCCCTGCGCCAGCTTGCCCTTGGCCGCGAGGCCGGACAGCGTCTCGCCGATCTTCGCCTTCGCCTGGTCGGCGGCGCCCATCCGGTTGTCGAACAGATGCACGCGATGGCCGGATTGCGCGGCGATCTGTGCGATGCCCGCGCCCATCGCGCCGGCGCCGATCACGCCGACCACGCAGTCGCGGGGGATGGCTTCGGGGATCGTCATCTCAATGCCCGGGGCTCATTGGCCGGTAAAGCGCGCCGGGCGTTTGGCGATGAACGCCGCGACGCCTTCGCGATAGTCGGCGCTGTTGCCGAGTTCGCGCTGCAGGTCGCGCTCGAGGTCGAGCTGCGCTTCGAGCGTGGCGCCCGCCGCCGCGTGCAGCGCACGCTTGATCGCCGCCAGGCCGCGCGTGGGCGCCTGCGCCAGTTGCGCGAGCAGCGCGTCGACCGTGGATGCGAGTTCGGCATCGTCGACGCACTTCCAGATCAGGCCCCAGTCGGCCGCCTGTTGCGCCGTGAGCTTGTCGCCGAGCAGTGCCAACCCCATGGCGCGGGCCGTGCCGACGAGGCGCGGCAGGAAATAGGTGCCGCCCGAATCCGGGATCAGTCCGATCCTGCAGAACGCCTGGATGAAGCTCGCCGAGCGCGCGGCGACGACGATGTCGCAGGCGAGCGCGATGTTCGCACCCGCGCCCGCCGCCACGCCGTTGACCGCGCAGACGACCGGCAACGGCAGCGCGCGCAGCGCGAGCACCAGCGGCCGGTAGTGGTTCTCGATCGATTCGCCCAGGTCGACCGGTGCCGCGCCAGGCGCCACGGCGCGGTCGGACAGGTCCTGCCCGGCGCAGAAGCCGCGGCCGGCGCCCGTGACGAGCAGCACGCGCGTTGACTGGTCACCCTTGACGCGCGCGAGCGCGTCGCGCAGCTCGGCGTGCATCGCCGACGTGAAGCTGTTCAGGCGGTCCGGACGGTTGAACGTGATGCGGGCGATGCCGCCGGCGTGCTCGTAGAGGATCGCTTCGTAGGTCATGTGCGAGTCTCAAAGGACCTTGAACTCCGGGTCAGACGTGCATCCGGTGCTGGACGACGCGGAAGCGGTTCGCGACGTACGCGGCATCCGTCAACGCGGCGTTCGCCGCCGGATTGGCGCCGGTGCCGTGGAAGTCCGAGAACGCCGCCGACTGGTTGACGAACACGCCACCCGTCAGGTTGATCGACAGCGCGACGCCCGCGTCCTCCGCCACTTCGATCGCGCGGTCGACGACGTCGCCCTCCGTCGAATACACCGAAAGCGTCAGTGCGCCATGCCCGCGGACGGCGTCGCGCGCGATCTCCAGGCTTTCCTGCGTGTCGGCGGTGCCGATGACGAACGCGATGGGACCGAACCATTCGTTGAGGTACGTCGCGCGGTCGGCGGTCGCGAGCTTGACGATCAGCGGCGTGCGGATCGTCGCGTCCGGATATGCAGGGTGCGCGATCGCCCGCGTGTCGAGCACCACGGTGCCGAGCGAGCGCGCGGCCTCCAGGCGGCGCAGCACGCCGTCGTTCTGCACGGCGCCCAGCACCTCGACCGCGCGGGCGGGATCGGCGAGCAGCTTGCGCACGCCCTCGGCGATGCCTTCGGCGACCTCGTCGAACGACAGGTGGCCGTCGGCGGTGTCGATGCCGTCCTTGGGCACGTAGAGGTTCTGCGGCGCCGTGCACATCTGGCCGGTGTAGAGCGACAGCGAGAACGCGATGTTGCGCGCCATCGCCTTCCAGTCGGCGGCGCTGTCGATGATGATCTGGTTGACGCCGGCCTTTTCGGTATAGACCTGCGCCTGCCGCGCGTGCTCCTCCAGCCAGCGGCCGTTGGCGGTGCTGCCGGTGAAGTCGATGATCCGCACCTCCGGTCGCAACGCGAGTTCCTGCGCGACGCTGTCGCCCGCGTCGTGCGCGAACAGCGTGACGACGTTCGGGTCCATGTCCGCCTCGATCAGCACTTCGCGCGCGATCTTCACGGTGATCGCGAGCGGCAGGATCGCCGCCGGATGCGGCTTCACGATGACGGCATTGCCGGTCGCGAGATCGGCGAAAATCCCGGGATACCCGTTCCAGGTCGGAAACGTGCAGCAGCCGATGACGAGGCCGATGCCGCGCGGCACGATGCGGAAGCGCTTTTCCATGCGGATGGGCTCGTTCTTGCCCTGCGGCTTTTCCCAGTGCGCGCTCGCCGGGACCCGGCGCAACTCGTCCCAGGCATACGCCACCGCCTCGAGTCCGCGGTCCTGCGCGTGCGGACCGCCCGCCTGGAAGGCCATCATGAACGCCTGGCCGGTCGTGTGCATCACGGCATTGGCGATCTCGAAGCTCGCCTTGTTGATCCGCGCGAGGATCTCGAGGCAGACGCCGGCCCACACTTCCGGGCCCGCCTTCTTCCACTGGTCCTGCGCGCGCCCGACGGCGGCGAAGAGGCCATCCATGTCGGGCTTCGGATAGCTGACGGAGAGCACAGGGCCGAACGGCGATTTCTCGGCGCCCACGTCGCCGACGGTCGCCGGCTGGATCAGCGGGAAGCGCTTGCCGAGCAGCGCGTCGAACGCGGCACGTCCTGCTTCCGCGGCGCCCTCGCCATAGACCTTGGGACTCGCCGACTCGGGATAGGCGCTCCAGTAGCTGCGCTCGTGGATGGCCTGCACCGCGCGTTCCAGCGTGGCGCGATGGCGTTCGAAAAAGGGATGCGACACGAAAGACTCCTCGATGGGGCGCGGCTTTGGCGCAGCCGCAAGTGTACTCAAGATCATGCGACCGGGGTCGGACACCGCTTAGCCGGCGTTCAGGCGACGCTGCAATGTCGCGCATCCGGTATCCGACCCCCGCTAGCCGGTGCCGGTCTCGTCGAACGTGATGCTGACGCGGTCGGTCACCGGATAGCTCTGGCACGACAGGATGAATCCGCGCGCCACCTCGTAGTCCTCGAGCGCGAAGTTGACGTCCATGTCGACCTCGCCCTCGGTGAGCCGGCAGCGGCACGTCGAGCACACGCCGCCCTTGCACGAGTACGGCAGCTCGATGCCGTTGCGCAGCCCGGCCTCGAGGATGTTCTCCTTCGACTTCTCCAGCATGAACGTGCGCGTGGCGCCGTCGATCGTGACGGTGACCGCGCATTCGGTATGGCCCGGTTCCGGCGCCACGTGCGCGACATGCGTGTGCCTGGGGATGCTGGCCGCGAAGCGCTCCACCTTGATCTTCGCGTCGGGAAGGCCACGCGCTTTCAGCGCCCCGATGACGGCTTCCATCATGCCTTCCGGCCCGCAGACGAACGCGGTGTCGATGTCGGCCAGCGGCAGCCAGTGCGCGAGCAGCGCATCCGCCTTCGCGCGGTCGATGCGGCCGTGCATCAGCTCGATGTCCTGCGCCTCGCGCGACAGCACGTGCACGAGGTTGAAGCGCCCGAGGTAGCTGTCCTTCAGTGCCGCGAGTTCGTCACGGAACATGACGGTGCCCGATGCCCGGTTGCCGTACACGAGCGTGAAGCGGCTCCCTGGTTCGGCGGCCAGCGTGGTCTTGATGATCGACAGGAGCGGCGTGATGCCGCTGCCGGCAGCGAAGGCGAGGTAGTGCCGCATGGCGGACGGGTCGAGCGGCACGTTGAAGTGGCCGAGCGGCGGCATCACGTCGATCGTGTCGCCGGCCTTCAGCGCCTCGTTCGCCCAGGTCGAGAACACGCCGCCGGGACTCTTCTTCACGGCGATCCGCAGCGCGCCGTCCTGCACGGCCGAGCAGATCGAATACGACCGGCGCACGTCCTCGCCGCCGATGTCGGCGCGCAGCGTCAGGTGCTGTCCCTGCTGGTAGCGGAACTCGAGCGCCAGCGCCTCGGGCACCGCGAACGTGATGGCGACCGCGTCGCGCGTCTCGCGCTCGACGAGGGCGACGGGCAGCTTGTGGAATTTGCTCATCAATGCGGCTTGAAGTAGTCGAACGGTTCGAGGCAGGCCTCGCACCGGTATTGCGCCTTGCAGGCGGTGGACCCGAACTGCGACAGCAGGCGCGTGCGCGGCGACGCGCAGCGCGGGCACGGCACCATCACGTCGGCGCGGCGCAGCGGGCTGATGCCGGCAACGTCCACGCGGCCGGCCACGAGGTGCGGCGGCGCGATGCCGAACGCGGTGAGCTTCGCCTTCGCTTCCGGCGCCATCCAGTCGGTCGTCCACGGCGGCGACAACCGCCGGACGATGTCCACGTCCGGCATGCCGATCGCCGCCAGCCGCTCGCGGATCATCGTCTCGATCATCTCGGTGGCGGGACACCCCGAGTACGTGGGCGTGACGTCGACGCAGACTCGTCCGCCGCGCAACGCCACGCCGCGCACGATCCCCAGCTCGACGATCGAGATCGCCGGCACCTCGGGATCCGGCACGGTGCCGAGCGCGTCCCAGACGACGGCGACCGTCGATGCGGCGGCCACGCTGTCGTCCGCCGTGGCGAGTGCGCGCTGTTCCGCGGTGACCATCGCTACCACTGCGCGCCGGGGTAGGCGCGCTGCAGGAATTGCATCTCGGCCAGCAGGTGTCCCAGGTGCTCGGTGTGGACACCCTGCTTGCCGCCGCGGGCGTTGCCGCCGTGCATCCACTCGCCCGTCGGCGCCGCGAGTGTGGCCTCCGCGAGGACGGCGTTCACCGCCGCGAGCCACGGGTCGCGCAGCGCGCGCGCATCGGGGACGATCCCCGCTTCGACCAGCGCGAGATCGACGGCATCGACGGCGAACAGCTCGCCCGTGTACGGCCACAGGGCGTCGATCGCCCTTTGCATGCGCGCGTGGGATTCCGCCGTGCCGTCGCCCAACCGGAGCACCCAGTCGGCGCTGCGCTCGACGTGGTAGGCGACTTCCTTCGTCGCCTTGGCGGCGATCTCCGCGACGCGCGGGTCCGTCGACCGTGCGAGACCGCGCAGCAGCAGGAGGTGCGCGTGGTCGAAATAGAACTGGCGCGCCATCGTCGTCGCGAAATCGCCGTTGGGCAGCTCGGCGAGCTGCACGTTGCGGTAGTCGCCGCCGTCGCGCAGGAACGCGAGTTGGTCCTCGGTGCGGCCGCGGCCCCCGCCGCGCGCTTCGACTTCGCCCGCGTACGACAGCCACATCCGGCCCTGGCCGAGCAGGTCGAGGCCGACGTTCGTCAGCGCGATGTCCTCCTCCAGCACCGGACCGTGGCCCACCCATTCGCCCAGCCGCTGCGCGAGGATGACGTCGGTGTCGCCCAACCGCAGCAGGTACTGGAACAGTGCATCGTCGGCCGTCACCGCTGCGCGGTGCGTGGCAGCCGCTCATATGTGCTTCACCTCGTCGGGCATCGGAAAGAACGTCGGATGCCGGTACACCTTCGCGTTCGCCGGCTCGAACAGCGCCTCGCGATCGCCGGGGCTGGACGCCGTGATGTCGGTGGACCGGACCACCCAGATCGACACGCCCTCGTTGCGGCGCGTGTAGACGTCGCGCGCATTCTTGACCGCCAGTTCGGCGTCGGGCGCGTGCAGGCTGCCGACGTGCTTGTGCGCGAGCCCGTGCTGCGAGCGGATGAAGACTTCCCACAACGGCCATTCATTCGACATTGGCTGCTCACTTCCAATCGAACCACGAAGTACACGAAGGGCACGAAGAACCTTCTCCGGACTCGACCTCTTGTGTCCTTCGTGGTCAAGGATTTCGCTGATTCAGGCGGCGGCCTTCGCCGCATGTTTCTCGGCGTACGCGTACGCGGCGTCGCGGACCCAGGCGCCGTCGTCCCACGCCTGCACGCGCGCGGCGAGCCGCTCCCGGTTGCACGGGCCGTTGCCCTTCAGCACCGCGTGGAACTCCGCCCAGTCGATGACGCCGAAGTCGTAATGGCCGCGCTCGGAGTTCCATCGCAAGTCGGGATCGGGCATCGTGATGCCGAGATAGTCGGCCTGCGGCACCGTCTGGTCGACGAAGCGCTGCCGCAGCTCGTCGTTGGACAGGAGCTTGATCTTCCATTGCGCCGACTGCGCGCTGTGGACGCTCTCGCCGTCCGGCGGCCCGAACATCATCAGCGACGGCCACCACCAGCGGTTCAGCGCGTCCTGCGCCATCGCCTTCTGTTCCGGCGTGCCGCGGCACAGCGTCATCATGATGTCGTAGCCCTGCCGCTGATGGAACGATTCCTCCTTGCAGATGCGCACCATCGCGCGCGCATACGGGCCGTACGAGCAGCGGCACAGCGGAATCTGGTTCATGATCGCGGCGCCGTCGACGAGCCAGCCGATGGCGCCGATGTCCGCCCACGACAGCGTCGGGTAGTTGAAGATCGACGAATACTTGACCTTGCCCGCGTGCAGGTCGGCGATCAGCTGGTCGCGCGACACGCCGAGCGTCTCCGCCGCCGCGTACAGATAGAGCCCGTGGCCGCCCTCGTCCTGCACCTTGGCCATCAGGATCGCCTTGCGCTTGAGCGTAGGCGCGCGCGAGATCCAGTTGCCCTCCGGCAGCATGCCGACGATCTCCGAGTGCGCGTGCTGCTGGATCTGCCGCACGAGCGTCCGGCGGTAGGCATCGGGCATCCAGTCCTTCGCCTCGACCTTGACGTCGGCATCGATGCGCGCCTGGAACGCGCGCTCGTCCGGCGTCATCTCCGCGAGGGAACGCAGGGCCTTCGAGCCGGTGTCGACCAGTTGCGCGTACATGGTTTGCTCCTGAAGCGTCGATCGAGTCCCGTCGCCCGACGGGTGGCGCAGGCGTCGGATCATATGATACAGTTTTGCCATGAGTCAACCACGCACTGTATCAGATAAGGCGGGCTGCCGGCAGTCGCCGGACAGGGCGACGGCCGCCGTTCGAGCGCCGCGGCGGATCCCGCGATCGCCCGCTGGGTGCAGCGGACGCTCGCCGCCGAACCGCCGCGCGCGAAGTCGCTGATCGTCACCGTCTGGGGCGACTCGCTCGCCCCGCATGGCGGCGGCGTCTGGCTGTCCGGACTCATCCGCCTGATGGCGCCGTTCGGCATCAACGACCGGCTGGTGCGCACCAGCGTCTTCCGGCTGGCGCGCGACGGCTGGCTCGACCGCGCGAGCCACGGTCGCGTCAGCCGCTATCGCCTGACGCGCGACGGCGCCCGCCGCTTCGACGACGCCCACCGCCGCATCTACGAGCGCCCCGCCGACGACTGGCATGGGCGCTGGGAACTGGTCCTGGTCGACGCGGTGCCCGCCGGCGAAGCGCACGGCGCTGCGCGAGGAACTGCATTGGGCAGGCTTCGGCGAACTCGCCGGCAACGCATTCATCCGTCCCGGCGATCCCGGCCGCGAGTTGCCGTCGGTGCTGGTCACGCCAGGGGTGGCGGGCCATGTCGATCGTCGCCGAGGCGTGCGATCTTCCCGGCCAGCGGCCGCTCGCCGCCGCGGTCGACCGCGCGTGGGACCTGACCGGCACTCGCGGCGGACTACCGTCGCTTCCTGCAGCGTTTCGGCGCGGTCATCGAACGCTTCCGCGACGGACGGCGACCACGATCCCGCGCAATGCTTCATCGTGCGCACGATGCTGATCCACGCCTACCGCCGCGTGCTGCTGCGCGACCCGCTGCTGCCCGCGGCGCTGCTGCCGCTCGACTGGCCGGGCGCCGCCGCCTACGCGCTGTGCCGCGATTTCTACCGGCTGACGCACCGCTGCGCCGAACGCCACCTGGCCGCCACGCTGGCGACCAACGGCGAGGCGCTGCCGCCGGCCAGCCCCGCGTTCTATTCGCGCTTCGGCGGCCTGCAGACGTAGCGGCCGCAGCGCGGACGTTGGACGCCGGCGCCGCTTCGTCGACAATGGCGGCTGGCGTCTCCCTTTCACGGCCACGCGCGATGACCACATTACGACTCGGCACGTACTCCCTTCCGCTGCCGCGCGGGGCGCCGCTGATCGCGCTCTATCTCGTGCTGTACGTCGCGCTCGAATGGGTCAGCTACATCGACCCGCTGGGGCCGCTCGGCATCACGCCATGGAACCCGCCGCCGGGCCTGTCGCTGTTCCTGCTGCTGCGCTTCGGGTTGCGAATGACGCCGTGGCTCTTCGTGGCGACGCTGTGCGGCGAAGTGCTGGTGCGCGACGTGCCGGCGCCGTGGCCGGTGCATCGTGGTCGGCGTGCGCGCTGCTGACCGCCGGTTACGCGAGCATGGCGGCGCTGCTGCGCGGCCCGCTGCGCTTCAACGACGGGTTCGCCACGCTGCGCGACGCGACGGTGTTCACCGGCACCGTCGTGGTGACGACGCTCCTCATCGCCGTCCTCTACATCGGACTGTTCGTCGCCGCGGGCGTCATCGCCGCCGCTGCGCTCGTCCACAGCATCGCCCAGTTCTGGATCGGCGACCTGATCGGCATCATCGTGACGACGCCGGTGCTGCTGGCCGCGACGCGCACCCGCGCGGCCGCGTCGCACGTGCGGTGGTGGGAAACCGTGCTGCAGATCGCATCGATCCTGGGCGCACTGTGGATCGTGTTCGGGTCCGGCATGGGCGAGGAGCTGAAGCTCTTCTACGTGCTGTTCCTGCCGCTCGTCTGGATCGCGATGCGGCGGGGCGTGGCGGCACCACCGCGGCCGCGCTGCTCGTGCAGATCGGCCTCATCGCCGCGCTGCTGTTCGGCGGCCACAAGCCCGGCGAGGTCCTCGACTTCCAGTTCCTGATGCTCGCGCTCGCGTTGACGGGACTGTTTCTCGGCGTCACCGTCGAGGAGCGCCGGTCCGCCGAACAGAAGCTGCGCGACAAGCAGTTCGAGCTCGACCGCAGCCTGCGCGCCGCGGCCGCGAGCGAACTGGCGTCCACGCTGGCGCACGAGCTGAACCAGCCGCTGTCGGCCATTGCGTCCTACACCCGCGCGTGCCAGCTGCTGCTCGAACGCGGCGATCCCGAACGGGAGCTGCCGACGACGATGAACAAGGTCGTGGCCGAAGCCAACCGCGCGGGCACCGTGGTGCGCCGGCTGCGCGAATTCGTCCGCAGCGGCTCCGTGCGCCAGCAGCGGTTGTCGCCGGTGTGGCTGCTCGACGCCGCCGCCGACGCGGCGCGCGCACGCGCGCTCCGCCACGGCGTGACGATGGTCGTCAATGCTGCGCCCGGGCCTGCCCGACGTGACCGGCGACAGCGTGCAGATCGAGACGGTGCTGCACAACCTGATCGCCAACGCGATCGACGCGCTGAAGGGCATGCCGGGCAGCCGCACCATCCGGCTGGGCGCCACCGCGAACGGCGACACCGTCGTGCTCACGGTCGCCGACGACGGGCCCGGCGTCGCGCCGGAAATGACGGCGAACGCTGTTCCAGCCGCTCGCCACGAGCAAGACGCAGGGGCTGGGACTTGGCCTCGCGATCAGCCGCACGATCGTCGAAGCGCATGGCGGACGGCTGTGGCTCGAGCCCAACTGCCACCGGCGCGTCGTTTTGCCTTACTCTTCCGGTTGCGCGCTGATTCCTTCATCGTTGGAGCGAGTGCGCATGCCTGGCCGACCCCTTGTCTACGTCGTCGACGACGACCACGCCGTCGCCGATTCGCTGTGCCTGCTGCTGCGGCTGCACGGCTATTCGTCGAAGTCGTTCGCGTCCGGCGAGGCGTTCCTGGCGGAGCTCGACCCCGCGCTACGCAGCGCGATCGTGCTGCTCGACCTGCGGATGCCGGGCATAAGCGGCGCCGAAGTGCAGGCCGAACTGGCCGCGCGCGAATTGCGCTGGCCGATCGTCATGGTCACCGCGCACGGCGACGCCGCGTCCGCCCGCAACGCGCTGAAGGCCGGTGCGCTGGACTTCATCGAAAAACCCATCGACGACTCCGTGCTGCTGTCGGTGCTCGAGAACGCCGCCGAACAGGCGCGAAGCGACCGAAGCGACCGTAGCGCGCCAGGCGGAAACGGATCGCCGGCTCGCGCGGCTCACGCCGCGCGAGCGCGAGGTGCTGGCGCTGGTCGTCGACGGTCGCCACAACCGCGAAGTCGCGCAGGAACTGGGCATCAGCCCGCGCACCGTCGAGGTCTACAAGGCGCGCCTGATGGACAAGCTCGACGTCGAGCGGCTGCCCGACCTCATCCGGCTTTCGCTGGAAACTTCGCTGCACGAACGCGAATAGGGGCTTTGCGTACGGCGATTCGCGTAGCGCTATGCGTTAATGTGCGTAGTAGAACAGCAAGTACAACGTCAGCAAGACGGCGACCCAGGTGACCATGGTCGCCGTGCTCGTCGCGCGGGCGAGGCGGCCGCGCTCGCCGAGTGCCGATGCCCATGGCGCGCAGGCCCGCACGCACGGTGCCAAGCGATGCCTGGCGGACCAATCGGTCGCCC
The DNA here is from genome assembly GCA_963823475.1 of uncultured beta proteobacterium. Classification (GTDB taxonomy): domain Bacteria; phylum Pseudomonadota; class Gammaproteobacteria; order Burkholderiales; family Casimicrobiaceae; genus VBCG01. The sequence goes on from CAWGLS010000009.1 coordinate 343,484, forward strand.
GCCACGATCATGCGTTCCAGTACGGACACGAGCAGCGGACCGAGCCGTCGGTAGAACCAATCGGTGTCGAGCGTGATCGTCAGCGTCCGCTTGAGCAGCGGCAGCATGACGAAGAACGCGAGCCCGGAGAACAGCAGCAGTTGGAGCATGCCGACGACGTGGGCGCCGGTGTACGGCACGTAGTCGACGGGAAACGGCAGCAGCCGGTACAGCGGCTCGTAGAAGACGCCGAGCCCGATGCACAGCGCCGCGAACAGCAACATCGCGAGCCGCTGGCTCCATGGCGGATCGGGCGGGCGCAGTCCCGAGTCCTTCTGGAAGAAGACGAACCAGGGAAACTTGATCCCGGCGTGCAGGAACACGCCGGCGGAGGCCGCCGCCAGCAGCAGCCAGACGACCTCGAGATGTCCGTCCAGCGCGGCCTGCGCGACCATGGACTTGCTGACGAAGCCCGACGTCAGCGGAAACGACGAAATCGAGAGCGCGCCGATCGTGCCGCAGACCATCGTCAGCGGCATGGTCCGGAACAGGCCGCCCAGATCCGTGCACTTCGCGGCGCCCGGTCTCGTACAGCACCGCGCCGGCCGACATCAGCAGCAGCGCCTTGTACAGGATGTGGGTGAACGCGTGCGCGGCGGCGCCGTTGAGCGACATCTGCGTCCCGATGCCGATGCCCGACCAGCATGAAGCCGACCTGGTTCACGATGCTGTAGGCGAGGATGCGGCGCATGTCGTTCTCGAGCAGCGCGTACACGATGCCGTAGAAGACCATGACCAGCCCGACGTACATCAGCAGCTCGGTGCCGGGAAATCCCCGCAGCAGCACGTACACGGCGGTCTTGGTCGTGAACGCCGACAGGAACACGGTGCCGCTCCACGACGCCTCGGGATAGGCGTCCGGCAGCCAGGCGGAGAACGGCGGCGCGCCGGCGTTGACGAGGAAGCCGAACGAGGATCAGCCAGTGCGCCGGCGAATCGAGCGCGATGCGCTCGAACGCGGTCGAGCCGGTCGCGGCGACGTGCCCGACGATGCCCGCCATCAGCACGACGCCGCCCGCCAGGTGGACCATCGCGTAACGCATGCTCGCGCGGTAGGCCTCCTTCGTTCCGGCGCTCCAGATCACGAGCGTGGAGCCAACCGCCATCAACTCCCAGAACACGAACACGGTGAGCAGGTCGCCGGCCAGCGTCACGCCGATCGCCGACCCCGCGTAAACGAACGCCGCCGGCAATTCGACGCGGCTCGCCTGCTTCAGTGCGAACAGGCCGCCGCCGAACGCCATCACCGCGAACACCAGCGCAAACAGCCGCGACAGCCGATCCACCGCGAACGGCACGATCGGATAGCCGAGGAAACTGCCCGTCCAGATCTGGCCGTCGGGCAGCGCGAGCACGAGCGCCACCGCCACCGCGGGTGCCAGCAGCGTCAGCGCTGCACGCGCGCGACCGCGCAGCGGAACCAACGCGACGCCGGCCGCGACGAGCAGCAATCCCGGATGCAGGAACTCAGTCATCGCCGGTGTCGTAGTAGTTGTCGGGACGCTTGAGGAACACGCCGAGCGCCTTGGCGAACAGGATCAGCGCCGCACATGCGCCGAAGCCGAACCAGGCGCCGAAGCCAAAGGTGTGGGCCAGGCCCTCGTGCGCGGGCTCGCTGACGAAAAATTCCGCGCCCACCGTCAACGCCAGTACGAATGCGAACAGCGTCCACAGCAGTCGGATCGTGCGCGGCCTTACCAGCCAGTGCGGTTCCATCGCTAGCCTCCGACGAGCTGCCGCGCAAGCGCCAGCAGCAGGTCCGCGAAGAAGAACATGAGAATGGTCAGCGCCGCGGTTGCCATCAGCGCGACGACCATCGTCGCCGGCGCCTCGCCGTGACCGTGACCATCCGTCGGCGGGGGCCGGACGGAAGAATGCGCGGTACACGATGGGCAGGAAGTAGCCGGCGGTCAGCAGCGTGCTGACGACGATCACGGCCACCGCCGCCCATTGCCCGGACGTGACGGCGCCGGAAAGGATGAACCACTTGCTGACGAAGCCCGCGGTCGGCGGCAGGCCGATCATCGACAAGGCGCCGACGGCGAACGCGGCCATCGTCCACGGCATCCGCCGGCCGATGCCGTCGAGCTGGCTGACCTCTGTCTTGTGGGCGGCGGTGTAGATTGCACCGGCGGCGAAGAACAGCGTGATCTTGCCGAAGGCGTGCGCGGCAATGTGCAGCGCGGCGCCGATCACCGACAGCGGCGTGAGGAGTGCCGCCGCGAGCACGACGTACGAGAGCTGGCTCACCGTCGAATAGGCGAGCCGGCGCTTCAGGTTGTCCGCGCGCAGCGCGACGATCGACGCCGCGACGATCGTGAAGCCGGCGACGGTCGGCAGCCAGTCGACGCTGGCCAGGCCGGCGATGTTCTCGACGCCGAAGATGTACACGATCACCTTCACCACGGTGAACACGCCGGCCTTGACCACCGCCACCGCATGCAATAGCGCGCTCACGGGCGTCGGCGCCACCATCGCCGCCGGCAGCCAGCGATGGAACGGCATCAGCGCCGCCTTGCCGATGCCGAACATGTACAGAGCGAGCAAGCCCCCGGTGGCGGCGTTGCCGAGCCGGCCGTGCAGGATGCCTCCGGCCGTGAAGTCGAGCGTGCCGGCGACCTGCCACGTCGCCACCAGCGCCACGAGGAAGAACAGCATGGACGTCGTGAGCAGGACGCCGAGGTAGATGCGGCCGGCACGCTTCGCCTCTTCCGTGCCGTGGTGCGTCACGAGCGGATAGGTGACCAGCGTGAGCATTTCGTAGAACAGGAACAGCGTCAGTCCGTTGGCGGCGAACGCCACACCCATCGTCGCCGCGATGGCGCCGGCAAAGCAGACGTAGAAACGCGTCTGGTGCTGCTCGCCGTTGCCGCGCATGTATCCGATCGAGTACAGCGAGTTCACGATCCACAGTCCGGAGGCAACCAGCGCGAACAGCAGCCCCAGCGGCTCGACGGCAAAGGCCATCGGCATCCCCGGCAGCATGTCGAAGAGCACGACGGCCGGCCGCTGACCCGCCGCGACCGACGGGTACAGTGTGGCCACGATCGCGAACAGCGCCGCGGCAGTGGCGAGCGTCACCCCCTCCCGCAGGTTCGGAGAACGGCCGACGATGGCGATCAGCAATGCGCCCGCGAGCGGTAGCGCGACGGCCGCCAGGATCGCCGCCTGCGCGCTCACCGCCCCCCTCCGAGCAGCGATTCGGCGGCACGCGCCGCCGCGTCGATCGTGAGCGTGGGATCAACGCCGAAGTACACGACCGCGACGAGCAGGAGACCGGCGGGCACCAGCAGGCCGGGCGGCGCCTCGTGCAGACTGGGCCACATGTTCGGACGGCGTGCGGAAATACGCGACTTCGACGAATCGCCACACGTAGACAACGGCGAGCAGCGAACTGGCGACCGGCATGAACGCGATCCACCACGCGCCCGCCTCCAGCGCGGCGAGCACGAGATACCACTTGGTCACGAAGCCGGCGGTTCCTGGCACGCCGATCAGGCTGAAGCCGCCGAGCACGATTCCCGCGCAGGTGATCGGCATGGACTTGGCGAGGCCGCCCATGTCATCGAGGCGGACGCCGCGCAATCGGAAGGCGGCCGCGCCCACGAGCATGAAGAGCGCCCCCTTCGTTACGCCGTGATTGAACAGATGGACGATGCCGGCGGTGAGCCCGGTCTTGCTGGCGAAGCTGATGCCGAGCGTGATGTAGCCGATCTGGGCGACGCTCGAATACGCGAGCACGCGCTTCAGAGTCGGACTGGAAGCAGGCGGCGGTCGATGCGATGAACATCGCCGCCAGCGACAGCCCCAGAAGGATGTTGCCCATCGGCAGCGCACCGAAAACGTAGGCGGCGCCAAAGACGCTGAAGTAGAACCGCAGCAGTACATAGAGCGACACCTTGGTCGCCGTCGCGGCCAGGAACGAGGACACGGCCGATGGTGCATAGGCGTAGGCGCCGGGCAGCCACATGTGCAGCGGAAACAGCGCGGCCTTGAGCGAAATGCCGACGGTCAGGAACGCCAGCGCCGCGAGCACGGGGCGCGTCTCTTCCACGGCGCCGATGCGCGTCGCGATGTCCCGGATGTTGAGCGTGCCCGTCACGAGGTACAGGAGGCCGATGCCGATCACGATGAACGTGGCACCGATCGTCCCCAGGATCAGGTACTGATAGGCGGCGAGCAGCGCCCGGCGGTCGCGGCCCAGCGCGATCAGCACGTAGCTCGACAGCGACGAGATCTCGAGGAACACGAAGACGTTGAACGCATCGCCGGTGACCGTGATGCCGGCGAGGCCCGCGAGGCACAGGCAGTACATGGCGTAGAAGAGGTAGCGTTGCTCGTCCGGGACTTCGGCCGCGACGCTCGTCCGCGCGTAGAGCGCAACGACCGTGGCCACGAGGCCGAGCAGCACGAGCAGGAAGCTGTTCGCGGCGTCGATGCGGTACTCGATGCCCCACGGCGGCGGCCAGTTCCCGATCGCGTAGCTGAAATGACGCCGGCGTCCTGCACGTCCAGCAGGATCGCGATCGCCGAATGCGAGCGAAAAGGCACTCGCACCGACGGCGATCAGCCAACCCGCGCGGGCGCTGCGAAACAGGACGATCAGTGGCGCCGAAACCAGCGGCACCACGACCTGCAGGACCGGCAGATGCGGCGTCGATCACGTCCGGTCGGCTTCGCGTGCCGACGGCTTGGTCGAGGTCGAGGATCTCGTCCTCCTCGGCGGTGCCGTACGCTTCGCGGATGCGTACGACCAGCGCCAGACCAAGCGCGAGGGTCGCGATGCCGACGACGATCGCCGTCAGGATGAGGACGTGCGGCAGCGGATTCGAGTACACGGCGAACTTATCGCTCGACGATCGGTGCCGTGCCGCCGATCAGCTTGCCGGGGGCGACGTACAGCAGGTAGACCGAGGTCTGGAAGATCGAGAGGCCGATCAGCTTCTTCACCAGGTGGCCGCGCGCAATCACGATGTAGAGTCCGGCGGCCAGCAGGAACATCGTGATCCAGTAGCTGAAATGGCTCAACACAGCTCATTCGTCGTCGCCTTCCCGGCGGCGGGCTGCAAACATGTAGAAGATCTTGAGCATCACGCCGGCCACGGTGACGCACACCCCGACCTCGACCCAGAAGATCCCGCGGTGCTGGCCATGGACCGGGTCGTGGTCGAGCACGAAGTAGTCGAGAAAATTGCCGCCGAGGAAGATGCCGATCAGTCCGACGCCTGCGTATATCAGCACGCCCGAGGCGAGGCAGGTCTCGACCAGCCAATCGGGGACCACGCGGCGCGCGGTCGGGAGCCCGAAGACGATCGCGTAGAAAATGATCGCCGCGGCGATGATGACGCCGGCCTGGAAGCCGCCGCCGGGGCCGAAGTCGCCGTGAAACTGGACGTAGAGCGCGAACAGCAGCATGAACGGAATCATGATCTTCGCGACCACGCGCAGCACGAGGTACTGTCTCATCGTTGCGCCTCGTCCTTCGCGTTGCGCCGGCGGCGGCGCAACAAGGCGATCACGCCCGCGCCCGCGGTGAACACCACGGTCGTCTCGCCCAGCGTGTCGTAACCGCGATAGCTCGCGAGCACGGCGGTCACGATGTTCGGCACGCCGGTCTCGCGCATCGCGTCGTTGATGTAGCGCGGCACGACGTGGTTGTGGATCGGCGCGGCGGGATCGGAGAATGCCGGCAGTTCGAAGGTGCCGTAGACCAGCATCCCGGCCATCGCGATGCTCGCGGCCAGCGGCAGCCAGGGCCGGGAGCGCGGCTTCTGCTCGTCGCCGCGAACAAGATAAAGGGCGCTCAACAGCAGTACCGTGGAGATGCCGGCACCCACCGACGCCTCGGTCATCGCCACATCCACCGCATCGAGCGCGACGAGCGCCGTCGCCATCAGGAAACTGTAGACGCTTCCGAGAATGACAACGGCGAAGAGATTGCCCTGGATCGCGATGGCGACCGTGACCACCGCCATCATTGCCAGCAGCACATTGACGATCAGCGCTTCGATGGCGCGCGCTCCCGTGGCCCGAGCAGCGGCTCGACTGCCGCGCGTCATTCCCGCCTTCGCCAGCGCATGCGTGGCGGCGGGACTGGAGAAGAAGATCAGCAATCCGACGATCACCAGCTTCGCCGTCACCAGCGACAGGCCGGCCTGCACCATCATCCCGAGCAGCATCAGCCCGGCGCCAAGGGTGTCGGTCACGCTCGCCGCGTGCATGCGCGTGTAGAAGTCCGGCATGCGGACGAGGCCGATGCCGCCCACGATGCAGAAGAAGCCGCCCGCGACGAGCAGCAGCCAGCTGGCGGCGTCGGCGACCGCGATCATGAGCGGTGCGGCTCTTCGGTCTCGCCCGGATCTCCGAGATCACCGTAGCGGAAATACTTGAGCACCGCGATGGTCCCGATCAGGTTCAGCAGACCGTAGACGATCGCGAGATCGAGGAATTCCGGGCGGCCGGTGAGGAAGCCGATCACGGCGAGCAGCAGCGCCGCCACGGTGCCGATCGTGTTGGCCGCCTGTGCCCGATCGAAGACCGTGGGGCCGAGGATCGCGCGCACCAGCGCGAGCGCAAGGGTGACCAGGAGCGCCAGTGCGGCCGCGGCGAACATCAGGCGCGCGACTCGAAACGGGTGACGCGCGCGTCCATGTCGCCGTTTTGCACGCCGTCGGCGCCTGCGGCGTCAGCGCATGGACCAGGAATTCATTGCGTCCCACTTCGACCGAAATCGTCCCCGGCGTGAGCGTGATCGAGTTGGCGTGCGTCGCGAGCCCGACCTCCGTACGCTGCGACGGCTTGAAGCGCACCAGCGCCGGCTGGATCGGCAACCGCGGGTTCAGGATGACTTTCGTCACGTCCCACGCCGACTTCACGATCTCCTTCGCCAGCCATGGCCAGTAGACGCTCGCCGCCGGGCCGAGTTGGATGGGATGACCTTCATGGTCGACCACGGCCATCCGATGCGCGAGCCACACGACGGCAATCGCGGACGCGAGTCCCGCACTCAGCAGAAAAGGCGTGAAGTATCCCGACAGCGCCACCCAGAACAGAAAGAGCGTGGCGACCGAACTCACTGCACGTAACATCGAGACCTCCCGGATGTCGGCTCGCTGCGGCGCGGCCCACTGATGGCGCGTTTCTGTCGACGCGCATCCGGCCGATTGTAATGACTGGCGCCGCCCGCGACAACTTGCGCACGGGACGGCACGCGGAGGACGCGCCTGCGTGCCGGGCCGCCATGCGGCGCAGCTTCGATTCAACGCACGCGGCCCGCCGGATCATTGCCAAGTGCCGTCTGCTTGCGACCGTCGGGGTGCTCGTGTGCATCCCTGCGCGATCGAACACGCAACGATGCGGAAGTCACCAGGTTCCGCGGGGTCGGCTCCGATTGTATGATTGGCGTGAGTAACGGAGGCGCTGTTCGAGCAGGCATGCCGGTTGATTTCGCTTGTCCATGGCAAAGCCATGGCATGTGCGTTCGGGACGCCTTCCTCCTTCGAACGGCCGTCGGTCGCTCACGCCGGTATACGCGCTGCTGACCGTCGTGTTCTTCATGCAGGACGCCAGGGCTTCATCGCCGGGCAGCCGCTCGATGCGCGTTGCCCGTACGGCTCCCCTCCCGCGCAGCCTGCGGGATTGCCCCCGCAGCGATGCGGGGGTCTTTTTTCGACGGCGCCCTGGGCGCCTGCTGCCCGCCCGCGCCATCGTCGAAGCCGCCAACGGCCGTCTTTTGACGCCCGGGCAGGCGCTTTGGATTGCCCGCGATCAAGGTGCGCGCCCGGCAAACGCCCACAATCCACCCATGACGACGCAGGCGCCGAGGCGACACGGGTCGCCACCTGAAGGGTGCTCCGACAACGAGGCGAAGGTGCCCCATGGTGACGAACGGCGAGGACGCGGGCATCAGGATCAATGATGCCGCCCACCGCAACGACGACGCCGCCGAGCGGCCGGGTTGGCAGTTTCTGGCGCTGGTGATCGTGCTGGCGGTATTCGCCTGCATCGCGTAGCGGTGTAGCCGCCGCAGGGGCGCGGTGGTCAGACGCACGCGGTACGCCGCCGGCCGGGTCGGCGCCGCGCAAGCCCGTCTTTTTCGCGCCCGCTGTCCTCCATGCGATGCCTGCGGCCGCCGACAGTCCGGGGTTGCAGCGTTCCCTATGCTTGGGGTCAGAGCTGCAAGTATCGGCCGGGATTGCGTGCGGAATGCCGCGCGTTTGAAAGCGCCGATACTTGCAGCTCTGACCCCAGCAGTCGTTACGTCACTTGAGGTCGTAGATCGTCGCCGCACCCGGACCCGGCGTGACGAACATCGGCCATTGCCGCGACCGAACGGCACCGACGGCGGCAGGAAGGGCGTGGTGCCGCGCTTCGCGTTCTCGGCGATGATCGCACGGCGCGCGCTGCCGCCCATCAGCTCGTAGTCCATCAGGTAGTAGTTGCCGAAGAAGAGTTCACCCACCGAGCGGTCGGCCACGATGCGCGTCAGCGACTCGAGCATGTCTTCCGGCGTCGTCGTGAACGACACCGTCTCGATCAGGATCAGCCGGTTGTTGAGCGCCTCCGGGCCGAAGAACTGCGCGAGCACGCTGTAGAGCACGTTGTTCTGCCGCGCCACGTAGATCGTGTTGCTGGCGGCGTACGTCTTGTCCCAGTCGGCCCCGATCATCTTCTTCCAGTCGGCGAGCACCGTCATCCAGTGCGCCACCTGCGTTTCGGCGGCCCACTCGACATTGAGCTTCAGCAGCGGCGCCTGCTTTTTCGCGAACGCCTGCAGCGACGAGTAGGCGATGACGCCCTTCGCGACGCAATCGTCCATGAACGCGATGTTGTTCTGCAGGATCAGGCGGTTGTTCTCGCGCCAGTCGGCCTGCATCGGCAGCGCGGCCAGCGTGTCGAGCGCGGACTGCATGCGGCTGCGGTACGACAGCATCGATCCCTTCCACGACGTGTCGTTCGGATTGTCGAGATACGGCAGCACGACTTCCGAGACGGCCATCGTGCTGTGGCCGACCGACTTCAAGAGCTGGTAGGAAAGCGGCACCGACGGCGCCTCGAGCGGCGGCATGCCCGGACGATAGAGGATGAAGCGGCCCCCGGCCCCGGAGAACAGCCCGAGGATGATCGGATGCTTCGCGCGGATGTTCGTCGTGAAGATCTTGCCGGCGTCGCCATAGAGCTCGAACATCGTCTTGTTGAGCTGCAGGATGTTCTGCGTGGCGAAGTCCGCCGCGCGTGCGGCTCGGCGTGCCGACGATCTGCTTCAGATCGGGCGACAGGTCCGCGGCAGCGGCCGTGGTCGCCGTGAACCCCGAGGTAACGCACAGCGTCATCAGCGCCGTTGCCAGCAATGCTCGTTTCATCAATCGTCTCCGTGGTAATCCGTGCGTCCCTTGCATGCGGAACCGCGTGCAAGCCAGCACTGTACGCAAGTTCCATACCATCGAAGACGCCGATCAATGGCTCGTCACGTGGGCCGACGATGCGCGACCCGAGTACACGGCACGGACATTGCTTGTGGGACCGATCGCGAACACATAAGATGCGCGTCGGCGTGAGTTCGTCTGCGGTTGCCGATTCGCGTGCAATGCACTCCCGTGGCGGCTCTCCCGCAGGGAGTGCCCGACCGCGAGCAGCGATGTAGAAAAAGGCCACAGTGATCCGAACCCGAGCAATGGGCCGCACATCGCGTGCACGCCCGCCCGCCACACCCGTCCGCGACCACTCCACCACTCGCCCGCGCGTCCGCCGCTGCAGCACCGCGGCGTGCACGCGTCTCGCCTAGCCGGCAAGCAGCGCGCCGCACCCCGTTCGTCCACGACCGACTCCTCAAACGACAAGGCACCCGCATGGAATTTTCGCGACGAGAGTTCGTCAAGACAGTGACGGCGAGCGGCATTGCGCTGACCGTTTCCCGGCTCGCGACAGCGACCGAACCGACGTTCGCGGCGCGCGAGACGTTGCCCGGCCGGCAAGGATGGAATCCGTCGGCGACCGGCGCGGGCCGCATCGACGGCATGGCCAAGGTCACCGGCGCCAAGCTCTATGCTTCGGATTTCCGGGCGGCGGACCTGCCCGGCTGGCCGTCGACGACGGCGCATGCGCTGCTGCTGCGCGCCGCCGATGCAACGCACATCTACACCGGCATCGACCTGTCGCGGCTCACCGGCGCCCTGAAACCCGCGGCCGTCGTCACCGCCGCCGACGTCGCGCGCATCGGCGTGCGCGTGCCCGGGTTCTATCGCGGCGATCTCTTCTGCCCGGTCGGCAAGACACCGCTCTATCTCGGCCAGCCGGTGGCGCTGCTGCTGTTCGAGACGTTCGACGCCTTCGATCAGGCGCGCGGCGCGCTGCGTGACGCCCCGGTCGTCAAGTTCGGCAAGGAGACGCCGCCGGTCGCGATGCCGCCGTACGGCTCCAATCGCTTCGTGCGGGTCGCCGGGCCGACGCCCGGCGCGCCCGACGTCTACTCGCCGCTGAAGGCGGGCTGGGTGCGCCCGGTGCGGTTCCGCAAGGCGGACTCGCCGGTCTGGGCGCTGCCCAGCCGCACCGGCCGTGCCGACGCCCAGGCCACGTTCTACGGCGACCAGATCCGCGCCGAACTCGCGGCGAACAATCCCGGCCTGCTGGTGCTGGACCGCGAGTTCGCCACGCAGTCGATCGACCCGATGTTCCTCGAGCCCGAGGGCGGGCTCGCGTGGTTCGACACCGGCAGGAAGTCCCTCGAAATGGTGGTCGGCGTGCAGTCGCCGTTCGAGTGCGCGGACTCGGTGGCGTTTCTGCTCGGCCGCGCGCGCGGCGGATTCAAGCCGGCGCACATCAACCTGCAGTTCGCCTATGTCGGCGGCGGCTTCGGCGGCCGCGACCACACGACCTTTCCGCTCTACGTCGCGCTGGCCGCGCTGTTCCTGCCCGGCCGCCCGGTCCGGCTCGCCCACGATCGCTACCAGCAGTTCCAGGCGGGCATCAAGCGCCACGCGTTCACGATGCGGTCGCGGATCGGCGTCGACCGCGCGAGCGGCAGGATCCGCGCGTTCGCGGCCGACCATGTGCTGGACGGCGGCGGCCTCGCCAACTATTCGGGCAGCGTGGCCGATGTCGCCGCCGCCGGCGCGATCGGCATCTACGACATTCCGAAGGTCGACGTCACGACGGTCGCCGTCCATTCGCGCGGCGTGACGGCAGGCTCGATGCGCGGCTACGGCACGCTGCAGTCGATGACGGCGCTCGAAGTGCTGATCGACGAGGCGGCGGTTGCGCTCAAGCTCGACCCGATCGACTTCCGCCGCCGCAACGCGCTGCCAACGGACGGCCGCACGCTGGCGGGCAATACGTACTTCGGCCCCGTGCGCACGCCCGAGATCCTCGACAAGCTCGAACAGCATCCGATCTGGACGCAGCGCGCGGCGGAAAAGACGCGCGGGCAGCAGCAGCCGGGCCTCCTCGTCGGCACCGGGGTGGCCTGCGTCACCAAGGACTACGGCAGCGGCGCCGACTGCTCGCAGGCGCGCGTCGAACTCGCGCCGGACGGCCGCATCGCTCTGTTCAGCGACTCGGTGGAGATGGGCAACGCCGTCGGCACCGCGCTCGCCAACCGCGCGGCGCTGCATCTGGGCGCGGTCGCCGACGAGATCGCCGTCGCGCAGATCGAGATGTATGCCGAGTTGGGACTCGTGAGTAGCGGCGATCCCTACACGATGGACCAGGCAACACAGGACGCGGCCGCGCGCAATCCGCGCTGGGTGCCGAACATCAGCTCGCCGTCGAGTTCGTCGGTCGGCGCGCACGTCGGCACCCACGGCGTGGGTGAAGCCGCACGCATCATTTTCCGCTTCGGACTGTGGCCCGCCGCCCTCGAGACCTGGGGCATCGCCGCCGGCGATCCGCGCGCGGCGCAGTGGGAGGCCGCGCGCTGGAAGGATGAACAGCTGACGCTGGCGGGCCTGCCGCCGCTGTCGCTGGACGCGCTGGCGGCGAAGGCGCACGCGCGCGGCTTCGTCACCGGCGCGATGGTCCACGCTTTCTCGCGGTGGGAATGGGCGCAGGCGACGTTCGCCGTCGCGGGCGTCCCGTGGACCGCCAGGATCGACGCGCTCGCGGTGCGGGCGGGCGGCGGCGCGTTCAAGCGCATCGACCGCCGCAACGTCCGCTTCCCGCCGACCGTGAACAACCGGTTCGGAACGAGCTATTCGTCGGTCTGCGGCACGGTCGTCCGCGTCGAGATCGAGCGCGCGACCGGCAACGTGCGCGTCGCCCGCGGCTACAGCGTCGTCGAGTGCGGGACCGCGCTGGTGCCCGAGGTCGTGCGCGGCCAGATGCAGGGCGGCTTCGCGATGGGCGTCGGCTACGCGCTGCTCGAAACGCTGCCGCCGTACGAAGACGGCCCCGGCAACGGCAAGTGGAACCTCGGCCAGTACGTGATCGCGCGCGCGTCGGACCTGCCGCTCTCGACGCTCGAAACCGAGATACTGCCGCCGGTGGCGGCGGGCGACGAACCCAAGGGCATGGCGGAAGTGGTGATGATTCCGGTCGTGCCGGCGATCCTCAACGCCATCTTCGACGCGACCGGCCGCCGCTTCGCGTCGCTGCCGGTCACCCCCGCCATGCTCAGAGGGAGCCTCGAGTGACGACATTCCGCATCACGATCAACGGTCAGCCGCACGGCCCGGTGGAAGTGCGCGACGAGCTGACGATGAACGACTTCCTGCGCGAGAAGCTCGGCATGACCGGCACCAAGTTCGGCTGCGGCGCCGCGCAGTGCCTGTCGTGCGCCGTCATCGTCGACAACCCCGACGGCACGAGCCGCACGAGTCCCACGTGCATCGTGCCCGCCGTCGTGTTCAACGGCCAGTCGATCCGCACCGTCGAAGGCCATGCGCGCAACGGCGAACTCACGCCGCTGCAACAGGCGTTCGTCACCCATTTTTCGTTCCAGTGCGGCTATTGCACGGCCGGCTTCCTGAACGAAGGCCAGGTGCTGCTCGAGCGGCTCGCCAAGACGCCGGTGCCGCGCGCGGATCTCGAAAAGACGATCCTCGAGGCGCTCGACGGCCACCTGTGCCGCTGCACCGGCTACGTCAAGTACCACGAAGCCGTGCGCGACGTGATCCTCGCCGATGCGAAGCGCTATCTCGCATGACCCGCGACCGCGCACCCTTGGACTCCCGACGATGAAAACGCAGTCGCGCCTGGCGCTGCTCGCCGCCGCCGCCGCGCTCGCGCTGTCCGTGCAGGGCGCGCCGCTCGCGGCCGACCCGCCGACGACGCTTGCCACTCCCGAAAGCTTCGCCGGCATCGCCGATCCCGCCACGCGCTCGGCGGCCATTTTCGTCGAAGCCAGCAAGGTGCTGATGCATCCGCGCTGCGTCAACTGCCATCCGGTCGGGGACCGCCCGTCGCAGGGCGAACTCGCGACGACCCGCCTGCACCAGCCGCCCGTCGAGCGCGGCAAGGATGGCTTCGGCTCGGTGTCGATGCGCTGCGGCACCTGCCACCAGGCCAGCAACTTCGAGCCCGGCCGCGTGCCCGGTCACGCGCATTGGCACCTGGCGCCGCCCTCGATGGCGTGGCAGGGCAAGACGCCCGCGCAGATCTGCGCGCAGATCAAGGATCCGGCGCGCAATGGCGGCCGCACGCTGGCGCAGATCCACGAGCACATCGCGCTGGACTCGCTCGTCGGCTGGGCGTGGGCGCCCGGCGCCGGCCGCACGCCCGCGCCGGGCACGCAAAGGCAGATGGGCGCCCTCATCGACGCGTGGGTCAAGACCGGCGCGATGTGCCCGTCGTAGCGCTGCAACGCGTGACCGGGGACCGCCGGCCGGCGCGCGCGTTGGCCACTGCACGACTGTCGTGCGTGCATTGACCGCGGCCAGTCACTCGCGGCAAACTGCGGCATGAATTCACCACTGCGCTTCGGCATCCTGGGGGCGGCGCGCGTCGCGCGTTTCGCGCTGTTGCGTCCGGCGCGCCGCGTGCCCGAAATCGTCGTGCAATCCGTCGCGGCGCGCGATCCGCAACGCGCGCGCGCCTACGCCCACCGCCACGGCCTGCCGCAAGTCCACGCGTCGTATGCGGAGATGATCGACGATCCCGGCATCGACGCCGTCTATATCGCGTTGCCGAACAGCCTGCATGCGCAGTGGGCGGTGCGCGCGCTCGCTGCCGGCAAGCACGTGCTGTGCGAAAAGCCGCTGGCCTCCAACGCGACCGAGGCGGACACGATCGTGGAGGCGGCGGCGGGCGCGTCCGGCATCTTCGCCGAGGGCATGCACTACCGCTACCACCCGCTGGCCGCGCGCATGCGCGAATGCGTGGCGCAGCTCGGCCGCTTGCGATCGGTCGACATCGTCATCTGCGTTCCGATCTTCGCCGGCAGCGACATCCGCTACCAGTACGCGCTGGGCGGCGGCGCGCTGATGGACCTCGGCAGCTATGCCGTCAACCTCGCGCGCTTCCTCGTGCCCGGCGAGCCGGAGGTGACGGCGGCCGCAGCCCGGCTGCGCTCCCCCGGAGTCGACCGCGCGATGGATGCGTCATTGCGCTTTCCCGACGAGGTGACCGCACGGATTCGTTGCGCGCTGCTGTCGCCGCAGCTCCTGCGTGCGGCGGTTCATGTCGTCGGCGAGCGCGGGCAGCTGACGGTGCGCAATCCGCTGGCGCCGCAGCTCTTTCACCGGCTGATCCTGACGACGCCGGCGGGACGCGCCGTCGAGAAGCTGCCGGCCGGGCCGTCGACGTTCGAGCACCAGCTGCGCGCATTCGCGGCGGCGGCGCGCGGCGGCCCCATGCCACCGACGTCCGCCGCCGAAGGCGCCGCGGCGATGCGCGTGATCGACGCCATCTACCGCAAGGCGGGCCTGCCCGTCCGCGGCGATCCCACCTTCCGGCCCGCCTGACCGCGCGCCCCCGGAGTGTCCCGACTCAGAAATTTCGGGACACTATTCGCCTCGCGGTCTACAGGCGGCCGCGCAGGTGCGCCGCGACGCGCAGCGCGTTGGCCGCCACGGTCAGCGCCGGATTGATGCCGCCGCTCGACGGAAAGAACGACGCATCGGCCACGTAGAGATTGTCCAGTTCGTGCGCGCGATTGAAGGCGTCGAGCACGCTCGTCGCCGGATCGTGGCCGAAGCGGCAGGTCCCGCAGGCGTGGGCGAGCGCGATGTTCCGGTGCGCGAGCGAAAGCGCCCGCGGCGCGAACGGCGCCAGCAGCTCGACTAAAATCCGGCGAAACGAATCGGCGCGTCGCGCGTCGTGCGCGTGCAGCTTGTAGTGCAGGCGGATCCGCTGCCGGCTGCCGCTGGTGAACGGCGTGCCGGGCGTCACGCGGTTGTCGGCATGCGGCAGGTCCTCCATGATCGCCGCCAGTACGGGCGAGCGATCGATGCGCCGCGTCCATAGCCGCCGCAGCACGGGCGACGCCAGCGCGCGCAGCAGGCGCGGTACACGGTTGATCGCCACGCCCACCGGCGGCAGCGGTCCCAGCGACTGCAGCGTGCCCAGCTTGTCGGCCGTGGCGCGGCCAGGCAGGTAGAAGTCGTTGAGCGACAACTCCTTCGCGTTGTCGTGTGCTTCCACGCGCGGGCCGCGGCGCAACAGGAACAGCAGCGTCGCGTGCCGCATCAGGTTGCGTCCCACCTGGTCGGACCCGTTGGCAAGTCCGCGCGCCCAGTGCGCTCCCGCAGAGGCGAGCAGGATCGCCGGCGTGAACAGCGCGCCCGCCGCCAGCACGATGTGGCGCGCGCGCAGCGCGAGCGCGACGCCGTCGCGCTCGCAATGGACAGTCTCCACGCGCGTGCGAGCCGGCCTCGAGCCGCACGACCGCCGTCCGGTCGAGCACCTGCGCGCCATGCTGCGCGACGGCCGGCGCCACGCAGGTGTTCAGCGCATCGCGCTTGCACGCCCGCGGGCAGCGGACACCCTGGCAGGTGGCGCAATCCGGCAGCCGCGCGCAGGCCGAGTGCTGGGCATAGGGATGGAGCCGCTGCTGCACGAAATAGTCGAACAGCGCACTGTTGGTGGCGGTCATCGCAGCGGGCGGGAGCAGGCTGTCGCCGGCGTCGCCGGGGCGCAGCGGATCGGGCGCGCCGCGAACGCCATACAGCCGTTCGGCGGCCTCGTAGAACGGCACCATCTCGGCGTAGGACACGGGCCATGCATCGGGCAACGTCGCGCTGCCGATGTCGCCGTATTGCGCGCGCGGCGTGAAATCCGCGGCGAACAACCGCTCGGCCGCCATGCCGTAGAGCGCGGAGGAGCCGCCGCCGCCGGAGCCCAGCAGCGGGGCATGCCGCTTGAGCCGACCGGTGGACATGTCGTCCACCTCGTCGATCGAGCGGCCGCCGGACAGCATCGCCGCGTCCTGCGCGGCACGCGACAGCCGCGTGAAATCGGGCGCGGCATCGGGATAGCTGCCAAGCGTGCCGGCCGCCGATGTCGTGTCGACGATGCCTTTCTCGACGAAGAGGACGCGCTGGCCCGCAACGGCCAGCGCGTGGCCGAGCGTTCCTCCCCCCATGCCGGTGCCGACGACCAGCACGTCCCACAGGACCTTGGTGGCATCGAGGGACGGCTGCCCTGCCGCATTCGTTTGCGTCATTCGGGTCCCGCGATTCGCATGAGAACCCCGAGTATTTCCGGTTTGGCGCTGCCGGGCAAGGGGCATCGGCGCTGATGCGCTACAGCGACAGTCCGGAACCGCATCCGCCGGGGATGCTCCCACCGGGGTCCCAGCACAAGGTGATGCATGCCGAGATGCGCATCGGCGACAGCGTCGTCATGCTGTCGGACGGCCAATGCAGCGGCCGTGCCGAATTCACGGGCTTCGCGTTGCCGATCACCGTGGCCGACGACGCCGAGGCGCAGCGGCGGTTCGCGGCGCTCGCCGAAGGCGGCGTCGTGCAAATGCCTCTCGCCAGGACCTTCTTCGCGTCGAGCTTCGGCATGCCGGCTGACCGCTTCGGCGTGCCCTGGATGATCATCACCGGCCCGTAGCGACGATGTCGATCTGGCGTGCCGCCGTTCGTCGTGGCCATGGCGCGCGGCCGGCAACACCGCCGGCGCCGCGTGACGTCCGGCGGACCGCCCGGCCGTGAGCCCGCCGGGCCGTCCCAAGGGCGAACACCGGAGTGCGCAGCACGAAGGTAGTCCAGTCAGCCCGCCGGGCCGTCCCAAGGGCGAACACCGGAGTGCGCAGCACGAAGGTAGTCCAGTCAGCCCGCCGGGCCGTCCCAAGGGCGAACACCGGAGTGCGCAGCACGAAGGTAGTCCAGTCAGCCCGCCGGGCCGTCCCAAGGGCGAACACCGGAGTGCGCAGCACGAAGGTAGTCCAGTGCAGCGCGCCGGGCCGTCCCAAGGGCGAACACCGGAGTGCGCAGCACGAAGGTAGTTCAGCGAGGCCCGCCGGGCCGCCCACGCGGCGTGCGCCGGCGTGCGCGGCAGGTGGTCCGTGAAGCGCGCGGCGCGCCGCGCCGCTGCGGCGCCTGCCGGCGTCGCCGCCCACGGAAACTGCCCTCGCGTCGGCGTGATACGCTGGCGGAAGGTCGGCGTGCGGCGGCGTCGCGGATGCCGTGCCTGCATCGCGCGCCGAATGGCGCCTGCAAGCCGCCACGCCGCCACCAAGGAACACAAGGCCGATGCTGCCAAGAATCTGGACCGCCATCGTGAAACTGCGCGAGTTCGAGCGCAGCGAAAAACTCACGCGCGCGGAGCTCGTGGCAAAGAAGCTCGTGAAGTTCAGGAAGCTCGTCGCCCATGCGCAGCGCCACTCGCCCTACTACGCGGACGTCATCAAGGCGCAACGCATCGATGTCGCGACGTGCATTCCCGAGAATTTTCCGGTCCTGACGCGCGCGCTCGTCAACGAGCATTTCGACCGCATCGTCACCGATCGCCGCATCACGCGCGCGGCGATCGACCGCTTTCTCGAAGGCTCGCACGACGCGCGCAACCTGTTTCTCGGCGCGTATCACGTGATCCACACGTCCGGGACGTCGGGCGCATCGGCCCCCATCGTCTACTCGGAGACCGACTGGGCGCGCGGCATGGTGCAGGGCCTGCGGCCGGGGTGGACGCCGCCGCGAAAATTCCAGTTCCACCGCTACCGCACGGCCTACTACGGCGCGCTGGGCGGGCACTTCGGCGGCGTAGGGATGATCGGCGTCATCAAGCGGGGGCTGCTCCGCCTCTTTTCGCGCATCGAGATGGTCGAGATCAACGATCCGCTGGAAAGCGCGGTCGAGCGGCTGAACGCGTTCTCGCCCGAATTCGTGATCGGCTACGTGGCCGCGTTGAAGGTCCTGGCCGTCGAGCAGCGCGCGGGGCGGCTGCACATCGCGCCGGGGACCGTCACCGGCGGCGGCGAGACGATGACGGCATCCGACCGCCAGCTCCTCGAGCAGGCGTTCAACTGCCAGGTGCGCTGCACCTACGGCACCACCGAGCACCTGGTGATGGGCATCACGGCGCCGGGCACGTCGAC
Source organism: uncultured beta proteobacterium (assembly GCA_963823475.1). Taxonomy (GTDB): domain Bacteria; phylum Pseudomonadota; class Gammaproteobacteria; order Burkholderiales; family Casimicrobiaceae; genus VBCG01. The sequence goes on from CAWGLS010000009.1 coordinate 361,998, forward strand.
GATGGTGCTGTACGACGACGACCTCCACTACGAAATGCGCGACGACCACTGCCTCATCACCAACCTGTTCAACCGGACGATGCCGCTGATCCGTCACCGGCTGGAGGACATCGTGCGCCCGGCGTCGGGGCCGCCGCCGGTGCCGCCATACCTCGCCATCGAGTCCATCATCGGACGCTCGGAGCTCGTCATGCATTTCGTCAACCAGGACGGGCACCTCGAGCCGCTGCTTCCGTTTTCGTTCTTCACGTTGCACGTAACGGGAATGGTCGGCTTCCAGATCAGGCTGCTCGACGACGCTCACTTTCGCGTGCTGATCCGCGTCGATGCGGCACTGACGCCGCACGAGGTCGAGGCGTGCGCCGAGGAAGCGCGCAAGGGCGTGTTCGTGATCCTGCAACGCAAGCGGATGGCCAATGTCGGCTTCGACATCACCGTCGTGCCCGAGCTGCCGATCGATCCGCGCACGCGCAAGCTGAAGCTGGTCGTCGACGACCGCGCCGCGGCAAGCGCGCCCGCCATGCAGTGACGCGCCGGGGCCGCAGTCCCGCGCCGCGCGATGCCGGCCGTTCGCGGCGATGCGGGCGCTCCACTCGTCCACGACCGTCGCGTGGTCCGCCGGGACGATGATCTCGAGCCTCGCTCCGCGCCGCGCCGCTTCGCCACCGGTCACGTCGAACGGGGTCGGCAACGCGCTCGCGGATCGCCACGTCGTCGGCCATTGCCGTCGGGAACGTCGCATCGATCGCCGGCGCGCCGGACATCGAGCGGGTGGACAGCCTCGCGCAGAGCATCGCCGCGCGCCGCGGCATGCACTCCGCGGCGGTCGACGAAGTGGTGGCCGCCGTCGAGGCGCGCCTGTCGGCCAACCGGCAGGCGCACTGACGGTATCGACGGCCGGCGGAAGGCGCGTTCAAGCGCCCGCGCGCAGGCGGCGCGCGTCTTCGCCGGCCTCGCCCGCGGACTCGGCGGGCACGTATTCGTACTCGACGCCGTCGTCGTCTGGCGCATCCGCCTCGTCCTCCCACGAATAGCGCTTGCGCGGCGGAATGTCGCGCCCGCGCAGGACGCAGCGCCAGCGCGACGCCGATCAGCGCCGCCGCGAGGTGCGTTTCCCACGACACGCCGATCCGGATCGGCAGCACGCCCCACACCAGCGCGCCGTACATGAACGCGACGAGCAGCGACGCGGCGATCGCGCGCCGGTCGCGCCGCAGGATGCCGGCGACGAACACGTAGCAGACGAGACCATAGACGAGCCCGCTCGCGCCGATGTGCACGGAGTCGCGCGCGAAGAGCCACACCGCGACGCCGGGACCGAAGTAGATCGCCGGCAGCACGATGCGCGACGCGTCGGGATACAGGTAGAGCATCGCCGTGCCGACGACGGCCAGCGGCAGCGCGTTGGACATGAGGTGCGCGAAATCGCCGTGCAGCAGCGGTGCCGCCACGATGCCGGGAAGTCCCGAAGAGATCGCGCGGATGCACGCCGAAACGCTGCAGGCCGAGCCCCAGCGCCGACCCGAGCGCGTGGATGACGACGATGACGGCGACGAACGCCAACGCCACGATGCACGCCGCGCGGAAATCGGCGCGCGACTGGATGGAGCCGGTATGCGTGGATCTGCTGGCGGAGAGGGCGGCTGCGGCGCGCGGGGTCGGGGACGTGTACCTGCATGGCCGGAAGAGCGGACGGCGCCGCGACTGGCGCCGCCACTCCGCGGTGGACGAGGTTCTTCCTATAGTCAGTCCGCGTTGCGCTCTTTTCAATGGGCGATCGCCGCGCGCGGTGCCGGCCGCGCTGGCGCGCGGCACTGCGCGCAGCCTGACTTGCGTTCGCGCCGCGGCGCCGCAACTCCGCACTCGATTCTGACGCCGATCATGCTCGATCGCGCGCGTTTGCCTCCTATAATTGCGTGCTTTTTCATGGAACATGACGTGCGGCCTTCGCGGCCGGCGCGACCAAAAGGACGTAAACGATGAAGTGCACGGTGGTCGGGTCACGCTATTTCGGCGCCACGGTCTACGCGGCGTTGCGCAAGGATGGGGTCGCCATCGCACAGGTGGTGGTGCCCGCCGCCGACGACCGGCTGGCCGTGGCCGCGCAGAAGGACGGCGTCGCCGTCCACGTGCTGGCCAATCCCAAGATCGTTCCCGCGGAGGCCATTCCCGACGGCACCGGCATCATCGTCGCCGCGCACACGCACGCGCGGGTGAGCAACGAGGCGCTGGCGCGGTCGCGCCTGGGCGGCATCGGCTATCACCCGTCGCTGCTGCCGCGCCATCGCGGCATCGCCGCGGTGGAATGGACGATCCTCGAAGGCGACCCGATCGCCGGCGGCTCCGTCTACCACCTGGCCGACGGCTGGGATGCCGGCGCCGTGGCCGCGCAGGACTGGTGCTTTGTCGGCAAGGGCGAATCCGCGCGCGACCTCTGGGAGCGCGCGCTGGCGCCGATGGGCTTGCGGCTGTTGACGCAGGTCGTGCGCCACGCGGCGCGAGCACGGCGAGGTGCCCGCGTTCAAGCAGGACGAACGGTACGCGACGCGCGCGCCGATGATCCGCAGGACCGTCTCGTTGACGGAGGAAAACCAACCCATGATCACGTCGCTGGTCGTCACCGTGATCGGCCCCGACCGGCCGGGCATCGTCAGCCTGCTGTCCGCCAAGGCGCAGGGGTTCGGCGCGAACTGGGCCGGCAGCCGGATGGCGAGCCTCGCCGGACAGTTCGCCGGCATGGTTCATTTCGAGGTCCCGCCCGAAAACGCCGACGCGCTGGCGGCGGCGCTGCGGGCGCTCGAGTCCGCCGACCTGAAGATCGTCATCGAGAAAAGCGGCGGCAGTGCCGTTCCGCCCGGCCGCCGCGTGGTGAAACTCGAAGTCGTCGGTCACGACCGGCCCGGCATCGTCCGCGATCTGTCGGGCGCGCTGGCGCAGCGCGGCGTCTCCATCATCGAACTGCATACGGAAATCGTCAGCGGCGCGATGACGGCCGAGCACCTGTTCAAGGTGAAGACCGTGCTGCTCGTGCCGCAGAACGTGAGCAACGACGACGTGCGGCACGCGCTCGAGGCGCTCGCCAACGAGATGATGGTCGACGTCGCGCTCGGCGACCACGCGGCCGGCGACTGATCGCGGGCCGGCGCGGTGACCGTTCCCCGGGATCGGCCCGCGATCCGCAGCGGGGCCGTGGCCCGCCAGGCGAGGCAGGGCAGAGGCGCGGAGCGTACGTCCCGCGGACCAACGCAGCTGACTGGCCCGCATCTCTGGGACACGGACGAGAACGGCCAGCGGCGTGGCCTTTGCCGGGCGGCGTTCGCGATCCAGCCGCACGGCAGCGTCAGCGAGGATCAGCGATCGTCGCGCGCGGACGGCGGCGTGCCGCCCGAGCAGCGGAGCATGCAGTGCAGGCGTGGGACGGCAAACGCGTTGGTGGACCGGCGGCGGAGAGGCTGGCAGCAATCGTCGCTCATCCCGTGCAGACGGTCTCGTTGCCTCGCGTGGACGGCGGGCGACGCGGCACGCAGCAAACCACGCGCCCGGACGATCTTCGTCCGGGCGTGGTTCTTTCCGGATCCGGTCCAATGGCGCAGCGGCTGCTCGAATGGCGCGCCGCGCAGGCATGCGGAGTCCGCGTGCCGCGTCGACGCGCATCCGCCGCGAGTCAGTCGCCGATCTGCTGCAGCAGGTACAGCCGCTGGTAGATGCCGCCGTCGATCGCCATCAGCTCGTCGTGCGTGCCCTGCTCCGCGATGCGGCCGTGATTGAGCACGACGATGCGGTCGGCGGCGCGGATCGTCGACAGCCGGTGCGCGATCGCGATCACCGTCGTCTTCGCCTGCAACTCCGGCCAGCGCCGCCTGCACCTGCTGCTCCGTCTCGCTGTCGATCCGCGACGTCGCCTCGTCGAGGAACAGCACGCGCGGCTGCCCGGCGAGCGCGCGCGCCACGGCGATCAGCTGCTTCTGCCCGGACGACAGCCGCGCGCCGCCTTCGCCGAGCGGCGTGTCGTAGCCGCGTTCCAGCCGCTCGATGAACCCATGCGCGCGGGCCGCCCGCGCGGCGGCGACGATCGCGTCCTCGCGCCAGGCCGCGGCCCATGTCGATGTTCTCGCGCGCGCTCGCGGCGAGCAGGAACGGCTCCTGCGGCACGAGGCCGATGTCGGCACGAAAATGGTCGTCGCCGATCTCGCTGACGGGAATGCCGTCGATCTCGATGCGCCCGGATTGCGGCGTGTAGAAGCGCAGCAGCAGCGACAGCAGCGTGGACTTGCCGCTGCCCGTGTGGCCGACGATGCCGATGAAGCTGCCGGCCGGAATGGCGAGCGAAATGTCGTGCAGCACCGGTTGCCGCGGATCGTAGCCGAAGCTGACGTTGGCGAGCTCCACGCGGCCGGCGCCGATGCGGCCGTCGTGCGTCACGCGTTCCGTCTCGCCCTCGTCGAGCAGCGTGTTGACGCGCGACGCGGCGATCACCGACTGCTGCAGCAGCGAGAACTGCAGCGTGATCTGGATCAGCGGCTCCACGACGCGCGCGACGTAGGCGATGAACGCGTACAGGAGGCCGACTTCGACGCCCTGCAGCCGCTGGGTGCCGACGGCGGCGACGATGCCGACGATCAGCAGGATGTTGACGAAGTCGAGCGCCGGCCGCAACAGCCACGCGTTGGCGCGGATCTCGCCCATCCGCGCGTTGTAGTGCGCGTCGTTGGTGCGCGCGAACCGTTCGGAAAAGCGCGCCGCGGCGCCGGTGGCCTGCAGCACGCTCATGCCGGCGATGCCCTCGGCCATCCGCGCGTTGATGTCGCTGCGCAGCTCGCGCGCGCGGGTGACGGCGGCGGCGGACAGCCGCTGGTAACCCCAGACGATCACCGCGGTGGCCGGCACCAGCAGCAGCACGATCAGCATCAGCCGCCAGTCGAGCCACAGCATCGCCACGACGACGCCGAACAGCACCGTCACGCCGAGCAGCAGCTCGAACAGCACCTTCGTGTACAGGTCCTTGACCGCCTCGGTGTCGTTGGTGATGCGGCTCACCAGCTGGCCGGTGATCGCGCGGTCGAAAAAGCTCATCGGCAGCCGCAGCACGTGCGCGTAGACGGCTTCGCGCAGGCGCCGCACCGAGCGCGTCGACAGGCCGGCGAGACGCACCAGCTGGAAGTAGCGAATGCCCGTCGCGCACCAGCCCGTGACGAGATACCCCGCGATCAGCAGCGCCATCGTCGTCCAGTCGAGCGCGCGCGGCAGCAGGTATTCGTCGATGAACTGCTTGCCGAAGATCGGGCCCGCCGCTTCCAGCAATCCGGCCACGGCGAGCCACAGCGTCGCGCGCACGACTTCGCGCCGATCCGGCCGCGCCGCCCACCAGAGCAGCGACAGCGCCTGCCGGCGCTCCTGCGCGCCGACGCGCTGCAGGTCCGGATGGTCGTCCAAGTCCTCCGCGATCGTCGCCATCACGCGGCTTCCAGGCTCGCTTCGAGCTGCTGGTAGCGCCACTGCGCGGCGTACCAGCCGGCGTGGCGCAAGAGCTCGTCGTGCGTGCCGCGCTCGACGATGCGCCCCGCCTTGAGCACGATGATCTCGCCGGCATCGACGACCGCGGACAGCCGGTGGCTGACGATCATCGCCGTGCGGCCGCCGCGCGCCTCGCGTAAGTGCGCGAGGATGCGCGCCTCGGTGCCGGTGTCGACGGCGGACAGCGCGTCGTCGAGCAGCAACAACGGCGCGTCGGTCAGCAGCGCGCGCGCGATCGCCACGCGCTGGCGCTGCCCGCCGGACAGCGTGACGCCGCGTTCGCCCACCAGCGTTTCGTACCCGTGCGGAAAACGCAGGACGTCCGCATGGAGATCGGCCATGCGCGCGGCCTGCTCGATTTCCGCGCGCGTCGCGCCGGCGCGCGCCAGCGCGATGTTGTCGGCAATCGTCGCCGAGAACAGGAACGCCTCCTGCGGCACCCAGGCGATGCCGGCGCGCAGCGTGGCCAGCGTGTAGCCGGGAAGCGCCGTGTCGCCCCAGCCGATGACGCCGGTGCGCGGCGCGTAGTGCCGCAGCATGAGGTGCAGCAGCGTCGACTTGCCGGCGCCGGTCGGGCCGACGATGCCGAGCGTGCGCCCGGGTGCCAGCTCGAAGTCGATGCCGGCGACGGCGAGCGTATCGGTGGCCGCCGCCGCGCGGACCGACTCCCGCGGATACGCGAAGCTCACGTCCGCGTAGCGGATCGCGCCCGCGACCGGCGTCGCGCGCGTGCCGTGATCGTCGATCGACAGCGGTATCGTTCAGCAGCGGATCGAGCCTTCCCCATGCCGCCTTGCCGCGCTCGATCAGCGACAGCACCCAGCCGGCCGCGAACATCGGCCAGATGAGCTGGCCCAGGTACATCGTGAATGCCGTCAGCGTGCCGATCGTCATTTCCTGGTTCCACACCAGCCAGCCGCCGACGGCGAACGTCAGCGCGCCCGCCGTCGTCAGCGTGAGCCCGACGGCGGGCTCGTATGCCGACTCCCATTTCTGCGCGTCGAAGCCGCGGTCGGCCGCGCGTTCCGCGCGCGCGCCGAATTCGCGGCCCGCATGCGCTTCGAGTCCGAGTGCGCGCAGCGTGCGCACCGCCGCCACGGTTTCCTGCACGTGCTCGTTCAGGTCGGAGAAGCGGTCGAGCGATGCCCTCCACGCGTCGTGCACGTGGCGCGAGATGTGCCAGAACGCCCATGCCATCAGCGGGAACGGCAGCAGCGCGATCACGCCCAGCCGCCAGTCGACGCCGAGCGTCATCATCGCCACCACCAGCACGAGCGTCAGCGTGCCGTCGAAAGCCGCGAGGAAGGCCTCGCCGGCCGCCATCTCCACGGCATCGACGTCGTTGGTGGCGAGCGCCATCAGGTCGCCGGTGCGCTGGCGATGGAAGAACGGCGGCCCCTGCAGCGCGAGACGGTCGTACAGGCGCGTGCGCAGTTCCACGCCCAGGCGGAACGCCGCGCTGAAGAGCTGCGAGCCGCCAGCCCACCCGCAGCAGGTAGATCGCCACGCCCATCGCCACGAGGATCGCGAGTTCGCGCGCACAGCGCGCCACCGGTCAGCGTCTGCGCGACGAGGCCGTCGATGATGTGGCCGACGCGACGCGGCACCCACACCGACAGCACGGCGATGCCGAGCAGCATCGCGGCGGCGCTGGCGTACGCGCGCCGGTGGCGCCACGCGAAACGGCTGACGAGTTGCAGGAGGGTCACGGGAGCGGAGGCGGCCGGCGCGGGACCGCCTTAGTGTTGGGCGCAAAGCACGGGATTGTACCGTCGCGCGCCACCGGGCGCAGCGGGAAGCCAGGGCCTGTTACTCAGTAGTCGGTAAATAAGTCGACAAATGCGGAACTTTGCGATCCAATCATGATCTCATTGTTCATGAAACGAGACGGTCGGTCATTTGATCATCAGACGCTGGAAGAGATTCGGCTGATGGCGGTGGAGCGGGTGCGCGAAGGTGAGTCCGGCGGCGGAGTGATTGCGGCCTACGGGTTCAATCGCACGACGATCTACAAGTGGATCAAGGCGGCGCTGCAGCCGGGGGTTGGGATCAAGGCGCTGCGCTCGACCAAGGCGACGGGACGGCCGCGCAGCCTGACGCCGACGCAGGAGCGGCAGGTGTTCCGCTGGATCAATGGCCGCGACCCGCGCCAGTACGGCTTGGACTTCGGGTTGTGGACGCGCGCCGTGGTGGTCGAGTTGATCGAGAAGAAGTTCGGCGTGCGCCTCGGGCTGACGGCGGTCGGCGAGTTGCTGGCGAAGCTCGGGCTGACGCCGCAGAAGCCGTTGCAGCGCGCCTATCAGCGCGATCCGGAAGCCATCGAGCGGTGGCAACGGGAAACCTATCCGGCCATTGCCAAGCAAGCCAAGGCCGAGGGCGCTGACATCTTCTTCTGGGACGAGTCCGGCTTTCGCGCCGACACGGTCCATGGCAAGACCTGGGGCGTGCGCGGCCAGACGCCGGTGGTGCAGCGTCCCGGGCAGCGGCAATCCATCAGCGCGGCTTCGGCGGTGAATGCCAACGGCGCGTTCTGGTTCTGCACCTACGAAGGGGCGCTCAACGCGGAACTGTTCATCGAGTTGCTGCAGCAGATGATGAAGTACCGCCGGAAGCCGGTCCACCTGGTGCTCGATAGCCTGCCCGCGCACAAGAAGGCGATCGTGCGCGACTACGTGGCCTCGACCGACGGCCGTCTGACCCTGCACTTCCTGCCGGGCTATGCGCCCGACCTGAATCCGGACGAGTTGGTGTGGAGTCATGTCAAGCGCACCGGTACCGCACGACGGCCGCTGCAACAGGGCGAGAAACTGCGCGAGAAGATCGAGGAGCAACTCGCGAAACTGCAGCAGATGCCTCACCTTGTTCGCTCATTCTTCCGCGCTCCTTCTGTCGCCTATATTGCCGACTGCTGAGTAACAGGCCCTAAGCCGCCGGCAGATGCAGTTCGAACCGCGCGCCGCCGGCGGGGGAATCGGTGATGACGAACTGCCCGGAATGCGCGAGCGCCACTTCGTGGGCGATCGCAAGCCCAAGGCCGGTGCCGTCGTCGCCGGCATTGTCGCCGCGGTAGAAGCGCTGCACGACACGGCTCCTCTCCGCGGCCGCGATGCCCGGACCGGTGTCCTCGACGACGATCGTCGGGTCCGGCAGGAGCCGCACCGATACCGTGACCCTCGCGTGCGCCGGACAGTACTTCTGCGCGTTGCTCGAGCAGGTTGTTGACTGCCTCCGCGACCAGCGCGGCATCGACGTCGACCACCGCGTGCACGGACGACTCGTCGAAGCCCAGGTCGATGCCGGCGGCCATCGCGACCGGCACCCACGCGCGCGCGGTCTCGAACGCCAGCTCGTAGAGATCGGTGCGGCGGCGATTGGCGCCCGACTGCGCCTCCGGCTCCGCCCGCGACAGCAGCAGCAGCTGGTTGGCGAGCCGCGTCGCCCGCTGCCCGACGATTGCGAACTTGGAATCGATTCGCAATCCGAAGGACTTCTGGGCCGGTCTCCTGTTCATCGCGCTCGGCATCGCGGCGATCACCGTCAGCTCGAGGTACCACCTCGGCACGGCGGCGCGGATGGGGCCCGGCTACTTCCCGCGGATCCTGGGCATGCTGCTGATCGGGCTCGGCCTCGTCATCACGCTGCGCGGCATCCGCATCCGCGGCGAGGCCATCGCGCGCTGGAAATGGCGGCCCACGCTCGTCGTGCTGGGCAGCGTCATCGTGTTCGGCATGATCGTCGCGAAGATCGGTGTCGCGATCTCCACCGTCGTGCTGATCGTCGCCGCCAGCGCCGCGAGCCACGAGTTCCGGCCCAAGGAGGCGGCGCTCACCGCGATCGTCCTGTCGGCGCTCGCCGTCGGCGTGTTCGTGATCGGGCTGAACCTGCAATTGCCGATCTGGCCCGTGTACTTCGCCCGGTAGCGCATGGAACTCCTGAGCCACCTGGCCGTGGGCTTCGGCGTCGCGCTGACGCCGATCAACATGCTGTACGCGCTCGTCGGCACGCTGCTCGGCACGCTGATCGGCGTGCTGCCGGGCATCGGTCCGGTCGCCACCATCGCGATGCTGCTGCCGACGACCTATGCGCTGCCGCCGGTCTCCGCGCTGATCATGCTGTCGGGCATCTACTACGGCGCGCAGTACGGCGGCTCGACGACGTCGATCCTGCTCAACATGCCGGGGGAGGCCTCTCGGTGGTGACCTGCCTCGACGGCCACCAGATGGCGCGCAACGGCCAGGCGGGCGCCGCGCTGGCCATCGCGGCGCTCGGCTCGTTCTTCGCCGGCACCGTGGCGACGATGCTGGTCGCCGGCGTGGCGATTCCGTTGTCGGAGCTGGCGCTCAAGTTCGGCCCCGCCGAGTATTTTTCGCTGATGGTGCTGGGCCTGATCGGCGCCGTGGTGCTGGCGAGCGGCTCGCTGGTCAAGGCGATCGCGATGATCATCACCGGCCTGCTGCTCGGCATCGTCGGCACCGACGTCAACTCCGGCACGCAGCGTTTCGCGTTCGGCATTCCCGAACTGTCCGACGGCATCGGCGTGGTCGGTGTCGCGATGGGCCTATTCGGCTTCGCCGAAATCATCACCAACCTCGAGTCCACGGAAAAGCGGGAGCTCGTGACGAACAAGGTGAGCGGCCTCTGGTTAACGAAGGAGCAGTTCCGGGCCGCATGGCCGGCGGTACTTACGCGGCACGGGCCTGGGTTCCATCCTCGGCATCCTCCCCGGGGGTGGGGCAATGCTGTCTTCCTTCGCTTCTTACACGATCGAGAAGAAGATCGCCAAGGATCCGTCGCAATTCGGCAAGGGCGCGATCCAGGGCGTGGCGGGGCCGGAGTCGGCCAACAACGCGGGCGCGCAGACGTCGTTCATCCCGCTGCTGACGCTCGGCATTCCCGAGAACGCCGTGATGGCGATGATGGTCGGCGCGATGACGATCCACAACATCCAGCCGGGGCCCCAGGTGATGACGTCGAACCCGAGCCTGTTCTGGGGGCTGATCGCGTCGATGTGGGTCGGCAACCTGATGCTGGTCGTGCTGAACCTGCCGATGATCGGCATGTGGATCAAGCTGCTGAAGGTGCCGTACCGGATGCTGTACCCGGCGATCCTGCTGTTCTGCGCGATCGGCGTCTACACGGTCAACAACACCGACGTCGACGTCATCATGACCGCGCTGTTCGGGTTCGTCGGCGTGCTGTTCATGAAGCTCGGCTGCGAGCCCGCGCCGCTGCTGCTCGGTTTCGTGCTCGGGCCGATGATGGAGGAAAACCTGCGGCGCGCGATGCTCCTGTCGCGCGGCGATCCGACCGTGTTCCTCACCCGCCCCATTTCGGCCGGCATGCTGATCGCGGCGGTGCTGCTCATCCTGGTGATCGCGCTGCCGAACATCCGCCGGAAGCGCGAAGAGGCCTTCACCGAGGAATAGCGTTTCACGAACAATGGAGAAGGGCCGCGGGCGCCAATGCGTGCCGCCGGCCCGCGCGGAGGGGAGGCACCGCCCGGCGCGAAGGCATTTCGCGCCGGGCGACTGCGGAACGTTGCAGTGCCCCGCCGCCTTCGGTTCGCGTCGGAACCCGGGGCGGCGTGACGATCGCGTCGTTGCTTGCTAGCGACCGCGGCTCTGCTTGTGCGTGAATCCGCCCGGCTTGCCGCCGCGCGGGCCCGACGGTTTTCCGTAAGCCGGCCGGCGCGCCGGCGCTGCGCTGGTCGGACGCGCGCGCGGCTCGAGGCCCGGAATCACGTGCGCCGGAATGGCCGCGCCGGTGAACCGCTCGATCGTGCGGATGGTGCCGCGCTCGGCGTGGTTGGCGAACGAGACGGCGACACCCGACGCCCCCGCGCGGCCGGTGCGGCCGATGCGGTGCACGTAGTCTTCCGCCTGCCGCGGCAGGTCGAAGTTGATGACGTGCGTGAGGCCGGGAACGTCGATGCCGCGCGCGGCGACGTCGGTCGCGACGAGCGTGCGCACACCGCCGCGGCGCAGGTCGGTCAGCGTGCGATTGCGCTCGCGCTGGTTCATGTCGCCGTGCAGCGCGGCCGCGGCGTGGCCTTCGCCCTGCAGCTTGATCGCCAGCGCCTCGGCGTCGCGCTTGGTGGCGATGAACACGATGCTCTGCCGCATGTCGACGTCGGCCAGCAGGTGATCGAGCAGCTTGTACTTGTGCGAGCGGTCATCGGCGAAATGCACGCGCTGCTCGATGGCGATCGGCGCGCCGCCTTCGGCCCGCACGTCCACGCGCACCGGATCCTTGGTCAAGCGGCTGGCCAGGCGACCGATGGCGCCGTCGAACGTCGCGGAGAACAGCACCGTCTGGCGGGTGGCCGGCGTCAGCGCGCAAATGCGCTCGACGTCGTCGATGAAGCCCATGTCGAGCATGCGGTCGGCTTCGTCGAGGACGAGCACTTCGAGCTGCGACAGGTCGACGCGGCCGCGCTCGATGTGGTCGAGCAGCCGGCCGGGGGTGGCCACGAGGAAGTCGGCGCCGCGCTGCAACTGGCGGTTCTGCACCGGGTACGGCGCTCCGCCGTAAAGGCAGACGCTGCACACGCGCAACTGCTGGCCATAGCGAACCACCTGTTCGGCGACCTGCTGCGCGAGTTCGCGCGTCGGCGCGAGCACCAGCACGCGCGGCGCGCTGGCCATCCGGTGCTTGGGCGCCGTCGCGGGCTTCGACGCCAGCCGGTGCAGCGCCGGCAGCACGAAGGCCGCCGTCTTGCCGGTGCCGGTCTGCGCCGAGCCGATGACATCGCGGCCGGCGAGCAGCGCCGGGATGGTTTGCGCCTGGATGGGCGTGGGTTCCTCGTAGCCGCAGGCCTTGAGTGCTTCGAGAAGCTGCGGTACGAGGTTCAGTTCTGCAAAACGCATGGTCGATTCCGATCGTGACATCGCCGGGCGTTGCCGCCCGGACAGAAAAAATGTCGCGCAAAGCAGCCAGCGGACACGGCAAGGCCAACGCCCTGGACCGCGCCGCAAAGGCGCCTAGAGACCAGCCGCAATGAGGGCGGACGGTCGCGACGAGTGTGCAAACCATCGTCGCTAACCGGAACCGGCCGGACGGGCGCGGATGCGCCCGGGGCAGAGAGTCGGGCGAGGAAGACGCGCCCGGAAGATTAGAAACCGATGATGCGGTTGCCCGATGGATGACTAACCGGCTGCGGCGGGGCAACCTGCCTGGTGACGCGAGAATCCGCCGCAGCCGTGAATTATACGCCATTTTTCGGAATTGTGCTGCATAGCAGCAACCACGCGCCAGAGGACCTGCAGCGGCTCCTCGTCGTCATCGTCGTAATCGTCGTCATCCTCGCCGTCGAAGTCCTCGTCCGGATCGCCGATCGGCGTCTCGTCGTCGTCGTCATCGTCGCCCGGCCCCCGGCCGAGCAACGGGCGACGCGGCGTTCCGGCGAGGATTTCGTCCACCGTCACTCCGTCAGAGCGGCGGAATCCGCAGCACCTGGCCCGGATAGATCTTGTCGGGGTGCGCCAGCATCGGCTTGTTGGCCTCGAAGATCACCATGTACTTGTTGGCGTCGCCGTAGCTGGCCTTGGAGATCTTCGACAGCGTATCGCCGGACACGACCGTGTAGTACTTCGCCTCGGGCGCGCTCTGGTCGACCGTCAGCATGTTCTTGACGGCGACGACGCCGGCCACGTTGCCGCAGCACAGCGCGATCTTTTCCTTCGTCGCCTGGTCGGGCGCGACGCCGAACACGGACACGGTGGACGTCGCACCGTCGAACGTGACCGTGAGCCCGGTCGCCGACAGGTTCTGCGCCTTGATGTAGTCGAGGATGGCGTCGCCGGCGGCGGCGTTGGCCGCGGCGACCTTCGCCTCGTTGGCGGGATCGGTCTTCGCTTCGGCCATTGCGGCCTGCGCCTGACCGCGGCCGAACAGCTTTTCGCCGGCGTCCTTGATGAAGCTGATGAGTGACATCGTGTACTCCTCGTGTATTGCCGTTCTGGCGGAGCCGCAATGCGTGGCGCCCGACGAACAGCTTACACCCGCCGGCGGGCCCGCGAGGGTTACTGACCCAGCGCCATATGGGGTACGCTACGCAGTCGGACGCCGTCCGCGCAAGGGGTTGCTGGTGAAGATTTTCGCATGTCTCGCGTTGCTGCTGCTGCTGACGGGCTGCATCCCGATCGGTGCCCGCGTCTCCAACATGTACGCCCAGGCGCCCGCCGCCGCGCACGGCAGGTAACGTCTGCCGTTGCAGGTCGGGCGATCGCCCGCGCGGCGTCCCCGCGCAAGGAGAGCACGGATGAAATTAACATTCTGTTCGTTCTGGCGCTCGCGGACATGCGCGGTCCCGGCCTCCGCCGCGGAACCTGCCGCTTCCGCCGACGGCTCGTTCACGAGCCAGACGCTGACGATGCCCGTCAGCACCGCGATGGCGTTCCGCGGGAAATCCGCGCTCGACAAGACCGACGTCATCGTCGTCGCCGTCACCAATGGCGACACGTTCGACCGAGAGATCTCCAGCAACTCCGCCTGCCGCTTCACCGGCGGCGGGTGCGTCTTGACGATCATCGCTTTGCGCTCGCATCGCCGACGCGACCGAGCGCGACTTCCAAAAAATCGACTTCCAGCGCGAGCTGCCCGATCTTGGCCTGCATCTCCTTCGCCGTCGGGCCGTGCTCCGTGCCGCGCTTCTCCGCCGGCGACATGAACACGCCGATCGCACCGTCCAGCAATTGCGTCTTCCATTGCGTGATCTGGTTGCCGTGCACGTCGTACTTCTCGGCCAGCTCCGCCAGCGTCTTGTCGCCCTTCAACGCCGCCAAGGCCACCTTCGCCTTGAACGCCGCCGTGTGGTTCCGTCTCGGCCTTCTCATTGCACTGCTCCTTTGCGGGCGATATCCTCGCCCATGAGAGCAGGTCCTTCACTTAACCGCCAGTCTCATTTTCCCGAGCCAGCTCTCTATCATTCGATTACCGCTCGGCCATGTTGGAGCACGATGCTATCCCGCTCAAGAACCCGCGATGTGAACCAGATGTCCTTTCCGGAACGCCACATCTCGGTTCGAATAGTCTCGCCCGGGAACACCGGCGCCGAAAATCGGACGTCCATTGACTTCAGCCGCCTGGGATCGAAGTCGCATAGTGCGCGTAAAAGCGAGACGCAGGCAACACCGTAGGTCGCAAGCCCGTGCAAAATGGGACGCTCGAAACCCGCCTCTGCCGCAACATCCGGGTCTGCGTGCAGCGGATTCGGGTCCGCGAGCAATCGATACAGGAGCGCCGTGTCGGGACGCGTCGGCTGGTCATCGGAGAACTGGGGATCACCGCTCGGCGTCTCGCGCGGTGACGTTAGGGGAGCGTCGCTCGGCTGTCCACTTGCCGAATATCCACCGTCGCCGCGGCAAAACGAAACATTCCTGACCGTCGCGTAGAGTACACCGCTGGCTTCATCGTAGATCGTCCGTTCGGTGGTTACAAGCGCTCCTTTTTCTGGGCCTTTGTCGACGATTCGCGTGACTCGCGTACGGCCGATCACAGTTCCCGCCGCCGGCAGTGGCCGGTTCACTGTCAATCCACATTCACCATGCACGACCTTAACCCAATCGATACCGCTCGCCGAGTCGCGCATCCACAAGCCTGGATAGCCCAGCACCACGGCAAGCGTGGGGAGAGAACGGAGTCCACCAGGGGCGCCCTCGTACACGAACGGCTGCGCACGCCGGTCCATAGGATCGCTCCCCAGCCCCAATGCGAGCGCATAAAGCATCGTATCGCGCTCGGTGTACGTCTGGACGACGTCCTCGAAAGGCCATGCCTTGAGTTTGTGATAGTCGATCGTCATCGGATGGTGCGGTCAGATCGGATCCCAGTTGAACACGTCGCCGGTACGATCCAGAGAATAGAAGGCCGGTCTCAATGCGGGCATGCCATGCACAGCGATGGACTCCGGGGTCCATCCTTCGCCGCGGTGCACCGAACGGATCGGCCTCGGTTGGCTCATCAGAAAGATTTCGTTGTTACGCACGGCGAAAATCTGCCCATTCACGTCCACCGCGCTTTCGCTCAGCAAGTAGACGGCGAGAGGCGCGATCTTATCTGGCGTCATTTGTCGCATCTTGGCCACCCGGGCCGCCTGCTCGGGCGTGTCCGTCGGGATAGATCCGATCATCCGGCTCCACGCGAAGGGCGCGATGCAATTGGAGCGCACCTTGAATTTCTGCAGGTCAAGAGCAATGCTCTTGGACAGTCCAACGATTCCCATCTTGGCAGCGCTGTAGTTCGCCTGCGCCAGATTGCCGATCAGTCCACTGGTGGACGTCATGTGCACGAAGGCGCCGCTTCCCTGGTCCTTGAAGTGATTCGCGGCCGCGCGACTTACGTTATAGCAGCCGTATAAGTGAACCTTGAGGACGGCGTCCCACTCGTCGTCGCTCATTTTGTGAAAGAACCTGTCGCGCAGAATACCAGCGTTATTGATCACACCGTCGATGCGTCCGTAGCAATCGAGCGCCATTTGCACTATCTGCCGCGCCGAGGCGGCGTCAGCGACGCTGTGCATACTTGCCTCTGCATCGCCGCCGGCCGCACGAATCTCCGCGACGACCTTCTGTGCAGGCCCCGCATCTTGACCTTCGCCCGAGGTAGAGGTACCAATGTCGTTGACAATGACTTTGGCGCCGTTGCGCGCAAGCGCTAGTGCTATGTCGCGTCCGATGCCCCCACCCGCACCGGTCACTACGACAGCCTTGCCGCTCATCATGCCGCTCATGTCATGTTCACCTTCAAAATGATCTCGGTAGGCCAAGCAGGTGCTCGGCGATATAGGAATTGGATGAGATTGGTCGGGTCCGGAGCAGCCAGGTAGAGGCGGGTCTCACGAAATTCGCATCCGTACCCACCAAGAAACCGAAGGCAAACGTGGCGGCCTCGCAGGACCCTTCTCCGCGAGGAGCTTTGCCATCAGACCCGAGGAACCGGACGCAGTTCACCGCCGCTATTAAATTCGCTTATCCGACCTGCATTCATTCATTTCGCTTACGATGGGATCGATGCAGGCCTTGTTAGTTGATTTTGCGCTCATGGTGCTTCCAAAGTTGCGCCTTCAACTCGCGTTTTAGAATCTTGTTGGTGGATCCCTTTGGCAGGTCGGGGAGAAACACGATCTCGCGAGGCTTCTTGTAGCCAGCCAAGCGGCTACCTACCCACGCGATGAGCTCGGACTCGGTGGCATTTCCAGGGATGCGTTGGGCAATGAATGCGACAATGGATTCCCCCCACCTTTCGTCAGGACGTCCGACTACGGCCACCTCCCTAACGTTTTCGTGTTCGGAAAGAACACGTTCGACTTCGGAAGGGTAGACATTCAAGCCTCCGGTGATAATCAAATCTCGCTTTCGGTCGCGTAGCCAGACGCAATCTCGTTCGTCAATTGTTGCGATATCGCCGGTGGAGTACCACCCGTCGTCACTCATCACGGCCGCAGTCGCGGAAGCGTCTTGCCAGTACCCAGCCATTAGGTGTGCACCGCGGACACAGAGCTCGCCTTCGTTACCGGTCGCAAGCGAAGATCCGTCCGAGCCGACAATCTTTACCTCAGTGGCGTAGCTTGGACGTCCTGCGCTGGTTCCTAGCATCAGCGACTCGGCGCTATCAGAATAGTCCGTCGGGGTCAAAACAGTTATGGGGTGGGGAGCCTCACAGCTGCCGTAGACTTGCGTCAAAATCGGACCGAGTTCATGCACGGCGCGGGCAAATAGCGGTGCGGAAATCGGCGCGCCACCAAAGGAGATCTGCCGCATCGACCGCAAACTTTGCACAACGCTGGGCCCTTCGTCGAGCAACGATTGCAGCATGGTTGGAACCATAAAACTGTGAGTTGCGGAATTTTCGGAAACGGCGCGCGCCAAACTCACGGGATCAAACCGAGGGAGCACCAGATTGCGTGCGCCCATTGCGAGAAAGGCCAGTACCTTGGAGCCGCTGCCGTGCGTCACCGGGGCGCAATGAACCATCGTCGACCGCCCATCCGCATTCAACTCGCTCGCGAGCATATTGATCATCGCGGCGACACGACTACCATGCGTGTGCAATGCCCCCTTGGGGCGTCCGGTCGTGCCGCTCGTGTAGAAGATATACGCCGGATGATCGGCTCCAACGACCGGAGCATTTAGGGAAGTATTGGCTAACGCCAGTACGTCGTCGTATGCTCGTTCACGACCTGTATGATGCAGAGGCTTGGTTGGACTTTCGCCGATGAGCCAAACCTGCTTGAGCGCAGCTAACTGGTTTGCGTCAATTCGCTCGTAGAGTTCCCAGGTCGTCACAAGTACCGATGAGTTCGCGTGAGCCAAGATGTACTGACATTCATCCGCTGCGAGACGTGGGCTGATTCCAACGCGCGCCACGCCAGCGCGCATGCATGCCAGGTCGACTTCGATAAATCGATAGTCGTTGGGCAGTAGCGTGGCTGCAGTGCAGTTGCTTCCCCATTCGACAGCATTCAGCAGCGCATTGGCGAGTTTGGCGGTTCGTTGTCTGAGAAGCTCGAACGACAACGAAGCGGAGCCGTCAATGATCGCAATGCGGCCATCAAATGCATGAAGGCTCCGCTCGACTATTTGCTGCGCTGTACGCATACGTGACTCCTCAATCGGCGCGTCGGACAAGTGGCAGAATCAAGCCGTCTTTGGGCGGTCCTGGTATCGGAATGGACTCTAACGCTGGAGAACCGTTACGGTGGTGGCGGCCTCTTCCACGCCGAGAAAGCCTCCGCCATTCTCGGCAACGGCGACGCGGGCATCCGGTACCTGCCGTGCACCTGCTTCGCCGCGCAATTGGGTGACGAGTTCATGCAACTGGATCAGGCCGGTTGCTCCCACGGGATGTCCCTTTGACACCAGCCCTCCCGAAGGGTTAACGGGCAGCGACCCACCCAGACGAGTCACGCCGCTCTCAGCCAACAATCCCCCGGTTCCTCGCTCGCAGAAGCCCAGGTTCTCGACTTGAAGAATTTCTGCAAAAGAGCAGGCGTCGTGCACTTCGGCAACGTCAACGTCCTTAGGGCCAATTCCGGCCTCTTCGTATGCACTGGTGGCGGCCATGCGGCCAATATGTCGATCAAAGTCCGATGGGGCGCGATCGGGGGTGCCGCTTGCGAGAGAAAGTGACGCGATACGGACGGCCCTTGTGCTGCCAGAGACGTCGGCGCGCCCGTTCGCTGATTACGACGGCCGCAGCCGCGCCATCGCTGATTGGAGCGCACATGGACCGAGTTAATGGCCATGCAATTAGGGGCTCCGACAATACGGCATCGGGCGTCATTCGATGTGTGTACTGCGAAAACGGATTCAAAGAAGAATGGTCGTGATTCTTTGCCGCGACAATTGCGATTTGTCGTTGGGTCGTTCCAAACATCTTCATATGCAGTTGAGCGTATGCAGCGTACATGTCCATAAAGAAACTGTGTTGCGGGCCTGCCGAATCCATCTCCCTAATTGTGCCTACGCGTGCGAACGATGCGCGCGTCTCATCCAAGAGGTGCACATCGGTTCCACCCAGAAACGCGCGAAACATCTCGTCGCGCATCTCCGGGAAATACATCTTTTCGGCGCCGACGACCAAGGCAACGTCGCACATCTGCGCGCGGATATGGGCAATGGCCTCCCGCAGAGCGGTCGAGCCGCTTGCGCAGGCATTCTCGACATTTACTATGGGAATCTGTCGAAAGCCCATCGCACTCAATGCGCATTGGCCGCGTATGCCGTTTTGGCCTTCCATTGCGCCCTGACGCGTATTGGAGAACCAGGCGGCTTCAATTGACCCCATGTCGAGCGCCGCGTCAGCAAGTGCCACTCCGACGGCCTGCGCGACAAGAGCCTTTACGGAAGTGTTGGGAAATTTGCCCAACTTCGTCATTCCAATGCCGACAATATGAACGTGGCTCACGAGTTCCCCACTTCACTACGTTCCCCAATTGGAGATCTTCAGTATACTTATATTAAGCATATTTTGCAAGCTAGCTCGCGGGCGCCACTGACCTCAGCGAGTTTTTCGGACCATTAGTTTCTGAAAAAATGGCTCCTCCGCCAGCGAGTGGTGACCATGATTGGCGGTCAGCGGCGGCAATGGCCGCGGTCGACTCCGGCGCGCGTCAAGGTAGTTGTCGCCTGATTCATGCAGCCAACGGCAGTTTATTGATGGTTCCAGAATGTGTCATGACGACCGAGTCGCGCTCAGGATTGAGCGTTACCGTTCCGATGGGCGACCAGTTGCGCGTGGCGCCCGACCAGCGTGCCGGATTGCGCTCGCGTGCCGCGGTGTACAGCGCATGACGAGCAGCCAAGATCGCATGGTCGTCGCCGGCGTGCCGCTGCTCCGGGCTGACGTAGCGGATGCCGCTATGACGATGATCGACGTTGTACCAGCGCACGAAGTCGGCAGCCCAGGCGCGCGCCGCTTCGAGATCAGCAAAGCCCTTGGCCGGGAACTCGGGCCGGTACTTGGCCGTGCGGAAGAGAGCCTCGGCGTAGGCGTTGTCATCACTGACCCGGGGCCGCGAGTACGACGGTTTGATGCCGAGCCAGTTGAGCATGGCGAGCACGGTGGTGGCTTTGAGCGTGGATCCGTTGTCACCGTGTAGCACGGGCTTGTCCACCAGCGCGGCGATACCCTCGGCCAGCGCCGTGCGGCGTACCAGGTGCGCGGCGTGCTCGGCGTGATCGCCGTCATGCACCTCCCAGCCCACGATCTTTCGGCTGTACAGATCGAGGATCAGATAGAGGTAGAACCAGCGGCCCAGCACCACCGCGGGCAAGTAGGTCATGTCCCAGCACCACACCTCACGCGGCGCGCTGGCGAAGTGGGTGGTGGGCGGGCGGCCCGCTTTCGGTGCCTTGGCGCGTCCGCGGTGGACCGTCTGGCCATGCTCGCGCAGCACGCGGCTGAAGGTGGACTCGCTGGCGAGGTAGATACCCTCGTCGGCCAGCATCGGCACGATGCGCGCCGGGGGCACGGCGGCGAAGCGCAGCTCGTTGGCCACGCCCAGGACCTGCGCGCGCTCGGCCGGGCTCAGGGCATGCGCAGGCATCGGGCGTGCGGCCTCGGGCCGGCCATCGCCCGCTATGAGCCCCCCGGCGGCCCGCCACCGCTGCAAGGTCCGCAGGTCGATGCCGGCAGTCGTGCAGGCGTGCTGCAGCCGTGCGCCGGCCGCGTGCGCGATGTCGATGTTTCGGGCAAGAGCTTGGCGATCTTCGAGGCCGATCATTCGTCCTCTCCCTTGTTGAAGATCGCCGCGACTTTTTTTGACAAAACCAGCAGCGCCGCCGTCTCCGCCAGCGCCCGGTCCTTACGGTGCAGCTCGCGCTCGAGCTCCTTGATGCGCCGCCGGTCCTGCCTGGTCTGCTGCGGACTGGCCCGGGCCTCCTCGGGTTCAGCCAGCGCCTGCGTAGCGCTTTGCCGCCACCGTGCCAACTCCTGGGGGTACACCCCGTGCTCCCGGCACCACGCATTCTTGCCGGCCTCGTCCATAACGGCGGCGGTCAACACCGCGTCGAATCGCGCCACCGCTGTCCATGTCCGCTCGCGAACCGGCCTGGAAAGCGCCTCCGCCCGCCAACGCGCCAGCGTATCCGATCCGATGCCAATCTCACGCGCAACGCCTTCCACCGCCGCGCTCTCCGGCGGCAGCAACCGCGCCACCGCTCTGTCCTTGAATGCCTGTCCGTATCGCGCCAAATCGTTCTCTCATCATCGCCCCCAAGTCATGGATTCTATCGGGGCGACAACTATTCTGACGCAGGGGGGCTCGCGGCAGGCCGGCGGCGGTACTCATAGCGCAGGTACTGCGTAGACAGTCGGGCATCGCCACTGCAAAATGGTTTCAGGAGATCGAACCTCCATTTGCGGCGCGACCCAGACAAAGTCTCAGTCGACGGGAAGTCCCATTGCCTTTGCTATTGCGCGGAGCTGAATCTCATAACTTCCTGCCGTAACCGGGGCAACCAGGGCATCGAGCGCCAGACGCATTGCAGGCAATTCTTCCGTGAGTCCCCAACCACCGGCGACATGTAACGCCGCTTGTGTCACGCGCACCACTGCTTGAGTCGCTTGTAACTTAGCTGACGACACATCAAGTATCAGGTCGCGAATCGGCACGCCGGCGTCCCAGCGCTCTGCAGCGAAATACGTGAGGTGACGGGTTGCCTCGACGTCGACATGTGATTGCGCAAGTGAGAATGCGACGGCCTGGTAGGATCCAATGGGATGTCCGAACTGCTCCCGCACGCTGGCATATTCAGTCGCCCATTCCAGTGCGTGCTGCATATGGCCCAGCCAACGCGCGGCAATGAGCACGCGCTCGCGATTGAATCCAGCCATGATCTCCCGAAATCCGGCGGCAATTCTGCGCGCATCAGGTACCCGCACATCGTTGAACATGCACTCGGTAGGTCGGCGCTGGACGATTGACATAGGTGTGTATCGGTACCGTACCAAGGCCTGGGCTTTGCCGATCGACAGCAAAAAACTGCAATGCGTCGCGACCCTTCTGGGCGTCGGTTCGCGCAAGGGTGATCAGAGTCTCGGCATCGCCTCCCAGGGTTATGAACGACTTTATGCCGTTCAGTATCCAATGCGAACCGTCCCGAACCGCCGTAGTCTTGACGTTCTGCACGTCGTTTCCCGCTTCCGGCTCGGTCACGGCTAGTGCCAAGAGGCAGTCGCCCGCAATATTACGCTTGGCAATTTCCAATTGATCGTCATTGCCGTACTCGGACAAGATCGCTCCAGCTACGTACTGCGAGAGTATCGCAACCGCAAAATTTGGATTGAACTTCGCCATCTCCTCCATGGCGATTGCCTCCTCGTAGACGCCAAGATCGCTTCCGCCTAGCGCCTCCGGAGAAGTAATGCCGAGTAGTCCCGCGTTGGCGGCTGCCTCATAGAACGATCTGGGAAATTCCCTCGCGAGGTCGGCGTCACGCCACCGGGGTTCAATTTCTCGTTCCGCAAACTGCTGGCAGGCGGAGCGAAACGCCAGGCGATCCACCGTGTTACGAGGCTTTCTGCGGATGCTATGACTGTCGATATTACCCATCCCTATTTTCTCCTTGTGATCCAATGAGGAATTCGCAACGACTTCAAGTCCGCAATCGCGAGCACGCTCCACGACGTGATCCTGGATCCTGGCTACCGAACGTTGCCGGGCAGCCACAAAATCAATTGGGGAAAGATGCAAAGCAATGCAATCACCAAAACGTGCGCAATGACATGCGGTCCTACGCCACGGAAGACCTCGTCAACTGGTCGGCCGGTGTACTTGGAAACGACAAACACGTTGAGTCCAACCGGTGGCGTAACCATCCCAACCTCTGCTATGACGATCACGATGACTCCAAACCAGATAGGATCGAATCCGAGCGCCTTGATAACGGGCAGTACAACCGGAATAGTCAAAATCAGGATTGCAACCTGATCCAAAAAGCACCCGAGAACGAGGTAGATCAAACAGATCAGGAACATCACCACCCACCGATTGACAGGGAGGGCACCAACGAACGAGACAACCTCCTGGGTTGCGCGCGTAAGCGTTAGAAAATAGCCAAAGAGCATCGCACCAAGAATGATCAGGAGGACCATGCACGTTGTATAGGTGGCGCGCTTGAGCGCTCCGAACACAAGTGGGTAAGAGGCATTGCCGCTGCCCAGGAGTATCAAGAACGCACCGCAGGCACCCAGTGCTGCCGCTTCGGTTGGTGTGGCAACGCCGGTGTAGATGACGCCGGTCACGAGCATAAAGAGAACCAACATTGGCCATATGCCTTGCAACGAGCGAAACTTTTCCCTCATCGTATAGCTTTGCCCCAAGGGAGCTCTCGAGGGGTCTCGCCATACCAAGAAAAGCACGGTGAGGCAGATGGCGAATGCGACCAAAACCCCGGGAACGATACCCGCTATCAGCAATTTGCCGATGCTTTGGTCCGCGATAATGCCGTACAGGACCAATGCGATGCTCGGCGGGATAAGCATCGCCAACGTCCCCGAAATCGCAACCACGCCACAGGCCAATTTCGGCTCGTACTTCATTTTTAGCATCGCAGGGATGCTGGTTGCCGAAAGCGTGGCCGCGGCCGCGGTGCTCGATCCGGAGATCGCCGCGAATCCGGCGCCCGCGATGGCGGTCGCGATTCCAAGGCCCCCCGGTACTCGTCCGATCCATGTGGATGCGGAGGAGAATAGTCCGCTCGCGACGCCGCTGAGAATCACGAACTCGGCCATCAAAAGGAACATCGGAACCGTGATGAATTCGTATGCGCTGGCGGTCGAAAGAGGCGCTGTCGTCAGGATTCCAGCGACCAAATTGATGTCACCGATCATCAAGAGGCCGACAACCCCGGAAATTGCTAGCGCGAATCCGACTGGAGTGCCAATGATCAATAAGCTGAGCAAAAGCACGGTGATGATGAATGCTGCCATCTCAAATGGCCTCGTCGATGTTGAAGGATTCCGAAATCTCGTACGCCTTGTTGGACGGATACGCTAGTGAGAGCACGCGCATAGCGATGCTTGCCAGCAATCGGAGTACCAACAATCCGGCGCCGACGGGAACGAATACAACGGTTGCCCATATCGGCCAGGGAATGGCACCTGCAATGACGAATCCACCCTCCCAACTCTGAAAAAACTTGACTGCGCCCAGATAAGTGATTGCGGCCATGACGACGGCAGCAAGTGACTCGCCTAACAGTTCCATCGCGTTGCGTGTGCGAGTCGAAACATTGCGCAGGAGGATATCGACCCTGACATTGTGCCCATGCCTTTGTGTGGCCGCGAGTGCAAGAAAGAAAAGAGCGACCATCAGGTATTGGGAAATCAGGTCATAGGCCCACGTAAGCGGGGAATTAAAAAAATACCGGAGCAGGACGTCACTAAAGCTGACAACCATGATCGCAAACATCGCTACTGCAGCGAGGGCGGTTCCACTGGCTTCCAGCGACTCAAGTGCTCGGGTAATCCAACGGTACGCTCTCAAGTTCTTACCCCTTTTCTCATTGACGTGCTTTGAACTGGATTTCGACGCGATAAATCGTCGGCCTACTGTTTTGCCGGAATAGCTCGGGAATCTCTTGCTGCAATCTGCCAGTCTTCTAATTCAAATACCATCTCCCCTCCACCCTATGTGATCGGAATGCCCTCTTTGACAGTCTTTAGACGACGCCGCGCTCATGCAAACGCTTGATCTCCAATGGGTCAAAGCCGAAATCCTCGAGGATGCTGTCGGTATGCTCGCCCAGAATCGGTACCTGCCGGGACGTGCCCACCACACCTGTCATAGGGACCGGGAATCGAACGAACGTGCCACCCGCACCTTCGACATAAAGTCCCCGCGCCCGAAAATGGGGGTCTGCCAATACTTCGGATATGTCTGGGACCGTGCTAAACGGAATATCGTGCTGCGCCAGCACGTTTATCCAGTGCGCTAGCGGCCTGGAGCGAAAGCAGGTTCTGAGTACATCAGCGATTTCAGGAGTGCGCTTGACGCGGGCAGAGAGTGCCTCCCATTCCGGGCCGGCGAACTCGGTCAAATGGAGGGCCTGCACCAGACGTCGCCAGAATGGCGTCTCTAGTGCCGCCAACGTGAGGTGTTTCCCGTCTGCGCATTCAAATAAGCCATACGCAGGCCGCGTCAATATTTCGTGCTTGGTCGCCAAGGCATCGCTGTGACCGCTCGCCATATGCACACCGATGCGCGGCGACATCCAGCTCACTAGCGCATCAGTAATCGAAACGTCTAGGTACTGCCCTGCCCCACTATCACTTTTGCTGCGCTGAAAGAGAGCACCCAGCACCGCAACCACTGTAAACATACTGCCGGCAAGATCACCGACCGGGGCGCCGAAGTCGTGCACCGGCGGGCCGTCCGGGTCACCGGAAAGGGCGACGATGCCAGCGGCGGCGAGGTAATTGACGTCATGCCCCGGACGCTGTGCAATCGGACCAGTTTGTCCATAGCCAGTTAACGAAGCATAGATTAGCCGCGGATTAAGCAGACGCAGACTGTCGTAATCAACGCCAAGTCGCTTCACCACCCCCGGGCGATACCCTTCGACAAGCACGTCGGCGTCCGTCGCCAGACGACGCAGCACGGCTCTGCCGTCGTCGTGCTTCAGATCGAGAGACAAGCTGCGCTTGCCTCGGTTCACCGATCCAAAAAGCCCCTTAGATAGGACTCGACCGTTATCCCCGACGCCGGGGCGCTCGATCTTAACGACATCCGCCCCAAGATCGGCCAACAATTGCGTCGCGTAGGGACCCGGCAGCAGCTCGGTAAGATCAATGATGCGCACACCGGCAAGCGGCGCCGGCATCCTATTTTCTATGTTCAACTGTTACCCCCAAAGCGACTCTGTCTTCCTGCCCCAATAGCAGGTTCCAGACTTTTTGGCCGATTGGCGCGCACTGCTCATCCATCAGATGCGCCAGCAACCCCGCGAGCGGCCGATGAGCCCGAAGGCGCGCGCCCGCACAGGCTCCAGGCCCCTATCCGAGACAGTTGCACCGACTGCACCGGCGGCATTGATCGGCAAATATTTGCCAAACTCGATCAAACTCGATCTTTACCGCTTCCTCCAGGCCGGCAATGATGCGGCGTGCTTGCCGATACGCACGCACAATCTCCCGTGCTCGCTCAGCGAAGGCCGCATGCGAATCATCTTTCGTCAGAGTATGGATCTCGCTCTGAAGCAGTAGCGGGACGTTCTGCAGGGTACCGAGAAAGCGATCGCCTGCACCCACCAATCCCGCAGCGACAGCACCCTGCAACGATTCCGGTGCGCAGAGATAAGTCATGCGGCCGACATCGCACTCGGCGTCAGACCGTGGTCGGTAGCAGTAACGATAAGTTGGTCACGCCGCCGCCTCTCCAGTTCCTTGAAGTCCCGTTTGTACCCTCTCGTTAGCATGTGGGTTCCTCGAGGTGTACCCACCTCGAATTACGAACGACGGGGTCAAACGCTTGTCATTCGTTTACGCAACTCTCTCGGTAGAAGCTCTCGCCCGGCGCCCCCCGATAAAACTGGCGAGGCCAGCTACTCATCCATTAACGCGATCCTATGGCCGACTTGAAATCTTGCAGCACTTCCTTTCCAGGCTTGCCGCGTTTTGTCAAGGCCTCTGCCCAAGCGTCCCCCACTTTCGCGTAGCCGGACTCCATCACTTGGCGATCAGAAGCCGGTAGCTGGACGATCGGGACCCCTAGCTTGCGGGTCTGTTCGATTTCCGAACGCAAGTTTGCGTCGGTCTTGGCACACAGATTGCGTACCGTCGCCTCGCTTGCTTCTGCCATTGCCTGGCGAATTTCCGGCGTCAGCCGATTCCATCGTGCTTCGCTTATCATATATGTCACTACCCCACTGCCGAATTTCTCACCTTCCGTCGCATATTTGACCAAATCAGTGAGCTTGTAGGAAAGCAGGCTTGCATAGGGAAACTGAAGCCCATCGATCGTGCCGCGCGACAGGGCTTCGTAAATCTCGGGGGGCGCTATCCGAATCGGGACTGCCTTGAATATGACGCGGGCAACTTCGTCACCGCCAGCTCCAGCGGTACGCAACTTCGCGCCTTCGATACTCTTGAGACTTTCGATCTTCCGGGTTGCCATGAACAGTTGGAACGAAGGCGGTACCAACGCGATGAGCGGAATCACTTTGTTGGGCTCGAATTCTCGTTTTGCCAAGACCCCGCCCCCCTTTGCCAGTTTCCAATAGGCTAGAGTTCCCTCGCAAGAACTTGAGAATAGACCTGGCAACTCCGTGATCGCGGAAAGGGGCATCTTGTCGGACACATAACCTGGTACAACGTATCCAATGTCGACTGCTCCCGACAAGGTCAGATCAAGCATGTCTTTCGCTTTTCCAAGCTGCTCGGTCGGGTAATACTCAAACTCGACCGCACCCTTTGTCCGTTTCGTAACTTCGTTCATCCAATACTTCGCTCCGTGTTCTGCGATGTAATTTCCCAGCGGCAGGGAATCTGCAACCCGCAGCTTGATCGGCTGAGCAACTAGATTGCCGGCCAAATGGCCGAAAAATAGCACGACCACGACCTTCCGCAACAAGGCGCGACAATTCCCCAATTGGCCCTTCATATAACGATCTCCTTGGTTGGACTTGCTATTGATATTGTTATCCTTGAACTGAAGCATCACTCGCCACAACCGATCTTCAGTGCGGTCAATCTACGTAGCATCCTTCACTTCTGCTGCAAACCCGAATCACAATGTCGCCCTTGTGCCGGGCAGTGCCGTTACTTGGCTAGTCCAATGGTCGCGTGCTGGACGCGAGACTGCCGGTCTCCGGCAGCGTCGGTTGCCCCGAGGCGCGCCGAGCTACATGCTGGCGGACGGCGAGTCGATATGCGCGGTGCCAGCGGGGGCACCGCGCACGTATCCTCGACTGGAAGGCAACAATTACATGCTCTCGCCAGGCGCCCTCCCACGATAAAAACCGGTCAGGCGACCTGCTCACCCATTAACGCGATCCTATGGCCGACTTGAAATCTTGCAGCACTTCCTTTCCAGGCTTGCCGCGTTTTGTCAAGGC
This sequence comes from uncultured beta proteobacterium, assembly GCA_963823475.1. Classification (GTDB taxonomy): domain Bacteria; phylum Pseudomonadota; class Gammaproteobacteria; order Burkholderiales; family Casimicrobiaceae; genus VBCG01. The sequence goes on from CAWGLS010000009.1 coordinate 390,068, forward strand.
GTCCGCCCAAGCGTCCCCCACTTTCGCGTAGCCGGACTCCATTACTTGGCGATCAGAAGCCGGTAGTTGGACGATCGTGACACCTAGCTTGCGGGTCTGTTCGATTTCCGAACGCAAGTTTGCGTCGGTCTTGGCACACAGATTGCGTACCGTCGCCTCGCTTGCTTCAACCATTGCCTGGCGAATCTCCGGCGTCAGCCGATTCCATCGTGCTTCGCTAATCGAATATGTCACCACCCCACTGCCGAATTTCTCACCTTCCGTCGCATATTTGACCAAATCAGCGAGCTTGTAGGAAAGCAGGCTTGCATAGGGAAACTGAAGCCCGTCGATCGTGCCGCGCGACAGGGCTTCGTAAATCTCGGGGACCGTTGTGCGAATCGGGACTGCCTTGAATATGACGCGGGCAACCTCGTCACCACCAGCTCCACCCGTACGCAACTTCGCGCCTTCGATACTCTTGAGGCTTTCGATCTTCCGGGTTGCCATGAACAGTTGGTACGAAGGCGGTACCAACACGATGAGCGGAATCACTTTGTTGGGCTCGAATTCTCGTTTAGCCAAGACTCCGCCACCTTTTGCCAGTTTCCAATAGGCTAGAGTTCCCTCGCAAGAACTTGAGAATAGACCTGGCAACTCCGTGATCGCGGAAAGGGGCATCTTGTCGGACACATAACCCGGTACAACGTATCCAATATCGATTGCTCCCGACAAGGTCAGATCAAGCATGTCTTTCGCTTTTCCAAGCTGCTCGGTCGGGTAATACTCAAACTCGACCGCACCCTTTGTCCGTTTCGTAACTTCGTTCATCCAATACTTCGCTCCGTGTTCTGCGATGTAGTTTCCCAGAGGCAGGGAATCTGCAACCCGCAGCTTGATCGGCTGCGCACCTATATTGGCGGTCAAATGGCCAAAAAATAGCATGACCACAACCTTCGGCAACAAGGCGCGACATTTCCCGAATTGGCTTTTCATATAACGATCTCCTTGGTTGGACTTGCTATTGATGTTGTTATCCTTGAACTGGAACATCACTCGCCTCAACTGATCTTCAGTGCGGCAACAATTCCAAGCAGCATCCTTCACTTCCGCTGCAAACCCGAATCACAATGTCGCCCTTGTGCCGAGCAGTGCCGTCACTTGGCTAGATAGCGTGCCGCCATTCGCATGGCAGAGCGCAACATTTGCATCGCTGACTTGATAGCCCGGAGCCTGCCTCCTCAACTGACGCACACCCTCTACCACAAGAAAAATTCCGTACATGCCAGGATGACAGCACGACAGGCCGCCGCCGTTTGTGTTCACGGCAAGACGGCCACCAGGTGCAATCGCCCCGTCACGAACGAAGGCCCCTCCCTCGCCTTTTTTGCAGAAACCGAGATCTTCGAGGAATAGAATGGTATTGATCGTGAAGGCGTCGTATAACTCTGCCACATCAACGTCGGCCGGACCCAGGCCGGCAGAAGCGAAGGCTCGCGGGCCGGATTCACTCGCCGCCGTCAACGTCAAATCGGACATGCAACTAATCTGCCGATGCCATTGAGCTTCGGCGGCGCCAAGCAGATACACCGGCGACTGGGGACCGTCCTCGGCACGCTCTCGCCGAACCAGAACAATTGCGCCACCACCGTCGGTGACCAGACAGCAGTCGAGGAGCGAGAGTGGATCACTGATCATTCTCGATGCCAGTACCTGGTCTATGCTCAAGTCGCTGCGGGCGTAGGCTTCCGGATTCGGCTGCGCCCACTTGCGTGCCGCTACAGCAACCTCCGCCAAGTCGCTTCGTGTGGTTCCAAATTCATGCATGTGCCGCGCGGCCGCCAACGCGTAGCTGGAAATTAATGGCCGCGGATTGTAGGGCGCCTCATATTTTTGCGGCTCGGACATGGACCTCAGCTTTCCAAGTTCCGATGCCTGATTACTCCCATAGCAGATCAGCGCGACATTGCAGAGGCGTGCTTCAAGCGCCAAAGCGGCGGCGATCAGGTGCCGGACAAAGGATGCGCCGCCCACCATCGTGCCATCCGAAATGCGCGGTCGTATTCCAAGATATTCGGCGGTCAACAATGTGGGAGTGAAATAATGGGAAGAACTGGTGAAGAGCCCATCAACGTCATGCAGCGATAGGCCAGCGTCCGAAAGCGCAACGTTCACGGCTCTGGTTTGGATCTCCATGGCCGACCAGCCCTTCGCCATTGGTAGTCCCCAAAGGCCAACGCCGACTATTGCCACAGCACCGCGCCCGGGTTGGATCATGCTGGATGCTCTTCCAATGGACGAAAGACGACTAGCTTGCTGGACTCCGCCGCAACAATCTCCGCGCGAACACGCATGCCGATGCGGACATCGTGCGGAGAAATTCCATCTACTCGGCTCATCAATCTTGGCCCCTCCGCCAGCTCGACCAAAACTACGTTGTAGTCCCCCCCTTGCTCGGGACGACGCCGCACAATGGTGACGGAATATATGAAGCCCAAGCCACAAGGCTCAATCCAAGCCAAATGCGCTGATCCGCAGTAGGGGCAGACCACTCGCGGATAGAACACATGCGTTGCACACGCCACGCATCGCTGGATCAAGAACCGCCCTGTCTCCAAAGCGGCTGCGAATTCCGCGTCCGGCCCGCGGGTCGCGTCGACTTTTCCGCTCCCGGCCACATTGGCGGGGCCCTCGCCAAACGAGGTCATCGGGGCAGCCTCAAAATGCCAGAGGCCAGAATGTTCCTCTGAATCTCGTTTGTACCGCCATAGATTGACGGCGTCCTTGCCTTGTAATAGCTAGTCAGGACATCGATTTCGCCGCTCCCAAACCGCGAATCCCCTTCGATTGCACCGCCGCAACCACCGACCTCCACGAGTAGGTCAGCCAGGCGAGAGAATGTTTCGGTTGCCCATATTTTGAGCATCGAGATCTCGGGGCCGAGGCTCTGCCCCTTTCGTACTTGATCCGCAAGTCGAGCATAAAGAGCGGCAAGGTCGGCGACATCCAACTCAAGTGCCGTGAAACGATCCAAGAACCGCGCATCCGCCCCTAGCCCCGATCCAGCCGCCGCCTCGCGTATCCTATCGAGGACATATTGCGACTGCTTTGGACTCCCCAGGTGTAAACGTTCGAAGCCAAGAAGCGCTTTCGCGATCGACCAGCCTTGGTTGATTCCGCCGACCAGGCATTGTCTTGAGACACGTACATCATCGAAGAACACCTCGCAGAATTCTTCGTGGCCCGCGATGTTCTTGATCGGACGAACTCGCACGCCACCGGAGGAAAGCGGCACAAGCAGGAAACTTATCCCTTCCTGCTTGCGGACGTTCTTGTCGGTGCGGGCAAGCAGGAATATATGAGTCGCGTCTTGCGCCATGGTCACCCACGTCTTCTGACCGTTTACGGTTATGTATTCATCCGAAACGATCGCCTCAGTCCGCAATGCCGCGAGATCCGAGCCCGCATCTGGCTCGGAATAGCCCTGGCACCAGATGTGCTCGCACGACAAAATCCGAGGAAGATACTCGTCTCGCTGCTCTTCGGTACCATGTTGAATGAGCAGTGGACCAACCATTGCCACCCCCATGTCGGGGGAACGTGCAACGCCCCAACGCTCCTGCTCCTCGATGTAGATTATTAGCTTCTCGGGCTCGAGGCCCATGCCGCCGTACTCGACCGGCCAGTTTGGAGCGAGCATTCCTTGCTCCGAAAGCAACAGGTCCCATTTCTTGATTTGGCTCCATCGAAGTCGCGTCTTGGCGAATCGCAATTCGGATGGATAGTTCTGTTCGAAGAATTTTCGGACTTCACTTCGAAATGAATCGTTGTCGAGGTGATTCCACGATTTATGTTTGGTCGGGCTCATTCGGACACCTGGCGCTCAGTCATTCGTAGATTTCGCGATAGGATTCAATGTGGCGAATCGGCGCCGATGAGCAACTCCGTTCCCAAGCCATGCGCAAAGCACCAGGGCCCGTTGCACGTACAAGCCAAGGTCATATTCGTCGGTCGTACCAATGGCACCATGTAATTGAATCGCCTCACGAGCAACCAACTGCGACGCATGGCATGCGCGCGCCTTCACGCGACTTGCGACACTCGACCGAACCTCGTTTGCGGCTTCACTCTCGATGCACTCGATTGCCTGATCCAACGTCGCCGAGAGGAGTTCCTCCTGAATCCGGAGATCCGCGACGCGATGCTGAAGCGCCTGAAAGCTGCCAATGGGCTTTCCAAATTGCTTTCGTACGCACAAATACTCGACGGTCATGGACAACATCATCTGGATCACGGCCAGCATTTCCACGCTCGCCATCACCAGCGCCTCGTCCATTCCCCGACACATTGCCGCAGTGACGCTTGCGCCGCGTGCAAGACATTGGTCGAAACCCACTTCCACCTGCTCAAGCCGCAAACGGCCTGAAAACGTTCCATCGGCAAGTGTCTCGGTTTCCTCCTGCAATCCTTTGGACCCCGTCGGGATCCAGAATAGCGCCAACTCGTCATTACCTTGCGCCGAGACGATATAACCGTCGCCACCGGTTCCGGGCCGCACAAATCGCTTCGTTCCTGCAAGGCGCGCGCTGCTGCCGCGGCGGACCCAGGTAACATCTTCGGCAACGGATTGGATGTCACCCGAACATCCTTGCCAGGCAACCGCCGGAATCAAGCCTCCCGAGGCCATCAGCGGCAGCAAGTGTGCGGCCAACTGTACATTCTCTGCATGCCGAAGAATGCTACCGGCAAACACGGCGGATGCGATTACCGGCTCCGGAGACAAGCGGGATCCCAGGGCAGCAATTACAGCCGCCATCTCCGCAAAGCCTTGGCCGAATCCGCCATGCTTCTCTGGAATGAGCAGGCCGGTCCATCCCTGGTCGGCAATGCGCATCCACATGTTTCGGTCAAACTCGGGGCGCCGCCTGCGTAGGGCCCGCGCACGCGCTAGCGGCATTTCGCGTGCGACAAACGCTGTCGCACTGTCACGCAACAATCTGATCCCGGACTCGCGATCATTGCTAAACATCGACTCCCCCTCGTCTTGGCCAACGGCAGACGTCACTTCGCAACCGTCGGTCGAAAAAGCCGGCAATGCTCTCGCAACCTCAAATTGCCCCCAGGCGGCGAAACTCGTCTAGCGTGGCTGACGGCAGACCCAGCATTCCTTGAAATATCGCTTCATTGTGTTCACCCAATTGAGGTGCGGCGCGCAGCGCCGCAGGCGCTAAGCCGGAAAACCGAGGCTGGGCAGACTGCATCTTGAGCGGTCCCGTCCGCGCATTCTCGACGGTAGAAATGCTACCGCGCGCAGCGTAGTGAGCGTCGGCCAAGATGTCCTCGGCAGTTAAGACCAACGAATAAGACAGTCCACCCTCGTCGAGAATGCGCATGACCTCGGCCACGGGCATAGAAGCGATCCAATCGCCAACCAGCGAATTTATCGTTTCGATATTCGCCCAGCGCGCCTCGTGGGTCGAGAAACGCTCATCGTCCATGAGCTGCGGTTTGCCCATTGCACGGCACAGGCGCTCAAAGACCACGTTCCCCGAAACCGTCAAGACAAGATATCGTCCGTCGTCGGTTAAAAAATGATCACCGGGCGCCGCGGCAAAATGGAGATTGCCTCGACGTTCACGCTTGATTCCAAGCTTGTCGTATGCCGTTACCAGAATATCGGTAAATCTAAAGATGCTCTCGAACAACGATACGTCGATGTGCTGACCTTCGCCGCCGCGGGCGTCGCGGACGTAAAGGGCCGTGAGAACTGCAAACGCTCCGAAAAGCGCCGCTTGGTAATCTGCGATCGCAGTGCCGGGCCTGACCGGGGCCCGATCCGGGAATCCGGTGATATGAAGCAACCCTCCGTACGCTTGCGCGATCCGATCCATGCCCGCGCGATGAGCATTTGGGCCTGTTTGGCCATATGCCGAAATACTCAACATGACCAACTTCGGATTTATGGCGTGAAGAGCGTTGTAGTCCACTCCCCATTTCTTCATCGTGCCAGGGCGAAAATTCTCGACGACGACGTCAGCGCGCGCGGCGAGTTTGCGGAATAGTTCCTGGCCACTTTGGACACGCAGGTCGATCGTGACCGACTTCTTGTTCCGGTTCTCCACATTCCAGTAGAGACTTTCGCCGTTTGCAAACGGCCCGATCTCTCGCATCGTGTCGCCGCCGTCGGGACGCTCAACCTTCACTACATCCGCCCCCCAATCACCGAGCAACGTAGCGGCGACCGGACCCGCCACCATCGTTCCGACATCTAGTACCAACAAGTCCGAGAGCGGTCCATTTGACAAAGCGTTTCTCCTTGAAATGTTCTCTTTCCAGCTCTACCGTGGGGTGCTCTATTTGCCTCCACCGCCGCGGAGGCTCATTTCCGACGATAAGCATCGGGCAGCGGCCTCTCGTCTACCCGCGTTTCTGAAATGATCTCGGGAATGATCCGCAACGGCACTCCCGACTTGATTTCTTCCAACGATTGTCCGATGAGCGATGGCAGCATGACCGCCGCCTCGAGTGCTGCAATTTCAAGTTCGTCGAATCCAAGCTGCGTTAGCACCGCGCCTTGCATGCCATCGATATTGAGGACGATTTTTTTGCCCTTGATACGTTGAAATTCCTCATGCGTCTTCAGGAACAGTTGAAGCTTCGGTCCGCCGTCCAAACCCAGCTGCCGCACGATTTCGAGGAGTCGAACTGAGCGCGGATCATATCCAAGCTCCTTCCGCAGAAGTGATCCGAACCCCGGCACATTGACCTTGCCGTCGATCGACTCCTGGGCGATTCGAGTCGCAGTTTCCTCAATGGTCCACCCGTTGGCCTCCATCCGTGCCCAGCTGTCATTGATGAAGCGGCACACGAATTTCTGCGCCCCTGCCGTATGCGGGCCAATTGCCATGATTCCCGCGGCAATGCCGGCAAGCGGCTCGGGATTTGCCGACACGACAAACCTCGCAGCAACGCCGATTGTGTTGCGAAATCCGTGGTCGACTATCCCTGTCAAGATTGCCTCGAATACGTGCGCGGTCGGCTTGTCCGGCAACTCGCCTTTGATCACAAGGTACAGCGTCTCCGCGTAGCTGACATTCCCCGTAAGGTCTACCAGCGAGTAGCCACGGATCAATATACGTTCCGGTTCCGCCCGCGTTATTTCGGATTTCCAATAGCCCTTCCATTTCTTTGCGAGCGCCAGCAATGCGATGTCTTCGGGAGAATCCATATGTCCTCTGCTTTTTGTCTCTGTTGAAATCTGAGTGGGTAAACTCAGGACCTTGATCGTAACTCTGTGGGCTGGTTGCGATGACCGAGAAACTGTTTGCAACGGCGTTGTGAATCAGTGCCCCTTGGCATGTGGCCGGGGCGTATTTCAATGCCTAGGCGCGCCTGCTGACGAGCCGCGTCGACTTTGTGCCGGGAAGTCGCTTCGCAGTCCCGGTGGTTGAAAGCGAACATCCGGTCCACGACACGGCGGCCAAGCGCTACCGGCATCTGAATTTCTTCCAGCACGAGTGCTCGCTGGAGGTGCGCGTACCGCGGGTGCGGCTGCCGGACGCCCGAGGCCGCGACCGACCTCGACGCCTTGATCGCCAGGATGACCACGGTGCGCACCGCCCGCGCTTGGAGCGACAAGGAACAGTTGCGCGAGATTCGCGAGCGCAAGCGTATCAACGTCGTGCGCGTCGTGCTTCAGCACTGGTGCACCTGCGTGATACGCTCCAAGGTCGAGCCGATGGAAGAGTTCGTCGCGCTGGTACGTAACCGTCTGGAAGGCATCGTCGCTTGGGCGCAGACCCGGCAGACCAACGGTTTCCTGGAGGCTCTCAATGGTTTGGTCCGGGCTGCAAAGCGCCGCGCCCGAGGCTTCACGCGGATGTCCCCCCGCACGGTCATCTTCCTGATCGCCGGCAAATCTTTGCATGTGGCTTTCAATTCAGGCGGGCGGTTACGTGGGCCTGCGCTTCACGAGGATTGGGCAGTTCCCCTCTGCCACAACCTGACCCCTTTGATTTACGATTTGAATGTTTCTCACGACTACCCCTCTATCCGGTTTGCTCGTGGCCTTTAGTTCCCGTATTTCTAGCCGCACATGGATCGTGTCGCCAATGAGCACCGGCGCCGGAAATCGCCAGTTCTGCTCGAGACCGGCCAATACAGTGCCGTCCCAGATTCCTAGTCGGGATTGCAGACCCGATCCGATTGCAACGGTTAGAAGGCCATGCGCAATGCGCGTACCCCATGGGGTCTTCTTCGCGAATTCCTCGTTCGTGTGGACTTCGTTGAAGTCACCGGAAATCCCGGCAAATGCATTAACATCGCTTTCCCCGATTGTTCGCCCCGGCGTAACGAAAATGGCGCCCTCAGTAAGGTCGTCAAAGTACTTTGCATTTCCGGTGGCTAGTTCCGCCATTTGTGCACGCTCCACGTTTGGTTGAATTGGCATCCAACGGATATCATGATGTCCGAGATGCGTCGAACCGTTCACTGGACGATTGAGAGAACTGCCCCGAAGGACGCCTCCGATCGCCGCAATGGGACACTAAATATTGTTATGTATACTCGCTATTTGGAGTTGGTAGTCGGACGTTTTGTCTAACATCCTCCCCGGCGCACGGACCAAAGGCAACTGATGTCGGCGGAACCTTTCGCGCACCACAACGTACATGCGGAGTTTACAGATGCGCAGCACCGACAGCGGGCATGCCGACGTTCCTGGATTTCTAATCCGAAGGCTCCAACAGATTTCGGTTTCGATTTTTACAGCTCGCCTGCGTGCGTTTCGCATGACACCGATTCAGTTCACGATCATGAGAGTTATCCAAGAGCATCCAGGTATCAATCAAAGCACTCTTGCCGGCATTGCCGCCTTGGATACCTCCACAACCACCGATGTTGTCTTACGCCTTGCGAGCAGGAAGCTCATCACTCAAGTGCCGTGCACCGACGACAGAAGAACCAAGGTCCTGAAACTTACCCCTGCAGGCAGACGATTGCTTCAGGACGTCAAGAAACAAGTTCACGAAGCTCAGCGCGAACTGCTATCGCCTTTGCCACTAGCCCGAAGGACCGCACTGGTCAAAGCGCTATTCGATCTCGTAGCCGCGCACGAAAGGAACAACGGTGAGGACAAGGCCCTTCGACCATGGCGTCGCTTCTGACCGGCCCGAGTGACCGGCTCCATCACGACGCGTTGCAGTAGCGTCTCGTTACTCCTCCTCTACTTGTCCCCCGACCTACGGACTACACGCGCCCCGGCAACGGAGGCTGGCGCGCCTCGACTTCAGCCACCCGATCACGCGAGCGCTCGACAAGTTCATCCATAGCAGCACTCAACTGGGCCAAGTCGGCACCGGTGTGGAATGCACGCGCCACACCGACGCGTCCCAGTTCCTCGGCGTCTCCTTGAGGAATGAGTCCGCCTACGGCGACGGCTATATGAGCACCTCCACAGGCGTCCAGCGCGGACCTCACGGCAGCGGAAAGCTCGATGTGAGCACCGGAAAGGATGCTGAGCCCAACTACGTCAACACGCCTCCTCATTGCCTCTTCGGCGACCTGCTCCGGAGAATGACGAAGTCCCAAATAAACAACTTCGAACCCTTCCTCCCGCAACATCCGCGCCAAAACACGCGCGCCTCGATCATGTCCGTCCAGGCCCACTTTCGCTACAACGATCCGCCCGCGGTTCGCAGGCGGGAGTCGCCGTTCTGGTTGGTCCGAATTGGCTGGATGCATTGATTTGGTCTGCGTGGAATCACACACAGCCACGCTTGCCTCAGCGCGACCACGCGTGCTGTAGAGAGCCATGTATCATTTTAGGATGATACTCAGTACACTCAAGGTGTGTCAAGGCACTCTTTGCCGGTGCTCCTCCGAATCTGGTTTGTGGTTTGCCTAGGACCAATTGGACGGACAGGACGCCGCCTACGCGGTTGCCATGCGAACAAAATGCCGCGAGGGTACTCAAGAACCGAAAACTTCCGCCTATCAGGTCTCCTTCCATGCAGCGGCAACATCGCAAGATGGAAGTGTGATCAATGGGAGCGGATCGTGCAGAGCTTGAAGGTCTCGGTGCGATGCGACTGCAGGCTCAAGGCGCGCCAGACGAAGCCCACCTTGATCCGCGAGTGTTTGAGCCTGCGCGCAAGCAGCCGGGTGCCCCCAGGCGGGAGCCTCGCGCGGATGCTCATGAGCGTGGTGGCAATGAGCTGCTCGACCTTCGCGTCTTCGACCTTACGCGGGGCCCCGGGGCGCGGCTCATCGAGCAGCCCGTCGAGCTGGCGCGCAAAAGAACGGCTGTGCCACTTGCCCACCGTCTGCGGCGTGACCCGGCACCCGCCCGGCACTGGCTGTCGGGCGCCCCTTGCGCACAGGCCGGGACGATCCGCGAACGCAACGCTAACGCTTGCGAGGTCTATGCCGCCTGGCCGAGGTCGCCAGGCGCTAGGCGGCGAACACCGCCACGGCTTTGGACGTATGCGGCTGCAGTTGAAGGCAGGCGACGATGGGCTGCCCGTTGGGGGTGGTCTGCACGGGGGCGACCAGCGGGATCTTGTTCTCGCGGCCCCGTCCGACCTTCCCGCCCGAGCGCTCGCTGCCCACGTGGGCGTTGTCGATCTCCGCCCGGCCATCGAGTTCGCGCGAGTCCTCCCGCGGCCGCATCGCCTCCATGATCTTGTGCTCGAGCAGCGAGGAGGTGCGATAGCACACGCCGAGCTGGCGCTGCCGCCACAATCCGGACAGACGAAGCCAAGCGGACAGCGCGCCGCTCGCAGGTGGCGGCACATTGCTCCTCCGCTGCGTAGCGCTGCAGCAAGTCGGACATCGACAGTCCGGGTTGAAATTGCGCTCGGTTCATCGCCATCGCAACCCCCACGTTCGGCACGTCCATCTTCATGCCTCTTGGGCTCGCAGAATGAGCCTGCTGAGATTCATCGCTAATCAGGAGAACATATGAGTGCGAAAGACAAGTCCATGCCTTCATCCCAAAGTGCGGCTGAGCTTCTCCGAGCATGGTCGACGCCGGACGATGTTGTCGATGCCCCGGCTGGCCACACGTCCTCTTCCTTACTCCCATTGCCCTTGTACTTCGCCGGCGAAGACGGTGATCGGCCGGGGTCTTTCCCATTCCGTCGGGGCATCTCCGAGCGTATGTATCGCGACGAGCTTTGGGTAATGGGCATGTACTCCGGATACGCCTCGCCGGAAGCTACCAATGCTCGATTCAAACAATTGCTCGCGGCCGGGCAGACAGGGCTTTCCATCGCTCTGGATCTTCCTACGCAAATCGGAATAGATTCCGACGATCCACTCGCAGCCGGCGAAATTGGAAAGGTCGGCGTACCACTGAACTCCGTCGAAGACGTTCTTGCCCTGTTGAACGGGCTGCCAATTGCAAAGATCCGTCAGATACGATCCACTGCCAATGCAATCGGTCCGATCTTCGCAGCGTTCGTCATCGTAAGTCTGGAGGAACTCGGCATTGATCCGGGTGCCTTCCGACTATTTCTGCAGAACGATCCGCTGAAGGAGTTTACCGCCAGGGGAACATGGATTTTTCCCCTGGTCCCAGTCTCCGGTTTTCAGTAGATGCAATCGAGTACTTTGCCACCCATCATCCAAATTGGCAGCCGATTCAGTTTTGCGGATACCACATCCGCGATGCCGGTGGAACCGCGGTTCACGAATTGGCCATTGCGACCGCCAATGGCATTGCTTACTTGGAGGAGGCGGAACGTCGCGGAGTGGACATTGCGTCACTCGCGCCATCCCTGTTCCTTTTCTTGGCGGCTGGCATGGACGTGTTCGAGGAGGCTGCAAAATTTCGAGCGGCGCGAACATTGTGGGCGCGACTGCTACACGAACGATTTGGTGTGCCGAAGTCCGCCGCCGCAATCAAGATATTTGCCTACACACTTGGCGGTGCCCTTGTTGCCCAGGAGCCAATGAACAATATCGTGCGGGTCGCCTATGAATCGCTTGGTGCGGCTCTTGGGGGCGTCCAGACTCTGGCAACCTCTTCTTGGGATGAAGCACACAGCCTTCCTTCCGAAGATGCCGCGCATCTGGCGCTCCGTACACAGCAAATCCTCGCCTACGAATCCGGTGTCTGCAACGTGGTGGATCCGCTGGCCGGCTCCTATTATGTGGAGGCCATGACCCGGAGACTCCAAAGTCGGACCATCGCATACATGCTGACGTTGCTGGAACATGGGGGTGCTGTGAGCGCCATCGATTCTGGCTTTATCGTGCGCGAGCTGGCCGATTCCGCATTTGAACAACATAAGGCGGTCGCAGAGAATCGGCGGGTTATCGTTGGAGTCAATTTTCAGCCGACCGCCGTAGCGCCGGCCTTCACCAATTCGTTTTCGATGCCTGCTGACGTCGCAGAGCACGCGATCGCACGGCTAAGGACCGTTCGTGCCAGCCGCAATTCAACCCTGACACTCGCAGCACTTGAACGGCTCTCCAATGCGGCCAAAGAAGGGCAAAATACAATGCCGTACCTCATCGCGGCAGCACGGTCGCGGGCGACGCTTGGTGAAATCACTCGCGCACTCGCTACAGTCTTTGGTCGACACGGAGTGACCGTCGAGCACGACAATCCGGACTAAGAACGTTCTGGGAGACGCCTGCCAGATGGACTCAACCTTGAGGCGAAGGAAGGCGAGGGTAATGATGGTACGCACACGAAGTATCGGAGATGTATTGGTCACTCGCGGTTGAGCCGATTCGGATCAAAGATTGATGGGCGACCGGCAATATGGCGATGTGTCTTGTGGCGCCGGACCGCTCGCATCTTTATGGCTGCGCATGATCCGCGCGACGCGATGCTTTCCGCAGGTCTCGCCGGCCTCTCGCAAATCACCGAAAATTCGGGACGAACCATACCCCCGACCGCTGGCAACATACGAGTCGCGGGTCAGCACGAGCAGGCCGGTGCGTTGGTGGCTGAAAGTCAAGGCCGCTACCAGACCTTGGTGAAGCTGCATCAGCCCGACGCCAACTGGGCCCACAAGGCCGCGGAGGAACGGCTAAAATCGATCAACCAGGCGTACTCGTTCCTCAAGGCCCAAGCGAACCCAGCCAAGCACGTCCGGGCGACTGACCGGCTGCGGCGCGCGGCGCGAGCGACCCCCGACGCGCGCACGCAAGGACGCCAAACCGCGCGTTGCGAGACGCGCATTTCCTTTCCACCTGCCATCAACCCCGAGCCGACGGATACCGACCGAATGCCCACCCCCAACGGTGCCGACGCCGCCAAGCCCGCCGCGATCACCCTGCCCGACATCAAGGTCAAAGCCCGACAGACCTTCGGCATCGACAGCGACATGGAGGTGCCGGCCTTCTCGAGGCCGACGAGCGTGCGCCCGACCTCGACGCGGCCTATGTCTTCGATCCCGACACGACGCTGGCGATCCTGCGCCGGCTTCGCCCACAACCGCCGGGTGATGGTCCAGGGCTATCACGGCACCGGCAAGTCGACCCATATCGAGCAGGTCGCGGCGCGGCTCAACTGGCCGATGCATCCGCATCAACCTCGACGCGCATATCAGCCGCATCGACCTGATCGGCCGCGACGCGATCGTGCTGCGCGACGGCCAGCAGGTGACCGAGTTCCGCGAAGGCCTGCTGCCCTGGGCGCTGCAGCACCCGAGCGCGCTGGTGTTCGACGAATATGACGCCGGCCGCGCCCGACGTGATGTTCGTGATCCAGCGCGTGCTGGAGACCGAGGGCAAGCTGACCCTGCTCGACCAGAACCGCGTGATCCGCCCGCACCCCTGGTTCCGCCTGTTCGCGACCACCAACACGGTCGGCCTCGGCGACACCACCGGCCTCTATCACGGCACGCAGCAGATCAACCAGGGCCAGATGGACCGCTGGAACATCGTCGCGACGCTCAACTATCTGCCCGCCGAGGTCGAGGCGCAGATCGTGCTCGCCAAGTCCGGCGAATATGACACGAGCCGACGGCCGCAAGACGATCGTCGAGCGATGGTCAAGGTCGCCGACCTGACCCGCGCCGGGCTTCATCAACGGCGACATCTCGACCGTGATGAGCCCGCGCACGGTGATCACCTGGGCGCAGAACGCGCTGATCTTCGACGACGTCGGCTTCGCCTTCCGCCTGACCTTCCTCAACAAGTGCGACGAGGCCGAGCGGGCGCTGGTGGCCGAATATTACCAGCGCTGTTCGGCACGGAACTCGACATGGGCTCCGGCAAGGCGCGGCTGAGCTGAACGGCGGCTGGATCGCGCGCGATGGCGCAAGCCCGACCGACGGACCGGTCGAGGCGTTCCGGCAGGTCGACCGCGGCGGCGATGCGCGCGATCGCGCACGAGCCCGAGCTCGAGGTCGCCTTCGCGCCCGAGCCGCCGGCGCTGCGCGGCGCCGAGGCGCGCCTGCCGATGCCCTCGCGCGAGCCTGCCGCGCGAGGAGGTCGCCGACGTGCGCGGCGAGGCCGACGCGATCGCGCTGCAAGCTGCGCCATCACGACGAGGCGCTGCACCGCACAGCGCTGCCCCGGCGGGCGCGATGGCGCGGCACGATCTTCGACGCGGTCGAGCAGGCGCGCTGCGAGGCGCTCGGCGCGCGGCGCATGGCCGGCGTCGGCGCACAACCTCGCCGCCGCGCTCGAGGAGCGCTGCCGCACGCAGGGCTACGCGCGCGTCACCGAGCGCGAGGCCGCGCCGCTGGTCGACGTCGTCGGCGCTGCTGGCGCGCGAGGCGCTGACCGGCCAGCCGGCGCCGCAGAGCGGCGCGGCGCATGGTCGATCTGTGGCGGCCGTGGATCGAGGCGAGCGCCGGCGGCGATCTCGGCGCGCTCGCCAAGGTCGCTCGACGACCAGGCGCGCCTTCGCCAGCGCTGACGCGCCGGCTGCTCGACGACCTCGAACTGGGCGAGGCCGAGGCGACCGAGTCCGAGCCCGACGAGGACGACGGCGAGGGCCAGCAGACAGCCAGGACCAGAATCAGGCCGAGCAGGGCGCGCGCGGCGAATCCGCGGAGGATGGCGGCCGACAGTGCGCCCGGCGGCGAGGATCGCGCGACCGACGCCGACGGACGAGGGCGCCGACGGGCGAGGCAGGACGCGAGCATGGGCGAGGACGGGCCCGAACGGCCCGGCCGGCGCTGGCGCCCGCAGAACGACTGGACGCAGCGGGCACGGCGAGCCCGCCTACAAGGCCTTCACCGACCGCGTTCGACGAGATCGTCGACGCCGACGAGCTGTGCGACGCGGAGGAGCTGACGCGGCTGCGCGCTCCATCTCGACCAGCAGCTCGGCGCATCTCGCAGGGCGTCATCGGCCGGCTCGCCAACCGGCTGCAGCGCCGGCTGCTGGCGCAGCAGACCCGCACCTGGGATTTCGACCTGGAGGAAGGCATGCTCGACGCCGCGCGGCTGCGCGCGTCGTCGTCAACCCGGTCCATCCGCTCTCCTACAAGCGCGAGCGCGACACCGAGTTCCGCGACACGGTCGTCACGCTGCTGATCGACAATTCCGGCTCGATGCGCGGCCGGCCGATCACGGTCGCGGCGATGTAGCGCCGACATCCTGGCGCGCACGCTCGAGCGCTGCGGCGTGAAGGTCGAGATCCTGGGCTTCACCACCCGCGCCTGGAAGGGCGGGCAGGCGCGCGAGCACTGGCTCGCCGCCGGCAAGCCGCCCACGCCCGGCCGGCTCAACGACCTGCGCCACATCGTCTACAAGCCGGCCGACGCGCCGTGGCGGCGCGCGCGGCGCATCCTCGGCCTGATGCTGCGCGAGGGCCTGCTCAAGGAGAACATCGACGGCGAGGCGCTGCTGTGGGCGCACAACCGGCTGATCGCGCGCCCCGAGGAGCGCCGCATCCTGATGGTGATCTCCGACGGCGCGCCGGTCGACGACTCGACGCTGTCGGTCAACCCCGGCAACTATCTCGAGAAGCATCTGCGCGAGGTGATCGAGATGATCGAGACCCGCTCGCCGGTCGAGCTGATCGCGATCGGCATCGGCCATGACGTGACGCGCTACTACCGCCGCGCGGTCACCATCGTCGACGCCGAGCAGCTCGGCGGCACGATGATGGAGAAGCTGGCCGAGCTGTTCGACGAGGAGGAGCTGCGCGCGGCGCCGGGCCGCCGTCGCGCATCCTGAATCATCTGCAGTCAGTGGCCGGCGGCTGCTTCTGGCCGCTTGTAGCCAACCCTTGACCACGAATGGCTTGTCAGTGCATGAAGAGGTTCTACGAGGCAGGTGTAGCTCGCAAAATTCGCCACCTCACTCAGCTTCAACGCCGGAGGATCGCCTTTGTTGCACCGTCGAAGCTGTCGACCACGCAAATAATCTGTCGGCGAGCTCTTCAACGAGATCAGGCCGATCATCCGCATAGTGGGGAGCGCCTTTAAGATCGAAGAGAACGCTGCCGTCTACTGCAGCCGCCATCCAGGCTCTTATCTGACTAGGAAATGTGGTCTGGTCAGCCGTATGGTTCACGACTAAGACCGGCATATGCGTGTTCGCCAGACATCGTGGACCGTTGGCCCGCGTGTATCTTGGGCTCCACTGACTGAGGAACGATCGCAGCGTACAGAACCGTGCCAGCCCGTTTGCTGCGTAGTTGGCCTCCCGAGCGGCGCCTTGCAGCGCTCCCTGCTTGCGATCGTTATGATCGAGCGTCAGATCGAGCAGTCGCGGGTCCGCTTGGGTGCGTTGAATGACAAACGCCTCGTCAGCGGACTCTGGCGCACGCGACCGGTCCAGCGCCTCAATGCGTTCACGTACCCAATCCTCAATTCGACCAATCCGTTCCGCCTGGGCCAGCCGATATCGCGCAAGCCAGTCGTGATCGTAGGGGGGGCCATTCTGCGGAGCGAACATATCGAGATCCGAATCGGTCAGCCACGGCTCCCCCTCCGACCGCACTGCGGGATCGATCTTGACTAAAAGTTGCTCTGCTCTCCCCGGATGCGCGCACACGAGCGCCCAATGGTCTACCGGCGGCACATCATCGGCAACGAGTTCAAAAGGTCGCCCGTCAGGAGTATCGGCAATTGTCGGGGCAACTGACTGCTCGACATAGAACGCGGACATTGAACCACCGCCCGAGTTGCCCACAAGCGTAATGTCCTCATAGCCCTCTTCACGGAGGTGGCGGATTGCGGCACCCAGATCTTGTATTGCTCGTTCCATGACGAGCATCGAGTCATTGCCCACGTAGCGCGTGTTTACGAGCATCGACGTGCCACCGCGAGCTTGAATGGCCGGTGCAAGGTAGTGGTGGTGAAAGTTGCTTGTGGGGTGGGCGAGTACGAACGTTGAGGCACTGCGATCCCCGCTTCCTGTCAAGCGACAAAAGATTCTCGGATTGCGCCGTTGGATGCCGCTTTGGCTTTCCATGAACCCACCTGGCTTCACCGGAATGGCTAACGTGCGGTCCACGCCATGCGCGGAAAGGCCAGCAAGCCTCACAGCGGCCGCTCCAGTACCACATCGGTTACGGGCTGCTAGTTTCCTGCCAACGCGCCACAATGCGATGCGCATCCCGCTCCGAGCGTTCGTCGGGCACGACTTTCCGGTTGGTCAATTCGAGCCGATGTCCGCTTGGATCGAAGAAGTAGATCGAAACGCACATGTGCCCGTCCTTTGGGCCGATCACGCTGACTCCGGAATCTTCAAGGACGCTTCTTCATCCCCAAAAGCGTTTCGCGGTCTCTCACTTGCAATGCTAGGTGTTGGACCCACGCTGGAGTATTGGGGTCGCGCCCCATCGGCCTCTCCTCTGGCGTTTCAAAAAAGGCGACGCAGCTTCCATCTTCCATGGCAAAAAACACATGAATATGCGGGCATCGTTCCTTGGTCGACTGCACATGGGAATCAGTAACTGCGGCCACCAGCTTCATGCCGAGTACCTTGGTATAGAACTCCGTCGTTTCACCCGCGTCACGACAACGGTAGGCAACGTGATCGAGCATCATGGGGGGTGTGTCTGGCATGCGTGTTCTCCTATGGCGCGACTGGGCGGATTCGATCGTCCGAAATTTCGGCCTGGCAGCGGCATTGCGCCGGCGTGCAGAAATGCCCAGTTGTAATGCCGCGGGCGCATTGCTGCGATCGTCTTGATGGGGTGGCGACGGCCCTTGACGACCGTCGTGTCGACAATCTACTTCACATATAGGTATAAGATTACGAGACTCTAATCTACTTGGCAATGGGTTGCCGTCACCTGAGACGCGGAATGGACAAGGAAGCTATGACAATGCACGACGTGCTCGACTCAGACGTGCCGTTGTACCACCGATCTATCTACACCTTCGTGCGGAGATAGCCGATGGACGCTGGGTGGGACGCGATGACTTTCCTGGGGAGGTCGACGTGGCCCGGCAATTCGGGGTAAGCGTCATCACATCACGCAAGGCGCTGACTCGCCTGGCGGATGACGGCTATATTGCGCGGTCTCGCGGGAAGCGTACAAAGGTCATCCGAGCTCCCAATCTGTCCGTCACAGCACCTAGCCCGTCGGTCTTTCATACCGACCCAAAGGTGTTTCGCGCCTTTACATATGAAGTGCTCGATCGTGGTCCCGCTATTGCGCCGAGCGAAGCGTGTCGATCCTTCGAAACCGCTTCCGGATCAACGCTGTGGATGTGTCGAAGGCTTCGATGCTTCGAGGGTCGTCCGCACAGCGTTACGCTAAACGCGCAACGATTGGATCTGGGTCGTCGAGTGCCGGCATCCAAGCTAGGCAAATTACCCATGACGCAGATCCTGCGAGAGATGGGCGTCAAGTTTGTCACTCTTCGGCGGCGCGTTGCCGCAACGCTGGCCCCCCCTACGTTGCCAAACATCTGATGCTGACACTCAACGATCCGACGCTGGTCTACACATTTACGCACCATGATGCGAGCGATGCTGTCGTTCAGTGGGTGCGTATATGGGTCCGCCCGGACGTTCCAAGCCCAAACGAGGCGTTCGACTACACCACGAAGACCTGGTCGGCCAGCAGATCCATGTGAGCACTGCTGCGCACGTAGCGTACACCTAAGGGGCCCGCAGAGCCCTACGGTATCCAGTCATCCTCCAGATCCATGTTGGCCGGCCGCGGGCCCTGTACGGTAGGCAATCCTCGCCAGCCTAGTCCACCTTTATTCCCGCTGCCTTCACAACGTCACCGAACGCCTTCGTTTCTTTCGATATCAACGTCCCGAACTCTTCCGGAGTTGAGTGAAGCGTCAGGATATTCTGGGCCGCGAGCTTTTCCTTGATGGTGGGGCTGACCGCAGCCTGCTCCATCGCCTTGTTGAGTCTCGCTACGACCGCTCCGGGCGTACCTGCTGGCGCAAGAATGCCCCACCACGTCCCCTCCTCAAGTTCGGGAATTGGCACCCCAGCTTCGGCCATCGTAGGCACGTTGGGCATCACCGGAGAACGCGTCTTTCCGGTAACCGCGATGGCGCGTAGCATACCGGCGTCCACATGCTGCTTCACGGCACTTACGCCGGTCATCATCATGGAGATGCGCCCGGCAAGCAGATCCTGGACGGCTGGACCCGAACCCTTGTAAGGAACGGCCAGAACGTCTATCCCAGCCTTCGATTTAAGTATTTCAGGTGCAAGATGCGGCGGGCTACCTGTACCGGAGTGTCCGTAGGTCAGTTTGCCAGGTTCGGCCTTCGCGAGTGCGATGAATTCCTTGACCGTGCTTGCCTTAACGTCCGCGTGAACAACCCACACCAATCCTGCGGTACCCGCCAGAGAGATGGGCGCGAAATTCTTAAGGGTGTAAGGAATGTTTTTCTGCAGGCTTGGATTACTCGCGAAGGAAGGATCGATGAAGACGAGCGTATAGCCGTCGGCCGATGCTGTTGCAACGCTTTGCAAGCCAATGACCGTATTGCCGCCGGGCTTGTTGTCCACGACCACTGGCTGTTGAAGGTCACGCGCCATTCCTTCCGCCATCTGCCGTGCAAGAATGTCCGTGCTGGCGCCCGGGGGATAGGGCACGACGAGTCGTATCGGCCGGTCGGGATACGTTTGCGCTTGCGCGATCGTTCCTGCCAGTGCTACCAGAATTGCAAATGCGGTTCTCTTCACTTTGCTCCTCCTTGAATCACTCATATGGCGAGATGACCACTTACCGTCCTAACCAACGCGTGTGGATCGCTCGGACCACGGTCTCCACGCCAACACACGTGGCCATCCGGGCGCACAAGCACATACGTTCGTTCATATAGCGAGCGGACACGAGCTTCGCGCGTCGGACACACTCGCATCGGTACTCGCAGATCCTGCGCCGCCGATGAGAGCGAACTTGTCACGGCATCCTCTTGATGGCAGACGAGTACGTATCCCGCGCCGTCAAACCAATCAAGCGTCGAGTGGCCCCCTTCCAACCACGCGTGAGGAGCACGACATCCCGGCCATGTGGAAGGCACGACAATGCGTGCGTCGTCGGCAGGCTCCGGACTGCCATCGCGAACGATCACGGGTGATTCTGGGTAGCGCGCCCCCAAATGCGCCCCCATCGAGCTGAACTGGCGGGCCAACCAGCGGAAACGTGGGGCCAGCCGCTCGCGTGACCTTGTCCCGATCTCGTCTCCGTCAGCGACGCTCATCGGCAGCGTCTGCATGAGGGTGTCAATCCGGTCGCGGTTATCCGCGGCAATCGCAGTGTTGCGCATGGCCACGGGCCGCCGTTCCAATTCGTAGCTATCAAGAAGCGCGGGCCCACCCCAACCGGCGACCCGCGCCGCGAGCTTCCAGCCCAAATCGAAGGCGTCACAGATGGCGGTGTTCATCCCGATGCCACCCGAGGGACAGAATAGGTGTGCTGCGTCACCCACCATGAATGCCGGACCCACTCGAAAGGTGTCGGCTACGGATTGATGGTGAAACCATTCCTTCGTGCGCAGTATTTCGAAGGGGAAGTCGCTTCCCACAACCTCGCGCAGAAGTACCTGACCATCAATATCTTCCGCGTCATCGCTTGGCGCGAACCATGAGTAGTTGTACAAGCCGCGACCATCGATGTCCGTAATGACACCGTACCGATTTGGCTGGAACACGAAGTGCAGGTTCGCACGCCCGGTGGTCGCGACATCCATTAGACCCGGCGAGTGAAATAGGAAACTGCGATTGCGCCCAATCGCGCCACGGCCTACGTAAGGTATGTCGAGCGCTTGGCGAACGACGCTACGACCTCCGTCGCATCCGGCCAGGTAATGCGCCGTGACCGAACGCACTGCCCCGCCAGGCGTAACAACCGTTGCGCGGACTGCATCGGCATCAAGCTCGAAGCTCTGCAACGCGGCACCTGCCTCCACCCGTACTGAGGGTAGGGTCGCGATGTACGACCTCAGCACTGGTTCGATGGCGTGTTGCCCAATCTGAACTTTGAAATACGGGGACCAATTCGCATCCTCCGTCGCAGGGATTTCGCCCAGGTGCATCTGCCGATACTCTTGCGGCGACGGTGAAGCGTAGTGGTGCAGCAAGTAACCCGTGAGACTTGTGACAAACCGTACGTCATAACGCAAGTGAGTCGGGAGTCCGGCCGCCAGGATGGCGTCCGCAACGCCGTGGCGGCGCAAGTACTCCATCGACCGCGCCCCGAGCAGCGACGCCCGCGGATGGGGATCGACTTCGGTGCGGGGATCGATGAGGAGACATCGGACACCGCGCACACCCAGTTCCATGGCTAGACACAGCCCGGCTGGACCGGCGCCCGCGATGAGAACATCGATTTCGAACTCCTTCGATTTCATAGTAGCTGCGAGTTTGTATGTTGATTGCGAACTAGCGCGGAAAGCGCGACGCCCAACGCATCCAACGTCGCTACGTATATCCATATAAGATTACGTGAAGCTCTGCCGCCGATCAAGTGTGCGTGCCTTCGCCATCCCTGTACGTGTGGCGCGCGCAGGCCATATAGGTCAGCGCGCGGCCTGCTGTAGGGCGCGCCGTAGAGTAGTTGACTTTCCGTCGCCTGATAGACCGAGTGACCGTCTTCCTGATGCAGTCGTCGAACCACCCTTTCTGGCCGGCAAGCGCCACTTCCGGAGGGCGCCGCCGGCCCAGCCGCCGTCAGACCTCCGTCTGCTCGGCAATCTCCAGCGCGTCACCCACCTCGATTCCCGGATACCTGACCGTGCTCTCCAGCTTTGTGTTTGTGTGGCCTGGCAGGAGCTGGACGGCGCTAAGGTTCCTGGTCCGCCGATAGATGAAAGTCGGCTTCCTACGACTGCCACTGCCACCCCGATACTCGCGCGCAAGACAGTTGCGCAGCGCGAGAACGTCCTCCTTCGTGATCTCCCCGATGCGCCTCCCCTTGAACCGTGGGATGAGGTCACTGCTGTCCGGTTAACTTGGCCGATTGCGTCGAAAATATCTTTCGTGACATGGCATTACGTGTGATTTTGCTTGGTGCCGACCCGATCGTGATCACCGGTTGCGGCGATGCTTCCGGGTATCGCCAGCCCGGGAGTTCTCATGTACGTCGGCAAGACGCTGTTCGCCCAGATCATGGACTTCGTGCCATGGACCAGCTTTCGTCGCATCGTCACGCGCTATCGCGGCGATCGCCGGGTGCCGGAGCCGGGCGCCTTCTATGTCATGGATCGCGGCTACATCGACTACGCGCGTCTGTATGTGCTGCATCAGGCGGCAGCGTTCTTCGTCACTCGGGCGAAGTCGAATCTCGATGCGCGACACGTGTACTCCGCGCCTACCGACCGCAGCGCCGGGGTGATCTGCGACCAGACCATCGTCCTCAACGGCTTCTATGCCAGCAAGGATTACCCCGAACATTTGCGACGTATCCGCTTCAAGGTACCCGAGTCGGGCAAGACCTTGGTGTTCCTGACCAACAACACCACCTTGCCGGCACTGACGATCGCCGCGCTGTACAAAAGCCGGTGGCAGGTCGAGCTGTTCTTCAAATGGATGAAACAGCACGTGCGGATCAAGCGCTTCTATGGCACGACGGAGAACGCCGTCAAGACCCGGATCTGGACCGCGGTCGCCGTCTACGTGCTGGTGGCTCTCGTCAAGAAGGAACTGCACCTCGAGCCTTCGCTGTACACGCTGCTACAGACTCTCTCCGTCGCGCTCTTTGAAAAAATGCCGCTGCAACAAGCCCTTGCTGCCAACGCCGTGGTCCCGGTCGACCCCGAAAACTCCAACCAGTTGAGTCTGCAAGGCTTTTAACCGGACAGTAGTGAGGCTAACCCAATGTCGAGCAAACGTCGCAACGGCCGCTTCGCGTCCCAGTTCGCGTCCGCTCGTGTCCAACGTCAGCGAGCACAGCGCGCCACGCGCGGATGGCCTTGGTCAGCCCACCACGGGGATCGCCCGCACCGACAGCACACCGTCGATCGCCGCCAGCGCGGCGACCACGCCCTCGTCCACCGGGCTGTCGACGTCGACCAGCGTATAGGCCATTTCGCCGCGCGACTTGTTGACCATCGTGTGGATGTTGAGCCCGGCGTCCCCCATCGCCGTCGAGATCTGGGCCAGCATGTTGGGCAGGTTGGCGTTGGCGATCGCCACGCGGTACGGCGACTCGCGCGACATCTCGACATTCGGAAAGTTGACGGCGTTGGCGATCGTGCCGTGCTCCAGGTACTCGCGCACCTGGTCGACGACCATCACCGCGCAATTTTCCTCGGCCTCCGCCGTGGAGGCGCCGAGATGCGGCAGCGCGACGACGCGCGGCTCGCGCAGGAGCCGCGCGCTCGGAAAGTCGCACAGGTAGCCCTTCAGCTTCTGCGCGCGCAGCGCGGCGGCGGCCGCCTCCTCGTCGACGATGCCGTCGCGCGCGAAGTTGAGCAGCACGGCACCCGGCTTCATGACGGCCAGCCGCGGGGCGTCGATCAGGTTGCGCGTCTTCGCCACGAGCGGCACGTGCAGCGTGACGAAGTCCGCCGTCTTCAGCACCTCCTCGATGCTGTGCGCGCGGCGCACGCTCGACGGCAGGCGCCACGCGGCGTCGACGGTGATCTCGGGATCGAAGCCGATCACCTTCATGCCGAGCTTGATCGCGGTGTCGGCCACCAGGCTGCCGATGGCGCCCAGCCCGATGATGCCGAGCGTGCGCTGCGGCAGCTCGACCCCGGCGAACTGCTTCTTGCCGTCCTCGACCTTCGCTTCGAGATCGGGCGCGTCCGGATCGAGGCGGGCGACGTAGTCGAGCGCAGGGATCACGTTGCGCGCGGCAAGCAACAGCGCCGCCAGCACGAGCTCCTTCACGGCGTTGGCGTTGGCACCTGGCGCATTGAACACCGGCACGCCACGCCTCGACATCTCGGCGACCGGAATATTGTTGGTGCCGGCGCCGGCGCGGCCGATCGCCTTCACGCTCGCCGGAATCACCATCGCATGCATGTCGTGTGAACGCAGCAGGATGGCATCCGGCCGCTCGATGCCCTTGCCGACCGCGTAGCGCGCGCCGGGCAGCCGGTGCAGCCCGGGGCTCGCGATCTGGTTGAGCGTCAGGATCTGGTAGCGGTGGAGCGCGCTATCCATGCGTCTTCTCGAAGTCTTGCATGTACGCGACCAGCGCCTCGACGCCGGCCAGCGGCATCGCGTTGTAGATCGACGCGCGCATGCCGCCCACCGCGCGGTGACCCTTCAACTGCACCATCCCGTGGTCCTTCGCGCCCTTCAGGAACGCCTCGTCCAGCGCGGCATCGGGCAGCTTGAACGGCACGTTCATCCGCGAGCGATCCTGCTTGCGCACCGGGCTCCTGTAGTAGCCGCTGGCATCGAGGCAGTCGTAGAGGAGCGTTGCCTTCGCGATGTTCTTCTGCTCGATGGCGGGCACGCCGCCCTGCGCCAGCAGCCACTTGAAGACGAGGCCGGCGATATAGATCGCATACGTCGGCGGCGTGTTCAGCATCGAATCGGCCGCCGCCTGCTCCTTCCAGTGGAACGCCGAAGGCGTGATCGGCAGCGCACGGTCGAGCAGGTCGTCGCGGACGATGACGATCGTCAGGCCGGCGGGGCCGATGTTCTTCTGCGCGCCGCCGTAGATGACGCCGTACTTCGCGACGTCGATGACGCGCGACATGATGTGCGACGACATGTCGGCGACCAGCGGCACGTCGCCAGTGTCGGGCGTCCACTGGTACTCGACGCCGCCGATCGTCTCGTTCGAGCAGATATGGACGTACGCGGCCCCGGGCGTGAGCTGCCACGTCGCCCGGTCGGGGATGTACGTGAACGCCTGGTCCTCCGACGAGGCCGCGACGTTGACGGCGCCGTACTTCTTCGCTTCCTTGATCGACTTCTTCGACCATTCGCCGGTGTGCACGTAATCGGCGACGGTCCGGCCGGCGAACAGGTTCATCGGCACGATCGCGTTCTCGCCGATCGCACCGCCCTGAAGGAACAGCACCTTGTAGTTGGCCGGAATGGCGAGCAGCGTCCGCAGGTCGGCCTCCGTCTCGTCGGCGATGCTGATGAATTCCTTTCCGCGATGGCTCATTTCCATCACGGACATTCCGCTGCCGTGCCAGTCGAGCATTTCGCCGGCGGCGATGCGCAGGACTTCTTCCGGAAGGACGGCCGGGCCGGCGCTGAAATTGAAAATACGCATGGAATGGTTTCCGGGTGATGGGAGGATCGGCGGCGCGGCCACCGGCGCTATTATCGCGTGCCCGCGGATCGGCGCCGCGCCGGCGCTAAACCGCGCGAGCGGACGCCGCGTCCCGATGCGTGACGGCAGACGCGAACCCTTTAGTCCCGGAGCGACCCGTCCGTGCCGATGCGGCCGTCCGGAAGGTCGATGCCCAGCAGGCGCGAGACGCGAACCGGCACGCCCTCGCGCTGGTAGCGGTTCACGTCGTCCACCACCTGCCGGTCCGCGATCGTCATCCGCGCGCGCAGCCGCACATACTCGGCCCACGAGCTGATGATGTAACGCTCCACGAAGAGGCCCTCTTCCGCCAAGTCACGAAACACGCGCCAACTGTTGGCGCCGTTGCGCCGGCGCACCGGCCCGATGGCGTGCACGGCACGCAGGAACGCGTTGCGCTTGTCCGCGTCGATCCGGTATTCGATCTGGATCAGCACCGGCCCGTCGTCGGGTTGCGGCTCGACCGGAAGGCCGAGCTCCGGCAACTGCGCGCCCGGCATGATGTCCTTGTCGCCGCCGAGACGCACCCGCACCTTGCGATAGACGAACAGCAGTACCAGCAACAACGTCGTCGACGTCAGCAGCGCGACGCGTGTCCCCTGCCAGGAGGCAAGCGCGCCCCAGACGACGCTGCCCAGCGCGAGGCTCGCCTGCACCGTCACGAAGGACATCGCGACCGCGCGCGCGCGCACCCACGCCGGCGCGGCGCTCTGCGTGCCGGCGCCCAGGCTCGCGAACACGCCGACCCACGACGCGCCCGCGCCGAACGCGCCGATCAGCGCAAGGGCCGCCAGTTCCGTCGCGGCCACGAGCGTCGTCGAGATCACCCACAGCAGCGACGCCGCCAGCACCACGCGCTGCAGCGAGCGCTTCCTGAGTTGCGCCGAAACGTTGAGCGCGGCGACGACGGCGCCCGCGCCGAAGCTGCCGAACAGCAGTCCGAAGCCGCCGGCGCCCAGCCCAAGCTGGTCGCGTGCGATCACCGGCAGCAGCGCCCACAGCGAGCTCGCGCACAACGAGTAGATGAGATTGCGCAGGATGATCGCGCGCATCGGCTTCGAATGGCGAACGAAACGCAGGCCGCTCGCGATTCCCGTGATCAGCGTGTCGGGAACGCCGGGCAGCGCCGGCGGCTGGTGCGGCCAGCGGTGGACGACGATCACCATTCCCGCGAAGAGCACGGCGCTGGCCAGGAAGGCGCTGCCCGAGCCGATCCATGCCGCCAGCGCGCCGGCCAGCGCCGGTCCGATGGCGCGCGAGACGTTCATCGCGACGGCACCCAGCGCCACGGCCTGCGGGACGTCCAGGCGCTCGACCAGGTCGTTGATGCTCGCCTGCTGCGCCGGCATGTAGAACGTGAAGCTGATGCCGATGATCGCCGTCAGCAGCAGCAGCGCCCACGGCGCCATGACGTCGAAGATCGTCGCCACCCCGAGCACGACCGTGCCGATGACGAACAGCAGTTGGGTCGCGAGGATGACGCGGCGCCGCTCGACGATGTCGGACAGCGCGCCGGCGACCAGGCCGACGACGATCGCGGGCGCGGTGCTGGCGGTCTGCACGAGCGCGACCATCAGCGGCGACGGCGTCATCGTCGCCATCAGCCATGCGGCCATCGTCGCCTGCATCGTGTAGCCGAGCGCCACGCCGATCGACGCGAAGTAGAACGTGCGAAAGCGCGCGTGGCGCAGCGGCGACGAACCGAATGATTGCGAAAACATCGAGGCTAGGCGTGCCGACACTTGCGAAGTGTAGCGTGACGTTCGGATTGGCGGGGGTTCGCGCGGCGGCCACCGCACCACGAGGCCGCGCCCGCCCTCACGTGGCCGCCGCGCGCGAACCGGCCCGCCCATCGCCGAAGGCGGGGCGCCGGGCTCCCGGCAGCGGCAGCCCGATCGCCAGTTGCGGTAACCGGTATCGATCCGGTCGACCATCCGCGTCAGCGCGTCGAACACGTCCTGCCCGGCGCCGAACCGCGGATCGAACTGCAGCGAGTCCGCCGTGCACTTGCGCTGGATGTCCTCCGGAATCAGCGCGCGGTGCGCCCATCGACAGCGTGGCGAGCTGGATTTCGCACGCGCGCTGCAGCAGCCACAGGATCGCGAACGCGCGCGGCACGCTGTCGCCCCACGCGAGCAGGCCGTGATTGCGCAGGATGACGGCGGGCCGGTCGCCGATGCTCCGCGCAGCAGCCGCGGTCCCTCGTCGCGCGTGCACGGTGATGCCCTCGAAGTCGTGATAGGCGAGCTTGCCGTGCAGTTGCGCCGAGTAGAAGTTGCTCATCGACAGCCCGTCCTCGAGGCAGGCCACCGCCATGCCGGCCGTCGTGTGCGTGTGCATGACGCAATGCGCGTCCGCGATGCCCGCGTGAATCGTCGCGTGCGGCGTGAAGCCGGCCGGATTGATCGGCCAGTCGGAGGCGCCGACGATGTTGCCGGCGAGGTCGATCTTCACGAGGTTCGACGCCGTCACCTCGCTGTAGTGCAGCCCGAACGGATTGATGAGGAAATGCCGGTCCGGCCCGGGCACCCGCAGCGAGATGTGGTTGTAGATGAGCTCGGTCCAGCCGAGCATGTCGAAGATCCGGTACGCGGCGGCGAGCTGCACGCGCGCGCGCCATTCGTCGGCGGAGTACGTGGCGGCGGGAGTCCCGGCCTGCGGCGATGCGGTCATGATGTCCCCTTCCGTCAGACGAAACGGAATTCGATGACGCCGAGCGGCCCGTAGTCGGCGCGGAACGCAGTCGCCCGCCACCGCCGTCGCCGGCCGCGTGAACGAGCCCGCGAGCACGATCTCGCCCGCCGCGAGCGATTCGCCGTAGGGGGCGAGCTTGTTGGCGAGCCACGCGACGCCGGTCGGCCGGATGGTTGAGCACACCGGCCGCCAGGCCGGTCTCCTCGACGACGCCGTTCCTTTCGCAGGATCGCGCCGACCCAGCGCAGGTCGCGTTCGGCGGGCCGTACCGGATCGATCGCCGAGGACGACGCCGGCGTTGGCGGCGAAGTCGGCGATCGTGTCGAACACCTTGCGCGGCGCCTTCGTCTCGCGGTCGAACTGCTCGATGCGCGCGTCGATGATCTCGATCGCCGGCGTCACGCAGGTCGGTCGCGGCCAGCACGTCGGCGAGCGTCACGTCCGGGCCGGCCAGCGGCGCGCCGAGGGTGAACGCCAGCTCGACCTCGACCCGCGGCGCGATGAAGCGTGCGAACGGAATGTCGCCGGCGGCGAAGAACATGTCGTCCATCAGCGGCGCGAAGTCGGGCTCGGTGATCTGCGACGCCTGCTGCATCGCGCGCGACGTCAGGCCGATCTTGCGGCCGCGCACCGTGCGGCCGTCGGCCATGCTCGAGCCGCACCCACTCGCGCTGGATCGCGTAGCCGTCGTCGATCGTCATCCGCGGATGCGCGCGCGAGAAGTGGCGCAGCTGCGTGCGCGTGCGCCGCGCGTCGTGCAGCGCCCGGGCCAGCGCGCGCGTCGCGGCGGCGTGGGAGCGTCGCCGTTGCGGCCATCATGGCCCGCGCATGCGCGCGTGCAGGTTGTTGTGCTTCCAGGTGCCCGCCTCCGGCGAACTCGCCGACCTCGAGCGACAGCGCCAGGCCCTGCCGCGCGAACAGGTCCGCGAAGTGCGCCTTCATCGCCTCGAACAGCGCATCGCCGGTGGCCTTGAGCGTGGCGCGCGCCGCGGCCGGCGGCGACGGTGAGCCGCGCGTGCACGAACGCGGCGTCGGCGCGGCCGTCGCCGATGCACCAGTGGTCGGCCGCGATGGCGCGCACGCGCACGCCGCCGAGCGGATACACCGGCTGGCCGTCGGCGCGGAATTCCACGAGCGTCCGGCACAGCGTCGCGCACAGCGTGTCGAAGTCACCGACCTCCTCGAGGTCGCCCGAGTAGTCGACGGTCAGGTGCGGCATGGCGTCCTCATGCGGGCGAGCGGCGTCGACCGGAAAGATCGCGTTGATCTGCCCGGTGCCGGAGCTGCCGAAGTACGGCGTGATGACTTCCACGCCCTGGTCGTACGCGGCGCCGCCGAGCGCGCCGAGCAGCATCGCCGTGTCGTGCATGCCGCCCTCGCCCCAGCACTTCTCGTTGTACATCGGCAGCATTTCCATGAACTGCCGCCACTCGCCCGCGCTTCCACATCTCGACGACCGCGAGATCGGTCTGCAGCAGGAACTCGTTGTACGTCCGGTGCATGTACTGCTCGGCGGTGCCGTTGTCGGCGAAGTGATGCGACAGCGAGCCGCTGGCGAGGATCGCGACCGTGCCGTCGTAGTGCTCCTCGATCGCGCGGCGCACGGCGGCGCCGAAGCGCTCGCTGTCGCGCAGGTCGTGCCAGATGCACCAGCCGGCGATCGACACCACGTTGAAGTGCTGGTCGGCGTTCATGTAGCGCATCGGCACCAGCGTGCCGTACTCGAGGTCGAGCGACGTCGCGTCGTGCCAGCGCGTCTTGATGCCGGCGGCATTGGCGGCCTCGCCGAGCAGCCGGCCCGAGCGGCGGATTGCCCGGGTACTCGTAGGGCATGTTGTTGATGAAGTGCGGCAGCTCGTTGCTCGTGTAGATGCCCTTGAAGCGCGGCGCGCAGTTGATGTGGTAGTCGGCGTTCACCAGCCAGTGCACGTCGAACACGACGATCGTGTCCACGCCGAGCGCGCGGCAGCGGCGGCCGATCTCGACGTGGCCGTCGATCGCCGCCTGCCGGCAGCCCTGGTGCGGACCCGGCAGCTCCGACAGGTACATCGACGGCACGTGCGTGATCTTGGCGGCGAGCGCGAGCTTGCCCATCCTCGGTCCTCCCGGCCGCGTTACGCGGCGCCCCACTGCGGAATGGGATGGTCGGTCAGCGACACGCAGACGTTCTTGGGCTCGAGGAACACCTCGAAGCTCCACGTGCCGCCCTCGCGGCCGGTGCCCGACGCCTTCGTGCCGCCGAACGGCTGCCGCAGGTCGCGGACGTTCTGGCTGTTGACGAAGCACATGCCCGCCTCGATCGCGGCGGCCACGCGATGCGCGCGGCCGAGATCCTGCGTCCAGACATAGGACGACAGGCCGTAGCGGATGTCGTTGGCGATGCGAATGGCGTCGGCCTCGTCGGCGAACGGTATCAGGCACGCGACCGGGCCGAAGATCTCGTCCTGCGCGATCCTCATGTCGTTGCGCACGTCGCCGAACACCGTGGCCGCACGAAGTTGCCGCGCGCGAGATGCCGCCGGCAGCGTCCGGCGCGTCGAGGCCGCCGGTCAGCAGCGTGCGCACCCTCGGCCGGTCCCGATCTCGATGTAGCGCCGCACCTTGGCCAGGTGCTCGGGCGAGATCATCGGGCCCGATGATCGTCTCGCTCGTCCAGCGGATCGCCGACGCGGATGCGCGACGCCGCGCTGCGCGAACGCTCGCGCGAAACGATCGTAGATCGACCGCTGGACGAGGATGCGCGAGCCGGCCGTGCAGCGCTCGCCGTTGTTGGAGAAGATCATGAACAACGCGGCGTCCAGCGCGCGGTCCCATTGCGCGTCCTCGAACACGACGAACGGACTCTTGCCGCCCAGCTCCATCGAGAACTTCTTGAGCCCCGCCGACTGCACGATGCGGTTGCCGGTCGCCGTGCTGCCGGTGAACGAGATCGCGCGCACGTCCGGATGCCGGCACAGCGCCTCGCCGGCCGTCCGGCCGTAGCCGTGGACGATGTTGAGCACGCCGGGCGGCACGCCCGCCTCCAGCGCCAGCGCGCCCAGCCTGGACGCCGTGATCGGCGACAGCTCGCTCATCTTCAGCACGGCGGTGTTGCCGAACGCGAGGCACGGCGCGACCTTCCACGTGGCCGTCATGAACGGCACGTTCCACGGCGAGATCAGCGCGCAGACGCCGACCGGATGGAACAGCGTGTAGTTGAGCATCACGCCGTCGACCGGATACGTGTGGCCGTCGGTGCGCGTGCACATCTCGGCGAAGTAGTGGAAGTTGTCGGCGGCGCGCGGAATCAGCGCCTTGCCGGTCTGGCCGATCACCTGCCCGGTGTCGCGCGTTTCCCACTCGGCGATCTCCGGCACGTGCGCGGCGATCAGGTCGCCCGAGCTTGCGCATGATCCGCGCGCGCTGCGCCTGCGGCGTGGCGGCCCATTCGGAAACGCGCGCTCGCGCGGCGGCGACGGCGGCGTTCACCTCGGCCTCGCCGCCGGAGGCGACGTCGGCCAGCACGTCCTGCGTGGCCGGGTTGAGCGTCGGAAACGCTTCCGCGCTGCCCACCGGCTTGCCGTCGATCAGGTGCTCGATCTGCATGATGCGAATCCTTGCGCGTTTGGCTAGCGGCGGCCGAACACGTCGTCGCCGACGATGGTGTTGACCAGGCGGCCGATGCCGTCGATGGCGGTGACGACCTCGTCGCCGGGCCGCACGTCGACCACGCCTTCCGGCGTGCCGGTCAGGATCACGTCGCCCGGCGGCCAGCGTCATGAAGCCGGTCAGGTATTCGATCAGGTACGGAATGTCGAACACGAGGTCGCGCGTGTTGCCCTGCTGCGTGACCTTGCCGTTCACCGTCGTCGACAGCGCGAGGTTGCCCGGATCGGCCACGTCGGCGGCGTCGACCAGCCACGGACCCAGCACCGTGCACGTGTCGCGGTTCTTCACGCGCAGGTTCGGCCGGTAGTAGTTCTCGAGATAGTCGCGGATCGCGTAGTCGTTGGCCACCGTGTAGCCGGCCACGACGTTCAGCGCGTCCGCGCGCCGCACGCGGCGCGCCGGCTTGCCGATCACGACCGCCAGCTCGCATTCGTAGTGCATGAACGTGGCGTCGTCCGGTCGGCGCGTCTGCCCGCGATGGCCGATCAGCGCGCCCGGACCCTTGAGGAACACGAGCGGCTCCTCCTGCGCGGCGAACGCCAGCTCCTTCGCGTGGTCGGCGTAGTTGAGACCGAGCGCGACGATCGTGCCGACGTCGAACGGCGGCAGCCAGACGACGGCGTCCTCGGCCACCACGCGGCCATCGGCCAGCCGCAGCCTGTCGCCGTGCGGGCGTCGCCTCGTGCATCGCGCCGCCATACGCGACGCGGGCGCGCTTCATCGGCGCCGGCGCCTTCCGCGACCAGCGTGTTGGCGAGCGTGCCGACGCCGTCGATCGTGATCGCGACGCGCTGTCCGGCACGCGCCCGCGGCGCGCCGCCGGGCACGCCGGTCAGCAGCACGTCGCCGGGCAGCAGCGTCATGAACTCGGTGACGTCGGCCAGCAGTGCGCGCGACCGGCCGCACGACGTCGCGCGTGTTCGCCTGCTGCCGCAGCGCCGCCGTCGATCGTCACGCGGATGGCGAGCGCGTCCGGATCGGCCACGTGCCGGCGCGCGATCACCCACGGGCCCGATCGGGCAGAAGCCGTCGCGACACTTGCAAGCGGATCGACGGCCGGTAGAAGTCGTCGTGCGGCACGCTGACGTCGTTGCGCGATCGTGTAGCCGGCGACATGATCGAGCGCGTCGCTTTCCGCCACGCGGCACGCGACGCGACCGATCACCACGCCGAGGCTCGCGCCCATCGCCAGCGCCTCCACGCCCGGCGGGCACGACGATCGCCCGCTCGTGCGCCGAATGCGTGTTGCGCGGCTTCACGTAGAGGACCGGCGCCCGGGGCGGCGCCTTGTACGGCGGCTGCCGCACGCACGCTCGCCGAGCGCGGCCAGCGCATCGCTGGTAGTTGAGCAGCGTGCCGTAGACGGCGCCCGTGTACCGGCGGCGCCCATTCGAGCCCGGCGGCGGGCCGCATGGCGCCATCGCGAAAGACGGTGCCCGCGCGCGGATCGACCGGCGCGTCGCAGGCCAGCGCGGAACCGCAAAAGCGCAGCAGCGCATCGTCGATCGTCAGGTTCACGTCCGGCCGCCCGCCGTGGTGCGCTGCCGCCGAGCCCCGCGCGGGGCTGGCGTCGCGGTGCGCGCCGGCGTAATATTTAACATGTTAGTAATCTAATCGCTTGCGCGTAGACGTGTCAAGCCGACCCTGACGATGACGCCGCCGCTGCCCCGCCGCAACCTGCCGCTGCTTGCTGTTGCAGGCGCGCGAGGATGTCGTCGCCCGCTTCCGCCCCATCCTGCATGCCCACGGCGTCACCGAGCAGCAGTGGCGCGTCCTGCGCGCGCTGGCGGAGAACGAGCCGCAACCGCTCGAGCCGCGCCAGCTCGGCGCAGCGTGCACGATCTCGAGCCCGAGCCTGACCGGCGTGCTGGCGCGAATGGACGAGCTGGATCTGGTCGCGCGGCGGCGCGACGACACCGATGCGCGCCGCGTGCTGGTGACACTGACGGCCAGCGGCCGCGCGCTGGTACGGCGCATCGCGCCGCGGATCGAACGCGAGTACCGGGCGCTCGAAGCGGCGATCGGCGCCGACCTCCTGCGGGATGCGTACGCGCTGCTCGACCGGCTGCGCGGCGAACTGCGTGCGGCCGCGGCCAATCCCGGAACGCCGGCACTGGGAAGCGTCCGCTCGCGCGACCGCGGCCAGCGCCGTTGATCGCCGCGCCGGCGTGACCGCTTCCGACGACGCGGCGGGGAAGGCTCTTCCGCCCGGTGCCGCAACGGCGACGGCATTGACGGCCGTCAACATCGGGGTAGGATCGTGCGCCGAAGATGCAATGGCGAACGGCCCCGTCACACCGGCGAGCCCGGCCGTCCCTCATGAAGACACCGATCGCCCACAACAGTCTCTGCCTCGGCGCGCTGCCCGCGCGACATGCGCGCTACCGGCCGCGGCACACGGCGGTGATCGTGTCCGCGACGGGCGCGGACGACCACGAGATCCGCCTCGACTGGCGCGACTTCAACACGTATGTGAACCGCTGGGCGAACGCGCTCGCGCGACTTGGGTGTCGTCCGCGGCGACCGGGTGGCGACGGTGCTCGGCAACGGCCTCGAACTGCTCGCGACGTACTGGGCGTGCGCCAAGCTCGGCGCCGCCGCGGTGCCGCTGTCGCCGCTGCTGACCGCGAGCGGCCTCGTTTCGCTGCTCGACGACGCGCCGCCGCGGGTCGTCGTCGCGGCGCTCGCCACCGGCATCGACTTCGCGACTGTCCGCGGCACGCTTGCGGCGCGACCCGCGTGGGTGGCCGTCGACGCCGGGCCCGACGACGAGGCCGCGGGCTGGCGAGCGTTCGGCGCGCTGCACGCGGCCGCGGGTGACGCGGAGCCGGCGGCGGACGTCGATGCCGACGACCTCCTGACGCTGATGTACACGTCCGGCACTACCGGCATGCCCAAGGGCATCCAGCACACGCACTTCATCCGCGCGATGTACGCGACGACGATGGCCAACGCCTGGCGGATGGCGCCCGAGTCCGTCGTGCTCCACTCGGGCGCGCTGGTGTTCAACGGCGCGATGGTGACGATGTTTCCCGCCGTCATGTGCGGCGCCACCTACATCCTGCACCGCGCGTTCGATGCGGAGGCGTTCGTCGCGACCGTCGAGCGCGAACGCGTCACGCATACGATGCTCGTGCCGTCGCAGATCATCGCGATCCTCAACACGCCCGGGTTCGCGCCGTCGCGGCTCACGTCGCTCGAGATGATCCTCTCGCTCGGCGCGCCGCTGCACAACGAGTACAAGGACCGGCTGAACCGCCTGCTGCCGGGGCGCTTCTACGAACTCTACGGGCTGACCGAGGGCTTCATCACCGTGCTCGACCGCGCCGACGCGCAGCGCAAGGCCGGCAGCGTCGGCGTGCCGCCGCCGTTCTATTCGATGCGGATCGTCGGCGAGGACGGCCGCGACCGCCCTGCCGGCGAAGTCGGCGAGATCCTGGGCCGCGGGCCGATCACGATGCCCGCGTACTTCAACCGTCCCGAGCTGACCGGACAGACGCTCGCCGACGGCTGGCTCCATACCGGCGACCTGGGCTACGTCGACGAGGACGGCTTCCTGTATCTCGTCGACCGCAAGAAGGACATGATCGACAGCGGCGGCATCAAGGTGTATCCGAAGGACATCGAGGAAGTCGCCGCGCGCCATCCCGCCGTGCGCGAGGTCGCGGTATTCGGCATTCCGCACGACAAGTGGGGCGAGACGCCGGTGGCCGCCGTCGTGCTGCGCGACGAAGGCAGCGTCGACGCCGAGACGCTCAAGGATTGGATCAACGCTCGGGTGGCCGCCCGCTACCAGCGCGTGGCCCGCGTGGTGATCCTCCCCGACTTCCCGCGCAACGCGGCGGGCAAGACGCTGAAGCGGGAGCTGCGCGCGCCGTTCTGGAAGGATCGCGACCGCGCGATCTGATCCGCGGCGCCATGCCGCGTTCAGGCCCCGTCGCCGGTGCCCGGCGCCGCATGCAGCGTCACCAACCGGGCGAGGATGATGGCCGGGTAGAGCTGCCCGACGAGCGCTTCGGAGATCGCCAGCGCCTGCGCCGCACGCGACGCCGGCGTGATGTCGCCATAGCCGACGGTCGTCAGCGTGACGAAGCTGAAGTAGAACCAGCGCTCGACGCCGGTCGTCGCGTCTGCGGCGCCGGCGAACGCAGTGTGGTCGAGCAGCGCGACGATTTCGTAGGCATTGCCCCACGCGACGCCAAGCGTGAGGTACAAGGCGACCGCGCCCATGATGCGGTCGGTGGTGATCCGGCCGGGTGCAAACACCTTCAGTGCAATGACGACGGCCAGCACCATCACGCCGACGAACGCCCCCAAGATCCGCACCATCGCCGAGCCGCCGCCCAGCCAGATCGGCGCCAGCACCGTGATGACAAGCGCGCCCGCGCACAGGAGGGCGACCACGATGGCCGCCACCCGATGTTCGGCGATCGCCCACGCGCCGCTCAGCAGGATCAACAGAAAAAAGACCTCGACGACCACGCGCCCGCCATCGCCGAGCGTCGGTGCCGCCACCGGAATCACGAAGATCGCCACCACCAGCAGCGCGAGGAACAGCGTCATGCTGCGCGTCCGCAGTCGGGTGGCTCGGACCTGCGGGCGTTCGGTATCCACGGTCGACCGGGGCTCCATCGTCTAGCAGTTCGTCGAAAAACGCGGGAGGACAGCTTCCCCGCGTTTTTCAACGAGGATCGACATTGCGACCACCCGTCGCCGTGCGCGCCGGATCGTAGCATGCGACGACGGCGTCCCCTCACGTCGCCATTGCGTTGATCTCGCCCGCGGCGCGCAGGCCGGACTCGATCGCGCCCTGGATCCACGCGTGGTGCAACGACGCGTGCTCGCCGGCGAAGTGGATGCGCCCCTCGGGCGCGATGATGTGCTCGTACAGCAGCGATTGCTGGCTCGGCTCGAACAGCGCGAAGGCGCCCCCGGCGAACGGGTCGTCGTGCCACATCTTCGACACGCCGACCTCGAACTCGTCCTTGATCTGCGGATGGATGACGGCGACGTCCTCGATCGCCTGCACGATGCGCTCCGGCGGCGGCAGCGAGCCCCAGCGCTGCGCGTCCTCCGCCCACGTGTAGCTGGCGAGCAGGATGCCGCGGCCCGTTTCCCGCCCGGATTCGGGATAGAACATGTTGCGGATGGCGAGGTCGGTCACGGTCCCGCCGCCGATGATCCCCTCGTCCTCCTCCCAGAACCGCCGCCGGCATTGCATCAGGATCTTGGCCGACGCGTCGTAGTGCAACTGGCGGATCGCGCGGCGCTTGCCCTGCGACAGCGGCTTCAGCATCTCGACGTGGCGGAGGACGGCGAACGGGATGGTGACGATCGCATGGTCGGCGTGGGCGCGCACGCGGCCCGCCGCCGTCTCGTAGTGGACGCAGACTTCGTCGGGCGACTGGTCGAGCGCGATCATCCGCGCGCCGAAACGGATGCGCGCCTTGAGGGTGTCCATGAAGGCATTGGGCAGCCGATCCATGCCGCCGTCGATGCGGACCATGTCGACGTAGAAGCGCCCGACCTCCTCGCGCAGGAGCTCGAGGAACGACGTGTTCATCAGCGATTCCTGGTTCATCAGCAGGCCGAACAGCTCGATCGCCGCCTCCGACCAGCCTTTCTTCCAGGAATCCCGCGTCGAATGCCCGTCGTACCGGTTGACGATTTCCGCCCAGCCGTCGTCGCCCCGTGGAAATCCGCTCGACGAACGGTGCAGCGCCTGCTCCCACATCCGCGCGCACGTCTGCCCGCGCTCGCGCTCGGGCAGGTGCGCGCCGATCAGCTGGGGCGCGCATCGACTTCGCGAAACCGGTGCTTGCGCCCGAACAGGTGGCACCAGCCCTCCGGGTTGTTCATCGTGAAGTCCGTCGTCGTCAGGCCGAACTGCCCGACGTACGCGAGCGTCAGCTGGTGCGAGCGCGGGATGCGCATCGCGCCGGCCTCGGCATACAGCCCCGGCGCGAACGGTTCGCGCAGCGTGTAGACGCGGCCTCCCACGCGCTGCTGCGCCTCGATGATCAGCGGGTCGTGCCCGGCGCGCAGCAGCGCGGAGGCGGCGACCAGCCCCGCCATGCCGGCGCCGACGACGATGACGCTCTTCCGCGGCCCGGAGGTCGGCGGCAGGCCGTGCTCGATCTGGTGCAGGTAGTCCCGGTCGCTGCTCATTGGACGCCGGCGGTAGTCATGGGCGCCGACGACGATACCGGATGCGCGGCCGCGCATCAATGCGGTGCGGCGCGAACGCGGCCGCGCGGTGGCGCGTTCCCGTGCCGACAATGCGCGCAATTGCTGATGAAGATCAAAGGTTCCCGCGCGGGGCGCTAGGCGCTGCGGGCGCCCTGCCGTAGCATCATCCGAGGTGGCGCCATGCGGACCGGTGGCCGGTCCCGCGCCATCGCCGAAAGACCGCCATGCCCGACACACTCGCCCTCTGGCACGCCGAACACGTGAACTTCGCGCGGCTGCTCAACCTGCTCGACGAGCAGCTCGCGCTGTTCCACGACGGCGCCACGCCCGACTACGAGCTGATGCTGAACGTCATGTTCTACATGACGCACTACTCCGACGTCCTGCACCATCCGAAGGAAGACCTGGTGTTCGCGAAGATCAAGGAACGCGAGCCCGCGACGGCGCGTACCGTCGACGACCTCGTGCACCAGCACACGCACATCAAGGAGTCGGGGGCGGCGCTGGTCCGCGCGCTCGACGACATCCTGAACGGGGCGGTGACGTCGCGGGCGAACGTCGAGGCCACGGCGCGCGACTACGTCGCCACGCTGCGCGGCCACATGCGCGTCGAGGAAACCGAAGTGCTGCCGCTGGCCGCCCGGCTGCTATCCGCGCGCGACTGGTCGGCGATCCACACCAAGATCGGGCGCGCCGTCGACCCGCTGTTCGGCGCGCATCCGGAGTCCCGCTACGTCGCGCTGCACGCGCAGATCACGCGACAGGGGCAGGCCACAGGCACCAACCCTTAGCCAGCGCGACATCCGCATTGCCGGCTGGCGCTAGTCGTCCAGCGTGAAGCCGATCTTCACGGTCACCTGCCAATGCGCGACCTTGCCGTCGATGATCTGGCCGCGCGTTTCCAGGACCTGGAACCAGTGCATGTTGCGCATCGTCTTCGCCGCCTTGGCGATCGCGCCCGTGACGGCGTCCTCGATCGACGTGGGGGACGACCCGGTCAACTCGATGAACTTGTAGACGTGGTGGCTCATCGCATCTCTCCTTCCGGTTGAACGCCCGCCGTACACGCTAACACGCGTGGCGCCTTGAAGCGATCGCCGCCCGCGGTGTTGGCGCCCGTCAGCGCCATGGACGCCAACGCGGTGGCACCGCCCATTGCGCCAACGGCCCGTTGTCCGCTACGCTTTCCCGCGCCGGGGCCCGCAGATTCCCGGCGGCCTGCGCCACGACGGTGTCCCGTCCAAATCTGCCGTCTCCTGTCGAGGACGCGCATGGACACCGCCCACGTCAACCGCGCTGCTCGCTCGCGCGGGGCCTGCGCGCCTTCGGCGACGGCTACGTCAGCCTGCTGCTGCCGCTGTACCTGCTCGACGCTCGGCTTCAGCGCGCTGCAGATCGGCATCGTCGCGTCCGCGACGCTGCTCGGGTCCGGCCTGCTGACGCTCGCGGTCGGCGTCAACGCCCATCGCTTCCACTACCGCAGCCTGCTGCTCGCCGCGGCGGTCGCTGATGGCGGCACCGGCCTGGGCTTCGCGACGGTCACGCACTTCTGGCCGCTGCTGTGATCGCGATCGTCGGGACGCTGAATCCGTCGAGCGGCGACGTCAGCGTGTTCCTGCCGCTCGAGCACGCCGTGCTCGCGCGGGTGGTCGACGACCGCGAGCGCACGGCGATGTTCGCGCGCTACAGCCTCGTCGGCACGCTGGTCGCCGCGCTCGGCGCGCTGGCGGCGGGCGTCCCCGCGGCGGTCGGCCGATGCACTCGGCTGGCCGCTGGCCGCCTGCGCTGCAGGCGATGTTCGTCGGCTATGCGCTGCTCGGCATCGCCGCGGCGCTCGTCTACCGCGGCCTGCCGCGCGCGCTGGAAGCGCCGGCGGCGACGCGCGCCGGCGCCGCTGCATCGCGTCCCGACGCGCCGTGCTACACGCTGGCGGCGCTGTTCAGCCTCGACGCGTTCGGCGGCGGCTTCGTCGTGCAGTCGATGCTCGCGCTGTGGCTGTACCAGCGCTTCGACCTGTCGCTCGGCCGCCGCCGGGCACGCTGTTCTTCTGCGACCGGCGTGCTGAGCGCGTTCTCGTACCTCGTCGCGGTCCGCATCGCCGCGCCGCATCGGACTCGTCAACACGATGGTGTTCACGCACCTGCCGGCCAACCTGTGCCTGGTCGCGATCCCGTTCGTGCCCGACCTCGGCGTACGCCGTCGCGCTGCTGTTCGTGCGCAGCGCGCTGTCGCAGATGGACGTGCCGACGCGCAGCTCGTACGTGATGGCGATCGTCGACGCCGGCGGAGCGCCCGGCGGCGGCCAGCATCACCGCGGTGCCGCGCAGCCTCGCGGCGGCGGCCAGCCCGTTCCTCGCCGGCTGCGCTGCTCGGCGCTGTCGACGTTCGGCTGGCCGCTGCTGATCGCGGGCGCCATCAAGATCGTCTACGACCTGCTGCTGCTCGCCGGCTTTCGCCACGTCCGGCCGCCGGAAGAGGACGACGACGACCGGCGCAGCCGACGATGACCACCGCGGCGAGGACCGGGGCCTTGGAGCCTGTCGGGCTAGATTTCGCGCAGGCGACGGGGGGCGCTTACGGGACGGTATGATTTCGCTTCGCCGCCTCCATTCGGATCACCGATGCGCATCCAGTCCCGCCGCCCTGCCCGATGACCTCGGCGTACGCCGTCCTGAAGGCGCTGCACGTCGGCTGCGCGGCGGCCAGCATCGCGTTCTTCTGCGTCCGCGGCGCGTGGATGCTCGCCGCGCCGGAGCGCTTGCGGCGCAACTGGGTGCGCGTGCTGCCGCATGTCGTGGATACCGTGCTGCTGGCGTCGGCGATCGCGCTCGCCGTCATGCTGCGCAACTATCCGCTGACGCACGGCTGGCTGACGGCCAAGGTCGTGGGACTCTTCGCGTACATCGCGCTCGGCACGATCGCGCTGAAGCGCGGCCGGACGCGCGGAATCCGGATCGCCGCATTCGCCGGCGCCATCGTCACGTTCGCGTACATCGTGTCGGTCGCCGTGACCAAGTCGCCGGCGGGGTTCCTCGCGTGGACGTAGCGCAACGGCGCCGCCGCGACGGCCCGGATACGCCATGACGCACTTCGACGTCTTCAACGGCGACGCCGACGGCATCTGCTCGCTGGTGCAGCTCCGTCTCGCGGCGCCGGTCGCGGCGCACCTCGTCACCGGCGCCAAGCGCGACATCGCGCTGCTCGACCGCGTGGCCGCGCGGCCGGGCGACGCGCTGACGGTGCTCGACATCTCGCTCGACGCCAATCGCGCGGCGTTGACGCGCCTGCTCGATCAGGGCGTGACCGTGCAGTATTTCGACCATCACTTCGCAGGCGCCTTGCCGGTGCACCCGCATCTCGACGCGCATATCGATACGGCGCCCGCCGTCTGCACCGGCATGCTCGTCGACCGCTATCTCGGCGGTCGCCATCGCGTCTGGGCGGTGGTCGCCGCCTATGGCGACAACCTCCTGGTGCCGGCGCGCAACCTCGCAGCGCCGCTCGCGCTGGCGGAGGACCAGCTCGCGGCACTGCATGCGCTCGGCGACTGCCTGACGTACAACGGGACCGGCGACAGCGTCGACGACGCGCCCGTGCACCCGGCGGCGCTGTTCGAGATCCTGCTGCGCCACGGCGATCCGTTCGCCTTCATCGCGACGGATCCGGCCTTTGTCGCGATCGACGCCGCGCGCCGGCGCGACGTCGAGCTGGCGCGGCAGACGGCGCCCGCCCACGTGCTGCCCGGCGCCACCGTCTACGTGCTGCCGGACGCGGCGTGGGGACGCCGGGTCCGCGGCGTGTTCGCCAACGAAGCCGCCAATGGAGCGCCCCATCGCGCGCACGCCGTGTTGACGGCGAATCCCGATGGCGGCTATGCCGTCAGCGTCCGCGCCCCGCGTGCGCGGCCGCGCGGCGCCGACCGGCTGTGCCGCGAGTTTCCCGGCGGCGGCGGCCGCGAGGCGGCCGCGGGGATCGACAGCCTGCCGGCGTCCGCGTTGCCGGCGTTCGTGCAGGCGCTCGACGCGGCCTATCCCGAATCCTGCTAAAGCGTCCCGGCGTTCGCGGCATGCGCGCCCGCTGAACGGCGCCGCTCAGCCCCGCGGCGTCTCCGGGCGCCCGGCGCCGCGGTGGAAGGCCGGCCAGCGCATGCGCACGATATCGCGTTCCTTGGCGTACGCGTAGCAGCTGTCGATCTTGACGGGACGTCCCGTCGCGTCGGTGACGTCCGGCCGCGCGAGGCGCACGCTCGACAGCGTCTGATACGCCGCCGTCGCCATCGGCAGCAGCAGTTCCATCAGGTGCGTGCAGCCGACGGCGCCGCCGAGCCGCGCCTTGACCATCATCGACCAGCCGGGCTTGATCCGCTCGCCGATGATCGCGCGCATCGGCGCGACGGCTTCGCGGCAGATGGCGAAGGGGCTCGCGTCGGTGACGGCGACCACATCGCGAACTTCGAGAGACTCGTCGACGACCAGGCGGACCCACATGTCGTGTATCGGCTGGCCCGGCGGCAGCGCGCGGCCATCGTGGGGAAGGCGGAGCGCGTGCGACTTCGTGTCGACGACGCGGCCGTCGATCTCGTACAGGCCATCGTCGCGCCGGTATCCGCGCATCTCGATGCGGCGCAGGTGCACTTCGGTGCGTGCGGTTGACTCGGGCAGCGGCATGTCGTTCCTTCTCGTGTCCTGGTGTCCCGACTCGGAAATTCACTCGCAAGTTCGCGGCGAGGGCAAGGTGCCGTTGCGCCGCAACGGCGATCCCTTGCCAGCCACGGCAACGCAGCCCTCGGCCCGAACGGCCCGGCAGGCACTATCGACTCCTCCGGTACCGGCCACTTTAGCGCCATCGTCGGCGTCGCGCATTCCAGGTCGAAGTATAGGGGCTCCGCACG
Source organism: uncultured beta proteobacterium (assembly GCA_963823475.1). GTDB lineage: Bacteria > Pseudomonadota > Gammaproteobacteria > Burkholderiales > Casimicrobiaceae > VBCG01. The sequence continues at coordinate 433,089 of CAWGLS010000009.1, forward strand.
GGGTCCCCGCGGCGGTGCCGCGCACCGGAACGGCGTCGACGCGCCTCCGCGCAATCGGTGCGATAGTCCCCGTTCATCGCGGTCATGCACGGAAGTTATGCCGGGACCCGCGGCCGGCCGTCGCGGCCGCGCGCGCGATGCCGGACGTCACCGCGGCGGCGGGCCACCGGATAGCTGCCGCATGCCAACGATGCTAAGATGCCGCCGTTCTCAACCGACCTGCCCGAGGTGCCATGCGTCTCGCAACAATCGGCGCCTCCGGGTTCCGCCCCGCAGTCTCCGCGCCGTCACACCGACCGCTCGCCGCTGTCGTCCGGGGCACCCTCGTTGCCGTCGTCGCCGTGCTCGCCTGCGCCGCGCCTCTGGCCATCGCCCAGGGCGCTCCCGCGGCGCCGGAGACCGCCGCGCCCGCGGCCGCGCCGCCCCCCGTCGCCCGCTCGGCATGGGACGCGCCGGAGCCGTGGCGCACCGATCGCTTCTATCTCGAGACGAGCGTCTTCACGCACCATTTCAGTTCCGACCCGAAGCACGACAACACGCAGGACCTGATCCTCGTCGAGTACAACATCACCGAGAGCTGGCTCGTCGGCGCCGCCGTCTTCGACAATTCGTTCGGGCAGAACTCGCAGTTCGTCTACGGCGGCTACCGCTTCCGGCCGTTCGAGAACCTGCAGCAGCTGTATTTCAAGGTCGCGGCGGGCGTGCTGCACGGCTACACCGGCGAGTTCCAGGACAAGATTCCGATGAACAGCTCCGGCTACGCGCCGGCGATCGTGCCGTCGATGGGCTATTGCATCAACCGCTTCTGCTCCGAGTTCGTGCTGTTCGGTACGGCCGGCTTCCTGATCACCGCCGGCATCACGCTGCCCTAGCCAGGCCGCGAGCCCGCCGCCCGGCCTCCAAGGGAGCGGGTGAATCCGGAATTGGGCGCGGCCTCGCCACGCGGGCCGTCGTCGCCTGCTCCGCACCGGCTTTTCGGCGCGATCCGCGCGCGAATGCTATGGTTACCCTCGTGCGTCGCGCTCCGGCTCCAGCCCGGAGTCGTCGATGCGCGCTCACGTGCGGCGCGACAGCGGTCAGGCACGTACAGGCAGGCGGTGAACTTTGAAAGTGCAAGGCAACGCAGTCATCCGGCGGGCGCTGCGTGTCGTCGCCCTCTCGTGGCGCAGGAAATCGGCGCGGCACCACCGTGACGAGGCGCCGCTGCGATCGGAGCTTTTCAGCGCCGAGCAGATGGCGCACCACGGCAAGACGCTCGCGGCCGCGCACCGGCTGACGCCCCGCCGCGGTCCGGACCAGCTGCTGGGGAGGCTCGCGGCGAACGAGGCCGTGCTGCTCGACGCCTGCGACCTGCTGATGAATGCGTTGCGGGCCAACCGCCGCATCACGCCGGCGGGCGAATGGCTGCTCGACAATTTCTACCTGATCGAGGAGCAGATACGCACGGCCAAGCGGCACCTGCCCCGGGACTACAGCCGCGAGTTGCCGCGGCTCGCCAGCGGCCCGTCGGCCGGCCTCCCCCGCGTCTACAACATCGCGCTGGAGACGATCGCGCACGGCGACGGGCGCGTCGACCCGGAGAGCCTCACGCGTTTCGTCACCGCCTATCAGACCGTCACGCCGATCAAGCTGGGAGAACTCTGGGCGATCCCGATCATGCTGCGGCTGGCGCTGATCGAAAACCTGCGCCGCGTCGCGGCGGATGTCGCGGCCGGCCGCGTCGACCGGGATCTCGCCGACGGCTGGGCCGACCAGATGAAGGAAACGGCGCAAAGCGACCCGAAGAGCCTGATCCTGGTGATCGCCGACATGGCGCGCTCGCAGCCGCCGATGACGACGGCGTTCGTGGCGGAACTGGCGAGGCGACTGCAGGGGCACGGTCCGGCGCTGGCGCTGCCGCTCACGTGGATCGAGCAGCGGCTGTCGGAATCCCACGTCACGATCGAGCAGCTGGTGCAGGCGGGAAGCCAGCAGCAGGCGGCCAACCAGGTCTCGATCAGCAACAGCATCGGCAGCCTGCGTTTCCTGGGCGCGATGGATTGGCGCACGTTCGTCGAGTCGATGAGCGTCGTCGAGCACAAGCTCCGCGAGGATCCGGGCGAGGCGTACGGCGCCATGGATTTCGGGACGCGCGACCGCTACCGTCACGCCGTCGAGCAGCTGGCCAAGCGCAGCCCGCTGTCGGAGCTGGACGTGGCGCGGAGCGCCATCCGCCTCGCGCACGAGAACGCTGCGGCGGGGACCGCCCACTCGCGGCGCTCGCACGTCGGCTACTACCTGATCGACGCGGGCCGGCCGCTGCTGGAACGCGCGGTCGGGGCCCGCAGCTCGCGTGCCGGTGACGCGCAGGAACGACCGTCCAGCGCGCCCACCATCGCCTACCTCGCGGCCATCGCCACGCTGACCGGGCTCCTGGCCGGCGGGATGATCGCCAAGGCGGATCCCGGCGCGTTGCCGGTGGCGCTGCTGGCGCTGGTCGTCGTCGTCGCGCTCGTCACCGCCAGTCAGCTGGCGGTCGGGCTCGTCCACTGGCTGCTGTCGCTGTTCGTGCCCCCGCGCCCGTTGCCGCGCATGGATTTTTCGGAGGGCATCCCGATCAAGTCGCGCACGCTGGTGGCGATTCCCGCGATGCTCGCGAGTCGTGAGGGCATCGACGAGTTGACCGAGGCGCTGGAGGTCCGCTTCCTGGCCAACCAGGACGCGAACCTGCACTTCGCGCTGCTGACGGACTTTCTCGACGCGCCCGACGAGACGCAACCCGACGATGCCGCGCTGTTGCAACGGGCGCAGCAGCGGATCAGCGCGTTGAACGACAAGTACCGCGCCGCATCGGCAGCGGCGGCTCCCGGCGACGTGTTCTACCTGCTGCATCGGCCGCGCATCTTCAACCCGCGCGAGCGGACCTGGATGGGATACGAACGCAAGCGCGGCAAGCTTGCCGACCTGAACGCGCTGTTGCGCGGCGGTGACGGCGCGGCGGCGCGCTTCTCGTCGATCGTCGGCGACCCCCAGGTCCTGCTCGGCGTGAAGTACGTCATCACGCTCGATACCGACACCGAGCTGCCGCGCGACGCGGCGCGCCAGCTGGTGGGCGCGATGGCGCATCCGCTGAACCTGCCGCAATACGACGACGTACTGCAACGGGTCACCACCGGCTACGGCATCCTCCAGCCGCGCGTCGTGACGAGCCTTCCCGGTTCCAACCGGTCGCGGTTTGCGCGGATGTTCGGCGGCGAGGCGGGAATCGATCCGTACACGCGCGCCGTCTCCGACGTCTATCAGGACGCCTTCGACGAAGGCTCGTTCGTCGGCAAGGGCATCTACGACGTGGACGCCTTCGAGCGTGCGCTGAAGGACCGGTTTCCGGAGAACCGGATCCTGAGCCACGACCTGCTCGAAGGCAGCTACGCGCGGTCGGGACTCATCACCGACGTCGTGCTGTACGACGACTATCCAGCGCGCTACAGCGGCGACGTCAGCCGCCGCCGCCGCTGGATCCGCGGGGACTGGCAACTGGCGGGCTGGCTGTTGCGACGGGTGCCCGGCGCCGCCGGCGCGCGCCTGCGCAATACCCTCCCCTACCTCGCGCAATGGAAGCTATTCGACAATCTCCGGCGCAGCGCCTTCCCGCCGGCGCTGTTGCTGCTGCTGCTTGCCGGATGGACGACACTGGCGCCCGCGTGGTGGTGGACGATGGCCGCGCTCGGCATCGTGGTCCTGCCGTCGTTGGCGGCGTCACTGCTCGATCTCTCGCACAAGCCGGCCGACGTTCCGCTTGCGCAGCATCTCGCCTTCGTGGCCCGGACCACGGGCCGCCGCGTCGCGCAGATCGCATTTTCGCTGGCGTGCCTGCCGTACGAGGCCGCGTTCAGCGCCGGGGCGATCCTGCGCACGCACTGGCGCATGTTCGTCACCCGCCGGCACCTGCTCGAATGGACGCCGTCGAGCGAGCAGCATCGCCGCGACCCCGCGTCGCTGTCCGCGTCCTTCCGGACGATGTGGGTGGCGCCGTTCATCGCGCTCGCCATGGCCGCCTGGCTCGTCTCGGCCAATCCGACGGCGTTGCCGGTCGCGGCGCCGCTGTTGTTGCTGTGGCTCGTCGCGCCCGCGCTCGCGTGGTGGCTGAGTCGCCCGCTCGTTCCGCGCAGCGTCCGGCTCTCGCTCGAGCAGACGGTGTTTCTCCGCGTGCTGGCGCGGCGGACATGGGCGTATTTCGAGACCTTCGTCGGCACCGACGACAACTGGTTGCCGCCCGACAACTTCCAGGAGATTCCCGTTGCCACGCTCGCGCGGCGCACGTCGCCCACGAACATGGGCATGGCGCTGCTGGCGGACCTCGCCGCGCACGACTTCGGCTACCTGACGACGGGGCGATTGGTCGGGCGCGTCGGCAACATGCTGCAAACGATGCATTCGCTCGAACGGTTCGAGGGGCACTTCTTCAACTGGTACGACACGCAGTCGCTCGAGCCGCTTTCGCCCCGCTACATCTCGGCGGTCGACAGCGGCAACCTGGCGGGACACCTGCTGACGTTGCGCGTCGGGCTCGCCACGCTGCCCGGGGAACGGGTCCTCGAGCCGCGCCTGTTCACCGGCCTGGCCGATACGGCGCGAGTACTCGCGCAGACGCTCGGGATCGATCTTCCGTCCGCGGTCGTGCAACTGCAGCGCAGTCTCGACACCGTCTGCGATGCGCCGCCGGTCACCGTCGCCGCTGCGCACGAGCGGCTCGCCTCACTGCAGGTGGAGATCGCCGCCGTCGCCGTGGCCCTCGCCGGCGCATCCACCGCGGAGTTCGCCGGCGCATCCCCCGCGGCCTCCGCCACCGACGACGCAGCGGCGTGGGTGCGGGCGTTGGCGGCGCAATGCGGCGATGCGATCAGCGAGCTCTTGTCGTTTGCCCCCTGGCTCGGGTCGCCGTCGCTCTCCGCAACACTGGCCGAGCTTCCGGCGCTGGCGCCCATCCCGACGCTGCGTGAACTCGCGAACCTGCAGGCGGCGCTGGCGCCGCAGCTCGCGCGCGCGCGCGACGCCGCGGCGTCGGAGGCGAAGCGGGCGCGGCTCGACGAACTCGAGCGTCTCGCCGAGTCGGCCAGCGCGCACGCGCGGGAGCGCATCGCGCGTATCGGGCAACTCGCCGGGCAGTGCGAGGCGCTCGCGCAAATGGACCTCTCCTTCCTCTACGACGCGTCGCGTCATCTGTTCGCCATCGGATACAACGTCGACACCCGCCAACGCGACCCGAGCTATTACGATCTGCTCGCCTCCGAAGCGCGACTGGGGAACTTCGTGGCGATCGCGCAGGCCAGGGCGCCGCAGGAAAGCTGGTTCGCGCTCGGGCGGCTGCTGACGTCGACGGGAACCCGGCCGGTGCTCCTGTCGTGGAGCGGCTCGATGTTCGAGTACCTGATGCCGATGCTGGTGATGCCGACGTACGAGAACACGCTGCTCGACGCGACGTGCCACGCGGCGGTGGATCGCCAGATCGCCTATGGGCGGCAGCTCGGCCTGCCGTGGGGCATGTCGGAATCGGGCTACAACGCCGTCGACGCCGGCTTCAACTATCAGTATCGCGCGTTCGGCGTTCCCGGTCTGGGCTTGAAACGCGGCCTTGCCGAGGACGTCGTCGTCGCGCCCTACGCATCGGCGATGGCGCTGATGATCGCGCCGGAGGCCGCATGCCTCAACCTGCAGCGGCTTTCCACGCTTGGCCTCGCGGGTCGCTTCGGCCTGTTCGAGGCGATCGACTACACGCCGGCACGGCTGCCGCGCGGACAGGAGAGCGTGGTCGTCCGCTCGTTCATGGCGCACCACCAGGGGATGAGCATGCTCGCGCTCGGCCACGTGCTGCTCGATCGGCCGATGCAGCGGCGCTTCGCGTCGGACCCGCTGTTCCAGGCAACGCTACTGCTGCTGCAGGAACGCATTCCGAAATCCGCGGCGCTTTCCCCCTACGTCGCGCGGCTGACGGGCATCCGCGCCGGTCCCGAGCACGAGGACGCCACGATCCGCGTGATCGCACGGCCGGATACGGCCACACCGGAGGTGCAACTGCTGTCGAACGGGCGCTACCACGTCATGGTGACCAACGCGGGCGGCGGCAGCAGCCGGTGGAAGGACCTCGCGGTCACCCGCTGGCGCGAGGACGCGACATGCGACAACTGGGGCACCTTCTGCTACCTGCACGACGTCGGCAGCGGCGCCACCTGGTCGACGGCGCACCATCCCGTGGGGACGCCCGCCGAGCAGTACGCGGCGATCTTCTCCGAGGGACGCGCGGAGTTCCGGCGTCGCGACCACGGCATCGACGTGCACACCGAGATCGCCGTCTCCCCCGAGGACGACATCGAGTTGCGCCGGCTGCGCATCGTCAACCGCTCGCGCGTGCGCCGGGTGCTCGAGATCACGAGCTATGCGGAAATCGTCCTCGCACCCGCGGCGGAAGACACGATGCATCCCGCCTTCAGCAACCTCTTCGTGGAGACGGAGATCGCGCAACGCGAGCAGGCGATCCTGTGCACGCGCCGACCGCGCTCGCCCGGCGAGGCGCCGCCGTGGATGTTTCACCTGATGGCCGGGCACGGCGCGGCAGCCTCCGCCTTGTCCTTCGAAACCGATCGCATGCGCTTCGTCGGCCGCGGCAACACGCCTGCCGCGCCGGACGCGATGCGCACGGCCGGTCCGCTTTCCGGCAGCGCCGGTTCGGTCCTCGATCCGGTCGCCGCCATCCGCACCCGCATCACGCTCGAACCCGAGGAGGCGGCGACGATCGACATGGTGTTCGGCGTCGCCGAATCGCGATCGGCAGCGATCGCGCTCGTCGAGAAGTATCAGGACGCGCGACTCGCCGACCGTGTCGTCGAACTGGCGTGGACGCACGCCCAGGTCGTGCTGCGCCAGATCAACGCCACGGAAGCCGACGCGCGTCTCTACGCGCGGCTGGCCAACTCGATCCTCTTCGCGAATGCGTCGCTGCGCGCCGACGCCGGCGTCATCGCCAGGAATCGCCGCGGACAATCCGGGCTTTGGGGGTACGCGATATCCGGCGACCTGCCGATCGTGCTGCTGCGCATCGTGGAAGTCGCCAACATCGACCTCGTGCGCCAGCTCGTGCAGGCGCACGCCTATTGGCGCTTGAAGGGCCTCGCGGTGGATCTCGTCATCTGGAACGAGGATCATCAGGGGTACCGCCAGTTGCTGCAGGACCAGATCATGGGACTGATCGCCGCGCGCGTCGAAGCCCAGATGATGGACCGGCCCGGCGGCATCTTCGTCCGCCGCGGCGACCAGATTTCCGACGAGGATCGCGTGCTGCTCGAGTCGGTCGCCCGCGTCGTCGTCACCGACGCCAACGGCACGCTGGCCGAGCAGATCGCCGGACGGGCGCCGGCGGTCGTGCGCGTTCCGCGCCTCGTCCCCGAGCGGGAACGCGAGCCCGCAGCGGCCGCCGCGCTGGCACCGGCGCCGCCGCTGCTCCTCGACAACGGGCTCGGCGGCTTCACGCCCGACGGTACGGAGTACGTCATCACGACCGATCGCGAACGCCGCACGCCCGCGCCATGGGCGAACGTCCTCGCGAATCCGCACTTCGGCACGATCGTGTCGGAGAGCGGCGGCAGCTACACCTGGGCGGAGAATGCCCACGAGTTCCGCCTGACGCCGTGGCACAACGATCCCGTCGGCGACGCGAGCGGCGAGGCCTATTACGTGCGCGACGAGGAAAGCGGGCACTTCTGGTCGCCCGCGCCATTGCCCGCCCGCGGGCGCACCGCCTACGTGACGCGGCACGGCTTCGGCTACACCGTATTCGAGCACCACGAGGACGGCATCGCGACGGAACTGTGCGTCTACGTCGCGAGCGACGCGGCGGTCAAGTTCGCCACGCTTGCGCTGCGCAATACGTCGGGGCGGCCACGGCGCATCTCCGCCACGGGTTACGTGGAATGGGTGCTCGGCGACCTGCGGCCCAAATCGGTGATGCACGTGGTGACCGAACGGGACCCGAAGACCGGGACGCTGTTCGCCCGCAACCCTTACAACACCGAATTCGCGAACCGGGTGGCGTTCTTCGACGTCGACGAGGGCACGCGGACGCACACCTGCGATCGCACCGAGTTCATCGGGCGCAACCGCACGCTGGCCGCGCCGGCCGCGATGTCGCGGACGCGCCTCTCGGGCAAGACGGGCCCTGCACTCGACTCATGCGCGGCGCTGCAGGTGACGCTGGAACTGGGGGTGGACGAATCGCGTGCGGTGTCGTTCCGGCTGGGCGTCGGGCGCGATGCCGAGGACGCCAGGAACCTGGCGCACCGCTTCCGCGGCGCGGCGATCGCGCGCGAGGCGCTCGATGACGCGCGCCGGCAATGGCAGGCGAGGCTCGGCACCGTGCGCGTGGAAACGCCCGACGACGCGCTGAACGTCCTGTGCAACGGCTGGCTCCTCTACCAGACGCTGGCGTGCCGCCTGTGGGCGCGCAGCGGCTATTACCAGAGCGGCGGCGCGTTCGGATTCCGCGATCAGCTGCAGGACACGCTGGCACTCGTCCATGCCGAACCCGCGCTGACCCGGGCCCAGCTCGTGCTGTGCGCAAGCCGGCAGTTCATCGAGGGCGATGTCCAGCACTGGTGGCATCCGCCGAACGGCCGCGGCGTCCGCACGCAGTGCTCGGACGACTTCCTGTGGCTGCCGTTCGCGATCGCGCGCTATGTCACGGCCACCGGGGACACCGGCGTGCTGGACGAGCAGGTGGGATTCCTCGAGGGCCGGCTCGTCAAGCACGGCGAGGATTCGTATTACGACCTGCCCGTTCGTTCCGCGGAAACGGCGACCCTGTACGAGCACGGCATGCGCTCGATCGTCCACGGGCTGCGCTTCGGCAGCCACGGGCTGCCGCTGATGGGTTCGGGCGACTGGAACGATGGCATGAATCTCGTCGGCATCGACGGCAAGGGAGAGAGCGTCTGGCTGGCCTTCTTCCTGTGCACGGTGCTGAAGCAGTACGCGAAGGTGTCGCGCCTCCGCGACGACCTCCCCTTCGCCGAACTCTGCGAAGCGCATGCCGCGGAACTCAAGACGAACATCGAATTGCACGGCTGGGATGGCGGCTGGTATCGCCGCGCCTACTTCGACGACGGTTCGCCGCTGGGATCGGCCGCCAATGCCGAATGCCGGATCGATTCGATCTCGCAAAGCTGGTCGGTGCTCTCCGGAAGCGGCGACGCCGGGCGTTCACGCATGGCGATGGATGCCGTCTACCGGCATCTGGTCCGGCGCGAGGACGGACTCGTCCAGCTGCTGACGCCGCCGTTCGACCGCTCCGCGCAGCACCCCGGCTACATCCGCGGCTACGTGCCGGGGGTCCGCGAGAACGGAGGCCAATACACGCACGGCGCGATCTGGGCGGTGATGGCCTTCGCGGCGCTGGGCGACGCGCAGCGGGCGTGGGAGCTGATGGACATGATCAACCCCGTCAACCATGGCCGGACGGCGCCAAGCATCGCGACCTATCGCGTGGAACCTTACGTGGTGGCCGCCGATGTCTATGCGATGGCGCCGCATACGGGTCGCGGCGGCTGGTCGTGGTACACGGGGTCCGCCGGCTGGATGTACCGGCTGATCGTCGAGTCGCTGCTGGGTGTCGAGCTGGCCGTGGACACGCTGCGCCTCTCGCCGTGCCTGCCTGCCGGCTGGTCGCAGTTCCGGCTGCACTACCGCTATCGGGACACCATGTATCACATCACCGTGGCGCACGCGGTGGCCGCCGAGCGCCCGTTCACCGTGTCCGTCGACGGCAGCCCTGCAGCCCGACAACGCGATTGCGCTGGTGAACGACCACGGCGAGCACGCGGTCGAAGTTCTCGTGCGTCCGGCGGCGCCGGTGCGGTAGCGGACGCACCGCCGCCGGCCGCGACGAAGCGCGGCGTCACGCGCAGGCTTGAGCCCCGCCGCCGTATCCCGATGCCGTCACGACGCGCGGGAACGCGTCGGCGCCAGTCGTGCCGCGGCTTCCTCGTCGCCCGTGCTGGCGTCGCGTTTGCGCGCCGTGCGCTCGAAGGTCGCCACCTGCGCCGCACCCGGACCTGCCGTGGCCGCCACCGGGTCGATGCGCGGAGCGTCGTTCAGCAATCGCTCGAATTCCGTCTTGACCACGGCGTAGCACTCGCACACCGATTCCTCGAGGCCGGCCCGCTCGAGCACCGAAATGTGGCCGCGGCGGTAACTGATGAGGCCCGCCTGCTGCAGGTGGCCGGCCGCTTCGGTGATGCCCTCCCGGCGCACGCCGAGCATGCGGGCGACCAGTTCCTGCGTCATCACCAGCTGGCCCGACGGAATGCGATCGAGCGTCATCAGCAGCCACCGGCACAGCTGCTGTTCAACTGAATGGTGACGGTTGCATACGGCGGTCTGCGTCATCTGCGTGATCAGCGCCTGCGTGTAGCGCAGCAGCAGGCGCAGCAGCGGCCCCGCGCGGTCGAATTCGTCCTTGAGCACGCGGCGATCGAGGCGGTAGGCGAAGCCGGCGGTCTGCACGACGGCCGAGCTCGGCGTCGTGTCGCCGCCCATGAACAGCGAGATGCCGACGACGCCTTCATGGCCCACCCCCGCGATTTCCGCCGACGCGCCGGACTCCGTCACGTAGTGGAGCGAGACGATCGCGGTCGTCGGAAAGTACGCATGCTGCAACTGCCCGCCGGGCTCGTAGAGGACCTCGCCGAGCGGCATCGGCACCCGCTGCAGGTGCGGCGCCAGGCGCTCGAACTCGGCGGCCGGCAGCATGGCCAGCAGCCGGTTCCGGTTCGGACCGTCGGGCGCGGTCATGCGGGGCCCTTGACGCCCAGTTCCACGCCGATTCCGCGATAGCCCACGAAGCGGCAGGCCTCGTTGAACATCGGCTCTCCGCTGACCTGGAAGCGCTGCGTCGAGCCATCGGCGTTGGTGCGGCTGAAGACGAAATCGAGGATCGGCTGCCGCGAGGCGATCGTCGCCTGCAGGGCGTCGCGCTCCGCGTGATTCCATCCGGCCGCCGCCATGCCGTCGCCGCGCGCGGGCGTCTGATCACCGCGAATCCCGAGCATCTCGAGGACCGGGCCGGAGACCTTCGTGAACTGGCCGTGCTCGTCCTGCTCCCAGTACCAATCGGACGCCAGCTCCGTCAGGCTGCGATAACGCGCTTCGCTTTCGCGCAGCGCCGCCGTGCGGTCGAGCACCACCTGTTCGAGCCGCCGGCCGTGCTCCTCGAGCTGCTTGTAGAGGAGCCGCACCTCCAGCATGTTGCGGATGCGCGTCTTGACCTCGAGCAGGTCGAACGGCTTGCTGACGAAGTCACGCGCCCCGCCCTGGAGCGCGCGCAGCTTGTGGCTCGGCTGCGCCGTGACGACGAGGACCGGCAGGTAGTGGTCCGCATGGTGGGCCTTCAGCGCGTCCATGACTTCGAAACCGTCCATGTCGGGCATCTGCAGGTCGAGCAGGATGAGGTCGTAGCGGTGTTCGCGGTCGAGCGCGCAGACGTCGCGCGCATCGATCGTGGAGGAGACGTTCGTATAGCCGGCGCCAGCGAGCATCTGTTCGAGCAGGCTGACGTTCACCTCCTGGTCGTCGACGATCAGGATGCCGGCCCGGCGGATATCGTCTTCGGCGACGATCATGTCGGCACCTTGTCCGCCTGCGCCACCGGTGCCGCTTGCGCGAATATCAGCGCCGCGTCCAGCGCGTCCATGAACTCCGCGACCTTGATGGGCTTGGTGATGTAGCTGAAGAACCCCGCGGCCAGGGCCCGTTCGATGTCGCGCGGAACCGCGTTGGCGCTGAGCGCGATGATGGGGATATGCGCCGTCGCGCGGTCCGCGCGCAGCATCGCCATCGCCTCGATGCCGCTGATGCCCGGCAGGTTGATGTCCATCAGGATCACCGAGGGCTGGTAGGCGCGCGCGAACTCGATCCCCAGGCTCCCGTCCGCGGCACTCAGGAACCGCAGGTCCGGACGCCGCGCGATGAGTTGCTCGACCAGCTCGAGGTTCGCGGGATTGTCTTCCACATACAGCAGCGTACGCTGCGGCGTGCCGTCCGATGCCGGCGGCGGCGGCTCCGCCGCGCTGTCGGCCTCGCGCACCGCGAACTGCGGCGCATTGGTGAGGCCCAACTCGACCCAGAACACGCTGCCCTCGCCGACGACGCTCTCCGCGCCGATCGTGCCCCCCATCAACTCGACCAGCCGCTTGGTCACCACCAGCCCGATGCCGGTGCCCTCTTCCGTGCCCGACTCCTTGCCCAGGCGATTGAACGGCTGGAACAGGTGCGCGAGCTGCTCCGGCGCCAGGCCCTCGCCCGTGTCGCGGACGCGGATGCGGATGCCATCCGGCGGGCGCAGCTCGAATTCAACGGACACGGCGCCGCCCGGCTTGTTGTACTTGATCGCGTTGAACAGCAGGTTGATCAGCACCTGCTTGACGCGCGTGCGGTCGGCGGTGACAAAATGCGCGGCCGCGAATTGCGGAAACGTCATCGCGATGCCGCGCTTCTGCGCCTGCGGCTCGATCATCGCGCGGCACTCGAGCATCACGTCGGCCAGCGACACGGGCTCCCGCGACAGCGTGAGCTTGCCGGACTCGATCAACGCCAGATCGAGGATCTCGTTGATCAGCTCCAGCAGGTACCAGCCGGCCTTCAGGATCTGGTCGATGTTCCGCTTTTGCGACGGCGTCGGTGCCGGTGTTCCGGATTCGACCAGCTGGGCGAAGCCGAGGATCGCATTGAGCGGCGTCCGCAGTTCATGGCTCATGCTGGAAATGAAATCCGTCTTCGCGTGGTTGGCTTTTTCCGCCGCGGCCATCGCCTCGTTCAGCTCGGATTCGACGCGCTTGCGGACGGAATTGTCGGTGCCGATCAGCAGGTACCCGATCAGGTCGCCGTAGTCGTCGCGCAGCGCGGTGATCGACACCACGGCCGGAAAGCGGCTGCCGTCCCGGCAGATGTAGGTCAGCTCGTAGATGTCCTCGATCCCGCGCGACGCCTTGAACGCCAGGGCTTCGAATCCCGGCGCGATCATCGTCGCGAGCTCGACGCTCAGTGCCTGCGCCCGCGCCGTCACTTCCTGCGGATCGTGGATGTCGCTGGGACTGATCCGGTTGACGACGTCGGCGGCCGTGTAGCCCAGCATCCGCTCGGCACCGACGTTGAAGAGCTGGATGATGCCCTTCTCGTCGGTGGCGATGATCGAGAAGTTGGCGCTGGTGAGAATGGCGTTCTGCAGCGCGCCCGCTTTCAGCAGCGCGTTCTGGCGCCGCGCGTCGGGTGTGCCGTCCGGACCGCCGGCATCGTGCGGCGGCGGGAGTGTGTGCAACTTCGAGCATCGCGTGCTTCCGTGAAGGGGCTGAGGAACTCGATGCGGCGCTTCTGACTTCGCCGCTCTAGCGTCGTGGATGAACAGGAACCGGGCGCCGGCCGGGTGCGCGAATGGACAGTCCTGCGCCAACGTTAGCCGGCTTCGCCTTGCGCTGTCTGTGCCCTAGCGCACATAGCGCCGCATCGACGGGGAACACCCGCAATCCGTTGTTTCGCTGGCGTTCACCCACTTCCACGACGCCAGAAGGCGCAGCTGCGCCACCGTACGGACCCGTAGCCGGCGGGCTCCGTACTCTGCGCACATCGGCGCGCAGTGGAAGCGGCGAATGCACGGGCGTTGCGCCGGAGCTCCCTGGCAAGGCGCCCTTCGCCCTGCCTGCCTGCATCAAGGACGCGAAACAGCGCTTCGGTCAGACGTAATCGACGATCGCGCCCCTTCATTGGCGTACGGTCGGCGGCGCGTGAGCGGCGCTTGCGCATCGGGGGCACCAAGGCCCGGGTGGATTATCATGGCGAGGCTACGCCGGACGCAGGCGGATGCGGGCTGTCGATGCCACGGCACCGACTTTGCAGGGACTGAATCCGCCAAGGTCACCGCAGTTGAAATCGTTGCGCCGCCACGCCGAACGTCACCGCACCGACCGCATCGGCTGGCTGCGGGCGGCCGTGCTCGGCGCCAACGACGGTATCGTCTCCACGGCAAGCCTCGTCGTCGGCGTCGCCGCCGCGAACGCGACCCAGGGCGGCGTATTGGTGGCGGGCGTCGCCGGCCTCGTCGCGGGGGCGATGTCGATGGCCGCCGGCGAATACGTCTCCGTGCATTCGCAGGCCGATACCGAGAACGCCGACCTGTCGCGCGAGCGGGCGGAGCTCGCGGCCGATCCCGCCGCCGAACATCGCGAACTCACCGCCATCTATGTGGGCCGGGGCCTCGACGCATCGCTCGCGCAGAAGGTGGCGGAGCAGTTGATGGCGCATGACGCGCTGGGCGCGCATGCGCGCGACGAGCTCGGAATCTCCGAAACGCAGAGCGCCCGGCCGCTGCAGGCCGCGATGGCGTCCGCCGCGAGCTTTGCGGTGGGCGCGGCGCTGCCGCTGGCCGTGACGGCCATCGCGCCCGAACAGGGCTTGATCGCGTGGGTCTTCGGGACCTCGCTGGTGTTCCTCGCGCTGCTGGGCGGCGTCGCGGCGCGGGTCGGCGGCGCCAGCGTGCGGGTAGGGGCATGGCGCGTCACTTTCTGGGGCGCGCTCGCGATGGCGGTGACGGCGGGTGTAGGTGCGCTGTTCGGCGCCGTCGTCTGAAGGCCGATACGCGCGGTCTCCGCGTGCAAGGTCGCCGCATTCTCGCGCACGCCTGGCAACGCGACCCGATCGCGCGGCCGACACAGCTCCTAACGCACGAGCGTCGCGCAGCGCGGGCTCGGCCAGCCGATCTGCTTGGTGAGCTTCTTCACCGCGCCATCGATTTCCTTGCCCGCGTGTTCGCGGGGCCTTCCTTCTGGCACGGCCAGCGTGCCGACGAATGCGGCGAGAACCAGTACACCCACGAGCGCTCGGCTCTTTTCGGACATGATCGTTTCCTGTTCGGAATGTTTGCGATGAGAATTGCAGGTGTGCGGATCGGCACCCCCCGGATCCGTGCGCAGAGCGAGGGGGCATGCCGCCGCCTAGTCGTGAAGCGTAGCTCAACACGTTGTTTGCAGGATGCATGAGTCGCTACTCAACCGTCGTTCCCGCGAACGCGGGACCCAGCGTCGTCGGCTGGAAGTCCGGCGCACCGCCCAGCTGGACGATCCGCTCCGCGATCTGGTCGGCGTGCGCCTCCTCCTCGTTGGCGCGAGCTCTCGACGACGACGTGCCGCGACCCGTCGCGCAGGCGGATGGTGATCTCATACTGCGGCGCGCGCAGCGGACGTTGCGCATCGCGAAGCCCGGCGAGCGCCCGATCGACGGCATCGGGCGCCGGAGCCACGTCCGCCGTGCTCAGCGCGCGTGTGAATGACGCTGGTCCCGAGTCCGCGGCTGCGCAGACGCCGCGGCCGGGCGTCGGCCGGTCGACGCTGCGCACCGACTCGACCACTCCGCACTCCGCGCAGCGCATCCCGCGGCGTGCGACGGTCCGCGCCGGCGGTGTCGCGAGCGTCGCATCGACGGCGACCGCATACGCGGCGTCCGCTGCGGCGCCGGGGTCATCCTCGACCGCACCGGGCGTCGTCGGCATGCCGACAGGCCGCAATTGCATTACCGCGCTCCGCTCGTCGCTCGACGCGCTGCAGCTCAACGCCGCGGCAATGGCCACGAGCCCTGCCCATGACCGAACGTGGAAGCGGCGTGGTGTCACCACCGTCACGGTGCTCTCTCCGGTTCGGAATGGTCGAGCCGCGGCGTCGCCGCGGAGTTCAAGCGATGGCCTAGATTCGGCCCATCACCAGCAGGACGAGCAACACGACGACGATGAGACCGAGGGCGCCGCTCGGGCCATAGCCCCAGCTGCGGCTGTGCGGCCACGACGGCAGCGCGCCGACGAGAATAAGAATCAGGACGATCAGTAGAATGGTGCCGATGCTCATTGGAAGCTCCTGTGGTGCGTCGGATTCGCCCGACCGTGGCTGCGCCCGCGGTAGCGCACGAACCACCGCGCCGGACCGCTCGGAAGCCACGTTAACGAATACGTACGCGGCCGTCTGTTCGGCGGCGCACATGGGGCGTAGTGCTTGGTCCTACGCCAACTTGGTGCGCTGGCGTACAGACCTGTGGGGCGTTTGCGTCCAATCTGGGGCATTGCGTCGACTTGCATCGCCGGACGCACGACTTCCATGCCGTCGTAGTTCGAGCAAGGCAACGACGGCAGCCGCATTCGAGAACTGGACAATTGCCATGCATACCGAACAGAACTGCAGCAACCGCTTCCTGGTCCTCCTTGTGGTCGGGATCGCACTCTTCGCCATCGCAAGCGTCGTCCATGCCGATCCGCCATCGCGCGTCGCGCGGCTGGCATACAGCACCGGCCCCGTGGGGTTCTCGCCGGCCGGCGAGGAGGAGTGGGTGGAAGCCACGCTCAACCGGCCGCTCGTCACCGGCGACCGCCTGTGGTCGGATAACGGCGCGCGCGTCGAGCTGTCGATCGGCACCGCGGCGATCCGGCTCGGTTCGACAACGAGCGTGACGCTGCTCAACCTGGACGACAACGTCGCACAGCTGCGGCTGGCGCAGGGCACGCTGAACATCCGCGTGCGCCGCCTCGATGCCAACCAGGTGATCGAAGTCGACACGCCGAACCTGGCGTACGTGATCCGGCGTCCCGGGCAGTACCGGATCAGCGTCGATCCCGATGGCGACGCGACGGAGGTGCTGACGCGCAATGGACAGGCCGATGTCTACGGCGAAGGCGCCTCCTATGTCGTCGCCTCCGGCCGCGTCTATCGGTTCTACGGCACCGGCTTGCGCGAGTACGAATTGCTGGCGCTGCCGGGCATCGACGAATTCGACCGCTGGGCGCAGGACCGTGACCGCCGTTACGACCGGTCGGCGTCGTACCGCTACGTGTCGCGCGACGTGATCGGCGCGCAGGACTTGGACGAATACGGCGCGTGGCGCACGGTGCCCGAGTACGGCAACGTCTGGATGCCCACGCGCGTCGCGACCGGCTGGGCGCCGTACCGCGACGGCCATTGGGCATGGGTGGACCCGTGGGGCTGGACGTGGATCGACGACGCCCCGTGGGGATTCGCGGTTTCGCATTATGGCCGCTGGGCGAATTTCGACGGCCGCTGGGGATGGATCCCCGGTCCCGTGGCCGCGCGTGCCGTGTATGCGCCGGCGCTGGTCGCGTTCGTCGGCGGCAGCAACTTCCAGATCTCGGTTTCGACGGGTGGCGGCGCCGTCGGCTGGTTCCCGCTCGGACCGCGCGACGTCTATCGCCCCGCCTATACGGCGAGCCGCGCGTACTTCACGAACGTCAACACCAGCAACACGGTGATCAGCAACACGTATGTCACCAACGTCTACAACAACCGCAACGTGACGAACGTCACGTATGTCAACCAGCAGGTGCCGGGCGCCGTCGTCGCCGTGCCGGCCGCGGCGTTCGTCCAGTCGCAACCGGTGGCCCGCGCCGCCATCGTGCTTCCGCGCGACGCCGCCATGCGTGCGCCGGTGTCCGCCGTCGCGGCCGTCGCGCCGCAGCAGATCAGCGTCCGCGGCGCCGCGGCGCAGGGTGCGAAGCCGCCGCCGCAGGTGATGGAGCGCCCGGTGATCGCGCGTAGTGCGCCGCCGCCTGCGCCGGTCGCGTTCGCGGCCCGGGAGCGCACGCTGGCCGCGCAACCGGGACGACCGGTCGATCCGTCGGCGCTGGCGGGGATGCGCGCGGCCAAGCCGATGCCGGAACCGAAAATCGAAGTGGTGACCGGCAATCGCAGCGCAACGCCGCAGGCGGCGCCGCCGCCGCAGTCCGCACAACAGACGATGCAGCGCCGCGACGAGCGACGCGCGCAGTCTCCCGCAACCGCGCCCAACGCGCGGTCGGCCGAGTCGACGCCGACTCCGCAAACACCGATCACGCAGCCGGTGCGACCGGGGCAGGCCGCGCCAGCGCAACCCGCGCCGCCGGCCACGTCACCGCTGACGCAGCCGGTACGGCCGACGCAGCCGGCGCCGCCGGCGCAAGTGCCCGCCGCCGTGCCGCCGGGCCAGGGCTTGCCGCGCGCGATGCCGCCGCAAGCCACGCCGCAAGCGGCACCCGAGCAACGCGGCAACGCCGAACAGCGGCGACAGCAGGACGTGCCCGCCCGCGAGCGGCTCGACCGCCGCAAGCGGCCACGCCGCCCCCGGCCGCAGCGCCCGCCCGCCCGATGCAACCCGCGGCGTCGCCTGCGGCCGCACCGCAGGACACGCGCGGTCGCGGCCAACCCGCGCCGGCCGCGGTGGCACCGCCGCCCGTCGTCGCGCCGCCGGTCGTTGCGCCGCCGGCCGCAGTGCAGCCACCGCGACCCACGGTCGCGCCCGCTCCGCCGGCAGCGGCTGAGCAGCGCGGCCGCCCCGACGCGCGTGGAGCGCCGCCACCCGCCGCGCAACCCGCACCCGCGGCAACACCGCTTCCGCGAGCGGCACCCGAGCCCGCGCGACGCGCCGAACCCGCGCAACCGCCGAAGGCAGCCCCCGGCGTGCCCGCGCCGGCGGCGCCTGTCGCGCTGCCGCCCGCAACATCGCCGCCGCCCGCCACGACGATGCAGCGCGGTCCGCGCGGTAACGTCCCGGCACAGCCCACCGACAAGAAGGCCGACGACGACAAGGACGACGACAAGAAGCGAAAATAGGCAGCCGCGCGGCAAGCAGCCGCTGTTGCCCGATGGCGCGGCGCGCGATACTTGCGATGCCGGCGGCGCGACGCCGTATCCATCGCCGCCCGGGATCGCGCGGGCGATTGCCTGGATCGCCGTCGCAGGCATGAGCGAGCCGCCCGCATGCGCCCTGTCATTGTCCATCCGTTGAAGTGCGCGATTGCGAGGGAGTTGCCCCGATGGAGCTGACGTTGACTGGCGGGCGCCTGGAGCTGGGCCGTGTGCTCGCGAGGCATGCGCGACCGCGCGCCGGGGGTTCCATTCACATCAACGTCGCCGGACAACAGGCGAACACGCTGTTGCACGACGGCCACGCGTGGGACGATTTTGCGCGGACCGCGCCCGCGGCGACGCACCGCGCGCTGCGCGCGGCGCGTGCGGCCAACGTCTCGATGTTCGTGCATGCGAGCTTCGCCTTCGTGCAGGCGATCGAGCGCGGCGCCATCGTAGCGCCTCCCCTTGGCGCCTGCGTCGACGCCATTCTCGAATGCGAAGCGCTGGTGCTCGCGGGCCCGCTGCCGGCGTGCGTCGTGCGCCTGGGCTATCTGTACGGGCCGGCGAGCGCGGATCTGCGCGCGTATCGGAAGGCGTTCGATCTCGGCCGGCCGTACTGGTCGGGACCGGACGAGGCCCGGCAATACCTTGTGCACCAGGACGATGCCGCGACCGCGCTTCTTGCCGCGGCCCGACCGCGGAATGCCGGCAAGCGCTTCTATGCGACCGCCGGCAGCGCCGTTTCCTTCATGCGCTTCATGGATGCGTTCGCGCATCGCGTCGGCCGGTCCACGCCGCTGCATCTTCCGCAGTTTTCACGACCCGTCGCGCATATCATCATTCGCGAGGAACACATGCAGCAGGCCGCGTTGGGCATGCCGGCGCGCGCGCCGTCGCCGCGGGTGCCGGGATGGAAACCCCTCTATGCCGACTACCGGCGCGGTCTCGATCAGGTCGTCGCGACGTGGGACAGCGCGCGACGCTGACAAAGGAAGCACCCATGCACGACCTACGCACCGCATCATCGATCCCGCCAACGAGCAGCCGGGGCCCTTCGGGCCACCTCCGTGCACCACGCGTCGGCATATCGCGCTCCGACTCCGCCACCCGCGCCAGTCATGACCCGGATCCGCAAAGGACAGGCGTCGCCGCCGTTGACGCGAGCCGAGTTCAGCGCGCGTTTCAACGTGCGCTACTACGATCCGGCGTACGACGCCGAGCGGGAGGCGATTGCCAGGCTGGAGGCGTTGGCATGGGATGCCTACCGCCACGGGAACAAGGCGCCGATCACGCGCGCGGGCGGACCGGGCTACGCGGACCCGGCGTATCCGATTTCGGTGCAGTGGCTCGCGACGCGCGAGCGCCTGCTGGCCGCGCAGAAGCGCTGGAGCGACAACTCGA
Source organism: uncultured beta proteobacterium (assembly GCA_963823475.1). GTDB lineage: Bacteria > Pseudomonadota > Gammaproteobacteria > Burkholderiales > Casimicrobiaceae > VBCG01. The sequence continues at coordinate 453,164 of CAWGLS010000009.1, forward strand.
CGTCGTCGCGCGTGCTGATCGTCTGCGGCAGCGCGCGCAACGACGGCACCTGTCCGGGCGAGATCTCCAAGACCTGGCGCTTCACCGAAAGTGTCCGCCACGTGGTGGAAGGCTCGGGGATGAAGGCCGACGTGCTCGACCTGAGTCTCGTGACGTCCGAGTACGGCCGCACGATCCATCCGTGCAAGGGCTGCGTGTCGAGCGCGATGCCGCTGTGCCACTGGCCGTGCAGCTGCTATCCGAATCATGCGCTCGACCAGGCCGACGACTGGATGGCCGAGATCTACGAACGCTGGGTCGCGGCCCACGGTGTCATCATCCTCGCGCCGACCTACTGGTACCAGTCGCCGAGTCCGCTGAAGCTGATGATGGATCGGATGGTCTGCGCCGACGGCGGCAACCCCGATCCGAGTTCGACGCACGGCAAGAAGGTCGTCGAGGCCAAGCGCATCGAGCAGCAGGGCTGGGATTACCCGAAGCACATCGCGGGACGCGTGTACGGCGTCGTTGTGCATGGTGACGTGGCCGGCGTCGAGTCGCAGCGTCGCAACCTGACCGACTGGCTCGAATGGATGGGCTTGATCCCGGCGGGCGCCGCCGCAAAGCTCGACCGTTACGTCGGCTACTACGAGCCGTACTTCACGAGCCACGACGCGCTGGACCGGGACACCGCCGTGCAGGAGGAAGTGCGCAACGTGGCGCGCGCGGTCGTCAATGCGGTGCGGGCGTTGCGTGCAGGTACGCTGGCGCAGCCGGACCACGGAATCACGTCGCCGCGACCGAAGTGACGACGGCGGATTCGTCACGATGTCGACGAGCGAGGAGCATTGGACCATGGAAAAGACCGCAAGCGTGCATTGGGAAGGCGCCGGCAAGGACGGCAAGGGAAAGATCAGCACCCAGACCGGCGCGCTGAAGGACTACCCCTACGGCTTCGCGAGCCGCTTCGAGGACGACCGCCGCGGCACCAACCCGGAGGAAATCCTGGGCGCCGCGCATGCCGCGTGTTTCACGATGGCATTCTCGTTCGCGTGCGACAAGGCGGGCATCGCGACGCGCGACGTCGACACGCAGGCCAGCGTGCGGCTCGTCAAGCAGGGCGACGGCTTTGTGATCGACCGCATCGCGCTGACGATGCAGGCCACGGTGCCCGGCATCGACGACGCGAAGTTCCAGGAGATCGCCCAGGCGGCGAAGCTCGGGTGCCCGCTGTCGAAGGCGCTCGCCAGCGTTCCGGAGATCACGCTGCAGGCCACGCTGCGCTAGCGGCGGCTCGAGGTGACCGCCGGCCCGCAGAGTGCACCGCCTTAGGCGGGTGACACGCGCTTCGAGGATCCGGGACCGCGTGACGCAGCGACGCGTCTTCTGCCACCACGTGTATCGGATCGTCTGCTGCACGCTGTCCCGCGTGCGGCCGGACCGGATCATCGGCGTTTCGGCGCGGCGTCCCGCGCGTTCGCGCGGCCCTTCGCTGGCGATATCAAGAAAAGCGGCCGCCGAGGCGGCCGCTGGTCTCGGGTCTTGATCGACCGCGGGGGCTTACTTGCCGTCGCGATCGCTATCGCCGGGCACCGCCCGTTCGATCGTGTCGCTCAGGCGCTGCCAGGAGTCGCGAGTCGCTTCACGCGCGTCGTTCCACGCGAGCCGCGACGAGCCGCGACGGCTTTCCCAGTTGCGGCGAAGGTCGGGCTCGACGTCGTCGAACTCGCGACCGGCGAACTGCGGATACGTGTCCACGCCGTAGCGATACGCCGGGCCGTAATCCTCGTACGACGCGCCAGCCGTCACGTAGGGTCGGGTCGCATACGTTTCGCGCCAGTACGTGTCCTCGACGGTGGGGTCGATCATCTCGGCAATGCCCTTGCCCGCCAGTCCGCCTGCCACGGCCCCGATCGCCGCGCCGGCCAACGCGCCCGCGGGACCCGCCACGGCACCCGCCGCCGCGCCTGCCGCCATTCCTCCCGCGACAGCGCCCAGGCCGGTGCCGACCGGATGCGCGCCGGGCGCGCCGGTAATGGGATCGCGATTGAGTTCTTTGGTGGTGTCAGTCATCGAAGTCTCCTCAGGAATGGTGGGGGTCCCGCCACTCGGCTGACCGATGTCGCAAGACCTGCATCAGTGTCCGTCCGCGCAAGCGAT
>CAWGLS010000010.1:0-79935 GCA_963823475.1 uncultured beta proteobacterium
CTCGCGCTCGCGCAGATCGTCTGGTCGATCGCGTACCAGTGGGACAGCGTGACCGGCGGCTCGAATGGCCTGATCGGCATCTGGCCGGCGGAATGGCTGACCGATCGCACGCGCTACTACTTTTTCACGCTGGCGATCGTGGCGGTCGCGTCGGCGGCGCTCGTCCGTATCGGCCGCTCGCCGTTCGGCTTTGCCTTGCGCGGCGTGCGCGACTCGCCGCTGCGCGCGGCCGCGCTGGGCATCGACGTCCGCCGCACGCAGTGGAAAGGGTTCGCGCTGGCCGGCCTCTTCGCGGGTGTGGCCGGCGGGCTTTTCGCGTTTTCCAAGGGCAGCATCTCGCCGGAGTCGCTCGCGATTCCGCGCTCGGTCGACGCGCTGGTGATGGTGCTGCTGGGCGGCCTGAACGCGCTGTTCGGGCCGGTGCTCGGCGCCGCGGCGTTCACGTGGCTCGCCGATGTCCTGGCCCGCGTCACCGAATACTGGCGCGCGCTGCTCGGCGCGCTGATCCTCGTGCTCGTGCTGGTGTTCCCGATGGGCATCGGCGGCGCGCTGGCGCGGGTCATGCGCCGGAAGACGACCGCATGAGCGCGGCCCGCCCGGCGCCGATTGCCTGGTTGCATGCGGCCGCCGCGCCCGGCGCGGCGGCACGACGCGCACGCGCGGGAGTCCATCGTTGAGCGCCCCGGTGCTGCGCGTCGACGCCCTGACCCGCGCCTTCGGCGGGATACGCGCCGTGGACGGCGTCTCGTTCGCCGTCGCCGCCGGTGAGCTCGTCGCGCTGATCGGTCCCAACGGCGCCGGCAAGACGACCTGCTTCAATCTCGTCAACGGCCAGCTGCTGCCCGATGCGGGCCAGGTGTGGCTTGGGCGTGCGCGGATCGACGGCCTGCCGCCGCAGGCGATCGCGCGGCGCGGTGTCGGCAGGACGTTCCAGGTCGCGGCGACGTTCGCGTCGATGACGGTGCGCGAGAACGTCCGCGTGGCGATGCTCGCGCACGCCGGCCGCATCGGCCAGCTCACCACGCTCGCGTCCGCCGTCGACGACGCCGACGTCGATGCGCTGCTGGCGCGCGTCGGCTGCGCGGACCTGGCCGACGCGCATTGCGCGGCGCTGGCGTACGGCAATGCCAAGCGCGTCGAGCTCGCGCTGGCGCTGGCCGATCGCCCGCGCCTGCTCTTGATGGACGAGCCCACGGCCGGCATGGCGGCGCGGTCGCGCGGACGGCTGATGCAGGTCGCCTCCGATCTCGCCAAGCGCGACGGCATCGCCGTGCTGTTCACCGAGCACGACATGGACGTCGTGTTCGGCTTCGCCGATCGCGTGATCGTCCTCGATCGCGGCAAGATCATCGCGGCCGGCACGCCGGACGCGGTGCGCGCCGATCCGCACGTGCAGGCGGTGTACCTGGGCGACGCCGCGCCGCCGGCGCCCGCTGCCGCGGCCCGCTGACGGCCGCCGCGAGTCCGCGCGCCTGCATCGCCGCTGCGGCGGCCTGATCGTCAGGCGGTGAGCCGCGCGAATCCCCCGGCCAGGTCCTCGATGAGATCGTCGGGGTCCTCCAGGCCCACGGCGAGGCGCAGGCAGGGACCGCCGGGATTCCACGTCGTCGCCGTGCGCGTGCGCTCGGGATACGTCGGGATGATGAGGCTTTCGAATCCGCCCCAGCTGAAGCCCATCGAGAACAGCGAGAGACCGTCGAGCATCGCGGCGATCCGGTCCGCCGCCACCGGCTGCAGCACGACGCCGAACAGGCTCGTCGCGCCGCGAAAATCGCGCTTCCACAGTTCGTGGCCGCGCGCGCCGGGCAGGCCGGGATGCAGCACTTCCTTCACTTCGGGCCGCGCGCGCAGCCAGTGCGCGATCTCGAGCGCGCTCGCCTGCTGGCGGTCGAGGCGCGCGGCGAGCGTGCGCAGGCCGCGCAAGCCCAGGAAGCAATCGTCGCTCGACGCCGTCACGCCCATGTCGGTCCACAGCCGGTGCAGCGCCGGAAAGGTGGCGGCGTTGCCGACGATGAGCCCGAGCAGCACGTCGGAATGCCCGCCGATGTACTTGGTCGCCGCATGCACCGAGACGTCGACGCCATGGTCGAACGCACGGAAATTGAGCGGCGTCGCCCACGTGTTGTCCATCACCACCACGGCGCCGCGCGCGTGCGCGACGGCGGCGATCGCCGGCACGTCCTGCACTTCGAACGTCAGCGAACCGGGCGACTCGACGAACACCAGCTTCGTGTTCGCGCGGAACTCGCGCGCGATATCGGCGCCGAGCAACGGGTCGTAGTAACCGACTTCGACGCCGAGCCGCTTCAGATGCAGGTCGCAGAACCGCCGCGTCGGGCCATAGACGGCATCGGTCACGAGCACGTGATCGCCCGGTTTGGTCAGCGCCAGCAGCGGCAGCGTCGTGGCCGTCAGGCCGGACGGCACGGCGAGCGCGGCATGGCCGCCTTCCAGCTCCGCGATGGCGGCCTGCAGGTCCGTCACCGTCGGCAGGCCGTGCAGGCCATAGCTCAATCCGGCGTGGCCGGGTGTCGAGGCGGCGTGCAGGTCGGCGACCGTCGGAAACAGTATCGTCGACGCACGGAACACGGGCGTGCTGACGGCGCCCCGCCACTGGCGCGGCGCGCGGCCCAGGTGGCCGACGAGCGTACCGGGCCGGTACGGGCGGCGCGCGCTCACGACCGCGCTTTCGCCGCGAGCCCGAAGGCGTCGCGAATGAATTGCACCTGCGCGTCCACCGGCTGCCGGATATCCACGACCAGCGCGTCCGCGGGCTCTTCCAGCGCCGCGAACTGCGATGGCAGCAGCGTGGGGGGCATGTACTTGTGCTGGCGCGCCGCAAGCCGCGCCGCGATCGTCGCCTCGTCGCCCTTCAGGTAGACGATGCGGACGTCGCCCGCGCGTTGCAGCCGCTCGCGATACGCCGCTTTCAGCGCCGAACAGGCGAGCACCGCGTGGTCACCGCGCGCGAGCACGCCGCGCAGCTCGTCGGCGATGCGGTCGAGCCACGGCCAGCGGTCGCCGTCGTCGAGCGGCTGCCCCGCCGCCATCTTGGCGACGTTGGCCGGCGGATGAAAGTCGTCCGCGTCGTGGAACGTCCAGCAGAGCGCCTTCGCCAGCGCTTCGCCGATCGTCGTCTTGCCGCAGCCGCACACGCCCATCACCACGAGTATCACCGGTTCGATTCCCTTGTCGTTGCCGCGCCGCCGTCACTGGCGCCGGGCGCGTCGGCCGCCGCCAAGGCGAGCAGCAGCGCCAGCGATCATACCGGGGCGGCCACGCCATGCTCCGTCGCCGCGTTGACAGTGCCTCCGGCAACGGCCCGCGGCGCCAGCGCGGCGCCATGGCGGGCAGCGTCGAAGCCCGCACGCGCATGCCGGCGCGCGCCAGGCGCCGTGCGGCGCGGCCATCGTGCAAGTCCGACGAAGCCAGTATCCATGAATGAAACGGCCGCGCGTACAGGAACGGGCGATGCTACCGAAAGCGGGTGCCGCGCGCCATGCGGATCATGCAGGCGGCGGTGCATTGGCACGCCGGGACGCGATCGCGGCGGCGGTGACGAGCAGCGCGGCACCGGCGATCGTCCGCAGGTCCGGCACCTCGTGCAGCAGCAGCAGCGCGAGCACGATGCCGTAGACGGGTTCCAGCGCCGCGACCACCGCCACCGTGGACGCCGCGAGCCGCGCGAGGCTCGCGATGTAGAGCGAGTGCGCGAGCGCCGTGCAGAAGACGCCGAGCAGCACGACGAGCAGCAGCGCGTGCGCGGTGACGGGGCCGCCGGGGCCGCCCTGCCAGAGAACGACGGGCAGCACGCACAGCGCGGCGAACGTGTTTTGCCACAGCGCCATTTCCGACGACCAGTGCGTCGGGCTCAGCTTGCGCGTGCGCACCGTCATCAGCGCGAACATGAACCCCGACAGCACGCCCCACGCGAGGCCGCGAACGGTGTGGCTCGCCCACGTGAACTCGGGGACGAGCAGCACGAGGCCCAGCACCACGATGCCGGCTTTCGCGAGTTCGCCGCGCCGCAGCGGGATGCCGAGCAGCGCGCGCTCGAGAAACGGCACGAACATCGGGAAGCTCGCATAGCCCAAGAGTCCGATGGCCACCGTCGACACCTGGATGGCGGCGAAGAACGCCACCCAGTGGATCGCGAGGATCACGCCATTGGGAACGACGGTCCACGTCGGGCGGGCAATGCGCCCGCGCCGCCAGGCGACGACGAACGCGAGGACGACGGCGGCGACGGCCGTGCGGCCGAGGACGATCGCGACGGGATCCCAGGCGATCCACTTGCCGAAAAGGCCGGCGAACCCGAACAGCGCCACCGCGAGATGGAGCGCGCCGAGCGAGCCGGCGGGCGACAGGTGCGGCGGTGCGTGCGGTCCCGGCATGGCGCGATGATGCCATCGCGCATGGACACCTGCGCTAGAATCGCGCTCCGGTCCCTACGACAACAACAGGAGCAAGCGATGCCGACGCCGTCCACGCCCGCCAAGGTCATCGACGCGGTTCGCAAGGCCCCCGGCACCCGCGTCAAGGTCGCCGTGACGGACATCGACGGCGTCCTGCGCGGCAAGTACATCCACAAGGACAAGTTCGTCTCCGCCGCGGAAGGCGGGTTCGGCTTTTGCGACGTCGTGTTCGGCTGGGATTCGCAGGACGTCTGCTACGACAACACGAAGATCACCGGCTGGCACAAGGGCTTCCCCGACGCGCTCGCGCGCATCGACCTCGGCACCCATCGCAACGTGCCGTGGGACGATGGCGTCCCGTTCTTCCTGGGCGAATTCGTCGCGACCAAGGACGGCAAGGAGATCCCGCATCCGCTGTGCCCGCGGCAGGTGCTGAAGCGCGTGCTCAAACGCGCCGAGAAGCTCGGCTTCACGCCGATGTGCGGAATGGAGTTCGAGTTCTTCAACTTCGCCGAGACGCCGCAGACGTGGGCGGAAAAGAAGGGCGTGGGTCCGGAGCCGATCACCCCCGGCATGTTCGGTTACTCGCTGCTGCGCGCGAACGCCGCGCAGCCCTACTTCGCGGCGCTCTTCAACGAACTGGGCGCGTTCGGCATCCCCATCGAGGGCCTGCATACGGAGACGGGGCCGGGCGTCTACGAAGTGGCGATCCTCTTCACCGACGCGCTGGAATCCGCCGACCGCGCCGTGCTGTTCAAGAGCGGCGCCAAGGAAATCGGCTCGCGCTTCGACATCATGCCGAGCTTCATGGCCAAGTGGAGCGCGCAGTATCCCGGCTGCTCGGGCCACATCCACCAGTCGCTGTCCGACGGCAAGACCAATTGCTTCTACGATCCCAAGGGCGCGCACGGGATGAGCGGGCTGTTCGACAGCTATCTCGCCGGGCAGGTGTCGGCGCTGATGCAGTTCGCGCCGATGTTCTGGCCGACGATCAACAGCTACAAGCGGCTGGTCGACGGCTTCTGGGCGCCGGTCAAGCCGACGTGGGGCGTGGACAACCGGACGGCGAGCTTTCGCGTCATTCCCGGCTCGCCCAAGTCGACCCGCCTCGAAACGCGCTGCCCGGGTTCCGACGTCAATCCGTACCTGGCGATGGCGGCCGTGCTGGCGGCCGGGCTGCATGGCGTCGAGAAGAACTTGAAGCTCACCGCCAAGCCGATCACCGGCACCAACCAGGGCGCCGAGAACGTCCCGCGCGCGCCGCGCACGCTGATCGAGACCACGCGCATTTTCGAGAAATCCGACATCGCGCGCGACTGGCTGGGCGACGAGTTCGTCGACCATTTCGCCGCCACCCGCGAATGGGAATGGCGCCAGTGGCTCGACGCCGTGACCGACTGGGAACTGAAGCGCTATTTCGAAATCATCTGAACTTGCGATCCGGCGCCTGTGCCGGCCGACGCGGCGGCGTATCGCGTGGTTCGGCTGCGCGGGCTCCGCGAGCATCCGGAGGCTTTCACGTCGAGCTACGAGGACGACGTGCAAAAGCCGCTGGCCGCGACGGAGCGCGCCTTGCCGCCGCTGCAGTCCGCTCTATGGCGCGTTCGTCGACGGCGTGCTCGCCGGCGGCATCGGCATGGCGCGCGAGACCCGGGCAAGGGCCGCACAAGGCCGATATCGTCGCCATGTACGTGATGCCGGAATATGCACGCCGCGGAATCGCGCGGGCGCTGCTGGCGCACGCGATCGACGCGGCGCGCGCCGCCGGTCTCGAGCAACTGACGTTGACGGTGACGCAAGACAACACTGCCGCGCGCGAACTCTACGCGTCCGCCGGCTTCGCGACATTCGGCGTCGAACCGCGCGCGATCAAGGTCGACGGCGCCTATTTCGCCAAGGAGCACATGGTGCTGATGCTCTAGGCCCCGTCGGGCGCGCCGGCGGCCAGCGCCGGCCATTCGGTTTATCATCTGTGCGCGGATCCTCCGCGCGTCCCCACCAAAGTCGAGCCCCAAGTCCCCTTTATGAGCATCGAACGCTTCAGCTTCCCGACCACCATCCAGTTCGGCGCCGGCGCGCGCAAGCTCGTCGCCGATCACCTCAAGGCGCAAGGCGTCAAGCGGCCGCTGCTGGTGACCGACCGCGGCATCGCCGCCTTGCCGCTGCTCCAGGCGTTCCTGGCCGAGCTGCCCGGGCTCGACGTCGCCGTGTACTCCGACATCTCCGGCAATCCGGTGCGCAAGCAGGTGATGGACGGCGCCACCGCGTACAAGGCGCATCGGGCGGACGCCGTCATCGGCTTGGGCGGCGGTGCGGCGCTCGACGTGGCCAAGGCCATCGCGCTGATGGCCGACCACCCGGGGGACATTCTGGAATACGCGTGGGATCACCCGCAGGTGCGGCCGATGGACCGGCCGCTCCCCTACTTCGTCGCCGTGCCGACGACCGCCGGCACGGGCTCGGAAGTGGGCCGGTCGTCGGTGATTTCCGACGATGTCACGCACGTGAAAAAGATCATCTTCTCGCCGCTGCTGCTCGCGAAAGCGGTGTTCGCGGATCCCGAGCTGACGCTCGGCCTGCCGTCGCTGATCACCGCCGCGACCGGCATGGACGCGCTGACGCACAACGTGGAATCGTACCTGTCGCCAGCCTATCACCCGCTGTGCGACGGCATCGCGCTCGAAGGCGTCCGCATCGCGGCACGCGCGCTGCCGCTGGCCGTCAAGGATGGCCGGGATCTCGCGGCGCGGGCCGACATGCTGATGAGTTCGATGATGGGCGCCATCGCGTTCCAGAAGGACTTAGGCGCCGTGCATTCGTGCGCGCACGCGCTGTCGACGGTCATCGACATGCATCACGGCCTTGCCAACGGCATCATGATCGACCACGTGATGCGCTTCAACCTGCCGGCGGCCACCGACAAGATGGCCGAGCTCGCGCACGTCGCGCGGGTCCCCAATGGCGATACGGGCAGCGCGGAAGCGCGCGGCCGCGCGTTCATCGCGTGGCTGACCGGCCTCAAGGCGTCGCTCGGCATTCCGGCCTCGCTGGCGGATTACTGCGTGCCGCGACCGCTCGCCCGCGCCGACATCCCGCGCCTGGTCGAGATCGCCTTCGCCGACATCTGCCACCAGACCAACCCGCGCAAGTGCACGGCCGCGGACTTCGAGAAGATCTTCGCCTCCGCCTTCTGAAGCGGTTTCCCCATGCTGAAAACCGGCATCTCGGCGTCGTTCTTCCACAGCGACCAACCCCGGGCGATCTTCCAGGGCATGACGCTGCAGTACATCGAGCAGAATGTCGCGCACTGGCTGATGCAGAGCAATACGCTGGCGCTGATGATTCCGTCGCCCGACGGCGCCACGCGCCGCAGCGGCAGCGGCGTGACGGTCGGCGATTACGCGCGCGAACTCGACGCGCTGGTGCTGATGGGCGGCTCCGACGTCTGCCCGGCCACCTACGGCGAAGCGGCGCTCTCGCCGGCGTGGAACGGCGACCGCGTTCGCGACGACTACGAAATCGCGCTGCTGCGCGCGTTTGTCGCGCTCGGCAAGCCGGTGCTCGGACTGTGCCGCGGCGCGCAGGTGATCAACGTGGCGATGGGCGGCACGCTGTACCAGGACATTCCGACGCAGCGGCTCGATGCGCTGCGCCACCGGCACCAGGCCAGCTACGAAAAGAACTGCCACGCGACATCGATCGTCGCCGGCAGCGGTCTGGCCGCCCTTTATCCCGGCGTCACGCTCGCCAAGACCAACTCGGTCCACCACCAGGCGGTGAAGGACCTGGGCAAGGGATTGGCGGTGGAGGCGTGGTCGGAGCCCGACCGCATCGTCGAGGCGCTGCGCTGGACGGGCCCGTCGTATCTGTTCGGCGTCCAGTGGCATCCCGAGTTCCATCCGCCCGGCGACCGCACGTTCATCGACGACACGCCGCTGCTCGACGACTTCCTCGCGACGGCGGCGCGCCACAAGTCGGCGGCCTACGCCCTCTAGAAAGCAACGCCATGAAGATCACCAATCCCGCGACCGGCACCGTGCTGATCGACGTCGTCGCCGACAATGCCAAGGCGGTCCGCGCGAAATACGACCGCGCCCGCGCGGCGCAGCCGAAATGGGCAGCCACACCCATCCGGAAGCGCCTGGCCGCCATCCGCAAGTTTCGCGAGATGCTGGTCGACCGGCTCTCCGAACTCGCGCGCACGCTGTCGCTCGAGGTCGGCAAGCCGATCCGCCAGTCGCGCAACGAGATCAACGGCCTGTGCGGCCGCATCGATTTCTTCCTTGCCGAAACCGAGAAGGCGCTGCGCGACGAAAAGGTCTTCGCCGACGAAAAGGCCGGGATGGAAGAGCGCATCGGCCACGAGCCGCTCGGCGTCATCGCCAACATCTCGGCATGGAACTATCCGTACTTCGTCGGCGGCAACGTGTTCATCCCGGCGCTCGCCGCCGGCAACGCGATCCTCTACAAGCCGTCGGAGTTCGCCACGCTCACCGGCATGCACATCGCCGACATGCTGCACGCCTCCGGCGTGCCGGAGGACGCGTTCGTCCTGGTCGTCGGCGACGGCAAGACCGGCATGGCGCTGCTGCGGCAGCCGGTCGACGGCGTGTTCTTCACGGGCTCCTATGCGACGGGCGCCAAGATCGCGGCCAGCACCGGCCGCCGGATGATCAAGACGCAGCTCGAGCTCGGCGGCAAGGACCCGATCTACGTCGCCGACGACGTGGACGTCAAGGCGACGGCGGCCGCGGTGGCCGACGGCGCGTTCTACAACACGGGCCAGTCGTGCTGCTCGGTCGAGCGCGTGTATGTCCACGAAAAAGTCTACGACGACTTCGTCGCGGCGTTCGTGGCCGAGGTCCGCGGCTTCAAGCTGGGCGACCCGCTCGACGAGGCGACGTACATCGGCGCCATCACGCGCAAGCCGCAGCTCGCCGTGCTGCAGAAACAGGTGGCCGACGCGAAGAAGAAGGGCGCGCGGCTGCTGGCCGGCGGCAGCGTGGTCAAGGGCAAGGGCAACTGGTTCGCACCGACGGTGTTCGCCGACGTCGATCACTCGATGGCGCTGATGCGCGACGAATCGTTCGGCCCGATCATCGGCCTGCAGGCGGTCGCCGACGACGAGGCGGCGGTCGACCTCATGAACGACACCGAGTACGGACTGACCGCCGGCGTCTACACGGCCGACGAAAAGCGCGCGAAGAAGATCTTAAAGCAGGTCAACGCGGGAACCGTCTACTGGAACTGCTGCGACCGCGTGAGTCCGCGGCTGCCGTGGTCAGGCGTCAAGCACTCGGGCATCGGCCTTACGCTGTCCACCTACGGCATCCAGACGTTCACGCGACCGAAGGCGTGGCATCTGCGCAGCGCGTAAGGGGTCAGAGCGACAAGCGCGTAAGGGGTCAGAGCGACAAGCGCGTAAGGGGTCAGAGCCGTAAGGGGTCAGAGCCAACTTGCGGAAATGCGGCGTCCATGTTGCTCAAGTTGGCTCTGACCCCTTACGGCTCTGACCCCTTACGCGCTTGTCGCTCTGACCCCTTACGCGCTTGTCGCTCTGACCCCTTACGCGCTTGTCGCTCTGACCCCTTACGCGGACCGCCACCGCAATGCGAGTCTGACCCTCATTTGCCCTGCCACCGCGCCGCCTGCAGCGTGTTGGCCAGCAGCGTGGCGATCGTCATCGGTCCCACGCCTCCCGGTACCGGCGTGATCCAGCCCGCGATTTCCTTCGCCGATTCGAAGTCGACGTCGCCGCAGAGCTTGCCGTCCTCCATCCGGTTGATGCCGACGTCGAGCACGATGGCGCCGGGCTTCAGCCACGCGCCCGGAACGAATTTCGGCTTGCCGACGCCGGCGACGACGATGTCGGCCAGGCGCACGAGCCCCGGCAGGTCACGCGTGGCGGAATGGCAGATCGTCACCGTGCAGCGCGCCATCAGCAGTTCGAGCGCCATCGGGCGGCCGACGATGTTCGACTGCCCGATCACCACCGCATGCATGCCGACCAGGTCACAGCCGGTCTCCTTCAGGAGCCGCATGCAGCCCCACGGCGTGCACGGCCGCAGCACCGGCATCTTGAGCACCAGGCGGCCGATGTTGTACGGATGGAAGCCGTCGACGTCCTTCTTCGGATCGATGCGCTCGATCACGCGCTCGGCATCGATCTGCTTCGGCAGCGGCAACTGCACGAGGATGGCATTCACCGCGGGGTCCGCGTTCAACCGGTCGATCAGCGACAGCAACTCGGATTCGGTCGCCGTCGCCGGCAGGTCGTGGGCAAACGAGCGCATGCCGACGGTCTCCGTGGTCTTCCGCTTGTTGCGCACGTAGACCTGCGACGCCGCGTTCTCGCCGACGAGCACCACCGCGAGTCCGGGCGGCGCGTGGCCGGCGGCGACATAGGCGGCGACGTCGGCACGGACTTCGTCGGTGACGCGCTGGGCGATGGCCTTGCCGTCGATGATCTTGGCTGTCATCAGGGATCAGTCTCCGGAAAAATGTCGGTGGGCCACATGGCGACCCGCGGATATCCACGGCGCCATTGCGCGGCGCGGAACCCGGCGCGCAATCTCATGCGCAATTCTACAGGCCGGCCCCACCCGCCTCGCCGCCGACAGTGACGGCGGCGATCGCTGGGGTGGGAGCGCCTGCCGGAGTGTCGCGACTTCACTTTCCTCTCCCGCGAGCGGACAGAAGGTCAGGGTGAACGGCATAGCATGCGCGGCGATCGCCGGCACCGCGACGAACGTCAAGCGCCCACCGGCCGAGCGCGACAAAGTCTCTAGAATGACGCGGATGATCGACGTCGCGACCCTCGAACGCATCCGGACGCGATTGCAACGGGTGCTCGCCGCCCCCGTCGACACGTACGTGCCGCTGCGGGTCGACGGCGACGTCGTCGGCTGGGTCGGCCGCGAGCGTTCGCGGCGGCTCGCCGGGTTCGCCGACGTCTTCCGCGTCGGCGGCGATGGCCTGGCCTTCGTCCCGGCGCTGCGCGACGCGCGGGAGCGCAGCGCCGCGCTCGCCGGCGTGACCGCATGCCTGGCGCGCGAGGGCGCGCTGACGGCGTGGCGCGACGAACAATATGCCGTCGCACCGGCACTGGGCGCGCCGCCGTGGTTCACGCTGGAACGCGCCGCCGCGCGCTACTTTGGTGTCCACACCTGGGCGGCGCACGTGAATGGCCTGGTGCGCGACGGCGTCGGCGCGCGGATGTGGCTGGCGCGGCGCAGCGCCACCAAGGCCATCGACCCGGGCATGCTCGACAACCTGGTCGGCGGCGGCATCGCCGCGGGCGCCACCGTCGCCGGCACCGTCGTCAAGGAGTCGTGGGAGGAGGCGGGCATTGCGCCCGCACTCGCCGCCACCGCGCGCCCCGCCGGCGCCTTGCACATTCGCCGCGAGCAGCCGGACGGACTGCAATGGGAAACGATCCATGCGCACGACCTCTGGCTGCCCGCGGACTTCGTCCCCGTCAACCAGGACGGCGAGGCCGTCGAGCATCGGCGCGTGTCGCTCACGACGGCCGCGAACCTCATCGCCGTCGACGACGGCCCCGACACCGTCACCGCCGATGCGAGCCTCGTCGTCTTCGACTGCCTGCTGCGGCAGCGCGCGGTCGACACCGACCACGCGTGGTTCGGGCGGCTGTCGGCGCCTTCTTAAGCCGCGGCGCGCGCGGTCGTCGCGGGCGCCAAGCTGCGTATCCCCATTTCCGCCAGCGTATCGCGCACCGCGTTCACCGCGTGTCGCATCTCCGCCGGGCCGATCGCGCCGATGCACCCCACCCGGAAGGTTTCCACCTGCGTGAGCTTGCCCGGGTAGAGCACGAAACCCCGGTCGCGGACGCGCTCGTAGAAGTCCTTGAACGTGTACTTCGGGTCCGGCGGCGCGTGGAAAGTGACGATGATCGGCGCCTGGATCGCAGGCGGCAGGAACGGCGTCAGGCCGAGCTCGCGCATGCCCGCGAGAAGCGTCTCGCAGTTGGCGGTGTAGCGCGCGAGCCGCGCCGGCTGTCCGCCCTGCTCCGCGTACTGGTCGAGCGCCGCGTCCAGCGCCACGACGACGTGCGTCGGCGGCGTGAACCGCCATTGCGTCGTCTTTTCCATGTACGTCCACTGGTCGTGCAGGTCGAGCGCGAGCGACGACGAGTTTCCCGCGCATTGCTCGAGCACGTCGCGGCGGACGAACACGAAGCCCATGCCGGGCGGACCTTCGACGCATTTGCCCGACGCGGCGATCAACGCGTCGAACGGCGTCGTCCGGGCGTCGATCGGCAACGCGCCGAACGAGCTCATCGCGTCGACGATCAATCGCTTGCCATGGCGCGCGACGACCGCCGCGATCGCGCGCAACGGGTTCTCGATGCCGGTCGACGTCTCGCAATGGATGAGCCCGACGTGCGTGATCGACGGATCCTTCGCCAGCAGGCGGTCGACGTCGTCCGCCGTCGTCGGCACGTCGTCGGCGGTTTCGAACGTCGATGTCTTCCTGCCCATCATCGTCGCCAGCCGCGCCAGCCGCTTGCCGTACGCACCGTTGATCAGCACCAGCACGTGGCCGTCGCGCGGAACCAGCGTGTTGACGGCGGCTTCCACCGAGAACGTGCCGCTGCCCTGCATCGGGACGCAGACGTGGCTGTCCGAGGCGTGGACGATGTCGGTGAGCTTCGCGCGGACGTGCGCCGTCACCGTGTTGAACGCGGCATCCCACGAGCCCCAGTCGCGCAGCATCGCGGCCTTGGTGGCGAGCGACGTCGTCAGCGGGCCGGGGGTGAGGAGGATCGGGTCGCGGTCATGGTTGCTCATGGGGTTTCCTTTGCGGCATGCATTGCAAGACGTTCACCACGGCTTGCATCCAGTTCCCGTCTCATGTGCGCGCCTGCACGCGCCAGCGCTGCGTACGCGCCAGCAGGAACGTCTCGGCCGCCAGCGTGACGACGGTGACGACGGCCGAACTCGCCACGATCAGCGTCGCCATGGCGGCCGCGGAGCCGATCGCGCCCGCCTCGTCGAGTTGCAGGATCGAAATCGATGCCAGCATGGTCTTCGGCGAATAGAGGAAGACGACGGCCGAGATCGTCGTCATAGCATTGACGAAATAGTAGCGGCCGACGTCCAGGATCGTCGGCAGGCAGACGGGAACGGTGACGCGCCAGAACGTCTTGTAGAACGGCACCTTGAGCGATGCCGAGACCGATTCGAATTCGGTGTCCATCTGCTTCAACGCCGTCACCGCGGTCAGGTGGCTGGACGAATAGAAGTGGATGATCGTGCAGATGACAAGGATGGCCATCGTCCCGTAGAGCGCGTGCAGCGGATTGGCGGGATTGTTGAAGTACAGGATATAGCCGATGCCGAGCACCATTCCGGGAACGGCCATCGGCAACATCGCCTGGAACCGGATCAGCGGACGCAGGAAATCCGCGCCGCGCGTCTTTTCGACCCAGTACGCACCGGCGAACGTGACTGCGGCGCCCAGGACAGCGCACCAGCCGGCGAGCACCAGGCTGTTCCGGTACGCGTGCTCGACGTTGGCCTCCTCGAACCCGTACGTGTAGTGGACGAGCGACAGCGACATGTTGTACGGCCAGAGCTTGACGAACGAACCGAACACCGCCATCCCCATCACCGACAGCATCGCCAGCGACACGAGCGCCACATAGACGAGAAAGAGCCGGTCCCTGAGCCGGGACGAGCGCGGCACGTACGGGATGCTGCGCGCCGTCAGCAGCGCCTTCTGCCGCAGGCGCACCTGGTGATCGACGACGAACGCGATGATCGCGGGCAGCAGCAGCACGAGGCCGACGACCGCTCCCATCTGGAAATTCTGCTGGCCGATGACCTGTTTGTAGATGTCGATCGCGAGGACGGGGTAGTTGCCGCCGATGACCTTCGGCACGCCGAACTCGGAGACGGCCATCGTGAAGACGACCATGGCGGCGGAGATGAGGCCGTACTTGGCGCCCGGCAGCGTGATCGTCAGGAACCGGCGCCAGGCGCGCGTGCCCATCGAATCGGCCGCCTCGTACAACCGCGCATCCGAGAGCGCCATCGCCGCCAGCAGGATCATCACGGCATGCGGAAACGAGGCGAAGCTCATCGCGAGCACCATGCCCGGCAATCCGTAGATCGACGTGAACCCGAACCAGCCCAGCGCGGCCTTGAGGATGCCCTGATTGCCGAACAGGTAGATGAACGACAGCGCGGCGAGCAACGACGGCGCGAGGATGGGGATCAGCGCAATGCTGCGCCACAAACCTTTCAGCGGGATGCAACTGCGCTGGATCGCGTAGGCGAACGTGAAGGCCAGCGGCACCGTGATCAGCGTCGTGAGGCAGGCGAACACCAGCGTGTTCATCGTGGAACGAGCGAGCGCCGGCGTCTGCACGTACTGGGCGAAGTTGGCGAGCCCGATGAACACACCGGCCCGATCCTCGAAACTCTTGACGAAGAGCGTAGCGAGCGGCAGCGTCAGCAGCACGAGCAAACCGGCCCCGAGCAGCCAGAGTCCGCCATGAACGGCGAAGCTTTCGACGAAGATCCTCCGGGACAACCGGACGCGGGGCGCCGGCAGCGGCGTCGCGACTCCCGTCATGGCGACTGCGCTTCTCCGAACACGCGGGCGCGGTCGACGCGCAGCGCGAACTCGAGGTTACCGCCCTCGCGGATGGCGAGATCGTGGAGCTGGTTGAGCGACAACGACACCAGCATCGAATGGCCGAGCCGTTCGCACATCACCCGCGCCAGGCAGACGGTGCCCAGATACTCGATATGATCGACACGGCCGGAAAAGCGGTGCGGAAGGTGGGCGAGATCCCCTTCGATGTGGCGATCCTCCGGACGCAGGTAGATGCGCACCGATTCGCCGGACGCGAACCCGTTCACCGGGAGCGTGAGCTCGCCGGCACCCACGCGATAGCGCCCCGCTCCCGTGCTGACGCCCTTCAGCACGTTGACCTTGCCCAGGAAATCGGCGACGAAGGGCGTGGCCGGACGCTCGTACACGTCCTGCGGCGAACCGATCTGCTCGATCGCGCCCTGCCGCATGACCACCACGCGATCCGACATGGAAAGCGCTTCCTCCTGGTCGTGCGTGACCATGATCGTCGTCACCGCGAGCCGGCGTTGCAGCGCACGGATTTCGCCGCGCAGCCGTTCCCGCACCTTGGCATCCAGCGCGGACAGCGGTTCGTCCAGCAGCAGCAGCGAAGGCGCCGAAGCGAGCGCCCGGGCAAGCGCGATCCGCTGCTGCTGCCCGCCCGAGAGCTGTCCGGGGTATTTGGGACCGGCGTCGGGCAGTCCGACCAGCGTCAGCAGCTCGTGCACGCGCGCGACGATCTCGGCGCGGCCCTTGCGGCGGTTGACGAGGCCATAGGCGATATTGTCGGCGATCGACAGATTGGGAAACAGCGCATACGACTGGAACACGATGCCGTAGTCGCGGGCGGCGGGCGGCGCATGCGACACGTCGCGCCCGTTCTGGAGGACGCGGCCGCGCGTCTGCGTTTCGAGACCGGCGATGATCCGCAACAGCGTGGTCTTCCCGCAGCCCGACGGACCGACGAAGCAGACCATTTCCCCCGGGGCAATCGTGAGATCGATGGACTGCAATGCAACGAAGCTGCCGAAGGCCTTGTGGACCGCTTCGATCCGCAGGGCTTCCGTGGGTGCTTTGAGCTCTACGGCCATGCGATTCCCGACCGGCAAACGGGCCCAGTGCCGGCGCATCGTGCCGCCGCCACTGGCCCGAAACGTTGCGCGCGCGCCGCGGCCGGCGCGCACGGCATGCAAAGCGGCGTTACTTCGGCGCCGCCTTCGACTCGTACCGCTTGCTCCACTCCGCGAGGATCTTGTCGCGGTTCTTGGCCGCCCACGCGAAGTCGTTCTTGGCGAGTCGGCTCGCGTAATCGGCCGGCACGTTGGGCAACGGCTTCGACATCGCCGGCACGGCGACGATGGCAAAGTTGGCCGCATAGAGCGCCATGGCGGCGTCGGACACCGCCCAGTCCTCGAGCTTCTTGGCCGCGTCGAGCTTGGTCGTCGTCTTGACGATGCCGATCGCCTCGAGATCCCAGCCTAAGCCTTCCTTCGGAAACACGAGCTCGACGGGCGCGCCACGGGCCTTCTCGCGGTTGGCGCGGTACTCGAAGGAGATGCCGACGACGAATTCGCCCGCGGCCGCGGACGCACAGGGCTTGGAGCCGGAATGCATGTACTGCGCGATGTTCTCGTGCAGTCCGTCCATGAATTTCCAGCCGTTCGCCTCGCCGTAG
Organism: uncultured beta proteobacterium; assembly: GCA_963823475.1. Classification (GTDB taxonomy): domain Bacteria; phylum Pseudomonadota; class Gammaproteobacteria; order Burkholderiales; family Casimicrobiaceae; genus VBCG01. The sequence goes on from CAWGLS010000010.1 coordinate 16,693, forward strand.
ATCTGCAGCCACGCGGTCACGTCGAAGTAGCCCGTGCCGGACGACGCCGGATGCGGCATCACGACCTGGCCCTTGTAGACGGGCTTGGTGAGGTCCTGCCACGTTTCCGGCTTCGGAATGTTGCGCTTCGCCGCCTCGACCGTGTTGAAGCAGATCGTCGCGCCCCAGACGTCCATGCCGACCCACGACGGTGGATTCTTGGGGTCGCGGTATTGCGCAGCAATGCGGCTCAAGCCGGCGGGCGCATACGGGAGCAGCATCCCTTCCTGTTCGAAGATCGCCATGCTCGTCGCCGCCACCCCCATGATGACGTCGGCCTTGGGCGCGGCCTTCTCGGCCATGATCTTGGCCGTGATGATGCCGGTCGAGTCGCGCACCCACGTGAGTTCGATGTCGGGGTACGCCTTGTTGAAGCCGTCGGTGTAGGCCTTCAGTTGATCCGTCTCGAGGGCCGTATACACGGTGAGCTGTGTTTTCTGCGCGGACGCGACGCCGGCCGCCGCAAGCGCGGCAACAGCGACAGCGGACGACAACCAGCGGGCAATCAGGGCTACTCTCATCGTTCTTGCTCCCTCGTTCGTTATGGGGACAAATGGGCAGGCCATTGCCGGGATCCCCGCCCGTGCAGCGCCATCGATGCTACTCGTGGGCTCGGCCGGGGCGCAACGATCCGCCGGCCGTTCCCGCTCACGTGCGGACTCGCAGTCGACATCGTGGCTGATGTTGATTGCAGATTGTTGACAATCTACACTCGGCCGCGTCTAATCGCAACATGCTGAAGAACGCCAACAGCCAGGGCGCCGCCGCGGTGTCGCGCACGCCGCCGCCGGTCACCGCAAGGCGCAACCGCCCCCGGCCCGACGGCACGATTGCGGTGCTGCAGTCCAATTCGCTCCCCACGCTGGTGCAGCGCGAACTGGAGCGGATGATCCTCGCCGGCGAGCTGCCCGCCGGCACCAAGCTCAATGAGGTCACGATCGCCGAGATGCTGGGCGTGTCGCGCGGACCGGTACGCGAGGCGTTTCGCGCACTGGAGGAATCCGGGCTCGTGCGCCTCGAGAAGAACCGCGGCGTCTTCGTCCGCCAGATCGCACTCGAGGAGGCCGACGAAATCTATGAGCTGCGGGCGGTCCTCGATGAATTTGCCGGCCGCCGTGTCGCACAGACGATCGCCGCCGGCGACGTGCGCACGCTGCGCGCACTGGTCGACCGCATGGACCGTGCCGTCGCGCGCAACGCCGTCGATGCCTATCATGAGGCCAACCTCGAGTTTCACGACACGCTGGTGGCGCTCGCCGGCAACGGCAAGATGCTGGTCACCTACCGCCGGCTGGTCAACGAGCTGCACCTCTATCGCCGCGCGACGCTGGCGCAGGCGGGCGCCCTGCCCGCGTCCGCGCGCGAGCACCACGAAATCCTCGCCAAGATCGCCAGCGGCGATGCCGCCGCAGCCGGACGTGCGCTGTACGAGCACGTCATGGGCAGCCGCGAGCGCATGCATCGCGTTCGCGGCGAAACGAACAACGGCCCCTCCGCTGCGGCTGCACTTGCGGTTCCCGCCGGCCGCGCACGGAGAAAACGATGAGTGCCAGCGATTTGCGTAGCGTTTCCGTCAATGGCCGCACCTACCGCTGGCCGGACCGGCCGCTGGTGGTGGTGTGCGTCGACGGGTGCGAACCCGACTACATCAACCAGGCGATCGCGGCCGGCCGCGCGCCGTTCCTGGCTTCGCTCGCCCAGCGCGGCACCTGCCTCACCGCCGACTGCGTGGTGCCGTCGTTCACGAATCCCAACAATCTGTCGATCGTCACCGGCGCTCCGCCGGCGGTCCACGGGATCTGCGGCAATTTCTTCTGGGATGCCGACGCCAGGGCCGAAGTGATGATGAACGACGCCAAGTACCTGCGCGCCGGCACGATCCTCGCCGCGCTGGCGGATGCCGGGGCGAAGGTCGTCGTGGTGACGGCCAAGGACAAGCTGCGCTCGCTGCTCGGCCACAAGATGAAGGGCATCTGCTTCTCGTCGGAACAGGCGGACCAGGTGACGCTGGAAGCCAACGGCATCGTCGACGTGCTGGCGCTGACCGGCATGGCGGTGCCGTCCGTCTACAGCGCGGCGCTGTCGGAGTTCGTGTTCGCCGCGGGGCTCGCGCTGCTGAAGCGCGACCGTCCCGACGTCATGTACCTGTCGACGACCGATTACGTCCAGCACAAGTCGGCGCCGGGCACCGGGCCGGCGAACGACTTCACGGCAATGCTCGACCGCTACCTGGGCCAGATGGACGCGCTGGGGGCGACGGTCGTGCTGACCGCCGACCACGGCATGAACGCCAAGACCGACGCGCTCGGCCGCCCGAACATCGTCTACCTGCAAGAGCGGCTCGACGGCTGGTTCGGCGCCGGCACCACGCGCGTGATCCTGCCGATCACCGACCCGTATGTCGTCCACCACGGCGCGCTCGGCTCGTACGCGACGGTCTACATCGACGATGCCGGCATTCGCGACGACGCGACCGCGCGCATCGCCACCCTTCCCGGCATCGAGGGCGTCTATTCGCGCGGGGAGGCGTGCGCGACGTTCGAATTGCCGCCCGACCGCGTCGGCGACCTCGTCGTGGTGTCCGAGCGGTTGACGGTGATCGGCACGAGCCCCGAGCGGCACGACCTGTCGGGGCTCGACGTGCCGTTGCGCTCGCATGGCGGCACGTCGGAGCAGCGGGTGCCGCTGATCGCCAACCGGCCGGCGGGCGACCTGCCCGCGCGCCGCTGGCGCAATTTCGACGCGTTCGACCTCGCGTTGAACTACCTGCAATAGCCTGCGCTGCCGATGAACATGATGACGGAACTGGCGGGAGTGAAGCTCGGGGCGCCGCTCGTCGCGACGATGCGCATCGCCGGCGAGCACGTCGGCGGCGACCGCGTCATCGAAGTCCGCAATCCGTACACGGGTGCGCTCGTCGGCACCGTGCCCAAGGCGTCGGTCGACGACGTGCGCCGCGCGTTCGCGATCGCCCGCGGCTATCGCGCGACGCTCACGCGCTACGAGCGCTCGGCAGTCATGCAGCGCACCGCGGCGCTGATCCGCGAGCGCGCCGACGCCATCTCCGACCTCATCACCGCCGAATCCGGCCTGTGCAAGAAGGACACGCTCTACGAAGTCGGCCGCGCCTGCGACGTGTTCACGTTCGCCGCCAATGCCGCGCTGCAGGACGACGGCCAGGTCTTCTCGTGCGATCTCACGCCCCATGGCAAGTCGCGCAAGGTCTACACGCTGCGCGAGCCTTTGCTCGGCGTCATCTCCGCGATCACGCCGTTCAACCATCCGCTGAACCAGGTCGCGCACAAGATCGCGCCGTCGATCGCGACCAACAACCGGATGGTGCTGAAGCCCACCGAAAAGACGCCGCTGACGGCGCTGTTGCTGGCCGATCTGCTCTACGAAGCCGGACTGCCGCCCGCGATGCTGTCGGTCGTCACCGGCGACCCGCGCGAGATCGCCGACGAGATGCTCGTCAATGCCGGCGTCGACCTCGTCACGTTCACCGGCGGCGTGACCGTGGGCAAGTACATCGCGGCCAAGGCCGTCTACAAGCGGCAGGTGCTCGAGCTCGGCGGCAACGATCCGATCATCGTGATGGAAGACGCCGACTTGGACGAAGCGGCGGCGCTGGCCGTCGCGGGTTCGTACAGGAATTCGGGCCAGCGGTGTACGGCCGTCAAGCGGATGCTCGTCCACCAGCGCGTGGCCGATGCGTTCGTCGAGCGGCTCGTCGCGCTGACGCGCGCATGGACGTACGGCGACCCCGCCGATCCGGCGCTGAACATGGGCACCGTCATCGACGAGGCCAGCGCGCGCAACTGCGAGGCGCGCGTCGACGATGCCGTCGCGCAGGGTGCACGGCTCCTCGCCGGCAATGTGCGCCGCGGCGCGCTCTACTCGCCCACCGTCATCGACCACGTGCAGCCCGCCATGAACGTCGTGCGGACGGAGACGTTCGGCCCGGTGTCGCCGGTGATCCGGTTCAAGGACATCGACGACGCGATCCGCATCGCCAACGGCACCGCCTACGGACTGTCGTCGGCCCTGTGCACCAACCGGCTCGACTACGTCACGCGCTTCGTGTCGGAGCTCCACGTCGGCAGTGTCAATGTCCGCGAGGTGCCCGGCTACCGGCTGGAGCTGACGCCGTTCGGCGGCATCAAGGACTCCGGGCTGGGCTACAAGGAAGGCGTGCAGGAAGCGATGAAGAGCTTCACCAACACCAAGACGTACTCATTGCCCTGGTGATGGACGGCCCCCACGCTCGCCGCTTGCGCGGCTTCGCTGCCCCCCGAGGGGGCGCTACTCGCGCCTCGGGACGGCCCTTCGTCGCTCGTGACGGCCCCCACGCTCGCCGCTTGCGCGGCTTCGCTGCCCCCCGAGGGGGCGCAACTCGCGCCTCGGGACGGCCCTTCGCCGCTCGTGACGACCCCCACGCTCGCTTCGCTCGCTGCCCCCCGAGGGGGAGCGGTCAGTCGCTTGGGGCGGCCCGGCGCGCCGCTCGTGACGGCCCCCACGCTCGCTTCGCTCGCTGCCCCCCGAGGGGGAGCAGTCAGTCGCTTGGGGCGGCCCGGCGCGCCGCTCGCGACGGCCCCCACGCTCGCTTCGCTCGCTGCCCCCCGAGGGGGAGCAGTCGGTCGCTTGGGGCGGCCCGGCGCGCCTGACATGCAGACACTGCTCAACCTGCTCGCCGGCGTCTCGCTGCTCGTCTGGGGCACGCACATCGTCCGCACCGGCATCCTGCGGCTGTACGGCACCGACCTGCGGCGGATCCTGCGCAAGAGCATCAACCAGCGCTTCACCGCCTTCTTCGCCGGCCTGGGCGTCACCGGGCTCATCCAGAGCAGCACCGCCACCGCGCTCATCGTCGCCGCGTTCGCCGGCCAGGGCCTGATCAGCACGGCGCCGGCGCTGGCGGTGATGCTCGGCGCCGACGTCGGCACATCGCTCGTCACCGTCATCCTGTCGTTCGACCTGTCGTGGCTCGCGCCGCTGCTGATCTTCGTCGGCGTCACGCTGTTCCTCGCCCGGCAATCGACCAACGTCGGGCGTTTCGGACGCATCATGATCGGGCTGGGGCTCATCATCTTCGCGCTGCAGTGGATCTCGGTCGCGGCCAAGCCGTTCGTGCAGGCGGCGGGCGTCAAGGTGATCTTCGCGTCGCTGACGGGCGACGTGCTGCTCGACATGCTGGTGGCGGCGCTGTTCACCATCCTCTGCTACTCGAGCCTCGCCGTCGTGCTGCTGATGGCGACACTCGCGTCGCTGTCGATGATCTCGCTGCCGGTCGCGCTGGGCCTGGTGCTCGGCGCCAACCTCGGCAGCGGCATCCTCGGCATGCTGTCGACGCTGCGCTCGCCGCCCGAGGCCCGCCGCGTCACGCTCGGCAACTTCCTCTTCAAGCTGATCGGCTGCGTGCTGGCGATCCCGCTGCTGCCGCCACGTCGACGGCTGGATCGCCGGCCTCGAGCTCGATCCCGCGCGCGAGGTGGTGCTGTTCCACTTCTTCTTCAACGTGGCGCTCGCGTTGCTGTTCATCTTCTGGACCGAGAAGATCGCGCGCGTCGCCGAACGGCTGTTGCCGGCGAAGCCGCTGGCCGACGATCCCGCCAAGCCGCGCAACCTCGATCCGTCCGCGCTCGACTCCCCGCCGCTGGCCATCGCCAATGCGGCGCGCGAGGCGATCCGCATCGGCGACGTCATCGAGGACATGCTGACCGGCATGCTCACCGTGCTGAAGACCAACGACCGCGCGCTGGCCGAGCGCCTGCGCAAGAAGGACGACGTCGTCGACGACCTCTACACGGCGGTGAAGCTCTACCTGACGCAGATCTCGCGCGAGGCGCTGGACGAGCGCGAGGGCCGCCGCTGGGCCGACATCGTGTCGTTCACGATCAACCTCGAGCAGGTCGGCGACATCATCGAGCGCGTGCTGACCGACATCGAGGACAAGAAGATCGCCAAGCACCGCAATTTCTCCGACGCCGGCATGGCCGAGATCTGCGACCTGCACGCGCGCCTCGTCGCGAACCTCCGCCTCGGCATGAGCGTGTTCCTGCACGGCGACCTGAAGAGCGCGCAGGAACTGCTGGCGCAGAAGGTGCTGTTCCGCGACCTCGAACGCGCATATGCCAATTCGCACCTGGGCCGCCTCGCCGGCAATACGCTGGAGAGCATCGAGACGTCGTCGCTGCACCTCGACCTCATCTCCGACTTGAAGCGCATCAATTCGCATATCTGCTCGATCGCCTATCCGATCCTCGAGGAGGCGGGCGTCCTGGCGCGCACGCGTCTCAAGGAGCCCGTCGTCGTGCGTCGACGACGATCCGGTCCGGACGGGCGGCAATGGCGCCAAGGCCGGCTGGCAGAAGCGCAAGCCGCGCACCGCCTGACCACGAGACCGCACGATGGCGCTTTCCATATCCGAGATCTGCATCCTGTTCAGCCGCAAGGGCGGCCGCGCCTACGACGGGGAGCCGGTCACGCAACTCGAGCATGCGTTGCAGACCGCCGCGCGGGCGGAAGCCGCCGGTGCCACGCCCGCGCTCGTCACCGCGGCGCTGCTGCACGACCTGGGCCACCTGCTGAACGACCAGGGCGACACGCCCACGCTGCGCGGCGTCGACGACCTGCATCAATACGTCGCGCTGCCGTTCCTGCGCCCGCTCTTCGGCGACGACGTGCTGGCACCCATCACGCTGCACGTCGATGCCAAGCGGTACCTTTGCGCGACGCGCGACGGCTACTTCGACGCGTTGTCGGTGGATTCGAAGCGCAGCCTCGCGCTGCAGGGCGGCATCTTCACGCCGGACGAAGCGCAGGCATTCATCGCGCAGCCGTTCGCGGCCGACGCGGTGGCGGTCCGCCTGTGGGACGACCTGGCCAAGGTCGAGGGCGCGGCCACGCCGCCGCTCGCCCATTTCGTGCCTGCGATCGAAGCCGCGCAGCGCGGCGCGGCGACCGCGCCGGCATAGCATCCCGCACGCGCAGTGGAACTGACCCTAGGCGTGACGCTCGCCGTGCTCGGCGCGGGCCTGTTGCACGCCGGCTGGAACGCGCTGCTCAAGTCCGCCGGAGGCGGCGATCCGCTGCTCGACACCGCCACCGTCGTGGCCGGGTCGACCGCCTGCGCGATCGTGGCGCTGCCGTTCGTGACGCTGCCGCTGCCGGCGTCGTGGCCGTATGCGCTGACGTCGGTCGTCATCCATTTCGCGTACTACATCACGCTCGCGCAGGCGTACCGTACCGGCGACCTGTCGTTCGCCTATCCGCTGATGCGCGGCACCGCGCCGCTGCTGGTGACGCTGCTCGGCATCGTGTTCCTGCGCGAATTGCCGACGGCGCAGGTGGCGTTCGGCATCCTGCTGATCTCCGGCGGCATCGTCGCGATCGCCTTCGCGCAGCGCCATCGGCATCCGCGCGCCGCCGTCTACTGGGCGCTCGCCAATGCCGGCATCATCGCCGTCTACACGCTGGTCGACGGGGCCGGCGCGCGCGCGTCGGGCAACGCGCTGGCGTACGTGCTGTGGATGACGTTCCTCGAAGGCGTCGTGTTCCTCGCCTGGATTCGCCTGCGGCGCGGCGCCGCTTCCGTCGCCTACATCGGCGCGCAATGGCGGCGCGGCCTGCTCGGCGGCTTTTGCAGCGTCGCGGCCTACGGCATCGTGCTGTGGGCGATGACGCGCGCGCCGGTCGCGGCCGTCGCGGCGCTGCGCGAGACTTCGGTGCTGTTCGCCGCCGTCATCGGCGCCGTCCTGCTGAAGGAAGGCTTCGGCATCGCGCGGCTGGCCGGCGCCGCGAGCGTGGTCGCCGGCGTCGCCGCCCTCAAACTCTAGAGGTCATCGCCATGTTCCCCCTTCCGTCGCACGCGCAGGTCGTCATCGTCGGCGGCGGCATCGCCGGCGTGTCGACCGCCTATCACCTGGCGAAGCTCGGCGTCACCGACGTCGTGCTGCTCGAGCAGGGCAAGCTGACGTGCGGCACCACCTGGCACGCCGCCGGTCTCGTCGGCCAGACGCGCGCCACGCGCAACGCCACGCGGATGAGCCAGTACGGCATCGAACTGTATTCGTCGCTCGAAGCGGAAACCGGCCTCGCCACCGGCTGGAAGCAATGCGGCAGCCTGAACGTCGCGAAGACGCCGGAGCGGCTGCAGCTCATCAAGCGGCAGATGGCGCGCGCGAAGAGCTTCGGCATCGAGTTCGAATACGTGTCGCCGGCCGAGGCCGGCCGCATCGCGCCGATCCTGCGCACCGACGACCTGGCCGGCGCCGTGTGGATTCCGGGCGACGGCAAGGCCAACCCGACCGACCTCACGCAGTCGCTGGCGCGCGGCGCACGGATGCGCGGGGCGAAACTTGTCGAGGGCGTCAAGGTCTGCGGCGTCCAGGTGGCCGCCGGTCGCGTCGCCGGCGTCCGCTGGACGAGCGCCGAAGGCGAAGGCGAGATCGCCTGCGAGACGCTCGTCAACTGCGGCGGCCAGTGGGCGCGCGAATTCGGGACCCGCGCCGGCGTCAACGTGCCGCTGTACGCCGCCGAGCATTTCTACATCGTGACCAAAGCCATCGACGGCGTCACGCCGCAGCTGCCGGTGATCCGCGATCCGGACGGCTTCATCTATTTCAAGGAGGAAGTCGGCGGGCTCGTGATGGGCGGCTTCGAGCCCGCGGCCAAGCCGTGGAACGTGTCGCCGATTCCGGACGGCTTCGAGTTCCAGTTGCTGCCCGAAGACTGGGACCAGTTCGAGATACTGATGACCAACGCGATCCACCGCGCGCCCTGCCTCGAGACCGCCCAGATCAAGATGCTGCTGAATGGTCTCGAGAGCTTCACGCCGGACGGCAACTTCATTCTCGGCGAGGCGCCCGAGGTCCGCGGCTACTTCGTTTGCGCGGGCTTCAACTCCGCGGGCATCGCCAACTCCGGCGGCGCGGGCCGGCTGGTCGCAGAGTGGATCGTCGGCGGCGAGGCGCCGCTCGACCTCTGGGACGTCGACATCCGGCGCTTCGCAGCCTTCCATGCCAACCGCCGCCACCTGGCCGACCGCACGGTGGAATCGCTGGGCCTGCATTACGCGATGCGCTGGCCGCGCGAGGAACTGCAGACGGTGCGGCCGCTGCGCCGCTCGCCGCTCTACGACCGCCTGCGGGCGAAGGGCGCGGTGTTCGGCACCAAGCTCAACTGGGAGCGCGCCAATTACTTCCTGCCGCCCGGCGCCCCGCCGCCGCCCTACACGCTGGACACGGCCGGACTGGCTGCCCCATGTGCTCGAGGAACAGCGCGCGTGCCGCGAGGATGTCGTCGTGTTCGACCAGACGTCGTTCTCGAAATTCATCCTCAAGGGCCGCGACGCGCTGGCGGTGCTGGAGCGGCTGTGCGCGAACGAGATCGACGTCCCCGTGGGCAGGATGGTCTACACGGCGATGCTCAACCGGCGCGGCGGCTTCGAGTCCGACCTCACGATCACCCGCCTCGCCCGCGACACCTTCTTCGTCCTCACCGGCTCGGGCCAGGCCACGCGCGACGCGGCGTGGATCGAGCGCGCGATCGGCGCCGACGAGTTCGCGGCGCTGGTCGACGTCACCAGCGCGTATTCGGTGCTCTCGCTGATGGGGCCGAAGTCCGAGGCGCTGCTGCGGACGCTGTGTCCCGACGACCTGTCGAAGCGCGCGCTGCCGTTCTCGACGACGGCCGAGATCGATGTCGGATATGCGCGGGCCCGCGCCGCGCGGATGAGCTACGTCGGCGGCCCGGGGTACGAGATGGTGGTGCCGACCGACCAGTGCGCGACGCTCTACGACGCCCTGTGGAGCGAAGGCGCCGCGTTCGGCCTGAAGGACGCCGGGTACTACACGATCGACGCCTTGCGCATCGAAGCGGGGCGGCGCGCATGGGGTCCCGAGCTCTCGCCCGACGAGACGCCGTGGGAGGCCGGACTGGGGTATGCGGTGCAAATCGACAAGCCGGCGGCATTCACCGGACGCGATGCGCTCGTCGCGCAGCGGGCGGCGGGCGTCCGCAAGCGGCTCGTGCAGTTCACGTTCGACGACCCGGCCGCGTTTCCGTGGGGCGGCGAGCCGATCATGATGGACGGCCGCAACGTCGGCGAGATCACCTCGGCCGGTTACAGCCGGCAGCACGGCCGCGCCGTCGCGATGGGCTACGCGCGCGCGCAGCCCGACGCCGCCGCGCTCACCGACGCGGCGATCCTCGGCGCGCATTACGAGGTCGACATCGCGGGACGGATGTTTGCAGTCACCCCGCACTTGCAGTTACGCTGAAAGGACGGCGCGACCTGCCGTCACCGCCTTGAAAGTCCGCAGCCCATGCCCAATCGCCTGTCCGCTCCACCCCCCAAGCGCGGCCGCACGCCCGGCAAGCCCGGCGCCGTCACCGTGCAGGTGCAGAGCCTCACGCGCGGCCTGTCGCTGCTCGAGGCACTGGCGCGCGCCGAAGGCGGGCTCACGCTCACCGACCTCGCGCAGCGCGTGCAGCTCGCGCCGTCGACGGCGCACCGGCTGCTGGCGACGCTCGAAAAAATGGGCTACGTCTACCAGGGCGGCGAGCTCGGCCGCTGGTACATCGGCCTGCAGGCGTTCACCGTCGGCACCAGCTTCCTCGCCAACCGCGATTTCGTCGCGCAAAGCCATCCGTACATGCGGCGGCTGATGGAGCAGTCGGGCGAGACCACGAACCTCGGCATCCTCGACGGCACCGAGGCCGTCTTCATCGACCAGGTGCAATGCCGCGAGACGATGCGCACGATCGTCAAGCTGGGCAGCCGCGTGCCGCTGCACGCGTCCGGTGTGGGCAAGGCGATCTTCGCCGCGCTGCCCGACGAGCAGATCGACGCGATCCTGAAGGTCAAGGGACTGCCGCGGATCACCGCCAACACGATCACGTCGCCGGAAACGATGTGGGCGAGCGTGCGGGTGATCCGCCAGCGCGGCTGGTCGTTCGACGACGAGGAGCACATATTGGCGACGCGCTGCGTGGCCGCGCCGATCTACAACGAGCACGCCGAAGTGCTGGGCGCCCTCTCCTGCGCCGGGCCGGTGTCGCGCCTTCCCGACGAGCGCATCAAGCAGCTGGGGCCGCTCGTCGCGCATACGGCCGAGGAGCTGACGCACCGACTGGGCGGGCGGCAGCCGGCCCACCGGTAGCGGCGGCATGCGCGGCAATTGGGGTCGGCAATTGGGGTCAGAGCTGTAATAAAGCATTCCGCTGACGTCGCGAACTCGCGACGTCAGTGGTGCTTTATTACAGCTCTGACCCCAATTGCCGACCCCAATTGACCCCAACGCACCAGGAGGCAAATTCCGATGACCGTGAGTCCGCGCACCGCAACGGCCGGCGGCACGTCGCCGCCGGCCGCCGCGTTCGTCTGCGGGTCGAGCACCGACGGCGGCGACATACGCATGTACCGGATGCGGCGCTCGAACCCGGCCCGCCCACCCCGCTCGCGAGCCCCGTCGGCCCCATGGCGTCGACCGCACGCCGGGTGAGCCGGCACGCGCCTGGACGATGAACGCGTCGTGCGCCGCCGCGCGCGCGCTGGGGGCCGTTCGCCGCGGACGCCGTGACCTGCGCATTCGCGTCGACGCCCTCCTCCACCAGCGCTTCGACACGCTGGCCAGGATCCCGCACGTGCGCGTGCCGGCACTGTTCATCCACGGGCGATCCGCGGTCAGCGCCCCTGCATCCGCGCGGCGCGACGCGCAAGGTCCGGCTGCGGGTCCGGTCGCCAGCGCGCCAGCAGGTCGTCGGCGGCCGGAAAGTCGTTGCAGGTGAGCACCATGTCGCACCCGGCGGCCAGCGCGGCGTCCGCCCGCGCGACGATGTCGCCCGCCGTGAAGGCGCCCGCCATGCCGAGATCGTCGGAAAAGATGAGGCCGTCGAACGCGAGCCGGCCGCGCAGGATGTCCTGCAGCCAGACGCGTGAATATCCCGCCGGCAGCGCATCCACTGCGGGGTAGATGACGTGCGCCGGCATGACGCCCTCGAGCCCGTGGCGCGCCATCGCGGCGAACGGAATGAGGTCGTTGGCGACGAGGTCCGCCAGCGGGCGCTCGTCGACCGGCACTTCGAGATGCGAGTCCGCGGCGACGAAGCCATGCCCGGGGAAATGCTTGCCGACGGCGGCGCACCCACCTGCGCGCAGGCCGTCGTGCAGGCACGTCGCGAGATGCGCCGCGGCGTTGGGATTGCCATGGAACGCGCGATCGCCGATGACGGTGCTGGCGCCGAAGTCGAGATCGAGGACCGGCGTGAAGCTGAAGTCCACGCCATGCCCGCGCAGCTCGCGCGCGATGACCTCGCCCAGCCGCCGCGCTTCGGCGGCCGCCGCGGCCACATCGCCATCCCACAGCGCGCCCAGCGTGCGCATCGGGGGGATCTTGGTGAAGCCGTCGCGAAAGCGCTGGACACGGCCGCCCTCGTGGTCGACGCAGACCAGGAGTTGCGGTGTGCGCGGTTCGCGGATTCGCGCCGTGAGCGCGGCAAGCGCCGCGCAGTCCGTGAAATTGCGCGCGAACAGGATGACGCCGCCGACCAGCGGATGCGCGAGCCGTTCGCGGTCGGCCGCCGTCAACTCGCAGCCTTCGATCCCCAGGATCACCGGGCCGCGCGGCAGCGTCGGCGCGCTCATTGCGGCCCGCTTCCGCGATGGATCAGCGCCGCTTCGCGCAGCAGCGATTTCATCTGCCGCACCGCATCGCGCAATCCCGAGAACATCGCGCGGGCCACGATCGCGTGCCCGATGTGCAGCTCGCGGATGCCGGGCAATGCCGCCACCGGCTGCACGTTGAAGTAATTGAGCGCGTGGCCGGCGTTGAAGCGCATGCCGAGGCCGCGGATCGCCTCGCCCGCCGCCCTGATCCGCGCCAGTTCCGTCACGACGGCCGGCGCCTCGGGATCGCGGCCCTTCGCATGGAACGCGTGCGCGTAAGGTCCGGTATGCACTTCGCAGACGCGCGCGCCGATGCGCGCCGACGCCTCGACCTGCGCGATGTCCGCGTCGATGAAGACCGACGTCACGATGCCCGCGTCGGCCAGGCGCGCCACGACGCCGCGCAGCCTGCGCTCCTGCCCCGCGACGTCGAGCCCGCCTTCGGTGGTGATCTCGTGCCGGCCTTCGGGCACCAGCATGGCCATCTCCGGCTTCACGCGGCAGGCGATGCCGATCATTTCGTCGGTCGCCGCCATTTCGAGATTGAGCTTGATGTGGACGAGCTCGCGCAGCCGCCGCACGTCCTCGTCCTGGATGTGGCGCCGGTCCTCGCGCAGGTGCACGGTGATGCCGTCCGCGCCGCCCAGGTGCGCCTCCACCGCCGCCCACACCGGATCGGGCTCGTAGGTCCGCCGCGCCTGCCGCAACGTGGCCACGTGGTCGATGTTGACGCCGAGTTCGATCAAGATGCCGTCCCTTCCTCGTCCAGCGCCATCAGGTCGCGCACGACCCGCCGGCTGAATATGTGCCGCTCCTCCAGATGGTGATCGAGGACCTCGCGCATCATCCGCTTCGCCTCCGCCGCGGTCTCGGCGTCGGGAAACGCATTGGCGGCGAGCGAGAGCAGCGTCGCTCCGCGCACCAGCGGCCCGCGGGCGCCGGATTCGCGGACGACGTTGGGCGCCACGCGTCGAGGCCCGCTGTCGAACGCGTAATGGTACCTGCCTTCCGGATCGATGCCGGCGCCCGACTCGACATCCCGCGTGAGCTGCAGCGCATAGCCCAGTCTCGGCGAGCAGGCGCACCTCGAACCGGCGCAGCACCGACGCCTGCGCGGCGGCGAGCGGTTCGCCGGCCAGCGCCGCCAGCGCGGACGCGTACTCGTCGAACAGCAGCGGGTGCGGATCCTCGCGGGCCAGCAGCTTCAGCAGCAGCTCGTTCAGGTAGAAGCCGCACAGCAGCGCGGAGCCGCCCGGCAGCGGCAATCCGCCGCGCCACTCCGCCTTCAGCAGCGTCTTCAGCTCGCCGGACCCCGCCCACGACAGCGTGAGCGGCTGGAACGCCTGCAGCAGCCCGCGCGTTTCCGAGCGCGGCCGCTTGGCGCCGCGCGCGACCATGGCGACACGGCCGTAGGCGGGCGTGAACGCCTCGACGATGAGGCTCGTTTCCCGATACGCATAGGCGTGGAGGACGAACGCCGGCTCGTCATCGCGGCGCTGCACCGGCGCTCGGGTGGCCACGGCCGCCGCCGGTAAACGTCAGTAACCGAAGCGCGTCAGCGACGCGTCGGTGTCGGCCCAGCCGCGCTTGACGCGCACCCAGACCTCGAGGAACACCTTGCCGCCGAAGAGCCGCTCCATGTCGGCGCGCGCTTCGCTCGCGATCGCCTTCATGCGTGCGCCGCCCTCGCCGAGCAGGATCGCCCGCTGGCTGGTCTTGTCGACGTACACCGTCGCGTGGATGCGCCGCAGCTTGCCTTCGATCTCGAACATCTCGATGCCGACGGTCGTCGCATAGGGGATCTCGTCGCCCAACTGGCGGAAGATCTTTTCGCGGATGAACTCGGCGGCCAGGAAGCGCTCGTCGCGGTCGGTCAGGTCGTCCTGCGGATAGTGCGGCGGCGATACCGGCAGCAGTTTGGCGATCTCCGCCTTCAGCGCGGGAAGCTGCGTGCCCCGCTCGGCGGAGATCGGCACGATCGCCGTGAACGCGAACAACGCGGCGATCTCGGCCATGCGCGGCAGCAGCACCGACTTGTCGCCGACGAGATCGATCTTGTTGACGGCGGCGATGACCGGCGTCGACGGCGGCAGCAGCTTGACGACCGCGCGGTCGGCGTCGGTCAGGCGCGTCGCGTCGAGCACGAGCACCACGACATCGACATCCCCGAGGCTCTCGCGCACCGTCTTGTTCAGGCGCTCGTTGAGGCGCGACCGGTGCCGCGTCTGAAAGCCCGGCGTATCGACGTAGACGAACTGCGCGGCGGCGGCGGCGTCGGTGTCGATGCCGACGATCCGATGGCGCGTCGTCTGCGGTTTCTTCGACGTGATGCTGATCTTCTGGCCGACCAGCGCGTTCATCAGCGTCGACTTGCCCACGCTCGGGCGTCCGACGATCGCGACGTGGCCGCAGCGAAAGCCCGGCGGCACGGCGTCGGGCGCGGTCATGGAGTTCCCTTGCCGTGCTGCGCGACGAGCAGCCCTGCCGCTTCCGCGGCCGCCTGTTCGGCGGCGCGGCGGCTGGCGCCGCTGCCCGTCGTCGCCACTCCGAGCGCCGCGATCCTGCATTCGACCTCGAACGTCTGCGCGTGCGCCTCGCCGCTCGTCGTCGTCACCGTGTATTCGGGAACCGGCATCCGCCGCGCCTGCAGCCACTCCTGCAGCCGCGTCTTCGGATCCTTGCCGAGCGCCGCCGGGTCGGCTGTTTCCAGCACGCTGCCGAAGCAGTCGACGATCACCTGGTAGGCCGCGTCGAAGCCGCCGTCGATGAACACCGCGCCGAACACCGCCTCGAGCGCGTCGGCGAGGATCGACGAGCGATCGTCGCCGCCGCTTTTCTGCTCGCCCTCGCCGAGCTTGATCTGGCTGCCCAGGTCGAGCCGCCGCGCGACGCGCGCCAGCGTGTCCTGGTTCACGAGCGCTGCGCGGACGCGCGAGAGGTCGCCTTCGGGAAGCGCCGGGAACCGCTGGAACAGCGCGAGGCCGATCGCGCAGTTCAGGACGGCGTCGCCGACGAACTCCAGCCGCTCGTTGTGCGTGGCGCCGTAGCTGCGGTGCGTCAGCGCGTGGCGAAGAAGCTCGGGCTGGCGGAAGGAATAGCCCAGTTGGTCACGCAGCGGGACGGCCATCCGATGCGCGCGACGCCTATCGTGACGCGGAGGCGTCGAATTCCAGCAGCAGGCTGGCGTTGTGGACCAGCGGCAGCTTCTTCTCCCAGCTCACGGCGGCGGTGATGACGTTGCCGTTCTTCGTCACCTCGACGTCACGCGCCGAGATGGCGTCCGCATAGTCGGCGTTGAGCCGGCGCTCCATGGCCCGGCGCACGTTGGCGAGCGACGGGTCGTTCGTATCGGCGAGCGCGCCCTCGAGCGCCTTCTGGATGGTGAAATACTCGATGTACGCCGGGGTGACGCGGAACGCGAGGAGCGCGAAGATCATCGCCACCGCCGCGACGAACAGGAAGCCGATCATCGACAGCCCGTGCTGTCGCCGTCTCGTGGAAATGGTCACTTTTGCACTCCCGCTTGCGCCAAACACTAGCGAATCCCGCTGCCGACACGCTTGAACGCGAGACTCGAAATGTCGTCCCAGTTGAACCAGATGAAGAATGCCTTGCCGCGAATGTGATCGTCCGGCACGAATCCCCAGTAGCGGCTGTCGTCGCTGTTGTCGCGGTTGTCGCCCATCATGAAATACTGACCCGGCGGCACCTTGCAGGTGAATCCGCGGTCATTGTAGTCGCAATTCTCGCGTCCCGGGAACGGCCGCACGTTCTGCGGATAGACGGGGGCCGCCTGCGGATTGACGCCGACCATGTACGCGTGCGTCCCGGCGCCCGTGTTGGCCGTCTCGTCGAGTTTCTCGAGCGTTTCGAACCGCAGGTTCTCGAGGTAGCTGTACGTGCCGTCCTTCTGCTGCGGCAGCGGCTGCCCGTTCACCGTCAGCTTCTTGTCCTGGTAGGCCACGACGTCGCCGCCGACGCCGACGACCCGCTTGATGAAGTCCTGGCTCGGATTGACCGGGTACCGGAACACGACGACGTCGCCGCGCTGGGGATCGCCCAGCGGGATCACCTTGGCCTCGACGATCGGCAGCCGCAGCCCGTAGCCGAATTTGTTGACCAGGATGAAGTCGCCGACCTCGAGGGTCGGGCGCATCGACGACGACGGGATCTTGAAGGGCTCCGCGACGAACGACCGCAGCAGGAACACGACGAGCAGCACCGGGAAGAAGCTCGCCGCGTACTCGACCCACGCCGGCTCCGGCGCGCCGGCCGTGCGGCGCCTGGCGAAGTAGACGCGGTCGACGAACCACAGCACGCCGGTGGCGAGCGTCAGCAGGAAAAGTATCAGCGCGAAATTCATTGTTGTCGTCGACCTGGTGAACCGGGCGGATTGTGCCATGCGCGAGGGCTGCGCCGGCCGCCGTCCGGCCCACGCTTCCGACGCTTCGTCTACTTGTCGCCGACCTGCAGGATGGCGAGGAAGGCTTCCTGCGGGATCTCGACGCTGCCCACCGCCTTCATCCGCTTCTTGCCGGCCTTCTGCTTTTCGAGGAGCTTCTTCTTGCGCGAGATGTCGCCGCCGTAGCACTTGGCCAGCACGTTCTTGCGCATCGCCTTGATCGTTTCGCGCGCGATGATGTTGGCGCCGATCGACGCCTGCACGGCGACATCGAACATCTGGCGGGGGATCAGCGAGCGCATCTTCGCCGCCACCTCGCGGCCGCGGTACATCGACACCGAGCGGTGCACCATCACCGACAGCGCGTCCACGCGCTCGCCGTTGATCAGGATGTCGAGCTTCACGACGTCGGCGGCGCGGAATTCCTTGAACTCGTAGTCGAGCGATGCGTAGCCGCGCGACACCGACTTCAGCTTGTCGAAGAAGTCCATGACGACCTCGGCCATCGGCAGCTCGTACGTCAGCATCACCTGGCGGCCCAGGTACTGCATGTTCTTCTGCTGGCCGCGCTTCTCGGTGCACAGCGTGATCACCGGCCCCACGTACTCCTGCGGCATCAGGATCGTCGCCGTGATGATCGGCTCGCGGATCTCCTCGACGCGCGACAGGTCGGGCAGCTTCGACGGATTCTCGATCTCGACCACCGTGCCGTCGCGCATCAGGATCTGATAGATGACGGTGGGCGCCGTCGTGATCAGGTCCATGTCGTATTCGCGTTCCAGCCGCTCCTGGACGATGTCCATGTGCAGGAGGCCCAGGAAGCCGCAGCGGAAGCCGAAGCCCAGCGCCTGCGACACTTCCGGCTCGTAGTGCAGCGACGCGTCGTTCAGCTTCAGCTTGTTGAGCGCGTCGCGCAGCGCCTCGTACTGGTTGGACTCGACGGGATAGAGCCCGGCGAACACCTGCGGCTTCACTTCCTTGAAGCCCGGCAGCGCACGGGCGGCGGGTCGCGCGGCGAGCGTCACCGTGTCGCCGACCTTCGCGGCGTCGATCTCCTTGATGCCGGCGATGATGAAGCCGACATCGCCGGCGGAAAGCTGGTCCCGGGCCACCGACTTGGGCGTGAACACGCCCACCTGCTCGCAGTTGTACGTGGCCGCGGCCGCCATCAGCAGCAGCTTGTCCTTCGGCTTCAGCGTGCCGTCGATCACCCGCACGAGCATCACGACGCCGACGTAGTTGTCGAACCACGAGTCGATGATGAGCGCCTTGAGCGGCGCGCTGGCATCGCCCTGCGGCGGCGGCACCAGGGCGATGACCGCTTCGAGGATGTCGTCGATGCCGACGCCGTTCTTCGCGCTGGCGCGCACGGCGTCGGTGGCATCGATGCCGATGATGTCCTCGATCTCGTCGATGACGCGCTCCGGATCGGCGGACGGCAGGTCGATCTTGTTGAGCACCGGCACCACGGTGACGCCCTGCTCGATGGCGGTGTAGCAGTTGGCGACCGTCTGCGCTTCCACGCCCTGCGACGCATCGACGACCAGCAGCGCGCCCTCGCACGCGGCGAGCGAGCGCGAGACCTCATAGGCGAAGTCGACGTGGCCCGGCGTGTCGATCAGGTTGAGCGAGTAGATCTCGCCGTCGCGCGCCTTGTACTCGAGCGCCGCCGTCTGCGCCTTGATCGTGATGCCGCGCTCGCGTTCCAGGTCCATCGAATCGAGCACCTGCTCGCTCATCTCGCGGTCGGACAGGCCGCCGCAGCGCTGGATGAAGCGATCGGCGAGCGTCGACTTGCCGTGGTCGATGTGGGCGATGATGGAAAAATTGCGGATGTGGCGCACGTGGGGCAGCTGACCTAGGAATCGCGTGTCGATCGCGAAAAATGAAGGGCACCCGCAAGTGCCCTAAAGGGGTGCCGCGACCACGCGTCGCGCCACCACAGGATGTCGTCGGAAAGTCTTGAATTTTAACAGATTCAGGCCGTTCGTGCGAGCGCGGCGACCACGGCGTCCGCGTCGAGCCGGTAATGGCACAGCTCGACGCCGTCCGCCGGCGATCCGAGCAGCAGCACCGGCACCCGTTCGCCGAACTGTTCTTCGAGCGCCGGGTGGGCATCCACGTCGATTTCGGCCACCGTGGCACCGTGGCGGTGCGCCAGCGGCAGCAGCGCGTCGCGCATCTCGTCGCAGAGGTGGCAGTAGGCGCGGGACAGTATCGTCAGTACCGGCATGCAGTACCTTGATGGGGAGTCTGCGACAGCGAACTTCGGCCGTCGCGCCGCCCTCACCCCAACCCTCTCCCGCCGGGGCGGGAGAGGGAGGAGATCATTCGACGCATACTGCCAAATTGGCGGGAGCGAGTAGATCGCTCGACGACTGCGAATTGGCTCGAGGCGGCGAGTTCACATGTTGCCGACTACGAATTCGCTCGCCAAGGCAGTCAGCGCGCATACGCGCGCTACCGAACGGCCGCGAAGCGGCTTATGAATGGCGCGCTTCGTGCCGTTTCCGCGTGGTCGGCGCCGGGCCGCCCCAAGCCGACCACGCTGACTGACTCGGACGATGAACGAAGTCAGTTTCGCGGCGCTTCTCCGCGAAACTTCATTCGCCGTTCAGCGCACGAAGCGTGGAGAAGAACTGCTGCTCGCCCCGCTTCATCTGCAGCGTGACGGACGCGCCCTTCTCCACCTTGGACAGCGCGTCGTTCACCTGCACCGCGGACTTGGCCTCGGTGGTGACGCCGTTGCGGATGATCGCGATGATCACGTCGCCGGGCTGGACGTTGCCGCGCACCGTCGGCGCGACATCCTCGACGACGACGCCGGCCTTGACCTCGGCTTCCTTCTTCTGCTCCTCGGTCAGGTCCGACAGCACGAGGCCCATCTTGTTCGGCTTGGCCTTTTCCTTCGGCGCCGGCGATCCGCGCGCGCGGCTGCGCGGCCGTCTCGTCCTTCATCTCGGCGACGGTGATCGCGATTTCCTTCTGCGCGCCCTTGCGCCAGACGGTCAGGTTGATCTTGGTGCCGGGCTTGATGGCCGTGATGATGCGCGGCAGCTCGTTGGACGTCTTCACGTCGCGGCCGTCGGCCTTCAGGATGATGTCGCCGACCTCGAGGCCGGCCTTGGCCGCCGGGCCATCCCGCTCGATGCCGTTCACCAGCGCACCGCGCGGCGCGCCGAGCCCGAAGGCCTCGGCTTCTTCCTTGCTGATGCCCTGGATCTGCACGCCGATGCGGCCGCGCGTGACGCGGCCCTTGTCCTTCAGCTGCGCGACGGTGTTCATCGCGACGTCGATGGGAATCGCGAACGCGAGGCCCATGTAGCCGCCGGTGCGCGAATAGATGAGCGAGTTGATGCCGACGACCTCGCCCTTCATGTTGAACAGCGGCCCCCCGGAATTGCCCGGGTTGATCGCGACGTCGGTCTGGATGAACGGCACCAGGTTTTCCTGCGGCAGGTCGCGCCCCTTGGCGCTGACGATGCCGGCGGTCATCGTGTTCTCGAGGCCGAACGGCTTGCCGATCGCCACCACCCACTCGCCGACGCGAAGCTTGTCGGGATCGCCGATGACGACGCGCGGCAGGTCCTTCACCTCGATCTTCAGCAGCGCGACGTCGGTGCGCTTGTCGGTGCCGAGCACCTTGGCCGTGAATTCGCGCTTGTCGGACAGGCGCACCGTCACCTCGTCGGCGCCGTCGACCACGTGGGCATTGGTGAGGATCTGGCCATCGCTGCCGATGATGAACCCGGAGCCCACCGACTGCGCCTCGGGCTCGCGCTCCGGCCCGCGCCGCGGCGTCTGGCCGGGCACGCCGAAGCGGCGGAAGAATTCGTAGAACGGATCGTCCTCGGACAGCTCCGGCATGCCGCGCGTGCGCCGCGATTTCTGCCGGACGTCGATCGACACGACGGCCGGGCCGTTCTTTTCGTAGAGATCGGTGAAGTCGGGCAGCAATCCGGGGCGTCCCTGGGCGGACGTCGCCGGCGCGAACGCCGCGGTCAACGCGAAGACGAAGGCGCCGGCGGCGATGCCCGGACGGATCAGCGTGCGGATGAACATGGGAATCCTCGTGCGGGTGTTGCGAATCGGAACGACCAGGAAAACGGCATTCGTTACTTGCGGCCGACGGATTGGGCGATCTGCCGTACGGTGGCCGGCGGAACCTCACCCATCACGCGTACCAGGAAGGCGTCGCTGCGCGTCGTGAACTGCGCGAGGCCGCCCGTCTGCGTCAACCCGACCTGCGTCTGCATCACGGTGAACGGCTCGACGAAAACGCTGATGGCCACGAGGCCGTCCGAATAGACGATGTGCGCCACCGGATTGGGCTTGCCGGGAAGCCGCCGGTAGCCTTCCATGATCTTGGCGAAGCCCGGCGGGACCTTGCCGGCGAGCCAGCCGGTGTCCTTCAGCACGACTTCCCCGGGACCGCCCTGCTTGACCTGCCAGTCCGCCGGCACCGATGCCCACGACGGCTTCACCATGTCCTTGTCGACCTTGGCGTTGATCGTCACGTCGGTGAACGCGAATTCCTCGATCACCTCGCCCTTGTCGTTGACGAGCCGCGCCTTCAGCAGCAGGCCGGTGGTGGCGTCGGACCAGAACTTGTGGCCGTAGCGCAGGCCGTCCTTCGGCTCGAAGACGACGATGTCCGACGTATGGCCGGCGATGCGCTCGCCCGCGACGGACTTGAACTCGTAATACTGCGACAGGTTGCGGATCTGCTCGGCGGACAGCGACGGAAAGACGTTGCGGATCGTGCGCGGCTCGATGCTGACGATCTTGGCATCCGGCAGGTACAACCGGACATCGGTCGCCGAGCGGACGATCTCGCGCGCGGGGCCATCGAGGCTCAGCAGCTTTTCCCACTCCAGGCCGCCTTCGTTCAGGTGCGCGAGCCGGAACGTCTCGACGCGCGGCCCCTGCCGCAACACGACCGTCCCCGTGTAGTTGAGCGTGCGCGCGGCCTGCGTGATGCGCGTCAGCCACTGCGCGGCATCCTGCGCGGCGGCGAGCGGCGCGACGAGCAGGCCTGCCGCCACGCATACCGCATTGCCCAGGCGCCGCGCGGCGCGGGGGGTCACCGGAAACACTCGTATCATCGGATCGATGGCGTCAGGTCAGGGACGGCCGGGCTCGGCGGGCGTGGTCGCCACGGCGGCGCGCAAGTACGAGCCGCCGCCCTGGATCGCCGTGGCCGGCGAGTATTCCTGATGCGCGACCAGATAGTCGGCCGGCACGTCGGCCGGCGGCTTCACGGCGGCGGCGCGCACGGTGGCGGCCTCGCGGGCCTTGGCCACGGCGTTGGGCGGCACGTCGACCATCGAGAACGCCGTCCAGCCGACGACGGTGACCGCGGCGAGCGTGGCGGCGACGGCCCAGGCGAACGTCGCCGGCTGCGCGGGCGCATGCACGCGCGGCGCCGGCGCGAGCACCGTGGGCTCGGCCGCCAACGCGGCAGCAAACCGCGCGGAAAGCCTGGCGGAATGGGCGTGGGCGCCGCGCAGCTGGTCGCCGATCACGTGGTAGCAAACCCAGGTGCGCATCGCGTCGTCGGACTTCAACCCGGCACAGCAGCGCTCGAATTCGGCGTCGTCGAGTTCGCCGTCCATCAGGCGCGAAATGTTCTCGTTCATCACCATCTCCGGTTCTCATCGGTGCCGAGCTGCGGCCGCAGCTCGGCGGCGATCGCCTCCCGTGCGCGGAAGATCCGCGAGCGCACGGTTCCGATCGGACAATTCATCACGGCCGCTATTTCCTCGTAACTCAATCCCTCGATCTCGCGCAGCGTGATCGCCGTGCGCAGGTCCTCGGGCAACGCATCCATCGCGCGGTTCACCGTCGCGGCGATCTGCTTGCCGATCAGCTCGTCCTCCGGTGTCGCACTGTCCCGCAACTGCTCCGCATCCTCGAAACCCTCCGCCTCCTCGTTGTCGAACGAGGTGGTGGTCGGCGCGCGGCGGCCCATCGCGACCAGATAGTTCTTCGCCGTGTTGATCGCGATGCGATACAACCACGTGTAGAACGCACTGTCGCCGCGGAAGCTCGGCAGCGCGCGGTAGGCCTTGATGAAGGCTTCCTGCGACACGTCCTCGACTTCCGCCGGATCGCGCACCAGCCGCGACAACAGCCGTCCCAGCTTGCGCTGGTATTTCATGACCAGCAGCTCGAACGCACGCTTGTCGCCGCGTTGTGCCCGCTCCACGAGCTGCTGATCGACTTCGCGATCACCCATCCGCGGGTATTCCCTGATTCATTCGTTGTTATCCCGCCGAACGGCAGGTGCGGCAGCCGGCAGCAACACGCCCCGCCCCAGCCAGACCTGCCGGGTTCGAGCCCGCAGCGCACGCTTGCCGTAACAGACTGTTGCGGGAGGCGTAAGTTCATTCGGCGGCCATCGGTGCGACCTGCCCCAGCGGTCGGTCAATTTTGTCCAAGACAACGACGCCCCGCGCCTCACCGGTGGCGATGCCCCGAAGATTGCGCAGCACCGGCCGCGCGAGATGCTGCAGCGAGGCGCGGGCCTCCGCATCGAGCAACCCCAGCTGGTCGAGCGTGGCGATGGCCGCCGGCAGCAGGCCGCGCTTGTTGCCGTCGGCGACCTTGATCGCGATGCCCCAGCCGCGGCTGCGGATGCCCAGCGCCTGGACCCCTTCGGCGCCGACCTTGGCGACCCAGTCGCCGCGCCCGGCCCGGGCCAGCGCGAGGTCGCCGCCATGCTCGCCGGACACCATTTCGGGATGCGCGATCATGGCGTCGGCGAGCGCGCGCGGCGCCCGGTCGTAGTCGGGGTCGTTGGTGGCCGACGCCAGGCGGGCGAAGGCGAAGGCGAGCCGTTCCAGCGGCAACGCATAGTTGGGCGCCGAGCAGCCGTCGATGCCGGCCACGAGCGATCCCTCGGGCACGCCGGCGAACGTCGCCACGGCGCGGCGGATCGCCCGCTGCAGCGGGTGCTCCGCGTCCAGGTAGTCGCCCTTGGCATAGTCGCAGGCCACGCAGTGCGCGAGCATCCCGCTGTGCTTGCCCGAGCAGTTGTGCGCGAGCGGCGAATACGGCGGCGGCGGCGGCTGTTCGCCCCGCGCCTCGTACATGTACGGCGCATGCGTCCCGCATTGCAGGTCGTCCGCGGTGTTGCCCGCCCGCGCCAGCATGTCGGCGACGGCGGCGACATGGCGCGGTTCGCCGGCGTGGCTCGCGCACAGCAGGGCGACCTGCGGCTGCGAATAGCCGAACCGCTCGACGCCGCCGGCGGCAACGAATGGCAACGCCTGCAGGGGTTTGAGCGCGCTGCGCGTGAACGTCAGCAGCTTGGAATCGCCGGCGGCGTACAGCAGCCGCCCATCGCGATCGACCACGGCCACCGAGCCCAGGTGCAGGCTCTCCACGGCGCCGCCACGGGTGACGGCGGTCAGCGGGACATGCGCGGGAGTTGCGGATACGGCAGCGGGCATCGAGGGCGCGACGAGGCAAAGGAATAACTGCCCATTATCGCCTATCCGCAACGTCCGGTCCGACCCAAATTTTCCATCGGCGCGGAAAGCGTGCGGACTGCAGCGGAACGCGACGACGCGTCGGCGATCGTCGACCATCGTGGACGAAAGCCCGGCAATCGGCGGGCGCGCGTCCGCCGCCGCGACGTGCGCGGCGCTCGCGCTACCGCGGCCGGCCGGCCAGCGCGGCCTTGATCTGCTCGAGCGCGGCCGGATCCTCGATCGTCGTCAGGTCGCCGGGGTCGCGCCCCTCGGCGAGCGCCTGGATCGACCGCCGCAGCAGCTTGCCCGAGCGCGTCTTCGGCAATGCCGAGACGAAGTGCACGGCGGCCGGTCGCGCGATGGCGCCCAGTTCGCGATCGACGGTGTCCAGCACTTCCTTGCGCATCGTGGCCACACCTTCGTCCGTCGCGATGCGCGCCGGGTCCTTCACGACGGCGAACGCGACCGGCACCTGGCCCTTGAGCGAATCGGCGACGCCGACGACGGCGACCTCCGCGATGCCCGCGTGCGCCTGCACGGCTTCCTCGATCTCGCGCGTGCCGAGCCGGTGTCCCGCGACGTTGATCACGTCGTCGGTGCGGCCGAGCACGAAGTAGTAGCCGTCGGCGTCGCGCGTGGCCCAGTCGAACGTCGAATACATGAGCTTGCCGGGAATCGTCCCGAAATACGTCTTCACGAAGCGGTCGTCGTCGCCCCACACCGTCGTCATGCAGCCGGGCGGCAGCGGCGGCGCGATCGCCAGCACGCCCTTCTCGCCCACCCCGACCTCCTCGCCCGTGCCTTCGTGCAGCAGGCGCACGTCGTAGCCGGCCGCCGGGAACGACGGGCTGCCGAACTTGCGCGTCGTCTCCTCGACGCCGAGTTGCGCCGAGAGGATCGGCCAACCGGATTCCGTCTGCCAATAGTTGTCGATGATCGCCACGCCGCCGAGCGAATCGGAGACCCAGCGCGCCGTCGGCTCGTCGAGCGGCTCGCCGGCGAGGAACAGGTACTTGAGCGTCGAGTGGTCGTACTTGCGCATGTACGCCGGGTCCTGCTTCTTCAGCACGCGGATCGCCGTCGGCGAGCTGAACATCGTCTTGACCTTGTGGTCGGCGACGATCTTCCACCAGATGGCCGGGTCCGGGCGGATCGGCAACCCTTCGTACATGATCGTCGTCGAGCCGTTGATCAGCGGACCGTAGATGATGTACGAGTGCCCGACGACCCAGCCGATGTCGCTGGTCGTGAACATCGTCTCGCCCGGCGCGACGCAGAAGATGTCGCGCATCGACATCGCGAGCGCCACCGCATAGCCGCCGGTGTCGCGCTGGACGCCCTTGGGCTTGCCGGTGGTGCCCGACGTGTAGAGGATGTACGACGGCGCGCTCGATTCGAGCCACGCGCACGGCACGCGGGCATCGAGATGCTGCGCGCGTTGCTGCGCATAGTCGAGATCGCGACCGGCCACCCGCGTCATCTGCGGGTCGAGCCCGCGGTCGACGATCAGCACGTGCTGCGGCGGCGACTTGGCGAGCCGGCACGCCTCGTCGACCAGGTGCTTGTACGGGACCGCCTTGCCGCCGCGCATCCCGGCGTCGGACGTGACCATCACCTTCGGCTTCGCATCGTCGATGCGCGTGGCGAGGCTCGCCGCCGCGAAACCGCCGAACACGACCGAGTGAATGGCGCCGATGCGCGCGCACGCCAGCATCGCGAACACCGCCTCGGGAATCATCGGCATGTAGACCAGCACGCGATCGCCTTCGCCGACGGAGAGGTCCTTCAGGACCGCGGCGAACCGGTTGACCTCCGCGAACAGCTCGCCATAGGTGTAGCGCGATTCCTGCCCGGTCTCCGTCGACAGGTAGACGAGCGCCGCCTGGTCCGCGCGCGCCGCCAGGTGCCGGTCGACGGCGTTGTGGCAGAGGTTGGTGCGGCCGCCGACGAACCAGCGGGCAAACGGCGGCTTCGAGTAGTCGAGCACCGACTCGAAGGGCGTCTGCCAGTCGATCAGCGCGGCCTTGTCGCGCCAGAATGCATCGCGTTGCGCGAGCGAGCGTTGGTGATAGTCGCGGTACGTCGGCATGGCAATCGCTCTTCCCGAGGAGTGGAGATCAAGGCGCAAGACGGCACGGCCGCGCCCGCGCGGGCGAAAACGCCCACATCGTAGACCGCGCGCGCCGGGGCGACCTTGCGCGCGGTCAAGACGCCCTTTCAGCCGCCGTGCGTATCGGGCGCGATGCGGACCACCGTGCGTCCGCGCACGAGTCCCTTGAGATACGGGTCGAAGTGCGTCGGCAATTCGTCGAAGTCGATCGTCCGGACCAGGTCGTGCACGCGATCCGGCCGCCATTCGACGGCGAGCTTGTTCCAGATGCGCTGCCGCGTGGCCATCGGGCAGTTGACGCTGTCGACGCCGAGCAGGTGGACGCCGCGCAGGATGAACGGCATCACCGTCGTGTTGAGCTTGTGGCCCGCGGCGAGCCCGACCGCGGCGACCGTGCCGCCGATCTTCTGCGTCGACAGCAGCCAGGCCAGGATGTCGCCGCCCAGGTTGTCGATGGCGCCGGCGAAGGTCGCGCGGTCGAGCGGACGGATCTTGGTCAGGTCGAGCGACTGCCGCAGCACGACTTCCTTCGCGCCGATCCCCTTCAGGTAGTCCGCCTCCTCGCCCTTCCCGGTGATCGCGACGACGTGGTACCCCAGCTTGGCGAGAATGTCGATGGCGACGGAGCCCACGCCCCCGGTGGCGCCGGTGACGGCCACCGGTCCGCTGTCCGGCTGCAGGCCGTTGTGCTGCATATGCGTGACGGCGAGCGCGGCCGTGAAGCCCGCGGTGCCCATCGTCATCGCGTCGAACGCCGTCATGCTTTCCGGCCGCCGCACGACCCAGTCCGCCGGCACGCGGACGCGCTCGGCGTAGCCGCCGTCGTGCGCGACGCCCATGTCGTAGCCGGTGACGATCACCTTGTCGCCCGCCTTGAAGCGCGGGTCGGCCGACGCCTCCACCGTGCCGGCCATGTCGACGCCGGCGTTGGTCGGATACTTGCGCATGATCTTGCCGGTGCCGTTATGCGACAGCGCATCCTTGTAGTTGATCGTCGAGTACTTGGTGCGGATGATCACGTCGCCGTGATCGAGTTCGTCGATCGTCATGTCGACGAACCGGCTCGACACCACCCCGTTTTCCTCGAACGTGCGGTACGCCTTGAACTTGTTCGGCATGGGAGTCTCCTGGTGGTTGCGCGTGGGCGATCAGGCGGGAACGGGAACGGGCGTCGCGCTGCCGTCCGCGATATGCGGCAGCGCCATGTAGTCGTGGGTGCGCATCTCGGTCAGCCGGCTCACCGTGCGCGGAAATTCCTGCGCGTTCGGGCCGGCCACGTAGAGTGCCGGCGCCGGGGCGGCGGCGGACGCGATGAGCTTGACCTTGTGGTCGTACAGGATGTCGACGAGCCACGTGAAGCGGCGCGCGAGGTCGCCCTGCGCGGCGGACATCACCGGGATGTCGGAGAGGAAGACGACGGCGAAGCGCTGCGCGAGCTCGAGATAGTCGCGCTGCGACCGCGGCCCGTCGCACAGCGCCGCGAAGTCGAACCAGACCGCGCTGCCGGCCAGCCGCCGCGCCGTCAGCGTGCGGCCTTCGACGACGAGCTTCGGCGCTTCGTCGGGCCCGGTGCGCATCGCGTCGAACGCCGCGTCGAGCGCGGCGTCGGCGGGGGGGCCATGCGGCACGTGGAACGCGTCGACATGCTCGAGCGTGCGCAGCCGGTAGTCGATGCCGCCGTCGACTTCGACGACATCGAGCCAGTGCTCGAGCAGCTTGATCGTCGCCAGGAAATTCTCGCGCTTCAGGCCGTTCGGGTACAGCCCGCGCGGCGGATAGTTGGACGTCATGACGAACACCACGCCGGCGGCGAAGAGCGCCGTCAGCAGGCGGCCGAGGATCATCGCGTCGGCGATATCGGCGACGTGGAACTCGTCGAAGCAGACGAGCCGGTAGCGGCGGGCAATGCGCGCGGCCACCGTTGCCAGCGGATCGGCCTCCTGCTTGAGCGTGGCGAGCTCGGCGTGCACGTCGCGCATGAACGCGTGGAAGTGCACGCGCGTCTTGCGCTTGATCGGCACCGCGGCGTAGAAGCTGTCCATCAGGAAGCTCTTGCCGCGGCCGACGCCGCCCCACAGGTAGAGGCCGCGGGGGATTGGAGGCGGCGCCAGCAGCCGCTTCAGCGTCGATTGCCGAGCGGTCCGGAACGCCGCGAGTTCGTTCGAGAGCCGCTGCAACCGATCGAGCGCCGCGAACTGCGCATGGTCGAGAGTCGCGCCACGTTGGGCGAGCAGCGGTTCGAGGTAATCGAAGAGCGCGCCTTCGCGGCGCGCGATCTGGCCCGGAGTACGGGCCAGCGTCATTGAGTGGCCCCCACGCTTGCGGCCCTCGCCGGCGCGCTCATCGGGCCCCCACGCTTCGGCGGTCGCCGCGACGCGATCACCTGGGGACGACCCGACGGCCCACATGCGCGCGGCGGCGTACCCCAACGTCCGTCCGAAGGCCGCAATTGCGACGTTGATTCCCGCCAAAACCCGCTTCCTCCAGTGGCCGGTGCCGCGGACGCGCGGGTCGCGCGCCCTCTTTGCTGCCTATGCTAGAGGTTCAGCGTCCGGCCGTCCACCGCCAGCGCGGCTTCCTTGGTGGCTTCGGACAGCGACGGGTGCGCGTGGCAGATGCGCGCCAGGTCCTCGCTGGACGCGCCGAACTCCATCGCCACCACGCCTTCGGAAATCAATTCCGACGCCATCGGCCCGATGACGTGCATGCCGAGGATGCGATCCGTCTTGCGGTCGGCCAGGATCTTGACGAAGCCGCTGGTGTCGCCCATCGCCCGGGCGCGGCCGTTGGCCGTGAACGGGAAGCTGCCGGCGCGGTAGTCGACGCCTTCGGCTTGCAATTGCTGCTCGGTCTTGCCGACCCACGCGATTTCCGGCGCCGTGTAGATGACCCACGGCACCGTGTTGAAGTCGACGTGCCCATGCTGGCCCGCCATCCGCTCCGCGACGGCCACGCCCTCCTCCTCCGCCTTGTGCGCGAGCATCGGGCCGCGCACGACGTCGCCGATCGCCCACACGTTGGGCAGGTTGGTCCGGCAATCTCCGTCGACGGCGACGAAGCCGCGCTCGTCGAGCTTCATGCCGACGGTCGCGGCGCCCAAGCCCTCCGTGAACGGCAGCCGCCCGATCGACACGATCAGGTGATCGAACGTGATCTCGTTCGGCTTGCCATCACCGTCGGTGTAGGCCACGACGACGTCGTTCTTGCCGACCTTGACTTGCGTGATGGTCACCGACGTGTGGATCTTCAGGCCCTGCTTGCCGAAGAGCTTGAGCGCTTCCTTGGCGACCGCGGTGTCGACGGTGGGGAGGAACGCCGGCAGCGCTTCGAGGACCGTCACGTCGGCGCCGAGGCGCCGCCAGACGCTGCCCATTTCGAGACCGATGACGCCGGCGCCGACCACGCCGAGCTTCTTCGGCACGTTGGGGATCGCCAGCGCGCCCTCGTTGTCGAGCACGCGTACATTGTCGATCGCGACACCGGGCAGCGGGCGCGGCTTCGATCCCGTGGCGACGATCACCCTCTGGGCAACGAGTTCGGCGGGCTTCGCTCCGGCGACGTTGATCCGATACGCATCGCCGTCCTTGCCGGCGAACGAGCCGAACCCGTGGAAGAACGTCACCTTGTTCTTCTTGAACAGGTACAGGATGCCGTCGTTGTTCTGGGCGACCACGCGGTCCTTGCGCGCCAGCATCGTGCCGACGTCCATCGTCAGTCCCGCGATGCCGATGCCATGGTCGCCGAACGAATGACCCGCGTGCTCGAAATTTTCCGACGATTGCAGCAGCGCCTTCGACGGGATGCAGCCGACGTTCGTGCACGTGCCGCCGGGCGCCGGCTTGCCGTCCTTGCGCGACCAGTCGTCGATGCACGCGGTGCGAAAGCCCAGCTGCGCGGCGCGGATCGCGGCGATGTAGCCGCCGGGCCCGCCGCCGATCACGACAACATCAAATTGTTCTGCCATGATGAGGTAGATCTTTCACAAAGAGGCACCGGGACGCCGAGGACAATCGCGGAGGGGTTTCCACAGCACCTCTGCGTCTCGTTGTGAGATGGGGTTCAGATGTCCAGCAGCAGCCGCGCCGGATCCTCCAGCGCTTCCTTGATCGCGACGAGCGACAGCACGGCTTCGCGGCCGTCGATGATCCGGTGGTCGTACGACTGCGCGAGGTAGTTCATCGGCCGCACGACGACCTGCCCGTTCTCCACCACGGCGCGATCCTTCGTCGCATGGACGCCCAGGATCGCCGACTGCGGCGGATTGATGATCGGCGTCGACAGCATCGACCCGAATACGCCGCCGTTGCTGATCGTGTAGGTGCCGCCGGTCAACTCCTCCACCGTCAGCTTGCCATCCTGCGCGCGCTTGCCGTACTCGGCGATCTGCTTCTCGATGTCGGCGATCGACATCTGGTCGACGTCGCGGAGGATCGGCACGACGAGGCCGCGCGGACTGCCGACGGCGATGCCGATGTCGTAGTAGCCGTGATAGACGATGTCGTTGCCGTCGATCGACGCGTTGACGAGCGGGTACTTCTTGAGCGCGTGGACGGCGGCCTTGACGAAGAAGCTCATGAACCCGAGCTTCACGCCGTGCTCCTTCTCGAAGCGGTCCTTGTACCGGTTGCGCAGGTCGATGACCGGCTGCATGTTGACTTCGTTGAACGTCGTCAGGATCGCCGCCGTCGCCTGCGACTGCACGAGGCGCTCGGCCACCCGGTGCCGCAGCCGCGACATCGGCACCCGTTGCTCGGGACGCGATCCCAGCGTCGTCGGCAGCTGCGCGGGCGGCGCTTTCGCGGCCGGCATCGGCGCGGTGGCCGGCGCGGACTTGGCGTCGACCGCCGCGAGCGCATCGCCCTTGGTCACGCGGCCGCCGCGCCCCGTCCCCTCGACGGTGGCGGCGTCGACACCTTGCTCGGCCAGTATCTTGCGCGCCGCCGGCAGCGCGGTCGCGGTTTGCGCCGCCGGCGCAGCGGCGGCCGACGTGGCCGCCTTCGGCGCCGCGGCGGCGGCCGCCTTCGGCTCCGTCGCCTTGGGCGCCGCGGCGGCCGCCGCCGCGCCCTTCGCCTCGGTATCGATGATCGCGATCACCTCGTTCGACGTCACCGTCGACCCGTCCGGCCGCTTGAGTTCGACCAGGACGCCGTCACCGGGCGCCGGCAGTTCGAGCACGACCTTGTCGGTCTCGACGTCGATCAGGTTCTCGTCGCGCGCCACCGCGTCGCCGGGCTTCTTGTGCCAGCTGACGAGCGTGGCCTCGGAGACCGATTCCGGCAATTGCGGGACTTTCACTTCGATACGCATGTTCTACACCTTGGAATCAATGGGCGACGACCATTTCGCCGGACTTGAGCTTGGCCGCGAACGCGTCTTCCACCAGTTGTTTTTGCTCGGCGTTGTGCTTGGTGGCATACCCCACCGCCGGCGATGCGGAAATCGGGCGCCCGGCATACGCGAGCACCATCGTCGCCGGCGTGTCCGCGCGGAAATACGCGCGCAGCCGGTACCAGGCGCCCTGATTCTGCGGCTCTTCCTGCACCCAGACGACTTCCTTCGCCTGCGGGAACTTCGCGATCTCGCGCGCGTAGTCCTCGTGGGGAAACGGATACTGCTGCTCGAGCCTGACGATCGCGATGTTGTCGATCTTGTGTTCGCGCCGGTAGCGCGAGCAGCTCGTAGTAGACCTTGCCCGAGCAGGCCAGCACGCGGGTGACGTTCTTCGCGTTGAGCTTGTCCGTCTCGCCGATGACCGTCTGGAAGCTGCCGTTCGCGAGTTCCTCGAGCGACGACACCGCCTCCTTGTGCCGCAGCAGGCTCTTCGGCGTCATGACGATCAGCGGCTTCCGGTACTTGCGCAGCATCTGCCGCCGCAGCATGTGGAACACCTGCGCCGGCGTCGTGGGCACGACCACCTGCATGTTGTGCTGCGCGCACAGCTGAAGGAAGCGCTCGGGGCGCGCCGACGAATGCTCGGGACCCTGGCCCTTCGTAGCCGTGCGGCAGCAGCAGCACCAGGCTGCAGATCCGGCCCCATTTCACTTCGCCGGCGCTGATGAACTGGTCGATCACCACCTGCGCGCCGTTGACGAAGTCGCCGAACTGGGCTTCCCAGACGACGAGCCGCGTGGGATCGGACGTCGAATAGCCGTACTCGAAGGCGACGACCGCCTGCTCGGTCAGTACCGAATCGATGATCTCGCAGGACCCCTGCTTGTCCTTCAGGTGCTGCAGCGGCACGTAGGCGCCGACGTCCCAGCGCTCGCGGTTCTGGTCGTGCAGCACCGAGTGGCGATGCGAGAACGTGCCGCGGCCGATGTCCTCGCCGGACAACCGCACGCCGTACCCGTCGTTGAGCAGCGACGCATACGCGAGCGTCTCGCCCATGCCCCAATCCACCGGCAGCGTGCCTTCCGCCATCGCGCGGCGGTCGGCGATCACCTTCTCCGCGCGCGGATGCAGCTTGAAGCCGTCGGGCACCGTGGTGAGCCGCACCGCGAGCGCCTGCAGCGTCTTCACCGGGACGCTGGTTTCGACATTGTCGGCCCAGTGCCGGCCGACGTACGGCGACCAGTCGATCGTGAACGGCGGCTTGTAGTTCGACAGCACCGTCTTGTTCGTGTGCTGGCCGCGGTCCATCGCGGCGCGGTACGTCTTGACCAGCGCGTCTGCTTCCTCGGACGTCGCCACACCGGCCGCGATCAGCCGGTCCGCATACAGCTTGCGCGTGCCCGGATGCTGGGCGATCCGCCGGTACATGAGCGGCTGCGTCAGCGCCGGCTCGTCGGCCTCGTTGTGGCCCAGCCTGCGGAAGCAGACGAGGTCGATGAACACGTCGCGGTGGAACCGTTGCCGATACTCGAGCGCGATCTCGACGGCGAGCAGCGCGACCTCCGGGTCGTCGCCGTTGACGTGCAGGATCGGCGCGTCGACCATCTTCGCGATGTCCGTGCAGAACGTGGTGCCGCGCGCGTCGCGCGGATCGGACGTCGTGAAGCCGATCTGGTTGTTGATGACGATGTGGATGGTGCCGCCCGTGTAGTAGCCGCGGGTCTGCGCCATGTTCAGGCACTCCTGGTTGACCCCCTGCCCCGCGATCGCGGCATCGCCATGGATGAGGATCGGCAGCACCTGGTCGCCGCGCGCATCGCCGCGCCGATGCTGGCGCGCGCGCACCGAGCCCTCGACGACCGGATTGACGATCTCGAGGTGCGACGGATTGAACGCGAGCGTCAGGTGCACGGGCCCGCCCGGCGTCGAGACGTCCGACGAGAAGCCCTGGTGATACTTCACGTCGCCCGCCGGCAGCGCCTGCGCGGCCTTGCCCTCGAACTCCGAGAACAGGTCGGCCGGCATCTTGCCCAGGATGTTGACCAGCACGTTGAGGCGCCCGCGATGCGCCATGCCGAGCACGAATTCCTGCACGCCGGCGGCGCCGCCCTTCTCGATCAGCCGGTCGAGCATCGGGATCAGCGTGTCGCCGCCCTCGCCCGAGAAGCGCTTCTGCCCGACGTACTTGGTGTGCAGGTAGCGCTCGAGCGTCTCGGCGGCGGTGAGCCGTTCGAGGAAGTGCTTGCGCTGCTCGATCGTGTAGCTCGGGCGCGAACGGATCGGCTCGAGGCGGTCCTGGAAGAAGCGCTTCGTCGCCGTATCGGTGATGTACATGTACTCGGCGCCGAGCGTGCGCGTGTACGTGTCCTTGAGTGCGGTGACGATGTCCTTGAGCCGCATCCGCGCCGGGCCGGCCTTGAACGAGCCGACGTCGAATTCGGTGTCCATGTCGGCGTCGGTGAACCCGTACGTCGCGAGGTCCAGGTCCGCCACGTAGTCGGCTTCGTGCTGACGCAACGGATCGAGGTCGGCGTTGAACATGCCGAGGGTCCGGTACTTGCTGATGAGGCGCAGCACCAGCACCTGCTTGTGCATCGTCGTGGCGTCGACCATCGCGCCGGCGACGCGGCGGTTCTTCGCGAGCTCGACGAACGACGCGACGACGGGCGCATGCGCGACGTCGTCGGCGCCGCCGCGCAGCTCGTCGAAGTAGGCGCGCCACTGCGGGCTCACGCTGGCCGGGTCGGCGAGGTACTGCTCGTACAGCTCCTCGATGAACGGCGCGTTGGCGCCGAACAGCGTGCTGGTCGACTCCAGTTCCTTCATGATGCCCATGCAGTCACCTGTCCTTGCTTTCGTTTGTTGCGCAAGTGGGGACGGCCGCGGCCGACGCAATGCCGCGGCCTGCAAGCGCCGCCGGACCGCCCGACCACGTCCTGCCTACCCGCGCTGGGCGAGCGGCACCACCGAACGCCGCGTCGCGCCGGTGTAGAGCTGTCGCGGCCGGCCGATCTTGTACTCCGGATCGGCGACCATCTCGTTCAGCTGCGCGATCCAGCCGACGGTACGCGCCAGCGCGAAGATGGCGGTGAAGAGCTGGACCGGAATCCCGATGGCCTTCTGCACGATCCCCGAGTAGTAGTCGACGTTCGGGTACAGCTTGCGCGACACGAAGTAGTCGTCCTCGAGCGCGATCTTCTCGAGCGACATCGCCAGCTTGAACAGCGGATCGTCGTGCAGGCCGAGCTCCGTCAGCACCTCGTGGCACGTCTCGCGCATCAGCTTGGCGCGCGGGTCGTAGTTCTTGTAGACGCGGTGGCCGAAGCCCATCAGCTTGACGTTGCTGCTCTTGTCCTTGGCCTTGGTGATGAACTCGCCGATCTTGGCCACGCCGCCCTGCCGCTGGATGTCGTACAGCATGTTGAGCGCGGCTTCGTTGGCGCCGCCGTGCGCGGGACCCCACAGGCACGCCACGCCGGCGGCGATCGCGGCGAACGGGTTGGTGCCCGACGACGCGCACATGCGCACCGTCGACGTAGACGCGTTCTGCTCGTGGTCGGCGTGCAGGATGAAGATGCGGTCCATCGCGCGGACGAGGACGTCGTTGGATTTGTAGTCCTCGCATGGCGTGGCGAACATCATCCGCATGAAGTTGCCGGTGTAGGACAGGTCGTTGCGCGGGTACATGAACGGCTGCCCGACCGAGTACTTGTAGGCCATCGCCACCAGCGTCGGCATCTTGGCGATCAGGCGGATCGCGGAAATGTCGCGCTGGTGCGCGTCCTGCAGGTTGATCGAATCGGGGTAGAACGCGCTCATCGCGCCGACGAGTCCGGTCATCACCGCCATCGGATGCGCGTCGCGGCGGAATCCGCGCAGGAAGAACTGCATCTGCTCGTTGACCATCGTATGCCGGGTCACGGTCGACACGAAGGCGTCCTTCTGCGTCGGCGTCGGCAGCTCGCCGTAGAGCAGCAGGTAGCAGGTCTCGAGGAAGTCGCAGCGCGTGGCGATCTCCTCGATCGGATAGCCGCGATACAGGAGCTCGCCCTTGTCGCCGTCGATGTACGTGATCGCCGAGCCGCACGATGCCGTCGACAGGAAGCCCGGGTCGTAGGTGAACCTGCCGGTCTTGCCGTACAGCGTGCGAATGTCGATGACTTCCGGACCGATCGTCCCCTCGAGTACCGGAAACGTGACGGCCGGCGAGCCATCGGAGAAATTGAGCGTTGCCGTGCGGTCAGTCATTGCGAATGCTCCAGGACGCCAGCGGAGAAGTGGAACCCGCGCGGGCAACCGGTGCCCGGCGCGGAGTGAAACAGCCTGAGCGTCCGGTCGGACATGGCGCTCAGTTGGTACTCATGCGGCGCGCAGCTGCGCGAGCAGCGGCGCGACAAAAGGGTCCTGCGGCTCCCCGCGGCCGGCGATCAGGTCCCACAGCTCGTTGTCGGCCAGGTCGAGCAGCCGGTCGAGCATCGCGACCTCGTCCTCGGTCATTGCGTGCCCCTTCGCGGCGAGAAAGCGGGTCAGCACCAGATCGTTTTCCAGCATGCCGCGCCGGCAGCGCCATTGAATCCTGTTCCATCGTTCCGGCGTCATGGATTTCTGGCCTTCCGTTCGCCTAGACGGCGCGCTTCACCATGATTTCCTTGATCTTGCCGATGGCGAGCGCGGGGTTCAGGTTCTTCGGGCACACGTCGACGCAATTCATGATCGTATGGCAGCGGAAGAGCCGGTACGGATCCTCGAGGTTGTCGATGCGCGCCTCGGTGTCGGTGTCGCGGCTGTCGGCGATGAATCGGTACGCGGCCAGCAGGCCCGCGGGCCCGACGTACTTGTCCGGATTCCACCAGAACGACGGGCAGGCCGTCGAGCAGCACGCGCAAAGGATGCACTCGTAGAGTCCGTCGAGCTCCTCGCGGTCCTCGGGCGACTGCAGCCGCTCCTTCTCGGGCGGCGGCGTGTCGTTGACGACGTACGGCTTGATCGAGTGGTACTGCTTGAAGAACTGGCTCATGTCCACGATCAGGTCGCGGATCACCGGCAGGCCCGGAAGCGGACGCAACTCGACCGGCTCCTTCACTTCCTTCAGATTGGTGATGCAGGCGAGCCCGTTCTTGCCGTTGATGTTCATCGCGTCGGAGCCGCAGACGCCTTCGCGGCAGCTACGGCGGAACGACAGCGTGTCGTCCACCGCCTTCAGGCGCATCAGCGCGTCGAGCAGCATCCGGTCGGTCGGCTCGAGCGGAACGTCGTAGTCCTTGTAATAGGGCTTCGCGTCCTTCTCGGGGTCGTAGCGATAAACACGAAACTTCATCGGGGCTCCGGGATCAATACGTCCGCGCCTTCGGCGGAAACGCCTCGACCGACAGCGGCTTCAGGTTCACCGGCTTGTAGTCGAGCCGGTTGCCGTCGCGGTACCACAGCGTGTGCTTCAGCCAGTTCGTGTCGTCGCGATTCGGATAGTCACTGCGGGCCTGTGCGCCGCGCGATTCGCGGCGGGCCTCCGCCGACACGATCGTCGCCTTCGCCGTTTCGATGAGGTTGTCGACTTCCAGCGCCTCGACGCGGGCGGTGTTGAAGACGCGGCTTTTGTCCTTGATCGCCGTGCGCGCGACGCGGCCTTCGAGCGCCATGATTCTCTGCACGCCTTCGGTCAGCAGCTCCTGGTTGCGGAACACGCCGCAATGCGCCTGCATCTCCTTGCGGATCGCATGCGCGACCTCGGGCACCGATTCGCCGGAGGCGGCGCCGTCCAGGCGCGCCAGCCGCGCGCGGGAGAGGTCGCCGGCGTCGCGCGGCAGCACCTGGTGCCCCTGCGCGCGGAAATTCTGCTCGACGATATGGTTGCCCGCGGCGCGGCCGAACACGATGATGTCGAGCAGCGAATTGGTGCCGAGCCGGTTGGCGCCGTGCACCGACACGCACGCGCATTCGCCGACCGCATACAGCCCGTGGATGATCGCGTTCGGATTGCCGTGCGGTGACGGAGATGACGGCGCCACGACCTGCCCGTGGACGTTGGTCGGCACGCCGCCCATCTGGTAGTGGATCGTCGGGACGACCGGAATCGGTTCCTTGATGCAGTCGACGTTCGCGAACTTGAGCGCGATCTCGCGGATCGACGGCAGCCGCTTCATGATCACTTCCGGCCCGAGATGGTCGAGCTTCAGCAGCACGTGGTCCTTCTCGTGCCCGGTGCCGCGGCCCTCCTTGATCTCCTGGTCCATCGAGCGCGAGACGACGTCGCGCGACGCGAGGTCCTTGAGGTTCGGCGCGTAGCGCTCCATGAAGCGCTCGCCGTTCGAGTTGAGCAGGATGCCGCCCTCGCCGCGCACGCCTTCGGTGATCAGCACGCCCGCGCCGGCCACGCCGGTCGGATGGAACTGCCAGAACTCCATGTCCTCGAGCGGGATGCCCGCGCGCGCCGCCATGCCGAGGCCGTCGCCGGTGTTGATGAACGCGTTGGTGGACGCCGCGAAGATGCGCCCGGCGCCGCCGGTGGCGAGCACGGTGACCTTGGCCTGCAGGATCATCACGTCGCCGGTCTCCATCTCGTAGGCGACGACGCCGACGACATCGCCTTCCGCGTTGCGGATCAGGTCGAGCGCCATCCATTCGACGAAGAACTGCGTGTGCGCGCGCACGTTGCGCTGGTAGAGCGTGTGCAGCATCGCGTGACCGGTGCGGTCGGCCGCCGCGCACGCGCGCTGCACGGACTTTTCGCCGAAATTGGCGGAATGACCGCCGAAGGGCCGCTGGTAGATCGTGCCGTCCTCGTTGCGGTCGAACGGCATGCCGAAGTGCTCGAGCTCGTAGACGACGTGCGGCGCCATCTTGCACATGTACTCGATCGCGTCCTGGTCGCCCAGCCAGTCGGAGCCCTTGATCGTGTCGTACATGTGCCAGAGCCAGTTGTCCTCCGACATGTTGCCGAGCGACGCGCCGATGCCGCCCTGCGCCGCCACCGTGTGCGACCGCGTCGGGAACACCTTCGACAGCACGGCCACCGACAGGCCCGCCTCGGCGAGCTGCAGCGACGCGCGCATGCCGGCACCGCCGGCGCCGACGATGATCGCGTCGAACTTGCGAACGGGAAGGCTGCTCACACGCCCCCCCACAAGACCTGGATGGTCCAGCCCGCATAGCCGACGAGCAGCGCGATGACGGCCACCTGCACCGCGAGGCGCACGCCGGTCGGCTTCACGTAGTCCATCGCGATGTTGCGGACGCCGACCCATGCATGCCAGAGCAGCGAGATCATGAACACGAACGTGGCGAGCCGGAACGGCTCGCTGGCGAACGTGGCCTTCCACGCGGCGTAATCCAGGCCGCCGTACGACAAGAGCAACGCGAGGATCAGCAGCGTGTAGAGCGCCATCACGACGGCGCTGATCCGCTGCACCAGCCAGTCGCGCCACCCGTAGTGCGCACCGACGACGACGCGGTTCGGCATCACCATAGCTTCACCAATACGGCGAGGGTCAGCACCAGCGCCAGCACGAGCACGACGGCCGCCGACCGCCGCGCGGCCTTGAGTTCCATGCCGACGTGCAGGTCCATGAACAGGTGGCGAACGCCGGCCAGGAAGTGGTGGAAGTACGCCCACGCCAGCACCACCAGCACGAGCTTGGCGAGCGGATGCCCGAGCGCGCCGCGCATCGCGCTCCACGCATCGGGCGACGCCAGCGCGCGCTGGACGACCCACAGCACGAAGGGAATCCCGACGAGGAACAGCAGCGCACCCGACGCGCGATGGAGTATCGACACGAACGCCGGCAGCGGCAGGCGGATCGCGAGCAGGTTGAGGTAGACCGGGCGCGGTCTGGCGACGGGGCGTTCCAGCGCGGCCATCTTGGGAGGTTCCTCGAAACGGCGAATGCGACGTGAAAATTCGACTTCACGCCCGAAAGCGCGATTTTTGTGCGCAGCACACAATTATAGCCATACCGGTGCGGGTCACGCCAGAACGACGTTGACAGCGCAGTGTCCGCGACGTCAGTAGAGCTCGTTCAGATAGTGATATGCGCGCGTCAGGCAGAGACCACGGCGTACTTCCACCGGACGATCGCCGTAGGTGAGCGTCACGCGATCGACGGCGAGCAGCGGTGCGCCGGGTTCCGCACCGAGGATCTCCGCGGTCGCCGTGTCCGCCGCCACCGCACGGATGCGCTCCTGCGCCTTCAGCATCCGCACGCCGAACTGGCTTTCGAAGAAGCCGTACATGGAGCCGCGATACGCGTCGTAGCGCGCCTTCGTCAATCCGCGGAACAGCGCGGCCGGCAGCGTGATCTCGTCCAGCACGACCGGCTCGCCCGCGTACTCGAGCACGCGGCGCAGCACGAGGATCGGGTCGCCGGCCTTGAGCGCCAGCAGACGCGCCACGTCGGCGCCGGCCTTGGCCCGCCGCACCTCCAGCAGCCGGCTGACCGGCGCCACTTCGCCGCCGTCGTTGCGGCGAATGCGCAGGAAGCGCGGCAGCGACGAGCGCTCCTCGGTGTGCGTGGCGACGAACGTGCCCTTGCCTTGGCGGCGCACCACCAGGTTGTCCGCCGCCAGCGCGTCGATCGCCTTGCGCACCGTCCCCTGCGACACGCTGTAACGGCGCGCCAGTTCGATTTCGGACGGAATCGCCTCGCCCGGCCGCCATTCCCGCTCGTCGAGGCTGTGTTCGAGCAGCGCCTTGATCTGCAGGTACAGCGGCGCGAAGGATGGGGTGGCGGGCATCGGCAATCGGGCACAGAGGACGGAAACTGAAGGGACGGCGCCGTCGATTATCGGCGGCGCGACGGTCTGCTGTCTATTTCTTGTCTTATATCTTATATAAGTTATAAGAGTTCGTTGACAGCTTGCCGGCCGCGGCCTAGAATGCGGCATCGCGGTCGGGCCGTATCGCCCTCGGGCGACGGGTGCGGTGGACGCGGCGCATTGCTGCATCGCACAAATCCATGATCGGCCCGCGGCGACGTTCGTTCCCACCCCACTCGGAGCCTCGCTCATGAAACCACCCGTCCGCGTCGCCGTGACCGGCGCCGCCGGCAATATCGGCTATGCCCTCCTGTTTCGGATCGCCTCCGGTGAAATGCTGGGCCGCGACCAGCCGGTGATCCTGCAACTCCTCGAACTGCCGCTCGACAAGGCGCAGGCCGCGCTGACCGGCGTGATGATGGAACTCGAGGACTGCGCCTTTCCGCTGCTCGCCGGCATGGTCGGCACCGCCGATCCGCTGGTCGCGTTCAAGGACGCCGATGTCGCGCTGCTCGTCGGCGCCCGCCCCCGCGGGCCGGGCATGGAGCGCAAGGACCTGCTGCTCGAAAACGCGAAGATCTTCACCGCGCAGGGCAAGGCGCTCGACGCCGTGGCCTCGCGCAACGTCCGGGTGCTGGTCGTCGGCAATCCGGCCAACACCAACGCCTACATCGCGATGAAGTCGGCGCCGTCGCTGCCGAAGAAGAACTTCACGGCGATGATGCGCCTCGATCACAATCGCGCGCTGTCGCAGCTCGCCAGCAAGTCGGGCCAGCCGGTGGGTGCGATCGAGAAGCTCGTCGTCTGGGGCAATCATTCGCCGACGATGTATCCCGACTACCGCTTCGCGACCGCTGGCGGCCAGCCGTTGAAGGGCATCATCGCCGACGAGGAATGGAACCGCACCCAGTTCCTGCCGAAGGTCGGCAAGCGCGGCGCGGCGATCATCGAGGCGCGCGGGCTCTCGTCGGCCGCCTCCGCCGCCAACGCCGCCATCGACCACGTCCGCGACTGGATGCTCGGCAGCAACGGCAAATGGGTGACGATGGGCGTCCCCTCCGACGGCAGCTACGGCATCCCGCCCGACTACATCTACGGGGTGCCGGTGACGACGGCGAACGGCGAGTACACGCTCGTCCGCGACCTGCCGATCGACGAATTTTCGCGCGAACGCATGAACGCCACGCTGAAGGAGCTGGAGGAAGAGCGCGCCGGCGTGGCGTCGCTACTCGGGTGAAAACGTCCAGTGGACCCGGGCCGGCGCGGCCGGCCCGTCTTTGTTCCTGAAGCGATGAACCAACTCCCGCCACAGGAGGCGCTATACGGCAGCGAGCGGCCGTTGCCGGCGCTGCCGCCGTGCGTCCATTATGCCGGCAGCGAGCGCTTCATCCGCAAGGCGCTCGCGCTGCAGGCGGAGCGCGGGCCGGTGTTCGACATCGCTTGCGATTGCGAGGACGGTGCCGCCGTCGGCGGCGAGCGCGCGCACGCGGTCGTCATGGCCGGCCTGATCGGCGGCGAGGACAACCGCTTCGCCCGGGTCGGCGCCCGCGTCCACGACGTCCATCATTCGGCGTGGCAGGCGGAGGTCGACGTGCTGCTCGACGGCGCCGGCGACCGCATCGCGTTCCTCACGCTGCCCAAGGCGCGCGATGCGGCGGATGTCGAGCGCTTTCTCGCGCACGTGGCCGACCGCGTCGCGCAGCTCGGGCTCGGACGCACGATCCCGGCGAGCGTGCTGATCGAGACGCCGGGCGCGCTGCACGACGTCTGGACGATCGCCGCGCTGCCGGGCGTGGTGTCGCTCGACTTCGGCCTCATGGATTTCGTCAGCGAACACTACGGCGCCAT
Source organism: uncultured beta proteobacterium (assembly GCA_963823475.1). GTDB lineage: Bacteria > Pseudomonadota > Gammaproteobacteria > Burkholderiales > Casimicrobiaceae > VBCG01. The sequence goes on from CAWGLS010000010.1 coordinate 59,313, forward strand.
TCCCGGCAGCGCGATGGTGACGCCGGGCCAGTTCGAGCATCCGCTCATCCGCCGCGCCAAGTGCGACATCGCGATGGCCGCGCTCGCGCATGGTGTCGTGCCGGCGCACAACGTGACGCGGGCGCTCGACGATCCCGCCGTGGCCTTCGCCGACGCCCGCCGCGCGCGCGACGAGTTCGGCTTCCTGCGGATGTGGAGCATCCATCCGGTGCAGATCGATGCGATCGTCGCCGCGATGCGCCCCGACCTCCCCGCCGTGAACGAAGCCGCCGCGGTCATCGGCGCCGCGCAGGACGCCGGCTGGGCGCCGCTGCGCGTCGACGGGCAGCTGCACGACCGCGCGTCGTACCGGCAGGCGTGGACGCTGCTGCAGCGTGCGCACGCGGCCGGCGTCCTGTTGCCGGCGCGCGCCGCCGCCTACTTCGCCACCGCGGCGGCCGCGCCATGACGCACGCCGTCGCGCGTCCGTTCGCCGCTATGATGGCCGATTGAACGTCGAAACCGGACCACTTCCCATGCGCCAGACCCTTCTCGCTTTCGCCGCCGCCCTGGCCGTTGCCGCGCCCGCCGTCGCCCAGGAGTATCCGAAGCTCAAAGCCGGACAGTGGGAACTGACGACGAGCAGCATGAAGACCGGCGCCGCCACGCCACCGACCAGGTCGACGATGTGCACCGACGAGGCCGTGCAGAAGGAAATGATGACGATGGGTGCCGGCATGAGCAAGGATATGTGCACGCGCAACCAGACGCGCCGCGAAGGTGCGCGGATCATCGGCAGTGCCGAATGCAAGATCGGCGAATCGAAGATCGCCTCGAAGTCGGTGATGACGCTCATCGGCGATACCGGCTACAGGACCGAGATCACGGCGACGTACGATCCGCCGTTCATGGGGATGAAGGAATCGGCGTCCACGCTCGAAGGGAAGTATGTCGGTCCCTGCCGCGACGGACTCGTCCCCGGCGACTTCGTCGGTCCCAACGGCCAGAAGTTCAACCTGAAGGGCATCGGTGCGATGAAGAGCGCGATGCCGCCCGCTCAAACCCCACGTCCCGCAAAGGCCCCGCAATGAGCCACGACCTTCACCACACCTTCCAGGAATTCAAGCTCGCCTCCGGCGCCACCGGCCGCTTCTATTCGCTGCCGGCGCTCGAGCAGGCCGGCATCGGCCGCATCTCGCGCCTGCCGGTGTCGATCCGGATCGTGCTGGAATCGGTGCTGCGCAACTGCGACGGCAAGAAGGTGACGGAAGAGCACGTCCGCGAACTCGCCAACTGGGGCGCGACCGCCGCGCGCGTCGACGAGATTCCGTTCGTCGTCGCCCGCGTCGTGCTGCAGGACTTCACCGGCGTGCCGCTGCTCGCCGACCTGGCCGCGATGCGCAACGTCGCCGCCGACCTCGGCAAGAATCCGAAGACGATCGAGCCGCTGGTGCCGGTCGATCTCGTCGTCGACCACTCGGTGATGATCGACCATTACGGCACGAAGGACGCGCTCGACCTCAACATGAAGCTCGAGTTCGACCGCAACAGCGAGCGCTACCAGTTCATGAAATGGGGGATGCAGGCGTTCGACACGTTCGGCGTCGTGCCGCCGGGCATCGGCATCGTCCACCAGGTCAATCTGGAGTACCTGGCGCGCGGCGTCCACCAGAAGAACGGCGTCTACTATCCCGACTCGCTCGTCGGCACCGACAGCCACACGACGATGGTCAACGGCGTCGGCGTCGTCGCGTGGGGCGTCGGCGGCATCGAAGCCGAGGCCGGCATGCTGGGCCAGCCGGTCTACTTCCTCACCCCGGACGTCGTCGGCGTCGAGATGAAGGGCAAGCTGGCCGAGGGCATCACGGCGACGGACCTCGTGCTCACCGTCACCGAAATGCTGCGCAGTGAAAAGGTCGTCGGCAAGTTCGTCGAGTTCTTCGGCGAAGGCGCCGCGACGCTGTCGGTCCCCGACCGCGCGACGATCGGCAACATGGCGCCGGAGTACGGCGCGACGATGGGCTTCTTCCCCGTCGACCAGGCCACCGTCGATTATCTGGAGGCCACGGGCCGCACGGCCGCGGAGATCGACGCATTCGCGTCGTACTTCAAGGCGCAGGGCATGTTCGGCATCCCGCGCGCCGGCGACGTCGACTACACGAAGGTCGTGACGCTCGACCTGGCGTCGATCAAGCCGTCGGTCGCCGGTCCGAAGCGCCCGCAGGACCGCATCGAACTCGGCAGCCTGAAGAGCAAGTTCACCGAACTCTTCAGCGCGACGATCGCCAACAACGGCTTCTCGAAGGCGGCCGCCGAACTCGGCCAAGCGCATCGTCACGCCGATGGTGGCCACGGGTGTCGGCGCGATCAGCGACGCGTCGATGCAGCTGGCCAACGGCGCCGCGCCGCGCGACGTCGTCGAGATGGTCAACAACCGGCCCACGCCCGACCAGTTCGTCGAGCCCGACGGCAAGCACGTGTCGATCGGCAACGGCGACGTGCTGATCGCCGCGATCACGTCGTGCACGAACACGTCGAATCCCGGCGTGCTGCTCGCCGCCGGCCTGCTGGCCAAGAAGGCCGTCGAGCGCGGGCTCACCGTCAAGCGCCACATCAAGACGTCGCTGGCGCCCGGCTCGCGCACGGTCACCGATTACCTGACGAAGGCCGGCCTGCTGCCCTATCTCGAGCAGCTCGGATTCACGCGTGGCCGCCTACGGCTGCACGACGTGCATCGGCAACGCCGGCGACCTGGCCCCCGAGTTCAACGACGCGATCGTCAGCAACGACCTGATCTGCGCCGCCGTGCTGTCGGGCAACCGCAATTTCGAAGCGCGCATCCATCCGAACCTCAAGGCGAACTTCCTGGCGTCGCCGCCGCTGGTGGTCGCGTACGCGATCGCCGGCACCGTGCTGCGCGACCTGACGACCGAGCCGCTGGGCACGGGCAGGAACGGCGAGCCGGTGTACCTGAAGGACATCTGGCCGACGTCGCACGAGATCGCCGCGGTGGCGCACCACGCGCGCGACCCGGAGGTCTATCGCCGGCTGTACGGCGACTTCGCCAACGCCAATCCGATGTGGGGCAAGATCGCCGGCAGCACGGGGCAGGTCTATCACTGGCCGGCGTCGACCTACATCGCCAAGCCGCCCTTCTTCGACGGCTTCACGATGAAGCCCGCCGCGACCACCGACATCAAGGGCGCGCGCATCCTCGGCATCTTCGGCGATTCGATCACGACGGATCACATCTCGCCCGCCGGCGCGATCAAGGAGAACTCGCCGGCCGGCAAGTGGCTGATCGAGAACGGCGTGCCGAAGGCCGAGTTCAACAGCTACGGCTCGCGCCGCGGCAACCACGAGATCATGATGCGCGGCACGTTCGCCAACGTCCGCATCAAGAACCTGATGATCCCGCCGCACGCCGACGGCACGCGCGAGGAAGGCGGCGTCACGCTGTTCCAGTGCGTGGACGGCTCCGGCCCCGACAAGATGTTCATCTACGACGCCGCGATGAAGTACATCGCGCGCGGCACGCCCACCGTGGTGTTCGGCGGCGAGGAATACGGCTCCGGCAGCTCGCGCGACTGGGCGGCCAAGGGCACGCAGTTGCTCGGCGTCAAGGCGGTGATCGCGCGCAGCTTCGAGCGCATCCATCGCTCGAACCTCGTCGGCATGGGCGTGCTGCCGCTGCAGTTCAAGGGCACCGATTCCGCCCAGACGCTCGGGCTGACCGGCGACGAGACGATCGACATCGTCGTGCCGAAGGACATCCGTCCGCAGCAGGACCTGACGCTCGTCATCACGCGCAACGACGGCAGCACGCAGAACGTGACGGTGCTGTGCCGGATCGACACGCCGATCGAAGTCGACTACTACAACGGCGGCGGCATCCTGCCGTTCGTGTTGCGCGAGCTGGTCGCGGCGTGAACGCCTAAAGGCTGCTCGCGTTCCCGCCGCGTGCGTCCCGGAATCCATCCCGGCTGACGTCCGCCACGATGCTGGGTGAAGGGCCGGTCCACGGCGACCGGCCCTGTTCCTTTCGGCGATGACCCCTTTGCTCCACCATCCGCATCATCTCGCCCGGGCGCTGCCGCTGTTCCTGCTCGCCGGCGTGCTGCTGACGGCGCTCGACACCACGGCCAAGTTCTTGATCCGCGACCATTCGCTGTTCATCGTCGTCTGGGCGCGCTACGTCGGCCAGATGCTGGTGGTGACGCCGTTCGCGTACCACCGCGCGGGCCCGTCGTTCTGGCGCACGCGCAACCTCTCGATGCAGCTGCTGCGCTCGGGCTTCCTGCTGGCCGCCACCTGCTGTTTCTTCTACGCGTTGCGGTACTTGCCGCTGGCCGAGGGATCGGCGTTCATGCATCTGGCGCCGATCATCATCGTCGTGCTGTCGCAGCCGCTGCTCGGCGAGAAGCCGACGCGCACCCGCTGGGCCGCGGCGATCATGGGTTTCGCCGGCGTCCTCGTGTTGCTGCGACCGGGGTCGGCGGTGCTGCACCCGGCGGTGCTGCTGGCGATCGGCGCCGCGGCCTGCAACGCGCTCTATCAGATCCTGACGCGCAGGCTGCCCGGCGACAGCAGCTACACCACGCTTTTCTACAGCGCGCTGGTCGGCGCCGCCGGCTTCACGCTCGCGCTGCCGTGGGGGCTCGACGGCGCCGCGTACTCGTGGACCGATGCCGGGCTGCTGGTGGCGATGGGCCTCTTCGCCGGCCTCGCGCACTGGCTGCTGATCACCGCGTTCATGATCGCCCCCGCGTCGCTGCTCACCCCATTCACGTACCTGCAGATGGTCTGGGCGACACTGTTCGGCTACGTCGTGTTCCGCCAGCTGCCCGACCGCTGGTCGGCACTCGGCATGGGCATCATCGTGGGCAGCGGCGTGCTGCTGGCGCTGGTCGAGCGGCGCCGCGCGCGACTGGCTCGCAGTTTTCCCTGACGATCCCGGCACGGACACGTCCGTTGCGCCGCGGCTGCGGCGACGGCCGGTGTCCGGCTGGATCGCGTGCTGCGCGCGACAAAGCGGGGTCAAATCGGCTAGAATATCAGGCTGACGGGAGCCGTGTGGCGCCCGCCGTCAAATCAATCATTCCAGGGAGCAACACCATGAAGAAAGGCATCATTGCCGCGCTCAGCGCGCTGGTGCTCGCCGTCACGCTGACCGCGTGCGGCGACAAGTCGAAGGAAGCCGCCGAAGCCGCCAAGAAGTCCGCCGACACGGCCGCCGCCGCCACGGCAGACGCCGCCGCCAAGGCCGCCGAAGCCGCCAAGGCTGCAACCGCGGACGCCGCCGCGAAGACGAGCGAAGCCGCCGGCAAGGCCGCGGACGCCACGAAGGACGCCGCCGCACGCTGCCGCCGACGCGACGAAGGATGCCGCCGCCAAGGCCGTCGATGCGGCGAAGGACGCAGCGAAAAAATAGTAGATAAGTCAGAAGGGGTTGCGAGCCTGACGGCCGCGACCCCTTGGAAAAATCGACGACGCTGACTGCCTATTGAAAAGCTGAAGTGGGGCAAATCGCGGGCGGAGCCCGACGATTTGCTCTAGGTTGACTGGACGGCGGCCGGCCGCCGTTTTGCATTTACGCCTGGCGCACTGCTGCGTGGCGGGCGAGCCAGCGCGTCAACGGCTTCCACTGCTCCTGGTCCTGCTCGCCGCGCGAGCGCGGCAGGTCGAACACCGAGTAGCCGTCGCGCGCGCAGTACACGTACACCTGCGTGTCGCGCAGGTGCGTCACCAGCGGCGCCTCGTACTGGGCGAGAAACGCGTCGAGCTCGGCGGCCGCGCGCGTGCGCGCATCGACGCGCATCGCCACCAGCGCGATGGCGACAGCACCGTCCCGCACGGCCTTGACGTCGGCGATCGCCTGCAGGAAATGGGCGGTCGCCACCATGTCGAACGCCGACGGCGACACCGGCACGACCAGCGCATTCGCGCGCTTGACCGCATCGCGCAGCATGTCGCCATGCAGTCCGGCCGGACTGTCGACGACCAGCCACTCCGGCGCGACGTCGCGCAACTCCTTCTTGCCGACGTCGCCCTCGAATCCGGCCACGGGCGGAAACAGCGCCGGCCTTCGCGCGAGCCATTGCGTCGACGATCGCTGCGGGTCGAGATCCTGCAGCCCCACGCGCTGCCGCTTGCCGGCGAGCCACCCCGCGATGTTCGTCGCGAGCGTCGTCTTGCCGCTGCCGCCTTTCGGATTCGCCACCAGGATCGTCTGCACGAACGCCTCTCCCCTTGCCGCGTTGGCCTGCCCGGAAAGTCTACGACTTAACGCTACAGCGACGGCAACATCGCGTACAACGCCGTCAGCGAATCCGCGCCCAGCCGGCGCGACCGCGCGCTGCTCCAGCCGCGCTGCGGGTCCGGCAGGTCGGCGTTGTCCTTGAACGGCATTTCCAGCGTCAGCGCCAGTCCGCCGTACGTGTGCCCGACCCACTTCGACGCCACGGTGAGGTTGACCTTCGTTTCCTTGTTCGACGGATAGCCATGCACCGTCTGGAAATCCGGGTTGGCCGCCGCGAGCGCCGCGCAAAAGCCGCGCTCCAGCGCTTCCATCCGCGGCGTGTACGTCGGCAGTCGCTCGTTGCCGTCGGTGAACACGTACGGCAATCCTTCGTCGCCGTGGACATCGAGGAACGCATCGACGCCGGATGCCTGCATCGCCGCGCGGACGTGGAACACCTCCGGGCTGCGTTCCTGCGTCGGCGCCATCCACTCGCGGTTGAGGTTGGCGCCCGCCGCGTTGGTGCGCAGGTTGCCGCGCACGCTGCCGTCGGGATTCATGTTGGGCACGATGCGCACCACCGCCCGCTCCAGAATGCGGCGCGCCACCGGATCGGCGGGGTCGAGCAGCCGCTCGAGCATGCCGTCGACATACCACTCGGCCATCGTTTCGCCGGGATGCTGGCGCGCGATCACCCACAGCGACTTGCGGCCGGGCGCGTCGGTGCCGACGGTGACGACGTTCAGGTCGCGGCCGTCGAGTGTCGTCCCCACGTCGGTGACGCGGGCTCGCGGCGACGCGTCGGCGCGACCGAGCAGCGCGAGATGCCGCTCCCACGAGTAGGGTTCGAAATACGCGTAGTAGACGCTGTCGGTGAGCGGCGTGTGGTCGATGACCAGTTCCGTGCCGTCGAAGGTCGTCGGCACGCGAAACCAGTCGTCGCGATCGTAGGAGGCGACGGCCTGGTAGCCGCGCCAGCCGTCGACGTAGGTGGCCGCGGCCGCGTTGACGAAGCGGATGCGCGCGGCGCGCCCGCGCGCGCCCTGCAGGCGGAAATGGAACCACTGCCGGAACTCCGCATGTGAATCCGCGCGCAGCGCGACCTGCAGGTCGGCGGGATCGGCGGCGGCCACGACGTCGATGGCGCCGGCGTCGAACACGCTCGAAATGCGCGGAACCGGGGGCGGGCTTGTCATCTACGTGACGTAGGCGACGCGCCGTGCCGCGGCGTGGTCCGCCGTACCGACGAGTGGATGGCGAGCTGGCATATGGTTTGCGAGTTTCCGGGGCGAACTGGCGGGACGCCGGATTTTCGCACGAGACGGGCACCGGCGTTTCGGGACTTGCGGCATTGGCGGCACGACCGACACGAGATCACTTCGGGATCCACATCATGTACTACGAACCGGACACCATTTGGGGCCGCACCGTGCGCGGCGACCGCGAGATGACGGTGCCGCACAGCGGCCTTTCTGTCGTCCAGCGTCGCGTGCTGAAGCAATTGGGGCAGCCGCGGACGTTCGCCACGCTGGCGGCCCGCCATCGCATCGCGCCGCCCAAGCTCGAGCACGAGCTCATCCGTCTCGCGGAACTCGAGCTCGTCGCGTTCCGGCGGCCGGGCGCAACGCAACCGCGCACCGCGCCGCGGATCCACCTGTCGACTCCGACGCCGCCCGAGCCGGATCGATGGCAGCCGCCCCTTCCCGTCTACCTTGCCGCGGCGGCCTTCGGCATCGGGACCGTGCTGCTGCTCCTGTCCTGATCCGTCCGCCGAGCCCGCATCGGCTAAAATCGCGGGTTATGGACGATGGCGCGCCGATTCCCATGGACGCCCCGGTGGCCGCAGCCGCCGCGGGTACGCCCGTCCCCCGCCCCCGCGACCCGCGCAAGGCGGAGTTCGAGGCCAACAAGCTCACGAAGCGCCTGCAACGGCAGGTCGGCGAGGCGATCGGCGACTACGCGATGATCGAGGCCGGCGACCGGGTGATGGTCTGCCTGTCCGGCGGCAAGGACAGCTACGGCATGCTCGACGTGCTGCTGGCGCTTAAGCGGCGGTCGCCCGTGGCGTTCGAGATCGTCGCCGTCAACCTGGACCAGAAGCAGCCGGGCTTTCCCGCGGATGTCCTGCCGCGCTACCTGACGGAGCTGGGCGTCCCGTTCCGCATCGCCGAGCAGGACACGTACAGCGTGGTGAAACGCCTGATTCCGGAAGGCGCCACCATGTGCTCGCTGTGTTCGCGGCTGCGGCGTGGCGTGCTGTACCGCGTCGCCGGCGAGCTTGGCGCGACCAAGATCGCGCTCGGCCACCATCGCGACGACCTGATGGCCACGTTCTTCCTGAACCTCTTCTTCGGCGGCAAGCTGAAGACGATGCCGCCCAAGCTCGTGTCCGACGACGGCAAGCACGTCGTCATCCGGCCGCTCGCGTACGTCCGCGAGCGCGATCTCGCGCGCTACGCGGAACTGAAGCAGTTTCCGCTGATCCCGTGCACGCTCTGCGGTTCGCAGGAAAACCTGCAGCGCAAGCAGGTCGGCCTCATGCTGCGCGAATGGGAACGCACGTACCCCGGCCGCGGCGATTCCATTTTCAACGCGCTCGGCAAGGTCGAGGCGTCGCACCTCATGGACCGCGCACTGCAGAACTTCGCGGCGGTGCGCGCCACCGGACGCCCGGAACCGGACGGCGACATCGCGTTCGATGTCGATCCGCTGCTGGAGGCCGCGGCGGACGCGGTGGCCGCGATGGACACGCCGGCGACGGTGATTCCGCTCGCGCGCGGCTAATAAGGCTGCACGCGCGCGACGCGCGGCCCCGAGGATCGGCGGCGGCTACGTGCGGTACCTGCGGCACACGTCGACGGACTTCGGCGAGAACGACGCGCAGATGACCGACTACAAGGACTGCGCGACCGCGCGTTCACTTCGGCAGCGTGTCCTTGTCCTGCCCGAACAGCACCTTGCGCGACTGCTCGTCGGTGATCGACGGCCGTTCGTTGATCCGCTTCGCGATTTCGTACGCACGCTCGACGGCGGGCCGCGCCTTGATCGTCGCGAGCCAGCGCTTCAGGTTCGGAAAATCCTCGATGTCCTGGCTCTGCCGCACCGGCGAAATCCACGGGTAGCACGCCATGTCGGCGATGCTGTAGTCGCCGGCGACGAATTCGCGGTCGGCCAGGCGCCGGTCGAGCACGCGGTACAGCCGCCCCGTTTCCTGGACGTAGCGATCGATCGCGTACGGAATCTTCTCCGGCGCATACAACGCGAAATGATGGTTCTGGCCGGCCATGGGCCCCAAGCCCCCCATCTGCCAGAACAGCCATTGCATGCATTCGCAGCGGCCGCGCAGGTCCGCCGGATAGAAGCGCCCGGTCTTGCCGGCGAGGTAGAGCAGGATCGCGCCGGACTCGAATAGCGGCAGCGGCTGCCCGCCGTCGGGCGGCTCGTGATCGACGATCGCCGGGATGCGGTTGTTGGGGGAGATCGCGAGGAAGTCCGGCTGGAACTGGTCGCCCTTCGAGATGTTGATCGGCTTCACCCGGTACGGGAGGCCCGTTTCCTCGAGGAAGATCGTGATCTTGTGGCCGTTGGGCGTCGTCCAGTAGTAGAGGTCGATCATGGTGGTGCCCATCGTCGGGTAAGCGGTGGTCAGAAGGTGCCGGGATACGAGCCGCCGTCGAGCAGGATGTTCTGCCCGACGAGGTAGCCCGCGTGCGCACTGCACAGGAACACGCAGACGGCGCCGATCTCCGCGGCGGTGCGCGCGACGTCGCTTTCCGTGCGCGCGAGGATCGTCACGTCGACGCCCTCCTTCGCGAGCGCTTCCGCGCAACCGCGCCACAACCCCTTGCTGGCCGCGCAGACCAGCGCGCGGCGACCGGCAATTCCGAGATCCATCGCAGTTCCGTCTGGTGGGCGGTCGGCGTCAGGCCGTCACGGTCGCGCGCCGTACGCGATAGACGGTGCCCACGGCGAGCAGCAGCAGCGCGGCCACGACGTAGAACATCTCGCGGCCGAGCGCGTGATCGAGCATGAGCCCGAACCAGACCGGGCCGACCATCGCGCCTAAGTCGAGGCCGGAGTAGACGAATCCATAGACGCGCCCGGCCGCGCCCTTCGGCGTGGCATTGCGGACGATCAGGTCGCGCGACGGGCCGGTGCTGCCCATGCAGAACCCGACCAGCGCGAACACCGGGACGATCATCGGCAACGACAGCGCGCCGAAGCCCACGACGGCCAGCAGGCAGGCACCCGCCAGCAGTCCCACCGAGGCGACCAGGTCATGGCGCAACGTGCGCGCGGCCAGGAACCCGCCGCAAATGATGCCGCCGGTGCCGCCCAGCAGGTAGGCCGTCACCGCCGACGCCGCCAGCACCAGCGGCACGTCGAGCCCGCTGTTGAGCGCGGACGGCAGGAACGTCTGCAGGCCGACGGAGGCCATCGCCTGCACGACGAAATAGCAGAAGCACAGCGCGATGGCCGGCTGCAGGAACAACGCCATGCTGCCTTTCCAGCGTGTGCTCGTGCGCATCCTGCGCGCGGTGCGACGTCAGGTACCCCCGCTGCGTGGCGAACACGCCGAGCACCACGAGACCGGCCAACCCCATGCAGGCGAGGGCCACGCGCCAGTCGAACGCGGCCGCCAGCGCGTAGCTGACGATTGGCGCCAGCGCGAAGCCCAGGTTGCCCCCGACGCCGTGCGTCGAATAGGCATACCCCAGCCGGCGCGGCGCCACGTTGGCGTTCAGGATCGCGAAATCGCAGGGGTGGAAAACGCCGTTGCCCGCGCCCATCAACGCAACGATGGGAAACAGCCAGTACGCACCCGGTGCGAGCGATGCCAGCACCGTGCCGCCGGCGAGCAGTCCGATGCCCGACAGCAGCACCGGCCGCGCGCCGACGCGGTCGACGGCAAAGCCGGCGACGAACTGGGTGACGGCGCTGACCGCGTAGAACACACCGACCAAGAATCCGAGCAGCTGTCCACGACACGTCGAAGTCGTTGCGCAGCAGCGGAAACAGCGGCGCCAGTGCCAGCTGGAAGAAGTGCGAGCAGGCGTGGGCGACGCCGATGAGACCGATGACGCGGACGTCGCGGCGGAACGACTCGGGGGCAGCAGCTTCTAAGGACACGCGGGACGGGCCAAAGTGCGGGAAGGAGTGAAAGTGCGCGGGAAGCCAGCGCCACGGCGGAAAGGCGACACTATAGCGTACGGGCTTGCGTGACTTCGAGGCGGCCGGACCCCGCCGCCACCACCAAACGAAGGGACGAAGACACCATGGTCGACAAAGTGCAGAAACCGGATTCCGAATGGAAGGCCCAGCTGACGCCCGAGCAGTTCCGCGTCACGCGCAAGAAGGGCACCGAGCGCGCGTTCTCGGGCGCCCTGTGGGACAACCACCGCGACGGCACCTACCGCTGCGTCTGCTGCGGGACGCCGCTGTTCGCGTCCGACACCAAGTTCGAATCGGGCACCGGCTGGCCGTCGTTCTTCGCGCCGCTCGCGAAGGAGAACGTCCGCGAAGAGTCGGACCACACGCTGTGGATGCGCCGCACCGAGGTCGTCTGCGCCGCCTGCGATGCGCACCTGGGCCACGTCTTTCCCGACGGCCCGGAGCCCACCGGCATGCGGTACTGCCTGAACTCGGCGGCGCTCAAGTTCGACCCGAAAACATGATCAGCGGGCCCGGCGATTCGTTCACTCCCGAAGCCCGCCATGCGGGCCTTTTTTGTTGATGTGAGTTCTTCGACATATCGATAACTCCATGACTAATAGTCATAATTTCTCCGATTCACTGCAAGGACGCCATCCCGCCGAACGGTCATTGACATCACGTGATATAAAAATGATATCATTTTGATACAAGGTGCGAACGGCCATGGCGGTGCGAGCCCCTATTCGAGGACGGAGACGACGATGGAACGCATGATCCTTCCCAAGGCGCCGGCGCATGACGAAACTCCCATCGGCACCGCCAATGGCTTCGTGGCGCTGCTGCTCGCGTTGCTGCTGCTGACGGGGGGCGGGCTGCTGCTGGCCGGCGCCATCTCGTTCCACGGCATCGCGCTGGGGGTATTTCTCCGCGGGCATCGTGCTGCTGATCGCGGGCGTCCTGACGCTCGCCGGCCTCTACACGCTGCAGCCCAACGAAGCGGCGATCCTCCAGCTGTTCGGCGCCTATCGCGGCACCAGCCGCGTGCCGGGCTTGCGGGCGACCAACCCGTTCTACACGCGCAAGAAGATGTCGCTGCGGGCGCGCAACTTCAACGGCGACCGGCTGAAGGTCAACGACAAGCGCGGCAATCCGATCGAGATCGCGGCTGTCGTCGTCTGGCGCGTCGACGATACGGCGCAGGCCGTGTTCGACGTCGACGACTACGAGAACTTCGTCAAGGTGCAGAGCGAGGCCGCCGTGCGCCATCTCGCCTCGTCGTTCGCCTACGACGCCGAGGACCGGACCGACGACGTGCACGAGCCGACGCTGCTGCGGCCGCCGATGTCGTGGCCAAGGCCCTCGTGCGCGAACTGCAGGCGCGGCTGGAGCAGGCCGGCGTCGTCGTCGAGGAGGCGCGCCTCACCCACCTCGCGTACGCACCGGAGATCGCGCAGGTCGATGCTGCGCCGCCAGCAGGCCGAAGCCGTCATCGCGGCGCGCGCGAAGATCGTGCATGGCGCGGTGTCGATGGTGGAGATGGCGCTGAAGGAGCTTTCCGACCAAGCAGGTCGTGACGCTCGACGACGAGCGCAAGGCGGCGATGGTGTCGAACCTGCTGGTGGTGCTCTGCGCGCGAGTCCGAGGTGAAGCCCGTCGTCAACACCGGCACGCTCTACACCTGATCCGGCCACCGCGCCCTTACGGAGACGACGTAGGTGGCCGCTTCCTGACCGGTGATCATTCGGTCCATCATAATGAAATGCATCATATAGTGGCTTGGCGGCGCCTGGTGACACTGTGCGCATTCCTTGGACGTCGGGGAAGGGTGCAGGAACTGAGCAATCCGCCAAAAATCCAAAGTATGACAGCTGGCGCAATCACGCCCGAATAGGCCGCGATGCGGCTCACGATTGCTGTGACAGTTGGCACAATCGAGACCTGCCTTTTCCGGTTGGTTGGAAGTCGGCAATCGGAGGAATTCTTTCAACTCGGCCATCATCTGTTCACTGATCGCGCGCGCAGAGGTGTTTTTGCCTTGCGGAAATGATCCTATGCGCAGCAGCGTCGCATGGTCCATCTTGGTAGCTCGGACGCCGCCCGTATGCTCGATGTGACATCCGCGACATTCTTTGTTGGTCGCGTGAAACGCGGTCGACTGCTTGCCGAGATCGGCGGCGGCCATCGTATGGCAGGCGATGCACGCGGCCGCCTGGACGCCCTTGGTTGGCGTATGGCACGTCTCGCATTTCTTGGACAGAAATGCATGCTTTTCCGAAAGCGGGCCAGGGACAACGGCGTCTGTCCAACCGGAAACCGCGAGGGAACCGTCGCGGTACAAACCGATCGATACCGCCGCTACGCCTGTGATGGCGAGCGTTACAAGGGCCGTATAGATGAAAGCGCGCACGCTCACGTAAGCCACCGCAGCCCGTAATAGACTTCGCCGGCAATGTGCAGCGCCAGCAGCGCGTACATTGCGATTGCCGCAACCACGTGGAGGCCGATCCACTGCATGAATATCTTCTTGACGGCCTCTTGTGACCCGATCGCGTATTCAAGGTCCGAAATGCTGTCGACGAGTTGCAACAGCGGCACCTCTTGAAGGGCAGCCGTCCTTACGGGAGGACCGTCGGGAATGGCCATCTCCCGAGCGGATAGGGTGAGCGCTGTCCGATCATAGGCGGACCGCAATGTTGATAGATGAGTTTGCTGCTCTCGAATTTCGGTGGCGGTCTGCGGCAGATAGTACCGCCCCACGAATCCGGTCACCACCACGATCAACATACTGGCGATTGAGGGCAATCCCTATCGGACTCTTCGTACTTGTGTCCGCTGTGAAGTACGGCAAGAAATGATGCGGCAATGCCGGCATAGACGTGAAAGCCAAGCAGGGCCTTCATCGATACCAGCCGCGTGACAAGCGCCTTGAAACTTCGGCTGTACTTAGTGAGCGGATAGATGAGGAGCAGAACCATCAACATCGCGGCGGGCGTGCCCAGGGCAAAGCCGGCGGAACTTCCCAGCAAACCTCGGATCAGAATGGAGCAGAAAGGCGGGTACGAGCAGCAAGAGGCTCGCCGGAGGGACAATCAACGATAGGCGTCCTCTTGCGGCCCTCATCAAGCCTCGACGACCAGATTGCCAATCGACTTCGCCTGGCACGCCAGGATCATGCCCTGCGCCTTGTCCTCCTCCGTCAGCGCCTCCTGCACTTCCATCGTGACAGACCCTTCAAGCAGATAGATCTTTGCAGACGCCGCAGATGCCTGCACGGCAGGAAAAATCAATCCGCACACCGACCAACTCGGCGACTTCGAGGACGCTCTTGTCCGGAGGTAACGGAGCAACCTTGCCTGACTTGGCGAAGCGGATTGACGCCGTAGCCGGCCCGATCGCCGGCGCGTCCTCGTGGCCAGCGCCAGTTTCGGGTTTGCCTTCTTCGACGATCGTCATTCCCGGAGGAGGAACAGCTCCGAGCGCAGGACCAAATGCCTCGGTCTTGATTTGTTCGGACGGGGTACCGAGCTCGCCAAGCAGCTTCCTGAGCGCCTCCATCATCCTCGGAGGGCCGCACAGGTGGACCCGTCTCTTTGCCAAATCGGGCACGGATCGCATCAAGAAATCGCCGGTGATCTGACCCTCGGCACCCATCCATGAAGTACCCGCGGCCCGCACCATGGTTGCAGCAACATGCAAGTTGTTCATCTTGCGCTGCAGGAATTCCAGTTCATCCCGGAAGATGAAGTGCTCCGTGGTTTGAGCGCCGTAGACCAGGTAAATCGAGCCTGGCCACGCAATATCCGACAGGTAGCGTACCGCCGCCATCAACGGCGTGATTGCCTCGCCGCCGCCGATAAGCACCACGCTATCGAATTCCTTCCCAGTGAAAGTGAACGCGCCCGAAGGAGCCATCACCTCGACGAGGTCTCCCTCCTTGATCTGGCCGTGCATGTACTCGGAGAAAACTCCGCCGTCCTCGCGCTTGATCGTGGTTTCGACATAGGCGGTCTGGGCTGCAGATGATGCAATCGTATAGGACCACCGGACAGTCTTCATCAATCTCGGCGGAATAGGTCAAGAATTGACCGGGCAGGAATGTGAATGGAATAGCGCCCCCCGCCGGATCCTGAAGGCGGAACGTCTTCACACTCGGTGTTTCCCTGTAAATCGCGCAGATTCTGAGCCTGCCCTTCCATAGGCCGCCCGGCTTTGCCGTGCCACCGCGGGTGCCGGGTTCGGGCGGAACAGTCCCGTCCCCAACCCGAGTAGGCTGGCCACTCGTGTTGCCCTGTGGCGGGACCATCGGAGCCTTGAGGTCCGTCGCACCGCTCGTTCGAGGCACCGGAGTGGTAGTTGGCGATGACGGGCGGGGCGCGGGCACGCGGGTCAGTCGATCGACGAGTGCGTTGGCCCGGCGCATCCGTCCCACATAGACGGCAAGCATTCCCGCAGAGAAGATCGCAAGGAGTCCCATCGTGATGAGGTGAAACCAGGAGATGCCGAACAGCCCCTCTGCATTTGAATGCAGTGGTTCAGGCGCAAGGTTCATCTGAGATTTGAACCAGTTCTGCGCGATCTGTTGCGGGGGGGATCCTTCATTCAGCGCCCGCAGCACAGTGACACCGCTCTGGACCTGGTTGAGAGAATCGCGGATTTGCCTCGCCGCCTGATCTGCCGCGGCAATGTCACCTCCAGCGATTGCATGCCGCAGATTCTTTTCAGCGGCCGGATGCCGTCGATATCTGAATTGATTCGGCCGCGAGCCTGGGACTCTAGATTGAGGCGCTGCTCCGGGGTAAGGGGCGGCATTTCCATCAATGATGGATAGAACTCCTTGCGCGGGCGGCCCATCATTTCGCCCATCATGTTCATCATGCCGGAGTTCGGCGCGCTTGATGAAGACCCCGGTGAGCCGACGCTTGGAGTGCCTGGTGGAGTAGCTTGGCTATTCGACTGAGGTGCGGCATCAGCTCCGAGGAATTCAGCCGCCTGGATGATGTGCCGAATGTTCATCTGCCGATTGGGCGAATTGCCACCTTCGGTTCGGTCGCGCAGCTACCGCACTTTCGTTTGACCGTTCGACCCCACGCCGATCGTCCGCGGCATGAATGGCAACCCCCGACCCAACAGCTTGGGTGCTCTTCGGCTGAGATAGGCCACTGTCCGGCGAGACGCCGGCGGCCTTGCGCTCGCAGCAAACGAGCCCCAAAAAGCCAAGGCAACGAGGCCACGTCGACTTCCGAAAGACGCTACGAGTCTCGACATGACCTCCGCCTTCAGGGCATCGTCAGAACGTCGCGATCAAGGGCAGCACGATGGTGTCTGCCGTCTTTCTCTGGTCGTCGCTCAGGTTTCCATACAGACGATTGAAGGCGGTGCGCGCTGCCTTGATCGCTTCCAGGCGTTCCGTCAGATGGCGCTCGTAATGCTCAATCCGCTCGGAACCGGAAATTTTGTCATCCATGACGAGGAGTTTGCGTGCCTCCAACAAATGCTGGCGGCTGGAGCGTAGCGCATCGGCCCAAAGGTTCCAATCCGTTGATTGCTTGTCAGTGATCTGCAACTCGGCCTTCAGGAAAGCGATCCGCCCTTCCAGGCGTTCAGTGACGTCCGCCGGCCCGCTAGTGGTAACCTCGGCGTTGGGCGCCATCCGGCTTTGGATCGGATACCATCTGACCATGCATCATCCGCATCATCCGCATCATGTCATCCATGCCGCCACCCATATTTTGGGATTGGCCGCCGGGCTGGCCCATTCCGCCCATCGGCCCCATTCCGCCCATCGGTTTCTGCATGGGCATCTTCATCTTGTCGTCCATGCCCCCCATGCCCTGGGATTGGGTGCCGGGCTGGCCCATGTTGCTGGGAGCTGTCCGATGAGCCGGACTTCATCTTCATTTCGTCCATCATCGCAAGCTGCAACGGATCTGCAGCCGCTGCTCTTGCCGTTGGCAGCGCGGCCGAAGCCAGACCCAATATGACAAGCGCGACCCCGGTTCTGACGAACTTCTTGGTGTTATCCATGGAACGCTCCATTCTTGGCTGATGATTGCCGATCATTTGCCTACCATCTCGAAACCAGGGCAGGTTGACGCAGATCAACTACTAAGAAGGACGGAAAACCCTATTGGATATTACACGGATAATTGATCCGGCCCGACTTGGTGGACGCTTGCTGAAATCGGTACGAATGGCCGTTTAGAACGTCGATTGTCTCAGGGATGCCTATGCCCCGATCGAGACATCGAGAATTGCCATCGAACCTGAAATCGAGGTGAGGTTCCGCAGGTTCAGAGACCGGCACGATTCAAATCGTCCGGCGCAGCCGCATGCCGCTGCCAAGGCAATCGGCCCTCGATCTCAATCTGAAGCGAGAAGCTCAAGAAGGTGCGGATCACGATGATAAGGGCCAGGATGCCCAGCCGATCGAACGACGGAACTATCGCGACCATACCGATGATGTCGGCGGCGATCAGGAATTCCAAGCCCGAGCAAAATGCCTCGACCGAGGTTCGCCCGATACGAACGAAATGCTTCGGCAAATCCGCCGTGACGCAATTCGCGGAGCGACCAGACCGTGGCGGCTAACACGCCGCAGACGATCACCACCACTCCGAGCAGCTCGATGGCCGACGCGGTCCAGTGAAGTCCGTGCAGAATCGCGCCTTGCGTTTGCTCGTTGAAGATCCGCTCCGAGGTTATCATCCGCGTCCACTGCCTCCCCACCCGACGGACGATCTTGGTCCGTCGACTTCAGATTTGCGGCTCGCCACCTGCGCCTGCCGGCGAGTCGATCTATTCCCCCGGAAGACAAACTCTTGTCGAGCTGCTTCGACCAAGTGCGATAGTAGGCGATGATCGTCAGGATCGCACAGACCGGCGGCGCCGACCAGGAGCTGGACCAAAATCCCCTCCGAACCGAATTCCAGCACAAAATGGGCGACGAAGGAAGGAAGAGGCCCACGCAAAAGACCGGCAACGATTGCTGGCCGCACCTGATCAGCGGCTTGAAGATGGGCCACTGCAGTCCGGGCCAGTCGATCGGAATGAGAGCGAGACGACGATGAATACGCCAGGCTGGCCAAATGGATCACTCGGTAAGGCGCGAGATTGGTCTTGTCGTTGGGGATGAACATTTTGGCGATGACATCGGGGATGAGCTGTCGTAGCTCGCGGAATCCGCTCCGCCAGGGTGATCACGAGAGCAAACAGCAAGAAGCCGGCACTAAGCGCATAGAGAATCCGAGAACGGAGCAGCCATCGACTGGCCTCGGCGCCCCCGAGCGCGAGCCAGGCTCCAAGAACGAAGAGCAACTGCCAGGCAAACGGGATTGAAGTACCACACTCCCGCAGGATAGGATTCGAAGTTCCAGCCGTAGTGACGAGCGGCCAGGTATAGCCCGATCGATCCGACCATGACGGCGTTGCGCCATCGCAGCATGAACCAAAGTACGATCGGGAATGCCGCCATCAACACGATGTAGAGTGGCAGGACGTCGAGATTGAGCGGCTTAAATTTCAGCACCAAGCCCTGCGAAAGCGTCTCGACGGGAAAATTCATAGAGGTGCGCGACGTTGAATTGATCCATGAGATGCGGATCATCGAACCTGTGCGAAAGGTAATGCACCGAAGTGAGGTAAACGACAGGAAAAGCAGCAAATGGGCGACATAGAGCTGCCACACTCGGCGCAACAGCCTGGTCGCTCCGATTACAAAGCCGCGATCCATCATGATCTTGCCGAATACGAAGGTCGCGGTGTATCCGGAGATCAACACGAACAGGTCGGCTCCATCGCTGAAGCCGTAGTTCCGGGTCGTGAACCAGGCGAGCGCCGAGTCCGGGATGTGACCCAGAAAGATCAGCCAGTTCGCCAGACCGCGAAATAGATCGAGGCGGAGATCGCGCTGCGACTTCGGCAGCACGGATCTCACGGTGATCGTTTCCCAAAGCCGCTGCCGTACAAAGATCGCTATCTGCAGCGTCCGACCGGTCGCACGGTCAATGGTCTCGTCAGCCGGCATCGCTTTCCCTCTTGTTATGTCTATCGGCGGAGGCGGTGGAGACAACCGAATTCGTATATTACCTCTCTTGGCCATGCCGGCAATAATCGGCCGTTTGTGGATGGCGAGAACGAGGGCGCCTCAACGGCGGAGTCTAATCCGTAAGGGGAATGGGATGTGCGGGAGAGAAAAACCCCGATGGAGCGCGGGCCGAATTCGCTTACGCGGTAGGCGGCAGTCGCCGCAAACGCCGCAAAGACGCCCATTGCCGGCACCTCCCGGTCGTTTCGAGGTCAGCTCTCAAGCCGCAACTTTGCGGGTCGAGAGTCGTTACTCTCCTTTCAGAAGGCAAGCGGACGTGCTCCGATGCTTTTCGATCGAGCGCGACGCTGCAGATCTCGATCTTGAGCGGACAATGTGGGCGCTCCGTCTAAGGACGCCAATTGCCGACAGCTCGGGATCCTATCGAGCTGTCAGGCAATCCAGACGATTACTTGCTGCCGGTGGGCGGTGCAGTGTTCGAATTTGTGGACGGGCTGGCTCCGGTGGTCGCGGGTGCGTCTTTCTTCGAATCCGAACCGCCTTGGTGCATCCTGCCGCCCATCTTGCCGTGTTCGCCGTCCATCCCTTTCCGGCCCATCTTGCCGTGTTCCATGCCGTCCTTCATCATTCCGTGTCCCATGCCGGGCGAGGGTTGACCGGGCGTAGTCTGCTGGGCGGGCTGATTCTTTTGGGTATCCGGGGTCTGCTGCTGGGCCGAAGCCAATGCCGATAAGCTAATGGCAACAGCCAAGCCGAAAGCCGCCGCGAGGCTCCTTTGACCGATTGTCTTCATCATTCTTCTCCTACAAGGTCTTGCTGCCGTAAGGATAACTGGCAGCCACTACGGTATGGCGCTCCGGGGCCTGCAGTTTGACCAAGGTCAACTTGACGAACGCATGTTGCGTGATTTTTTTTCGGATCCCATTGTAATGATTCGATACTGATGCCGTCTCTATATTACCGGGGGCAGGTGCGCAGGTCACCATGCACGCGTTCAGCAATGAGAATGAGCCAGTCGTTCGTGCGGCTGCACGGGTTGCGGCGATAGTTGTTGTGAGCATCGAGCCGAACCTGATCTTCGATTGGATGTTGTTGAAGCCTTGTAATCGATCTTTCGGAGGACGTAAGCCGTAGCCGGCGCCGACCATACGGTGGTCAAAAGCAAACCTGGATGCGATGGTGACTTTGAGTTTTGGGCTGGCATGCCG
>CAWGLS010000011.1:0-74340 GCA_963823475.1 uncultured beta proteobacterium
AGCGCGCGCAGCAACGCCGCGCCGTCCCCCCGCCACGCGCTACCGTGCATGCAGGCCAGCACCTGCGGTTGCTCGCGCGCCAGGCGCTCCAGTACCGCGGCGGTGTTCGGGGCATGCGCGTAATAGTCCATCGCACCGCGGAACGCTTCGCTTGGGCCCAGGATGTCGGACTCGGTGCTCGGCGTGGCGCCGCTGCCACCCTGCGTGAAGAGGTCGCCGCAAAGCAGCGTGCGCGTGTCCGTTTCCATCATGAAGCCGCATTCCCAGCCGTGCGGCACGTGCGGGGCGTCGAACCAGCGCAGCGCGTGCCGGCCGGTCCGCAGGACTTCGCCGTCGGCCAAGGCGCGGGCAGGGCGGTCGGCGAGGTCGTTCACGGAGACCATCGCGGCGACCTGGCCGCAGACCGGGACTGCGCCGGGCGCCGCGGCGAGGAAGTCGTTCAGCGCGCCGCATTCGTCGGCTTCGACGTGCGAGAAGGCGACGTAGCGAATCGTCGGCAGCGGCAGTACCTTGCCGATCGCCTCGGCGACGAGCGGAAACATGCGGCGCGGGCCGGTGTGAAAGACCAGCGGCTCGGCGTCGGCGAGCAGGTACTGGTTGAAGTTGAAGCGCGGGCCGCCGGGGATGTCCACCGGCGTGTTGATGCGGTAGATGCCGGGGGCGATCTCGTGGACGTTGGTGCCGCTTGCTGCGTTGGTGATCATGGGATCCTCCGTGGTTGGGATGCCCTCCGGTTGTGTAACGAATCGCCCTGGCGTTACACATCCTTCGCAAATGACCGTAATATTTCCGGCGTGCCGGAAGACGCCAATACGCTCGAGGACGCCGCGCTCGCGCGCCGCATTGCGGCCGCCGGCGCGGCGATCGATTCCGCCGCCGAGACGGAACTCTACCGGCGGCTGGCGCCACGCGTGCGGCTCTACGGCCTGCGCCACCTGCGCGATCGGCATGCGGCCCACGACCTCATGCAGCAGGTGCTCCTGATGACGCTCGAGCGGCTGCGCGCCGGCAAGCTGCGCGAGCCCGAGCGGATCGCCTCGTTCGTCCTGGGCATGTGCCGGATGGTCGTGCTGGAGATCCGGCGCGGCACCTGGCGCCGCGAGACGCTGCTCGAAACCTACGGCGACACCGCCGAGGCGGTCGAGGCGTCCGAGCCCCTGGCGCTCGATGCGGACAAGCTCGCCGGGTGCCTGCAGGCGCTCGCCGAGCGCGAGCGAACGGTTGTGGTGCAGACGTTCTTCGCCGACCGGTCGAGCGACGAAGTGGCGAAGGAACTGGGGCTTGCGGCCGGCAATGTGCGCGTCATCCGCCACCGCGCGCTTGCGCGGCTGCGCGGATGCATGGACGCGGGGGCGGCATGACGGGCCCACGCTGCGCGACGCCGATCGAGCTCGAGCCGCTGGTTGGCCTACTGGCTCGGCGAGCTGCCGGCGGCGGCCGAAGCACCGATCGAGGAGCACCTGTTCGGCTGCGCGACCTGCACGCGGCGGCTCGAAGCGCTCGCCGCCCTGGCGTTCGGCATTCGCGCGGTGGTGCGCAGTGGCGCGGTGCAAGCCGTGATCACGCAACCCTTCCTCGAGCAGATGAAGCGGCAGGGCATGCGCGTCCGCGAGTATCGGGTGGCACCGGGCGGGCGCGTGGCCTGCACGATCGGCGCGAACGACGACGCCGTGGTCAGCCGCCTGCAGGTGGCACTCGCAGGCGTGCAGCGCGTCGATGCGTTGCAGAGCATCGATCTGGGCGACGGCCACGTGCAGCGGTGGCGGCGTGGAGGACGTGCCTTTCGATCCGGATGCCGAGGAGTTGCTCTCGTTGCCCTCGGCCACGGCACTGAGGAAGTTGCCGGCCCACACGTTCCGCGTCCAGCTCGTCGCGGTGGACGAGTCGGGCGAGCGGTCGCTCGGCGAGTACACGTTCGCGCACACGCCGAGCTGATACGAGCGCATCGGTAAGCCGGACGAGCGCACCGCCGACCACCGCGGCCCGTCGGCGCTGCGCATCGGGGCCGGTGCCGCAGTTGAACTCGAAATGCCGGGATAGCGCGAATGTGCCTACGGCCGGCGGCACTCGACATCGACATCGCCACCGTCGTCGTAGCGCAATCGCGCGAGGTTAAGGTCGCTCACATGGTAGGTGACCGGGGGCTTCTGCGCGAGCGTGAACAGGAGGCGGTTGCCGTCGAGTTGCCAGCCGCCGGGAATGTCGGGGTCGCCGGCACCGGTCGCGCTCTCGTTGAACGTGTCGCCGTGGTAGGTGAGCGTGCCTTCGGCGCCGAACGTCCAATAGGCCGACATGCCGGTGCGCTGGTCGGTGCAGCGCCACGGGCCATGCAGGAGGCCGGCATTCAAGGGCGCGCGCACGGCTGGCACTTGCGTCGGCTGCGACTTGGCCGGCGCGGGCGGTACCGCTCGGTCGGGGGTCAGGGTGCTCAGGAAGTCCTCGATGAAGGGCGCCAGAACGACCAGCAGGACGGCCACCACTGGCGCGGCCACGAGCAGCGGCACGTAGGGCCGCAGGCGCCGGCGCATCCGTTTCGCCGCGCCGGGCGGTGCCGGCGCGGGGGCAGGCTCGGAGCCGGGTACGAGGGTGGGCGGGCCGCGGTAGGCGGGCGCCACGAGTTCGTGGATGTCGCCGTCGACGGCCTCCAGCGACGCGAGCAGGTCGCGCTCGACGGTGACCGCGGCCCCGATGGCGCGCAGCGTGTCGGCGATGCGCTCGGCATCGGCCTTCGACACCCGTTCCTTGAGCTGATGCGGCGTCTGCGCGAACAGGCGTTCGGTGACGGACTCCGACATGCCGGTGACGCGGGCGAATTCGCGCTGGACCGTGCCCGGGTCGTGGTCACCGGCGGCGCGGCCTTGCAGAACAACGCGATAGAACATCAATCGATCCAGGGTGGAAGAGTTGTGAAGCGCAACGCGTGCCACCAAGCAAATGCCATACCGCCTACCAGGAAGCGGCCATACGCTGCCGTGCTCCCGACGAAGGACGCCACGTCGAACGCCGGGCCGGGCGATCACCTTCGCCGCGCTGCTGCGGCATCCCCCTTCCCGGCGGCGGAGGACGCCTTTCGACGACGTCGTCCCGCCGCAACGCGTACGTCTTGGCCGTCAGACCATCGCAATGCCGAGGCTCGGGTAATGGTTCGGCGGGCGGGCGGCGCTCTCGACCGGCGTACGCTGCTGCGGCGCGTCGGGCAGCGCTATCCCCCGGAACCGGTCGATTTGCTGGCGCGCTTGCGTGAGCGACACGCCGTCGATCATGCTGATCCGCAACGCGAGATCCTGGCGTGCCGCGGAATCCATCGGCGGATGCTGACGCTCGTTGCCGGCGACGTGCATCCGTCCGCGGAGCGAATCGCGTGTGCGCCCGATCGATTGCGACAGCTGGGAGTACGCGGAACGGCTTGACGTGACGAACATTGGTGTTCCTTCGACTGGACGACTGCGCGGCACATCGGACGGATCGAATGCCTGTTGCCACCGTCTGCACCGCCATCGTCCCGGTCACTGCAGCCCTTTGCGGGCGGCCGGAGACGATGCCTGTTTATGCGCCATCGCGGCGACCGGGTCTGTTCGGCACCGCACTCAATGGCGGAAATGGCGTGGCCGTGCGCGGCAGGCATCCGCCGCGGCGATCGCCGGACCGCAGGCGACGGCGGAAGCATTTGGCGCTGGCGCGGCGGCGTTGCCGGCCCCTGCCGTGCGTGGCGCCGATACGACGTTCACCGCTGCGTGCGCAGCGGGGGCGACGCTAGCTTCGTCGATAGACGTAGCGGTAGTAGATCATTTCGCGCTTGCGAAAGATCTCGTACATGCGGCTGCCCACGAGCCCGGCGAATTCGCCGGCCGGCTTGCGCGCGCCGCGCCTGCGCACCAGCCGCTTGATGAGCTTGCGCTTTTCCTCGTCGCCGGCTTCGAGCGCCGCGACCACGGCGCCGGTGATGTCTTCGTGCGCGACCCGTTGCCAGCCAGGCTGCCCATCGAGCATCCGCTCGAGCGGTGCGATGTCCGTGGGTGCGCGGAAATCCGTGTACAGGAAATAGCCGCCGGGGCGCAGCACGCGCAAGACCTCCGACAGGAACTTGTCCATTTGCCCGTAACAATGGCTGCTCTCGACGTTCACGACGACGTCGAAGCTCGCATCCGGAAACGGCAGGTGCTCGGCGTCGCCTTCGGTGAATTCGAGGTTCGCCACGGCGGCATGAAAGGTGCGCGCCAGCGCTACCGCGTGCGCGGAAAAATCAGCGCCGGTGACGTGCGCGGCACCGTGGTAGCGCGCGAGAAAACTCGCGCCGCCGCCGCGGCCCGATCCCACTTCGAGCACTCGCTTGCCGTGGAGGTCGACCGGCGATACGGCACGGTGGTAGAGCTGGATGGACAGGCGGTCGGCCTCGTCCTTGGCGGCGAGTTCGGGGACCACGCCATCGGCCGGCACGAGCCCGTAGTTCATGAACGTCCACTCGGGATTGCGGAGTCTGCTCGCCAGCCGTTCATAGGAATAGTGGGCGAGCTTCCGCCGCAGGTTGGGCAGCTTGCCGAACAGGTAAACGAAAAAGCGCAACAGCATGGGCAATGTCCAATCCGCCAAAGGCAGTACGCGCCACGAGGATCCGCGCGATGCGGCGCGGCGGCGGGCGAAGTCAGGGTGCCGCTTCGACGCACGCACGCCGCCTTCGTGAGGCAACAGGTGCCCCGAATATTACCTGTAGCGAACTCCCCGCGAAAACGCCGGCGTCACATGCAGGCGGACTTCCCGGCGACGCCTAAACGCGGGAACACGGTTCCCATCGTGCCTTTGCACGCGACGGCGGCAACGCCCTTATGGCGTGACCGTCGATACTCCGGCAATGCGTGCGTGACGCCGGGACCGAGGCTCTCGGCGCGTTTGCCCCGGACCGGGACCGGGCAGTCGTAAGGCCCGTCGCCGCCGCCCTTGTAGCAGAGGGTGACCTCGATCGGAAACGCGCAGGCGTTGGTGATGCTGCCATCGCCCGCGGCCGATGGCCTGGCGTCGGAGAAACGCAGGCACGCATCCGCGCGGCGCGGATCGGTGGCATCCTCGGGCGGACTTGCGGGCGCCGGCGGCTTGGGCGGCGATGGCGGCGGCGCGGCGGGCGCCGCCGTGGGGGCGGGGGTGATTGTTGCCGGCGGCGCAGCGGCGCGCGGCGCCGCCGCCGCGAGGTCCTGCGGAGGCAGCGTCGTGCCGCTCAAGCGGGCGTGGCGCTGCGCCAGGGAGACCGCGCGACCGTCGCTGCAGCCGGCGCGCCATACGGCATCGATGGGCTCGCCGGGTCCGATGGCTGCATAGGGTCCCTGCGCGCCGAACTCGCGGTACGTGCGCGAATCGCAGCGGATGACCGCGACGTAGGGGCGCTCCTGATTGACGTCGACTGCGCGCGCGAAGAGGCGCGCCACGAACGTCACGCCGTAGGGCCCGATCTCGACATAGTCGACGTTCCAGTACCAGAAGACCACCCGCCCTTCGGAGACCACGCGGCTGCCCACGTACCGGTAGCCCACCGGCACGGCGGCGTGCGCGGCCACGGCGCCGGCCAGGGCCGCCAGCAGCAGCCATCGCCAGCGAGGCATCGGCATTCGCATCGGCGCGAGCATACCCGCAGGGCGCGCGACCCTCGCGCCATGCACGGGTTCCTACACGCGCGTTCGCGCGTTCCCACACGCGATCGCGGAGGGCGCCGATGGCTGTCGGGGCACGCGCAATCGAAGATGCAGACACGACGAATGTCCGATTTCGCGGGATCGATGCTTTGTGGTTCCGCGCGCGTCGGCCTTTGGTCGCTACGCAAACTCCGAAAGGACCATCATGAACACACGCACAAAAATGCAACTTCTCGCAGTGATCGCCGCTGGCACGGCGCTGCTGTCCGCCGGCTGCAGCGAACAGCGCAGCCCCGAAACCGTGGGCCAGAATGTCGATCGCACCGCCGACACGGTCGCGTCGAAGACGGACCAGGTGACCGCGAAGACGGCGGCCGCCGTCGACGACGCCGCGATCACGACCAAGGTGAAGGCCGCGGTGCTGGCCGAGCCCGGACTCAAGACGCTGGACATCTCCGTCGACACCAAGGAAGGCGTCGTCACGCTCGCCGGCACCGTCAATTCGCCGGAGCTGAAGGACCGCGCGATGCAGCTGGCGCAGGGCATCGAAGGCGTGCGATCGGTATCCGACCAGCTCGTCGTCAAGGCGTCGTGATCGCGTCGGCTTGCGAGTGCGGCACCGGCAATAGCTGAAGCGAACCTTTCGCCCAGCGCGCGAGAAGCAGTCGCGCCACGTCGATGTCGAACCGTGGCCGCGGCGGCGCCTCGAGCAGCTGCGCGAGTTCGCCTTCGCTGCGCGCGGTGCCGAGCCAGCACCAGTCGCGCAGCACGTGCACGTCGGTACGGTCCTCCGGTGCCGACGCTTCGCGCACGAGCGCGATGCCATCGTGCGGCCACGCCGGTATCGCGATCGCCGAGCAGCGCTTCGGCCAGGCGCGCATCGTGGGCGTCCGCGCTCTCCGCACCGACGCAGGCGCCGGCGCAGCGCTTCAGCTGCCGCTGGAAACACGGCCCGGCGGCGCGCCGCTCGAGACCGAGGCGTTGCCAGCACAGCGCGTGGTCGGATCGCCAGCGCGCGCAGCGTCTCGCGCGCGCCGCGCTTGGACGCGAAGGGTCCGTAGCGACCCGCGCAGCTCCGCCGGCTCGACGCCCGCCGCCGGCACGAACTGCGGCGCGCCGCCGGGCACCAGCGCCAGCACGCCGGCTTCCTCCTTGCGCCGCAGCACGCGGTTGTGCGCCGGCAACAGCGATCTTGACGAGCTGCGGCTTCGCGCAGCAGCGCGCCGAATTCGCCGGCGGTCTCCTCGAATTCGATGCGGCGGATTTCCTGCGACAGCCGCAGGTCGCTTTCGCTGCGCCAGTCGCCCGCGAAGTGCGATGCCACCCGTTCGCGCAGGTTGACGCTCTTGCCGACGTAGATCGGCAGCGGATTCTCGCCGTAGAAGAGGTAGACGCCGGGGGTGCCGGGAAGCCGGTCGAGGCTGTCGGGCGGCAACTGCGGCGGCAGGCTCGGGATCTTGAGGATGCGCTTGACGGCCTCCGCGATCGCTTCCGCCGGCAACTCGCGATACAGCGCCTGCGACGAACGCCCACAACGCACGCGCGTCGCCCAGCGCGCGATGGCGATCGGTGACGGCGAGCCCATGCCGCGCCACCATGGCGTCGAGCCCGTGGCCGTGCGCGTCCGGGAAGAGCCGGCGCGACAGGCGCACCGTGCACAGCGGCCGCGCCGAGAACGGCCGGCCGATGCGCGCGAACGCGTGCTTCAGGAAGCCATGATCGAAGCGCGCGTTGTGCGCGACGAACACGCAGTCGGCGATGCGCTCCTCGACTTCGGCGGCGATGGCGGAAAACGTCGGCGCCCCCCGCGACCATCGCATCGGTGATGCCGGTCAGCGCCTGGATGACGGCCGGGATCGGCGTCTCCGGGTCGACGAGCGTGCTCCATTCGTGGACGCGGGGCGCGCCGCCGCCGGCATCGGCGTCGACGCGGACGATGCCGACCTCGGTGATGCGATCCGCACCGGCCCGGGTGCCGGTGGTCTCGAGGTCGACGAAGGCCAGGGAAGGGGCAAAAAGCTCCATGTCGCGCGGGTTCGGAGGGGGGCTTGACGAGGCGAACGTTCGTTCGTTATTCTACGCGCATGTCGAACGATCGTTCCTACCTGACGTTGCTGCAGGACTACTACGCCCGCCATCGCGCGTTGCCATCGTACGCGTCGATCGGCGACCTGCTCGGCCTGCGGTCGAAGTCGTCGGTGGCCGCCATGGTGGCGCGCCTGAAGCTCGCGGGCTTCCTCGAGTCGACGCCCGATCGCCGGCTGGCACCCACGCGGCGGTTCTTCGCGCGGCCGCTGGCCGATTCCCCGGTGCGCGCCGGCCTGCCCGACGCCGTCGACGACGCCGATGCCGATGCGCTGACCATCGACGACTACCTGATCGAGCGTCCGTCGTCGACGGTGCTGATCCGCGTCAAGGGCGACTCGATGATGGACGCCGGCATTTTCGACGGCGACCTGGTCGTCGTCGAAAAGCGTCCGGCCGCGCACAAGGGCGACATCGTCGTCGCCATCGTCGACAACCAGTTCACGCTGAAGCGGCTGGACTCGAAGCCGGGCGCTTCGTCCTGCAAGGCCGAGAACAAGGCCTATCCGGTCGATCCGTCCCGGAGGGCTCGCTCGAAATCTTCGGCGTGATGGTCGGGCTCGTCCGCAAGCTGTAGCGGCGGCCGCACGGCGGCCTCGAGAGCACTGGGCTCTTCAGCCGACGACGCGGTTGCGACCCGCGGCCTTCGCCGAGATAGAGATTGCGGTCGGCCATCGCCAGCATCCGCTCGTGCGCCGGCAACGATGATGTCGGCACACACGCCGATCGACATCGTGAGCGCCAGTGCCGGATGAATCGCTGTCCAGGCGTGGTTGGCCACGGCGGCGCGCAATTTTTCGCAGACGCGCAATGCGGCCGCGGCGTCCGTCTCCACCAGCACGATCACGAACTCCTCGCCGCCGAAGCGCGCGACGAGGTCGGTGTGGCGCACCTGCGCGGACAGGAGCTTGGCGATCGCGCGCAGCACCGCGTCGCCGACCGCGTGCGAGAAGCGGTCGTTCACCGTCTTGAAATGATCGAGGTCCGCCATCGCGACGGCCAGCGGGCGGCCATGGCGCAGCGCCAGCGCGAACTCGTCGGCCAGGCGCTGGTCGAGCCGCCGGCGGTTGGCAAGGCCGGTCAGCGCGTCCTCGTACGTCTGCCGCTCGAGCTGGTCGAGCAGCATCGTCTTGTGCAGGTTGGCTTCGGTGAGCGAAATGTTGAGCGCGTCGAGCTCCGATGTTCGCGCGCGTCAGCGCCTCCTGCCGCTCGCGCTGCGAGTTCGGCATCGCGCTTCGCGGACGCCACTTCGTACTGGATCTGCAGCGCGCGCAGCTTGTCGCGCGCGGCCTCCGACTGGACCTCGCGCTCCAGCGCGTGAAAGCGGCGAAAGTGCGCGAGCGCCGCCACCGGATCGCCACGCTGCTCGTGCAGGTCGGCGAGCGCCTCGTGCACCTCGTATTGCGTCGGCTTCAGCTGGTGGCGCTCGCAGGTCGCGAGCGCGGGTCGAGCCACGCCTGCGCCTCGTCGTGCCGGCCCTGCGTCAGGCACAGCCTGCCGAGCGAGAGTCCCGCATGCGCCACGCCGTACCGATAGCCGGCCGCCTCCGACTGGTCGCGCGCCTCGCGCAGCGTGCGTTCGGCAGCGGCGGTGTCGCCCAGCCGCTCCAGGACCAGCCCCAGGTTGTTGAGTGTCGCCGACTGATGCAGCGGCAATGCCGAGCTCGACGAAGATCGAATGCGCCTCGATGAGCGCTGCTGCGCTTCCGCGAACTGGCCCAGGTTCTTCAGGTTGATGCCGATGTTGTTGAGCGTCTTCGCGCGCTCGACAGCGGCATGCGGTCCCGTGCACAGCGCGAGGCTTTGCCGGTAGAACTCGAGGCCGGCCGCGGCGTCGCCGGAGCGCGTAGTACACGATGCCGATCGTGCGCAGCGTCACGGCGCGGGCGCTTTCGTTGCCGGTGCGCTCGTCGAGCGCCAGCGCGCGGAACTGGAAGTCGAGCGCCCGCGCAAAATCGCCGAGCGCGTCGTGGACAAAGCTCAGCGCGCGCAGCGTCCTGGCGATCGCGGGCAGGTCCTCCGCGGACTCGAACGCCGCCAGCGCGCGGCCGAAGGCATCGAGCGCCGTCGGATGATCGAGCAGCAGATCGGCGCAGCGTCCCTGCATGTACAGCGCCTCGCCGCGCGCCGGGACGTCCTCGAGCGCCAGCGCCAGCGCCTCGGCTTCCTGCGCGAGCACGAGCGCGCGTTGCGCGTCGGTGCCCGACACGCCGTCGGCCAGCTTCAGCAGCAGCGGCAGCCGCTGGTGCGGCAGCGGCGGCCGATTCGAGCGCGCGCGCCAGCATGTTCGACGGACGCGGCGCTGGTCGCCCCGTCATGCACGCGCCACCTCGACTAGGCAATCGTAGAACGTCGCGGCGCGTCCCATGTCGGTCAGCGCCTGCGACGTGACGGCGTTGGCGTTGCATCCGTCGGGCGAGAGCTTCTGCCACCAGATCGACGGCGCGACGGCCACGCCCGTGCGCGCCCGGTCGGTGACGCGCGCGGTCGCAGTGAAGCTGCCGCGGTCGTTGAAGATGCGGACGCGATCGCCGTCCGCGATGCCCCGGGGCGCGGCGTCGGCGGGATTGAGATCGAGCTGCGGCGTGCGCTCCTCGGCGACGAACGCCGGCAGATTCGCGAACGACGAGTTCAGGAAGTTGCGCGCCGGCGGCGAGATGAAGGCCAACGGATAGCGTCGGCGCGAGTTCCGGGTTGGACGCGACCGACTCGCGCGGCGCGATGTAGTCGGGCAACGGATCCAGACCCTGCGCCGCCTGCGTCGAACTCGCGAATTCGCACTTGCCCGACGGCGTCGGAAACCGGCCGTGCGCGAACGGCGCGTACGCGGCGGGCACGTTCAGGCGCTGCCAGCCGTCGGCCTTCAACACATCCCAGTCGAGGTCGCGCGCCCGCGCATCGTCGCGATTCCACGCCTGCCGCGCGAGATCGTCGTCGCTGTCCTGGAAGCACGGGTTCGCTGAAGCCCATCCGCGCGGCGAGCCGGCGGAACACTTCGGTGTTCGGCAGCGCTTCGCCGAGCGGCGCGATCGCCGGATTGTTGGCGAGCGCGTACAGGTGGCCGTACGAGCTGTGCACGTCGAGTTGCTCGAGCTGCGTGGTGGCCGGCAGCAGGATGTCGGCGAAGTCGGCGGTGTCGGTCTGGAAGATCTCGTGCACCACGCAGAACAGATCCTCGCGCGCGAAGCCGGCGCGGACCCGTGCGGATTCCGGCGCGACGGCGACCGGATTCGAGTTGTAGACATAGATCGCGCGGATCGGCGGATCGGCGGCGTCGAGCAACGCATCGCCGATGGCCGACATGTTGATCGTCCGCGGCCGGCCCCGCATCAGGTCGGGCCGCTCGAGCGCGCTCGTCGCGACCGGATAGGTGCCCGAGGACGACAGCAGCGCGCCGCCGGCGGGATCGCGCCACGCGCCGATCAACGCCGGCAGGCACGCGATCGCGCGCACGGCGTTGCCGCCGCCCGCCGTGCGCTGCATGCCGTAATTGACGCGGATGGCGGCCGGCTTGCCGGTGCCGTAGTCGCGGGCGAGGGCGACGATCTGCGCGGCGGCGAGGCCGCAGGTCGCGGCCACGCGTTCGGGCGTCCACCCGGCGCGCGCGCTGCGCGAGCGCCGCGAAACCTTCCGTGTAGCGATCGATGTAGTCGCGGTCGACGAGATTCTCCGCGATCAGCACGTGCATGAGGCCGAGCGCCAGCGCGCCGTCGGTGCCCGGCAGCAGCGCGAGATGCTCGTGGCACTTCTCGAGCGGTGGCGCTGCGGTACGGATCGATGGCGATCAGCTTCGCGCCGCGACGCTTGGCTTCCTGCGCCTGCGTCCAGAAGTGGAGGTTGGACGTGATGGGGTTGCTGCCCCAGATGAGGATCAGGCGGCTGTTGCGGAACTGCTCGACGTCCATGCCGATGGCGGCGCCGATGGTGGCGGTCCAGCCGGCCTTGCCGGCCGTCGCGCAGATCGTGCGGTCGAGCAGCGACGCGCCGAGCCGGTGGAAGAACCGGCGGTCCATCGACCCGTACTGCAAGAGGCCCATCGTGCCCGCATAGCTGTAGGGAACGATCGCCTGCGGGCCGTCGGGCGAATCCGCGATCGCGCCGAAGCGCTCGGCGATTTCGCCCAGCGCTTCGTCCCACGCGATGCGCGCGAAGCGTCCGTCGCCCTTGCGGCCGACGCGGCGCATCGGATGCAGCAGCCGCTGGTCCGAGTACGTGCGGTCCAGGTAACGCGCGACCTTGGTGCACAGCACGCCGGCGGTGGCCGGATGATCGGCGGCGCCGCGGATGGCGATCGCGCGGCCGTTCTCGACCGTCGTCAGCAGCGCGCAGGTATCGGGGCAATCGTGCGGGCAGGCGCCGCGCACGATGCGCTGACCGGGAGCGGGTGGGGAATCGAGGGGCATGGCAGGGAGGGATGATTCTACTGGACTGGGCATGGCGCCGTCGCCCATTTATCCTTCCGTCCATGGGCGAATTTTCTGCATTGCCGGCGGTGGCGTTGGGCGACGGGGCGCGCGTGCCGGCGCTCGGCCTCGGCACGTGGAAGATGGGCGAGCGCGCCAGTGCCGCCGCCGGCGAGATCGAGGCGTTGCGCGCCGGCATCGATCTCGGCATGACGCTCATCGACACGGCGGAGATGTACGGCGAAGGCGGCGCGGAGGACATCGTCGCGCGCGCGGTGGCACGGCGGCGCGACGATGTCTTCATCGTCAGCAAGGTGTATCCGCACAATGCGAGCGCAAGCGGGACGATCGCCGCGTGCGAACGCAGCCTCGCGCGGCTGCGGACGGATCGCCTCGATCTTTATCTGCTGCATTGGCGCGGTCGCGTGCCGCTCGCCGAAACAGTCGGGGCGTTCGAGCGATTGCGCGCCGCCGGCAAGATCCTGCGCTGGGGCGTGTCGAACTTCGACGTCGACGACATGCACGAATTGCTGGCACTCCCGGACGGCGCGCGCTGTGCAACGAATCAGGTGCTCTACAACCTGCGCGAGCGCGGCATCGAGTGGAAATTGCGCGCGTTATGCCAACAGCATGGAATGCCGATCATGGCGTACTCGCCATTCGCGCAAGGCGAACTTTTACGTAGCCGAAAATTGGCAACACTTGCCGCGACGCTCGACGTCACATCGGCGCAACTGGCCATCGCATGGCTGCTCGCGCAAGCGCAGGTCATCGCGATTCCGAAGTCGGCGAATCGCCGCGCATCTCGCGGACTTTCGCGCCGCTGCCGACATTCGCTTGCCGGCCTCGGCACTCGCGGCGATCGACGCCGCCTTTCCGCCGCCCCGACGTGCTTCACCGCTCGCGATGCTGTGACCGCTGGAAGCCGCGCCCGGCCTCGCGGGCGAGCGCCGGATAGACGGTGTCAGCTGTCCTCCACAACATGATCTTCTCCCTGTGTTTCAACGGGTTGCGATAGATTTGACGCGATTGGCACGCTTGCTGCTTTGGGTAGGACATCGAAACGCGGTTCCCGCCCAAACAGACAGGAGAAGTACGGTGACTTATACCCACTACGATTACCTCGACCTGGCGCCGGGCGCGAGTCCCGCGCGGATCGAAGCAGCGTATGCCGCCGTCCTCGAACGCTTCCAGTACGGCGCCACCGACGCGGGACAGGACCTGTCCGGCCTCGTGCGGATGATTCACGCCGCGTACGAAGTGCTGTCCAGCGCGGAGCGTCGTCGCAGCTACGACGCGCAACTCGCGCGCGAAGCCCTCGATGCGGACGCCGAACTCAAATCGACGCTCGATGCGCAACCAGTGGCCGGCACGCGCCATGTGCAGGATGTGCCACCGGCGTTGCGCGCCGCCCTCACGTCGCTCGCGGCCTGACGCGTCCGCGCGATTCCAGGTTACGGCCGCCGGGAAAGTCTTTTTTCCAGACTGCAAACAGCGATGCGGTCGGCGGTCGTATTCTCCCCCCGGCACAGGATGCGAAGACGCATTCCGGTGCGTGCGCATGGCGCGCTGATGCGCCGCAGTGGCGCGCGTCGCTCCGGGCTGCGCACGCTCAATGCCGGGGAACGCATCGCTTCCCGCCGCGCGCCGTTGCGCGCGCACGGTCCCGCCCTGCGCCACGCCGTGCGCCGACCACGACCGGCCCTGGTGCTCCCTCCTGATTTTTCGCCCCTCGTCGTGCATTGAGCGCGGCGCGTTCGCGCCGTGACGGCGCGTGCGTGCCGCCCGTGTTCGGCCATTGGTCGTATGGACGCCGTGCGCGACGTTCGTCTGCAATGCGCTTGCGCGCCGTCTGTCGGCGTGGTTTCGCGGATTGTCTCGCTGGCAGAGAAATTGCAATGCATGATCGAACCAACCCATTCAACGCGGCGCGCATGGCGCCGCACCCGCAAGCGGAGAACGCAACGTGGACAAATGCATCGGCTGCAACTACTACGACCGGCAGGGCGGCAAGGAAACCGACGCGCGCGGCGTGCAATGGGGACAGTGCCGGCGCGGCGCGCCGATGCTGCACCCGATCAACCAGAAGACGTACATGATCGAAGGCGTGTGGCCGCACGTGCGCGACGACGACTGGTGCGGCGAATGGAAAGCCGCGCTGCGCCGCATCGACTCCCGGCCTTCGGAAGCGCTGTCCACCGGGCCGCTGCTGCCGATCAGCGGGGCGTCGCCGTTCGGATCGCGCGCGCCCGCCAAGGCACCTGCGCCGGCCAGCGCGGCCTACGGCACCATGGCGGCCTCCGGCGCGATGATCTCGTCCGGCCGCGGCGATTGACGATCGCCTGTCGCGGCGGTGACATCGGCACCGGGTCACCGCTGACAACGTAGTCGTTCGCTGTCCCGCCGTACACCGCGGCGCGCGAAGTCCGCGGCTCGCCGGACGCGGCGCGCAAACCTGCTACAGTGATCGTCGCTCGCGAGCGCACTGATCGGCAGTGCGCCGTGATGCGCCAATCCCGATGTCTTCCTTCGCTCTGGACGCGGCGCTGGCCGCCGGCGTAATGGTCGTCACGCCGAACAACCGGCTCGCGCGCACGCTCGTCGCGCGCCACGATGCCGCGATGACGCGTGCCGGCCACCGCACGTGGACGTCGGCGCGCGCGCTGCCGTGGCAACCTTGGCTCGAAGCGCTCTGGCTGGATGCCGTGGCCGCGCATGCGCTCGCGTCGCCGCAGCCCATCGTGTCAGCGCCCGCCGCCGCCTTCCTCTGGGACCGCATCGTCGAACGCGATTCGGTGCTGCTCGATCCGCACGGTGCCGCGCAGCGAGCAGCGGACGCGTGGCGGACGTTCCACGCCTGGCGCGTGCCCGGCGAAACGCCCGCCGCTTGGGGCCGGTCGGGCATCGAGGACGACGCGGCGACCTTTGCCGGATGGGCGCGCCGCTATGCCGAGGCGCTCGCCGAGCGCGGCCTCACCGACGCGGCGCAACTCGCCGACGTGCTCGCGGCCGCGGCGGCCGCCGTGCCCGCGTGGCGCGACGCGCAATTCGTGCTGGCCGGCTTTCTCGAATTCGCGCCGCAGCAGCAGCGATTGCTCGATGCGCTGGAGGCGACCGGATGCACGCTGACGATCGTCGAGCTGCCGGAGCCGCGCGCGGGGCGGTGCGTTCGCGTGGCGGCCACCACGCCGCAAGCCGAACTCGTCGCGGCGCTGGCGTTCGCGCGCGAACGCGCGCTGGCCGATCCCGCGGCAAGCATCGGCATCGTGGTCGCGAATCTCGACGAGCGGCGCAACGAAGTGCTGGCCGTGGCCGAGGACATGCTGTGTCCGGAATTGCTCGAGCGTTGCGCGGCCGACGCGCCGCGGCCGTACGCCGTTTCGTTCGGCACGCCGTTGGCCGACGTTCCGCTGGTGGCCTGCGCGCTGGCGCTGATCGATTGGGTGGGCGGTCCGCTGCCGGTGGCCAGCGCGGCGCTCGTGCTGCGCTCGCCGTACCTGCCCGATGGCGACGCCGCATGGATGGCGCGCGCCGGTAGCGAAGGCGAATGGCGGGGACTGGGTTTGCGTACGGTGTCGTTCAGCGCGGCGATCGGGGCGCTGGCCGCGCGCGGCGACGACGCGATCGCCGCGCGCTGGCGCGCCGCCGTCGCGCCGGCCGCCACACCGCAGGCGCCCGCCGCGTGGGCCGATGCGTGGCGCGCGTGGCTGACGGCGCTCGGCTGGCCCGGCGAGCGCCCGCTGGGAAGCGGCGAGTGGCAGGCGCGCGACGCCTTCCTGCGCCTGCTGGGCGCATTCGCGAAGCTGGGTCCGGTGACGCGCACGCTGGGGCGCGACGACGCGGTCGGCGGCATTGCGCGCCATCGCGTCGCGCACGCTGTTCCAGCCGGAAGCGCCGCCGGCGCGCATCCAGATCCTCGGCATGCTGGAGGCGGCGGGCCTCGACTTCGACGCGCTGTGGATCGCGGGCCTGGCCGCCGAGCAGTGGCCGCCGCCGGCGACGCCGACGCCGCTCCTGCCCGTCGCGTGGCAGCGCGAGCGCGGCGTGCCGCGGGCCGATGCCGACCGTGCGCTCGCGTATGCGCGGACGTTGACCGCGACGTTCGCGCGCGCGGCCGACGATGTCGTCGGCAGTCATGCGACGATGGTCGACGGCCACGAACGCGCGGTGTCGGCGCTGGTCAGCGGCTGGCCCGAGGCCGCGATCGCAGGCGCCCCCTCGCCGCGGCGCCGCGCCGAACAGATCGAGGCGGCGCGACCGGTTCTCGACCTCGTGTCCGACGACGTCGCGCCCGCCCTCCCGGAAGGTGCGGCCGTTCGCGGCGGCGTCGATGTCATCGAAAGCCAGAGCAATTGCCCGTTCCAGTCGTTCGCGCGGCATCGGCTGGCGGCGCGCCTGCCCGCGGAGGCCGGCGGCGGCCTGTCGCCGCAGGAGCGGGGCACGCTGCTGCACCGGATGCTCGCGGCGTTCTGGGCGGACGTCGGCAACCAGCCCACGCTGCTGGCGCTGGACGACGATGCGCTGGATGACCACATCGACCGCGCGGTGACGGCGGCCCGCAACGCGGTGGAGCCGCGCCGCTGGCGCGCGCTGCCGCCGCCGGTCGCGCAGGCCGAGTCGCAGCGGCTTGCCGCCACGCTGCGCGCGTGGATCGACAGCGTCGAACGCCTGCGTCCGCCGTTCACCGTACACGACACGGAAGAGGACTACCGGCTCGCGCTCGGCGGCATCGAGCTCGAGTTTCGCATCGATCGCGTCGACGTGCTGGCGGCGGGCGGACTCGCGATCATCGACTACAAGTCCGGACGCGCGCCGGGACCGGCCAAGTGGTTCGCCGCGCGCCCGGCGGGCACGCAGGTCGGCCTGTATGCGCTGGCGCAGCGCGAGCGGACGCCGGACGAGCCGGTGGTGGCCGCGGCCTACGCGCAACTCAAGGCAGGCGCCGTCGCGGTGAATGGCCTCGCGGCGGACGGCGCGGTCTGGCCCGGATTGCGCACGCTGCCGGGCGCCAAGGGCGTGACGCTCGCGGCGTGGAGCGACGTCGAGCCCGCATGGCGAACCGCGTACGGCGCGCTGGCGGTGGATTTTCGCTCAGGCGCCGCGGCGGTCGCACCGCGCGACGCGGCGGCGTGCCGGTTGTGCGACCTGCAGCCGCTGTGCCGCATCCAGCAGCTCGACGACACGACGCCCGACGCCGATGGCGAGGCCATGGATGACGACTGACGACTGACGCTTCGCTCGAGCAGCGCGACGAAGCGGCGCGTCGGCGCGCGCTCGATGTGCGCCAGTCGTTCCTCGTCCAGGCGCCGGCGGGGTCCGGCAAGACCGGGCTGCTGATCCAGCGCGTGCTGGCACTGCTCGCCGTCGTCGACCGGCCGGAGTCGATTCTGGCGATGACGTTCACGCGCAAGGCCGCGGCGGAAATGCGCGAGCGCGTGCTGCGCGCGCTGCGCGACGCGGCGGCGGATACGGCGGTCGATCCGGCGCGCGCGCACGACGTTGCGACGCGCGACCTCGCGCGCGCGGCGCTGCGCCAGGATGCGCGCCACGACTGGCAGCTCATCGCCAATCCGTCGCGCCTCAAGGTGATGACGATCGACGCGCTGGCCGCGTCGTTCGCGCGACAGACGCCGATCACCACGGGCCTCGGCGCCTTGCCCGCGTTCGTCGACGACGCCACCGCCCATTACCAGGAGGCGATCGCCGACGCGCTGGTCGCGGCCCAGGCCAGCGACCCGCATTGGCGCAATTTCCTGCTGCATCTCGACAACGATGCGACGACCGCCATGGCCCTGCTTGGCGGCATGCTCGCCAAACGCGACCAATGGCTGCGTTTGCCGATCGGCGCGCCCGACGCGCAACTGCGCGTGCAGCTCGAAAAAGCACTGCGCGACGAGACCGATGCGGCGCTGGTGCGGCTGGTGAACCTGATGCCGCAGGATCTCGCCGAGGCATTGCCGGAACTAGAGGCGTATGCGGCGCAACAGCTCGCGGCGGAGGGCCTGTGGCCGCGGGGCGCGACGGTGCTCGCGATGCTCGCCGATAGCGGCGGCCTGCCGCCGCACGAGGCCACGGCGCTCGACGAGTGGCGGGATCTGGCCGACTGGCTGCTGGTGAAGAACGACGCGCGCTTTCGGGTGGCGCTCAGCAAGAACGTCGGGTTTCCGGCGAAGCAGAAGAGTGCTCCCGAGCGGGAGGAAGCGACGGCCGCGATGAAGACGTGGCTCGCCGATGCGTGCGCCGTGCCCGGACTGTGCGCCGCGCTGCACGCGGTGCGCACGCTGCCGCCACCGCATTACACGGACCAGGCGTGGGCGTTCGTCGCCGCGACGCTGGCGCTGCTGCCGACGCTGGCATCGCACCTGCAGCTCGTCTTCGCGCGGACCGGCGAGACGGATTTCAGCGAAGCCTCGCTGCGCGCGCTGACGGCGCTCGGCAACGCGGAGAATCCGGGCGATCTGCTGCTCGCGGCCGACCTGCGGATCGCCCATCTGCTGGTCGACGAGTTCCAGGACACGTCGGTGACGCAGCTCGACCTGATCGGCCGGCTGACGGCCGGCTGGGACGACGGCGACGGGCGCACGCTGTTCGCCGTCGGCGATCCGATGCAGTCGATCTACCGCTTCCGCGAGGCCGAGGTGCGCAACTTCCTCGATGCCCACGCGGCGAGGCGCATCAACAATGTCGCCGTCGAATGCCTGACGCTGGCGCGCAATTTCCGTTCGCGCCGGCCTGTCGTCGCCTGGGTGAACGACGGTGTTTCCGCAGGTGCTCGGCCGCCGCCGCGGACGCCGCGCGCGGCGAGGTCGCGTACGAGCCGGTGCTCGCCACGCTGCGGCGCGCCGGGCGATCCGGTGCCGACGGTCGATCTCGCCGTCGACGACGCGGCAGAAGCCGCGATCGTCGTCCGGCACGTGCGCGCGGCGCTGGCGGAGGGCGCGGCGGACATCGCGATCCTGGTGCGCGCGCGCAGCCACCTGGACGCGATCCTGCCGGCGCTCCGCGCCGCGCGCATTCCGTATGCGGCGGTGGACCTCGAGTCGCTGGCGGAGCGCCTGCCCACGCGCGACCTGCTGACGCTGACGCGCGCACTGACGCAACCGGACGACCGCGTGGCGGCGTTCGCGCTGCTGCGCGCGCCGTGGTGCGCCTGGCGCTGTCCGATCTGCTGGTCGTCGCCGACGCGGCCGTCAAGATTCCGGTGCTGGCCGCGGTGGGCGACGCCGACGTGGCCGCGCGGCTGTCGGACGACGGCCAGGCGCGCATCGCGCGCTTGCGCGCGGCATTGGCGCCGGCGCTCGCGGCGCGAGGCCGGACGACACTGGTGGCGCGCGTGCGCGCCGCGTGGCTGGCGCTCGGCGGACCGGCCTGCGTCGACAGCACGCTCGACCTGGACGGCGCGGAACGGTTCTTCGGCTTGCTCGCGCGCCACGAGCGCGGCGGCGATCTCGCGGATTGGTCGGCCTTCGCGGTGCTTTCGGCCAAGCTCTTCGCGGAGGCGCCGCCGGACACGGCGACCGTCGTGCAGGTGATGACGCTGCACCGGGCCAAGGGCCTCGAGTTCGACACGGTGATCCTGCCGGGGCTCGCGCGCGGGACGCGGCACGGCGAGGACCCGCCGCTGCGCTGGCAACTGCGCGTGCGCGCCGGCGGCGAGCGCGCGCTGCTGCTGGCGCCACTGCACGCGCGCATCGGCGCGACGAGTGCGCCCGATCCGGTCTACATGTATTTGAAGGCGCTCGACGCCGAGCAGGCCACTGCCGAGTTGGGACGCCTGCTGTACGTCGGCTGCACGCGCGCGCGGCGGCGCCTGCATCTCGTCGGCGCGCCGACGCTCAAGGCGGAGACGCCGAAGGCGCCCGCGCACTGGACGCCCGCGGCGAATTCGGCGCTGGCGCGGCTGTGGCCGGCGGTCGACGGACGTTGCACGCCCGCTGTGCCGCCCGCCGTCGCCGCGAGCGACGATGCGCGCGCGCCGACCGCGCCCCGGCGCTCGCGCGACTGCCGCTCGCGTGGTCGGCGCCCATTCCGCTGCCGTCGGTGCCGGCGGCGACATCCGCGGCGGCGCGCGCCGACGGCCCGTTGTTCGACTGGGCGCAGGCGACGGCGGCGGCCATCGGCACCGTCACGCACCGGCTGTTCGCGCAACTGGCGCGCGAGGGCGTCGCCGCCTGGTCGGCCGCGCGCGTGTCCGGCGAGCGCGCGCGCATCGTCGCGGAACTCGCGGGCGAAGGCGTCGATGCGGCGCTGCGCGACGCGGCCGCGGACGCCGTGCTCGATGCGATGACCCGGACGCTCGCCGACGCGCGCGGCCAATGGCTGTTCGCGCCCGGGCACGAGGACGCGCGCAGCGAATGGGCGCTGGCCGCGCTCGGCGAGCACGCAGTCGAGCACGTCACGCTCGACCGCACGTTCGTCGCCGACGGCGTGCGCTGGATCGTCGACTTCAAGACCGGGCGCCACGAAGGCGGCGATGCGGACGCATTCCTCGCGCGCGAAGTCGAGCGCTATCGCCCGCAACTCGAACGCTACGCGCGGATCGTCGGCGACTTCGATGCGCGGCCGATCCGGCTGGCGCTGTACTTTCCGCGGGTGGACGGACGGCTGGCGCGACTGGCGTTTGTCGGCAATCTCAGCGGCTGCAAGCGGTCAGGCGTACTGGCCGCCGAAGCATTCCGACGAAATACTGATATAATTCAAGCCTCATGGCTGCAACTTGCCCCAATGTGCGAATAATTCAAGCCTTGCTTGATTCCGACCGGACGGACCTTGGGTCCGTGCGCGGTGGCTCCACAACGTGCGGATACATCGCGGACTTCCCTCCGCGCCGTCAATCCGGTCGCGCTGACGATCGGCAATTTCGACGGTGTCCATCGCGGGCATCAGGCGATGCTGTCGCGGCTCATCGAGGCCGCGGAAGACCTGCGCCTGCCGTCGGCGGTGCTGACGTTCGATCCGCATCCGCGCGAGTTCTTCGCGCGCGACGCGGCGCCGCCGCGCCTGACGCGGCTGCGCCAGAAGCTCGACGCGTTTCGCGCGTTCGGCGTCGCGACGACGTTCGTCGCGCGCTTCGACGCACGCCTCGCCGCGCTGTCGCCGCAGGAATTCATCGACGACGTGCTGGTCGCGCGGCTCGCCGTCGCGCTGGGTGCTGGTCGGCGACGATTTCCGTTTCGGCAAGGGACGCGCCGGCGACCTCGCCGTGCTGCGCGCGCATGCGCGGACGTTCAGCGTCGAAGGCATGCGCACGGTCACCGTCGAGCAGGAGCGCGCGTCGTCGACGCGCGGTGCGGCAGGCGCTGGCCGCCGGCGACCTGGAACGCGCGACCGCGCTGCTCGGACGTCCCTATACGATCGCCGGACGCGTGGCGCATGGCGACAAGCTGCGGCCGCGAACCTGGGCTTTCCGACCGCCAACATTCCGTTGCGCCAGCGTCCCGCGCTGACCGGCATCTTCGCCGTCCGCGTTCACGGCCTGGGCAGCGCGCCGCGCACCGGCGTCGCGAGCCTCGGCGTGCGCCCGACGGTCAAGTCCGAAGGCAAGCCGCTGCTGGAAGTGTTCGTGTTCGACTTCGACGAGACGATCTACGGCCGCCGGGTGACGGTCGAGTTCCTGCACAAGCTGCGCGACGAGGAAAAGTACGACACCCTGGACGCGCTGACGCAACAGATTCGCACCGACGTGGCGCAGGCGCGCGAGTATTTCGCGACCGCGTGGCATGAGGGTCAGACCCTCATTTCCGATCGACGCTCATTGCCTCGCCAAAGGTAGCAACGAAAGCAATTGATGCCCGACGAATCGAAGACCGACTACAAGACAACGCTCAACCTGACGGACACGCCGTTCCCGATGCGCGGCGATCTTGCGCGCCGCGAGCCGGGCTGGGTGTCGGAATGGCAGCGCACGAAGGTCTACGAGGCGATCCGCGCGGCGGCGAAGGGCCGGCCGCGCTTCATCCTGCACGACGGCCCGCCGTACGCGAACGGCGACATCCACATCGGCCACGCCGTCAACAAGATCCTCAAGGACATCATCGTCAAGAGCAAGGGGATGGCGGGCTTCGACGCGCCCTACGTGCCGGGCTGGGACTGCCACGGCATGCCGATCGAGGTGCAGATCGAGAAGACGCACGGCAAGAATCTCTCCGCCGCCGAAACGCAGCGGCTGGCGCGCGCGTACGCCACCGAGCAGATCGACAACCAGCGCGAGCAGTTCAAGCGGCTCGGCGTGCTCGGCGACTGGGACCATCCGTACACGACGATGGCGTACAAGAACGAGGCCGACGAGATCCGCACGCTGGGCAAGGTGCTGGAGAAGGGCTACGTCTATCGTGGCCTGAAGCCCGTCAACTGGTGCTTCGACTGCCAGAGCGCGTTGGCCGAAGCCGAAGTCGAGTACGAAGACCGCGTCGACATCGCGATCGACGTCGGCTTTCCGCATCGATCCCGCCGATCGCGCGAAGCTGGCCGCCGCGTTCGGGCTGGCCGCATTGCCCGAGGGCGATGCCGCCGCGGTGATCTGGACGACGACGCCGTGGACGATTCCGGCGAACCAGGCGCTGAACGCGCATCCCGATTTCGTCTATGCGCTGGTCGCCACGCCGCGCGGGCACCTGGTGCTGGCGCAGGACCTGGTCGAGGCGTGCCTCAAGCGCTTCGGGCTCGAAGGAGAAGTCGTCGCCACCGCGCCGGGCGCGGCGCTCGAGAACATCCGCTTCCGCCATCCGTTCTACGATCGCGCGTCGCCCGTCTATCTCGGCGACTACGTGACGCTCGATACGGGCACCGGCATCGTCCACTCGTCGCCCGCGTACGGCATCGACGACTTCCAGTCGTGCCGCCGCTACGGCATGAAGGACGACGACATGCTGAACCCGGTGCAGGGCGACGGCCGCTATGCCGAGAGCCTGCCGTTCTTCGGCGGCCTCGACATCTGGAAGGCCAATCCGCTGATCGTCGACAAGCTGCGCGAGGTGGGCGCGCTGCTCGACTCCGCGAAGTTCACGCACAGCTACATGCATTGCTGGCGGCACAAGTCGCCGATCATCTACCGCGCGACGACGCAGTGGTTCGCCGGCATGGACGACACGCCCGGCTACCGCGGCAAGAAGCCGCAGGAATCGCTGCGCGCGACCGCGCTGCGCGGCATCGAGGCGACGACGTTCTACCCGGAGTGGGGCAAGGCGCGGCTCTACGGCATGATCGCGAATCGTCCCGACTGGACGCTGTCGCGCCAGCGGCAATGGGGCGTGCCGCTGCCGTTCTTCGTCGATCGCGAGACCGACGCGCTGCATCCGGACACGATGGCGCTGCTCGAACTCGCCGCGTCGAAGGTCGAGCACGGCGGCATCGAATCGTGGTTCGAGGCGACGTACGAGGATTTCGGCGTCGACCAGAAGAAGTATCGCAAGCTCACCGACACGCTCGACGTGTGGTTCGATTCCGGCGCGACGTTCGAGACGGTGCTGGGCGGCCCGGACGGCCGCAAGACGCGGATGGGCTCGCATTCGCAGGACACCGGGTTCCCGGCCGACCTCTACCTCGAAGGCTCCGACCAGCATCGCGGCTGGTTCCATTCGTCGCTGCTCGAATCGTGCATGGTCAACGGCGTGCCGCCGTACAAGGCGCTGCTGACGCACGGCTTCGCCGTGGACGGCGAAGGCAAGAAGATGTCGAAGTCGAAGGGCAACGTCGTGTCGCCGCAGAAGGTGGCCGACTCGCTCGGCGCGGAGATCCTGCGCCTCTGGGTGGCCGCCACCGATTACTCGGGCGAGCTGTCGATCTCCGACGAGATCCTGAAGCGCGTCGTCGAGGGCTACCGGCGCATCCGCAACACGCTGCGCTTCCTGCTCGCCAATACGGCGGACTTCGACGCCGCGCGCGACGCCGTGCCGATCGCGGACCTGCTCGAGATCGACCGCTTCGCGCTGGCGCAGGCGCAATCGATGGCGATCGCCGTCGAGGGCGACTACGATCGCTACGAATTCCACCTGGTCGTCCAGCGGCTGCAGACGTACTGCTCCGAAGCCCTCGGCGGTTTCTACCTCGACGTGCTGAAGGACCGGCTGTACACGGCCGGCGTGGACAGCCGCGCGCGGCGGTCGGCGCAGACGGCGCTGGCGCTCATCCGCGATGCGCTGCTGAAGCTGATGGCGCCGATCCTGTCGTTCACGGCGGAGGAGGCGTGGCGGATCCTGCATCCGGACGATCCGACGATCTTCACGCACGTCT
This sequence comes from uncultured beta proteobacterium, assembly GCA_963823475.1. Lineage (GTDB taxonomy): Bacteria > Pseudomonadota > Gammaproteobacteria > Burkholderiales > Casimicrobiaceae > VBCG01. Next base: position 24,340 of record CAWGLS010000011.1, read on the forward strand.
GGAAGGGCGCGCTGCCGGATTTCGCCGGCGAGCCGGCGCTGATCGCCAAGTGGGAGAAGATCCTCGCCGTGCGCGCCGTCGTCCAGAAGGAACTGGAAATCGTGCGCCAATCGGGCACGATCGGATCGTCGCTGCAGGCGGACGTGACCATCGTCGGCGCCGGCCGCCGAGCACGCCGCGCTCGCCTCGCTCGGCGACGACCTGCGGTTCGTCACGATCACGTCGGCCGCGACGGTGGCGGCGGGCGACGAACTCGTCGTGCGCGTCACGCCGAGCCCGCACGCCAAGTGCGAGCGCTGCTGGCACTGGCGCGCCGACGTCGGCGCCGATGCCGCGCACCCGACGCTGTGCGGCCGCTGTGTCGCCAACCTGTTCGGCGCGGGCGAGCCGCGCCAGTTCGCATGAGCGCCGCAGCGATGACGACCGCGATGACAACGTGGCAGCGCGATGGTGGCTGACGTGGCGCTTCGCCCCCTGCGCGTTCCGCGCGCCCGTGGTGGCACTGGCTGTTGCTCTCCGCCGCGGTGATCGTGCTCGACCTGGCCACGAAGGCGTGGATCGTCGCGCTGTTCCGCGAGGGCGAGGCGCTTGCCGGTGACGGGCTTTTTCAGCCTCGTGCTCGCCTACAACACCGGCGCCGCGTTCAGCTTCCTCGCCGGCGCCGACGGCTGGCAGCGCTGGTTCTTCGCGGGCATCGCCATCGGTGCCAGCGTCTTCCTCGTGTGGATGCTGCGCCGCGGCGGCAGCCGGCTCCTGATGTGCGGGCTCGCGCTGATCCTGGGCGGCGCGCTCGGCAATCTGTGGGACCGCGTGACGATCGGCCGCGTCATCGATTTCCTGCTCTTCCATTACGCCGGGTGGTCGTGGCCCGCGTTCAACGTCGCCGACAGCGCGATCACCGTCGGCGCCGCCTTTCTCATCATCGACAGCTTTCGCGAACGGCCGGGCGACGCGGCCCCGGCCGCGCCCAGGGATTCCAAGTGATGGACGTCATTCTCGCCAATCCGCGCGGCTTCTGCGCCGGCGTCGACCGCGCGATCGCGATCGTCGAGCAGGCGCTCGTGCAGTTCGGCGCGCCGATCTACGTGCGCCACGAAGTGGTCCACAACAAGTTCGTCGTCGACGACCTGCGCGACAAGGGCGCGGTGTTCGTCGAGGAGCTGGACGAGGTTCCGGCCGGCGCGACGGTCGTGTTCTCCGCGCACGGCGTCTCCAAGGCGGTGCGCGCCGATGCCGAAGCACGCGGCCTCCGCGTGTTCGACGCGACATGCCCGCTGGTCACCAAGGTGCACGTCGAGGTCGCGCGGATGCGCGAGCAGGGCCGCGACATCGTGATGATCGGCCACGCCGGCCACCCGGAAGTCGAAGGCACGATGGGCCAGGCCGCGGGCGGCATCCATCTGGTCGAATCGGTGGAGGACGTCGCGCGGCTCGACGTGCGCGATCCATCGCTGCTCGCCTACGTGACGCAGACGACGCTGTCGGTCGACGATGCGAGCAATGTGGTCAAGGCGCTGCAGGCACGCTTTCCCGGCATCGTCGGGACCGAAGCGCGACGATATCTGCTACGCGACGCAGAACCGGCAGGATGCGGTGAAGGCGCTGATTCCGCAGGTCGACGTGGTGATCGTCGTCGGCAGTCCGAACAGTTCCAACTCCAATCGCCTGCGCGAAGTGGCCGCGCATCGCGGCGTGCCCGCATGGATGATCGATCGCGCGGAGGAACTGCAGCCCGAATGGATCGCCGGCAAGCGCCGCGTCGGCGTCACGGCCGGCGCGTCGGCGCCCGAAGTGCTGGTGCGGCAGGTGGTCGCGCGCTTGAAGGAACTGGGCGCGCTCGGCGTCACCGAGTTGACGGGCGTCGTGGAGGCGGTGACGTTTCCGATGCCCAAGGGCCTCGCCGGCGAAGGCCACGCGAAGGCGCCGGAGTTCGGGCCGCGGCCCGCGTAGCGGTCGATCTTGCGAGTTCGGCCCGCGGCCGGAGTAGCGACCGCGCGTCGACTCGTCGTTCCCGCGAACGCGGGAACCCAGGGTCGTCTTCAGGCAATGCCACCGGGAGCGCGACGACACTGGATTCCCGCGTTCGCGGGAACGACGGCTATCAACTCCGCCTCTCAGCGCGGAACCACGCCAGCACCGCGACGAACGTGACCACCGCGAGCGCCGCCGCCATCGCCGCGACCATCGCATGGCGGCCGGACTCCGTCAGCGCGCGGACGATCGCCTCGGCGAAATAGAACGGCACCAGCAGCGCGAGCCATTGCCGCGGCCGGCGCCGGCCTTGCGCCACACCCGGCACCAGCACGGCGAGCGGCAGCGCCTTGACGGCGAGCCAGCGCGCGCCGGGGATCGGCGCAAGCACGGCTTCCCACAGGATTTCCAGCAGGGTGAGGGCGACCAGTGCGGCGACGGTGATCCGCGCCACCGTGGTGATGGACGTCGCGGGCGTCACCGCGACCTTCAGCCGACGTTGACGAATTCGTAGAGCTCGAAGCCCGGACCCTGCTCGACCAGCTTGGTCAGCACCGCGAAGCCCGTTTCCTTCGCGCGGCGAAGCGTGATCGCCTGTTCCAGTCCGAATGCGCCGGCCGGCACCAGGATCTGCCCGGGCGCGTGGTCGGCGCCGCTGCCGCCGCCGTCCTCCGGCAGCACGACCACCGGCTGGAACATGCCGGGCGCCGCGTCCTCGGCGGCGCCGGCGGCGGCCTCCGGGTTGTCCGACAGCAACTCGCATCCGAACTCGAGACCGCTGCCCTTCAGCGTGTTGCGAAACCAGCGCACCATCGCGACCTGCAGGCTGTTGCGGCCTTCGATGCGCAGCGCGACCAGCTCGCCGATGCGCAGCGCGGTGGGCACGCTGTCCGTCTGGCGCAGCGCGTAACCGGCGGGCGTGTGATTGATCACCTGGCAATTGGCCATCGGCGGCAGGCCGGCCGGCGGCCGGTTGACGTGCGCGTGGATGCCACGGCTGTACTGCCAGACGCCGGCCAGGCCGCGAGCACGTCACCACGCGGGCGCGCGACGGCAGGCGGTTGAACTGCCGCGCCGGCGGAATCGCCCATTGCCGCAGCAGGCGCTTCAGCAGCGTCAGGTATTGCAGCCGCGTGCCCGGATCGCGGCCGACGCCGGCGGGCACGTCGCCGCCGGCTTCGAGCGACCGCAGCTGCTCCTGGATCTGGAAGGCCAGGTCGAACGTCAGCAGGAACAGCTTGCTGCCCTCGATCGAGCCGCCCTTGTTGGCGGAAAACGGCGGGAAGTCGTGGCCGACCGGCACGATCGCCACCGCCTTGGCCATCCGGTGCACGGGCGGGACGTCGGTGAGCTTCGCCCAGTGCGCGTACTCCTGCACGTAGCGCACGACGATCGGCAGCTGGCCCGGCAGGAAGCCGTAGGGATTGGCGAGCGCCAGCAGCAGCATCTGGATCGTCAGGCGGTCGGGCGTGGCTTCCGGCTGGTCCGGTGCGATCGGGATCAGGTGGACGTTGCGCTCGCGGGCGAACGCGTAGATCAGATGCGCGTCGTGCCAGGTGCGCGGCGGCACCGGCGCGTACGACATGTAGCTGTTGACGAGCACGCGCGCCGTGCATTGCAGGCAGCGGTGGATCAGCGCCACCATCAGCCGCTGGCCGCCGAGCGAGATGCGCTTGTCGGCCTCGCTCGCCAGCAGGTGCTTGTAGCTGACGGAGAGTTCGCTGGCGAGCGTCAGCGCGGCCTTGGCCGCTTCCAGCGCGTCACCCGACAGCGGATGCGACGCGCGGATGAACTGCTTTTCGAGCACCGGCCACAGGATGCCGGCGGTCTCCCAGTATTTCTCGGCGAGGTCGAGCCGCTTGGAAGTCGCTCATCGCCACGCGGTTGGTCGCCGCGAGTGCGTCGCCGATCAGGCGCGCCGCGGTGGCGGGCTCGCGCTTCAATACGTCGTCGAGCCACAGCGCCACCTTGGCCGGCCGGATTTCCGGCGGGTTGGACGGATGCGCTTCGACCGCAGGCAACGAAAGGGCGAGGGCCATGGGAGGGGTGGCGTAGGGAGAAGCCGGCGACAACGCGGCGATTGTAAGCGAAAGCGCGACGCCGCCCGCGGTCGATAAGCGCAATCCGTGCCAGATAGGTGCGACCGGTGGCCACGAGCGACCGACGCCGAGCCGAAAGCCGCGCTGCCCAATCGGAACCGGGCGTTGCCGGCCGCCGAAGTCAGCTCGCGGCGCGGATGAACTGGACGACGGGCTCGTACTGGTCGGGCGACAGCAGCATCGGCGCGTGGCCGACGCCCGGCACTTCGAGGATGCGCGCCTTGGGACCGCGGCTTGCCATCTGCGCCGCCGTCGCCGGCGACAGGAGGTCCGATTGCGCGCCGCGCAACACCAGCGTCGGGCAGCGGATGGCGTCCCAGACCGGCCACAGGTCGGGCGGCGCGGCGCTGGTGCGGAACGGCAGCGCGATGCCGGGGTCGTAGCGCGAGCCCCAGCGGCCGTCCGGACGCTGCGCGACGCTGCGTGCGCGTCAGGTGCTCCCATTGGGCGTCGGTCAGCGCGCCGAAGGGGGCCGATATCGCGCGGATGTAGGCTTCCGCCTCCGCATACGTGGCGAACGTCGGGTCGAGCCCCACGTACTCGCGAATGCGGGCGATCGCCGCCGGCTCGATCAGCGGCCCCGCGTCGTTGACGACGAGCCGCCGCACCGGCGTGTTCGGCTGCGCCGCCATCACCATGCCGAGCAGCGCGCCGAGCGAGGTGCCGACCCAGGCCACGTGTTCGGCGCCGCTGCGCGCGATCAACGCGGTCAGCGCCGTCAGGTAGACGGGAAACACGTAGTCGTTGGGATCGGCGAGCCATTGGCTCTGCCCGCGGCCGGGGATGTCGATCGCCAGCGTGCGATGCGTCGGCGCCAGCGCTTCGCCGAGGACGTCGAAGTCGCGGCCGTTGCGCGACAGTCCATGCACGCAGATCACGACGTTGGCGTTGGCCGGGTCGCCCCACTCGTAGTAGGCGACGCGATGGAAGCCGTGCGGCGACAGGCTGTCGAGATGGCGCGTGCGCGGTGCGGTGTGCGTGAGCATCGTGAACTCGAGACTCGAGGGAGGAGGGCGGACGCCGATTGTGCCATCGGCCATGGCTCGCCGGGGACGGCCGCGTTGTGCGACACTCGGGCGGTCAGTCCACGCGCCCCTTGCCGCCATGAATCGTGTCCGTCTCGGTTTCGTCCTCGTCGCGCTCTCGGTGGCCGGTTGCGCGCCCGACGCGGTGAACAATCGCGCCGCCACCGGCTTCAACGGCTTTGTCGAACCAGGTGTCGCGCGCGTGCGCGCCGCTCCAGCTCGGCCGCTACCAGCTCGCCAATCCGCTGATGGGCGGCGCCGGCGGCAATTCGTACGACTACTGGCTCGACCAGACGTCGAAGCTCTACTACCGCAGCATCTCGCCGGCGCAGTATCGCGAAAGCCTCAATGCGTTCTTCGGCGCCGGCAACGACGGCACGATCAACTGCATCCTCGGCAACCTGCCGGCGTCCTGACGCTCAGGCGAAGTAGGGCGGCACCAGCGGCGCGCCGTTGGTGCTGCCCGCCAGGAAGGCCGCCACTTCGTCGCCGCCGCGCCATCGTGTCCGCGTAGCCCATCGCCAGCAGCGCGCGGCAGAAGCCACGATCGAACAGCAGGTACGACGTCAGGTTGGCGCCGGTGCCTTGCGTGCTGCCCAAGGCGCGCAGCAGCGTGCGCACCGCGTTGGGCAGACTCTCCGCATGCTCGAGCGCCAGCGTGCCCATGTCCTGCGACGGCGCCAGCACCAGCACGTCGACGTGGCCCACGTCGAGTCCGCTGTCGCGCAACGTGGACGGGGGCACGAGGTCGACCAGCCTGTTCACCTGCGACATCCGCTCGAGGTCCGCCGCGAGGTTGTCGAGAAAGACCGTCGACAGCGCATGGCCCGCCGCCTGCGCGAACGACGGATAGGTGACGGGGCCCGCGGCGGGCGCCCGCTGGCCGGCGAACTGCCCGACCGCCACCACCAGGATGCGGCGGGCGCCCAGATTGAGCGGCGCCGACAGCGGCGCCAGCTGCCGCACCGAGCCGTCCATGAAATAGTCGCGCTGGATGCGGCCGGCGGGAAACATGAACGGGATCGCCGTCGACGCCAGCAGGTGATCGCGCGACAGGAGCGCGCGCTGACCGCGCCGCCGCGTGCGCTGCCATGGTTCGAGCGTCGACACGCCTTCGAAGAACGACACCGCATGGCCGGTCGCGTAGCTCGTCGCGTTGATCGACAGCGCGTGCAGGTGGCCGTTGTCGATCTGCGCGGCGAGGCACTCGAACCTGAACTCGCGGTCGAGCAGCTTCGCGAGCGGCGTGTTGTCGAGCAGTGCCGCAACACCCGGCGGCGGGCGGCTGCCGGTGAGGAAGCTCGTCAGGAACTGCGCGCTGTGGCGCGACAGCGCGCCGAAGTCCGCCTCGTAGACGTCGCTGACGGCGATGCGCCGCCACCAGCGCAACGAGCCGCGCGACGCCAAGGCGAAAGTTGTCGGCGTCGACCGCCAGCGCGACCGCGTTGATGGCGCCGGCCGACGTACCGCACAGCACCGGAAAGGGAATGCGTCCGCGGCGCCCGACGATGCGGACGATCGCCCGCAGCGCGCCCGCCTGGTATGCGGCGCGCGCGCCACCGCCACCCAGGACGATGGCCGTTTCGTGGTCGGCCAGCCGCATGGCGCTACAGCGGCGCGCGCAGCGTGCGATCGAGGATCATCAGCATCGCCGCCGTGGCGCCCCAGATGTAGCGCTCGCCGAACGGTATCGCCCAGAAGTCGCGGCGCATCTCGCCCAGCATGCGGAAGTGCCGCTGCTGGTTGACCGGATCGAGCAGGAAGGCGAGCGGAACCTCGAACGCGTCGGCCACTTCGACCGGGTCGGTGACCAGCGAGAACGGCGGCTCCACCCAGCCGACGATCGGCGTGACGTGATAGCCGGACACCGTTTCGTACGGCGCGAGTTCGCCGAGCACCGCGACGCGGTCCGCCGGCAGCCCCACTTCCTCGGTCGCCTCGCGCAACGCCGCGTGCGCGTGCGACAGGTCCTCCGGCTCGACGCGTCCGCCGGGAAAGCTGATCTGGCCCGGATGATCCGGCAGGTCGGCGCTGCGTTGCGTCAGCAGCATCGTGAGACCCGTCGGCCGATTGACGACCGGCACGAGCACCGCGGCCGGCGTCGCGCGCCCTTCGCGCCCGGGCAGGCGGAAGCCGTCGCTCATGCCTTGCGCATCGGCCGGCGCAGGACGGGCGAGCCGTTGCGCGATCCATTCCTTCTGGTCGAGGGGCGGCAGGGTGAACAGGGGCAGCGGCATCGAGGGCGAGCGACCGACGCGCGATGCGCCGAGGTCGGCACGATTGTACCGCTGTGGGTGGGGGACTTGCGCGAGCGGGAGGGGTGGTGCGTGGCGACCGGCGGCGTGGACCGTGAGATTGGGTTCGGGTTAGGCTCGGTGAGCGGGTGATGGCTCGGATGTTCGGATAGGTTTTTTGGCGGAATGTTTTGATCGCGTTGCGGAAGATGTCGGGGCTGACGGGTTGGGACTCGGCGGTGAGGGTTTGTATTGCGTCCGGAATGGACGCCCAATGCCTCCTGCTTGCTTTGGTTTGACGGGGATTTGGCGTCTGGCGTCAAGGATGAGCCAATGAACAACGCACAACCGCGCAAGGCCGATCGTTGAAGGCTCTCTACGATGGTCAACTTGGCGCGCTCAAAGTGCTTTCTGAGCGCTCGTTTTCCACGACGCTGCAAGCCTTAACGCTCGAACTCAGCGATTGTGGCTGGGCTTATTGGCGGCAAGGTCTTCCCTCTCGATCAATGGAAAGGTCATCGCTACAGCCTTGTTACTGATTTTCAATCTCCTGGTCCTAATCTACCTCGCATCGAAGGCTCGGGCGCATCATCGGGAGAAATGCAAGATGCGCTTGATCGAAAGCGCACTAGCTCAAGAAGCGGGTGTGCCGTCAATCGCGGCCGGGAGGAACCGCCTTTCGGCGGGCGTTCCTGGGCGGCAGCGCCATGTTCGCTCTCTCTGTGGCCTTAGCATGCATTTGCTCCGTGGCAGCGTTATGGGTTCCATTGCTGTCGCCATAGACTCTAGCAACTCGTGACGCGTGACCCTGCGTTGAACCGGACGGGCTGATCTTTCTTGTAACCGTCGACGCGACCCTCCGGTTAGGTTGGTCCGTTAGCCGGCGTCACTCCCCAAGGTGCTACCATTTTCACCATGATCGACTGGTCTACCTGCCCGGCAGTCGAGCGAGACCCCGAGAGAGTCAGCGGAGCTTGGGTGCTTCGTGGTAGCCGGGTGTCGATGTCTTCGCTATTCGAGAATCTCGAGGACGGGGCACTGGTAACCCAATTCGTCGAATGGTTTCCCGGCGTTACGCTTGATCAAGTGCGGCCGTACTCGATCACGCTGCGCGAAGCGCCCTTGCTCCAGCATAAGTGCGTGTACTTTTCGATCAGGGCACGCCGAACCGTTGCGTCACTCGCTGACGCACCACGAAGTTGCCACTGCCTATGAGCGCGGCTGGGCGAGACTGAAGAACGGTGAATTGCTGGACGTGGCCGAGAAGGTCGGCTTCGAGGTCCTGGTTACGACCGATGCCAACCTTCGGTATCAGCAGGATCTTCGCGTCCCGGCAAATTGCTGTCGTAGTTCTGCGTCTCCGAGTTGGCCGCGCGTTCAGCGCGCTCTTGGCCCCATCGTACCTTACGGTCGTACCGCGCAGCGGTGGGTAGCTATTTCGAAGTGGCCATACCATGACCCAGATGGACGAGGCGAGGCCAGGAGGGGTGAGTTGAATCAAGTCACCTTGGAGGCCTTCGAAGCGAGCGCCCGCGCGGAGGGCTTCGACGACGTCGTCGAACGCCAGTGGGCGGCGCGGACGATCGTCGACACGCACACCCATCCGTTCGCGCTGCGCGCGCGTGTCGTGCAGGGCGAGATGTGGCTCACCGTCGGGACGGAGGTCCGGCACCTGCAACCCGGCGACACCTTTGCGCTCGATCGCGACGTGCTCCATGCCGAACGCTACGGCGAGGAAGGGGCCACGTACTGGGTCGCGCGCCGCACGTCCGGCGGGCAACGATGAAGCAACTACTCGACCGCATCACCTGGCACGCACTCTCCGGCCCGCACGCACGGTTTTCCACGGGCACCGACGATGCGCGACGGTATGCGCCGGGATTCTCGCCGATCGTCGGTTTCGCGGATGCGGAGCGCCCCAACTTCACCGCTTTGGCCGACTACTGCGAACCGGGCGAGCATTTCTATTGCGACGGCTGGTCGGGGGTCGCCCCGGCCGGCTGGCGCGTGCACGCCGAGTCGACGATGTTCAAGATGGTGTGGGAGGGTGCGCTGCCCGCTCGCGACGAGGCGCCGGACGCCGTCCGGCTCGGCGCGGAGCACGCGGCGGAGGCGATGGCGCTGGCGGCGCTGACGCATCCGGGTCCGTTCGGTCCGCGGACGATCGAACTGGGCGAGTACTTCGGCTGCTTCGAAGGCCAGCGGCTGGTGGCCATGGCGGGCGAGCGCATGTGCGCCGGCGCGCTGCGCGAGATCAGCGGCGTATGCACGCATCCCGATTTCCAGGGCCGCGGGCTGGCGCGCCGGCTGATGACCAAGCTGATCCGGCGGCAGATGTTGCGCGACGAGATGCCATTCCTGCACGTGATGCGCGACAACACCGGTGCGCGCGGGCTCTACGCACGGATGGGTTTCCGCGATTACCGGGAAAGCGTGGTGCGGGTCGTGACGTTGGGCTGAAGTCCGCTCACGTCGTACGCTCGTCCGTCGCGCCGCCTGCGCAGCACGCGCCGCAACGAAGGCGCGCGAACCCGTGCGCGCTAGGAGAAGGCACCCATCAGGCCGACGATCAGGAAGGGCAGGCTGAACAGGCACGTCGCCAACGGAAACAGCCAGAGCGCCCCGAACGAGGCCAATGTCGCCTCGTGCGGCGTGGCCGGGTCGTAGAGCAGGGGGATCACCGTTCCCGGTGGAATGGCGACACCGCTGCCGCTGCAGCGATTTGAACGAGATCCGCTCGCCCTTGGCGGTGGTGAATGCAACCTGCGGAAAGAAGTACCTGCGCGCGGCACCGCGCCCGCTCGAGACCATCTGCTCGTCGTTGCCGGTGACGGTGCCCTGTGCCTTGCCGCCCGCGCGCAGCAGGCGCACGGGGCGCCGCGCGAGCATGACGGCCACCGCCTGCCCGAACACGCCGATGCCGAGGAAGCTCCAGGTCAGCACGGGGTCGATGGTCATGGTCGCGTCATCCTCGGTCAGGGGTGGAATTTGGGACACCCGGCGGACCGGAGCCGTACGCGAGGAATCCTCCGCGGTCGCAGGACAGCGCCGCCATCGTAATGGCTCGGCCGGCGCGCGCCTAGCACCTCGGGTCTCGCCCCGGGCGGGCGCGAAACGCGCAGGCCCGGCCGAGACGCGGCGGGGACACCGGGCGCGTCACCGGTCGCGAAACACTGCCAACGACGGCTCCGGCAGCGGTAGCATTCCGGACCGGAGGAATGGCATCGTCGAACGGTGCCGCCCTTGCCTCCCGTTCGCGGCTCGACCGCTCGCGTCTGCGGAGAAGCAAATGGCGATTGAACTCGATCACACCATCGTCCCGTCGCACACGCGCGATGCGTCGGCCACGCGACTGGCCGCGCTGCTCGGCGTGCCTTGCGGCCCCGCGCGCGAAGGGCCGTTCTTCGCCGTCTACGTCAACGACGGCCTGACACTCGACTTCATCGAGACCGACGAGGATTTTCCCGTCTATCACTTCTGCTTCCGGGTGACCGAGGACCGATTCCAGCAAATACTCGACCGCATCCAGGCGGCGGGCATTCCGTATCGGAGCTCGGTCGCCGGACCGTTCGACATGCAGATCAACACGCATTACGGCGGCCGCATGATCTACTGGAACGAGCCCGACGGACATCAGTGGGAAATCCTGACGGTCAGCTATGCGCGGCAAGGCGACTGACGTGCGGTCGGCCGAGATCACCGCCCACTGAAAGGCAATCCATGAGAGATGCGCAGGCCGCTGCCGCGAACATCGACGACTACATCGCCGCCTTTCCCGCTGAAGTCCGGGAGCGCCTGCAATCGATCCGGCGGGCGGTCAGGCGGCTGGCGCCCGACGCGGTCGAGAAGATCAGCTACCAGATCCCGACCTTCGCGCTGCACGGCAACCTGGTCCACTTCGCCGCATTCAAGAACCACATCGGCCTGTATCCCGGCACGACGGCGATCGAAACCTTCGCGGAACGCGCTGGCGGACTACCGGACGTCCAAGGGCGCGATCCAGTTTCCGCTGGACCAGCCGCTGCCGCTGCCGCTGATCGAGAAGATCGTCCGTTTTTGCGTCGACGAACAAACCCGCAACGCCAAAGGCAGGAACAGCCGATGAATACTCCCGACGACCGTGCCTCGCTGGCTTCGCGGCTCATCCGCAACATCGACGACGTCCCGCGCGAGCATCAGGTGCGCGAGCCGTTGTACGACACGCTCGCCGCCCGCCTTGCCGTGGGGACCGTCGCGCGGAAGCTGGGAGCTTCCATCGATATCGTCGCGCCGGGCAAGCTGTCGTGCCCGTACCACTGCCACCACGCCCAGGAGGAAATGTTCGTCATCCTCGAAGGGTCGGGAACGCTGCGTGTCGCCGGCGAGCTGCTGCCACTGCGCAGCGGCGACGTCGTCTTCATCCCGCCGGGGCCCGAGTATCCGCACCAGATCATCAACACGTCGGACCGTCCGCTCAAGTACCTCTCGGTCAGCACACGCGAAACGCCGGAGATCGTCGAGTATCCCGATTCCGGAAAGTTTCTCGCCCAGGCAGCGGGAGGCGACGCGCGCGGGTTCGACGTGATTCAGCGTACCGGTACCAGCCTCGACTACTGGGACGGCGAACCGTGAGCGCCCGGTGTCTCGCTGCCGCTTGGCGCGCGCCGACGCATCGGCATCCGCGAATCCCGGTCTCCTGGCGCACGGCCCGACCCTCGGCCGGAAGCCCATGACCACCACACGTCCAAGCGATTCGTGGAATAGCGGCGACCCATACGAGCGGTATGTGGGCCGCTGGAGCCGCGCGGTCGCCGAACACTTCGTCGACTGGCTCGCGCTGCCGCCTGCGTTGCGCTGGCTCGACGTCGGTTGCGGCACCGGCGCGCTGACCGCCGCCATCGATGCGAAGTGCCGGCCCGCGCAACTCACGGGCATCGATCCGTCCGACGGATTCCTGGCCAAGGCGCGGACCCGTCTCGAAGGAAAGGCCACGTTTCGCGTCGCCGACGCGATGGCCATCCCGCTCGGGCCAGCGCAGGTGGATGTCGTCGTGTCGGGGCTGGTGCTCAATTTCGTGCCGGACCCGGCAGCGGGTCTCGCCGAGATGCGCCGCACGGCCGTCGCGGGCGGAACGATCGCGGCGTACGTCTGGGACTACGCGGGCAGGATGGAATTGATGCGCTACTTCTGGGACGCGGCCGTCGCGTCGAACGGCGCGGCGCGCGCGCTCGACGAAGGCGTGCGCTTTCCGCTGTGCCATCCGGAGGCGCTGCAAGCAGCCTTCCGCAACGCTGGCCTGGTCGCGATCCGATGCGCGCCGATCGACATTCCCACGCGCTTCGTCGACTTCGCCGACTACTGGACTCCGTTCCTCGGCGGGCAGGGACCGGCGCCGGCGTACGCGATGTCGCTCGACGAATCCGCGCGCAATGCATTGCGGGACCGCCTTCGCGACCGGCTGCCCGCGGCAGCCGATGGATCGATCCCGCTCGTCGCGCGCGCCTGGGCGGTGCGGGGACAAGTGCCGGGATGACGCCACGTCGCCCGGCGTGCGCGGGGCCCTGATCGCCGATCGTGGCCGCGAGATAGCCGTTGGCGGCCACGCCGGTGGGATTGGTCGCGGCGAGTTCATCAATATTATGAATGTCGGCATGCATATTGTTGACATGCATTTTATTTAATCGTATATTCACTTTCATTAGGTCTCGCCGCGGATGCCGCCCGCCCACCCTATGAACGAAATATCCAACCTTCCCGCCTGGCTGACCCAGCTGAATGACGAGGACTTCCAGTTCCTGCGGCGCTTCGTTCTCGGCTCGGGATCGCTCAAGTCACTCGCCGGAGGAGTACGGGGTGTCGTATCCGACAGTGCGAGCGCGGCTGGACCGCCTGATCGCGAAGGTCGAGGCCGCCAGCGATCCACGTGTTGCCGATCCCTTCCAACGCAAGCTCAGGACGCTGACCGCCGACGGCCAGCTCTCGGCGCCCGTGGCAAAGGAATTGCTGGATGTCTATCGCGCAGTCATCAATGGAGGTCGAAAGTGATCGAGCCCTGGTTCAATGCGAACGTGTACAGCTTCATTCCCGGCGTGCCGATGGGCGTCGTAGGCGCGACCCTCGGCGTGCTGACTGGCGTGCTGGCGCCGCAGGGCAGGGCGAAGCGATTGGTGGTGGGCGTGTATCTCGCGGTGATCGTCGTGTCGGTCGGCCTGCTGGGCGCCGCGGTCGTCGCCCTCGCCACGGGCCAACCGTACGGCGTCTGGTATGGACTCGGGCTACCGGGATTGATCGGCGTCGCCGTGTTCGGTCCGCTCTACGGCGTCGTCCAGAAGCGCTACCGCGAAGCGGAAACCCGGCGCTTGAGCGCGGCGGACCTCATTTAGTATTCACCACGCACTCGACGGTGCTGCGACCTGGGCGCCGAGCGTGATGCGAGCACGCATCATCGTCTGGCTGATCCTCGTCGCGACCCACGTCGTGGCCGGCGCCATCGGCTGGGTCGGCGGCAGCGATCGCCTCGCGGCCATCGTCGCCGGCACGATCTACCTGCCGCTGTGGCCGTTGGGCAAGATCGGCGTGCCGGTCGTGCAACTGTCGGGCTGGATGATTCCGCCGCCGACGGCGCTGGGCTGGACGGCGGTGGTCGTTGTCTGGCTCGCCGTCTGGTGGGGCGTGGCGAGCGGCATCGCCTGGTTCATGGCCCGTCGGCGCCGCGCGGACTGACGCCCGATCGACCGCGGCAATGGCGGTCTCTTGCGTAGAATGCAAAGCTCCCCGTCCGGCGACGAAACATCGGGCAAAACGCGGAAGGCGGAACCCTTGGGCGAGGCGGCATGAAGCAACGCGTAGCGTCATGTTCGTGCGGACAACTGTCGGTCGCGATCGACGGCGACCCGATCCGCGTGTCGATCTGCCACTGCCATGCGTGCCAGCTGCGAACCGGCAGCGTCTTCGGCGTCCAGGCGCGCTTCCTGTCGAGCCAGGCGCGCGTCAGCGGCAATGCGACCGTCTACGAACGGACGGGCGACAGCGGCGGACGCGCGCGCTTTCATTTCTGCCCGGCGTGCGGCGCGACCGTCTACTACCGGTTCGGCCACACCGACGAGTTCATCGCGGTGCCCGTCGGCGCGTTCGCCGATGCCGGATTTCCGGTCCCGGTGTTCTCGGTGTACGAGGAGCGGCAGCATCCGTGGGTGCGGCTGCCCGATGGCATCGAACATCATCATTGAGCCGGCACCACCGCGCACCGCAACGTCATGCACACCATTGCCGCGGCGCGCCTGACGCTCGAACCCCAGATCGCCGCGCACGCCGACGAGATGTTTGTGCTCTTGAGCGATCCGGCGATCTACGAGTTCGAGAACGAGCCGCCCCCGTCGCTCGACTGGCTGCGCACCCGGTTCACCAAGCTCGAGACGCGGGCCTCCGCCGACGGCACGCAGCAGTGGCTGAATTGGGTGATCCGGCTGCCGACGTCCGAACTCATCGGCTACGTGCAGGCGACGGTCTACGCCGACGGACGCGCCGACATCGCGTACGAGCTGGCGAGCCGCTACTGGGGACAGGGCCTGGCCAGGCAGGCCGTGGAAATGATGAACGGCGAACTTGCGCAGCGCTATGGCGTGCATACGCTGACCGCGGTGCTCAAGCGCCGGAATTTTCGCTCGCAGCGCCTGCTGGAGCGACTCGGATTCGTGCTCGCGACGCCGGAGCAGCATGCGGCGGCGGAAGTGGAAGCCGACGAGGCGCTGATGCGACGCAACGCGCATCCGCAATGATGCCGATGCGCTCGGTATCGGCTGCGCGTCCATCGCGCGCGAAGCGGCCGGCATAGCGATGGGCGAAACCGGGTCCTCCGTGGTCACGCTGCGGGAGATCACCGCGGCGACGGTGCGCGTCGTCACGCGGCTGGCCGTGCTGCCGGAGCAGCGGGGTTTTGTCGCCACCAACGCGGAGTCGCTGGCGCAGGCGCTGTTCAGCGAGGAGGCGTGGTATCGCGCCATCTATGCGGGCGACACGCCGGCCGGTTTCGTCATGCTCTACGATGAATCGTTGCGATCATCGCCGCCGCCGGCGCCGCAAATCGCCGTGTGGCGCTTCATGATCGACGCGAAGTTCCAGCGCCAGGGTCTCGGCACCGCGGCCATGCGCGCGATCGTTGCGCACGTCCGGAAGAAGGGCGTGTTCGACACGCTCGAATTGTCGTACGTCCCCGGACCCGGGTGCCCGGAGCCGTTCTACCGCCGTGCCGGCTTCGAGCCGACCGGCAGGGTCGACGAGGGCGAGGTCGTGCTCGAATTGCGGCTCGCCCGATCCGTGGCGGACGCCGGCGCCGGCAGCGGCGCATCAACGGAAGGCAACACGTCATGACGACAGCGGTCGCACCCGAATTTGAATCCACGTTCGTCGTGCTGGAGCCCGACCTGTCGGCGGTTCCGGTGCCGGTCACGCCGACGGTGTTCGCGGACCTCGACGCCCGCTTCGACCATTGCAAGGGCCGCGTGCTGATTTCATCGTTCGCCTTCGACGCGGACTGGTCGACGTGGGAGATGCACCCGCACGGCGACGAGATCGTCTGCCTGCTCGAAGGCGACGTGCACGTCGTGCTCGACCAGGACGGATCGGAGACGGTGCTCCATCTCGCAAAGCCGGGCGCCTTCGCGATCGTGCCGCGGGGAACGTGGCACACGGCCCGAACATCGGTGCCCACGAAGATGCTGTTCGTGACGCCGGGCGAGGGCACCGCGAACCGACCGGCCTGACGGCATGGCCCTGTCGCCATGGATAGCGGGCGGCGCGATCGGCGCCGGACTTTTCGCGTTCGCGTTCGTCGCCGCGCCCGCATCGTGCGCATGGGGTCTCACCGCCTATTTCGGCGCGGGCATTGCATGTCTCGCCGCGGTGGCGAGTGCACCCTTCGTCCTTCACGGCGGAGCGCCGCTGGGCCGCCGGGTAGGGATCGCGGTGACGCTGGTGGCGCTCGTCTGCGGCGTCTGGCTGCTCGGCCTCTTCGTCGCGAACGTGCGCATCGTGTGCCGCCTCTTTTGAGCGATACTCTGGCGCTCCAACGAACGGGAGATTGCTATCGACGCATTGAAGACGAAACGACTGGTGCTGGCGGTTGCCGCGGCGCTCGTGGCCACGGCCGGCACCGCCGCGCTGGGTCAGGCGGCGCTCGACAAGCTGTTCACGCAGACGCCCGCCGAAATGAAGTTCACGGCGGACCCGGCACACGCCGGCTACGAGTCGGCGGTCCTCGTGGGCGACCCCACGCAGCCGGGCGTTTACGCGGTGCGCACCAAGCTTCCCGCCAACATCCGCATCGACCCCCACTCGCATCCGGAGCAATGGCGAATCGCGACGGTGCTGTCGGGCACGCTGTACTACGCGCAGGGCGATACGTTCGACGAAAGCAAGCTGAAGACGCTGGGTCCGGGCAGCCTGCTCGTGGAGCCCAAGGATGTGCCGCATTTCGCGCTGACCAGGGGCGAGGAAGTGATGCTGCACATCGTCGGCGAGGGTCCCGCGGGGACCAACCCGGTGCGCAAGTGACGCCGGAGCGGCAGGCATGACGCCCGTCGACGTCGTCCAGCGGCAGGTCGACGCCTACAACGCGCGCGACCTCGCGCGCGTTTGTCGGGAACTACAGCGACACGGTGACGGTCTTCCGGATACCCGCCGTCGAGCCGGCCATCGCGGGCAAGGCGCAGTTCGCCGTGTTCTATGCGACGCAGCGCTTCAACCTGCCGGACCTGCACGCGGACATCGTCAATCGCATCGTGCTCGGCAACAAGATCATCGACCATGAACGCATCTCCGGCGTGCGCGAAACCCCGTTCGAAATCGTCGTGGCGTACGAGGTGGTCGGCGACGTCATCGAGCGCGTATGGACGTTCGCGCCGGAATGATCCTTAGGCGACGTACACTGAGAAACCACTCCGCCTTGCCGGCGGTGAGCCGTTGTCGCCGCGCTGCATGGTGGTGAGCGCCGGCCACGAGGAGGAGGGCAACATGGAACTGCGCAGCCTCACGCCATGGCTCGTCCTGGCCGTGACCATCGCCGTCGCGGCGCTCGTGTTCTGGTACCTGCGCTCGCGCCGGCGGAACCACCTGCCGCCGCCCATTCCGGAACCCGTCAGCGACGAAGACGACTACCTGGATTCGTCGCACATCGGCGGGCCCATCGCCGGAATGACGGCGGGCAAGCAGGATGCCGCCGCGCGCGCTGCCGCGGCATTGCGCGGCAAGGACGGTCCGCGCGGCTGACCGTACCGCCGTCCGCCGCCCGCGGCCGTCACGGCGCCGCCGGCGCCCGCGTGTTCCGGTCGAGCGTCAGGTCGTCGTACGACGCCGGATCCTCGCGCGGCTCCACGTGCGTGAACACCGTGGTGCCCGGCACGGTCGTCGCGATCTCGCTCTCCAGGCGTTCCACGAGGTCGTGCCCTTGCTGCACGGACCAGCCGCCGGGCACCAGCACGTGCATCGAGACGAACGAGCGGCCGGCCGCGGCCCGGGTGCGGATGGCGTGGAACTCGACTTCGGCGCTGCGATACCGGCGAGGATCGCCTCGATCTTGCGGACGCTGTCCGGCGGCAACGCCTGGTCCATCAGGCCGAACGCGGACCGGCGCAGCAGCGAGATGCCGGTGAACACGATGTTCACCGCCACGGCCAGCGCGATGACCGGGTCGAGCCACGACCAGCCGGTGAGCCCCACCGCGAGCACGGCGACGACGACGCCGACCGACGTCCAGACGTCGGTCATCAGGTGGTGGGCGTCGGCTTCGAGAGCGATCGAATTGTGGCGCCTCGCCGCGCGCAGCAGCAGCCGCGCGACGACGAAGTTGATCGTCGTGGCGACGATCGACACGGCGATGCCCATGCCGACCTGCTCGATCGGCTGCGGATGCAGCAGGCGCACGATGGCCGCCCAGCCGATCGCCACGGCGGCGACGAGGATCAGCGCGCCCTCGAACGCGCTCGCGAAATATTCGGCCTTCGAGTAACCGTACGCGTAACGATCGTCGGGTGGCCGCGCCGAGAGGAACAAGAGCCACATCGTCGCGGCGGCGGCGACGACGTTGACGATCGACTCCATCGCGTCGGACAGCAACCCGACCGACCCCGTGATGTACCACGCCACCATCTTGAGCGTGATGGTGGCGAGCGCCGCGAGAAGCGACAGCAGTGCGAAGCGGGTGAGGTGCGTGCGGTCCACGGCCATTCCTGTCTCGTATAATCTTAACCCGCAGGCACAGCAAACCCGCTCGCCGGCACCCCTACAATCGGTTGATCGAACGCAAGGGAACATGCCGATGTCGCTCGAAACGTGGATGGCGTTCGCCCTGGCATCGGTGGTGCTGCTGGTCATTCCCGGTCCGACGATCCTGACGGTCATCAGCTATTCGCTGGCGCAGGGTCGCCGGGCGAACCTGCCGCTGGTGGCCGCGGTGGCGCTCGGCGACTCGACGGCGCTCGCGCTGTCGCTGCTGGGATTGGGGGCGGTGCTGGCGACGTCGGCGCTGCTGTTCACGCTCGTCAAGACCGCGGGCGGCCTCTACCTCATCTATCTCGGCATCGGCATGCTGCGTACCGGCGTGACGCTGCCGGCGCTCGACGCGGCGCCGCCGGCGGTGTCGCGCCGGCGCCTTTTTTTCCATACGTACGCCGTCACCGCGCTCAATCCGAAGGGGATCGTGTTCTTCGTCGCGTTCCTGCCGCAGTTCCTGCGCCACGACGGCAACGTGGCGCTGCAGCTGTGGCTGCTCGCCGTCACGTTCGTCGTGCTGGCCACGATCAACGCGGCGCTGTACGCGGTGTTCGCCGCGGCGGCGCGGCGCGCGTTGTCGGCGCCCGCCGCGTTGCGCCGCTTCAACGTCGCCGGCGGCGCTGCTGCTGACCGGGGCCGGCGTCTGGGCGCTGCTCGCGCGGCGCGCGGCGCCGGGCGCGTGATCGGCGTTCGCGGACAGGAGAACACGTTGGCCGTCCGCATCGTCCGGCTGGGCTCGCCGCGAGCGGCAGGCGAGGGCCTGCGCCTCGGCACCGTCCGCCGTCCGCCGCGCGGCGTGCGCAAGGCCGATTACGCGAAGCAGGACTGGTACGACGTCTGGTATCCCAATCTCGCGCCCAGCGCGCCGACGCTGGCGCTGGGGCATGCCGCCGTGACCGAGCGGGACTGGGCCGGGTTCCGCAAGCGGTTCCGCGCGGAAATGGCGGCCCCCGACTGCGCGCGCACGCTGGACGTGCTGGCGGCGCTGTCGCATCGCGCCGATTTTTCCGTCGGCTGCTATTGCAGCGACGAAGCCCGCTGCCATCGCTCGGTGTTGCGCGAGTTGCTGGCCGAGCGCGGCGCCAGGATCGAATGAACGACGCGCGCGCGCCGCACACGCTGAGCGCGGAAGCATTCGCCGCCGAGCTTTCGACGACGCCGGCGGGGCTCACGGCGGCCGAGGCCGCGCGGCGCCTCGCCGAATTCGGGCCGAACGAGTTGCAGGCAACGGCGCCGCACCGGCGCGTGGACGCTGCTCGTCGCGCAGTTCCGCAACGTGCTGATCGTGATCCTGCTGGTGGCGACCGCGCTGTCCGCCGTCCTCGGGCACGGCGTCGAGGCCATCGCCATCGCGGTCATCGTGCTGTTCGCCGTGCTGCTGGGCTTCGTCCAGGAGTACCGCGCCGAGCGCGCGATCGAGGCGCTGCGGCGAATGGCCGCGCCGACCGCGACCGTGCTGCGCGACGGCGAGGAGCGCGAGGTCCCCGCGCGCGAGCTCGTGCCGGGCGACGTGATCCTGCTGCGCGCCGGCGACCGCGTCGCCGGCCGACGCGCGGCTGGTCGAGGCGATCAACCTGGAAGTGCGAGGAGGCGGCGCTGACCGGCGAATCGGTGCCGGTCGAGAAGCCGACCGACGCGCTGCCGGCGCCCGATCTCGCGCGTCGGCGACCGGCGCAACATGGTGTACGCCGGCACCGCCGTCACCTACGGCCGCGGCCGGGCGCTGGTCGTCGGCCACCGGCATGCAGACCGAGTTCGGCAAGATCGCGCAGCTGCTCGCAGACGGTCGAGACCGGCAAGACGCCGCTGCAGCAGAACCTGGACCGGGTCGGGCGCGACGCTGGCGCGCGCGGCGCTCGTGGTCGTCGCCGTCATCGTCGCGCTGGGCCTGCTGCGCGGCCAGCCGTTCATCGAGATGCTCATCTTCGGCATCGCGCTGGCGGTGGCCGTCGTGCCCGAGGCGCTGCCGGCGGTGGTCACGATCTCGCTGGCGATCGGCGTGCAGCGGATGGTCAAGCGCAACGCGCTGATGCGCCGGCTGCCGGCCGTCGAGACGCTGGGCAGCACGTCGGTGATCTGCTCGGACAAGACCGGCACGCTGACCAGGACGAGATGACGGTGCGCCGAGATCTACGTCGCCGGACGAACTGGTCGAGGTCTCCGGCGCCGGCTACGAGCCGGACGGCGGCTTCTCGCGCGGCGGCGTCGCCGTGCGCGCCGAGCCCGACCAGGTGCAGCGAACTGCTGCGCGCGGCGCGCGCTGGCCGTCGGACGCGCGCCTCGTCGCGACGAGGCGGACGGCGACTGGGACGATCAAGGGCGATCCGACCGAAGGCGCGCTGGTGGTCGCCGCCGCCAAGGCGGGCCTCGACAAGGCGGATCTCGACGCGCGCTATCCCGCGCGTGCACGAGATCCCGTTCACCTCCGAAACCAAGCGCATGACCACGCTGCACGCGGACGCCGCACGGCATCGTCGCGTACGCCAAGGGCGCGCCGGAGGTCATCCTCGACGTCCTGTGCGTCGCTGCGCACGGCCGAGCGGCGATGCGCCGCTCGACGCCGCCGGCCGCGCGCGCATCCTGCGCGCGGCGCCAGCGAACTGGCGGGCGAGGCGCTGCGCGTGCTGGCGGTCGCGT
Source organism: uncultured beta proteobacterium (assembly GCA_963823475.1). GTDB lineage: Bacteria > Pseudomonadota > Gammaproteobacteria > Burkholderiales > Casimicrobiaceae > VBCG01. The sequence continues at coordinate 45,553 of CAWGLS010000011.1, forward strand.
CCAAGCGCCGACGCGACGCTCGACAACGCCGCAGACGCGGCATGACCTTCCTCGGCCTGGTCGGCATGATCGACCCGCCGCGCCCGGAGGCGCAAGGCGGCGATTGCGGACCTGCGAGCAGGCCGGCATCCGCGCCGTGATGATCACCGGCGACCATCCGTCGACCGCGCAGGCGGTGGCGCGCGAGCTCGGGCTGCTGCAGCACGGGTCGCGTCGTGACCGGCGCCGAACTGGACGCGATGAGCGACGACCGAGCTCGAGCGCGAGGTCGAGGACATCGACGTCTACGCGCGCGTCTCGCCGGCGCACAAGCTGCGCGTGGTCACCGCGCTGCAGGCGCAAGGGCCACATCGTCGCGATGACCGGCGACGGCGTGAACGACGCGCCGGCGCTGAAGAAGGCCGACATCGGCATCGCGATGGGCATCACCGGCACCGACGTCACCAAGGAAGCCGCGGCGATGACGCTGACCGACGACAACTTCGCCTCGATCGTCGCGGCGGTGGAGGAAGGCCGCGGCATCTTCGGCAACATCAAGAAGTACCTGATGTACCTGCTGTCGTCGAACATCGGCGAGATCGGCCTGATGGCCGGCGCCGCGCTGCTCGGCACTGCCGCTGCCGCTGACCGCCGTGCAGATCCTCTACGTCAACCTCGCCACCGACGGCCTGCCGGCGCTGGCGCTGGCGGTCGACCCGCCCGAGCCGGACCTGATGCGCCGCCAGCCGCGCGACCCGCGCACCGGCATCTTCACCCGCCCCGTCGTGACGCTGATGATGGTGGGCGGCATCTGGTCGACGCTGGTCAACCTGGGCCTGTTCGCCTGGGCGCTCGAACTCCGGCCGCAGCCCGGCCGAGGCGATGACGATGACGTTCGTCTCGCTGGTGCTGATCCAGTTCTTCAAGGCCTACAACTTCCGCTCCGACCGGCACTCGGTGCTGCACCGCCCGTTCGCCAACCGGTGGCTGAACCTGGCCATCGTCTGGGAACTGGCGCTGCTGCTCGTCGTCGTCTACGTGCCGTTCCTGCACCGTGCCGTTCGGCACGATCGGCCTCTCCGCCCAGGACTGGACGATCGCCGCCGGCGCCGCCTTGACGATCCTGCCGGCGCTCGAGGCGGCGAAGTGGCTGGCGCGCCGCGGCGTCTTCGGCGCGCTGGATTAGCGCCAGGTGACCGGCCCCTGGCTTCGAGACCGGCGGAATGGACGCGAGCGGCGCCTGTCTACGTCATGTTCAGGATCCGGTAGCCGCCAACGGTCCACGGACGTAGTAGTCTTTCGCCGTATCGGCCGCGCGACTGCCGAGCCGGCGCTCACGGAGCATCGACGACGCAACAGGAGGGAGGAATCGATGGCGAGACTCAACATCAACGGCAAGATGCGCGACGTGCAGGTGGAGGCCGATACGCCGCTGCTGTGGGTCATCCGCGAGCAGGTCGGCCTGACCGGCACCAAGTACGGCTGCGGCGTCGCGCAATGCGGCGCGTGCTCGGTGCACCTGAACGGCGAGGTCGTGCGCTCGTGCGCGCTGCCGGTCGAGCGCCGTCAAGCCCACCGACCGGATCGTCACGATCGAAGGCCTGTCGCCGACGAGCTCGACGCCGGTGCAGAAGGCGTGGCTGGCGCTCGACGTGCCGCAGTGCGGCTATTGCCAGTCCGGGCAGATCATGGCGGCCACCGCGCTGCTGGCGAAGACGCCCAATCCCACCGACGCGCGAGATCGACGAGGCGATGACCAACATCTGCCGCTGCGGCACCTACCAGCGGATCCGCGCGGCCGTGCATCTCGCGGCCAGCAGCCCCAAGTCGGCGCCGGCCGCCGCACGCCGCAAGACCAGCGCCTGACGCGCGAGGAGATCCGCCATGACCAAGATCACCCGCAAGCCGGCCACGAGCCTGTCGCGCCGCCGGTTCATCGTCAGCTCCGCCGCCGCGGGCGGCGGCCTGGCGCTCGGCTTCCAGCTTCCGTTCGGCATCGAGCCGGCCGCCGCGCAGAAGCGCGCCGCGGCGCCCGTCGAAGTCAACGCGTGGGTCGTCGTCAAGCCCGACGACACCTGCGTCATCCGCATCGCGCGCTCGGAGATGGGGCAGGGCACGCTCACCGGCCTCGCGCAGCTCGTCACCGAGGAACTCGAGTGCGACTGGAACAAGGTCGCCGATCGAGTATCCGACGCCGGGCGAAAGCCTCGCGCGCAAGCGCGTCTGGGGCGAGTTCGGCACCGGCGGCAGCCGCGGCATCCGCATTTCCGAGGACTACGTGCGCCGCGGCGGCGCGGTCGCGCGCGTGCATGCTGCTGCAGGCGGCTGCCGAATGAATGGAAGGTGCCCGTCGAGCGAGCTCACCGTCGCCAACGGCGTCATCACGCACACGCCGAGCGGGCCGCACGACGAGCTACGGCAAGGTGGCCGCCGCCGCCGCGAAGCTCACGCCGCCCGATCCGAAGAGCATCACAGCTCAAGGACCCGCGGACGTGGAAGGTCGCCGGCAAGCCGATGAAGCGGCTCGACACCGCGCCGAAGCTCAACGGCAGCCTGGTCTACGCGATCGACGTCAAGCTGCCGGGCATGCTGTGCGCCGCGATCAAGGATTGCCCGGTGTTCGGCGGCAAGCTCGTCAGCTTCGACAACGCGAAGATCGCGGCGATGCCCGGCGTGAAGCGCGCCGTCCGGGTCAACGACACGACGGTCGCCGTCGTCGCCGACACCTGGTGGCACGCGAAGAAGGCGCTCGACGCGCTGCCGATCGTGTGGGACGAAGGCGAGAACGCGACGCGCACGAGCGCGCAGATCGCCGCGCACCTGAAGGAAGGCCTGACCGCCGCCAACGCCTACGCGATGCGCAACGACGGCGACGCGCTGAAGGCGATCGCCGGCGGCGCCGAACAAGGTCGAGGCCGTCTACAGCACGCCGTTCCTCGCGCACGCGACGATGGAGCCGATGAACTGCACGGTGCAAGCTCACCGCCGACCGCGCCGAGGCGTGGGTCGCCGACGCAGAACGGCGAGGCGTCGCTCGCGGCGCTGTCGGAGCAGTCCGGGCCTGCCGCTCGACAAGTGCGAGGTCTACAAGCACATCCTCGGCGGCGGCTTCGGCCGGCGCGGCGGCGCGCAGGACTACGTGCGGCAGGCGGTGCAGATCGCCAAGCAGTTCCCCGGCGTCCCGGTCAAGATGATCTGGAGCCGCGAAGAGGACATGACGCACGATTTCTACCGGCCGATCTCGCAGTGCCGGATGGCGGCGGGCATCGACGCCGCGGGCAATCTCGTCGGCGCTGCACATGCGCGTGTCGGGCCAGTCGATCAACGCGTTCAACAACCCGGCGGCCGCCAAGGACGGCAAGGACGACCGCCAGCTGCAGGGCTACTACGAGAAGCCGCCGGCGACGCGCAGTTCGGCTACACGGTGCCCAACCTGCTGATCGAGTACGCGATGCGCAACACGCACGTGCCGGTCGGTCCGTGGCGCGGCGTCAACACCAACCAGAACGGCGTCTACGTCGAATGCTTCATGGACGAGGCGGCGCGCGCGGCGGGCAAGGATCCGCTCGAGTTCCGGCGCGCGCTGATGGGCAAGCATCCGAAGCACCTCGCCGTGCTCAACGCGGCGGCGGAGAAGGCCGGCTGGGGCACGCCGCTGCCGGCGGGCGTGCATCGCGGCATCGCGCAGTTCATGGGCTACGGCAGCTACTCGGCGGCGGTGGCCGAGGTGTCGGTGGGCAAGGACGGCAAGGTCAAGGTGCACCGGATGGTGCTGGCACTGAACTGCGGCCACGCGGTCAATCCCGGACCAGATCGCCGCGCAGGTCGAAGGCTCGGTCGCCTACGGCCTGTCGGCGACGTTCTACGGCGAGCTGACGGTCGACAAGGGGCGCATCGTCGAGAACAACTTCCACACGTATCCGATCCTGCGGCTCGCGGAGATGCCGAAGGTCGAGACGGTGATCGTGCCGACGTACGATTTCTGGGGCGGCGTCGGCGAGCCGACGATCTGCGTGGTGGCGCCGGCGGTGCTGAACGCGATCCACGCCGCGACCGGCAAGCCCGATGCGCACGCTGCCGCTGCGCAATCCGGTGGAGGCGCTGGCCAAGGCATGACGGCAGCGCATGACAGCGGGTCCGCGCGCCGGCGCCGCGCGGCGTGGCGGACCGCCGCGGCGATGGCGCCGCTGGTTGCGGCGGGCGCCGCCGCCGCGCTGCCCGCGCTGCTGGTCGTGGACGATGGCATTCCGCGCGCCGCTGGCCGCCGGCGCCGGCGATGCGGCGCGCGGACGCGGCGCTGCTCGTCGCGCGCGAGTCCGCCAACTGCGTGCTCTGCCATGCGGTGCCGGACGCCGCCGTGCGCTTTTCCGGCGAACGTCGGGCCGTCGCTGGCGGGCATCGGTGCGCGGCTGACGCGCGGCGCAGTTGCGGCTGCGGATCGCCGACATCACTGCGCGCTGAATCCGGCGACCGTGATGCCGAGCTATTACCGGATCGCGGGACTCGACCGCGTCGCCGCGCCGTACGCCGGCAAGCCGATCCTCACCGCCGCCGAGGTCGAGGACGTGGTCGCCTACCTGTCGACATTGCGATGAGCGCGACGTCCGTCCGCGGTTCCGTGCACCGCCTGGCGCCGGCGCCGCTGGCTGCAGGGCGCCGGCGCATGCGGCGATCGTCACCTGCCTGCCGGCGCGCGCGGCCGACGGCGAGCTGCCTGCCATTCCGGCGCTGCACGGCGTGGCTCGCCGGCCGCGTGCCGCAGCGCGAGCGCCTGCGCCTCGAGCTGCCGAGCCTCGCCGACAACGGCTTCGCGGTGCCGATGCGCATCACGGTGGCCGGACCCTTCGCGCCGGGCCCGCACGTGCGCGCGATTCGCGTCTTCTCCGAGACCAATCCGGTGCCGGACATCGCGGTGTTCGAGTTTCCGCTGCCGCTCGACCGCGTCGAGATCGATACGCGCATCCGCCTGGCCGGCACGCAGCAGATCGTCGGCGGTCGCGGAGCTCACCGACGGGCGGTTGTACGCGGCGGCGATGGAGGTCGTCGTGACGCTCGCCGGTTGCATGGACGGGACTTGAGCCATGGCCGACGCCCGCATCAGCGTTCCGGCCCGCGTCGCGCGCGGCGAACCGTTCGAGGTGCGCATCCAGATCCGGCATCCGATGGAAACCGGCTATCGCACCGACGACATGGGCAAGTCGATTCCGCGCAACGTCGATCCGCACGTTCACGTGCCGCTACAACGGCGAGCCCGTGTTCGCGCGCGCAGTTGAGCTCGGGCATCGCCGCCAATCCCTACCTGCGCTTCTTCGTCACGGCGCGCGCGTCCGGCGAGCTGGCGTTCGAATGGATCGACGACGCCGGCGTGCGCGGCGCCGAGCGCGCCGCCGTGACGGTCGGCTGATGCGGCGCGGGCGATCGCGCTCGCCGCGCGGTCGCTGCGCGGCCGCGCGCATTCGCGCAGGAGCGTCCGCTGCCGTCCGCCGCGCTGCGCTCGGGCATCGCGTTCGCCGGCGCCGACGTGCGCGCGATGCAGGCCGACGACGCGGCCAATCCCGGGTTGCTCTGGGTGGACCGCGGCGGTGAACTCTGGCAGGCGCCGGCCGGCGCGACGCAACGCAGTTGCGCGTGCTGCCATGGCGAGGCGGCGGATTCGATGCGCGGCGTCGCCGCGCGCTATCCGGCGTTCGACGCCGGCAGCGGCGCCGTGCTCGACCTCGACGCGCGCATCGATCGCTGCCGCACGCAGCGACAGCAGGCGGCCGTCGCTCGCGCGCGAATCCGACGACCTGCTGGCGCTGACCGCGTACGTCGCGTACCAGTCGCGCGGCATGCCGATCGCCGTGGCGATCGACGGACCGGCGCGCGCGGCGTTCGAGCGCGGCCGCGCGTTCTACGCGCCAGCGCCACGGCCAGATGAACCTCGCCTGCACGCAGTGCCACGACGAGCAACTGGGGCAAGCGGCTGTGCAGCGAGACGATCAGCCAGGGCCACGGCACGGCGTTTCCCGCGTATCGCCTCGAGTGGCAGGGCTTGGGCTCGCTGCAGCGGCGCATCCGCGCGTGCCTGTTCGGCGTGCGCGCGCAGATGCCGGCGCCCGGCGCGCCGGAACTCACCGACGTCGAGCTCTATCTCGCGTGGCGCGCGCAACGGCTTGCCGCTCGAAGCGCCGGGCGTGCGGCGATGAGCGCGCGCACCTGGCGTTCGCCGTTGGCGGCGATGCTGGCGTGCATCGCGCTCGCGGCCGGCTGCGCGTCCGATCCGTTGCCCAGCGCAACCGACGCGCCCGCCGCTTCCGCCGGATTGGCCGGCGCGCACGACCTGCGCGGCGCGTACCGCGCGGCGCTGTGCGCGCGCGACGATATGAGCGACGACGAATGCGCGCGCGTGCTCTACCGCTTCGCCGGCGAGGTGCCGGCGCCGCGTCCGCCCGCCGCCGATCCGTCGCGGTATCGGCTGCTGTTCGTGCCGGGTTTCCTCGCGTCGTGCTTTCCGCACATCCATTCGTTCGCCGACGTCGTCGCGGCCGCCGAGCAGCGCGGTTTCGCCGCGGAGGTGCTGGCGGTGGGCGGCCGCAACAACGTCGCGGCGAACGCCCGCATCGTCGCCGCGTACATCGAGCGCATGCCGGACGACGGGCGGCGGATCATCATCATCGGCCACTCCAAGGGCGCGGTCGACGCGCTCGAAGCGATCGCGACGAGCCCGCAAGCCGCCGCGCGCGTCGCGGCGGTCCTGACGGTCGGCGGCTCGCTGCAGGGAAGCGCGGTGGCCGACCGGCTCTACGGCACCTACCATTCCACGCTCGCGCTGATTCCGTTTCCGACCTGCGACCGCGGCGAAGGCGATCCGGTCGAGGACATGCAGCCGGCGACCCGGCAACGCTGGTGGACGAAGTACGGCGCGCAACTGACGGTTCCCATCTACTCGATCGTCGGCGTGCCGCAGCTCGACCGCGTGTCGCCGCTGCTGCTGCCGTCTTCGCGGGCCTGTCGAGCGGGTCGCGCTACAACGACGGCATGCTGCTCGCGCGCGACCAGGTCACGCCGGCCGGGCGCCTGCTCGGCATCGTCAATGCCGACCACCTGACGGTCGCCATTCCGTATCCCGACAGTGTGGCGGCCGCATTCCTGTTCTCCGCCGCGCCGGTCCCGCGGCCGCAGATGTTCCTGGCCGCCATCGACGTGATCGCCGCCGACATTCAGCCTCCCGCGCGCCGCTAGCGCGTGCGAACATGACGCCATGACCGACGACACGTTCCGCATCGGCACGATGACGCCCGCCGACGTCGACCTCGCCATCGAATGGGCGGCCGCCGAAGGATGGAATCCCGGCGACCACGACGCCCGATGCTTCCACGCCGCGGATGCCGAAGGCTTCCTGATGGGGCGCTTGGGGCAGCCAGCCGGTCGCGACGATCTCGGTGGTCCGCTACGGCGCGGCGTTCGGCTTTCTCGGCCTCTACATCGTCAGGCCCGAGTATCGGGGGCGGGGGTACGGCATGCGCTTGTGGAACGCCGGCCTCGCGCATCTCGCCGGCCGCAACGTCGGTCTCGACGGCGTCGTCGCGCAGCAGGACAACTACCGGAAGTCGGGCTTCACGCTCGCGTATCGCAACATCCGCTATCGCGGGTACCGGCGGGGCGCGCGGCGGCGATCGATCACCGGATCGTGCCGCTGTCGGCGGTGCCGTTCGCGGAAACGCTCGCCTACGACCGCGCGTGCTTTCCCGACGAGCGCACGGCATTCCTGCGCGCGTGGCTCGCGCAGCCGCGCGCCAGGGCGTTCGGCATCCTGCACGGCCGGCCGCGCTTGCCGGTTACGGCGTCGTGCGGCCGGCGCGCAATGGATTCAAGGTGGGACCGCTGTTCGCCGACGATCCGGAACTCGCCGACGCGCTGCTCGGACGCGCTCGCGGCCTGCGTGCGCGGACGGCGTGCCGTTGTTCCTCGACGTGCCCGAAACCAACACGGCGGCCGTCGCGCTCGCGGATCGCCGCGGGATGACCGTCGGTTTCGAAACGGCGCGGATGTACACGGGCCCGGCGCCCGCGCTGCCGCTGCGGCGGATCTTCGGCGTGACGACGTTCGAACTGGGCTAGGCCGATCGCATCGTCGTACGGCGCGCGAACGCGTGCCGCCGCGTCGGCGTCAGGTAGGCGATGTCGCCGGCGCGCAGCGCGAGCCCGCGGTACGCATCGCGCGGCAGCTCGACGTTGACGGTCTGCGCGGACGGCTCGAGCGCGAACTCGAGGCGCGCCACCGGGCCGATCGCCGTGCCATGCACGAAGCGCGCCGGCAGCGCCGACGGCGCGGGCTGCGCGCGCCGACCTCGAACTCGTGCGGCCGCGTGAACGCGTCGCCGCCGTCGGCCGTCGCGCAGCCGGTTGACGTGGCCCAGGAACTCGAACACGAACGACGTCGCCGGCCGGTCGTAGACGTCCTCGGGCGTGCCGATCTGCTCGATGCGCCCGTGGTTCATGACGACGACGCGGTCGGCGACTTCGAGCGCCTCCTCCTGGTCGTGCGTCACGAACACGCTCGTCACGTGCACTTCGTCGTGCAGCCGGCGCAGCCAGCGCCGCAGCTCCTGGCGCACGCGCGCGTCGAGCGCGCCGAACGGCTCGTCGAGCAGCAGCACGCGCGGCTCGACCGCGAGCGCGCGCGCGAGCGCGATGCGCTGCCGCTGGCCGCCCGAGAGCTGGTGCGGATAGCGGTCGGCCAGCCAGTCGAGCTGCACGAGCTCGAGCAGCGTGTGCACCGTCTTCGCGATCGCGGCCTCGGCCGGCCGCTGCCGGCGCGGGCGCACGCGCAGCCCGAACGCGACGTTCTCGAAGATCGTCAGGTGGCCGAACAGCGCGTAGTGCTGGAAGACGAAGCCGACCTGGCGCTCGCGCGCGTGCGTGTCGGTCGCGTCCTCGCCGTGGAACGACGACGGTGCCGGCGTCGGGCGTCTCGAGGCCGGCGATGATGCGCAGCAGCGTCGTCTTGCCCGAGCCCGACGGGCCGAGCAGCGCGAGCAGCTCGCCGGTCTCGCACGTCGAGGTCGACGTGGTCGACCGCGACGAAGTTGCCGAAGCGCTTGTCGATGCCGCGCAGTTCGATGCTCATTCGATGTCTCCGATCGCGTGACGGTGATCGGCGCGTCCGCTGCTCGACGGCGAACTTGAGCACGAGCGTCACCAGCGCCAGCAGCGCCAGCAGCGACGCGCACGCGAAGGCCGCGGCGAACTGGTATTCGTTGTAGAGGATCTCGACGTGCAGCGGCAGCGTGTTGGTTGCGCCGCGGATGTGGCCCGGACACCACCGACACGGCGCCGAACTCGCCCATCGCGCGCGCGTTGCAGAGGATCACGCCGTAGAGCAGGCCCCACTTGATGTTGGGCAGCGTGATCGCGCCAGAACGTCTGCCAGCCGCGCGCGCCGAGCACCGTCGCCGCCTCCTCCTGCTCGGTGCCCTGCGCCTGCATCAGCGGAATCAGCTCGCGCGCGACGAACGGAAACGTGACGAACATCGTCGCCAGCACGATGCCCGGCACGGCGAAGATGATCTTGATGTCGTGCTCGAGCGAGCCACGGGCCGAACCAGCCCTGCAGCCCGAAGATCAGCACGAAGATGAGGCCGGCGATCACCGGCGACACCGAGAACGGCAGGTCGATCAGCGTGATCAGCACACTCTTGCCGCGGAAAGCGGAACTTGGCGATCGCCCACGCGGCGGCGACGCCGAACACGAGGTTGAGCGGCACGGCGATCGCGGCCGTCAGCAACGTCAGCCGGATCGCCGCCAGCGCATCCGGCTCGACGATCGCCGCCACGTAGACGCCGAGGCCTTCTTCAGCGCCTCGAGCAACACGAACAGCAGCGGGACGAACAGGAACACCGTCAGGAACACGAGCGCGATGCCGATCAGCGCCGGCGCACCCAGGGCGGCTCGGACGCCGCGCGCGTGTCGTGGCGTGGCAGCGCGGTCATCGCGATCGCCGTCACGCCTGCGCGCCCTGGCGGCGGCGCGTCCACGCCTGCAGCGCATTGATCGCGAGCAGCAGCGCGAACGACACGACCAGCATCACGACCGCGATCGCCGTCGCGCCCGTGTAGTCGTACTGCTCGAGCTTGGTGATGATGATGAGCGGCGTGATCTCCGACACCATCGGCATGTTGCCGGCGATGAAGATGACCGAGCCGTACTCGCCGATCGCGCGCGCGAACGCCAGCGCGAAGCCGGTGATCAGCGCCGGCAGCACGACCGGGAACACGACACGGCGAAACGTCGGACCACCGCGACGCGCCCAGCGTCGCGGCCGCCTCCTCGAGCTCGCGCGGCAGTTCCTCGAGCACCGGCTGCACGGTGCGCACGACGAACGGCAGGCCGATGAACGTGAGCGCGACGAGCACGCCCAGCGGCGTGAACGCCACCTTGATGCCGAGCGGTGCCAGCAGCGAGCCGAACCAGCCGTTGGCCGCGAACAGTCCGGTCAGCGCGATGCCGGCGACCGCCGTCGGCAGCGCGAACGGCAGGTCGACGAGTGCATCGACCAGGCGCCGGCCCGGAAAGCGGTAGCGGACCAGCACCCACGCGACCAGCAGGCCGAACACCGTGTTGATGACGGCGGCCCCGAACGACGCGCCGAACGTGAGCTGGTAGCTCGCGACGACGCGCGGCGCCGTCACGATCGTCCAGAACTGCGGCCCACGTCAGCGACGCCGTCTTGATGAAGGCGGCCGACAGCGGAATCAGCACGATCAGCGACAGGTAGGCAATCGTGAAGCCGAGGCTCAAGCCGAAGCCCGGCAGCACGCGCTTGCGGCGGCGTGTCGGCGCGCGCGGATGGAGCGCCGCCGCACCATCGGCGTCGAACGCCCGGGCGACCAGGAAATCGCGATCGGCCATGGCGGCTTCGGCGTGCGCGGAGGCGGCGACGGGTCCCGCGGACATCGCGGGTCGCCTTACGCGGCCCGCGCCGTCGGCGCCAGCGTGCCCGCCGACGCCGCCCGTTCGGCGAGATCGCGCAGCAGCGCGAAGCCGGCCGGCCACGCGCCGAGTCCGGAATCCGCGTTGATGTGCCCGACGTTCGCGTAGCCTTCGAACCGGCTTCCCCAGCGCGACGCCAGCGCGCCGGCTTTCACGAACTTGAGCCGCGGGTCGTCGGTGAAGCGCGCGAACGGCCGCAGCGCGTGATGCCGCGCCGCGAGCGTGCGGCGGCGGCGGGCATGGACAAAGGCGGGGGTGATCATCGCGGCCTCTACCGGGAAGCAGGGAGGTAGATCTGGTCGAAGTTCGCGCCGTCGGCGAAGTGCGTCTTCGTCGCGTTCGGCCAGCCGCCGAAGGCGCCGTCGATCGTGACCAGCGTCAGCTTCGGGAACTGCTTCGCGTACTTCGCGGCGACCTTGGCGTCGCTCGGGCGATAGAAGTTGCGCGCGGCGATTTCCTGGCCTTCCTCGGAGTACAGGTACTGCAGGTACGCCTCGGCGACCTTGCGCGTGCCCTTGCGGTCGACGTTCCTGTCGACCACGGCCACCGGCGGCTCGGCGAGGATCGACAGCGACGGCGCGACGATCTCGAACTTGTCCGGCCCGAATTCCTTGAGCGCCAGGAACGCCTCGTTCTCCCACGCCAGCAGCACGTCGCCGACGCTGCGCTCGACGAACGTGGTCGTCGATCCGCGCGCGCCGGAGTCGAGCACCGGCACGTTCTTGTAGATCTTCGTCGACGAACTCCCGGGCCTTCTCGTCGCCGCCGAACTTGCGCTTGCCGAACTCCCACGCGGCGAGGTAGTTCCAGTGCGCGCCGCCCGACGTCTTCGGATTCGGCGTGACCACCGACACGCCGGGCTTCGCGAGGTCGTCCCAGTCCTTGATGCTGCTTGGGATTGCCCTTGCGCACCAGGAACACGATCGTCGACGTGTACGGCGTGCTGTTGTGCGGCAGCCGCTTCTGCCAGTCCGCCGGCAGCAGCTTGCCCTTCTCGGCGATCGCGTTGATGTCGTACGCCAGCGCGAGCGTCACGACGTCGGCGTCGAGGCCGTCGATGACGGTGCGCGCCTGCTTGCCCGAGCCGCCGTGCGACTGCTTGATGGTGACCTTCTCGCCGGTCTTCGCCTGCCAGTGCTTCGGCGAAGGCGGCGTTGAAGTCCTGGTACAGCTCGCGCGTCGGGTCGTAGGAGACGTTGAGCAGCGTGACGTCGGCGGCGACGGCGGCGGTGGCGATGGCAAGCGTCAGCGTCGATACGGCGAAGAGGCGATGCAGATTCATGGTCAACTCCTGGGTATATATAAATGATACAAACTAACTATTGGTTATATATGGGTGCCAAGAAAAGCCGCCGCAGCGGCTTTGCTTGGCGTCAGGCGCTCGGCGGCGATCAGCCGGCGGCCGCGCGCAGTGGCGTGCGACATCGCTCGGCTGCGACAAGGCTCGCGCGTACGTCTCGCGCCTTGAATTGCGGACCGAGCAGGATCAGCGCGGGACCGCTAACGGTGTTCGTCGGCCAGGCGCGGGAGGTCGCGCAGCGTCGTGTAGCGGATGCGGCGGTCGGGCAGCGACGCGTTCTCGACGATCGCCACCGGGAGCGACGCGGGCTTGCCCCCGGCGAGCAACGTGGCGGCGATGCCGGCGGCTTCGCCGACGCCCATGTAGATCGCGCCGGCATCCGCCGCGGCGAGTCCGTCCGCCCACGCGCTGGCGGACTCGTTGGCGCCCACGCGCGGCGTGGCGAACGTCACGCTGCGCGCGATCCCGCGCTGCGTCAGCGATGTCTTGAGCTCCGCGGCGCGCGGCGAGCGCGGCCGTGATGCCCGGGCACGACCTCGCACGCGATGCCCGCGGCTTCGAGCGCCGCGATCTCTTCCTGCGCGCGGCCGAACAGCATCGGGTCGCCGCCCTTCAGCCGCACGACGACGCGGTGCCTGCGCGCGGCGTCGACCAGCCGCTTGTTGATGAACTGCTGCGCGGTCGAGTGCCTGCCGCAGCGCTTGCCGACGGCGACCTTCTCGCGCGTGGACCGCGAGCGCGACGATCTCGGGATTGACCAGCGCGTCGTGGAACACGATGTCGGCCGCTCGAGCAGGCGCGCGGCGCGCAGCGTCAGCAGATCGGGCGCGCCCGGGCCGGCGCCGACGAGATAGACAGTTCCCGTCATCGTATGCAGCCCCGCGGCGACGGTGCGCGTTGGTCGCCTCGTCGATCAGGATGAAGCGCCGGTGGCGCGGTTGTCGTCGTAGCGGTCGGCGACGATCGGCTGCGCGAGCGCGAGCGCCGACCTGCCCGATGTCGTTCATCGCGAGCGTCGTCCGGCGCCGGCTCGCGCTCCTGCGTGCGACACGTTCCACAGGTGCTCGATGCGCGTCGATCGCGCGCGCGCACTTCGCGCGTCGTGTGCCGCAGCAGGTAGTGGCGGCGCGCGGTCGAGCGGCGCTCGTCGAGCCAGCACAGCGTCGCGGTCGAGCGAGCGTGCCGGATCCGGCGCATCGGCCGCGCGCACGAGCATGTCGCCGCGCGAGACGTCGATCTCGTCGGCGAGCGTCGAGCGTGACGGCGTCGTGCAGCTGCGCGCGCGGCAGCGGCTCGTCGAACGTGCGGATCTCGCGCACGCGCGTCGTGCGGCCCGACGGCAGCACCGTCACCGCGTCGCCGACCGCGATGCGTGCCGGCCTCGACGCGGCCCGCGTAGCCGCGCGGCGCCGCGTCCGCCGGACGCGCGACGCAGCTGCACCGGAAAGCGGAACGGCGGCGCGCGCGGTGCGCGTGCCGATCGGCGCGGCTTCGAGCAGCTCCAGCAGCGTCGGGCCCGTGTACCAGCCGAGGTTCGTCGCCGCGGTCGACGACCATGTCGCCGTCGCAGCGCCGACATCGGCACGAAGCGGACGTCGCGTCGTCGATGCCCGCTGCGCTCGCGCGAACGCGCGGAAATCGGCGACGATCGCGTCGAAGACGTCTTCGCGGTAGTCGACCAGGTCCATCTTGTTGACCGCGACGACCAGGTGCGGGATGCCGAGCAGGTGCGCGAGCGTCGCGTGCCGGCGCGTCTGCGTGACGACGCCGTGCCGCGCATCGACCAGCAGGATCGCGAGCTCCGCCGTGCTGGCGCCGGTCACCATGTTGCGCGTGTACTGCTCGTGGCCCGGCGCGTCGGCGATGATGAACTTGCGCAGCGCCGTGGCGAAGTAGCGGTAGGCGACGTCGATGGTGATGCCCTGCTCGCGCTCGGCGGTCAGGCCGTCGGTGAGCAGCGACAGGTCGAGCGCGCTGGCCGCGCTGCCGCGACGTGCGCGTCGACCGCGGCGAGCTGGTCGGCCAGGATCGCCTTGGTGTCGTACAGCAGGCGGCCGATCAGCGTGCTCTTGCCGTCGTCGACGCTGCCGGCGGTGATGAAGCGCAGCACGCCGTGGTCGACGACGTCGATGGGTTCGACGCGCGGTCATCAGAAATACCCCTCCTTCTTGCGCAGTTCCATCGACGCTTCGTTGGTCTGGTCGTCCAGGCGCGTGGCGCCGCGCTCGGTGATGCGTGGCGGCGGCGGTCTCGGCGATGATCTCGTCGCGCGTGGCCGCGGCGGACTCGACCGGCGCGGTGCAGGTGATGTCGCCGACGGTGCGGAAGCGCACCGAGACGTCCTCGACGCGTCTCGCCCGCGCGCGGCGGCGTCAGCGCGGTCACCGGCACCAGCGCGCCGCGTGCGGCGGACGACCGGCCGCGCGTGCGCGAAGTAGATCGACGGCACGCGCGAGGCTCTCGCGCGCGATGTACTGCCAGACGTCGAGCTCGGTCCAGTTGCAGATCGGGAACACGCGCACGTGCTCGCCCGGGTGGACGCGCGCGTTGTAGAGGTTCCACAGCTCGGGACGCTGGTTCTTCGGGTCCCACTGGCCGAACTCGTCGCGGAAGCGAGAACACGCGCTCCTTGGCGCGCGCCTTCTCCTCGTCGCGGCGCGCGCCGCCGATGCAGGCGTCGAAGCCGAACTCCGCGATCGCGTCGAGCAGCGTCACCGACTGGTGCGGCGTTGCGGCTTTCGTCGGGCGTGCTTCAGCACGACGCGGCCCGCGCGCGATCGAATCCTCGACCGAGCGCACGATCAGGCGCTCGCCGAGCTCGGCGGCGCGCGCGGTCGCGGAAGGCGATGACTTCCGGAAAGTTGTGCCCGGTGTCGATGTGCAGCAGCGGGAACGGGAAGCGGCCGGGACGGAACGCCTTCTCGGCCAGGCGCAGCAGCACGAGCGAATCCTTGCCGCCGGAGAACAGCAGCGCCGGGTTGCGCGCACTGGCCGCGACCTCGCGCAGGATGTGGATCGCCTCGGACTCGAGCCAGTCGAGGTGGTGGGCGTCGGCGGGCGCCAGCGTGTCGAGGCGCCGCGCTGCGGCGCGGCGGGACGTCGGCGAGAACGGCGTGCGGTCATGACGTCGTCAGTTCGTGAGCAGCGGCTGCGTCGCGGCGAACGCGACCGGCCGCTGGTGCAGGCCGCATTCCTTGTGCTCGGGGTTCTCCCACCACCAGCGGCCGGCGCGCACGTCCTCGCCGGGCTCGACGGCGCGCGTGCAGGGCGCGCAGCCGATGCTGCGGATAGCCGCGGTCGTGCAGCGCGTTGTACGGGCACGTCGTTGCGCGCGCAGGTAGGCCCAGACGTCGTCCTCGCTCCAGTCGGCGAGCGGATTGAACTTCGGCAGGCCGTGCAGCGGCGTCGAATTCCTCGAACGGCGAGGTCGCCGCGGGTGACCGACTGCGCGCGGCGCAGGCCGGTGATCCACGCGCCCTTGCCCGCCAGCGCGCGGCGCAGCGGCTCGGTCTTGCGGATCGCGCAGCACGCCTTGCGCAGCTCGACGCTGTCGTAGAACGCGTTGACGCCGTGCGCGCGCGACGAACGCCTCGAGTCGCGCCGCGTCGGGAAGCACGACGTCGATCGGCAGGCCGTAGCGCGCGCGCACGCGGTCGATCAGCGCCGTGCGTTTCCTCCGGCAGCCGCCCGGTGTCGAGCGTGAAGACGCCGATCGCCAGGCGCATGCCGGGCGATGCAGGTCGATCAGCACCATGTCCTCGGCGCCGAAGCTCGACGCGAACACGGCCGGCGCATGGTCGCGGCCGATGGCGGCGAGCGCGGCGGCCGCGGCGGCGACGCGCTCGCCCGAGCGCTCATGCGGGTCCTCCGGTCAGCGCGCGCGCGGCGGCGGAACCACGGCGTGCGCACGCTGCGGTGAGCCTGGTAGCCGTCCGAGAAGTCGTCGCAAGCCGGCCAGCGCGTCGCCTGACGTCCTGGTCGTCGCGCACCGCGAACGCGTCGAAGCCGACCTGCGCAGCAGGTAGAAGAGCTGGTCGCGCAGCACGTCGCCGATCGCGCGCAGTTCGCCGCGCGTAGCCGTAGCGCTCGCGCAGCAGGCGCGCGATCGAGTAGCCGCGGCCGTCGGTGAACTCCGGGAAGTCGACGGCGATCACGGGAATCAGCCCGACGTCGTCGGCCAGCGCGGCCGGATCGTCGGCCGGGCGCCAGCCAGACGCCGGCGTTGCCGCGCGCGAGCAGCGCCGCCGCGCGCCGCCGTCCACAGCGCGAGCGGCACGATGACGGGCGTGGCGTCGGGCAGGTCGGCGAGCGACGCCGCGTCGCGGACGACCAGCATGACGCGTCGTCGACGATGCGCGCCGCGGCTTAATCAGCCTGGCGCATAGACGCGCTCCTTGAACGGCTCGAGGCCGACGCGGCGCACGGTGTCGACGAAGCGCTCGTCCTCGTGCGCGGATGTCGACGTACGTCTCGATCAGCCGCGCGACGACGTCGGGCATCTCGTGCGCGGCGAACGACGGCCCGATCACCTCGCCGATCGCCGCGTGCTCGCCCTGCGCGCCGCCGATCGACACCTGGTACCACTCGCTGCCGTTCTTGTCGACGCCGAGGATGCCGATGTGGCCGACGTGGTGATGGCCGCAGGCGTTCATGCAGCCGGAGATGTTGAGGTCGAGCTCGCCGATGTCGTGCAGGTAGTCGAGGTCGTCGAAGCGGCGCTGGATCGCCTCGGCGATCGGGATCGACTTGGCGTTGGCGAGCGAGCAGAAGTCGCCGCCCGGGCAGCAGATGATGTTGGTCAGCAGGCCGATGTTCGGCGTGGCGAGCCCCAGGCGCCTTCAGCTGCTGCCACAGCGCGAGGAGGTCGCGTCTGCCGCACGTCGGCGAGGATCAGGTTCTGCTCGTGCGAGACGCGCAGCTCGCCGAAGCTGTAGCGGTCGGCCAGGTCGGCGATCGCATCCATCTGGTCGGACGTCACGTCGCCCGGCGGGACGCCGGTCTTCTTCAGCGACAGCGTGACGATCGCGTAGCCGGCGACCTTGTGCGGATGCACGTTGCGCGCGACCCAGTTGGCGAACGCGCGGCTGTCGGCGAGCGGCGGCGCGTAAGCTCGGCGTCGTCGCCCGGGCAGCGCTTCGTAGGCAGGCGCGCGCGAAGAACGCCGCCAGCCGCGCGATTTCGTCGTCGGGCACCGTGGCCGGGCCGCCGCGCAGCGCGCGCCACTCGGCCTCGACCTCGCGCGCGAACACGGCGGGCGTGCGCTCCTTGACGAGGATCTTGATGCGCGCCTTGTACTTGTTGTCGCGGCGGCCGTAGCGGTTGTAGACGCGCAGGATCGCGTCGAGGTAGTTGAGGATCTCCGCGCGCGGCAGGAACTCGCGGATCACGTGGCCGATGATCGGCGTGCGGCCGAGGCCGCCGCCGACGGCGACGCGGAAGCCGATCGCGCCGTCGCCGTCGCAGCACAGCTGCAGGCCGATGTCGTGGACGAGGATCGCGGCGCGGTCGTCGCGCGGCGCCGGTGACCGCGATCTTGAACTTGCGCGGCAGGTAGGCGAACTCCGGGTGGAACGTCGACCACTGGCGGATCAGTTCGGCGTACGGGCGCGGGTCGACGATCTCGTCGCCGGCCGACGCCCGCGAAGTGATCGCTGGTGATGTTGCGGATGCAGTTGCCCGACGTCTGGATCGCGTGCATCTCGACCCGCGCGAGTTCGGCCAGGATGTCCGGCACCTGCTCGAGCTGCGGCCAGTTGAACTGGATGTTCTGGCGCGTCGTGAAGTGGCCGTAGCCGCGGTCGTAGGTGCGGGCGATGTGCGCCAGCGTGCGCAACTGGCGGGTGGACAGCAGGCCGTACGGAATCGCCACCCGCAGCATCGGCGCGTGCTTCTGGATGTAGAGGCCGTTCTGCAGCCGCAGCGGCCGGAACTCGTCCTCGGTCAGCTCGCCGGCGAGATAGCGGCGCGTCTGGTCGCGGAACTGGGCGACGCGTTCGTCGACGATGCGCTGGTCGAATGAGTCGTAGCGATACATGGCAGGCTCGAAAGGGCAGTGGCGCAGAGTAAGGTGCTGCCGTAATACACAGAAGGAATGAATTGCTATGCCGTTATCGCTTGCAGGCATATAAGCGTTCGCCGGTGCGGCCGCCTCTATACTTCGCCGATGCCCGGCCTCGGACTCATCCTTTTCGCCCACGGCGCGCGCGACGCGCGCTGGGCCGAGCCCTTCCGGCGGCTGCAGCGCAAGGTGGAGGCGGCGCGACCGGGCATGCCGGTAACGCTCGCCTTCCTGGAATTCATGGCACCCGACCTGCCGTCGGCGGCCGATGCGCTGGTCGTCGGCGGCTGCCGCACGTTGCGGATCGTCCCCGTGTTCCTCGGGCAGGGTGGGCACGTGCGCCAGGACCTGCCGGCGTTGGTGACGGCGATCCGCGCACGACATCCGGAGGTTGCAGTGGACGTGGCGACAGCCGTCGGCGAGGACGATTCGGTCCTGGACCGGATGGCGGACGTATGCGTGGCCGGAATCGAAATGGTCTAGATTATTGATGTAATAAGCAATATGTACGCGCACGCCGCCCGTTACGGACAGCGGCGCTATTCGCTGTGGACCGGCGACCTCGGCGTGGCGATGTTCGTGCAGAGCTGCCGCGCCGGGACCGACGACTACCCGACGCTCGACACCTTCTGAGCGGCGGCCGGGGCGGGCGCGGCGCGCTCCGCGTCCTGCGGCCGCGTCTGCGCGCGGACATGTTCCATGAAGGCGCGGGCCGCACGGGACAGCTGCCGCCCGACCGGGTAGACGAAGTGCCAGTGCCGCTCGATCGGAAATCCCTCGACGTCGAGCACGGAGAGCGGCGTGCTCTCGGGCCCGCGGCCCCAGCGTGTCGCGCGGCAGCACGGCCACGCCGCCGCCGGCGGCCAGCGCCTGCCGGATCGCGCCGTCGCTCCGCCAGTTCCATCCGCACGCGCGGCGCCAATCCCGCGGCGCCGAACATCTGCAGCACGATCGCCCGCGTGCCGGAGCCTTCCTCCCGCAGCAGCAGCGGCTCGCACGGCGAGCCGCGCGAGCGGTATGCGCCGCTGGTGGCGCAGCGGATCGTCCGGGCCGGCAACGACGACCAGCGGATTGGCGAGGATCGACTGCCGGACGATCTCGTGCCGCTCCGGCGGATTGGTGAAGATGTAGAGGTCGTCCTCGTTGCGCGTCAGGCGCGTCGATCAGTCCGCTGCGATTGCGGAACCGCAGCGCGATCTCGATGCCCGGATAGCGGCGGCTGAAGCCGGCCAGCATCCGCGGCGCGAACTGTTCGCAGGCGGTGCCCGCGGCGACGTGCAGGCGGCCCGAGTCGAGGTCGCGCAACTCGGCCAGCGCGTCGTCCAGGCCGCCCAAGGCGCGGAAGATCGCCTGGCAGTGCGCGTACGTCCGGCGCCCGGGTTCCGTCAGGAAGATCTGCTTGCCGACCTGCTCGAAGAGTTCGGTGCCGACGGTCTCCGTCAGCTTGCGGATCTGCGCGGATACCGTCGGCTGCGTGAGGTGCAGCTCCTGCGCCGCGCGCGTGAAGCTCTTCAGGCGCGCGCTGGCCTCGAACACCGCCAGTTGCGGCAGGGTTCCGTGGCGGAGATAACGGTGGATTCGCGATTGCGGCATGGCGGAGTCTCCTTGGCGTGTTGCCAAGACCGCCGTGCGCACCACGACGGCCTTCACCTTGTCGGCGAAGACCGCGCGCGAGCGCGGACATTTCGCCGTTGGGCAAAGGTCTCGCTGGCACGTTGGTTCCCCGTGTGCCGACGCGGCCGGAGTCCGACTGGACCCGTATTGACGACCGTGTCGCGGCAACAGTGACTGCTGCCGTAGCTACTCCCCTTCGTCAGGGATGCCCGGCCTTCATGGCCGAGCACATCGCTTTGTACCGCGGGGCTCGTCGACCGGCAATCGAGTGAAACCCTTACGCCAGATACCGTATTTCCGGTCGACAACTGCCGATCGTTTCCATCCGAAAGTTCGAATATCGTTGCCGCGCGATGCGTTTCATACTCGGCGCACGAGTCACAACACGCGGTGAAACACCATGGAAATCATGTCGATGCAGTTCCTCTCCGCGCTGATGGCGATCATCGTCATCGACCTGGTGCTGGCTGGCGACAACGCCATCGTGATCGCGCTCGCGGCGCGCAACGTTCCGAAGGAACTGCAGCGGCGCGCGATTCTCTGGGGCACGGTCGGCGCGATCGTCGTCCGCACGTCGATGACGCTGGTCGTCGTCTGGCTGCTGAAGGTGCCCGGTCTGCTGTTCGTGGGCGGCGCGCTTCTCGTGTGGATCGCCTACAAGCTGCTGCTGCCGGAAAACGGCGGACACGAGGGCGACAAGGTGAAGGGCGCCGACAATTTCTGGGGCGCGATCCGCACCGTCGTCGTCGCCGATGCCGTCATGGGTCTCGACAACGTGCTGGCCGTGGCGGGCGCCGCGCACGGCAACTTCCTCCTCGTCATCATCGGCCTGCTGATCAGCATTCCGATCGTCATCTGGGGCAGCACGATGCTGCTCGGCTTCGTCGAGCGCTATCCGGGCTTCGTGTACGTCGGCTCCGGCGTGCTCGCGTGGACGGCGGTCAAGATGATGTCGGCGGAGCCGCACCTGGCCGAGTACCTGAACGCGCACCGGCTCATCGTGCCGGTCCTGTATGTCGTCGTCGTGTTGCGGCGTGTTGTGGACAGGATTCGTCAAGAATCATCGCACGCTCGAATCGCGGATCAGCTCGCGTATCGCGCGGTTCACCCGCCAGGAAGTCCCCGAGGCTTCCGAACCCCTTGCCCCCAGTGGAGAAAATGCCATGCAACGAGTACTCGTCCCGGTCGACGGATCCCGCAACGCGCAGAACGCGCTGCGCCATGTCATCACCGAATTCCGGAAAAAGCCCGACTTCGAGGTTCACCTGCTCAACGTCCAGGCGCCGTTCTCGCGCCACGTCGCGCAGTTCGCGAGCAAGCAGGATCGCGACAGCTACCACCGCGAGCAGTCGGAGCAGGTGATGGCGCCGTTGCGGAAGATGCTCGACGACGCCGGCGTGCCGCATGCGTTCCACTTCAAGGTCGGCGGCAAGGCCGAAACCATCGCCGACGAGGCGCGGCGCCTGAAGTGCGACCACATCGTGCTGTCCACGGCGCGCAAGAACTCGCTGACGCGCATGCTCGAGGCGTCGGTGACCAACAAGGTGCTCGACCTCACGTCGGTCCCGGTGGAAGTGATCGTCGGCGATTCGGTGTCGAAGCTCGAGCGCTATGGCATTCCGGCGGGCATTGGCGCCGGGCTCGGCGCGCTCGTATTGCTGGCCGCGGATTGACTCGACGTCCCGCCGCACGCGGCGGCGACGCGGCCTCAATCGTCGGTCGCGTCGATCCGGCGGAAGGGATCGCCGAGCGGAATATCCGTCAGCAGACGATCGAACTCCTTCTTGACCACGCCGTAGCACTCGCACACGGCCGCCTCCAGGCCCGGCCGGTCGAGGACCTCGATGCGTCCGCGACTGTAGCGGATGAGGCCGGCGCGCTGCAGATTGCCGGCGGCCTCGGTCACGCCCTCGCGGCGGACGCCCAGCATGTTGGCGATGAGTTCCTGCGTCATCGTCAACGAATCCGACGGCAGGCGGTCGAGGCTCAACAGCAGCCAGCGGCACAACTGCTGCTCGACCGAATGGTGCCGGTTGCAGACGGCCGTCTGCGTCATCTGGGTGATCAACGCCTGCGTATAGCGCAGCAGCAGCCGCAGCACCGGCCCGGCGCGATCGAACTCGCGCTTCAGCATCGGGGCCGGCAAACGGTAGCCGAAGCCGGCGCTCTGCACGACCGCGCGGCTGGGCGTGGTTTCACCGCCCATGAACAGCGAGATGCCGAGGATGCCTTCGTTGCCGACGACGGCGATCTCCGCCGACGCGCCGTCCTCGAGGACGTACAGCAGCGAGACGATGGACGTGGTCGGGAAATAGACGTGTTCGAGGCGCGCGCCGGACTCGTACAGTGCTTCGCCGAGCGGCATCGGCACCAGTTCCAGATGCGGGGCCACCCGTTCGAAGGCCGCGGTGGGAAAGGCGGCCAGCAGGTGGTTCTGGAACGGGCTGTGCGGTGTCGGCATGCGCGACGCAGGTGGTGGTCCCGGCGCCAGTGCCGGGAGATTCGACGGAAGAAAAATGGTATCACGCTGAACGCGCAACGCACGCCGGGGTGTCGGTACCCCGGCGCACGCCGGGCGCTACCCGGACGCTTGCGATACGCGCCTATCGGATTTCGCGGACATGCATCCAATTGCAAGCCGGCGCTATGTGCGGCAACGAACAGACGGCGCCCGCGACGCAGCATAGGTTGCGAAGGCGACCACCAGCTAGTGATACGGATGGCGACGATTGGTGCTTCAGCGCTAACGTCTCCGCACACTGCGAGTGGCGAAACACGGCCTTCAACTCCAGCGTCGGGGGCGCTTGGCTCCCGCATTCAAAGGCTCCGGAGGTGGTCCGTGATGCGGTAGCGGCCACGGTGCAAATGCAGGCCCGCACGGGCCGACGAATTTGCATTCGCATTTGCACTCGACATGTCAATGCATCCGGAGAACGCAATGCAGTCATACCGCTCGACCCTGATAGCCGGCACGGCGCTCGTTGCGCTTCTCGGCAGTTCCTCCTTGGCACTCGGCCAGTCACTCGGCGCGGCGGCGAGTTTCGCCGTCGTCGGCGCGGCGGGCGTCACGGCCGCGGGCGGTGTCGGTACGATCGTCACCGGCGACGTCGGCGCGTCCCCGACGCCGTCCATCACCGGCTTCCCCCCGGCCGTCGTGGTGCCGCCTTTCGGCCTGCATGCGAACGACGCGGCCGCCGTCGCCGCCCAGGCGGCCGACGTCGCGCTGTTCACTGCGCTGGGGGCCGGCGCCTGCTCCGACTCGGTGCTGCCGCAGATGAGCGGGGTGGCGTTCACCCCGGGCATCCATTGCTTCTCGTCGTCGGCCGATCTGGCGGCGCTCGCCACCATGTCGCTCAACGGACCGGGCGTCTACATTTTTCGCGTTCCGAGCTCGCTCACCGCCAACGTCGGATCGACGGTGACGCTGAACGGCGTCGACCCCTGCACGGTGTTCTGGCAGGTCGGCACCGCCGCCACGCTCAATGGCGTGAACTTCCCGGGCAACGTCGTCGCGCAAGCCGGCGTGACGGTCGGCACGGGCGGCAGCCTGACGGGCAGGGCGCTGGCGACGGTCGGCGCGGTGACGCTCGCGGGCAACAACACCGTCGGTGGCTGCAGCGCCGCGGTGCCCCCGCCGCCGGGATTGCTCCCGCCGACGCTGACCAAGGCATTCAACCCGGCGTCGATCCTCGCGGGTGGTCTATCGACGCTGACGATCACGCTGCTCAACCCGAACCCCGTGGCGACGACGCTGATCGCACCGCTGGTCGACACGCTGCCGGCCGGCGTGACGATCGCTGCCGTGCCGACTGCATCGACGACCTGCGCCGGGGGAACGGTCAGTGCCGCGCCGTCCGGCAGTTCGGTCACGTTGTCGGCCGGTGCCGTGATTCCGGCCGGCGTCGGCCCCACTGCCGGGTCCTGCACGGTATCGGTCAGCGTGACGTCGCCGACGCCGGGCAGTTATCTCAACGTGCTGGCCACGAACGCGCTGCAAACCACCGCGGGCAATAACGCGGCGCCCGCCGAGGCGACGTTGACGGTGACCCCGGTCATTCCCGACCCGCCTGCCGTGTTGCCGCCCACGATCGCCAAGCAGTTCAACGCGGCGGCAATCCTGGCCGGAGGGGTCTCGCGGTTGACGATCACCCTCGGCAATCCGAATGCGACCCTCGCGACGCTGACGGCAGCGTTCATCGATACGCTGCCGGGCGGCGTGGTCGTGGCGCCCGTGCCGAACGCGGCGACGACCTGCGCCGGCACCGGTGCGGTCGGCGCAGTGCCGGGCGGATCGACGGTTACGTTGCCGGCGACACGCGCGATTCCCGCCGGCGTGGGCGCGATCCCGGGGTCCTGCACGGTGTCCGTCGACGTGACGGCGCCGGGGTGCGGCAACTTCGTCAATACGATCGCCCCCAACGCGCTGCAGACGAGCAACGGCAACAACGCTGGTCAAGCCGTGGCGACACTCGCGGTGACGTGCGTCGCGCCGCCGCCGGAGCCGCCGGTTGCGCCGGAGCTCGCCAGAGCCGCCAGGGCCGCCAGAGCCGCCAGGGCCGCCAGGGCCGCCGGTCCCGCCGCAGGTCGACCAGCCGATTCCGACGCTGTCCGAATGGGGAAAGCTCGTACTCGTGCTGTTGCTCGCCATGTCGCGTGTCGTCGCGATGCGCAGGCGTGACTGATCGCAACCGCGGACAGGAGGGCGACGATGCCGGAATCGACGTCCACCGCCAGTTGTCCGCGGTCGGCAAGGCGTGCGCCGTGCTGTGTGTGGCCGCGTAAAGGCCCCCGCGGGGCCGGCGGTCGTCGTCCGCGCGGTCTCGACGCGGTCGCCTGTTGGCGGGGGTTCGGGGCGCTAGGCGGCGCGCGCGCTGAACGCCACGACGTTGCCTTCCGGATCGAAGCCGTTGCAGACGACGGCGTCGCCGTGGCGCCACTCGTGTTCCGCGTCCGCGAGCCCGCCGCCAAGCGTCCTGGCCACCGCCCGCGCCGTCGCGAGGCTCGCCACGACCAGGACCGGCTTGATCGCCGTGTCCTCGCGTATCGCGGGCGGATCGCCAATCACGATGTCCGCCGCAATGTGGGCGGGAATCTGGTGCACGACCAGTTGCAGCCCCGGCAGTTCCAGCGTGACGGCCACGTCATCGGCATGGACCGGTGCGATTCCCAGCATGCCCGCATAGAACGCGGCGACGCGACGCAGGTCCTTCGCGTAGATCACGAGCCCCGACTTGTGATCGCTTGCCATCGATGATCCTCGACAGAAGTCGCGCGCCGCCCGCGGCGCACCGGACGCCGGAAAGTAGCATGAACACGTCCGGCGACCGATGGCCCGACGACGCCACCCCGCGGAGCGGACGCTGCGCCGGGTGTGGTGGATTGGTGTAGATTCCTCCGCTCGATCCACAACGGATGCGATCCGCGCGCGCGGCCCCGCCACCAACGCGTGTCGCCAGAATCGTGTCGCGCAGAATGCCTCGTCGCCGAGTATTGCGTTTGCTGCTGTGCATCGGCATGGCGGTGCTCGTGCCCGTGTCCGCGGCGCTCGCGGCCGATGCGCCGCCGCGCGTTGATGTCGAGCCGTTCTTCCGCCATCCGGACTACGGGTCGTTCCGGATTTCGCCTTCCGGCTCCCATGTGGCGGGCATAATCCCGCTGAACGGCCGCGCCGCCCTCGTGGCCATCGACCTCGAAACGACCAGGCCGGGCCAGGCCGCGGCGGTGAACGAACGCGATGTTGCGTGGTTCGAGTGGGTCAACGACGAGCGTCTGGTGTTCACCGTCTACGACCGGCAGATCGGCGGCGGCGTGCAGCGGGGCTCCGGCATGTACACCGTCAAGCGCGACGGCACGGACCTGCGCTCGTTGCTGCGCCCGGCGATGGGCGCCCGCACCAGCATGCGGTCCGCACCGCGCTTTCTCGCCGCGCTCGACGACGGCAGCGACAACATCCTGGTGCTCGCCAACGAGGCGAGCGCCATCTATCCCGATGTATACCTGATGAGCACCGAGACCGGCGCGATGGCGCTGCGGTCGCTGGGCAAGCCCGCCGACATCGTCCGCTGGGTCGCCGACCGCAAGGGCGCGCTGCGCGCCGCCGTCGCCGATGCGAAGGAAAAGGGCACGCAGGTGTACTGGCGCGCGTCGGAATCCGCGCCGTGGGAAGTGATCGCCGAGCACCGGCTGCGCGGCGCATCGGTCGTGCCGCTGGCCTTCGACGGCGACGGCTCGCTGATCGTCGCAGCGAACATCGGCCGCGACACGCTGGCCTTGTACCGGTTCGATACGGAACGCAAGCGGCTGGGCGAACTGCTGCTCGCCCACGCGGACGTCGACCTCTCCGGCGACCTCGTCTACGACCGGCGCCAGCAGCGCGTCGTCGGCGCGCGGTTCCACGCCGGCAAGCCCGGTGTCGCGTGGTTCGACGACGAATGGGCGAAGCTCGCCGCCAGCGTGGATCGCACGCTCCCCGATCATTTCAACGCGCTGTCGCGCGGCGCAGGTCCGCGCGTGCTGATTCATTCGTATTCGGACAGGGATCCGGGCTCGTACTGGGTGTACGACACCGACAAGCGCCAGATGGAACGGCTGGCCGTCGTCCGCAAGGGCATCGACCCGGCCGCGATGCCCGCGCGCACGCCGCTGCGCTACGCGGCGCGCGACGGCCTCCCGATCCCCGCCTGGCTGACGCTGCCCAAGGGCCGCGACCCGAAGAAGCTGCCGCTGGTCGTGCTGGTGCACGGCGGACCATGGGTACGCGGCAGCGGCTGGGCGTGGGATCCGGCCGCGGCGTACCTGGCCGCGCTCGGCTACGCGGTGCTCGAGCCCGACTACCGCGGCAGCCTGGGGTGGGGCTACCGGCATTTCGCGGCGAGTTTCAAGCAATGGGGCCGCGCGATGCAGGACGACCTGGATGACGGCGTCGACTGGCTGGTGCAGCAGGGGACCGTCGACCCGACTCGCGTCTGCATCATGGGCGGCTCGTACGGCGGATACGCGGTGATGATGGGGCTGGCGCGCGATCCGCAGCGCTGGCGCTGCGGCGTCAACTACGTGGGCGTGACCGACATCAACCTGATGTACGACGTCACGTGGTCCGACTACATCAACTCGACGTTCATCAAGCATACGGCCCGCGACATGATCGGCGACCCGGTGGCCGATGCCGCGCAATTGAAGGCGACTTCGCCCATCGAGCAGGCGGCGCGCATCAAGGCGCCGGTGCTGATGGCGTACGGCGCCAACGATCGCCGCGTGCCGCTCGTCCACGGCCAGCAGATGCGCGACGCGCTCGCCGCCGCCAACGTGCCCGTCGAGTGGGTGGTGTACGCCGACGAGGGCCACGGCTTCCTGCTCGAAGCCAATCGCTTCGATTTCTACCGGCGCGTCGCGCGCTTCCTCGAACGGAACCTGCGGGCGACGGAATAGCGGCGCGCGGCGAGGACCACCGGGCCCACGCACAGTGCGATGGCGGCAGGGCGCGTTTACCGCGTCAGGGGGGCAGCAGCGCGAACGGCTCTCGTTCGTCCGTCAGCACGCTGAACTCCGTGCGCGCGCTCTTGACGAGCCTCGTCCACCACGGCTCGGAAGGCTTGAATTCACGTACCTTCGAGACATGAAGTTCGCGCTCCAATACGTAGGCGACGGAGCCCAGACCGTCGACCAGGCCCAGTTCCAGCGCGCGCGTGCCGAGCCAGAAATCACCGGAAAAGAGCTCCGCCTCCTCGCCCTTGAGCTTGCCCTGGCGGCCTGCCTTCACGATGGCGATGAACTGCTGGTGGATGCCCGAAAGGGTGCTGGCGAGCTTCTCGCGGTCGGCCGGCGTCTCCGGCCCAAACGGATCGAGCTGAGCCTTCCTGGGACCTGAGGTCTGCGTTCGTCGCTCGACCCCGATCTTCTTCATGAGCTCGACGAAGCCGAAATTGCGCGCCACCACGCCAATGGAACCGGTGAGGGTGGCCGGGTTCACGTAGATGGCATCGCCCGCCACCGCGATCAGGTAAGCACCCGAGGTCAGCATGTCCTCGCCCACCACCAGCAATCGTTTGTCCGGATATTTCTTGCGCAGCTGGAGCAGGCGGTCGTGGATGATGGACGCCTGCACCGGCGTGCCGCCCGGGCTGTTGATGACGAGGACGACGCCCGCAGACTGCTTGTCCGCAAACGCATCCGCCAATACGGGGTTGAACTTGGCCGCGCTGATGCCCTGGTCCAGCGCGATCAGCCCTTGCATGCGCACCAATGCCGCGTAGGGCTCTCCCGGCACGTCGCCTGACGCTTCGCGATTGCCAGACGAAAGGAAGCCCAGCGCGAAGACCGACACCACCGAGCCAAACAGGAGGCAGAAGCGGATGATTCGCCAGCGCCGGTCGCGCCGCCGTTCCAGCAGCAGTTCGGCTACGAGGCGCTCCTCCAATGACTGGGACTTATTGATATCGGGCGCGTCCATGGGGTCTCCGTAATGCGGTCAGTCGCGCGAGGAACCTCGGCCCGCCGTCGCGATGATCTGCAAAACCGTCCTCCGAGGATAGCGGTGTGGTGACGGCAGGAGGTCGATGGCGGGTTTCGAATGCTGTCGCTCGTTGAGAGTATGGGACATGCGCGCTTCGCCGAGCGCGCCGATCAGCGATCCGTGCGCGCGAAGCGCGCGCGGCAGCGTGATCGGTTCGGGCGGTAGCGGACAGAGCGGGGCGCGGCCAGTGCTCGCAGTGGCGATTACGCTGATTGCGGTGTCCAGCGGTGGCAGCCGACGCGGCCGGAGCAGGCCGAGGCGTCTGTGGAGCCTCTCCACGTGATTTGACATAATACAACGTCTGCGATATTCGTGAGTCGAACTGCGGGGTCATCGGATACATCGGAGCCG
>CAWGLS010000012.1:0-527332 GCA_963823475.1 uncultured beta proteobacterium
AGTCTCAGCGTTAACCGAACACTTGAGTCTCAGCGTTCGCCGAACAGCTAAGGTAACTTTGAGTGATTTGATGAGATCGGGTCATGACAAAAAAGCTCCGAGGCAAGACGCCGGTTGGCAATGGTCCGGGCGGTGCGTCATGGTGAAGCCATGCGCGCCGTCGCAAGGCATTTTTCGGTGAGTGTCAGTACCGTGAGTTACTGGGTCGAGCATGCGCGAGGCCAACCGTTGGCGCGGGTCGATTTCACCGATCGCAAGCCGGGACGAGCGTGGAATCGGACGCCGGCGAGCAAGGAGGGGCAGATTCTTCGAACGCGCATTGACTTGCGCAAGAACAGCGTGCTGGGAGAGTACGGCGCCGAGGCGATCGCCAATGCGCTGACGGCCGTCAAACAACCCATAGCGATTTCCCGCGCTACGATCTATCGCGTGTTGGAGCGGCGCGGTGCGCTCGATGCCGTGCGTCGTCAACGCCGCCCCGCGCCGCCCAAGGGGTGGTACTTGCCCAGATTGGTTAGCGGCGAAGCGGAGCTCGATAGCTTCGACTTTATTGAGGACTTGAAGATCGACGACGGTCCGCTGGTCTGCCTGCTGACCGGCATCAGCCTGCATGGCGCGCTGGCCGATGCCTGGGTCATGCGGCACCGCCGAACGACCAGCACCATAGAGGCGTTGCTGGGACGCTGGCGAGCGGAGGGGCTCCCCGACTACACCCAATTCGACAACGACAACGTGTTCCAAGGGGCGCATCACCATCCAGACGCCGTGGGCCGCGTTACCCGCTTGTGTCTGGCACTGGGCGTCATTCCGGTCTTTGCGCCGCCCCGCGAGCCGGGCCTGCAAAATGCCATCGAAGGCTTCAATGGCTTGTGGCAGAGCAAGGTTTGGCAGCGCCACCATTGCGCGACAATCGCCGCCTTGCGGCGCGTCTCGGCAACCTACATCAAAGCTCATCGTGCCAAGACTGCGCATCGCCGCGACGACGGTCCGGCACGGCGCCGAGTCCCCAAGGATTTCACTTGGGATGCTACTGCTCCGTTGCGCGGGTCGATGATCTTCATTCGTCGCAGTGATGAACATGGCGCCGTCAATCTGCTGGCGCGAGGTTACCCCGTGGACCAGAACTGGCCGCACCGACTGGTCCGTTGCGAAGTTGACTTCACCCATCAGCGAATTCGCTTCTATGCCCTACGGCGTCGAGATCCAGATGTCCAACCGCTGCTTCATGAAGTGATCTACCCGCACCCTTCAACACGCCGGAAAGCCAAGAAATGAGTGTTCGGTTAACGCTGAGACTTTTCGACACTTGTGTCAAAACACTGTTCGGTTAACGCTGAGACTCACCCCGTTAAGCGTAAGGGTGGTGCCGTCGACCTGTACCTGGTCGGGAAAGGCAACGCCGGCGCACTCCCGGGACTCGGCAAGGCCGGCGCAACCGGCGGCCATGACGAACACTGTCGATGCGATTGCCTTGAGATGCTGCCTCATCCGAATCCCCTTGGTGGAAGCAATGACCTACTGAACTGGCGAGTCGGGCGCGATCCTCGCGCCCACGTCCTTCAGCAGCCGCTGGAACTCCGGCGACTCGACGATGATCTTGCCTGCCGCGGCGCGCAGACGGTCGACCGCCTCGGGCGGGAGCACGAAGGACGTCGGCTGCTCATTGAGATAGGCCCTTTCTGCCTGGTCCATCACCGCGGCGAACGAGACGTCGACGGCGTAGATCTCCGCCGCCGGCACGCGGATCGCCGCGCATACCGGCGACTGCGGCGCGCTCGCGCAGCCTGCGAGTTCGCGAATGTCGCCGCGCCGTCCGCCATCGCGCCGCGATGTCCTTCAGCAACTCGACCGCCTCGTACGAATAGTGGTCGATCGGGACGCCGGTGGCCTTGAGCAGGATGTCGAAGGTTCCCGGCGGCGACTCCACGGCGTCCCAGTCGGTCGGCGGGGACGACATCGAATTGACCACGAACACCACGATCCTGCGCACGCGGTCGAGCGGCGAGGGCATGCCCTGCTCATGCAACGCTTCCATGAGCTGCAGCGCGTCGAGCACGCCGCGCATGCCAACGTTGTCGGACACGCCGCCGTCCACGAGGTGAATGTAGGGACGACGCGTGCCGTCGAGATAAGGCTCGATTTCCTTGATCTCGCGAATGACGCGGGCCGCGGGACGCGGCGGGTCTGGATTGTCGAGGAAGAGCTTGCTCCAGGCGGGCAGGCGGAAGTCGCAGCTCCCGCCGTAGTTGTCGATGGTGACCGACGACAGGACGACGGGCACCGCGGACGATGCAGCCGCGGCGCGCGACAGCCGGACGTCGTCGAGATTCGAGCAGAAGGCGTTGAAGATGTTCTGGCTGAACACGATGCGGCCACCGGTGGAGATGTCCGTCGCCGACGCCATGACGAACGGACCTTGGCCCCGGTCGAGGTCGCCGAACGTCGCGCCGCCGAACAGGATTTCATCGTAGAGCTGGGCCGCGAGCTCCGACCGCCCCCATGCCGTCGACGACAGTGCGCCCCAATTGACGGGATTCAATGCGCGGGCGATGAGCTCGCCTTGCACGTCGCGCTTCAAAAAGCGCCGGTCGTAGTCCGCGAAGAGCTTTTTTCCGTAGAGTCCGTACGCCAAGGCCGTGAAGCTGCCGCCGGAGACGCCGGTGATGACATCGACGGCGTCGATCAGCCGGACCTTGTTGC
Organism: uncultured beta proteobacterium; assembly: GCA_963823475.1. Taxonomy (GTDB): domain Bacteria; phylum Pseudomonadota; class Gammaproteobacteria; order Burkholderiales; family Casimicrobiaceae; genus VBCG01. Next base: position 2,701 of record CAWGLS010000012.1, read on the forward strand.
CGTCGGCCCCCTCGATTTCCGTGCGCCGCAAGAACTCGAGCACGCCGTACGAGAACGCCGCGGCGCGGGTGCCCCCACCCGAGAACGCGAGCACGACGAGGTTTTCCTGGCTCTTGAAGTGCTTCTGCCGCGTCTGGAAGGTGTAGCCGGCTTCGGGATCGACTTCCGTGATCGGCGGATTGACCGGGCGCGTCGCGCATCCGCCCAGCGCCAGGAACACGGCAAACCCCAGCGCAGCGGACGGACGCCAACCGATCACGGCCGGTCGGGCGGGCACCACCGTGTAGTACACGCCATTCGCACCATATGCCGGCTGGAACCACGTGTTGCCACTCAGGTAGTACGTCGCGCCATTCTTGTTGATCGTCATCGAGCCGGCGGCAGCGTCGCGTAGTTCATGCCCATCGACCCACGTGCCTGAGGCCGGCGTGACGCACGTCGTGGTCCGCCGCGCCGGCACCGGCCGCCACACCCGCACCGTAGGCGGCACTCGTGGCCGCCGCCGTGTTCACGGATCCCGCCGCGACCCCTGCGCTGTAGGCCGACGAGGTGGCCGCCGCCGTATTCGCCGACGCCGCAGCGGCACCGGCGGCCATCCCCACGACGGCGCCGGCCGCAGCCGCGCAACCGTAGCATCCGGACGCGTAGTAGGGCACGGCCACGGGCGGGTGGTAGGCCGGATAGGTGGGGTAGGCGGGATAGCCCGGCGGATGGTACGCGGTCGCGCCGGACGGGTACGTGTGATAGGCGCCGTCGCCGGCCTTGCCGTGGTGCTGCCGCCGTAGATGTTCGTATGCTCGGTGCCTCCCCCGTAGGCGTGGGCGCTGTTGCCGCCGTACATGTTCGTGTGCTCGGTGCCCTCGCCCATCTCGTGCGTCGTGCTGCCGCCCGCGGCGTTGGTGTGGCTGGTCGAACCGTGGCGCTGTGCGACGTGCTGCCGCCGCCGCGGTTCGCGCTCGACCAGCCCAGGCGCTACCGGCCACGAGCGCGATCGACACGGAGTGCCGCGGCGCCGCGTGAAAGAATGGACTTCATGTGCACGCCTCGCTTCAGTTGGACTTCGCCGGTGCCTGGCGCGGCGCTGGCTCCGGTGGCTCTCCGTGATCGGCCGCGCGCCGCGCGGCGGCGGCCCGGCGCCGCGAACGCCATGCGCCCGGCCGCCTGCGCCTTCGCCGAAGTGAACGTGTCCGCCGGAAGCGCCGGATCGAGCTGCCAGTTCGAGAACTCCATCTCGTGGCGCAGCTGCGAGCGGATCGGCGGCGAAGATCGCGCGCATCCGGCGTGGCAGCTTGTCGTCGCCGCCGATCCACATCTGTACGAACACGTCGTCGTTGGCCCACACGACCATGTCGGTCTTCGTCCCGCCCACGACCGCCGACGGGCCCGACGTAGAAGGCGAGGATCGCGCCGTTGGTCAGCGCGGCGTAGGGATCGGCGGCCAGCACGTCGGTGAACGGGAAGTACATCGCCGCCTTCTCGAACGCGGCCTTGAGCATCGCGTCGATCGTCGGCGGCGCATCGGCCACCGCGGCGAGGTTCTCGACCGGTGCGAACGCCATCATCGTCTTGCCGTCGTAGTAGAACTCCGACGCCGGACCGTCGCCCGGCATCAGGATCCGCAGCTTGTCGGGCCGCTGCATCGTCACGTCGTAGCGCGTCGTGTAGACGATCGGCGGCCCGAGCTTGCTGGGGTACTCGTAGCCGACGTCCGCCGTGAACGACATCGACCTTCGCCGCGGCGAGGCTGACTGCTCATCGCCTTCAGCAGGTCCATCGCCCGCGGCTCGAGCACCATCTTGAACGCGGTGGGGTCGGCTTCTTCGCGCGGCTTGGCTTGGCGGTGGCCGGCGCGGGCTTTGCGGACGCTGCACGTGTCTGCGCACTCGCCGTCGAATGCCACGCAAGGCCGGCGAGCGACACGGCAGCCGCGGGCATCACGCGCGGATGGCCGCGCGAATGGGTGTTCTCATTGACCGGCTCCCTGCGTCCCTGGCGGACGTCGCGGCGTCACGGAATCATCCCGCACTCGAACATCTTGTTCATGACCGGGCCTGCGATCTGGTTGAAGAACTGCCTGGCGCATCTGCGGGTCGTTCTTCAGGAAGCCGATCACGCGCTGCTCCTCCGGGTCCGGTGGCTTGACCGCGAATCTGCCAGAGCTGCTCGCAGGTCGAGCTCTGGTACTTCTGGATCACTTTGTTCGCGACCATGTCCATGACCGGGTACTGCGCGTAGGCAATGCCGACTCCGACCAGCAAGCCAGCGACGACGGCTGCAACGATGCGCTTTTTCATGGGATTCCCCAGTTGGTGGATGATCAGGAATTGACCGTGCGTCGGCTTCGATCCGTCGCCGGCTACCAGGTGAACACGACGCCCAGCATCGGGCCGTTGAAGTTGATGCTCTCGACTTTCGACGACGATTTACTCAGCAGTCGGTAATATAGGCGACAAACGGATGACGGAAAAATGAGCGGACGAGGGCGGGCATTTGCTGAAGTGCTGCGAGTTGGCCCTCAATCTTGTCACGCAATTTCTCGCCAGCTTGCAGCGGCCGGCGCGCGACGCCAGTGCGTTTGACGTGACTCCACACCAGCTCATCGGGATTCAGGTCGGGCGCATAGCCCGGCAGGAAATGCATGGTCAGCATGCCGTTGGTGCTGGCCACGTACTCGCGCACCGTCACCTTCTTGTGCGCCGGCAGGCTGTCGAGCACCAGGTGCAGCGGCTTGCGGCGGTACTTCATCATCTGCTGCAGCAACTCGATAAACAGCTCGGCGTTGAGCGCACCTTCGTAGGTGCAGAACCAGAACGCGCCCTTGGCATTGACCGCCGAAGCCGCGCTGAAGGATTGCCGCTGCCCGGGCCGCAGCACTACCGGCGTCTGACCCCGGACTCCCCAAGTCTTGCCGTGTACGGTGTCGGCCCGGAAACCCGACTCATCCCAGAAGAAGATGTCGGCATCCTGAGCCCTGGCTTGCCGGGCAAGGGCCGGATAGGTTTCCCGTTGCCACCGCTCGATCGCCTCCGGATCGCGCTGGTAGGCCCGCTGCAGCGGCTTCTGCGGCGTCAGCCCGAGTTTCGCCAACATTTCACCGACCGCGCTTACCCCGAGGTGGACGCCAAATTTCTTGTCGATCAAGTCGGCTACCACCTTGCGCGTCCACAATCCGAAGTCCAAGCCGTACTGGCGCGGGTCGCGACCATTGATCCAGCGGAACACCCGTCGCTCTTGCGTCGGCGTGAGGCTGCGTCGGGCGCCCCGTTCCTTTGCTCGAGCGCAGCGCCTTGATGCCGACGCCGGGTTGCAGCGCAAGCTGCAGCCATTTATAGATCGTGGTGCGGTTGAATCCGTAGGCGGCGATCACATCCGCCGCGCGCTCGCCTTCGCGCACCCGCTCAACCGCCATGAACCGGATTTCTTCCAGCGTCTTATGATCAAACGTTCTGCCGTCTCGTTTCACAAACAATCAGATCACCGCCGTCGTGGAAAGTTCCTGCTTTGTCGCCTTAATTCTCGACTGCTGAGTAAAGTCGTAGTCGAGATAACGCCATCCCGCGACCGCGGAGCCCCAGGAAAACGTGTACCCGACGCCGCCGAAGACCTGCCACGTGAGGTCCGATTGCCCGGTGCCGGCTATCGGCATAGTCGGGAACGAACCAATTCGGCGCCATCGCCGATGCGAAGTGTCCCTTCACGCCGACGACCGCGTCCCAGTACGACAGGTTCACGTCGCTGCTGCCGGAGCGGCCGGCGCCGCTGAATGGACCGATATCGACGCTCAGGCTGTAATCGAGGTTCTGCTTCATGTCGAGCAGGCGCGCCCCGGCGAGGACGTAGAAGGCACTAGACGGATCCGACACGGCGACGTACTCGCCCGCGATCGTCCACACCGTGCCCTTGATTCCGAGGTCGAGGTTCGAGGTTGCGGCCGCGGGAACCTCGTGGGGCGTCCGATCGTGAAGTCGCGCGAATTCGACTTGGATCCGTTGACGTCGAGATACAGGAGATCGGTGGATACCCCCGACCGACCCTTGCGCGCCTCGAACGTACCCATGAAGGTGAAGTTCAGGTTATCGAGGGATTTCTTGTCGACGCTCACGTAAACGCTCGAATTGCCGCCCGGCCCGGAAAACGCGGTATTGCCGCCGATCGACGGCAGGTACGCGTAGAGAATCGCCTGGAACTCCCATTTTTCTCCGGCCGCTTGCATCGTCTGCGCCTGCGCCGCGGACGACAACGCGGCGCCGACGCCGGCGAGCGCGATTGCGGATACAGCCACGAGACGCTTCATGTTCTTGTCGCCATTGTCGAGTACCACTGTTGTCGATTTTGAGACCGGGATCGGCGAACTGCATCCGATCACGAGCGTGTGCCGCAAACCTTCGGAACCGGCGACCCACATGCTGCCCTGTAGTCGCCACCGCGTACATCGATCTATCGCAAGGCCGCACGCATGCTTCGATGGCGCGACAAGCCGTGCGGGAGATCATGTCCGAGACTCACGGCGACACACCGCCGATGGCCGAGCCGATCGCCGCCAGCAACGTGTCGTCGTCGACGGGCTTGCAGAGGTAGGACTTCGCGCCCATCCGAACGGCTCGCGCGCGTGCTTCGGCCGTGTCGTGTCCCGTGATGACAACGACCGGCACGGCCGCATGTCCGCTCGCGAGCACGCCTTGTACGTCGAATCCGCTCATTTCCGGCATATGAAGATCGAGCACGACGCAGGCTGGCTCATGGTCCCGGACAGAGCGCAGGAACACGCGCCCAACGCGAACGTCTCGACTGCGAAACCGGCGGAGGCGACGAGCCGCGTCAAGGCGACGCGCACGTCCGCGTCGTCGTCCACAATGGCCAGCAGTGGCACGTCGTCTACCATCCTGACTAAACGGTATCAGGCGCGGCCGGCCATTTGTACTGGACCTTGGTCCAGGTATAGGGCGCGGCGCAGGCGCCTTGGCGCTACCTCAGGTCCCGGGTTTCGACCCGACGCCCGCACGCTCCGCCAGCTTCACCAAGTCGGCTAGGACGCGCACACCCATTTTGCGCATCAGGTTGGCGCGATGGTATTTGATCGTCTTCTCGACCGTGCCAAGCTCGGCGGCAATCTGCTTGTTCAGCCTTCCGGCGACGATCCGCTCGAGGAACTTGCCGCTCGCGCTCGGTAAGCGTGGCAAGGCATTGGACGACGCGCTCTTGCTCCTGGTGCGCGCGTCGCACTGCCCGATTCCTGGTCAACGCCTCCTGAACGGCGGCAATCAGCCTGGTGTCGTCGACCGGGTTGGTAAGGAAATCGGCCGCGCCATGCTTCATTGCCTGAACGCTCGTCGCGATGTCGCCGCGACCGGTGAGAAAGACGATCGGCAGAAGGCTCGCCTGCTGCTCCAGCACGCGCTGCAGCTCCAGACCGCTCAACTCCGGCAACGCGAGGTCGAGCACGAGGCACCCCGGAGCGTTCCGGTCGTAGCGCTGAGAAACTGGTGGGGTGATGGGAACGTGGCAACGCTCATTCCAACGGATTGCAGCAGCCGCCCGATGGCTGTTAACACATCAGGATATCGTCGACCACGTAGACCGTAGGCGCCGGTTCTCCCATTGGCGTCAGTCCCGCCTCGCCGGCAACTCGCAATGCAGCGTGGCGCCGCCGTCCGCATTGTTCGTCGCGCAAAGCCGTCCGCCATGGGCCTCGACGATCGATCGGCAGATCGTCAGACCCAAACCCATGCCGTTCGATTTGGTGGTCACGAACGGATCAAAAATGCGTTCGAGATCCGCCGCAGGAATACCCGCGCCACGGTCAGCGACGGAGACTTCGAGGTTACCCTGAGCCGTCACTTGCGTTCGCACCAGCAGTCGGCGATCCTCTGTCCGTCCGTCCACGGCGTCGCATCCGTTGATCACGAGGTTGAGCAATACCTGTTGCAGTTGATTCTGATCGCCGTTTACGACTGGCAGCGTGTCGGCAAGTTCGGTGCTGACCACGATCTGCCGGCTCAACAAGTCACTGTGCAACAGGCGGATCGACTCCTCGACCACATCGTTGAGGTTCAGCGGGTGACGCTGCGCCTCTTCCTTTCTGAGCAGAGAGCGTAGCCGCTGTATCACTGCTCCGGCACGATGATCGCTCTTGACAATGTCGGCGAGGATTTCCGCGAGCTTGTCGGTGCGCGGCGGAGTCTGCGCGAGAAACCGCTGCGCCGCCTGCGCATTGCTCAAGATGGCGGTCAGCGGTTGGTTCAGCTCGTGGGCGAGTGATCCTGACAACTCGCCCAGCACCGCGACCCGCGACAGGTGCGCGAGTTCGTCGCGCTGGCGGGCCGCTGCCCGCTCGGCTTGCCTGCGCTCGGTGATGTCGACGACCGACACCAGGACGAAGAGTCCATCGTCGGTCGGCATCGGGCTGAGCGCGACTTCCACCGGGATTTCGCGGCCGTCCTTTCGGCACGCTACCAGGTCGCGTCCGATTCCCATTGCGCGCGCACGCGGCTCTCTGGCGTAGGCGCCCCGAAGTCCGGCGTGGGGGATGCGAAGCCGTTCCGGCACCAGCATCTCAATCGACTTCGCGGCAAGCTCCACAGGCCGGTAGCCGAACACGGTCTCGACCTGCGCATTCGTCAGCGTAATCGTGCCTTTGTCGCTGACCAGAAGTATCGCGTTCGGAACCGCTTCGACGACCGCACGGAAGCGTTGCTCGCTTGCTCGGAGCTGCGCAGCAAGCTGTCCCGCGGCGACAAGATCCCAGACTAGCTCGTAGCCCATTGCCAACACGACGATAAAGAACCCGGGCATAAGAATCGTGGTTGCGTGAACCACGCCAGTGACGATCAGCCCCGCGGAGCCGGCCGCCGTAACTATGCAGAGAACGAGACTGCCTCCGACGAGGGCCGCGCGGCGGCGCGCCGTTGGGGCGCCACGCCGCCAGAGCGTGATCGACGCATCGACGACGAACGCGACGAGCAACAGGTTGCTTAGCTGCGGGACGATCGCCCATGGATTCGCGACACCGACGGGTCCGGAGATGACGCCAGCGCCCCACATCTGCAGATGGTCCAATGCGGTGATTTCCTGAAAGTTAACGTTGACGCCCGTCAGGAAATTCAGCACGAGGGCGGCCAGCCGAAGCCCGACCACCGCGTAGGCGAGCTAGAGACTGCCCGCGCCGAAGTAAAGGCGCACGAACCCAACGATCGAAAGCACGACCATGGCGAGCGGCACATGTGCCCAGCGTACGGTGGCGGCGAAGCTCGCCGGTGTCTCGGCCTGAATCAGAAGCAGCTCGAACGCGCCGTAGGTGGCGGCCGAGGACGCTAGCACGAAAAACAGCAGGTGGACGTATTGCGATCGTTGCTTCTGCCAGACGAACAGATGGACGCCGGCGAGCATCAGGCTCGCGCCGATCATCATGAGCCAGGCGATTTGGATCCAGTTCATCTCGCCGCTGACAACGTAGGTACAGTTGCCTCGATGCCCAGAACTGGCCGCAATGCGGCCACGAGCCACGAGAGGGACGCCACACGCCGCGTGAGGGGATCACTGCGTCCTCCTGCGCCAAGACGTCCATGCAAAAACCGCATGGCGATAGCGTACGCACGTCACGCGCTCATCCACCTTTCGGTATCCGATTTGTCCCGATCCAGACAGCACTGTCCGGGTGCCTGGCCATGCGACTTTGCGTGGATTCAGCACAATCTGGGCGTCGGGGACGGCAAGGAGGTATTCACCAAGTAATTCGAGCGCATGGTACGCGAGTTCCCGACAAGCGCGTGCACTTCAAGCGGGTGATTGCGGGTGGCCGCTCGGTCGTCCTTCATTGCCATCAGGAATGGCCGGATCGTCAGCGCTCCGAGCCCGGAACGAGGTGGCCACGTTTAATGAAGTGGTCCGTCTTGATTTGTCGCTGCTTTCTTCTTTGACGTGCGATCACAACTTGGCTGCGCATCGACCGGGCGCAATCGGGTATCGGGTCGCCGAACTCATCCTTGCGCGAATGAGCGGACAGAACATCGTCACGAACGTCGTCGATGTGGACTTCGAGATTCTTTTGACCGCGCGACAAGTTAACCTTCCCCTGGGCCGCGTGACAACCGCGACCAAGTTGTGACTAGGTCGGCGCAACTGCGCGGAAGGGCGGGCCGGTGTTGCGGAACAGTTTGGCCGTGTAGATGCCGGGCCCGGTCCAGCTACCGAATTCGTGGAAGTACAGCCAGATGGCGTTGCCTTGCGCATCGAAGGTCAGCCAGCCGCCGGAGAGAACGGAGCGGCCCGCGTACGGGTGACGTAGAGCGCCCACCACGGCTGGGTGGAACTCGCCCACTGCCCGCTCACGTTGAAGTCCGGCGTGTTCGTCGGGGGTCCGAGCAGCGTTACGAAATAGGCGGCGATCGCCGCCAGGTCCGCCTCGGAGAGCGCATCACCGAGAAACTTCATCGGAGAAACGCGGTTGATGGCGGCGCGAATCTGGTCGGCGGTCCGCACCAGTGGATTGATGGCGCCGCTTCCCGGGGGATCCGAGTGGCAGTGGGCGCAGATGCCGGCGTACAAAGCGCGACCCCGTATGGCATCCTGCGCCGCGGCTGGCGCAAGCCACAGCATCAGGAGGAGGAGGCACCACCCGCCGGTACGCACCTCCGCGCGGCGGGTGGCGATGTCGTGCGACGCCGTCAGGAGAGTCCCCCACCCACCTCGCCACCATCATTCCTGGTGATGACGATCGTCGCCGAACGCGGGCGGGAGGCGCCGCCGCCGGGCCAGTTGCTGATGAAGTTGCCGGCCGCGAAGTTGGCGGCCGACGTCCCTTCGCCCGGATGCTGGATGTTCACGAAGATCGCCTTGCGGTCGGGCGTTTCGACGATGCCGGTGATCTCGCAATCCTTCGGGCCCACGAGGAAGCGGCGGAGCTTCGCCTCGCCCAGTGGCGCGCTCACGAACGTGTCCACCGCCTTGGTCGCCGCACCATCGACGTTCGTGATGGTCTTCCTGCCACCGTCGCCGACGGTGCCCGGCACGGCGGCGAGCAGCATGCAGTTGGTCACGTCCGTGTACGCGCCGTCGTCCGTCTGGATCCACAGGATGCCGCTGCTGCTGAACCACAACCCGTCCGGGCTGGAAAAGTCGTTGCTGGCGGTGAGCCCGGACACGTTCACGTTGGCGGAATCGGCGGTGGAGCGCGCGCCGAAGAGGAAGATGTCCCACTTGAACGACACGGCCGCGGCGTTGCCGCCGTCTTCGGCCCAGCGGATGATGTGGCCGTTGGGATTGCCCCGCTGCGCAGTGCCGGCGGTCGTCGGATCGTTGTAGAAGCGCGGGTTGGGCCCGTCGGTCGCCGCCAACGTGCGCAACGCGCTCGTGTTGTTGGTGAGCGTCATGTAGACGTCACCGTTCTTCGGATTCACGGCGCCCCATTCCGGCCGGTCCATCTTGGTCGCTCCCGCGGCATCGGCGGCGAGGCGCGAATTGAGCACGACGTCGGCCTGGTCCGCGAATGCGTAGGCGGCATTGGCGGCGGTGATCCCGTTCACGCCCAGGCGAAGCTCCAGCCAGGCGCCGGTCCCGTCGGCGTTGAACCTGGCGACGTAGAGCTTTCCGTCGTCCAAGTACTTGTCGCCGGCCGCGAGGCCCTTGTTGGCATCCGCCGGGTCCCAGTTGGCGCTGGACACGTACTTGTAGATGTATTCGTTGCGGGAGTCGTCGCCCGAATAGAACACCAGCGGCTTGCCGGCAGCGACCGGACCAGGCCACGCGCCTTCGTGCGCGAAGCGCCCGAGGGCGGTGCGCTTCTTCGGGATCGAAGCCGTCGCAAACGGATCGATTTCCACCACCCAGCCGTAGGTGTTGGCGACGTTGCGGAAGTCGTCGCTGCCGTCGGCCGAGCTGCCCAGCTTTTCCGCACTCCAGCGCGTGAAGACCGTATCGTCGGGATCCGCGGCCACGGCGGTGGCCCACAGCTCGCGGCCGGTACCGGCGACGCCATACCGGCTGAACGACGCCAGCTCCTTGGCGGTGCGTTTCGGATTGTCGGTGGCGGTGACGCGCCGGAAGTACCCGGCCCAGTTCTCCTCGCAGGTGAGGTACGTGCCCCATGGCGTGTAGCCGTTCGCGCAGTTGTTCACGGTGCCGCGCGTACGCGAGCCGTCCGGCGAGTACTTGGTGATCATGGCCGGTGTCTTCGCCACCGGGCCCGACAGGATCATCTCGGAATTCGTCGTGATGCGGCGGTTGTAGGTCGAGGACTTGTTGTAGGCGACCGTGCTGCCGGCCTTGGTGACTTCGATGATACTGACGCCGTGGACGTTGAGCTCCTTGATCACCTCGTCGTTCACCGTACGCGCGCCGTTGACGATCGTGGGGCCGTTCACGTGCAGGAAGGCAGGCGTGATCGCCTCGTGGTTCATGACCAGCAGCCCGCGATCGCTCGCGGAAGGCGCGTAGGTACCGCCGGAACCCATCCCGAAATAGTAGATGGCATCGTGATGATCCCCGGCGCGCAGCGCATACGAGGCGCCCGGATCCGAACCGTTGTTCGCATAGTCCGCGACGCCCGCGGCGATCGGGTCGCCGAGCCGGAACAGCACGCTGGCCGAGTAGCCGGCCGGGACGACGACGGTGTCGGCCAGGCTCTTGCCGACCGCCGTGAAATCGAGCTTGAGTTGCGGAAGCGGAGGCGGGTCGAAAGTGTCGTCGCCGCAGGCCATCAGGCTGCCGCCGAAAAAAGTGCCGGCGGCCAAGCCCATGGAGCCCCTGAGCAGCGTGCGCCGGCTCATCCGGGCGTTCAGCACGCTGTCGAAGGAGGGATTGCCGGAAGGATTGGTGTCTAGGTCGTCATCATGGGCGACAACGCCGCCGCGGGACTCGATCGTCATGGGAATGTGCCTGTCGGTGAAGGAACGGAATAGGGGCGGTGAACGGCCCGTCTAAGCTACGGCCGACTCCTTACAATCCGGTGACGGTTTGGTTGCAGCAGATATGCAACACCGGGAGGCGACCTCCCGGACGCGTGGCACGATCATCGAAGGGGACTCCCTTCCTGCGCAGCTGAACACGACCGCCATGTTCAACCACGCCGACGGCCGCCTGCCGGTATCGGTCGACCGCTGGCTGCGCTGGGTGGTCGTCATTGCCTAGGACCCGCCGGGACAACCGTGCAACGGCTATCTGCAGATTGCGGCGGAGGTCGTCAACGTTATCGCGTACCGATCCACCCAGGACAAGGCCGCGGCCGGTCGTCAATGGTCGTCAGGGTGGCGAATGCTGCGCCCTTCGATCGTCACGCCGACGTGTCCGGCGTTCTGCTCGCGGCCGGCCTGCGCTTGCAGCTGCGCCTCGCGGATCTGCCGGCGCAGCGCTCGCGTCTTCCACCAGACGTAGCCGCCGAACACGAGGCCGGCGCCGAGCAGCGCCGTCAACAGCACCAGCGAGAACATGGCGGCGAGGACGAGGCCCACCGCGCCCACGGCGACGCCGACGATCTTTCCCGCAAGTCCGCGGAGGTTGAACGCGTACGACTTTCCCGGTCCGGAAAGCGGTGGGGGTTCATGTTCGAATGACATGCGCGTTAGATGGTGGCACGGGGGCCAGGTTGCAAGCGCCCGGCCTAGCCTCCGCGAACTGCGACGGGCCCAAGCGATCGGTGGCGGGCCAGGCACCACCGTGCGAGGGAAGTCCGACGGGCCTGAACGCTTTGGCCTATAGTGGGGCGGCGCCCGTCCTGCCGGCGATCAACAGGAGCGAACATGTCCCACCAGCCCCCGAAGCAGAACAAGAAGAAGGCGCAGCACACGTCGAAGGAAAAGAAGACGATCAAGCAGCAGAAGAAGCACGCGAGCGAGACCGCGCCGTTCATCAAGCATTGAGAAAATCCCCGGGGACGTGCCGGGGATCGACCCTGCGGTCCCGCGCGTCGCTTTACAGCACGCCGTCCGGCAGCGGCAAACCCGCGAGGTCGGCGGCCGTCATGGCGCCGCGAACCGCAAGCCCCATGCGCTCGACGCCCCACTGCAGCTGGCGTGCATGCTGGCCCGCATGCCCGACGGTACGTTCGAAGAACTCGTGGACGTCGGGCTCGCCGTAATGGACGTTGGCCGGCGCGGCGAAATCGGTCGCACCGCCGTGCCGTTGCCACCAGTCGGCGCACCGCTGCCGCACCCGCTCGCCATACGCGACGAGTTGCGCGCGCGTCGCGACGCCCGCCGGCCGGATTCGCGCGAACAATCGGCGTCGAGCGACAACGGCGCCGGCATCGCCGCGCCCGATCTTGCGCATGAGGTGGACGCCGTATTCGACGGCGAAGGCGGTGGCCACCGTCGTGCAGTTCGCGCCGGACATCGTGCTGACCACCACCTGGTCAAGCCGGTGGTGCCGTCCGATCTGCTCGCATTGATCGCGGGGCTCGACTCGACGGCGAACGACACGGCGTCGCGCACCGCCGCCGAGACGCCCGACGCGTCATCGCGACCCGGCCACGCGTCGCACTGAAGCGCCGCGGCGGGCCCGCCACCGGTCAGGCGGCGTTATCGCCGGCCGCCAGCGTCGTGATGAGTTCCATCAGCGAGTTCCACTGGCGCGACTTGTCGAAGAAGTGCGCGGCGCCCAGCGCGCGGCAGCGCGCCTCGTACTGCGGGTACGCATAGTTCGTGAACACGATGACGCGGTGCCGGTCGTCCGCCGCCGATTCCCCGAGCGCCTTCAGCACGCCGATTCCCGTGCCGGACTTCAACTGCAGGTCGACCAGCGCCACGTTCCAGCGCGCGTTGCGCAACAGCATCAGCGCGTCCCGTTCGTTATCCGCGTGACCGACGACCTCGACATTGCCGATCAACGCCAGGGATTCCTCGAGCCGCTCGAGAATGATTTGCGAGTCTTCGATGATGACGACGCGCAGTCCCGGGACCTTCAAGGCGGGGATCGAGTCGAGACTCACCGGTATTGGTCGCGACTCGGTCAAGGATTGCGAAATCTGCATGTCCATGTTGTCCGTTCCTGCTATGGGCCCGTCGGCGGCCTGCATGCCGACGCGCGGTGCAACAAGCCCCCGAACGCCCGACCGGGGCCCAGGGTCCGCGTCCTCCGCCGGACACGAGGCCGGAGGGACGGGGCAACGCGCATCAGCACGATAGCGCGCCCGCCGTGCCGGCGGCATCCGCCGATGCCGCGTCGAGGCGTAGGACGTGCCGCACCGCGCCCAGGAGGGACATGCCGTCGGTGCGTCGCTCCATGGCGCCAACGAAGCGAGCCGCCGGCCGGCCAAGCGCGCGACGCGCGCCATACGCATCGACAGTGCGCGTTCGGCCCGCCCGGCGGCCAGCAGGTCCCGGATGGCGACGATGGCCGCCCGCAGGTTCTGCTCGTAGAGTTCCGCCTCCTCGAGTTCGCGCACCAGTCGGGCGTACTCGGTCGCGCTGGCGGGAGTGCCCGCCGGGGCGCCCGCCATCACCAGACGCCGGCCCCGGCGCGAGCGTCGCACCGCGCCACGGCACCGCCCGGACACTCGTACGTGCGGACGACGGCGCGCACGCGCCGTCCGTCGGCACCCGCCTCGTCCATATCGCGGCGGATGCGGAGGAACACCTCGCGCACTTCCGCCGACCATCCATCGGCGATCCCGCCGTTGCTTCGCTGCTCGATGTCCATGTCGACCCTCGGGTGGGCGGCTACGCGGTGCGCACGCGGGTGGCGACGACGGCCGCCGGCGGCGTGCGCAACGCTTCGTGCATTCGTCAACTGCCGATCATCGCCGGCGCATCCACGGCGCCGTCGTGCGGATTCCCGGGCTTCACCGAGCGCTCGTAATTCGCGATGACCTGCGCGCCCAGCAGCAGGAACAGGGCCGCGAGCTCGACGCTCAGCAGGATGGCGATGGCCGTCGCGAACGATCCGTAGACGACGGCGATCTGCGACAGCGTGTCGTAATACCAGACGAGCACGTGCCGCGTCAGCTCCCACAGCACGCAGGCGGTCACGCCGCCGATCAGCGCGTGCCGCCATGAAATGCGGCCCACCGGCATGACGAGGTAGATCGACGTCACGACGAGGATCTCGCCGCCGACGCCCATCAGGTAGAGCAGCGAGGCGGATACCGCGTCGAGCGAATGCGCGACGCCGAACACCGCGACCTCCCGCGTGGCGAGCACGGCGAGCTTGCCCGATACCACCGTCGCCGCGAGCAGGCCGATGCCGAGCAGCACGATGAACACGTACGGCATCAGCGCCGACACGATGAACCGCCGGCGACGAACGAGGACGCGATGGAAAAAGATCACCGACATCGCGTTTTCCAGCACGGTGAACGCCAGCGCGCTGAACAGCAGCATGCTGACGAGCAGCACGCCGCCGACGACTTCGCGGTGGGCGAGCACCGTCCGCAACTGGTCGACGACCGGCGCCGCCTGCCCCGGGACCAGGAATTCGAGGTACTCGGACAGCGTGTCGAACAGCGGGCCCGGCTCGACGAACCGCGACAGCCCGATGAGGATCAGGATCAGCAGCGGCACGAGCGACAGCAGCGTGTAGTACGCGACGGCGCCGGCCAGCAGGATGCCCTGGTTCTTGCGGAACGACAGCAGCACGTCCCACATGAACGCGGGCAGTGCGCGCAGGTGCTCGACCAGTCGGTGCGCCGACCACGGCGGTGGTGCGGCGCGAACAGCGGGTGCCATGGAGTCCGGTATCGGGATGGTGCCGGCTTCGAGGATGCGCGCTGCCGGCCGCCGCGGGCATCGGCCATGTCCGATTGCCGCGTAGGTCTTTCGCTGACGCTTTCAGTGGCCGGTCGGCCCGGCGCCACAACGTTACCTGCTGCGGGGCTTCGCCCGACCCTTGGCAGACAGGGCCGCCAGGCGCGCCTGCGCTTCGCGCTTGCCGAGCGGGCGAATGGCCGCCACCGCGGCCAGCTGGGCGGCGCGCGGTTTCGCGGTGCCGTGCTCCCAGTTGTAGATCGACTGGCCGCTGACGCCGACGAGTTTCCCGAAGTCCGCTGCCGACAAGGAGAGCCGCCTGCGCTGCGCTGCAAGCGCCTTGGCGCCGAAGCGCAATCCGCCCACGGGAGCCGGTTCGGGCACAGCGGCGCGCGCCGTCGCCGCCCGCCGCGACAGCGCCGTGACCTGCCGCTCCAGCAGCCGGACCTGCCGCTTCAGCTCCGCGATGTCCCGCCGGTGCTGGATCGTCGCCTTCCGCGTCACGACCACCTGTTGCCGGACTTCCTTTCTCGCCAGCCGCGTCACTTCGTCCCGCAGTACCACTCCGATGTTCGGCATCGCCTGTTCCTGTTCCTGGAAAATTCGGGGTCACCGCGTGGCGCCGGCCGTTTTCGGCTGCGTCGCCGGGGCGCGGGACATGGTGTCTCGAGCTATCGCGACACCTCCGTGTGCATGCATTGTTTCATAGCCCGCGCGCCCGCCCGCCGAAAGGCCGTTGGGCCGGATACTCGCAGCCGAAGTGACGGCGGCGCAACGCGTCCCGTTTGCGCCCAATGGCGGCCGCCAATCGTAACCCATTGTTTCATTAGTCGACAATTGTCGCTTCCAGCCGGTGATTTCCGCCGATGCCAAAGCGCCCTGACGGGGCGGCGCGACGGGCGTCGCCTGCCGGCGCCACCCTCGCCCTGGCGGGCCGCGGGGCCGCAGCCTCCAAGCGTCGTGCGGCATCGCCTCGAAGCTGTCGGCCACAACTCCTCCCGCGTATCGCGGTTGCGCAACACCTCGCCGGATATCTCGTCCACGGGGGCCGATTTGATTGCCCGCCGCGCCGCAAACCGCGATGATTGGCCCTTCAAACGTATCCGCGGCGCGAGATCTTCGGCGCCGCGATGGCGGGGCGGCGGCAGTGACGTATTGCGTAAGTGTCAAGCTGGACGAGGGCATGATTTTCGCGTCGGATTCGCGGACCAACGCGGGCCTCGACAACATCGCGAAGTTCTGCAAGATGACCGTGTTCGAGCGGCGCGGCGATCGCGTGCTCGTGCTGCTCAGCTCCGGCAACCTGGCCGGCACGCAGGCGATCATCAGCCTGCTGACGCAAGCGCGCGGACAATACCGACAGCGCCTCCTCGCTGTGGAACGCGCCGACGATGTTCGACATGGCGAACCTCGTGTCCGACGCGATGCGCGACATCGAGCGCCGCGACGGTCCTTCGCTGCAGGCGAGCGAAGTGAGCTTCAACGCATCGTTCATCCTGGGCGGCCAGATCCGCGGCGAGCCGATGCGCCTGTTCCGCATCTACGCCGAAGGCAATTTCATCGAGGCCGGCGCGGACACGCCGTACATCCAGACCGGCGAGACGAAGTACGGCAAGCCGATCATCGACCGCGTGATCTTCCGGCGACACGAGCCTCGCCGATGCCGCCAAATGCATCCTCGTCTCGTTCGACTCGACGATGCGCAGCAATCTTTCGGTCGGCATGCCGATCGACCTCGTCTGCTACGAGAACGACAGCCTGGAAATCCGGATGCGCCGCCGCTTCGTCGAGGGCGACCCGTATTTCACGACGCTGCACCGCAGCTGGAGCGAGGGTACGCGCCGCGTGTTCAGGGAGCTTCCCGAGCTCGTCTGGTGACGCCGCCGCCGCGCGCAGCACGAAGGATCGACGGCGATTTCGTCGTGGTAACCTGCGAGCATGGTGGCAACCGCATCCCTGCCGAGTACGCAGTTCACTTTCGCGGCTGGCAGCCGCTGCTGTCCACCCATCGCGGATTCGACGCCGGCGCGCTCGTCATGGCGCGCGAACTCGGGGCTGCGCTGCGCGCGCCCGTCGTGGCGTCGACGGTGAGCCGCCTGCTGGTGGATCTCAACCGCTCGCTGTCCAATCCGCGCGCCTGGTCCGCCGCGACGCGCGTCCTTCCGCGCCGAGGTCAGGCAGCGCATCGCGCGGCGTCATTACACGCCCTACCGCGACCGCGTCACGGCGCTCGTCGCCGACGCCATCGCGGCGGGCCGCCGCGTGGTCCACATCTCGTCGCACAGTTTCACGCCCGTGCTGGACGGCGACGTGCGCACCGCCGACGTCGGCCTGCTGTACGACCCCGCCCGGTCCGGCGAAAGGGCGCTCGCCGCGCGGTGGAAGGCGGCCTTCGCCGCGGAGGCGCCGGCGCTGCGCGTGCGCCGCAACTATCCGTACGCGGGCCGCAACGACGGCCTCACGTCGTACCTGCGCGGCCGCTTTCCGGCCAGCGCGCTACGTGGGCATCGAGATCGAGCTCAACCAGGCGTTCGCGCTCGGCGCGGCGGGTCCGTGGCGGCAACTGCGGAAGAGCGTCGTCGCGACGCTTTCGAAGGCGCTGCGTTGAGCGCGCCGGGCGCCGGCGCGCTTCCCGCCGAAGTCACCGACGGCAAGGAGCCTCGCGTGAAAATCCACATCGGCTATGACATGGTCTACGAGTGTCCGCAGCCGACACCGATGATCCTGATGGTCCACGTCCACTATTCGCGCGTGTCCGACGTCCTGGTGCCCGACCACATGCTGACCGATCCGCCGGTGCCGTCGACCGCGTATCGCGACGGCTTCGGCAACTGGTGCACCCGGATCGTCGCGCCCACCGGCAGCATCCGCATCTTCGCCGACGGCGTCGTCCGCGACACCGGGCTGCCCGACGAAGTCGTGCCCGGGCTCCAGCAGGCGGCCGTGCAGGACCTGCCGGAGGAGACGCTCGTCTACCTGCTCGGCAGCCGCTATTGCGAAACCGATCGGCTGGTCGACGAGGCATGGCGCCTGTTCGGCAACACGCCGCCCGGCTGGGCGCGCGTGCAGGCGATCTGCGATTTCGTCCATCGCCACATCACGTTCGGCTACCAGTTCGCGCGCCGCACCAAGTCGGCGTGGGAGGCCTACAACGAAGGCGCGGGCGTCTGCCGCGACTACGCGCATCTGGCGCTGACGTTCTGCCGCTGCATGAACATCCCCGCGCGCTACTGCACGGGTTACCTGGGCGACATCGGCGTGCCGCCAGTCGGCGGATCCGATGGATTTCGCCGGCTGGTTCGAGGCGTTCCTCGGCGGCCGCTGGGACACGTTCGACGCCCGCAACAACACGCCGCGCATCGGCCGCGTGCTGATCGCGCGCGGCCGCGATGCCTCCGACGTCGCGATCGCGACGACGTTCGGGCCCAACATCCTCAAGCAGCTTCTTCGTCCGCACCGACGAAGTGCCCGACGTCCCGCCCGCCAACCCGTGACGACGCGCTAGCGGCAGGCGATGAACGTCACGTAGCCCGCCGCGCTGCCGGCGCCCATCCGCAGCACGCGCGGATCGCGCAGGTTGCCGTCGTGCCCCGGCGAATTCCTCCACGCCGCGAGCTGCTGCTCCGGCGTTGCGTAGTTCCAGCCGATGTTCTCCACGCACAGCGTATAGCCGGACCGCTCGAAGCGTGTCCGGAACCCGTCATGCGTCAGGCGTCCCGCGCTTGCCATCGCCGTGCTGTGCTCGCGGGCCAGCGCGTCGAGGCGCTCGTCCTCGAGCAATGCGGGGAGGTTCGCCCCGACGCGAAACTGGTTGACCAGGACGACGATGCGCGCACCGAAAGCGTCGGTTCCAGCCGGGGGCGCCGCCGCGGACATCGTCGCCACGACGAGCGCGCATGCCAGCAGGCCTGTACGGCGGAGACGACGAGTCGACACGGGACAATCGGCAACGGGCGGCATGACCGATTGTAGTGCCGTTGCCACCTGCCGCCGGCCGGCGAGGCTTCGCGTGAGTTCAGCGGGCGCCCTCTGGTTCGGAAAGCGCGTCGGGCATTGCAGGGCACCATGTTCGCGAACGTCCTACGCCGCGACGCGCCGATAGCCGATTCCGCGCCACGCCCGCCGGGAGGACGCTATCGAAAGAACAGGCGGCATCCGCAACGCCGCCCGCGTCCCGGGATGGGCCTGGGGCCGCGCCGATCACCTTCGCGAGGATCCCTATGAGCATGATGAAGCTTTTTTTCGGCGAACATTCGTTGAGCAAGGTCGCCGCCGCTTTCGACAGCGCGTCGGATGCGATGCAGGCGGCGCAACAAGTCGAGCGCCTGCCGCATATGCAGAAGCGGCAAGTCCAGGTTGTAGAGCCGCACGATGCAAACTGGGGCCGCAAGGTCGAGCCCGAAGGCGTCGGCATCTGGCGTACGGCGATCCGCGCCCACGTGACCTGCGGCGCGCTTGGCTTCACCGCCGGCCTGCTGTTCTTCGCCGGGCTCTATTTCGCGGGTGTCGAAGCGGTGGTCGACACGCCGGCTTTGAGTCTCGTGGCGATGCTGCTGTTCGGCACGATGTTCGGACTGATGGCGGGCGGGCTGCTGACGATCAGGCCCGATCACGACGCGGTCGTCCGCCCGGTTCGCGAGGCGACCGATCAGGGCCGCTGGACCGTCGTCGTCCATCCGTCGTCGCGACAGCAGTTCAATGCCGCGGTGAAAGCGCTGCGGATCACGGGCGCTCCGGTGGCGACCACGCTCTAGAGGCGCTGCGGTCCGCGTCCGCCCATCCCCCCGAGGCGGGAGATGGGAGGGTCTTAACGGCCGATCGACGCCACGCGGTGGCGTCAGACCATCGGCGGATCGGACTCGCGGACCGGATGCCGATGCTGCGCCACCGCCGCGATGAAGCGCTCGGCGATGGCCGCCATGGCGCCTTCACCGACGAGCACGCCCGGATCGTCGTCACCCGTCGGCAGCACGGTGGAGGCGCCCGCGTCGTCGAGCAGACGTTGCGCGGCGCCAAGCGCGAGAATCGTCTTGCAGTGCCGATACTGGTTGACGATGAATTCCTTCGTCTGTCCATGCGCGGCCAGCGCATCCACGCCCTCTTCCCCATCGGGCAGCACCAGCGCGTCGAACAGCACGGGCGGCGAGTTCTCGAACGTCGCGGACGCTTCGATCTTCGTGCCGTCGCTCGTCGCCACGGCGCCCAGCCTCGGCGCGATGATGCTCGGAACGGCGCCAGCGGCGACCAGGCGCGCGTGCAGGTCGAGCAGCGAACCGCCTGCGATGCCGCCGGCGGCGAGCATCGCGATCCGCCGCGTGCGGATGCCGGTTTCGCCCGGCAGCGCCGTCAACGACAATGCCGGCGATGACGTCACCTCCGGATTCGGAGGCTGGGGCAACGCCCTCGGCATCGCCGCGGGCACGTCCAGGCCCAGCCCCTCGGCCACCAGCGCCGCGAGTTCGGCCGATACATTGACGAGCGAACTCAGCATCCGCTCGCGGATCGCGGGGACGGTCAGCTTCGACAGCTCGAAACGGAAGCCGCCGACGATGTGCGCCTTCTCCCAATCGGTCTGGCTTTCCCAGAACAGCGTCGCCTGCGTGTAGTGGTCGGCGAATTTTTCGGGCTTGCCGCGCACCTTGTCATCGTGAATCGGCTGCGGAAAGGACACGAACCCCGCGGTACCCGCCTGGAACGGGCAGCCGCCGCCGAGCGAATTGGGCTCGTACGCGACGCGTCCGCGATGGATCGCCTGGCGATGCAGGCCGTCGCGCTGGTTGTTGTGAACCGGCGCCAGCGGCGCATTGATCGGGATCTCGTGGAAGTTGGGTCCGCCGAGGCGCGAGATCTGCGTGTCGACGTACGAATGGATGCGGCCCGCCAGCAGCGGATCGTTGCTGAAATCGATTCCCGGCACGACGTGCGCCGTGCAGAATGCGACCTGCTCCGTCTCGGCGAAGAAGTTGTCCGGGTTGCGGTTCAGCACCATGCGGCCCACCGGACGCACCGGCACCAGTTCCTCGGGTATCAGCTTGGTCGCGTCGAGAACGTCGAAGCTGAAGTCATCCGCCTCTTCCTCGCTGAAGATCTGCAGTCCGAGTTCCCATTCCGGATACTCGCCGGCCTCGATCGCCTCCCACAGGTCGCGCCGGTGGTAGTCGTTGTCCGCTCCCTGGATCTTCGCCGCCTCGTCCCAGACGAGCGAATGCGTGCCCTGCTTCGGCTTCCAGTGGAACTTGACGAACGTCGACGCGCCCTCGTCGTTCACGAACCGGTACGTATGGACGCCGAAGCCCTGCATCATCCGGTAGCTGCGCGGGATCGCGCGGTCGGACATCGCCCACATCAGCATGTGCGTCGATTCCGGCATCAGCGACACGAAGTCCCAGAACGTGTCGTGCGCGGACCCCGCCTGCGGCATCCCATGGTGCGGCTCCGGCTTGACCGCGTGCACGAGGTCGGGGAACTTCATCGCGTCCTGAATGAAGAACACCGGAATGTTGTTGCCCACCAGGTCCCAGTTGCCTTCGTCGGTGTAGAACTTGACGGCGAAGCCGCGGACATCGCGGGCCGTGTCGACCGATCCCCGCTCGCCGGCGACCGTCGAGAAGCGGACGAATACCGGCGTGATCTTGCCGGGCGCGGCGAACGGCGCGGCGCGCGTCAGCGGCGTCAGCGCGTCGTACGACTCGAAGAAGCCGTGCGCGGCCGAGCCGCGCGCATGGACGATGCGCTCCGGAATCCGCTCGTGGTCGAAGTGCGTGATCTTTTCGCGCAGGATGAAGTCCTCGAGCAGCGTCGGCCCGCGCAGGCCGGCCTTGAGCGAATTCTGGTTGTCGCCGATCGGGACGCCCTGGTTCGTCGTCAGGCGCTGGCCGCCGGCGTCGGTGCGCTTGCCTTGCAGGTTGCCGGCGTCGGCAGGCGCGCCCGGAGTCGGTGGGGCGCCGGTTTTCGCTGAAGGATTCGCCTCGGACAGCGTGCTGCCGGTCGCGGCGGCCGAGCGCGGCTCGACCGTCGCTCCCGCGGGGGGCGCGATCGCATTGTCCCGTCCGTGTTCCCGCGGCTTGCCCGCGTTGAACGGCATCGCGGCCACGAGCGCCTGCACATCGGCGTCGCGCCGCGCGAGCGCGTCGTCGCCCGGCGCGTCGGGAAGCGCCGGCCTGCTGGCGGTGGTGCGGGCGGCGGCCTTCGCGGTGGAAGGCGTGCGGGAGGGGTTCTTCGAGCGGCTTTTCGTTGGCATGATGGTTCCGGAATTAGAAGAGGTTCGAAGGTGCCGGCGGCGCCGGAGTTGCGTCAAGGCGTCGCTGGCGAAGACGACGACGCCCAAGGTCGATCATCGGCCTCCCGCGAGCGGTCGCCTGGTCATCGATGGGTTGCCGACGGCGTCCGCGCCGGGGGACCTTCATCGGCTTCTTTCGACTTTCGTGCACCGCGGATGTTCATCGCGGCGAGGCCGACCTGGAGGACGATCAGCGCCCATGCATGCGCATGGAATCCCCAGACCATCCACAGCGCGTTGCTGCCGAGGAAGAGCCAGAACCCGAAGTTGCGGCGGCCGGGGTCGTTGGACGCGACGAACCAGGCGGCGCCCAGAGTGGCGATCATCGCCGGCCACTGCACGTATTGCAGATACGCCACTCCCGCGCCTTCAGGCGGAGGCCGCGCCGATCACAGCCGTCCCATCGACACCGGGTTCGGGCGCGCGGTCGGTGCGATACAGCATGTCGACGAAATACAGCGCGGGATTCTCCGTCGGGCCGGCGCCGGAAGTCGCCGCCCCGGCGCCCGCCCCGATCGCGGCGGCGCCGCCCGCGGCGACTGTCGCGCCCGTCGTCGCGACGGTACCCACCATCGAGGAGGCCGCCGACGCCAGCACCGCGGCACTGACGATCGTCGCCAGCGCCCACGCGAGAAACCCGTGCACCGAGTCCCGGAAATACGCTTCGTTGGCGTCGACGCCCATCCAGCGCACGCGCAGGCGCCCGGCGATATAGCCGCCCAGCGCCGAGGCCGCCGCCGACATCACGATCAGCCAGACGATCGCGCCAATGCCAAGCGTGGTCGCCGACGCGCCCTGGTAAGCCCAGGGGGAGATCGCGGAAAGACCGAGGCCACTGCCGAGCGCGAGCAGGATCAGCGACAGCGCAGCGGCCGCCACCGCGCCTCCCGCGATGGCGCCCCAGGCCACTGCAACCGTGCCGCGTTCGCCCGTTGACGCGATGCGCGGATCCGCGCCCATCGTCACGATTGCTGCTTCCATGAATCCTCCCGATGCACTGTGATGTTGTCCGGCTTGAAGAGCACGGCGCGGTCACCGCTGCGCCGCCGACGCGCGTTCGCGTCTCGCGCGATCGTCCGCCTGCGCGGCGCGATCCGACGCGAATATCGCCTGGGCGCGGGCGTGCGGCTATTGCCGCGTGGCTGGAAAACCGGTAGGACGCGACCTACAACTGGCGGTGTCGGCGGCAGCGACGAACGGCGTTCCGGGAAGGCCCGTCTTGAGTCGTCGCAGGGCGCGTTTTTCGCCGGCGAACCGGCATTGGCGCTGGGACTT
The DNA here is from genome assembly GCA_963823475.1 of uncultured beta proteobacterium. Lineage (GTDB taxonomy): Bacteria > Pseudomonadota > Gammaproteobacteria > Burkholderiales > Casimicrobiaceae > VBCG01. Next base: position 25,927 of record CAWGLS010000012.1, read on the forward strand.
CTTTCCAGAAACAGCGCGCCGCGGCGGCCGCCGCTGTGGCTACGTCAGCCGCTTGCGCATCGCCGCGGTGATCGTCTGCTTCGTCGCGAAGTAGTCCGCCCATGGGTCGGGGACGCTCGCCACCCGCTTCGCCACGTTGCCGATGTTGAAGTGGTCGAACCGGACGTCGCGCGCGAGCTCCTTCCACGCGATCGGCGTCGCCACCGGCGCATTCTTGCGCGCGCGCACCGCGTACGGCGCCACGGCTGTCGCCCCCTCGGCGTTGCGCAGGTAGTCGATGAAGATCTTGCCGCGCCTCTTTTCCTTCGCGAGCGCCGCCGTGAACCGATCGGGAAACGTGCGCACCAGGAAATCCGCGACCGCTTTGGTGAATGCCTTCGCTTCGGTCCACGTGAGCGACGATCGGATCGGCAGCACGACGTGCAGTCCCTTGCCGCCGGTCGTTTTCGGGAAACCGGTGAGTTTCATTTCGTCCAGCAACGTGCGCAGCAGGCCCACCGCCGTCACGACCTCCTTCCATTCGACGCTGTCGTCCGGATCGAAATCGAAGATCAGCGTGTCCGGGCGGTCGAGCCGCGGCACGCGCGAGCCCCACGGATGCAGCTCGATGACGCCCCACTGGACGAGTCCGACGAGCGCCGCCGCGGAGGCGGCGCTGAAATACGTCGCGGGTCCGTCGGAGGTCGGTACTTCGACGCGCTTGACGGCCGCGTTCACGCTGCGGTCGGCGTTCTTCTGGTAGAAGCACTGCCCGGACCAGCCGTCGGGGCAGCGCACCAGCGACAGCGGCCGTCCGGCGAGATGCGGCAGGAGCCGCGGCGCGATCGTCGCGTAGTACCGCGCGAGATCGCCCTTGGTGATGCCGGCCTCGGGAAAGTACGGCTTGTCGGCGTGCGACAACGCCACTCCGGCGACGACATTGGCGGCGGGATCGTCCGCAGCCGCCGCACGGCGCATGGCCGGCGCCTTCGTGTCGGCCCCGACTTCGCCGCAGTCGTGCCCGCCGCCTTTTTTGCGGCCGTCGTCGCTGTCGGTTTTGCTTTCGCTGCCGGCGCCCGCTTGGCCGCCTTGACACCGCCCCGCTTTGTCGCGGCGCGCGGCTTCACGTCGGTCCCCTCGTCCACCGGCACTTCGCGGACGACGTCCACGGCCCGCTTGTCGAGACGCAATCCCTGGAAGGACGGGTGCCGTAGCGCGCCATCGTTGCTCCATTCGGTGAATGCCACTTCGGCGACGAGTTCCGGGCGCACCCAGTGCGCGCCCTTCGCGGCGAAGCCCCGCGGCGGATCGGCGAACGCCGGCGCCGCCACCTCGAGCTTGCGCAGTCTCGCCGCCAGCGTGCGCAACAGCTCGTCGTCGAAGCCGGTGCCGACCTTGCCCGCATAGCGGAGCTCGCCGCCGTCGTAGTAGCCGAGCAGCAGCGCGCCGAAACCGGCGCGCGACCCCTGCGGATCGGTATAGCCGCCGATGACCATTTCCTGCCGCCGCAGGCACTTCACCTTGAGCCACTCGCGCGAACGCGTGCCGCCGGCGTACAGGCGAATCGGCCTTCTTGCAGATGATGCCTTCGAGGCCGAGCGCGCACGCCTGCCGGAAGAAGTCGGCGCTGCCGCCGCGCGCCTCCGGTCCCACCTTCACCGTGCCCGCGCCGTCGCCCACGACATCGCGCAGCAGCCGCTTGCGCTCGGTCAGCGTTGCGCCGCGCAGGTCGAGGCCGTCGATGTACGGCAGGTCGAACGCGAAGAATGCGAGGTCCTTCGGCGCCGGCGCGGACAGGGCGTTCTGCAACGCCTGGAAGCTCGTGCGTCCCTTCTCGTCGAGCACGACGACCTCGCCGTCGATCCACGCGCGCTTGACGGGCAGCGCCGCGAGATCGCTTCGCCACCGCCGCGAACGACGTCGTCCAGTCCTTGCCGGTTGCGCGAATACATCCGCGCGCGGCCGCCGTCGATGCGGCAGAGCATCCGGTAGCCGTCGTACTTGATCTCGTTGATCCAATCGTCGCCGTCGGGGGCGTGCGCCACGAGCGTCGCCAGCACGGGCGCGAGCGTGGCCGGCATCGGCGCCTTCTTCGCGCCCGCCGGCGTGGCGGCGCGCGGGGGCGGAGCGACTTGCACATTGTCGCGCGGCGTGACGGCGCCCGCCTTCACGTTGGCCTTCGCCGACAGCTTCGACCGCCAGACATGGGTGCGCGCCTGCGCGATCTCCTCCATGCTCCGGCCGGACTCGACGCTATCCGGCGCCGCTTCCACCACCGGCCTCCCGCCGGGCCGCGCGTACGCGTCCTTCTCCTTGATCAGCAGCCACGCCTGCTCGCCCGACTTGCCGCCGTACCTGCTGCCGCGCGTGCGCACCAGCGCGAACCTGCCTTTGAGCTTCTCGCCGTCGAGCGTGAACTTGAGGTTGCCCTTCGCATAGCCTTCGCCCGGATCGCCGATCGGCGTCCAGTGGCCGCGGTCCCACACCATCACGGTCCCGCCGCCGTATTCGCCTTTCGGGATGATGCCCTCGAACCCGCCGTATTCGAGCGGATGGTCCTCGACGTGCATCGCCAGGCGCTTGTCGGCAGGGTCGAGGCTCGGCCCCTTGGGAATCGCCCACGACAGCAGCACGCCGTCGTGCTCGAGGCGGAAGTCGTAGTGCAGGTGGCTCGCCGCGTGCTTTTGCACGACGAACGCGACGCGCACCGGACTTCGCCGCGCGTTTCGCGCCGCGCGGTTCGGGCGTCTTCCGGAAATCCCGCTTTGCGCGGTAGGTCTCGAGCGCCACTCTAAGTTATGCGGCGGGTGTCAGGCGCGCTTGCGCGTCGCGACCTTGCGCGCGGCCGACTTGGTCGTGCGCTTGGCCGCCGGCTGCCTGGTCCCGCTCTTCGTGCCCGCAACCACCCGCAGCGCCGGGCGGGCTCGAGGCTCGGCCTTGTCGGCGGCCGCCGGCTTGCGCGCGCCGCCCTTGCCCAGGCTCTGTTTCAGGAGTTCGGCGAGGTCGATGACCTTCGCCGATCGCGGTGCGGGGTCGTCGTCGGCACCGGGCTGCGTGATCTCCTTCGTCTGTCCCTGCCTGATCTTCTGCTTGATGCGCGCCATCAGGTCGTCGTGATACGTATCCTTGAACTCGCCCGGATTCCACCGTTCCGTCATGTCGTCGACGAGGCGCTTGGCAAGCGCGATTTCCTTCACGCTGACGCCGGCCGCCTTGAGCCCGTCCGCGGGCAGGTCGAGATCGCGCGCCGGGCGCAACTCGTCCTGGTAGCGCAGCGTGATCAGCATCAGCGCGCGGCCGTTGGGCACGACGGCCGCCAGGTGCTGCGCGGTGCGGATCACCACCTGCGCGACGGCCACGCGCCCGGTGGACTTCAGCGTCTCGCGCAACAGCGCATAGACCTTCTCGCCGCGATTGCCGGGCGCCAGGTAGTAGGGCGTCTCGAAATACTCGGCCGGAATCTCGTCGCGGCTGACGAACGCCTGGATATCGATCGTCTGCGTCGCCTTGACGTTGGCGCGCCGGAAGTCCTCTTCGGACAGCACGACGTACTGGTCCTTCTCGTACTCGTAGCCCTTGACGATGTTCGCCCACTCGACTTCCTTGCCCGACCTCTTGCTGTAGCGCTTGTAGCCGACCGGCGAGAGATCGCGCTTGTCGAGCATCGAGAACTGAAAAGGACTTGCGGTCCTCGGCGGGGTAGAGCTCCACCGGGATGTTGACGAGGCCGAACGTGACGGCCCCTTTCCACAACGCGCGCGCCATGTCAGGTCTCCTCCGCGGTTACCCGCCGGTATTCGCGCAGGCATGGCACGCAGACGATCGCGTGCACGCCGTGCGCATGGACATGCCCGCACTCCCAGCACAACGCCAGCGCGGGGACGTCCGCCATTTCGCATATGCCCTGCCGGCAGGCCGGGCGCGCGCAGGATACGAGATCGACCGGACACACGGGCATGGCGTCTAGCCTCCGCTGGTTTCGCCGCCCATCACCTGGAGCACGGTGCCGGTGATGTACGACGAGTCCGCGCCTTCGCGCGCGAAGATCAGCGCCACGGCGCGTCCTATCCCCGAGTCGCCGCCGGTGATGAGGGCGACCTTGTCCTGCAACTTTCCCGCCGGCCTGTACTCGTCGGCCGCGTATCGCGGCCGCGGCCTCGAGCTTCGACTCGAGGCCGGGGCCCCGCTGGTGCTGCTTCGGAAACGGCGGCTGCGGTTGCTGGTCGGCGACCAGGGTTGCGTCGTGCGGCGTGCCCATTCGCTCTTCCTTTCGCTGATTCGCGCGCGCCGTTCGTGGAGGCGCGCGATGACCGGGAAGCGACAGCATAATCGCCACGTCGCGCAGGCGGTCCGGCGCGCGGGCTGATTCGGGCGTAGGCCGCGCACCGACGTTTCCGGTTGCGACCTCGCAAAGGAATGAGGGTCAGACTCGCATTCTTTGACCAAGCCCTGTGAATGACTGCGCGCCGGCCCGCAAGGAATGCGAGTCTGACCCTCATTCGCCGTTTGTAGGACTTGGCCTACAAACGATATGGACGGGGCGGAGTTCCTTAAGACGCGCTGTTGCATTCAAATGCTTTCGTTGCCAAAGCGGCAAATATCGCGACGTGGCGCCGCCGCAACCGGAATTCGGAGATGGCCATGACATCCGCAGCGTTCGGTGCCCTTTATTTTCCGATACGGCCAATGGGAGGGTTCATGTCGGTCAGCGCTCGTGTTCTGGTGGTCGAGGACGATCTGGCCAATCAGCAGTCGTTGAGCGCGCTGCTCGCGCAGATGGGTCACATCCCGACGGTGGCCGATCGCGGCGACGAGGCGCTGCGACTGCTCGACACCGAGGTCGAACTCGACGTCATCATCTCCGATGTCGTCATGCCTGGCATGAGCGGCATCGACTTCGCGCGGCGCGCGCGCATCATGCGGCCGGGCATGCCGATCGTGCTCGTCACCGGCAACTCGGAAGCGATGGAGTCGGTGCTCGCCAGCGGCGCCGTCGCGCTGCTCAAGCCCTATTCGCCGGAAACGCTGCGCCAGGTGCTGGGCGAATCGCTCGAAGAGCGCCGCGACTGAAATCGTCCGCCCGCAGCCCGATAGGCGCGGCAGCTATGGACACCCATCTGACGCGCGAACAAGCGGAGCCCGCAAGCGCCGCGGATGACGGGCCCCCAGAGCGACCCGTCGCGGTGCCTCCGCATGCGGTACTCGCGGCACTCGCCCATGAGTTGCGCAATCCGCTCGGTCCCGTGCGCAATGCGGTGTTCCTGTTGCGGGCACGAGGCTTCGCCGCCGACCAGCAGTCGGCATGGGCGCTCGACCTCATCGACCGGCAGGTCGGCGAGATGGCGGCGATGATCGAGGATGTCAGCGAAATCGCGCGCCTGTGGCGCGGCACGCTGCCCGCCGTCGCGGATCCCGTGGACCTGAGAGCCGCCGTCGCAGCCGCGGTGGCCGCGTCCGCCGCCAGTCGCGAGGCGAAGCAGCAGACGCTGGAATGCCGAACGCCTGCCGAGGCGTTGCCCGTGCGCGGCGAACGCGCCCGGCTGGCCAGGGCGATCGCCCACGTGCTGCAGGCGGCGACGAAGGCCGGCGTTGCGGGTGCCGCGCTGACGCTGCGGCTCGACCGCGACGGCGCGGATGCGCGGGTGTACATCGGCGACGCCGAAGGCGCGACACTGCCGCCGCTGCCGCCGGCGCGCGGCGCGGTGCGTCCGCCATCACCCCTCGGGTCGAGCGTGGGAATGATGCTGGCGAACGGTATCGTCGAACTGCATGGCGGCAGCATCGCCGCCGTCGGCGGCGCCAGCGATCCTCCGCGTTTCACCGTGCGCCTGCCGCTTGCCGCCAACTTCGCGCACGAGTCGCCGCCCGCCTGAGCGCGCAGCCGTAACCTTCGCTAGCCCCGGCGGGCGACTTCCTTGACCCGGGGGAACGGCAGCACGCGGGACAGGGAGCCCTTGGTCTCTGCGCGCGTCGCCGACGCACCGACTTTCTGCATTTCTCGGCGAATGCGCGCGAACGTCTTGCGGACATCGGTCGCCGTGCTCGGCACATATCTGAAGCTGGGATCCAGGATGGACTTCATGGCATGGTGTCTCCGATCGACAGTGATCTCCGCACAGCGCGTGGGCGGTCACCCGCGGCGCGGGCCGGCCTTGTGAGCTTGACGCAACTTTCGACCTTGCCGCGGTCACCCGCAGTCAGCCGGTCGCGCATCCGATCGTAGGACAATCCGCGGGCGTGCCGACCGGCAGCACCGGCGGCCACGCAACCTCGCCGCGCGCGCCCCGGCCAGGGGAAGGGGCAGCCGGCGCGTCACCTGCCGGCAAAACGCCCAATCGCCCGCCATGCGTTGCCCGACGGCGGCTCGCTGACTCCTTCTCCGCCTACGCGCGAATGTGCGTTGCGCCTACGTCTTTCCCGGGCGGAATTCGCCATACTGGACGGTCGCTGGTCACCGGATTTCGCATGGAATTTCCTGCCTGGATGATCGCGATCGGGGCGCTGCTGGTCGTCATACACATGAGCAGCCATCTGGTTGCGCGCCTTCCGCTGTCGCCGGCGATCCTCTATTTCGTCTGTGGCATGGCCCTGGGACCGTGGGGCTTCGACTGGCTTGACGTCGACGGCGCCGACCGCACGGTCTGGCTCGAACGCCTGTGCGAAGTCGCGGTGCTCGTGTCGCTGTTCGCCGCCGGCTCGAACGTCGGCTCGACGCTGCGCGGCCGGCACTGGGCGACGCCGATACGCCTGGCGACCGGCGCGATGCTGCTGACGATCGTCGCCGTCGCGGCACTCGCCTATGCGTGCCTCGACATGCCGCTGGGCGCCGCGATCATTCTCGGCGCGGCGCTCGCGCCCACCGATCCCGTGCTCGCCGGCGACGTCCAGGTTGAAAACGCGAGCGACCGCGACCGGCTCCGCTTCGGCCTCACCGGCGAAGCAGGATTGAACGACGGCGCCGCATTTCCGTTCGTGCATGCTCGGCCTGGGCCTCCTGTCGCTGCACGACCTGGGCGCCGGCGGATGGCGCTGGTGGGCCGTCGATCTCGCGTGGGCGGTGACGGGGGGTCTCGCGATCGGCGCGGTCCTGGGACTCGCGGCCGGCCGCTGGGTGCTGCACCGGCTGCGCCACGGCCTGCACGAGTCGGGGTCCGACGCGTTCCTGGGACTGGGTCTCGTGGCGATGGCGTACGGCATCGCGGTCAGCGTCGACGCGTATGGATTCCTGGCGGTGTTCGCGGCCGCCGTCGCACTGCAATGGACGGTGTCCGGCGCCGCGGCTGCCGCTGCGACCGATGGCGGTTCCGCGCCGCCGCGCGCCGACGCACCATCGGCGGCCATCGCATCGCTGCAGCGATTCAATTCCGATCTCGAGTCGCTGTTCGAGTTCAGTGTCGTGATCGTCATCGGCGCGCTGTGCACCGTCGTGCGCATCCCGTGGGAGGCGTTCGTCGTCGCCGCGGCGCTGTTCTTCGTCATCCGGCCCGCGGCCGTGTTCGCGGCGCTCTGGGGATCGCCGCTGGAGCGCGACCAGCGCACGCTCGCCGCGTGGTTCGGCATCCGCGGCGTCGGTTCGCTGTACTACGCGATGTACGCGATCAACAAGGGCCTCGCGGAGTCCGACGCCGACCAGTTGCTCGGCATCGTCCTGGGCGTGATCGCGGCGTCGATATTCCTGCACGGCATCTCGGTGACGCCGCTGATGGTCGCCTATGCGCGCCACCGTGAACGGACCGGTCGGCGCCGGGCACGCTCGGCACGATAGCGGCGCGTCGCCGCCGCTGCGCCGGCGACGCGCGCGGCCCCTTGTCCTACGCCGCGTCGCAACGCGGACCGATACGAAGTCCCTCGCCCGTCCTACGGACGCGCGGACCCGATGCGATTGAAATGGCTGTCATCGTCTCCACGCTGCCGCCCGCCACAGTCCATCCATGCACGTCGCCGCGAAACTGCTCGTTGTCTGCGCCCTGGCCGCGTGCGCTTCCCTGCAGGACGCGCGCGCCGACAAGCAGACCGTGTGCACGATCACCGTCAATTCCGCCGACGAAAAGGAATCGTTCCGGCGCCATCTGTCCGCCGACAAATACCAGTTCGTCGAGCTGGTCGAGCGCGACCGCCCCGACTGGCTCGAGTCCGCGTGCCGCACCGGCATCCGCTGCGACGTGCTCGTCATCTCCGGGCACTACGACGGCGGCAACGAGTTCTTTTCCGATCGGATGGAAGCGCGCGAGTTCCTGCCGGTCGCCGAGATGGAGCGCGTGTCGTGCAGCGACTCCTGTCCGGGACTGTTCTCGAAGCTGAAGGAGGTCTACCTCTTCGGCTGCAATACGCTGAATCCGGACGCGCAGCGCAGCGCGTCCGCCGAGGTCGTCCGCAGCCTCGTCCGCGAAGGCAAGTCGCCGGCGGAGGCGGCGCGCGTCGCGAGCGCGCTGAATGCGCGGCACGGCGAAAGCAGCCGCGATCGCATGCGGCAGGTGTTCAAGGACGTGCCGGTCATCTACGGCTTTTCGTCCGTCGCGCCGCTCGGACCCACGGCGGCGTCCACGCTGAACCGCTACTTCCAGACCACCGGCAACGGCGAGATCGGCAGCGGCCGCGCCAGCAGCCGGATGCTCGCGCAGTTCGCGCCCGCATGCGATGGCCGTCACGCGTGGCATCACCGACGCGGACCCGCACGCCGGCACGCGCCGCGACGTCTGCCAGTTCGCCGACGACCGCCTGTCGAACGCGCAGAAGCTCGGCTTCGTGCATTCGCTCTTGCGGCGGCAGACGGCGGAAGCCCGCATGTTCCTCGACCGCCTCGAGCGCCATGCCGCGACCCTCGACGACGCCGCGCGCCAGCCCCCCGACGTGGCGGCCGCGCTGGCCGCGATCGCGGCGGACGGCGAGGCGCGCGACCGCTTCCTCGAATTCGCGCGCGATGCCGACGCGCCCGCGGTGCGCGCGCGCATGTTCTCGCTCGCCGGCAGTTTCGGCTGGCTGTCGGCGGACGAACGGCGCGCCGAGGTCGTCCGGATGATGGGGGACTTGCTGTCGCGCAACGCCGTCGGCGCCGCCGAAGTCGACCTCGCCTGCACGTTGAACAAGGATGGCGACCTCGACGCGGCAAGCCAGCGGCTGCCGCCGGCCGCGGCCGACGACGGCGTCGCGCACGCGGCAGTGCGGGCGTGCCTCGGCAGTGCCGAAGGCCATGCGCGTACGCTGGAAGGGCTCGTGAGTTCGACGGAGGCGGATGTCCGCGTCGCGCAGACGTACCTTCGCCACCACCCGATCGACGACGTCGACGAACTGCGGGAAATCACCGAGCGCGTCGCGCAGATGAACGGAGCGGCGGCGCAGGTACGCGCACTCGAAGCCCTGGGCCGGCACCGGATGTCGGATCCGCAAAGCCTGGAGTCGCTCGCCCGTCTCTATCGCGTGGCGCAGACGTGGAACGTCCAGACCGCCATCGCGGGCATCCTGATCCGCGCCGATTACTCGTCGCTCAAACACCCCGAGTTCGTGCGGACGCTGCAGGAGCATCGCCGCAAATCGCCGCATGGCGACGACATGATCGACGCGCTGATCCGCCGGCTGCAGCGACACTGACCACCGCCGCCGCGCCATGGGGCACGGCCGTGCGACGGCAGCCCGGCCCCATGCAATACTGGTGGCCTTCCACCGTGTGCACCCGCATTGCCCCATGTGCGCCGTCCGTCTGCTGCTCGTCGTTGCCGCATCGCTTCGCGCTGGCCAGTCCGTTCGCCGCTACCGCCGCGCCGAAGACCGTCTGCACGATCACCGTCAATTCGCCGGACGAGAAGGAGGCCTTCCGGCGCCACCTGCCGGCCGACGATTACCGATTCGTCGAACTCGTGGAGCGCGACCGTCCCGACTGGCTCGAATCGGCCTGCCGCACGGGAGTCCGTTGCGACATGCTCGTCATCTCCGGGCATTACGACGGCGGCAACGAGTTCTTCTCCGACCGCCTGGACCTGCAGGAGTTCCTGCCGGTCGCCGAACTGGAACGCGTGTCGTGCAGCGATTCCTGTCCCGGGCTCTTTTCCCGCCTGAAGGAGGTCTATCTCTTCGGCTGCAACACGCTCAATCCGCAGGCGCTGCGCTGGGTGTCGGCCGAGATCGCGCGCAGTCTCGTGCGCGAGGGGCAGTCGCCGGCGGAGGCCGCGCGGCTCTCGCGCTCATTGGCGGCGCGGCACGGCGAGAGCAGCCGCGACCGCATGCGCCAGATATTCAAGGACGTGCCGGCGATCTACGGCTTTTCATCCGTCGCACCGCTCGGCCCCTCGGCAGCCTCCACGCTGAACCGCTACTTCCAGGCGGCGGGCGCCGGCGACATCGGGAGCGGCCGTGCGAACGGTCGCCTGCTCGCCCATTTCGCGGCCCACCCCATGGTGGTGACGCGCGGCTTGACCGATGCGGATCCGCACGCCGACGTGCGGCGCGACGTGTGCCAATTCGCCGACGACCGCCTGTCGGACGCGGAGAAACTCGACTTCGTCCATTCGCTATTGCAACGGCAGACCGCGGAAGTGCGGATGTTCCTCGATCGCATCGAACGCTACGCAGCCACCCTCGACGCGCAGGACCGGCAGTCGCCGGACATCGCAACGGCGCTCGCCGAAATCGCGGGCGACCATGCGGCCCGCGAGCGCTACCTCCGCTTCGCGCGCGACGCGGATGCGCCGGCCGTGCGGGCGCGCATGCTGGCGCTGGCCGGCAACCTGTGGTGGCTGTCGCACGAGGAGCGGCGCGAGGAACTGGTGCGGATGATGGACGAACTGCTGACGCGCAACGCCGTCGGCGCGGCCGAGGTGGACCTCGCGTGCACGCTGAACCACGACCATGACCTGGACGGTGCCAGCCAGCGCCTGGGAGCGCCGGCCGGTGCCGACAACACCGTCGCGCACGCGGCCGTGCGGGCGTGCCTCGGCGACCCCGAGGGACGCGCGCGGACGCTCGAGGGCCTCGTGAGTCCGTCGGAGGCGGACGTGCAAATCGCGCAAACGTACCTGCGGCATCGACCGATCGCCGACGACGCCGAACTGCGCGACGTCACCTGGAGCATCGTGCGGATGAGCGAGTCCGACGCGCAGGTGCGCGCGCTGGAGGCGCTCGGGAGGCACCGCCTGACCGATGGGCCAAGCCTCGAAGCGCTGGTGCGGCTCTATTCGACGGCGCAGTCGCCGAAAGTCCAGATCGCCGTCGCTGGCATCCTGATCCGGGCCGACTATGCGTCGCTCGACCGTCCGGACCTCGCCCGAACGCTGCGGGAACAGCGGCGCAAGGCGCCCGCAGGCGACGACATGATCGACGCGCTCATCAGGCGGCTGCAAGTGAACTAGCTGTGATGCGTCAACACGTTGTTTCCAAGACGCATGAGTTTTACCCAACCGTGTTCCCGCGAAGGCGGGAACCCAGTGTCGTTTTCATGCCCGCGCAGAGTGGGCTCCAAGACACTGGGTCCGCCGCCTTCGCGGGGCACGAACGGCGGGTGGCATGACGTTGCGGCAGGGCACGCGAATCAACCTCTTGACGCTTGACACTAGCGAGCCCCCGAACTTGCACACCCGTACAACACGCCGTCGCCGTGCCGGCGTCCCGTCGATGCGCGCCCGCGCGGAAAGCACGAACTCGCTCGTGCGATAATCGCGGGCCTTGCCCCGGGGTCGACGCATTGCCCATGTCCGTCGTTCGCCATCTGGTCCTTTTCGCCGCCTGCGTCGCGGGCGCCTGTACGTTCGCCGCGCACGCCGCACCGAAGACCGTCTGCACGATCACCGTCAATTCGCCGGACGAGAAGGACACGTTCAAGCGTCACCTGCCGCCCGACGATTACCGCTTTGTCGAACTGGTCGAGCGCGGACGCCCGGACTGGCTGTCCTCCGCGTGCCGCAAGGGCGTCGTCTGCGACGCGCTCGTCATCTCCGGGCATTTCGACGGCGGCACCGAGTTCTACACCGATCGCCTGGACGCGCGCGAGTTCCTGGCGGTCACCGAACTGGAGCGCGCCTCGTGCAGCGACTCGTGCCCGGGCGTGTTTTCGCAGCTGAAGGAAGTCTATCTGTTCGGCTGCAACACGCTGAACGGCGAAGGGATGCGCAGCGCGTCCGCCGAGATCGTCCGCAGCCTGGTCCGCTCCGGCCATGCGCCGGCCGACGCCGAGATGCTGGCCCGCGCGCTGGGTGCGCGACACGCCGAAAGCAATCGCGATCGGATGCGGCACATATTCCGCAACGTGCCGGTGCTCTACGGCTTTTCGTCGAAGGCGCCGCTCGGCCGTTACGCCGGCCCGCTGCTCGACAAATACTTCCAGACCGCGCCGTCCGGCGAAATCGCCAGCGGCCGTCCCAGCGCCCGGCTCGCCAGCCTGTTCGCGCCGAGTTCGATGATCGTGACCGCGGGGCTGACCGACGCCGACCCGCACGCCGGGTTTCGCGGCGACGTCTGCCATTTCGCCGACGATCGGCTCTCCGACGCGCAGAAGATTTCGTTCGTCCACGACGTGCTGAAGCGCGACCCTGCCGAAGTGCGGATGTTCCTCGATCACCTCGAGCGCTATGCGGCGTCGCTCGGCGCCGCGCAGCGGCAGGCGCCGGAGTCTGCTGCCGTCCTCGCCGGAATCGCCGGCGACCAAGCGGCCCGGGCCCGGTTCCTCGAGTTCGCGCGCGACGCCGACGAGCCCGCGGTGCGGGCGCGGATGCTGGACCTGGCGCGCGGCCTTGGATGGCTGACGCCCGCCGAAGCGGGGATCGAATTCCTGCGGATGATCGCCGACCGGATCACGCGTGACGCCCTGGGCTCCGCCGAGGTGGACCTGGTCTGCGGACGCGGCAGCGACCGCGACACGGGCGGGCTCGCGCTGCTGCCGGCGATCGCGCAAACCGGCAAGGTCGCGCACGCCGCGGTGCTCGCCTGCCTCGGCAATGCCGAAGCCCATGCGCGCACGCTGCGGGCGCTGACCAGCCGCAACGACGACGACGTCGCCATCGCGCAGGTGTATCTGCGGCACCGGCAGGTCGCCGACGTCGGCGAACTGCGCGAAATCGCCTCCGGCATCGCGCGGATGCAGGCGTCCGACGCGCAGGTGCGGGCGCTCGACACGCTGGCGCAGCAGCGGCTCGCCGATCCGCAGAGCCTGGACGAGTTGCTGCGCCTATTTCCGCGCGCGCGCTCGCTCGATGTCCAGCGCGCCATCGCCGGCGTCCTCATCCGCGCCGATTACCAGGCGCTCTCACGCGCCGACGTCGCGCGCACGCTGCGCCAGGGCCGGCTCAAGTCGGCGCAGGGCGACGACCTGATCGACACGCTGATCCGCCGGCTGCAAGCGCAGTAGCCGCGGTCCTCCGGGCGCTGGTCAGCCTGCGCGCGCGCGCAGGATCGCGATCACGTCGCCCGGATCGACGGGCTTGATCAGGTGATGATCGAACCCGGCGTCGCGCGCCTGCGCCCGATCGCGCTCCTGCCCCCAGCCGGTGACGGCGACCAGCAGGCTCCCCGCCAGCGACGGCACCTTCCGCAATTCCATCGCCAGGTCGTAGCCGTTGAGCTTCGGCATGCCGATGTCGAGGAACGCGACATCGGGGATGAAACTGCGCGCCGCCGCGAGCCCCTCGGCGCCGTCGTTGGCCACCTGCACGTCGTTGCCCAGCACGCGCAGGATCGCGGCCAGGCTGGCGGCGAAATCGCGGTTGTCGTCGACGATGAGGATGCGGTGCCCGGACGTGGCCGCCTCTGGGGGGTGCGCCGCGGCCGGCGCCGCCGCGCGCTCGGGCGCCGCAACGTGGGGCAACCGTACGACGAACCGGCTGCCGCGCCCGGGGCCGTCGCTCGTGCCCTCGAGCGTGCCGCCGTGCATTTCGATGAGCCGCCGCGCGAGCGTCAGGCCCACACCCAGGCCCGCCTGCGGCCGCTCGAGCGTCTGGTCGACCTGCGTGAACAATTCGAACACGCGCGACAGCATCGCCGGCTCGATGCCGATACCATCGTCGGCCACGGTCGCCGTGATGCCCGCGTCGTCGTGGATCACCTGCACGCGGATGTGGCCGCCGGGCGCGGTGAACTTGGCCGCGTTGTGCAGCAGGTTGGCGAAGACCTGCGCGAGGCGCGTCGCGTCGCCGGTCATCGGCATGGGCGACTCCGGCAGCACAACGTCGATCGTATGCCGCCGCTCCTGCGCGAAGGGGCTCACCGTCTCGACGGCCGACCTCACCGCGGCCGCGAAATCCATCGGCGCCATCCGCAGCACCAGCTTGTCGCGTGGCGATCCGCGAAACGTCGAGCAGGTCGTCGATGAGCCGCACCATCTGCCGCAGCTGCCGCTCCATCATCGCCAGGACCTGCTCCGGCTCCATCCCGGCGCCCGGCGGCAGCTTGAGCAGCGACAGGCCGTTGAACAGCGGCGCCAGCGGGTTGCGCAGCTCGTGCGCCAGCGTGGCGAGGAACTGGTCCTTGTTGCGGTCGGCGGCGCGCAACGCGTCCTCGGCGCCGCGGCGCACCTCCATCTCGGTCTGCAGCGAACGATTGGACAGCGCGAGCGCCGCGGTCTGCCGGCCGACCTCGGCGAGCATCGCGTTGAACGCGTCGACCAGCACGTCGACTTCCGGCGTCCGCGTCCGCTCGACACGCAGCGAAAAATCGCGGCGCTCCATCACCGCGCGCGCCACTTCGGAGATCGACAACAGCGGTGTCGTGATCCGCGCCTGCAGGAAGGCCGACACGAGCAGCGCGACGCAAAGGCTCGCGGCCATGACGGCCAGCAGGATCACCAGGTAGTTCGACAGCCGCTCGCGCAGCTCGTATTTCGCGCGCAGCAGCACCATCCCCGCCACGTCGCGCTTCTCGTACACCGGCTGCACCAGCCAGATCTCGTCGCCTTCGATCCGGATCCCGGGGGCGCCCGCGGTGTCCGGCACCCGCGACTCCGTGCCGGGTGGGCGACTGTAGCTCGCGAACAGTTCGCCGGTGGGCCGGTATAGCGCTGCCGCGACGACGCCTGTCCGCGCGTGCAGCAGCGCGAGGTTCTCCTTCGCGGTCTCCGGATCGTCGAAGGCGAGCGCCGGCGCGTTGGTGCGCCCGACGATCTCCGCCTGCGTCGACAGGTCGGCAATGATCGACTGCCGGTACGTGTGCGCATCGTAAATCGCGAGCGCCGTCGTCGCGACGGCCAGCGCGATGAACGTCGTGATCAGCACGACGGCCACCATCTTGGCGCGCAGCGACTGCGGCCAGAGGCTTACTGGATTACCTTCGTGCTCGCGCACTCCGGTGTTCGCCCTTGGGACGGCCCGGCGGGCTCACTGGGACGACCTTCGTGCTCCGCACTCCGGTGTTCGCCCTTGGGACGGCCCGGCGGGCTCACGCTCATCCTCCCGCACCGCGCACGGAGCGCGCGACGGCGAGCAGCCGCGACGACAGCCGCACCCCTGCCTTCTCCGCGGCGTCGACCGCGACATCGAAGCGCACGCGCCCGTCGACGATCAGCAGATTAATGGCGCTGCCCTGCGCGAGTCCGTCCCCGGCTTCGCTGACGACGAGGATGCCCTGCTGGCGCGCGGCCCGCGCGAGCGCGGCGACCTGCGCATTCTCGGGCGCGCCGACGAACAGCACGTGCACACCCGCCAGCGGGTCGCCGCGCCGGACCTTGCGGATCTGCACCGGCCGGTCGGCCACCGTGCGGCCCGCGGCGAGCTGCGCGAGCTCGGCCGCGATTTCGTCGGCGCCGTAGACGCCGATCACATACGGCGATTCGGGCTGCGCGAAGGCGGCGGCGGGCCATTCCGCGTAATTCAGGAACTTGTAGAGGAAGACCGCCTTGACGACGCGCGCCAGCGCGGGGTCCGGCTCCGCCGCCGCCACCACGCGACGGGGCCGAGGCCAGCATCCACAGGCAGGCGCCGCCGGCCAGCAGCCGCAGGCCGCGGCCGCCGCGGGTCCACCATCGTCGCGAAGCGCGAGGCGCGCCGATCGCGGCTACGGCGTCCACAGGAACGCCACGAAGAATCCGCGGCCGAATTCCGCGCGGTTGCTGGCGGAGCCCCATTCCGCGTGATGCGGATCGAAGAGGTTCTGTCCGGACAGCGACAGTTCCCACTCGCGCGACGGCCGCCAGACGAGGCGCGCGTCCACCGCCGTGTATGCGGGGACCTGCGGCGACGGCAGCGCGCCGACGCCCCGCGCCATCAGGTCGAAGCCGATCGCGGGCGTGATGTCCCACGACGACCGTGCGTTCCACTGCACGGCGGGGTCGTTGCCGAGCGAAGCGACGCCGCCGATGTCGACGGTGCCCGGCTTCACGTGCCAGCGTTCGCGCAGCGCGGTCACGCCGGCGAAGAGCTGCCAGTTCGGCAACACGCGCCACGTCGCCCCACGCCTCGATCCCCGTGTTGGTGCCCTCGATGCCGTTGCCGAAGATCGCACCGCCCGTCCGCGGCTGCAGGCTGCGCAGGCGATCGTAGTCGGTCGCGAACACGGTGACCGTCAGCGAGGCGGCCATCGCGAATTGCGCCCGATACCCGACCTCGTAGACATTGGCCACCTCGGACAGGAAGGTCTCGTTGCCCGCGACGAAGTACGGCGGCTTGCCGGGCGTGTAGAAATCGCGGTCGATGCGCGCCGGCGAGCGGATGGCGCGCGATGCCGCCGCCCACACCATCTGGTCGGCCGTCGGCCGCCAGGCGACACGCACGTTGGGCAGGAACTCGGCATCGGTATAGATGTTGGTCTCGACTTTGGCGCCGACAATGACGTCGACGTCCGCGTGCACGGCGATCTGGTCCTGCACGAACGCATTCGCCCACTGCAGGTTGCGGTCGGCCGGCAGGAACGCCTGCCCCGCGCTGTTGCCCACCTGGTCGCGCGCATACCGGTAGCCGCCGCCCATGACGACCTCGTGGATCGTCGCCACCCGCAACGCGTACTGGGCCTCGATGTCGAGCGTGCCCAGGTTCTCCTTGAACGAGTTGGGGTGCTCGCGATGCGTGAAGTCGGCGTACGCCTGCACGCGGGCCCGCGAGCCGTCGTCAAAGCGCCGCGTCCAGCTCGCGAGCAGGTTGCCGCCCCCGATCGTCCGCGACGACGGCGCCTGGTCGACGTCGCCGGTGTACGCGTCGCCCTGCACCGTGAGCGATTTGCGCCGGCGTCGACCCAGTCGGCGCGAAAGCCTGCCTGGCTGCGCGTCGACGAATCGCGAATCGGAGTGCCGTTTGTCAACTGGCTGTTGTCGCGGTGGAACGACTTGCCGTAGACGCGGTAATGGCCGTCGCCCGGGAGCCGGCCGCCGTACCGCGCGCTGCCGCCGGTTTCGCGGTTGCCGCCGCCGCCTGCCACCAGCGCGCCCTGCGTGTCCTGCGCGGTGCGCGTGATGACGTTGATGACGCCGTTGACGGCGTTGGCGCCCCACAGCGTCGCGCCCGGCCCGCTGACGACCTCGATGCGGTCGATGTCCTCCAGCATCACGTCCTGCGCTTCCCAGAACGCCCCGGAGAAGAGCGGCGTGTAGACGGTGCGGCCGTCGATCAGCACCAGCAGCTTGTTGGCGAGCACGTTGTTGAAGCCGCGCGCGCTGATCGCGTACTGGCTGGTGTCGGCGCGCGCGACCTGCAGGTTGGGTGCGTGGCGATGTTCCGCTCCGCGGTAGCGGACCTTGAGCGTCTCCGCGTTGTAGCGAGCGCCATCGCACGCCGGGCACGGCGAACACGCTGGGCAGGAAGATCAGCTCGACGCGCGACGAAGCCTTCGCCGTCGCAGGTCTGCGCACCGTCCCTTGGCGACGTTGAACGAGAACCGTCCGGCGTCGAACGCGCGCGCGCGCGCCGCCGGGTCGCGGCGAACAGCCGGCGCACGTGGTCGAAGAGGCCCGTGTAGGTCGCGAGGTTCGACCGCGGCGTGCGGCCGATCGGCCGCTGGTCCACGTGGACGAGGCGCTTGATGCGCCTGCGCGCCGCCGGCGATGCGCGCCGCCGGCGCGTGACCGGCGCCGCCGGCAGCGAGGGATCGCGCGCGACCGTCGTCGTCGGCTCCGACAGCGCGGCCGAGGCGGTCCGCCAGCAGCTCGACGAGGGCCTGGCTCACGAGCGACGACTTGCCCGAGCCGGACACGCCGGTGACGGACGTGAACACGCGCAAGCGGGATCGCGACGCTCAAGTCGTGCAGGTTGTTGCGGGTCGACGCCTTCGAGCGCGCAGCCAGCGCGTCGGGGCGGGCGCGGCGCGCGGGCCGGTGGCGTCGTCGTGCCGAACAGGAAATGCCGCGTGCGCGACGCCGGCACGTCGGCAAGCCCTGCCGGCGGCCCGCTGTAGAGAATCTGTTCCGCCGCTGTTCGCCCGCCGCCCGGTCCGACGTCGACGATCCAGTCGGCGCGCCGGATGACGTCGATGTCGTGCTCGACGACGAACAGCGAATTGCCCGACGCGCTGCAGGTGCGCGAGCGCTGCGAGCAGCGCCTGCGTGTCGGCGGGGTGAAGGCCGGCGGTCGGCTCGTCGAGCGCATAGATGACGCCGAACAGGTGCGACCGGATCTGCGTGGCGAGGCGCAGTCGCTGCAGCTCGCCCGGCGACAGCGTCGGCGTGCTGCGGTCGAGCGACAGGTAGCCGAGCCCCAGATCGGGCGACGAACTCGATGCGCGTCGCGAATGTCCGCGGCGATGCTGCTGTGCGACCAGCGCCTTTCGGGACGCTTTTCCGCGCGACGTGCGCACTTGCCGCCATCCCGCCCGTCGCGATACGGGTCGCAGCAACGCCGCCAGCCGGTGCGAGCGGCAGGCGCGACAGTTCGGCGATGTCGAGCCCGGCGAACGTCACCGACAGCGACTCGCGGACGCAGGCGCTTGCCGTGGCACAGCGGGACAGTCGGCGCTCACCAGGTACTGCGCGACACGCGCTTCTTGACGAGCGCGCTCTGCGTCGTCGCGAACGTATGCAGCACGAAGCGCCGCGCGCTGCGTGAACGTGCCCGTGATAGCTCGGCTCCTCCTTGCGCCGCAGCGCGCGCCGCGTCTCCTGCGGCGTGAAGCCTGCGTAGACGGGAACCACCGGCTGCTCGTCGCTGAACAGGATCCAGTCGCGATCCTTCTTGGCCAAATCGCGGAACGGACGATCGACGTCGTAGCCGAGCGAAACCAGGATGTCGCGCAGGTTCTGGCCGTGCCAGGCGGGAGGCCACGCGGCAATCGCGCGCTCGCGGATCGTCAACGACGGATCGGGGACGAGCGAGCGCTCGGTCACGTCGTGGATTCGCCCGAGGCCGTGGCAGCGCGGGCAGGCGCCGGCCGGCGTGTTCGGCGAAAACGCCTCGGCGTCCAGATGCGGCTGTCCGGCCGGATAGCGGCCGGCGCGCGAGTAGAGAAGGCGCAGCGAGTTGGACAGCGTGGTGACGCTGCCGACGGACGACCGCATCGTTCCCGCACCACGATGCTGCTGCAGCGCGACGGCCGGCGGCAATCCCTCGATCGAATCCACGTCGGGGACGGCGACCTGGTCGAGCAACCGCCGCGCGTAGGGCGATACCGATTCGAAGTAGCGGCGCTGGGCTTCGGCGAACAGCGTGCCGAACGCGAGGGAGGATTTGCCCGAGCCGGAAATGCCGGTGAACACGACGAGCGCATCGCGCGGAATGTCGACGCTGACGTTCTTGAGATTGTGCTCGCGGGCGCCGCGTACGCGGACGAAGCCGTTGCCTGCGCGCTGCGGGTCCCGCATACGCCGATGCATGTGATCACCCAGCTCGGCGCCCGGCGCTCGCGTGCAGGTGTGCGCCTGGCGGGTACCAGCGCCGGTTGGTGTCGGGCTTTTCACTGGGTGCAATCGGTGCGGAACATGGAGGACTCCCGTTACCTGTTGGAAAGCATCCGGAACGGACGACTTCCCCAGGATGGCGCTTCGGCATCATGTCGCACTCCGCCGCGGAGGGCTGTCGGACAGGGGCGCGACCGCCTGTCGTCGCGGCGCCTAGCCGCGTGCAGCTTGCCACGCGGACGGGCACGGAGAATGTCGAGGTCGTCAGCAGCCACATGGGGCTCCTGTGGCACCCGGGCGTCCTCGCGGTCATCGCCGATCGCCTGGCGGGTCGGTCACCGGCGCCGGAGGCGAAGAGGGTGGCCTGACGACGGCGGCATTGCGCGTCGATGCTGCCGCAGCCAGGTCTTCCGGAATAGCGTCGCGCACTTCCTGTCGCGCTCCGGCCTTGGGCAGCGCACGATTGCCCATCGCGCTCCTCCGGGGTGTCGACGCTATTCGGTCGGCGCCCCCTCCGTTCGCAGACCGCATGCGCGAATGCCGGCGCCGGCGACGGTATACTTTCCCCGCAGCACCATCCCGGCACGACGCCGGCGCCCGATCGGCACGAGGAGACCCTTCATGAGATTGTCCGCGACGCAACGCGAGCAGTTCGACCGCGACGGGTACCTGTTCTTTCCGGGGTTGTTCGACGCGCGCGAGATTCGGGTGCTGTTGGACGCGGTGCCGGCGCTCTACGCGCGGCGCGAGGTGTACAACGTCCGCGAAAAAGGGTCGGACGCGGTGCGCACGAACTTCGCGGCGCACCTGTACAGCGCGCCGTTCGCCCGCCTCGCGCGTCATCCGCGCATGGTGGAGCCCGTCGAGGACCTGCTCGGCGAGGCGCTGTACATGCACCAGTTCAAGATCAACGGCAAGCAGGCATTCGCGGGCGATGTCTGGCAGTGGCACCAGGATTTCGGCACGTGGCATAACGACGACCTGATGCCCACGCCGCGAGCGATGAACGTCGCGATCTTTCTGGACGAGGTCGACGAATTCAACGGTCCGCTGATGTTCATTCCCGGGAGCCACAAGACCGGCATCATCGCCGCGAAGCACGACGTCACGACCACCAGTTATCCGCTATGGACGGTGGACGACGACCTCATCCGCGCGCTCGTCGAGCGGGCCGGGGGCCGCCACGGCGGGATCGTCGCGCCCAAGGGCCCGGAGGGCTCGATGATTCTTTTCCACTCGTGCCTGGTCCATGCGTCGACGAGCAACCTGTCGCCGTTCGATCGCGTCAGCGTGTATTTGAGCCTGTGCGCGATCAGCAACCACATCCGGCGCTTCAAGCGACCGGAATACATTGCGCACCGCGACTTCACGCTGATCGCAACGCTGCCGGACGATTGCCTGCTGCGCGACTACCCGGTCGACCTGCCGTGGGCCGACGGCCTGCCGCCGTCCGCGCTGCAGACTTCGCTCGCCGAGATCAAGGCCGCGGCCTGACGCCGTCAGGCGGCCTTCGCGTCCTTGCGATCGCGCAGTCCGTCGACGCCGGATTTCTCGGCGCAATGCACGCAGCAGAAGAAGCGGCCCGAGGCCTCCACGCCGTGGCCGATGATGCGGCAGCGGCAGTGCGCGCATTCGGGCGCCATCATCGCGATCGCGCATTCGAAGCTGTCGAAGGTCTTGGTCACGCCCTCTCGCGTCAGCGTGAAGGCCTTGTCGTAATCGTTGCCGCAGTGGTCACAGCGTTGCATGGTCTCGTTCCTTCCGGGAAATTGCAGTCTTAGGAAGCCGCCGCGGAGGACGACCATCGGCCGTCCGTGGCGGCGGCGTGCTGCCCGCGTCAGCCGTTCTTGCGCGCCAACGGATCCTTGGCGCCCATCTCCGCCAGCAGCTCCGCCCGCCGTTGCTCGAAGCGCGCGCCCATCGACGCCCGTTCCTGCTCGGAGAAATGCTCGCCGAGTTCCTCGAACATCGCGCCCTCTTCTTCCTTGATGTGGTGGTCGAGCGACTCGTGCAGCACCTTGGCATGAGCGCGCCACATGTCGGTCGACGCGTCCTTGGTGTCGACCAGCCGGCCCAGCAGGATGTCGACGAGGCTGTGCTCGACGGCGCCCTCGCTGCCGGCAAGGCGCGAGTCCGGCGATTCGGCGAGCTCGGTCAACGGCACGTAGACCGCCTGCTCTTCCGCGCGCGAGTGCGCGACGAGCAGCGGCTTCAGCCGCGTGACCAGCGTGCGGCGCCGCGCGCCGGACGTCGTTTCGGCGAGTTCCTTGGCGAGATCAAGAATGACCTCGTGATCTTGCTTCAGCATCGAGCGCACGTCGTCGCCCGTGTAGGTGCCCAGCGTCGAGCGAACCTTCTCCAGTACGTCCATGGGATTTTTCTCCGTGACAAAGCGGAAGCGTCATTGCTCCGTGACGAATCTTCCGCCGCAGCCGGCCGGCGGGCTGCCGGTGTCGGGCGGAACTGCGCGTAGGACAAACGGGCAGTGCCCTCCCGGAAGCCGAACGCGGCCTTACCCCGGTGCCGGCGTCCAGCACGCTGTAGGACGCGGACGACATTCGTTGCCGCTGCGCGCCGATACTCAATGGCGCGGCGCGAGCGCACGCTTGCCGCACGATGTTGCCGGTCGCCAGTCTCGTGGCGCCGGTGCAACGGAAGAAGGCGGCGGCGCTGACGCATCGCGCACCGTACCCACGAACGACAATCACCGGAGCTTGACTCATGCCATCCGCCCCAACCGATGCTGCCGCTGCGCAACCGCCGTCGCTGGCGACGCGCGCCGGCATGCTGGTCCGCGACGTCCGCGATCTGGCCTGCGATCACCTGGAACTGGCCGCGCTCGAAGCGCAGCGTGCCGGCCAGGGGCTGACGAAGATGCTGACGGCCGCGGTGGTCATTTCGATCCTCGTCGTCAGCGCATGGCTGGCGCTCGTCTCCGGCGGCATCGTCTGGGCCACCGAGAACGGCGTGTCGTGGCCGTTGGCGCTCGTGATCGCGGCCGTCGTCAACATCGCGCTCGCCGGCGCGCTGGCGTTCTGGATCAAGGGCCAGTCCGGCGACCTCATGTTCGCGGCCACGCTGCGGCAACTCCGGCGTACCGCCGACGACCATGCCGAGGTGACGCCGTGAAGCCCGCACGCGGGCTGGACGAGCGCATCGCCACCGTCGAACGCAAGCTCGAACTGCGACGCGAACGGATCGTTCGCCACCTGCAGGAAGTTCGCGCCGGCGTCGGTAGCGCGTCACGCTGGCTGCCGCTCATAGCCGCTGGCGGCGCGCTGGTTGTCGGCGTCCTTGCCGCCCGCCGACGCACCGTTTCGCCGGCGACCGCCACCGCGGTACGCCGGACCAGCTGGCTGGCGACTGCGGTTGCGATCGCGGGCACGGCAACCCGGGTCGCGATGTCGCCGCAGGCGCGCGCGCTCTGGAATGCCTGGCGCGACAACCGTCGCCCGGCCGGCCGCTAAGGCAAAAGCGATACGGTGCGCCGGTCGACGTCACGCGACGCCGACGGCAGCGCGATTCGCGCACCATATGGCCGCAGGCGTTGACCTGCCCGCGGCCATGAACCCCGACATCAGTTCGGCTTCGCCTTGTCGGCAGCGTTCTCCACTGCCTGGCCCGTGGCCTTGACATCCTTGCCGGCCCCTTCGATGGTGTTGCAGCCCGCCGTCAGCGCCAGCAGGGCCGCGAAAACCGCAGCGATGGTCGTCTTCATGATGATCCTTTTGTAACGTTGGTAGGTGTACGTGCAGCAATGTGCCGCCGTGGCACTCTTGCAGGCGCCGTGCCAGCCACGAACGCCCGTTGTTTCAACGACATGCACGACTCGCGCTCTCCAGGCACGTAAGTCCTGCCATCACGCTCGGAGAAAACGTACACCGCGGCGGTCAGCGGGACACCGACGCGGCGCGGGGGCGCGGGAAAGCGCATGGCGTTGTCTAGACACCCTGCCGTCCCACCTGCAACAGGTTTTCGCGTCCGGGCTGATACGCATCCTTGAGCGCCGCGACCACGGCGCGCGCGCGACCGCGGTTATCCGTTTGGTGATTGCAGACGAAGACGTCCAGCGCCACGGCCGCGTGCGCCGGCCACGTGCGGATCGCGAGATGCGATCGAGTTCCATCAGCGCGAGCCGGCAAGCGCCAGCGCCGGCAGCGAAGCGAGCGAAAACCGGAGGTCGCGGCGTTCGGGGTAGATGCCGACGACGCGGAAATGCCGGTTCGAGATGAACCACGTCTCGTCGCGATCGTTGGCGACGATGAAATAGCATTCGCTGGTTTCGGAAGGGCTGTGGATGCCGAGTGCGCGATACGCGACGCCCTCCGAAAAGCCATTGTCGAGCGGGAGTGGATGGGGCCGCCCGGGAAACTGCTGGATGCGCAGGTAGAGACCGGGCTCGATATGGATCATGACAGTGGCTCGCTGGAGTGTGGAGTGGACGAGCGCACGCATGCGAGAAACATACCCGCGGGTGTCTCCTATGGAGGCGCCGTCGCGGCCGTCCCGCGGCGGGCACGGGATGCACACTCCTTCTGCAATATGTGCGGCCGCGTAGGAAAGGCGTCCGCGAACGTGGTTCCGTCGGTCCTACCCGAGGGCGCGCGGTTGTCCGCTGGTCGGGGTTGCTTCGCGGAGACATAGTAGACGGCAGCCACCCTACCTCCTGGTGCTCAGCCATGCTCGAGCGGTTGCCGGAACTGTTCGCCGTGAATATGCCACCGTGGGAGATCGTCGTGCGCGGCACGGCCGTCTACTGGAGCCTGTTCCTTGTTTTCCGTTTTCTCGTTCGGCGGGACATTGGCGCCGTCGGTGTGGCCGACCTGCTGGTGCTGGTGCTCGTTGCGGACGCCGCGCAAAACGCGATGGCAGGCGGCTACGAGACGATCACGGAAGGGCTGATTCTCGTCGCCACGCTGATCGGGTGGAACATGCTGTTCGACGGGCTCGCCTATCGGTCGAAGGTGTTCGCACGGTTCGTGCAAGCCCCGCCGCTGCAGCTGGTCCGGAACGGCAAGATCCTTCATCGCAACCTGCGACGCGAATTCGTCACCGTTGACGACCTGCTCGCGAAACTGCGCGGCCATGGCGTGGATGACGTCGCCGCCGTCGCCAAGGCTTATCTGGAAAGCGACGGCGAATTCACGGTGATTCGGCGTCACGGTCAGTCGGACACGCCGGCTGCGACAGCGAAGGACCGCGTGACTTGAACGTTCGCAGCCGGCGCGCCTGGCGAGCGGTCAAGTCCGCGGGGGGCAGCGATACGCGCGGGCGGAGGCCTGCCCCGTGCTCAGCATCCCCGACGTGTCCACACTGAGAAATACGACGTCGGTCGCGCCCATCGCCGCGGCCTTTTCGCGTGCATCGTTCTTGGCACTTTCGCCACGCGTCGTCTCGGAGCCGCCGAAGATGCTGCGTCCGCTCACGGTACCCAGCAACTTGCAGTCGCGATTGACGGTAGCTGGGTCACCGTCGCGCACGGCGCGTGCGGTCTGCGACGGCGCCGACGAACAGCCGGCAAACAGCAGCGTTGCAAGCGAGTAAACGAGCACCCTTTTCATCCGGTGACCTCTGGAGAGCGTAGCCAAGCCGCGAAGTGTAAGCGTTAGCTGTGCCCGCCGTGGAGATCCACAGGAAAAAGCAGGCGGCTTGGCCCCCCTGGGGACAAGCCGCCCGACGTCCGCGCCTTCCCGGCCCATGCAGGGACCGGCGCGCGTACCGGCTACTCGCGCTCGACGTCGATGCGCCGGCGGTTGTCGCCGTCCTCGGTCTCGTCGCGCCCCGGCAGCTTTTCCTGCACCTCCGGCTCGCCGCCGTCCGGTGACGGCTTGGGGCGAGGCGACTGCTGCTGTTGCTGTTGCCTGTCGTTGTCCGGCGTGCCGCCCTGCTGCCGGCGCTGGGAATCCTCTTCGTCGCGGGAATTGATTTCCGGCGTGTTGTTGCCCGATTTTTGATTCGTCATTGCGGACCTCCGTGTCGTTGAAGGGAAAGTCGGTCGCCAGCCGACCCTCGCAGTCTCGCGCGGCAAGCCCGCGGCCTCGATCCGTGTTCTTCCGTTTGCGGTGTCGGTCGCTTCCTACGGTGCCCTCCGTACGCGTCATGCCACTGCACGCCACAGGGAGTTGTAGTCCGGCAAATACGCGTTCGGCTGACACGGTGGAAAGGCATTGCACCGCTGCCGCGCGACTACTGCACTGCCTAGCATTGGCAGGACGAGTCGGCGCCTTCGGGTCCCGATGTTCGAAACCCCATCCACCAAGGAGTGCCCGATGATCAAGACAGTCGTAGGTTCGTTCGACACCGTCGCGGAAGCGACGACGGTCGCCCGCGAGTTGCGCGCCGCGGGTTTCCTCGAAGCCGATATCAACGTTATCGCCAACAACTCGCAGCGCGAATTCACGCGCGACACGATGCCGGTCACCGACGGCGACGCGAGCGGCGCTGCGACCGGCGCGATCGCCGGCGGCGCGTTGGGGAGCGCGGCAGGTCTTGCCGTCAGCCTGCTCGGTCTCGCGATCCCCGGCGTCGGGCCGATCCTGGCCGCGGGCCCCATCGCGGCGGCGCTCGCGGGTGCGGGTGCCGGCGCTGTGGCCGGCGGCCTGATCGGCGGCCTGACGGACCTGGGCGTGCCTGACACGGAAGCAGGCTACTACGCGGAAGCCGTACGCCGCGGCGGCGCGCTGGTGACGGTGCGCGCCGATGCATCGCGCGTGGGCGAAGTGGAAGCGATCATGCACGACCAGGGCGCATTCGACATCGACGAGCGCGTCGAGCAGTGGAAAAGCGCGGGCTGGAAGGGCTACGACCCGGAGGCCAAGCCTTTCACCTACGACGAGATCGAACGCGACCGGGTGCAATACCGCGCCGCGCGAGGCAACGCGGAAAGCCAGTTCCGCCGCTGACCGCGGCACCGGCAAAGGAAGAAGCGGCGGGCCGCTGCAAGGGCCCGCCGTTTGCCTTTCCTGCTGCGATCGCCCGCGGGTCGCCTCTACGTACTTCTAGTCCTTGAGGCCCGCGAGCAGCGATGCCATGTCCTCGGCATGCTCCTCCTCGACGCCGAGGATTCCTTCGAGCATCTTGCGCGTCGTGGAATCCTTGCCTCGAGCCAGTCGATGATCTCGCGATAGCTCTCGATGGCGACGCGCTCGGCGACCAGGTCCTCGCGGATCATGTCGCGCAGCGTGGTGCCCTCGACGTACTGCGAATGGGCACGCATGGCGAGGCCCTCGGGATCGAGGTTCGGTTCGCCGCCGAGCTGGACGATGCGGTTCGCGATCTCGTCGGCGTGCTCCTGCTCCTCGCCGGCGTGAGCCAGGAATTCCGCCTTGACCGATTCGGACGCGATGCCCTGCGCCATGTAGTAGTGCCGCTTGTAGCGCAGCACGCAGACGATCTCGGTGGCCAGCGCGTCGTTCAGCACCTGGCAGACGAGCTTGGCGTCGGCGCCGTAGTTCGAGGTGACGGCGCCCGCTTCGATGTGCTGGCGCGCGCGCGCGCGCAGCGTCTGCACATCGGTCAGGAACGGCGTGGCGGCGGCGCCGGTGGTGGCTGATCTTTTCTCGGACATTGGTCATTTCCCTCGTGGGTGATGCGACTGTAGGCGACGGCGCCGTGGTGGCGCCGTCGCCCTCGTGCTACTTGCGTGCGAGTGACATCAGGAACGTCACGATCGCGATCAGCAGGAATGCGAAGAACAGGATCTTGGCGATGCCGGCGGCGCCGGCGGCAATGCCGCCGAAGCCGAACAGCGCCGCGATCAGCGCAATGACGAAGAACACGACGGCGTAATGAAGCATGGTGAACTCCCGTGAAAGGAAAAAGTCGGATCTGCGACGGCGGCCGCGGCGTGCGGCCTGCTCCCTACTCTTCGCATGGCGCATGCCATGCGCGCCGCCACGCGAATGGCGAGCGGATTCAGCGGCTTAGGACTTGGGCTACGCCGCGTCCGGGCGGCCGCCGTCGGCTTTGTTCCAGCCGCCGTTGCAGATTCCGCCGCGGGTGTCGGCCGCCTCCTACACCGGGTTCCGACGCCGGACGATAGGGGGCGGACGCGCGGCCCACTACGATGGCTTCCGACGTGATGCAGGGAGGGCTCGCAGGCCTTCGGTCGCCCATGTCACCCCTCCGAACACTCGCAGGAGCACACACCATGAATCGCTCATCGTTGACCATTGCCGCGCTCGCCGCCGTACTGGCGCTCGCCGCCTGCGGCGACAAGCCGCCGCAGACGCCCGTGAACACCTCGTCGCTGCCGGCGACGCCGCCCGCGCCGCCGGCGGTCGCGGCGCCGACACTGCCGACGCCTCCGCTGCCGTCGACCGCCGGCGTGGACCCCGCCGTCACCGCCAAGGACAGCGCGGCGACGGATCCGAAGGGGACGCTGACGAAGGAAGAAGAGTCGAAGTCGATGCCGGAAGCGTTGCAGGGCAACAATCATTCATCGCCGGCGCTCGATCCTCCGGCCAAGAAATAAGCCCATCACTTTCGGGAGACCAGAACATGAACCGAATTGTCACCGCGACGCTGATCGCCGCGGCCACGACCGCCGCGTCGTGGGCCGTCCGCCGCTGGCTCGACGACCGCTATGCACCGCGTGCCCGCCCGGCACGCCAGCCGCTCGAATCGTGGGAAAACGAGGGCGGTGCGCTCGCCCCGCATCACGTCGCGATCGAAACGTCGCAGGTCGCCCGATAGCGGACCTCGAGTCGCCGCCCGCACGGGCGACGGCCAAGCCCGACCAAAAAGGACGCCGGTTTCCGTGGCGTCCAGTTCCGCTCCATGCTTGCCGGAGCGGAGGGGAGAGCAGGGCACGGCCAGCCGGCCTACGTCGGGCATCATGCGCGACGCGCCAGCGTCCAGGTGCGTGCCGCCATGCGCGCTTGCGGCGGCGCGGGCCTCCGTTGAGGGCCCGGCGCTGCTTGCGTATAGTCGGTGGACCATGAAAACGCGCCCATGCCGACCCCCGACGTGAGATCCGTCCTCCCCCTCAAGGTCCTGCTGCCATTGCTGCTCGGCATCGTCGCTTCGCTGGCGATCGCCGTGTATGCGGAGCTCGGCTATCGCCGGCTGGAAGTCGCCAACCGGCAGATGGCGGTCGCGCTCGAAATGCAGGCGTCGCTGCACGAGATGCTCGCGCTGATCGTGGATGCGGAGACGGGTCAGCGCGGCTATCTGCTGACCGGCCGCGAGGACTACCTGACCCCCTACAATGCCGCGCTGCCGAAGGTCGACGGCGCGTTCAACCATCTGCGCGAACTGCTGGTGACGCACGGCTCGTCGGTCCAGCGCAACACCTTGGGACGCCTGAACAAGCTGGTCGGCAAGAAGCTCGCCGAACTCGAGGTCGCACTCGCACTGCACAAGAAGGGCGACGCCCAGGCGGCGCAGGCGCTGATGGATACCGGCATCGGCAAGCGCGCGATGGACGATATCCGCGCGGAAGTCGACGGCATGGCGGCGACGCACCGCCGGCAACTCGAAGAGGCGACGGTACGCTGGTCGGGCGACATCTCGTTCGGCCGCCTCGGCATGCAGACGATGACGGCGTTCACCGTGGCGCTGCTGCTCGTCGTCTGGCTGCTGGCGCGCCGCGATGCCCAGCAGCGCGACGAGCGCCGGCGCAACGCGCTCGAGGACAACCGTCGTCTCGAAGCCATCGTCCTGGACCGCACGGCCGAGCTCACGGAGCTTTCCAACCATTTGCAGGTCGTGCGCGAGGACGAGAAATCGAAGCTTGCACGCGACATTCACGACGAACTGGGCGGCATCCTCGTCAGCGCCAAGATGGACGTGTCGTGGGTGGAGGAACGACTGCGCAAGCGCGACCCGGAATCCTCGGCGAAGCTGGAGCGGGCGCTGCAGGCGCTCGATGACGGCGTCCAGGTCAAGCGGCGCATCGTCGAGGAACTGCGGCCCACGATGCTCGACAACCTGGGCCTTTCCGCGGCATTGGACTGGCAGGTACACGAGATCTGCGACCGCGCGGGTCTCGAATGCGCGATCGCCATGCCGAAGGACGACAGCGAAATCCCGCCGCAGGTGTCGATCGCGCTCTACCGGATCCTGCAGGAAGCGCTCACCAACATCGTGAAGTACGCGAAGGCGCGCAACGTCAGCGTCGACCTGGGCGTCACGCCGGACACGATTTCGCTGTTGATCGAGGACGACGGCATCGGCATTCCCGACGACGCGCACACCAACCTGATGTCGCACGGCATCTCCGGCATGCGGCAGCGCGTGCGCGCGCTGCACGGCGAGTTTACGATCTCGCGGCGCACCGAAGGCGGCACGACGATCGAGGTGAACATTCCCGTCGGCAACGCGACGCAGGAAAAGCAGGAAGACGCGCCGCTGACCGCGTGATGCGCCGGGCGGTACCCGAGGGCGACAATTCCCCCGCAGCGACCCCGCTGCCGCGTGCTACGCGCTGGCCGCGTACGAGGACGTGCGAGCATCCGCGCAGCGGCGCCCGGACGCCGCACGCCAACGTGCGTACCCCGAAGCCCTTGCCGGCGATCGCGCGCATCCACGACGGCCGCCGCCATGGCGCCGCCGCCGTAGGGTCGAGCGTCGTTACGTTGGAGAGGGCGGCATGGGCCGCGCTCAATGCGCGGTCGAAACGGCAAGTTCGGTACGCACCGGCGACACGAAGCCCAGTTCCGGATCGTCGACTGCGGAGAACTGCGACACGCGGCATTCCCGTCAGCACCGGTCCGAAGATCGTCGCGAACGAAACGTCGGCGGCGTCGCGTCCGGTGCCGATCCGGATCAATCCCGTCACCGGCGAAATGCCGGTCGGGTCGAAGACGTACCAGAGGCCGCCGACGAACACCTCGACGTAGGCATGGAAGTCGGGCGGACCCAGCGCGGGATCCGCGCCGTAGTCGACGCCCGTCGCGAAACGCGACGGATAGTTGAGCGCGCGGCAATAGGCGATCATCGTGTGCGCGAAGTCGCGGCAAACGCCGGCGCCGTCCCGCAGCGTATCGACCACCGTGGTGTGGCTTTGCGACACGCCGATGCGGAACTGCAGGCTCTCCCGTACCCAGTCGCGCACCGCCACCACTTGGGCATAGCCACGGCCCAGCGGGCCGAACCGGTCCCACGCGTCCTGCTGTATCAGGTCGGCCTGGCAATAGCGGCTCGGATAGAGGAACCGATGCGTGACGGCCGGCAGCGCCGAGGGACTCTCCGCGACGATATGCGCCGGGTCCACGATCAGGTGCTCGAGATCGACGAGGGCCGCATAGCGGACCGCCAGCCGTCCCGACGTCGCGCCGAAGGCGGCGATGCGGTTGCCGGAAACGGGATCGCAGTCGAGCGCCACGGACTGCGCGGGCATGACCTCGAAGAACTCCTCGACCACCGCTTGCCGCGACGTTTGCGCCGCATGGATGTTCAGCAGGAACTCGGCCGCACCGGCCAGTTCGTAATCGAGTTCGACGCTATAGCGCAGCCGCACGCGACTACCGGTCGTCTCCTGGGGATTAAATCGCATGCCGCGCGTGCTCCATCGAAGTGGCTTGTCGCCCCGCCGTGTCAGGCCGCGGGCAGATCGAAATAGGGGTTGTACACCGGCCGCCATGGGGGTCTTCGGCACTTTCCACGACGTGTTCGAGAGCGGCCCACCGGTTCGCAGCGATCGCGCAGTCCTCGCATCGGCATCGCGGCATCAGCGGCTCCC
The DNA here is from genome assembly GCA_963823475.1 of uncultured beta proteobacterium. Lineage (GTDB taxonomy): Bacteria > Pseudomonadota > Gammaproteobacteria > Burkholderiales > Casimicrobiaceae > VBCG01. Next base: position 57,321 of record CAWGLS010000012.1, read on the forward strand.
TGTCGGCTGTGGCTGCCGCTGCGAACGTACGGCGGCCGGCGCCGCAGCGGGCAGCGAGACCTTCGCCAAAACACTTGCCGGCAATGGCGGGGGCACGAACAGGCGCTCGTCGTGATCGCGAACCGTCACCTGCAGCGCCGCTAATGCAATGGCCACCACGCAGATGACTTCGAGCCATGACATGCGCATCGCGCACCCCCCGGCGAAAATCGCTTCGTCAGGGTCCGCGCTTGATCAAGCCGGCGACGAGCGACACGATGAACAGCACGACGAATATGAAGAACAGGATCTTGGCGATCTCGGTGGCGCCCGCGGCGATGCCGCCGAAGCCGAAGACCGCGGCGATGATCGCGATGACGAAGAAGATGATGGCGTAGCGCAGCATGACGTCTTTTCCTTTGGATAGATGTATTGCGCCGAGATCAGCGCCCGGCAGTTCCGCGATCCGACGGTTGCGGGTCGGCGTCGTCCGCCTTGCCGTCACCGCCCTCAGGCTCGCCGTCGCCGGGCGTCGTGCCCGGTGCGATTTTGGCGCGCAGCAGCGCGGCCTGTTCGGCCTGCTTCATGTCCGCGGCTTCCTGCGGCGACTTCGGTGCAGCCTCGCGCGCGGCCGCGTCGACACGGCCGGATTCGACGAACTTCTTCGTGGCTTCGTTGTACTGGCGCGAGGCCTCGTAATTGCCTTCGCCGTAGACGTTCTGCTTGGTGCCCATCGCTGTTCCTTTCGGTTCGAGATGGGGTTGTGGCCACGAGGCCGGGAATGGTGCGACTTTGCCCGAGGCGCCGGTGACGCAGGATCGGAGTGCGGCGGATTCGCGTGTCGAACGGCGTCCTACGCCGGCTACCTGCCGGTTCCCGCGGTCCCGTGCGGGGAGGCGTGCTTACGGGGAAAAAGAGGCCGGGACCGTTCGCACGATTCCGGCCTGTGAGTCCCGGTGGGGCAGCCAGAGGAAGACATGCTGCGCGCCACCGGCGAGGGAGGCTTTGAACTGCGGCTGGTCAGGTCTTTCCGTACCGCGTCTTCGCGCCGCGGACGCACGTGTCCTTGGCGGCCCCGGCCAGCGCGTCGCATTTCTCGATGGCGACCTTGTAATCGGCGTCCCGCTTGTCCTCGGCGGCTTCCTGCTTCACCGCGGCGGTCTTGCTGGCGCCGGTACGCTGCTCTTCGGCGGCCACGCGATCGACCTTGGCGTCGGCCGCGGCGCGCACGTGCGCTGCCTTGGCTTCCTTGATGCAGACGTCCTTCGGGTTGCCCGCCAGGTCGTCGCACTTTTCCTTGGCCACTTCGTACGCGGCGTCGGCGCGCGCGGTGCGGGCCGTTTCACGCGCCTTCGGCGTGTTCTGGTACGCCGCGTCGGCGTCGGCCTTGGCGACCTTCTCCTTGCCCTTGGCTTCCTCGACGCAGATGTCCTTCGCGTTGCCGCTCAGCGCGTCGCACGCGGCCTTGTCGGTCTTGTACTGCGCCTCGGCGTTCTTGATCGACATGTCGCGCGCGTCCTTGCTGCCCATCGTTTGCGCCGACACGCCGCCGGCGGCGACGAGGCCCGCGGCCGCGAACAGCGCCACCATCAGTTTCGCTGCGTTCATCGTCATCTCCTTATTCGTACTTTCGGAAGTCTTCGTCGCGGAAGCTGCTGCCGAACGTATCGACCTGCTTCTCGGCCTCGTCCTTGCCGATGCCGTACTGCTCCTGGATCTTGCCGACGAGCTGGTCGCGCTTGCCGGCGATGACGTCGATGTCGTCGTCGGTGAGCTTGCCCCATTGCTCCTTGACCTTGCCGGTGAATTGCTTCCAGTTACCTTCGATGCGGTCCCAGTTCATATGGTCTCCTTTGGATTGGATCAGGGTCGAGCGCCCATCGCTCGATCACGTATATCCTGGAGTGCAATGCCTGTGCCACCTGTTGTGTCCCGCATAAACAGCGGGTTAGGCGTTGCGTCCCTGGGCATGTGCGCAATGTTGCCCAACTCCCGGTGTAAGACGCTCGCCGGCTGTAGGAACAAGTCGACGCGTCGAAAGCCGCATCCGCCGATAGCGCCACACGCCGCGGGCGGCGATGCTCGTACGAATGCGCATGCGGCGCACGCGCCTATCCCCGCGACCGGCGCGGTGAGTTAACAAGGGAGGCAAAGAACCGATGAGCACCCGACGCACGACGGCGAAGCGCACCACTGCGCCAACGCAGCAGCGGACCGCGCCGCGCGATAGCGAAGCCGCGGCCCCCGGCGCCACGCCGCTTCTGCCGCACGAGCACGACGAGAACGCGGAGAGCGGTGCGCCGGCGACGACCATCATTCGCCAGGCCGCGCGCGACCTGGCGGCGGGCCAGGTCGATACGGACAACTACACGCGCGTCCGGCAGTCCGCCGCGGCGGCCGTCCGCAAGGGGCGCCGCACGGCGTGAGCACGATCGCGTCGTCGGTCGGGACGACAGGGGCGTAGAATCGGGGACGATACGACACCGTCGTCAAGCGGATGTCCCGTGCCCGAACGTTCGAACCCGATCTCGCCGCGCCGCCGACGCCTCGTCGCCGCGCTTGCGGCATTCGCGGCCGCCGGGTCGGCCCGTACGCAGTCGGGCTCGCTTCCCGCCGCCATCACGCTCATCGTGCCGGCGCCCCCGGGCGGTTCCAGCGACGCGCTGGGCCGGCGCGTCGCGGAGGCGCTGTCGACGATCCTCGAAGTGCCCGTCCGCGTGGAGAACATCGCGGGCAACGGCGGCGTCACCGGCACGAATGCGATGGCGGCCGCGCCGCCGCGACGGATCGGTGCTGGGCCTCGCGGTGAGCTCGCCCATCATCGGCGGCAAGCTGCTCTCGCGCAGCGCCATGTTCAATCCGAGCGAGGACTTCGATTGGCTCGGCATCCTCGGCACCTATCCCAACGCGATGGTGCTGTCGACGCGGTCCAACCACACGACGGTCGAGCAGTGGCTCGCGCCGCGCGCCGGGCGACCACGCCGCTGCCGTACGGGACCTTCGGCACCGGCACGGCCGGCCATCTCGCGGGGGCGTACCTGCGCTTCGAGCAGAACGCGAAGCTCGCCCACGTGACGCTCGCCTCGCTCGACGAAGGTTATGCGATGCTGTCCGACGGCCGCCTCGACGTGTTGTTCGACGGCGTCCCCAGCGCGATGGTGAAGGTGCCCCGCACCGGGCACCGCATCCTGGCCGTCACCTCCACCGGCCGGCTGCCGGCGCTGCCGGACGTGCCGTCGTTCGGCGAGCTGTGGCGGCAGTCGTTCGTCGTCTGGATCGGTCTCGTCGCGCCGAAGGGCGTGCCGCCCGCGACGTATGCGCAGATCGCGGCGGCGGTGGCCGTGCTGTTCGCCGAATCGCGCCACGCCGATATGATGCGCGCCGCCGGGCTCACGTACCTCGGCCTCTCCGGGCGTGCCACCCGCGCCTTCGTCGAGGAAGAATTCCTCCGCAGCGCCAGGCTGATCGCGAAGCTCAACGACGAAGGCCAGCGCAAGTAATCAGGCGCGCCCCCGGGACCGCTCCCGGGGCGGCCGCGTATCGTACGTCGTTGTCCTCCGCCGTCCTACCCTCGTGATGGCGTCGCGCCGACAGGCAAATCCGGCGGACGCCGAACGAGCCGCGCGCTTGCCCGCCGCACAATCAAGGCGCAGTTCGCTCGGCCCCTTTCCTCCGCGCCGGCGAGCTCCCTTTTTCCATCCAAGGAGTCAAGCCATGACCGCATCCAACTCGCTCGCCCAGGGCAACACCGTCCCCCAGAACTCCGCCGTCGCCGACATCGCGGGCCGCGCCCACCAGGCCGTCGATGACGTCAAGGGCAAGGCGGCGCCCGTGATCGACCGCGCGTCCGCCGCGGCGCATCGCACGATCGACCGCGTGGCCGAATCGGCCGTGCCGGCCGCCGACTGGGCGGCGGAGAGCAGCCGCACGATCGTCAATCGCTCGACCGAATTCGCCGACGCGTGCAGCGCGCAGGTGCGCGCGCGGCCGCTCGTCGCCGTGGCCGGGGCGCTGGCGCTCGGTTATCTGGCGGGGCGCATCCTGCGTTGACCGCCGTCGCGTAACGCGCAACGAAAAGGGCCGGGATCTGCATCCCGGCCCTTTTGCATGGCACGGTGCCAGGGCGTCAGTCAGCCCGCTGCATATTATCGGCCGGCGCGTCGATCCAGCGCGGCACGCTGACCGGATCGAAGTCCGCCCAGGTCCCGTCGCGCCAGGTGCCGAGGGCTTCCTCGATCGACCGGACGTCGTGGCGACGAAATGCCGCGAGGATGTGCTCGCGATACACGGGCGTCAGCGCATGCACGACGAGGCGAACGCCCGCCGGCCGGGGCGGTATGTCCGCCACGGGGGGCGCATCGTCGCCCATTTCGTTGACCGCACCCGCGAGCGAGCCGGTATAGGCGCCGACAGCGAGTCCGGCGGCGGCGGCGAGCGGGCCCACGACCGGAATCGCCGCGGCGCCCAGCGCCAGGCCGGCGATGCCACCCAGCGCGGCACCCGACATCGCGCCGTCCTCGCCGCCGCGCGCGCCGCGATCGGCGTCCTCGTCGCCGCCGAGCGCGATGCTGGTCGTGCTGACCCGGCGCGTTGAGCGCGAAGATTTCCATGTCGCCGGGGGCTACGCCCGAGCGAACGCAACTCCGCCACCGCCGCGTGCGCGCGGTCGAAGTCGTCGAATTGTCCAACGAGTATCTGTGCCATGGGGTCTCCCGGCGACGGCGTCACGCCGCCACCTTCGCCTTCATCGTCAGCCGCGCCTTCGCGGCGAGGAACCGCCGGCCCATCGCCTCGCGCTCGTCGTCGCTGAACTGCTCGGCCAGGATCGTCGAACATCGTGCGCCTGCTCGTCCTCGATGTGGCGCTCGAGGATTTCCAGCAGCACCCTCGCGTGCGCCTTCCACTCGTCGGACTCGGTCTTGCGGCTCTTCGACATCCGCTCGAGCAGGTCGTCGAGCACGCCGTGCTCGACGTAGCCTTCGTGGGCCAGGTCCGCCGCATCGTCGCCGCTGCGCAGCTTCAGCAGCGCGTCGTAGACCTCGCGTTCCTCCGCGCGCGCATGCGCGTAGAGCGACCGGCTTCAGCTGGCGCAACAGCGCGCGCCGCTCGTCGCCGCTCTCCGATTCGTACATGTCCCGCGCGAGCTGCAGCGCCTCGTCGTGGTCGCGGCGCAACAGCGTGCGCACGTCGTTGGCGTTCATCGTCGGGGCCTCGAGCAACAGCTTGATTTCGTCTACGAGTGTCATGGGCTTGAGGCTCTGCGGAAACATCGGGAACCACGCGCTGCCGCGCGCGGCAGGCGCTGCCTTCGTTACTTCGGCTTCGATTCGTTGGCCGCCTTCTCAACGGCCGCGCCGGTGGCCTTCACGTCCTTGCCGACGCCTTCGACCGTGTTGCACGCGGTCAGCGAGAAAACGGACAGTCCGAGGAGGGCGATCATCAGTGTTTTCATGGCAATTCCTTTGCTGCTTGCGGGTGGGTGGAAGGTGCTGCGTTGCCCCAACACCGTCATGCAGGGTTCGTGCCCGCGCGCATGCCCATGGAATCAAGGAGTTGCCTTCCATATCCCGCGAATGCTGGCAGCGAATACAACCGCCCGGAACGCTTTTGCGCACGGTGTAGGACGATGCCGACAATCCCGTCATCCTTATGACCGTCACGAGCCCAAGCAGTTCGCTCACCGGGTGCAACGACTCGACGCGGTCGCTGATGCTCTTGACGACGGCGAGGATCGGCAGCCCGAGCAGCAGCCCCCAGCCGCCCCACAGCCAGCCGAAGAACAGCACGCCGATGAACACGGCGACCGGGTTCATGCTGGACGCGCGGCCCTGCAGCCACGTCATGAAGCCGACGCCGATCACCGTCGCGATGGCGACGACACGACCGCCCGCCGCGAGCAACGCCTGCGGCGAGGCTCCCCGAATGGACGAACATCGCGAGACCGATGCCCGCGGCGGCGATCGCGGTCCCGGCGTACGGGATCGCATGCAGCAGGCCGGTGACCGCGCCCCACATGCCGGCGTTGGGAAGGCCCAGGAACAACAGCGCTCCCCACGTCGCGAGCGCGATCAGCACGTTGGTGATCAGCAGCGTCAGCAGGTAGGCCTGGATCTGCGCTGTCGATCTCGTTCAGCACCTCGACCGTCACGCGCCGCCGCGCGAGCGACTCGCCGGCGAGATGCGCGACCTTGCGCCGGAACGTGTCGCCGGCGGCGAGCAGGAAGAACGCGAGCAGCATCGCCAGCACGATCTCGCTCAGCGACCGTCGAGCGCGCTGCTCCGATTGCTGCGCCACGAACGTCTGGAACTGCATCGCCACGCCTTCGACGGGCGTGCGTGCCGCCGGCGCCGCCGGCTTGCCCGTGGCCTCCGCCGCGGCGCGGTCGAGTTCGGCCGCCGCCTCCTTCACGTGCGTCATCGCGCCCGGCGACTGCCGCGTCGATTCGGTGATCGCGATCCGCAGCTTGCGCGCCGCGCCCGGCAACTCCGCCACCGCCGCGTTGCACGTCGTCGCGAATGACGTAGCCGGCGGCCGGACACGCCGCCGACAAGGACGACGATGACCAGCGCGGCCGCCAGCGTCCGCGGCACGCGCCAGTCCTCGAGCTTCGCCACGACAGCGGCCGCAACGCGTACGCCAGCAGGATGCCGGCCACCACCGGCACCAGGAACGGCTCGGCCACGCGGGCGGCCGCGATCGACCAGCGAGCACGGCGACGATCATCATCGGCGATCTCGATCGCCGTCAGCTTCGGCGCCACCGCCGGCACGTCGGCGGCGACGACGGCGATCTCGGTTACCGGGGCCTTGTCCGGCGTGCGCCGCTTGGCGGTCACGCGCGCGTCAATTCCGCTTCGCCTGGTCCGCGGCGCGCTCGCTCGCCTGGCTGCCGGTCTTGGCGTCCTTGCCCGCGCCCGACGGTATTGCAGCTCGCGGTCGGCAGCGCCAGCAGGGTTCCGGTGAGTGGCTTCATTGCGATTCCTAAGGTGTGCGCGCAAGGTCGCGTGTCGACGGGCAAGCACAGGCATTGCACGCGGCATGCCACTGGCACGCGCTGCGCATTCAACGGGTTAGCGGTAATGACGAGACCCCACGCGCAAACGACGCGCCCGACCGTTGGAAAAGCTACATCGGGAGGGTCAGTGCGACACCGACGAGCCGCCGCCGGCGAGCGCGTTCAGGACTTCGCGCACGCGGTGGAACTCGCGCGACTTGTCGAAGAAATAATCGGCGCCGAGCAGCAGGCTGCGGTCGCGGTACTGCGGAAATGCGTAATTGGTGAAGACGATGATCTGCGTGTGCGGCGCACGCGCGTTCCGCCCGAGCGACTTCAGGACGCCGAGGCCCGTGCCCTGCTTCAGCTGCAGGTCCAGCACCGCCGCATCCCAGGTCGTCTGCGCATCTGGCGCGAGCGCGTCGGCCTCGGTCTCGGCCTGCGCCGACGATCTCGACGTTGGGAATCTCGGCCAGGGACTCGGCCAGGCGCGCGCGGATGATCGCCGAATCCTCGACGATCAGCACGCGCAACTTGCGACGCACCCTCGCGAGGTTCGGCGGGCGTGGCGTCGGGTTGGCTGGACTGTAGGTCGGACATGAGCACGCCCACCTCCCTAGTCGCGAACGGGCGGCGTTCGGGAGACGAGCGCGTGAACCATAGCAGGGGCGCCGGCCGTTGAATGTCGGCGTTTGTCCGACATTCGCGCCCTGTCCGCGCCTTTCCGGCAGCATGGGCGCGGCAATCAATCGATGAGCCCGTTCTTGATCGCGTAATAGGTCAGGTCCGCGTTCGATTTCATGCCCATCTTCTCGAGCACGCGCGTCCGGTAGGTGCTGACCGTCTTCACCGACAGGTGCAGCTCGTCGGCGATCTTGGAGACGGCGGCGCCGGCGGCGATCTTGCAGAAGATCTGGAACTCCCGCTGCGACAGCTCGCCGTGCAACGGCTGGTCGGCGTCGCCGGTGACGCCGTCGGCCAGGATCTGGGCCAGCGCCGGACTCACGAACTTGCGGCCCGCGCACCACCGTCCGGATCGCCCCGACGAGTTGCGTGGATGCGGCTTCCTTGTTCAGGTAGCCGGAGGCCCCCGCGCGCAGCAGGTTCACCGCGTACTGGTCCTCGGCATAGCCCGACAGCATGAGGATCGGCAGTTCGGGCGGACCTGCTTCAGCGTCTTCAGCGTGTCGATGCCGTTCTTGTCCGGCATCGAGATGTCGAGCAGGACGACGTCGAACTCGGTCGCGCGCACCAGCGCGATCGCTTCGCTGCCGGTCGCGGCTTCGCCGGCGACCTGCATGTCCGGCTGGTCGGCGATGAACTGCTTCAAGCCGGCGCGCACGATGGCGTGATCGTCGGCAATGAGGATGCGGATCATGGGCGTCTTCGATGGAAGTGGGCGGAAGGGGACAGGACGACGGCTAGACGGTGGCGATGCCGGCCTCGGCGGACTGGTACTCGGCCAGCCGGTTGTAGAGCGTCTTCAGGCTGACGCCGAGCATCTCGGCACAGCGGCGCTTGTTGCCTTCGCACAGGTCGAGCGTCGCGTAGATCGCCTGCCGCTCGATCTCGGCGAGCGGCGTGCCGACGGGAATGCGCAGGCAGTCGCCGATCGGCGCCGCGCAGTCGACGCTCGCGAAGTCGATTTCGACTTCCGCCGTCCGCCAGGATGAACGCGCGGTGCACGGCATTCTTCAGTTCGCGCACGTTGCCCGGCCACCGGTGCGCGCGCAGCGTGGCGATCGCCTGCCGCGAAAAGGACCTGGCGGTGCCCTCGGCGTCGTTCAGCTGCCGCAGGAAGTGCTCGGCGAGCAACTCGGCGTCGCCGTCGCGCTCGCGCAACGGCGGCAGCGCGATCGGGAACACGGCGAGGCGATACATGAGGTCCTCGCGCAGATGGCCTTCCTGCACCGCCTGCCGCGGATCGCGATTGGTCGCCGCGATGATGCGCACGCGGGCGCGCAGTTCGTCCTCGCCGCCGACGCGCGTGAAGCGGCCGGTCTCCAGGACGCGCAGCAGGCGTACCTGCATTTCCGGCGCCATCTCCGTCACTTCGTCCAGGAACAGCGTGCCGCCTTCGGCGCGCTCGAAGCAGCCGCGATGCATGCTTGCGCGGCGCCGGTGAACGCGCCCTTCTCGTAGCCGAACAGCTCGGCCTCGATCAGGCTGGACGGGAATGGCGCCGCAGTTGACGGCCACGAACGGCGCCCGCGAGCGGTCGCTGCGATCGTGGATCGTGCGCGCGACCACTTCCTTGCCGCTGCCCGATTCGCCGGTCACCAGCACGGTGGCCGACGTCGGCGAGACCTTGTCGATCTTCCGGTAAACGTCCTGCATGGCGGCGGAGCCGCCGAACAGGAGTCCGAAGCGCCCGAGCGCGGGCGCCGACGCGGCGCGCGTCGCGGCCACGAAGGGCAGGGACACGATGTTGCTGGTCGAATCGTCGAGCATGGTGCGCCTCGCCTCGTAGGTTCTTTGTATGGCGCCCATCGTAGGGGCTGCCCGCCCGCGTCCGCATCGGCGGCCGGCGGAAAGCCCTGTCGGACTCGTCCTACATTCGTACACTATGAACTTCAGACGCCAGTCCTACAACAGCCCGCTGTGGCGCCCTGGCGGCCAGCAGCGCGCCGCCCCCCTGCCGCGCACGCCCGATGCCGTCGCGACCACCCCGGCGGCGCAGGCGGCGTCGTCCACCGCCTGACAGCGCATCGGGCAGCCCGCCGATAGGCTGTTCGCGACTGCGGCGCCACGATGGTGACCAATCGGCGAGTTGCCGGCAGGAGAATCGATGGAAGCCACCGCATTGCGGCCCGTAGCGATCCGCGGAGCGGCGACGCGCGACGCGTTGCTCGACGCGGCAGAATGCCTGATCGCCGAACACGGGTTCCGCACGCCTTCGCACCGGATGATCGCCTCGAGCGCGGGCGCGCACGTCGCCCTCGTCAACTATCACTTCGGCAGCAAGGAAATGCTGTTCGAGGCCGCCGTGGAGCGCAGGGCGCGCCGCCTGGCCGACGCGTGGCGCGCCGGGCTCGCCGAGCTCGAGTCCGACCCGTCCGCGAGCACCGAGCGCGTGCTGCGCGCATGGTGGCGGCCGTTCGAGGACCTGCAGCGCAACGACGAGCCGCCGTGGCGCAACTATCTGTGCGTCGTCGCACGGCTGGCGTCGGCTCCGGACGGCAACGATTGGTACCAGCGCTACTTCGGCACCGTCGACCGCGATTTCCAGCGCGCGCTCGCGTCGACGCTGCCGGCCGGCGATCACGAGGTGACCGATGCCGGCTTTCGCTATGCGCGCAGCCTGTTCGGCGAAGTGCTGCTGCACCGCTGCGGCAGGGCCGGCGGGACCTGTGTCCCACGGGGGTTCCGCGAAGCGGACACCGACCGGCTCATCGGGTTCGTCGCCAGCGGTCTGCGCGGCATCGCGCGCCAGGTGCCCGCCGCCGCTGCGGACTGACCGCTCCCCGCCGCGGCGTTCGCGTCGTTGCACGACCGTGCAAGGCCGCGGTCGGAATTGTCATTACAGTGGCGGCCTCCGCGCGTGCCCCGCGCCTTCAGCGACGCCGCATTCCCAAGGTTGCCATGATCCGTCGCCTCGCCTATGTGAGCCGTCCGCGCACCGACCTGCCCGCGACCGAGATACCGCGGATCGTCGTCTCGTCGCGCGTCAACAACGCGCGGCATGGCATCACCGGCATTCTCGTGTACACCGGCACCGACTTCGCGCAACTGATCGAAGGGCACCCGCCGGCGGTGGCGACGCTGTGGCAGCGCATCGGCGCCGACGATCGTCATGTCGACATCACGCTGCTGCTCGACGAGGACGACACGACGCCGTGGTTTGACGACTGGCGGGTGGGCTACCTCACCGATCGCGGATTGGGGCACCGCTTCGCCGAATGGCGAGCGCGGGGGCGAACGCTTCCCGCCGCCGATCGCACGGCGCTGCGCCGGCTGTTCGCCGCGGCCGATTCGTTCTGACGCCTTGCGGCGCCTGCGCCTTGAGCGCCGGGCACGCGACGGTTACCCAAACGATTGATCGAGATTCGTGTCCTCCGTACATGGACGCCATGAATGGGCGCGGATCCCACGCCCCCCGGACGCCGTCTTCAGTCGACCAGCCGATACCCGACCGCGGTCTCGGTCACCAGGAACTTCGGTTGCGCCGGATCGTCCTCGAGCTTCTGCCGCAAGTGGCCCATGTGCACGCGCACGTAATGCTCGTGCTCGACGTAGGCCGGTCCCCAGACTTCGCGCAGGATCTGCCGATGCGTCAGCACCCGCCCGACGTTGTGGATCATCAGTGCGAGCAGCCGGAACTCGATGGGCGTCAGGTGCAGCGGCGTGTCGCCCTTGCGGACGGTGCGCCGGGCCACGTCGACTTCGACGTCGCCGAACCGGAACGGCGCGGCCTCATCGCTCGCGACGCCGGCGCTTCGCCGGCGCGTCGCCCGGACCCGCGCCAGCAGCTCGCCGACGCCGAACGGCTTGGTCAGGTAGTCGTCGGCGCCCGCGTCCAGCGCCTCGATCTTGTCCATTTCGCCGGTGCGCGCCGACAGCACGATCACGGGCACCGACGACCATCCGCGGAAATCGCGGATGAACTCGACTCCCGTTGCCGTCGGGCAGGCCGAGGTCGAGGATCACCACGTCGGGCTTGCGCGTACCGGCATCGATGAGTCCCTGCTTCATCGTCTCCGCCTCGACGATCTGCCAGCCCTCGGCTTCGAGCGCGGTGCGCACGAAGCGCCGGATCTGGCGTTCGTCCTCGATCAGCAGTGCGATCGGCGACGACTCGCTCACGCGGAACCCCGCGTGGCGATGACGGCTGCCCGACTTCCAGTGGTGGTGTTCACGAGTGGCTCGCGACGTTCGCCGTCATTACCGGCCGCCCGATGATAGCGCGCGTCAAGGCGAGCCGGCGGGTTCCTCGGGCGTCGCGGGCGGCGTTCCCAGCGGTAGCGTGAACGTGAACCGCGCGCCGCCGCCCGCCACGTTCTGCGCCCATATTCGGCCATGATGCGCGTCGATGATCGCTCGGCTGATCGCGAGGCCCAGGCCGACACCCGGGGTTGCCGACTCGCGTACGCCGCGCGTGAATTTTTCGAAGATCGATTTTTCCTGGCCCGCGGGGATGCCCGCGCCGGTATCGGTCACGGTGACGACCAGCTCGCCCGCGGAGGTCGTCGGCCGCCACGGTGATCAGCGTGCCCGCGGGCGTGTACTTCGACGCATTCTCGATCAGGTTGTAGAGGACGCGCTCGATCAGCGTGGCGTCGAACTCCACCAGCGGCAGGTCGTGCGGCACCTGCACGTCGACCCGGTGGCGGACCAGTGCCGGCTGCGCCGCCTTCAGCGCGCTGCCGACGAGTTCCTGGACCGATTGCCATTGGCGGCGCAGCTTGACCTGGCCGCTCTCGATGCGCGCCATTTCGAGCAGGTTGCTGACCAGCGCGCCCATGCGCCGGGCCTCCTCGGCGATCGCCTGCGCGGTTTCGAGCTGCGGCCCGGACAGCGCCGGCCTGGTCAGCGCCAGCGATTCCGCAAGCCCGACCACCGCCGCGAGCGGCGTGCGCAAATCGTGCGAAAGCGCCGACAGGAGCGAGTTGCGCAGCCGCTCGGACTCCATCTGGAGCAGCGCCTTCTGCGCGACCTCGACGTAATGCACGCGCTCGAGCGCGATCGCGGTGAGCGCGGCGAACGTGTCGAGGTGCCGCCGCTGCTCGGGCACGAGCAGCAGCCGGGCGTTGTCCGGCTTGATGACCAGCACGCCCCGCGTGCGCATCGGCGCCCGCAACGGCAGGTACAGATACTCGTTGCCGGCGAGCGTGTCGGTGCCGGCGCCGGCGGGCTGCGTCTTGTCGTACGCCCACTGCGCCGCCCCGACGTCGAGGGCCAGCCCCGGTCCACCTCCGGCCGGGAGCGTGAGTCGACCGTCGTCGTCGGCCACGAGGATCGCGACCTTCGCCCGGAACGTGTTCGTGATGGTCTTCGTCGCCGCCTCGACCACGTCATCGGTCAGCAGCAGGCTCGACATGTCGCGCGCGAACTCGTAGAGCACGCGTGCGCGCTCCTCGCGGTATGACGCGACACGCGCCTGGTAGCGCAGGCCGGCCGTCATCTGGCCGATGATCAGCGCGACGATCAGCATGACGGCGAACGTCAGCAGATACTGGAAGTCGCTCACCGCGAAGCTCAACTGCGGCGGCACGTAGAAGAAGTCGAACGTCGCGACGCTGACGAACGCGGCCAGCACCGCGGGGCCGCGTCCCCATTTGAGCGCGACCAGCACGACCGTCAGCAGGAACAGCATCACGATGTTGGCGAGATCGAAGTAGCCGGACAGCGGCGCCGCCACCAGCGTCGTCGCGAGGCAGGCCAGGGCCGCCCACAGGTAACGCAGCCGCTTGGCGCTACGGCGCGGGTCGGCGTCGTCGTCCTGTTCCGCCGTACGCAGCGGCGCCGGCTGCGCCGTGCCGCGGCCGACCTCGATGACGTCGATGTCCGGCGCCAGCTCGCCGATGCGGCGCGCGGTGCCGCGCGCCCACGGCCACCTCGATGCGCCCCGCATGCGACCCACCACCACCTTCGAGCAGTTGTGCAGGCGGGCGTACTCGACGACTTCGGCCGCCGGATCGCCACCCGCGAGAATGGCGGTGGCGGCGCCGAACTCCTGCGCGAGCTTGACGGTGCGCAGGATCCGCTCGCGTTCCCGGGCCGGCAGCCGCTGCAGCGCCGGCGTCTCGACGTACACGGCCGTCCATTCGACGTCGAGCTGCGTCGCGAGCCGGGCGGCACTGCGGACGACATCCTCGCTGGCGGCACCGGGTCCGATGCAGCACAGCAGCGAATCCTCGGTCTTCCAGACGCGCTCGATCGACTTGTCGGTCCGATAGGCCTGGACGTCGTCCTCGACGCGATCGGCCGTGCGGCGCAGCGCGAGTTCGCGCAGCGCCATCAGGTTGCCCTTGCGGAAGAAGTTGCTGGCCGCGCGCTCGATCTGCTCGGGGAGGTACACCTTGCCGGCCGCAAGACGCGCCAGCAGGTCATCGGCCGAAACGTCCACCAGCACGACTTCGTCGGCCTGGTCGAAGAAGTAGTCCGGGCACCGTCTCCCACACGTTGATGCCGGTGATGCCGCCGACGACGTCGTTCAGGCTCTCGATGTGCTGGACGTTGAGCGTCGTGAAGACGTCGATGCCGGCCGCCAGCAGTTCGTCGATGTCCTGCCAGCGCTTCGGATGCCGCGAGCCGGGGACATTCGTATGCGCGAGTTCGTCGACCAGCATCAGCGCCGGCCGGCGCGCCAGCGCGGCGTCGAGGTCGAACTCGTCGAGCGTGCGGTCCTGGTACGCGATCCTGGCGCGCGGCAGGATTTCGAGCCCCTGCAGAAGCGCCTCGGTCTCCTTGCGCCCGTGGGTCTCGAGCAGGCCCACGACGACGTCCTTGCCTTCGAGCCGCAGCGCGCGCGCCGCCGTCAGCATCGCGAACGTCTTGCCCACGCCTGCCGACGCGCCGAAGTAGATCCGCAGGCGGCCGCGGCGCGCGGACGCCTCCTCCGCCTTGACCTGGGCCAGAAGCTGGTCGGGATCGGGCCGCGTGTCGCTCATCGGCGGACAGTATTCATCATCGATGCCCGGAGGGATAGCGACAGGCCTTCGTGCCGCGTGCGTGCCCCGCGTCCGCGGCCCGCCGTTGCCGGGTCAGCCCGAACGCACGTCGGCGGCCGCGCACGAGGCTACTTCGGCGCGCGATCGAGCGCGAGATTCAGCCTGACCACGTTGACGCGCGGTTCGCCGAGCACGCCGAACGTGCGGCCTTGCGTGTTCTGCGCAACCAATGCGCGCACGGCGTCCACCGGCATCGCGCGCGCCTTGGCGACCCGCGCCAACTGATACTCCGCGGCGGCGACGCTGATATCGGGATCGAGGCCGCTGGCGGACGCGGTGACGAGATCGGCGGGGACCACCGCCGCGTTGCCCGGATCCGCGTCGCGCAGCGCCTTGATGCGGCCCGCGACCGCGTCGGCCAGCGCCGGGATTGCGCGGACCCTGGTTGGAGCCGGACGAGGCCGCGCCGTTGTAGGGATACGGCGACGTCGCCGACGGGCGGCTCCAGAAGTACTTCGGGTCGTCGAACGGCTGCCCGATCAGCGCCGAGCCCACTTTCTTTCCGTTCTGCTCGATCAGGCTGCCGTTGGCGGCGCCGCGGGAACGCCATCTGGGCGATGCCCCAGGTGACGAGCGGGTAGAGCACGCCGGTCAACACGGACAGCACGACCAGCATGCGCAGCGAAGGGAGGAATGACGCGAACATTTCGTATCTCCGGGATTTCAGGCGACGTGCAGCGCCACGAGCAGCATGTCGATGATCTTGATGCCGACGAACGGCAGCAGCACGCCGCCGACGCCGTAGACCAGCATGTTCCGCCGCAAGAGCAGCGGCGGCGCCGACCGGCCGGTACTTCACACCGCCCAATGCGAGCGGAATCAGCGCGGGAATGATCAGCGCGTTGAAGATCACCGCCGACAGGATCGCGCTCTGCGGCGTGGCGAGCTGCATGACGTTGAGCGCGCCGAGCGCCGGATAGGTGCTGGCGAACGCGGCCGGGATGATGGCGAAGTACTTGGCCACGTCGTTGGCGATGGAGAACGTCGTCAGCGCGCCGCGCGTCATCAGCAGCTGCTTGCCGATCTCGACGATCTCGATCAGCTTGGTCGGGTTCGAATCGAGGTCGACCATGTTGCCGGCTTCCTTCGCCGCCTGCGTGCCGCTGTTCATCACGACGGCGACGTCGGCCTGCGCGAGCGCGGGCGCATCGTTGGTGCCGTCGCCCGTCATCGCCACCAGCTTGCCGTCGGCCTGGATCTCGCGGATCAGCTTCAGCTTGGCCTCCGGCGTGACCTCGGCCAGGAAATCGTCGACGCCGGCCTCCGCGGCGATCGACGCCGCCGTCAGCTTGTTGTCGCCGGTGATCATGATGGTCTTGATGCCCATCCGGCGCAGCTCGGCGAAGCGTTCCTTGATCTGCGTCTTGACGATGTCCTTCAACTCGACGACGCCGAGCACGCGCCGCCCTTCCGCGACGACCAGCGGCGTCGCGCCGCGGCGAGCGACTTCCTCGACGCGCGCGATCATTTCGTTGTCGACGGTGCCGCCCTGCGCCATCGACCCAGGCCCGGACCGCGTCGAGCGCGCCCTTGCGCAGCTCGCGGCCCTGGTAGGTGACGCCGCTCATCCGCGTCTGCGCCGAGAACGGGATGATCGTGAAGTGGCCGGGTTCGAGCGGCGGCGGGACGATGCCGAACGCGCGCTTGGTCAACGCCACGATGCTCTTGCCTTCCGGCGTTTCGTCGCCGAGCGATGCGAGCAGCGTCGCTTCGGCCAGCTGTTGCTGCGTGACCCCGGATACCGCGTGCAGCGATGTCGCCTGGCGATTGCCGAACGTGATCGTGCCGGTCTTGTCGAGCAGCAGCACGTCGCAGTCGCCGGCGGCCTCGACCGCGCGCCCGGACGTGGCGATCACGTTGGCGCGCATCATCCGGCCCATGCCGGCGACGCCGATCGCGGACAGGAGGCCGCCGATCGTCGTCGGGATCAGGCACACCAGCAGCGCCACCAGCACGGTGATCGACACCGGCGTGCCGGCCTTGGCGACGTCGACGCTGTAGATCGAGTACGGCAGCAGCGTGACCGTGGCGAGCAGGAACACCAGCGTCATCGCCACCAGCAGGATCGTCAGCGCGATCTCGTTCGGCGTCTTCTGCCGCTTCGCGCCCTCGACCATGCCGATCATCCGGTCGAGAAACGCCTCGCCCGGGTTGACGCTGATGCGCACGATGATCCAGTCCGACAGCACGACGGTGCCACCGGTCACGGTGTTGAAGTCGCTGCCGGCGGCACGGATGACCGGGGCGGACTCGCCGGTCACCGCGCTTTCGTTGATCGATGCCGCCCCCACCACCACCTCGCCGTCGCCGGGCACCAGGTCGCCCTGCTCGACGAGACACGAGGTCGCCCTTGCGCAGCAGGTTGGAGGGCGTGGGCGTCGAAGGCGCGCCGAACTCGGCCCGCGCGAGCTTCTTCGCCACCGTGTCCTTGCGCGCGCTCTTCAGCGACGCCGCCTGCGCCTTGCTGCGTCCTTCGGCGATCGCCTCGGCGAAGTTGGCGAACAGCAGCGTCGCCCACAGCCACAGCGCGATGGCGAGGATGAAGCCGGCCGGCGCCTCGCCGGTGCCGAACACGCGCCTGCAGCCACAGGATCGTGGTCAGGATGCTGCCGATGTAGACGACGAACATCACCGGATTGCGCCACTGGTAGCGCGGCGTCAGCCGGCGGAAGCTGTCGACCAGCGCGTGCTTCATCAGGTCCCGGTTGAGGAACCAGGAAAGTGCGCTTGGGGGAGCGGTAAGCGTTGCCATGGTCATGCCCTGGTGCGAAGAGAGACAGCGTCATTGGCCGCTGAACAGCAGCAGGTGCTCGACGACCGGCCCGAGCGCCAGCGCCGGCACGAACGTCAACGCACCGACGGTGATCACCGTACCGAGCAGCACCACGATGAACAGCGGCGTATGCGTCGGCAACGTGCCGGTGGATGCGGGCACGTGCTTCGCCGCCGCGAGCGCGCCCGCCAGCGCCAGCACCGGGATGGCCAGCCAGTAGCGCGCGAACAGCATGCAGATGCCGAGCGCGGTGTTGTAGAACGGCGTGTTGGCGGACAGGCCGGCGAACGCGCTGCCGTTGTTGTTGCTGGCGGACGAGAACGCGTACAGGATCTCCGAGAAGCCGTGCTCGGCCGGGTTCGCGACGCCGGCCCGGCCCGCGTCCACCATCACGGCGAGCGCCGTGCCGCCGAGCACCAGGAACGGCGGGATGAGGATCGCGATCGACGCCATCTTGATCTCGTAGGCGCCGATCTTCTTGCCCAGGTACTCGGGCGTGCGCCCGACCATCAGGCCCGCGATGAACACCGCGACGATCGCGAACACGATCATGCCGTAGAGGCCCGAGCCCACACCGCCGAAGATCACTTCGCCCAGCTGCATCAGCCACATCGGGATCATTCCGGCGAGCGGCATGAACGAGTCGTGCATCGCGTTGACCGATCCGTTCGACGCGGACGTCGTCGCGACCGCCCACAGCGCCGAGTTGGCCACGCCGAAGCGCGCCTCCTTGCCTTCCATGTTGCCGCCGGGATTGGTGGCGCTCGCGACCTGGTCGACACCGAGCTTCGCGAGGACGGGATTGCCTGGCCCCTCCAGCGCATAGGTGGCCGCCAGCAGCGCGACGAACACGATCGTCATCGCGGCGAGCAGCGCCCAGCCCTGGCGGGTGTCGCCGACCATCCTGCCGAACGTGTAGCACAGCGCGGCCGGTATCAGCAGGATCGCGAGCATCTCGAGGAAGTTCGACAGCGGCGTCGGATTCTCGAACGGATGCGCGGAGTTGACGTTGAAGAAGCCGCCGCCGTTGGTGCCGAGCTGCTTGATGGCGATCTGCGACGCCGCCGGCCCGAGCGGGATCGTCTGCTCGGTGGCCGTCGTCTTCTCGGTGACCGCGTTGCCCTTGTCGTCCTTCAGCGGCTGTCCGTCCGGACCGCTCTTCGGGGCGTCGTAGGCTGACGGGCTGGACCAGCGTGACGGTGCGCGTACTTGTCGAACGTCTGCACCACGCCCTGGCTGACCAGCGCGAGCGCGAGGATCAGCGCGAGCGGCAGCAGGATGTAGACCGTCGAGCGCACGAGGTCGAACCAGAAGTTGCCGATGCCGTGCGCCTGCTTGCGGGTGAAGCCGCGGATCAGCGCGACCAGCACCGCCATGCCCGTCGCCGCGGACACGAAGTTCTGGACGTTCAGGCCCAGCATCTGCGTCAGGTAGCTCATCGTGCTCTCGCCGCCGTAGCCCTGCCAGTTGGTGTTGGTGGCGAAGCTCGATCGCGGTGTTGAACGCCGAATCGGGACTGACCGCCGCCATGTCCTGCGGATTGAGCGGCAGCGACAGCTGGAACCGCTGCAGCGCGTAGACCGCCAGCGCGCCGAGCAGGTTGAACCAGAGCATCGCGAGCGCGTAGTCGATCCAGCTCATGTCGCGCGCGGCGTCCACGCCGGCGCCGCGATAGATCGAGCCGCTCGAGCCAGCCGCCGATGCGCTGCGCGCGCAACGGCGCGGCCTTCGTAGACGGCAGCCATGTAGGCTGCCGAGCGGCTTCGCCAGCAGCAGCAGGACGATCACGTACAACGCGAGTTGCAGCCAACCCGAGGCGTTCATTCGAAGTACTCCGGCTTGAACAAGGCGACGATCAGGTAGACGAAGATCACGAGCACGGCGGCGCCGCTCAGCCAATAGACCCAGTTCATGGCCGGCCCGACTTCGGCAGCAGGCCGCGCGCAGAAATGCACCAGCCCCACCGACGCCGCGAAGAAGCCGACGATCAGGACGACGAAGACGAAATCCATCATGGCGTGGCACTCCGTGCAGTTGGCGAGAGGAAACCGCATAGTCTCGGCACGAAATCAGTCGGGACGTCGAATCGTCGCCGGATCAGTATCGATGCCAAGAAATCGCACGGACATGTAAAGATCGTGTAAAGAAGAAGCCTGTCGCCGGCGCTGCTGTGCGAGCAAGTTCAGGCCGCCAAAGGTGCGTCCGCCGGCGCATTGCCGCCTCGCGCATTGCGCCGGGCGCGGCGCATCTGCCGGAAAGCCGCCACGAGGGCGAACAGGGCGAACACGCCGAGCACCAGGAGAATCAAAAGCCCGCGCCAGAGATGCAATCATGGTAAGCGTTCATGCTTCGTTCCTTTCGTATCCAACCTGGCGTCAAGGTACGCAAGGGCAAGCGAAGACGTCAACAATCGAGCATCGCGCATATAGAATGAGTAAACTTGGCCGGTGCGACGGCATGCCTCCGATGAATCCGCCTGTTCATTCCGGCTCGTGACTGTCCGCCGACCGCTCTTCCTCGATCCCCCGCCCTGCGACTGGACGCGACTCGCGGCGTGGATGCGGCGGCACTATCCAGACGTGCCGACGATCGATGCCGATGCGTTGCACGCGTGGCTTGCCGATCCCGCGCGCGAGTCTCCGCTGCTGCTCGACTTTCGCGGTGCCGACGAGCAGGCGGTCAGCACGCTGCCGGGCGCCCAATGCGTTCGTGACACGGCCGGTGCGCAGCGTGCCGTGCGCGAGAACACCCCGGGGCCGGTGGTCGTCTATTGCGCCGTCGGTGTACGTTCGGCGCGACTCGCGCAGACACTGCTTCGCGACGGCGTCCGCGTGTTCAATCTCGAGGAATCGATCTTCGGCTGGGCAAATCGCGGATATCCGCTCGTGCACGACGAGCGCCCCGCTGCGCGTGTGCATCCGTTCGACGACAAGTGGGCGGTACTGCTCGCGCCCGAACGGCGCGCGAACGTGATCGTCTGATCGCTGACAAAGCAGGGGCAGGGACCATCTTGCTGCAGGCAACTGGCACGTTCACTGCCGCGGCCGGGAAGTTCTGACCCTACTGCGCAACCTCGACGACACGGCCGCCGACCGCCTGCGCATCGGTCGCGTCGTGCGTGACGAGCAGCGTGGGCAGCCCCCGTTGCGCCGCGTGTCCGAACACGAAGCGACGGAAGTCGTGGCGCAATTGCGCATCGAGCTTGTTGAACGGCTCGTCGAGCAGCAACGCCTGCGGTTCGGACAGCAGTGTGCGCATCAGCGCGACGCGAGCGCGCTGGCCGCCGGACAGTGTGGCCGGATCGCGATCGGCGAAGCCCGCGAGTTCCGCCTCGGTGAGCGCCTGCTCGATGCGCTGCCGCCGCGCGCCGCGGTCGCGCACACTCGCCGGCAGCGCGAACGCGAGGTTGCCGCCCACCGACAGGTGCGGAAACAGCAGGTCGTCCTGGAACTGGATCCCGATGCGGCGCGCCTCCGGTGGGAGGCGCGTGATGTCGCGCGTGCCGATCGCGATGCTTCCGCTGGCGCGGAACACCGGCTCGATCGTGCCGGCGATGTACGCGAGCAGCGTCGACTTGCCGCAGCCCGACGGCCCCATCACCGTCACGCATTCGCCCGGCTCGATCGCGAGCGTGAGCGGCGGGATCAGCTCGCGGCCGCCGATCTCGATGCGCACGGCCGCAAGGCGCAACGCGCCGGCGCTCACTGGGATGCCTTCGTGCTGCTCATTTGCTGCTGCAAAAACCTGCGGGTTGACACAGGATGTCTCATGCGGCGCCCCCAAGGCCGCGCCTGCGCGCGTAAAGCAGCGAGGGCAACATCGCCGCACCGATGTATGCGAGGAGTGGAAACAGTGCCTGCGCAAGCGCGTACGCGCCGATCACGCGCCGGTCGGCGCCGGCGGCCAGCGTGACCGCCTCCGTCGTCAGCGTGGCCACCCGGCCGTTCCCGGCGAACACGGTGGCGAGGTACTGGCCGACGCTGACGGCGAAGGCCACCGCGCATGCGATCAGCACGGGCCGCAGCAGGATCGGCAGCTTGATCCGCCAGAACACGCGGGCGGGCGACGCGGAGAGGCCCGCCGCGGTTCGCGCGTAGCGCGGATCGAACGCGCGCCACGGATCGGCGAGCGACAGGAACAGGTACGGCAGCACGAAGACGAGGTGCGCCCAGACGACCGCGAGGATCGTTCCGTCGAAGTTCGCGCGCACCAGCAGCACCTGCGCGCCGAACAGGAACGCGACCTGCGGCACCAGCAGCGGCACGTAGAGCAGCCACAGCGCGCCTGTGCCCACGCGCCGGCTGCCGCGGCTTTCGTTCTCGAGGCACGAGAGCACCAGCGCCAACGCGATGCCGGTCGCCAGCACGCCGACGACGAACGTGATCCAGGCCGGCCCCGCGAGGCCATCGAGGCGGCGCATCCAGTTCGCGAACGAAAGAGCCGGAGGCCACGCATCCGGAAAGCGCCACTGCGTCGCGAACGACCACACGCCCATGCCGATGATCGCGAGCACCGACAGCGCGAACAGGCCGCCGAAGCCGAATGCCGCCGCGCGCGCGCCGGCCGCGACGACCGCCGCGCCGCCCGCCGCGCGCGATCCAGCGGCGCCCGGCCGCCATCGCGCCGCGCTCCAGCGCGAACCAGCCGGCGACCGCGGCGATCACCAGCACCAGCAGCAGTGTCGCTGCGGCCGCGGCAGGGAAGTAGAACTGGATGTCGGCATCGGTGAACCAGCGGACGGCGAGCACCGCGAGCGGCGGCGGGTTGGACGGCCCGAGGATCAGCGCGACGTCGACGACCGACAGCGAGAACGCGATCACCGCGTAGATCGGCAGGCGGACCTGCGGGTAGATCTGCGGCAGGATGATCTTGATCCACGCCGCCGCGCGCGAGTAGCCCAGCGCCTGCGCGATGGCCAGGTGCTGCCGCGCCGGCACCTGCTGCAGCGCGCCGACGATCATCAGCACCAGGTACGGCACTTCCTTCAGCAGGAGGCCGAACACCAGCGCGAGCCCGCGCGGATCGCCCACCGTCGCGACGTCCGGCGGCAGCATCCAGCCGGTGAGCCACGGCGACAGCGCGCGCGCGATCCAGCCCGACGGCGCGACGAGGAACGCGAAGCCGATGGCGAGCGCCGAGTGCGGCGTGGAGAGGATCGGCGCGAGCCACGCGCCGATGCGGCGGAACCAGCGCCGGTCGTGCGCCCACGCGCAGAACCCGAAGGCGATCCCGACCGCCAGCAGCGAGGTGACGAGCCCCGTGACGAGCGTCACCGTCACGCTCGTGGCCAAGCCGGGATAGGCGAAAAGCCGGCGCCACGGATCGAGCCCGAACTCGCTGCCGCCGATCGCCGGCAGGTAGCCGAACGCCGGCAGCAACGTCCCGATCAGCCCGGCGCCGATCGGCAGCATGAATGCGCCGACGGTCAGCGCCGGCATCCACGACAGGAGGCCGCGGCGTTCCACCGTCACTTCGTGTACCGCTTCTCCCACTCGTTCGCGATCCTCGTCATCCAGGTCGGATGCGGTTCGAGCAGCGTCGTGCCGAGTTCGGCGTTGGTCGGCAATGCCGGCGACTTCGGCAGGTCGTCGAAGCGCTTGCGTTCGGCCGGCGGAGAGCTTGCCGAAGTCGAGCACGGAGAAGTTGCCCATCTGGCGGAAGTCCTGCGCGTGCGCCTGCGTGGCCGGATCGAGCAGGAAGTCGGCGACGACCATCGCGCCTTCCTTGTTCGCCGCGTTGTAGGGAATGGCGACGAAGCTCGTGTTGCCGATGGTGCCGCGCGCGAACACGAACGTGCGCACCGAGTCGGGCAGCAATCCGGCGTGGATCGCCACCGCGGCCTCGGCCGGGTTGAACGAGATCATCATGTCGATCTCGCCGTCGTTCAGCAGTTGCCGCTGCGCCGGGCCGTTCTCCGGCAATTGCCGGCCCTGCCGCCACAGCTGCGGCCGCAGCTCCTCGTACCACGCCCACATC
The DNA here is from genome assembly GCA_963823475.1 of uncultured beta proteobacterium. Taxonomy (GTDB): domain Bacteria; phylum Pseudomonadota; class Gammaproteobacteria; order Burkholderiales; family Casimicrobiaceae; genus VBCG01. The sequence continues at coordinate 80,713 of CAWGLS010000012.1, forward strand.
GGCGCGGCGACGGCGGCGAAGTTCTCGTCCGTCGCCGGCCGCTGCAGCACGGCGGCATCGGGCGCGAGTTCGTAGAGCGCCTGTTTGAGGAACGTCGAGCCGAGGAAGTTGCGAATGGACGGATGCGTGAGACGGCCGGGATTCCGCTTCGCCCACGCCAGCAGCTCGGGCACCGAGCGCGGCACGTCGCGCACGCGCTTGCCGTCGTAGACGAAGACGATCTGCGCCCGCCGCCACGGCGACTCCATGCCGTCGACGGGCACGGTGAAATCGACGACGTTGGAGCGGATGTTCGTCGTGTCGACGCGCGCGTGGTTCGGCAACAGCTGCGTGAACGGGCCGAACAGCAGCGCCTGCTGCTTCATCGCGAGAAAGTTGGGGCCGTTGATCCAGATGAGGTCGACGGTCCCGTCCTGGTGGCGGCCGGCGGCCTTTTCGGCGACGACGCGCGTGACCGCCTCCGCCGTGTCCTTCAGCTTCACGTGGTTGACCTTGACGCCGTACCGCTTGCCGACTTCCTCGCCGACCCACTGGATGAACGCATTGGTCTTCTCGTCGCCGGCCCAGGCGTTGAAGTTGACCGTTTGTCCTTTCGCCTTCGCGACGATGGCGGACCACTTGCCGTCCTGCGCGGCGGCCGCGAACGGGACGGCCAGTGCGGCGAGGATCGCGGCGAGCTTGCGCAGCAGCATCGGGTCAGGTCGCAAGCGGCGTCAGCGCGATGACCTTGCGCGCCGGCGGCGGGTCCGTCATGCCTTTCGCCGCGCGCCGGCGTGCGCGCGCCGCTTCCAGCACCGGACCCAGCACCTGCTCATGGAAGCGGTCGCAGCCGATGCACAGGTTCTGGTACGGCGTGCCGTCGGGCATCGTCGTGCGCGATTGCTCGATGAACTTCGCTTCGGTCCAGCCGTCGGCGACACCCATGCGCTCGGGATGGCCCATCGTGATCGCCTCGAAGGCCGGCACGCCGGCCAGCGAATCGAGGATGTCGATCAGGTTGTCCTCGAGCAGGCTGCCGATCGGCAGCTTCGTCTTGATGCAGCACGGATACACGGCGCCGTCCGGTTCGACGGAAACCTCGCTGCCGTTGTACTTGTGACGCAGGAAATTCAGGCCGCCCGACCAGCGGTTGCAGAAATTGTCGGCGAGCGTGGCATGCGACAGGTTGTTCTGCCAGGCGCGGCCACGCGGCCACAACTTGCCGATCCACGAGTCCGGCGTCGCGCCGAAGAAGCTGTACACCGGCCCCTCCTCCTCGTGCCAGTTGCGCGTCGTCGCCGACAATCCGGATTGCCGCATCCCGTGCCGCGCGAACAGCGCCGACAGCTTGTCCATGAAGGCCCGCTGCTTGTCGGGCCCTTCCAGTCCGACGTGGAAATCGTCGACGCTCGCCACCGAGATCATCCAGACGCCGCGCTGCAGGAGATCGTCGACGATCGCGTCGGTCAGGATGTCGCCGGTCGTCTGCACGACGACCTTCACGCCGCCCTGCGCCGCGTACTTGTCGCGCAGCGCCTCCAGCACCTTGTACGTGACACGCTGCCGCACCGCGTCGAGCAGCGACTCTCCACCAGAAAGAATTATGCGTCCAGTTTTCTCTGGAAAGGTCCCGTCCGGCCGCGGGTCGTCGAGGTCGACGTAGGTGAAGCGCTCCGGGAAATTGGCGACGATCCGCGGATAGTTGCGCTCCGCCTCCTGCACGACCGCCTCCAGTTCGCCGCGGATGTACGGCCGGAAGCGGTCCTCGTAGCAATGCTTGCATTTGCGGTGGCAAGCCCAGGCCATCACGTAGTAGATCGATTCCATCGGGAGCGTCGGGTGTCCGGAACGTTGCGGGCGGCAGGCAATCGCGGATTATGCCGCATCGATCCGCCGTGCCCCGTTCGCCAGCCGGACGATCGAAGGCGTGCCTCCGTCTCCTGCGAGTCGTTGTCTTGCAAGCGTTCCCTACACGTCCTCGCCCGGAAGAGCACCGTGCGCCGCAATGCACTCGATCAGCCGGCCTTCGGCACCTGCATCCGCCGCCGCAGGTCGTCGCAGGGCTCGGGGCGCTCGGCCCGTTCCGTGATCGCATACGCGTCGAACACCGCCGGCGACTCCTCCGCGTTCGCCGCGTCGTCGCGCTCCAGCAGGCCGATGGCGATCGAGGCCGCGCGGTCGTCCGGCGCCAGCCAGTACGGCACGCCCACATCGACGCGGGCATGCCCATTGCCGGTCAGCAGGACGACGCCGCGTGCCGCGTAGGGCTGGATCGCCCGCGCGAGCGTCGCGTCGCGCGCGATCTGCGCGCGCGCCATCCCCGCCAGCGCGTCGACCGGCAGCAGGTTGCAGTGACCCTTCGCGATCGCCTGCTCGTGCGCGCGCTGGACGGCGGCGGGCACCGGCGGCGGCGCGGTGCCCGGCGCGCCCTGCGCGACCTTCATCGCATCGGCCCGCGACAGGTTCGCCGCGACGATCGGCAGATCGTAGTCGAGCGCCAGTTGCACGAAGGGCCGATAGAACTCCCAGCGCCAGCTCGGCGCGCCCTTGGCCTGCGCGACGAGGTATTCGGCATCCCGCGGCCGCTCGCGCCGGGCACGGTCGATCGCCGCCTGCTGCCCCACGTCGAACTGCTCGAACGCGAGCGCGGGGCGCGCGCCGGCCTTGACCAATTGCGCGAGCGCGGCGAGCGCGCAGCGCGTGCTGCGCGCCGTTGTCGTGGACCTCGCCGAGCACGACGATGCGCGGGCCGGTCATCGCGCGCGCGAGCGCATCGGGTTCCGCGGCGAGCAGCGTCGCGGCCTGCGCGCCCGGCGCCGGCAGCCATGTGACGACGGCGAACAGGAAGGGCAGCAGGTGGCGGCACCCGATCATGAGCGGCCGCCGGGGCGAGTGGGGGTCGGAGTCGTCATGCCGGTACGTTGTCGTGAAAGCGGCGCACGCCCGCTACAGGGGGCGCCACGCGTCGATGCGGGACGCCAAGTCTACGCGTCCGGCCGCACCCGGGCGCGAGCCGCCGTCGCCACCAGGATACCGGTCGCCAGCGGATGCTCGAGTACACGTAAGGCGCCCATTATAATGATAATAATTCTCATTTTAAGTGGCCGCGGTCGGGGCGCCGAGCCATTGCGCGCCGAACCGCGCCGGACAAGCCGACTCCCCGCAGCGGTATGGTCCGCGGGGTCCACGGGCAACCCGACACTACGGCTCGATCAGCGCCGCAGCATCCAGTCGACGCTCGCCGGCCGCCCGGGCAGGTCGAGCGTCGCCGTCGCCGGCGGCGTTTGCGCGATGACCCGGCCGGCCCGAAAGACCTTGAGCCGCGGCGCGCGCAGGCGAATCGCCTCGACGGGGTCGCGCGCCTGCAGCAGCACGAAGTCGGCGCGATTGCCGGGCGCGATGCCGTACCCGTCGAGGTGCAGGATCGCCGCGCCATTGACGGTGACGGCGTCGAAGCAGGCGCGAATTCCCGCCGGGCTCGTCATCTGCGCGACATGCAGGCCCATCGACGCCACCTCCAGCATGTCGCCGCTGCCCAGCGAATACCACGGGTCCATCACGCAGTCGTTGCCGAAGGCGACGGTGACGCCCGCCGCCATCAGCTCCGGCACGCGCGTCATGCCGCGCCGCTTGGGGTAGGTGTCGTGCCGGCCCTGGATCGTGATGTTGATCAGCGGATTGGCGATGGCGGCGACACCCGCCTCGCGGATCAGCGGGATCAGCTTCGACACGTAGTAGTTGTCCATCGAATGCATCGACGTCAGGTGCGACCCGGTCACGCGGCCCTGCAACCCGAGCCGCAGCGACTGCATCGCCAGCGTCTCGATGTGGCGCGAATGCGGGTCGTCGGTCTCGTCGCAGTGCATGTCGACCAGGCGCCCCTGTTCCGCCGCCAGCTCGCAGAGGATCCGCACGCTGTCGGCGCCGTCGGCCATCGTCCGCTCGAAATGCGGGATGCCGCCGACCACATCCACGCCCATCGCGAGCGCCCGCGTGAGCTGCGCCAGCGCGCCGGGGCTGCGCAGCAGGCCGTCCTGCGGAAACGCGACGAGCTGCAGGTCGAGATAGGGCGCGACCTTCTGCTTGACGTGCAGCAGCGCCTCGACGGCGAGCAGGCGCGGATCGCAGACGTCGACGTGCGACCTGATGGCCAGCAGGCCCTTGCCCACCGCCCAGTCGCAATAGGCGAGCGCACGCTCGACGATCGCGTCCTGCGTGAGCGTGGGCTTCAGTTCGCCCCACAACGCGATGCCTTCGAGCAGCGTGCCGCTTTCGTTGACGCGCGGCAGCCCGTACGACAGCGTCGCGTCCATGTGGAAATGGGCGTCGACGAACGGCGGCGTCAAGAGCTGGCCCTGCGCGTCGATGGTGGCCGCCGCCGCCGCGTTGATCCGCGGCGACACGTTGACGATGCGCCCGTGGGCGACGAGCACGTCCACACCCGTCCGGCCGTCCGGCAGCGTCGCGTTGCGGATCAGCAGATCGGACATGGCGCCTAGCAGTTCGTTGAAAAACGCGGGAGGACGGCTTCCCCGCGTTTTTCAACGAGGACGAGCAATGCAAGATATGAGCGGCGACTTCGGGCGGCCGCACGCCGCCGCTTTGGGGCCGCGAAAATGAGGGCCACGAAAGAACGAGCGGCGTGCCGGCACCGAGCGAACTTCAACATTACTGCTAGTCCCGCCGCGCTCATTTCGTACCGAAAATCCGGTCGCCGGCGTCGCCGAGTCCCGGCAGGATGTAGCCGTGGTCGTTCAGCTCGCGGTCGATCGACGCCGTGTAGATCGGCACGTCCGGATGCGCGGCCTGGAAATGGCGAATGCCTTCGGGGCACGACACGAGGCAGACGAAGCGGATCGAACGCGGCTTCGCTTCCTTCAGCCGCTCGACGGCCGCCACCGCCGAATTGCCGGTGGCGAGCATCGGATCGAGGACGACGGCGTCGCGCTCGAACATCCCGCCCGGCATCTTGAAGTAGTACTCGACGGCGACCAGCGACTTCGGATCGCGGTAGAGGCCGATGTGGCCGACGCGGGCGCCCGGCACCACGGTGAGGAAGCCGTCGAGCAGGCCCATGCCCGCGCGCAGGATCGGCACGAACACCAGCTTCTTGCCGTCGATCAGCTTGGAGTTCATCGTCTCCAGCGGCGTCTGGATCATCACGTCGTGCATCGGCATGCTGCGCGTCACCTCGTACGCCATCAGCGAGCCGATCTCGTTCAGCAGGCGGCGGAAACTCGTCGTGCTGGTCTCCTTCTTGCGCAGCAGCGTGAGCTTGTGCTGGACGAGCGGATGATCGAACACGTGCACATTGGACGGCATGAAGACTCCTGTGATCCCGAAGGCAAGGGGTGATTCTAGAATACGGTGCCGTCGCTGCGGATGGCCAGCGGCGGCTCCCCGCCGCGAAGCTCGGTGGCGAGCTCCCGGCCGGCGGCCCACGTCCCGCCTTCGAGGATGCAGGCGAGCGGCAGGTCCGGTGTGCCGAGCAGCGCGCGGACGCGCGGCGCGAGTTCGTCGAGCAACGTGACGGTCAGCGCGCGCCATTCGACGACGAGTTCGCTGCCGACGTCCCACGCGACGATCGCGTCGGCGTCGTTGCGCAACGCCAGCACGCCGGTGTCGAGCAGCAGGCCGCCGTTGCGGTATTCGGGCAGCGCCGTCAGTTCGTCCAATCCGGTCACCGTCACGCCCGCCCATTCGAACGGTTCGAGCAGCGAATAGGTCAGCCATTGCGACAGCTTGTGGAACGGCACCCAGCCGGCGGTCGCGCCGACGCCGCCGGCCCGCGGATGTTTCCACGCGTCGCCGAGCGGCACGCCGGCCAGCGTGCTGCCGGTGAGCCAGATCGGACCGAAGCCGTCGAGCAGCGCCCGCAGTATCTGCGCCGCGCCCAGCTTCGTGCGCGTTCCGCGCGCCGTCAGCGTGTCGTACAGCGCGCCGGGACGCGCCTGCGTACCGAAGACTTCGCGCGCGTCGACCAGTGCTGCGGCAAGCCGCCGCAGCAGCGCCACGCGGCCGTCGAGTCCGACCAGCGGATTGGCGTCGCTCGCGTTGAACAGCCGCGCCAGCTTTTTCGCGTCGAACGCCGCGAGTGCCACCGCATCCACGCGCAGCGGATCCGCCATGTCCGCGGCGAACGCACCCTGCATGAACGCGCGGAAGCTCGCCACGCCCAGGCCCTCCGACCGCGTGTAGCGTTGCGTGGACTTAGGCTCGACGTAGCCCCACGCCGGGCCTGCGCCGGCGTCGAGCAGCACGCTGACAACCGTGAGGTCGATGTGTGCGCGCGCGCGTTCGCCGACGGATGCGCTGGCCAGCGCGGCATCGAGTTCCGCGCGCCGGTCGTGGCCGCCCGCCTCGAAATGGCGCCAGCGGCTGTGATAGGGAATCGCGAGCTCGGGGTAGCGGCGGCGCGTGACCGCCGCCACGCGCCGTGCGGCATCGTCCAGCCGGTCGCGGTGGATGCGGAAATGCCGCGACCTGCCCGCCGTCACCGCCGCGGCGATGTTTCCGCAGCGCTCGCGAATCGCGGCCGGCGACAGGAGCGCGGCGGCCGGCGATTGCACGACCGCGACCGTCACAGGCCGCGGCCCTTCGTCAGCGCGAGCCGCTGCGCATCGGGAATCTCGCCGTCCGTGAAATAGCCGGCCGCCTTCTTGGCGTCCATCTCGACGCGCGCGTCATCGGGGATCAAGTCGTCGGGAATCTTGACGCGCTCGCCCACGTCGATGCCGGAGCCGACGATCGCGTCGTACTTCAGGTTGCTCATCGAGACCAGCCGGTGGATGCGCTGCACGCCGAGCCAGTGCAGCACGTCCGGCATCAGCTCCTGGAAGCGCATGTCCTGCACGCCGGCCACGCATTCGGTGCGCAGGAAATAATTGGTGGCCGAGTCGCCGCCCACCTGCCGCTTGCGCGCGTTGTAGACGAGGAACTTGGTGACCTCGCCGAGCGCGCGGCCCTCCTTGCGCGAATAGACGACAAGGCCGACGCCGCCCTGCTGCGCGCCGCGGATGCATTCCTCGATCGCGTGCGTCAGGTACGGACGGCACGTGCAGATGTCGGAGCCGAACACGTCGGAGCCGTTGCATTCGTCGTGCACGCGGGCGGTGAGCGTGACCTCGGGCCGCGCCAGGTCGTGATGGTTGCCGAACACGTAGACGGTCTGGCCGCCGATCGGCGGCAGGAACACGTCGAGGTCGCTGCGCGTCACGAGTTCCGGGTACATGCCGCCCGTCTCCTCGAACAGCGCGCGCCGCAGGTCGGCCTCGCTGCAGCCGAAGCGCTTCGCCACACCCGGGAGCCACCAGACAGGTTCGATGGCCGCCTTCGTTACGACGGCCGAACCGTTGGCGAGCAGGATGCGGCCGTCGGCCTCGAGCCGGCCGGCGGCGATCGCCTGGTGCACTTCCGGCATGTCGATGTGCGCCTTCGTGACCGCGATCGTCGGGCGGATGTCGAAGCCCTGCGCGATCCAGTCGCGGAACACGTCGGTGACGATGGCACCGAACGGGTCCATCGACACGATCTTGGCGGGGTCCCCCCATGCCAGGAACGGGCCGATCGGATCGGTCGGCATCGTGTCGGTGAGGTCGGGCTTGTGGCCGCGCAACAGCGCGCCGGCGGCAACGGCGAGCGCGCGATACACGCCGTACGATCCGCTGTGCGTGCCGATGACGTTGCGCTGGATGCGGTTGGACGTGCTGCCGATCACCGGTCCCCGCTCGAGCGGATCGGCGTGTCCCCAGCGGATCGTCGGCACGGCGCCGCCCGCCTCGACCGGATGCGAGGTCAGGCGGATGTGTTTCGTGAGCGGCTGGGCATCGGAAACTCGGATCCTGCTGGTTGTACGGCGCGCGTGACACGCGTTGGCCTGTGGCGCGCCGGCGCGCGCCGGTGAGCTGCGCTAGGCCGGCTCCTCACCTTCCACCGACACGCGATGGAGCGTGCGCAATAGGCGAGTGTGGTCGTATTCGGTTGCCGTATGCAAGAGCCGCGCGATCATCCCAGACGACCAGGTCGCCGGACGCCGAGGGGCAGGAGAGCTGGAATCGCTCCTGAGTCGCAAACTCGAGCAGCTCCGCGACGAGCCGCATCCCCGCCTCGTCCGGCATGCCATCGACGCCTGCCACCTCGATTCCGCCGAGATAGAGCCCTTGCGGCCCGTGTAGGGATGCGTCCTGACGAATGGGTGCAGCACGTCGGGAGTCTTCGCCTTCTGCTCGTCGGTCAACGGAGTGACGCCCACGCGGACGCCATACAGCCTGCGATGCTGAAGACCTCGCGAAGCCTCCCGCAAAGGACAACAATATACCAATGCCTCCTAGGGTTGGCGCCTGCCGTCGGCGGCGACGGGAAATGAGAGGAAATGTGGGTCAGGCTCGTGAGATGAGGGTCGAATTTCCGTAGTCGTAGAGCCATCGCTCCGTCCTGCATGGAAATTCGAGTCTGACCCTCAATTCACCCTCATTTCACCGCTCGCCCTTGCGATAAGGCTTCATCAACGCCTGTGGATACGTCGCCCGCCGCGCCACCAGCACCAGCGCGAGGATCGACAGCAGGTACGGCAGCATCAGGTACACCTGATACGGCACGCCGTCGCCACCGGCCTGCTGCAGCCGCAACTGCAATGCGTCGAAGAACGCGAACAGCAGCGCGCCCGCCAGCGCCTTGCCCGGCCGCCAGCTCGCGAACACGACCAGCGCGACGCAGATCCAGCCGCGGCCGTTGACCATGTTGAAATAGAACGCGTTGAACGCCGACAGCGTCAGAAACGCGCCGGCCACGCCCATCAGCGCCGATCCCGCGACAATCGCGCCGGTGCGCACGGCGTTGACATTCAGTCCCTGCCCTTCCGCCGCCGACGGGTTCTCGCCCACCATCCGCACGGCGAGCCCCACGGGCGTCCGGTACAGCACCCATGCGATCGCCGGCACCGCGAGCAACGCGAGCAGCGTCATCGGCGTCAGCTTAGCGAGCACCGGCAGGCCGAGCCACGCCATGTCGGCGAACGGCTGGATCGTCGGCGGCGTCGTGACGTTGGGAAAGCTCACGCGATACGCGTAGTACGACACGCTGGTCGCGAACAGCGTGATGCCCAGGCCTGCCACGTGCTGCGACAGCGCGAGCGGCACCGTCAGCAGCGCATGCAGCAGGCCGAACGCCGCGCCGGTGAGCGCCGCCACCGCCACGCCAGCCATGAGTCCAGCGCCGAAGTAGACGGCGAGCCAGCCGGTCAGCGCGCCCGCGACCATGATCCCTTCGATGCCGAGGTTGAGCACGCCGGCCCGCTCGCACAGCAGCACGCCCAGCGTACCGAGGATCAGCGGCGTGGCGATGCGCAGCACCGCGACCCAGAAATCGGCGGTTGCCAGCAGCGCCAGGAGATCGCCGGCCATCAGCGCCACTTCAGTCGGTAGCGCGCGAACGCCGTCGCGACGAGCATCGACAAGAGCGAGATGGCGACGATCACTTCGGCGATGTACGTCGGCACCGCGACGCCGCGGCTCATGCTGTCGGCGCCGACCAGCACGCCGGCGACGAAGATCGCGGCGGCGACCACGCCGAGTGGATTCAATCCCGCCAGCATCGCGATGACGATGCCGCTGTAGCCGTAGCCCGGCGACATGTCGAGCGTCACGTACGCCGTGCGTCCGGCGACTTCGATGGCGCCCGCCAGGCCGGCGAGCGCGCCCGACAGCATCGCGACGGCGACCATCGTCCGCGTCACCGGCACGCCGACGAACGCCGCGCCGCGCGCGTTCGCGCCCACGGCGCGCACCGCGAAGCCGAACGTCGAGTACTTGAGCACCGCCCACAGCAGCGCGGCGAGCCCCACCGCCCACAGGAGCCCGGTGTGCACGCGCGTGCGCTCGATCAGTTTTTCGAGCTGCATCTCGTCGCCGAGCGCGACACTCTGCGGCCAGCCCATCGCCGTCGGGTCCTTCATCGGCCCGTCGAGCATCATCGACACGAACAGCAGCACGATGAAGTTGAGCAGCAGCGTCGTCACCACTTCGTCGACCCCCAGCCGCGTCCGCAACAGCGCCGGCACCAGCAGCAGCACCGCGCCCGCCAGCATCGCGGCCAGCAGCATCGCCGGAAACAGCAGCGCCGGAGGCGCGGCGAAGCCGGTGCCGCCGTGCAGGCCGCCGATGGCGACCGCGGCCAGCGCGCCCGCGTAGAGCTGGCCTTCGGCGCCGATGTTGTAGAAGCGCGCGCGGAACGCGACGGCGGCCGACAGTCCGGTCAGGATCAGCGGCGTGGCCCGCGTCAATGTCTCCGCCCACGCGAAGCGCGATCCGAACCCGCCGTCGAAGATCAGCGCATAGGTGCGCAGCAGCGGCGCGCCGGCCCACGCGACGAAAAGCCCGGCGATCGCCAGCGTGAACGCGACCGCCGCGAACGGCGCGGCGACCAGCATCAGCCGCGAGACCTCCCCGCGCGCCTCAAGCCGCATGCGCGTCTCCGCCCGCGTGCGAACCGGCCATCGCCATGCCGATCGACGCTAAGTCCCATTCGCCGGCGGACCGCGTCGCCGTCAGCCGGCCGGCATGCATGACGGCCACGCGGTCGGCGAGCGCGAAGATCTCGTCCAGGTCGTCGGAGATCAGCAGCACGGCGGCGCCGCGCGCGCACGCGTCGAGCAGCTGCTGGTGGACGAAGGCGACGGCGCCGATGTCCAGTCCCCACGTCGGCTGGTTGGCGACGATCAGCATCGGCGCCGCGCCGGCCGCCGCCTCGCCGGACAGCACGCGGCCGAGGATCAGCTTCTGCATGTTGCCGCCCGACAGCGACCGCGCCGGCGTATCGACGCCGCCACCCGCCCGCACGTCGAAGCGCGTCATCACGTCCCGCGCAAAACGGCGCGCCGCGCGCCGGCGCACGAAGCCGTACCGCGAAAACCGCGTCATGCAGTGCTCGGCCATCGCGTTTTCCCACAGCGGCAGGTCGCCGATCAGGCCGACCGCATGCCGGTCCTCCGGAATGCGCGCGACCCCCGCCGCGATCCAGGCGCGGGGGTCGGCGGCCAGCGTGCGGCCGGCCACCGTCACGTGGCCCGACTCGGGCGTGCGCATGCCGCACAGCACGTCGGCGAGCGCTTGCTGGCCATTGCCCGACACGCCGGCGATTGCGGTGATTTCGCCGGCGTTGATCGCCAGCGATACGTCGGCGAGCGCGCCCGCGATCGACGCGTTGGCGATCGTGCAGACGACCCCGCCGGAGGCGTGGGGTTTCGTCACGGGCGCGGGCACCGCGCGGCCCACCATCAGCTCCGCGAGCTGCGCGCGATCGGCACCGCGCGCCGGCAGCGTGGCGACGAGCCTTCCGGCGCGCAACACCGCGATGCGATCGGACACGCGCAGCACCTCCGGCAGCTTGTGGCTGATGAAGATCAGCGACAGGCCCTCGGCGACGAGCTGCCGCAGCGTCGCGAACAGCGATTCCGACTCCTGCGGCGTCAGCACCGCGGTCGGCTCGTCCAGGATCAGCACGCGCGCGTCGCGGAACAGCGCCTTCAGGATCTCGACGCGCTGCCGCTCGCCCACCGACAGCGAGCCGACGCGCGCGCCCGGGTCCACGCGCAGGCCGCAGCGTTGCGCGGTGGCGACGAGGCGCGCCCGCGCCACGCGCCGCCGCGACTTCATCCGCCACAGCGATTCGGTGCCGAGCATCACGTTGTCCAGCACCGACAGGTTGTCCGCCAGCGTGAAGTGCTGATGCACCATGCCGATGCCGGCGGCGAGCGCCGCGCCCGGGTTGCCGGGCGGCAGCGGCGCGCCGAACGCCTCGATCGTGCCCTCGTCCGGCACGTAGTGGCCGAACAGGATCGACACCAGCGTGGACTTGCCGGCGCCGTTCTCGCCGAGCAGCGCGAGCACTTCGCCGCGTGCCAGTTCGAGCGATATGCCGTCGTTCGCCGTCAGCGGACCGAAGCGCTTGGTGATGCCGCAGAGGCGGAGGACGGGTGCGGCCGACGACGTCGTCATTGGTTCGCCGTCGTCCCCGCGAAAGCGGGGACCCAGGGGCGTTTCGGCGCCGATGCCGCACAGCTGTCGCACGACGCTGGGTCCCCGCTTTCGCGGGGACGACGAATGAAGGCGGCGGCGCCACCGGATGTCCGCCCTCTCCAGAGCGACGAAAACAACAACGCCCCGGCCTCGACCAGGGCGTCGTCGTGCCTCATCGCGACTATTTCGCCGTCGACTTGGGTTCGGTCTCCACGACGCCGACCTTGTACTTGCCGTCGAGGATGTCCTTCTGCCTGGCCGCCACCTTCGCCTGCAGCTCCTTCGGGACCTTGGCGTCGAACGTGCCGAGCTTCGACATCTCCGAGCCCTTGTTCTTCATCAGCGAATACTGGCCGTAGTCCTCGGCCTTGAACTTGCCGGCCGTGACGTTCTTCAGGGCCGTGTCGATCGTCGGCTCCATGTTCCACAGCGCCGACACGACGACGGTGTCCGGATATTGCGCCTGCGTGTCGATGACGTTGCCGATCGCGAGCTTGCCGCGCTCCTTCGCCGCGTCGGACACGCCGAAGCGCTCGGCGTACATGACGTCGGCGCCCTTCTCGATCATCGCGAACGCCGCTTCCTTGGCCTTCGGCGGATCGAACCACGAGCCGATGAACGTCACCATGAACTCGACCTTCGGGTTCACGTCCTTCGCCCCCGCCATGAACGCGTGCATCAGCCGGTTCACTTCGGGAATCGGGTAGCCGCCGACCATGCCGATCTTGTTGGTCTTGGTCATGCCGCCGGCGATCATGCCGGTCAGATACGCCGGCTCCTGGATGTAGTTGTCGAACACCGCGAAGTTCGGCGCCTGCGGCTTGCCCGACGAGCCCATCAGGAACGACACCTTCGGGTAGTCCTTGGCGACCTTGCGCGCCGCGGCTTCCACGGCGAAGGACTCGCCGACGATGAACGTGTTGCCCTTCTCCGCGAACTCGCGCATCACGCGCTCGTAGTCGGCGTTGGCGACCTTCTCCGAGAACACGTACTCGATCTCGCCGCGGTCCTTGGCGGCGTTGAGCGCCTTGTGGATGCGGCTCACCCACTGCTGTTCGACCGGGACCGTGTACACGGCGGCGACCTTGGTCTTGTTCTGCGCGAGCGCCGATGGCGCGCCCGCGCCGATTGTCAGCGCGAGAAGCCCCGCGCCCAGTTGCAGCAAACCACGACGAGTCAGCATTGCGTCATCCCCTGGAGTAGTGTTCCGTCGGCCCTGAAACGCACCGTTGCGGTGCGCCTCGAAGTGTCGCAGCCGCGGGATCGCCGCAGTGCAACAAGCCTGCAATCGTACATCACGAAAGCGCGACGCACACGGGCTCGCGCGGCGAAGCGCGCGACGTGGCCGGGGTCCGCGCGGCTAGCTGAAAAGGATGCGATGCGCGTTGCCGGCGCCCGCGTCCTTCAACTCGTGCAGGCGGCTGCTGCGCGGCACACCGGCCAGCAGGTATTCCATCTGGTCGGCCAGGATCCTGCGGTTGCGCAGGATGAAATGCTCGTGCCGGTTGGGCACGTAGGGAACATAGAGCAACGGCATGTGCGCCTGCTCGGGCGAGCGGCCGCCCTTGCGCGTATTGCAGCTGCGGCACGCGGTGACGGTGTTGGTCCACGAATCGCGGCCGCCGTGCGAAACGGGAATCACGTGATCGCGCGACAGGTCGCGGATGAGAAAGCGCTTGCCGCAATAGCCGCACAACTGGCGGTCGCGCGCGAACAGCATCGAATTGGTGAGTCCGGGCGCATGCAGGTGCGAACCGGCGCCGGTGCCCTTGATCGCGAGGATCGACTTGGTGACGATGCGCGAGCGCTCGCCGTTCTTCTGCCAGCCGCCGCGGAACTCACGGACCTCGCGGCCGATCGACCACGCGACCATCTGCTTGGCGTGATACGTCACGGCTTCCTCGAGCGCCACCCACGCCTGGGGGAGGCCGGCCATGTCGACAGTCAGTACGAGCGGTTCCATAAGTCTGGAAGTGCCGGAGGTCCGGCGCGCACCTTCGCGGGCAATGAACGTGCCACAAAGTATGCATCAATGCGGGGTGATTTGTCTCGCTTGGGGGTCAGAGCGTAATTGCTAGGGGTCAGAGCGGTAATTGTCCGCTTAGGGGTCAGAGCGGTAATTCTCGGCTGCGCCGATAGAGTTGCCGCTCTGACCCCTAAGCAGACAATTACCGCTCTGACCCCTAAGCTGCGATTACCGCTCTGACCCCTAGCAGACCCTTTCGCCACGGCCCGGCGGGTTGCCCCGCCGGGTGGCCGCGACTTGTGACCTCATCCGCTCGAGGGGCGGGCAGACGAGGCGGCGATCCCGATCGTCGGTTGGGAAGGCCGCGCACAGCCTTCGAAATCGCCGGTGCTGCTTCCCGGTGTCACCACCGGGTAATGGGTGTGAACATGATGGGCACCTCCCCGCCAACCGCGGCGGCAGATGAGGACGGGCAGACTGCATTGCCGCGACCGGCATCCGTTTCACGTTTCCGTTACGACGGCCACATGGCACGCCGGTCCTGCGGCCCGGTGTCGCCACCGGGCTTACTGCCCTGATGCATAGCGGCACGCGAGATCGAGCAACGCGCGCGCCATGCTTTCCGCCTCGCGGGCGCCTTCCGCCGCTGCGATGCGGATGATCAAGCCATCCGCCGCCCTTCTGTAGATGCCATGCCGACCCGCCTTGATGAGCTCGTAGTGGTCCCGTCCGTAGGGTCGCTCCAGTTCTTCCAAGAGCCTAGCCATTTTGTGTGCCTCATTGTCGTCATTTGTTGTGGCACCAGGCTACAAGAGCCCGGAGCCTGTAAGGGCATCCGGGCTTCCTGCGGAGGAACGCGCTCGAGCTACATCGCGCTCCTCGGGGCGGAAACCCGGCCGCCGTTGTCCTGCATGCCGCTGCCGGCGCCGCGGTTCGGCCGCACGCCCGCGCCGATCGCGGGGACGTGATTGCCGCCGCAGCCCGCGCCCGACAGTCCCGGAAACGCGGGCATGCCGGCGCGCAGTCGCCAGACGCTGGTGGTCATACGACGAATATCGGTCATGGTTTTCAGCACTCCTTTCTTCCGCAGGCGCGCGCAGGAATTGCGAGCGCCAAACGCGAACAGCCAGTCCTCTACGGCTGGCGGTGACAATCAGGAGGGGAATCGCTTGACCTTCCGACTGTTCCGCCTGTCCTCCCGGCGGAATGTCTTCCGGTCGGGGGAGCTACAACGTCTTCAGTACGCCGAAATTGACCGGCGAATGACCATACCAACGCATGCCCGCATTGGCGCGTCCAATGGCGATGCCCTGCGCGCGGGGCGCCAGGGTAATGCCTTCGAATGTGCGTTTCAGGGTCAACATGGATATGGAACGGCGTTGCTGTCCGCGAGAGAACGAATGACCCGATGATAATATCGGCGGACGCGCGCAGGCAAGCGGAATGTTCGCCAGCCGCTTAGGCCGCGTGACTAAAATGCAACACACAAGATCTGACATTCGCAGGACCACGTCTGCGCCGCGTGCGGAGGCCGCGTGACGCTCGGCGAACGCCTGCGCCTCGTCCGCGGCGCCGAGAGCCAGAAGGCGTTCGCCGCCGCGCTCGGCGTCCACGAGAACACGGTGTCCAACGCCGAGCGTCGCAACTCGGCCACGCAGGATTACCTGCAGCGCTTGGCCGAAGTGCGCAACATCAACCTGCACTGGCTGCTCACCGGCCACGGCACGCTGCGGATGGAGGAGCCGGAAGGGTCGCTCCTTTCCGAAAAGCTGGCACTCGCGCTGACCGACGCCTTGCGCGTCGCCTACGGCGCCCGTTACGCCGGGGTTCCCCTCGACACGCGCGCCCGCGCGCTGCGCGCCGGCGCGACCTACCTCCGCGCGATCGGCGTCACCGAGGACACGCTCCCCGACACCGAGTCGCTGGCCAAGCTCGTGAAGCTCACGATCGACGTGATGCGGCAGTCGGACTAGTCGCTGCGGCACACCACCGCGGCCAGGCGGGAGCCGCCGCGACCACTGCTACACTGCCCCGGCACCGCCAGAGGAGGCCGCCGCATGCCATCGATCCGCACCGTCGTCGTTTCGCTCGTCGCTGCGTTCGGCGCCATGTCCAGCGTCGCCGTGTACGCCGCCTCCCCGCCCATCCCGCCGGCGACCGCAGTCGAGTTCTACCACGCGGCGTTCGACCACTACTTCGTCACGTCGCTTGCCGAACGAGATCGACGATCTCGACTCGGGACGCACGGTCGGCTGGACGCGGACCGGGCGCGGCTTCGCCGTGGAAGTGGAGGGGTCGGGCGGCGGCGCCAATCCGGTGTGCCGCTTCTACATTCCGCCCCAGCATGGCGATTCGCATTTCTTCTCCGCGTCGCCTGCCGAGTGCGCGGCGATCCTGGCGAAGATCGGCACCGATCCGAACTACAGCGGGTACCTCCTCGAGTCGCCGAATGCGTTCTACGCCGCGTTGCCCCACACGACGACCGGCTCGTGCCGGGTCGGCACCGTACCGGTGTACCGCCTGTGGAACCAGCGCGTGGACTCCAATCATCGCTACACGACCGATGCGGGCATCAAGGCAGCGATGGTCGCGAAAGGATACGTGGCCGAAGGCTATGGGCCGGTGACGTCCAGCCTCTGCACGACCAGCGCCCTCCTGGTCGACGCGCTCACGCGGGCGAGCGCGCTGTCCCCGTATGCGCCCGGCTGCGACGGCGTACCGGCGACGGGCACCGTCTACATCAACGCGGAAGTGGAGCCGTTCCTCGCCGTCAATCCGGCCAATCCCGACAACTTCGTCGGCGTCTGGCAGCAGGACCGCTGGTCCAACGGCGGCGCCCGCGGGCTCGGCGCCGCGTTTACGCTGGACGGCGGCGGCACGTGGACGCGCACGTCCGCGGCATTCTCGCGCTGCTCCGGCGGCAATGCCGCCAACGGCGCCGACTTCGAGCGCAGTTCCGATCCGTGGGTGAGCTTTTCGCCGGACGGCACCGCGCACCAGGCGGCGCTCGCTTTCAACAATGTGACCAACGGCAACAACGCCATCCTCGTCAGCCGTTCCACCGACGGCGGCCGCACGTGGAGCAGCCCGATCACCGTGCGCAGCGACGGCGCGCAGAACTTCAACGACAAGGAAGCGATCACCGCCGATCCGGCCGATTCGCGGTATGTCTACGTGGTGTGGGACCGGCTGACCGGCAACAACGGGCCGACGTGGCTCGCCCGGACCACCGACGGCGGCGCCACGTGGGAGCCCGCGCGCAACATCTACGATCCCGGCGCCAACAGCCAGACGCTCAACAACCAGATCGTCGTGCTGCCCGACGGCACCTTGATCGATTTCTTCACGGAACTTGCCAACGTCGGCCCGCAGGACGCGCGGTTGCGGATCATCCGCTCCGCCGACCGTGGCGTAACGTGGTCGCCGCCGATCACCATCTCCGACCTGCAGTCGGCAGGGACGTTCGACCCGGAAACGGGGATCGGCATTCGCGATGGCTCGGCGATCGGCGCCATCGCCGCGGGGCAGGACGGGACGCTCGCGGTCGTGTGGCAGGATTCGCGCTTTCCCGGCGGCGCGCACGACAAGGTCGCATTTTCCCGCTCGGTCGACGGCGGCCTCACGTGGACGCCGCCGCTGCGCATCAACGGCGACGTGTCGGTGCCCGCGCTGATCCCGTCGGTGACCGTTCGCGCCGACGGCATGATCGGCGTCAACTACTACGACCTGCGCAGCAATACCGCCGATCCCGCCACGCTGCCGACCGGCACGTGGCTCGCGACCTCCAGCGACGGCGTCACGTGGACCGAGCGCCGCATCGGCGAGACGTTCGACTACACGAAGGCGCCGCTCGCCGGCGGCCGCTACTTCATCGGCGACTACGTGGGGATGGCGCACGTCGGCACGACGTTCCTGCCGTTCTTCCCGCAGACGACCGCTGCCGCGGACAACCGCACCGACGTCTTCCTCGCGCTGTCGCGGGTGACCACGCCGACGGGGGCGGCGGCCCGGGCGGTGGCGACCGGCACGGCGCCGGCGGGACCGCCGGCGGCGGCAATGGCCGCGCGCATACGCGACGCGATCCGCACGGCGGTCAGAGCGCGACTGCCCGATAGCGGTCGCCAGGCGCATGTCGGACGCAGCACCCGCGACCGGCCACTGACCGGCCGGCTCGAGCAGGCGCTAGATCAGCGTGACCTTGCCGCTGGCGATGTCGTACACGCCGCCGACGATGTCGATCTTCTTTCCGACGTAGGCCTTCTGCACGACCGGCGGCGATGCCTTGAGCCGCGCGGTCTGCCGCCGGACGTTCTCGGCGATCGCGTTGTCGAGCAGGTTCCCCGACTGCGTTCGTTCCGCGACGATGACGGCGGGCTTGATCGCGGCGATCAACTCCGGCAGGTGGCCGGGCAGCACCGCCTTCGTCTTCAGCACCTTGATCGCCGCGTCCACGGCGCCGCACGCCCGAGTGGCCGACGACCATGATCAGCGGAGCGCCGAGAAACTGCACGCCGTACTCCAGCGACGCGAGCAGGTCCGGTGACAACACGTTGCCGGCCACGCGCACGACGAACAGGTCGCCCGGCGCCTGGTCGAACGTGAGTTCCGGCGCCACCCGCGAATCCGCGCAGCAGAGGATGGCGGCGATCGGATACTGCCCTTGCGCGCGCGCGCTGCGGCCCGACGAATAATCGCGCTGGTTCGGCGTGTTCGCCGCGTAGCGCGCGTTGCCTTCCAGCAGGCGCTTCAGCGCCTCCGCGGGCGCGATCGCGTTCGGCGGCGGCGGGGCGCCCGGCGGCGGCGGGTCGGCGGCGAACGCGCCGCCCGCGAACCACGGCGACAGCGCCGCGACACCGCCGGTTCGGAGGAAGTCGCGGCGCGATATCGCCGACGGTTTGCGTTCGTCATCGCATTGCGTGCACATTGAACCTCCGGTCGACGTTCGCATCCGCGCATGGGGACCGCGCAATGTATCGCTGCGCGTCGCATTTGGCAAAGGGGCGCGACATGCGGTCGCGCGGGGAAATGCTAAAGTGATGCGATGCCAGCTCGCCACACTTCGGCCGACATGCGTGGTCCCGTGACGGACGGCGCCACCCGCTCATGCTAGGCCAGGTCCTCCGCGATATCGTGGGCGCGGCGTGGAAGCGGAAGCCCGGCGCCAGCAGTCCCCGAGTCGCCCACGGGCTTGAACCCGCTGGAAGAGTATTTCTACAACAATCCCAGTCGGGCGGCGTGCAAGTGGGGCCACTATTTCGAGATCTATCACCGGCACCTGCAGCGCTATCGGGGCAGGTCGCCGGTCATCGTCGAGATCGGCGTCGCGGCGGGCGGTTCGCTGCCGATGTGGCACCACTATTTCGGACGCGGCGCGCGGGTGGTCGGCATCGACGTCGATCCGGCATGCCGGCAGTTCGCCGACGACAGGACATCGATCCTGATCGGAGACCAGGGTGACCGGAACTTCCTGGCCACCGTGCGCCAGAGCGTGCCGCACATCGACATCCTGATCGACGACGGCGGCCACCAGATGCACCAGCAGATCGCCACGTTCGAGGAACTGTATCCGCACGTCGACGCGAACGGCGTCTACGTCTGCGAAGACACCCACACGTCGCTATGGCCGGGTTGGGGCGGCGGCATTGGCAAGAGCGGCACGTTCCTCGAGTACACGAAGACGCTGGTGGATCGCCTCCATGCCTGGCATTCGAAAGACCCCGCGGCATTGGCGGTCGACGCCTTCACCCGATCGACGCATGGACTCCACTTCTACGACAGCGTGGTCGTCCTGGAAAAGCGGCCGATGGAGCAGCCGCGGCAGTTCCTGACCAAGGGAATCCTCGCCGTCGAGTCGAACGACGCGCCCGTGCAGTTTCGTCCGTAGGTCCGCGCTCTCGGCCGGCGCCGCCGCGTCATAGCGCGAGCGCGGCCTTCGTCCCCTGCGCGATCGCGCGCTTCGCGTCGAGTTCGAGCGCCACGTCCGCGCCGCCGATCAGTTCATGGCGGATGCCCGCCGCCGTGAGGCCCGCGACCAGGTCGCGCCGCGGCTCCTGCCCGGCGCAGGTGACGATCGTGTCGACGTCGAGCAACCGCGGAACGCCGTCGATCCTGATGTGCAGACCGGCGTCGTCGATCTTCTCGTACTCGACGCCGGCCAGCATCACGACGCCCCGCCGCTTGAGCAGCGTGCGCCGGATCCAGCCGGTGGTCTTGGCGAGACCCGCGCCCACTTTCGACTCCTTGCGCTGCAACAGGAAAACCTGCCGCGCCGGCGGCG
Organism: uncultured beta proteobacterium; assembly: GCA_963823475.1. Classification (GTDB taxonomy): domain Bacteria; phylum Pseudomonadota; class Gammaproteobacteria; order Burkholderiales; family Casimicrobiaceae; genus VBCG01. The sequence goes on from CAWGLS010000012.1 coordinate 100,949, forward strand.
CCTCGGTGGCACCCGTTGGCGCCGCGCGCTCCGGCATTCGCCCTGCGGACGGCCCGGCGGGCTCATGCACGGGCTTGATGCCGCCGCGCTGCGCATAGTCGGCGTCGATGCCCCATTCGTCGCGAAAGGCGGCGATCGCCGGATCGCCCGGCGCGCCGTCGCTCGCGTGCCCATCCGGTGCATCGCGCGCCGTCAGCAGTTCGCCGACGTCGAAGCCGATGCCGCCGGCGCCGATCGACCGCGACCTTGCTGCCCGCGCGCCTGCTGCCGTCGACGATCTCGACGTAACTCGCCACCCGCGGATGCTCGATGCCGGGAATCGCCGGCGTCCGCGGCACGATGCCGGTCGCCAGCAGCACATGATCGAAGCCCGCGAGATCGGCAGCGTCGACACGCCGCGCCAGGCGGACCTCCACGCCGAGCTTCGCGAGGCGCGTGCGGAAGTAGCGCAGCGTTTCGGCGAACTCCTCCTTGCCCGGAATGCGGCGCGCGAGATTGAACTGGCCGCCGATTTCGGCCGCGGCGTCGAACAGCGTCACCGCATGTCCGCGTTCGGCGGCCGTCGTCGCCGCGGCCATGCCGGCCGGGCCGGCGCCCACCACCGCCACCTTCTTCCGCGCCACGGCGGGCGCGGCCGTGAGCACCGTCTCGTGGCACGCGTACGGATTCACGAGACACGACGCGATCTCGCGCGCGAAAATCTGGTCGAGGCACGCCTGGTTGCAGCCGATGCACGTGTTGATCTCGTCGGCGCGGTCCTGCGCCGCCTTGGCGACGAACGCGGCGTCGGCGAGGAACGGCCGCGCCATCGACACCATGTCGGCGTCGCCCCGCGCGAGCACCGCTTCCGCCGTCGCCGGATCGTTGATGCGGTTGGTGGTGATGAGCGGGATGCCGACATGCCCCTTCATCCGCCGCGTCACCCACGTGAACGCGGCGCGCGGCACCATCGTCGCGATTGTCGGAATGCGTGCCTCGTGCCAGCCGACGCCGGTGTTGATGATCGTCGCGCCGGCCGCCTCGACGGCCTGCGCGAGCGCGACCACCTCGTCCCACGTGCTGCCGCCCTCGACCAGGTCGAGCATCGACAGCCGGTAGATGATGATGAAGTTCGGCCCGACCGCCGCGCGCGTGCGGCGCACGATCTCGACCGGAAAACGGATGCGGTTCGCGAGCGGGCCGCCCCACTCGTCGTCGCGGTGATTGGTCTGCGGCGCGATGAACTGGTTGATCAGGTAGCCCTCGGACCCCATGACCTCGACGCCGTCGTAGCCGGCGCGCTGCGCGAGTCGCGCACACCGCGCATAGTCGGAAATCGTCTTGCGCACGCCCCAGCCGGTGAGGCCGCGCGCGCGGAACGGGCTGATCGGCGAACGCGACGACGACGGCGCGACCGCCAACGGGTGGTACGCATAGCGACCGGCATGCAGGATCTGCATCGCGATGCGGCCGCCCGCGTCGTGCACGGCGTCGGTGATGAGCCGGTGCCGGGCGAGCTGCCACGGGAACGACAATTGCGACGCCTTCGGTTCGAGGCGGCCCACGAGGTTGGGCGCCATGCCGCCCGTCACGATCAGGCCGACGCCGCCGCGCGCCCGTTCGGCATAGAACGCGGCCATCCGCTCGAAACCGTCGGACGCTTCCTCGAGGCCGGTGTGCATCGAACCCATCAGCACGCGATTGGGCAGCGAGGTGAAGCCAAGATCGAGTGGCGCGAGGAGGTGCGGGTAGGTCGTCATGGCCGACATTGTAGCCAACCGCCCCGCTGCCTCGTGCGCACCCCGCATCGCGCCGTGCGGTTCACGGCGGCCAAGCGGCGGCGGTGGGCCCGCCTCTACGCCGCCGCGAGCGTGCTCGCCACCTGGTCGAGTGCCTGCTGGGCGTCGCGCAACGCCGTACGCAGGCCCTCTTCCACCACCGGATGGTAGAAGGGCATCTCGAGCATCTGCGCGATGGTGAGGTTCATCTGCAGCGCCCAAGCCAGCAGGTGACCGATGTGCTCGGCGTCGGGCCCGAGCATTTCCGCGCCGAGGAACCGGCCGGTGCCGATCTCCGCGTACACGTGCAGCATGCCGTGGTTGCGCAGCATCACGCGCGCGCGGCCCTGGTCCTCGAACGACACTGCACCGATCACATGCGGCACATTGCGCGCCGCCGCGAAGCCGCCGCCGATCGACCGCGATCTGCGGATCGCTGAACACGACGCCAAGACCCGCGCGCCGCAGGCCGGGCCTGACGTTGGGGAAGCGCGCGGCATTGTCGCCCGCGATGCGGCCCTCGTCCGCGGCCTCGTGCAGGATCGGCACGTCGTGGTTGGCGTCGCCCGCGATGAAGATCGTCGTGGCGCCGCATTGCAGCGTGCAGCGGTCGTATTCGGGCACGCCGTTCGCGCGCAGCGTCACGGGCGTATTCTCGAGTCCCAAGCCCTGCACGTTCGGCGACCGGCCCGTGGCTGCCAGCAGGTAGTCGAAGCGCTCCACGTGCGACGCGCCATCGAGGCCGCGGTACGTCACCACCACGGCGTCGCCATCGCGCACCACCTGCGCATGGGCGTCGGTGTCGAGATAGAACTCGGCGCCGAATACCTCGTGCGCTTCCGCGATCAGCGCCGGGTCCGCGAGGGGCCCGATGCCGCCGCCGCGGCCGAACACCTTGACGCGCACGCCCAGGCGATGCAGCGCCTGGCCCAGCTCGAGTCCGATCACGCCGGGACCGAACACCGCCACGCTCGCGGGCAGGTCGTCCCAGTTCGAACACGTCGTCGTTGGTCACCAGGCGCTCGCCCAGTGCCTTCCATGCGGCCGGATAACTCGGCGACGAGCCGGTCGCGATGACCACGCGCGCCGCCTTGATCGTGATGCGCTCGTCGACCAGCAACGTGGTCGCGTCGACGAAGCGCGCGCGACCGACGATGCGGTCTTGAGCCGGGATGGTATCCACGCCGCGCGTCACGAATCCGACGAAGCGATCGCGTTCGCGCTTGACCCGCGCCATGACGGCCTTGCCGTCGATCCTGACCGGACCGTCCATTGCGAGGCCGAACGCGCCGAAGCGGTCGACCGCATGCGCGGCTTCCGCCGGCGCGATCAGCAGCTTGCTCGGCATGCAGCCGACGCGGGCGCAGGTGGTGCCATAGGGGCCCGCTTCGATCAGCAGCGCGCGCTTGCCCGCCGCCTTCGCCGCGCGGTAGGCGGCGAGACCGGCCGTTCCGGCGCCGATCACCGCCACGTCGGTGACGATCGGCTGGACTTGCATGGTCGTAGTCGGTGTCATGTCATTCCTTCGGTGCAACGATGGGGCCGGACCTCCGGCCCCATCTGTCCTGCGCACGCCGCGAATCCTTACGCCGCCTTCTGCAGGAATTTTTCGAGCGCCTCCGCGCCGCCGATCAGGTTGCCGTTGATGAACACCTGCGGCACCGTGCCGGACCCGGCGATCGCGCCCACGGCCCGCGACCGGATCGTGTGCGGCAGCGGAATCTCCACATAATCGATGCCGGCATCGGTCAGCTGCTTCTTCGCCTTGGCGCAGAACACGCAGCCTTCGCGCGTCAGGATCGCCACCTGGTCGGGCTTCTTCGCCGTCGGGTTGATGTAACCCAGCATCGTGTCGGCGTCCGACACCTTGAACGGGTCGCCCGGCTCCTGCGGCTCGAGGAACTGCTTCTCGATCTTCCGGTTGCGCACGAGCATCGAGTAGCGCCACGAGCGCTTGCCGAAGTTCAGGTCGGACTTGTCGACCAGCAGGCCCATCTTCTCGGTGAACTCGCCGTTGCCGTCGGCCAGCAGGAACACGTTCTCGGCTTCCTGGTCCTTGCCCCACTCCTCCATCACGAACGGATCGTTCACGGAGATGCAGATGATCGAATCGATCCCCTGCGCCTTGAACGCGGGTGCCAATTCGTTGAAGCGCGGCAGGTGGGTCGACGAGCAGGTGGGCGTGAACGCGCCGGGCAGCGAGAACACGACGACGTTCTTGTTGGCGAAGAGGTCGTCGGTGGTCACGGTCGCCCACTCGCCGTGGCGGCGAATGCGGAAGCTGACCTGCGGGACGTTCTGGCCTTCCTTGATCGGAAACGGGGACTGGGACATGGCTTGGCTCCTGGATCGAAATTGATCGACACGCCAGATGATGGGGGCGCGATGACAATTAATCCAATTGTATGATCGAATTACGTCGATAATCTACGACTATGACTCGCCGTGGCGTTTTGCCCCCCGCGCGCCCTGCCGCGCGAAGGCAGCGACCATCGGCGGCACCTGAGGGTCACCAGGTCACGGTCTCGAGACGCGGGGAAGGGTTGATGAAATTCCGCCTCGCGCGCCGTCCAGCGCGCCCGCCACCATTGCGCGCGCCGCGGCCGCCGTGACGCCGTAGTCGGCAAAGCAGGTTGACCGCGACCTTCTCGAGGAACGCCGACAGCGTCGCCGGTCCGTCCTCGACGTTGCCGCCGACGACGCTCGCCAGCACGGCGTCGCGCGCCGCATCCGCGCCTTGCGCGAGCTGCCACACCAGCGGCAGCGTGAACGAGCAGGCGAGGCCATGCGGCAAGCCGTGGCGCAGCGTCATCTCATAGGACACGGAGTGCGCGAGGGCGGTGCGCGTATTGGAGAACGCGAGCCCCGCCATGAGGCTCGCGCGCGACATCGCGATCCGCTGGTCCTCGGCGTCCGCCGCGGCGAGCAACGCGGGCAGCGTGGCGATCACGCCGCGTGCGGCGGCCACGGCGAGCGCGTCGGATACCGGATTGTGGTTGACGTTCCAGATCGACTCCAGCGCATGCGACAGCGCATCGAGCGCGCTGTTGCGCGTGACGCCGGCCGGCGCGGAGCGCGTGAGCGCCGGATCGACCAGCGCCGCCTCGGGCCAGGTCTCGTCGACATGCAGCGAGTACTTCTTCGGCGCGTCCGAGCTGCGATCCCACAGCGTGGCCCACGGCGTCACTTCGCTGCCGGTGCCCGCGGTGGTCGGCACCGCGATGAGCGGCAGCGCGCGCACGACCTCCAGGCTGGCGGCCGGCGCGCAACGCCGCGAAGTAGCTTTCGAAGTCGCCGTGCTCGACGCCGATCTGGAGCAGCTTCGCGGTGTCGATGACGCTGCCGCCACCGACGGCCACGACGACGCAGTCGCGGTTTTTTTGCCAAAACGACGCGTAGCGGGCAACCGGGCGCGGATCGATCGCCTCGACCGCTTCGGCGAACAGCTTGGCCAGCGATGCCGGTGGTGTGGACCCACAGACGCCAGCACGCCGGCGAACGGGCCCAGGCCCACCGCGACGATGAACAGCATCGCGAACACCATCTCGTTGATGGCGCGGCAGCGCGTCCATCAGCCGGCGCACCGGCTGGTGGACCCAGAGCGGCGCGATGTTCGCCGAGCCAGCAGGCCGAAGGGCATGGCGCAGATGACCGCGAGGACCGTGCCCCACAGCGCGATGTGGAACGTCACCACCATCTCGTGCAGGAAAATGCGCCAGTCGGTGAAGTCGGGCGGAAAGAAATCGGTGCGCAGCGTGGCCATGTTGCCGGCATCGCTGGATCAGCTCGAACGGCCGGATATCGGCGCCCTGCCAGGAGGCCCAGGCCATCAGCGAGCACGAAGCCCAGCGCCAGCCCAGGGCAGACGGCCCGCGCCGAGCGGCGTGGACGAGCGCGGCGGCTCGTCGGCGTCGATCCGCGTCGGACGCGAATGGCGGCAGCGCCGCGGGGTCCGGAGGTCCGCGCCTCTGCCGATAGAGCATTGGCGCGAGCTTGGCCAGCTGCGTCCGAGCTTGGCGTCGATCTCCGGCCAGCTTGGCCTGCCTCTCGGCATCGGCATCCAGCGTGGTGTCGGTTCTCGATCGGCGCTTGTCCTTGAACAGCTCGAGCGGCGGATCGGGATCAGCTGGGCGTTGGTCGAGGCCCGGAACGAGGCGCAGCTGCAGACCTTGGCCAGCACCGCTTTCTCCTCGGTGCGTCTTGCCGTAGCCGATAGACGAAATCCTTGATCTTCTGCCTTGGTGTCGTCCGGCAGAGGTCCTTGCGCCAGACGAACGGGTCGGAGGGGATCAGCGGCGATTTCCAGATCACCCGCAGATCCTTGAACTTCTCCGGGATGCTTCTTCTGCGAGCTTCGTCCAGTTCTCGGTGTTGTTGGTGGCGACATCGACCTGCTTGTTGAGCGACCGCCAGCATGTTGGAATCGTCATGGCTGGCCGAGCGCACCGCCTTGAAATGGCTCTTGGGATCGATCTTGTTCAGGGCGAACACGTAGTAGCCCGGCACCAGGAAGCCCGAGGTGGAATTCGGATCGCCGTTGCCGAAGACGGTGTTCTTGGGCGTTCTTCAGCACGTCGTCGAGCGAGTTGATCGGGCTGTCCTTGTGCACGATGCAGCAGCGAGTAGTAGCCCGGCGATGCCGTCGGCATCGACCATCTGGGCGAAGATCTCGCCGTCGGCGCGATCGACCGCTTCCATCGCCGCACTTGTTGCCGTACCAGGCGACCTGGACCTTGTTGAAGCGCATGGCTTCGATGATGCCGGCGTAGTCGGGGGCGAAGAAGGCATTGATCTTGAAGCCCGGTCTTCTTCGGCATGTCGTCGAGGAACGGCTGCCAGTCAGCGCTTCACGTTCTGCGACCGAATCGGTGGAGATGATGCCGAAGTTCAGCTCCTTCGGCTGCGCGCATGGCGCGGCGAGGCCAGCGGCCAGGAGGCGCCAAGCGGCGGCTGCGATCAGATTGCGAAATGCCTGTTCATTCGAGTAACTCCTCTGGGTTGGACGATGGAATGGATTGTTCAGCCGCCGCGGCGCGGCATTGGCCTCGCCACGCGCTGCGGCGAGCCGACGGACTGCGTCGGCGACGGCGGAGCATGATCGGTCGCGCAGAGCAGCTCGTCGGCCTCGGCGCCGTAGAGGTCGGCGCAGCACCGCGGGCGTCAGCGCGCGCGAGGGCCGTCGTAGACCACCTCGCCGTGCACGCAGGGCGATGACGCGCGGGCAATAGCGCATGGCGAACTCGACCTGGTGCAGCGACACCAGCACGGTGACGCCGTCCTCGCGGTTGAGCTCGGCCAGGATGTCCATGACCTTGCGCGCCGATTCCGGATCGAGCGAGGCGATCGGCTCGTCGGCCAGCACAACGCCGGCGCCGCTGCACCAGCGCGCGGGCGATGGCGGCGCGCTGCTGCTGGCCGCCGGACAGGGTGGGCGGCGCGCTGGAACGCGCGTGTCGGCGATGCCGACGCGGCTGCAGCGCTCGCGACGCCCGCGCCGTCTCGGCCGCGGGAAGCGCAAGGTCAGGCTGCGCCACAGCGGCATGCGGTGCAGCCGGCCGGTCAGCACGTTGGTGATGCACGCGACAGGCGGTTGACCAGGTTGAATTGCTGGAAGACGAAGCCGACTCTGCGCGCGGATATCGCGAACGTCGCGCGCCAGCCGCCCGCCGTACTGCACGCACCGGCCGCCGACGCGCGATCGCGCCCGATGCCGCGTCGCCGGCGACGAGGCCCGCGAGGTGGCGCAGCAGGGTGGATTTGCCGGAGCCGGACGCGCCGATCAGCGCGATCGACTCTCCGCCTGCCAGCGCGATGGCGACCGCCAAGAGCGCCGGCGAAACGCACCCGATGACTTGGGAAAGGGGCAATGCGCACAGGCGGATCGGGGCGCCGGGCGGGGTGTGGCGGGAACGTCGTGTAACGCAGCAACCGATGTTCTAGACTGGCGAGCGGCGTTCGCGCTGCCACCGTTGTTGTCATCCAATCTTCGCCCCACTGGAGAGGATCGCCCCCACCCATGGCCGCCGACCTGCCCTTCCATTCGCTCGTCGAACTCGCCGCACTGCTCGCGCGCGGCGCCACGACTTCGCGCGCGCTCGTCGAGGCCTGCCTTGCGCGTGTCGCCGCGGACGACGGCAAACTGCACGCGTTCGTCGATGTCTATCGCGACGACGCGCTGCGCCTCGCCGACGCGGCGGATCTCGAACGTGGCGCGCACGCGTTGCGCGGGCCGCTGCACGGCTTGCCGATCGCGCTCAAGGACCTGTTCGAGATCGAAGGCCGGCAGACCACGGCGGGCGCGCAGAGCTGGCGCGGCCGCCTATCGGATCACACGGCGACCATCGTCGCGAAGCTGCTGGCGGCGGGCATGATTCCGCTCGGCAAGACGCACATGGTCGAGTTCGCGTTCGGCGGCTGGGGCCGCAACGAGCCGATGGGCGCGCCGTGGAATCCGTGGGACGCGGCCGTGCACCGCGTCGCCGGCGGCTCGTCGAGCGGCTCGGCAGTGGCCGTGGCCGCGGGCATGGCGCCGGCCGCCATCGGCTCCGATACCGGCGGTTCGATTCGCATTCCGTCCGCGCTGTGCGGTCTCACGGGCTTGAAGCCGACGTACGGTCTGGTCAGCCTCTACGGTGCAGTGCCGCTGTCAACGTCGCTCGACAGCATCGGACCGCTCGCGCACACGGTCGAGGACGTCGCGCTGCTGACGGCGGCGATGGCGGGTCACGATCCGCGCGACCCCGCCACGCGCGGCGCGCCGCACGTCGATTTCGCCGGCGCGCTGGCGCGCGATATCGACATCCGCGGCCTGCGCATCGGCGGCCTCGCGCCCGAGCAGTTTCCCGACTACATCGAGCCCGCCGTCGTGCAGGCGCGCGACGCCGCCATCGCGGTGCTGCGCGACCTGGGCGCCACGGTGACCGAGGTCCGCGCGCCGTTCGAATTCGACGAGATCGCCGGGCGCGTGGGCAAGATCCTCGCCGCCGAGGCTTATGCGTTGCACCGCGCCTACGCCGAGGATCCCGCGGTCCCCCTCGATCCGTGGGTGCGCAAGCGGCTCGTCGGCGGCAAGGCGATCAGCGCGACGGATTACATCGGCGACCTTGCGGCGATGCGCGGCGCGCAGGCGGCGTTCGTCGCGCGGATGCGCGGATACGACGCGCTGCTGACGCCGACGCTGCCGATCACCGCGGTGCCGTTGCACGACGTCGACGAAGCGACGGCGCCGCTCGCGTATTTCACGCGCGCCGTCAACTATCTCGGCGCCTGCGGACTCTCGCTGCCCGCCGGATTCTCGGCCGCCGGACTGCCGATCGGCGTCCAATTGATCGGCGCGCCGTTCAGGGAGCGATGCTGGTGCGGCTCGGCCGCGCGTTCCAGTGCGCGACCGACTGGCACCGGCGTCGACCGCCAGGGTCAGGATTCGAATTCTCCGGAGAATGAGGGTCTGACCCTCATTCTTGCCGATCGCCGACTACTGCAGCGAGGGCTTCTTCAGGAAGTCGCCGCGGTCGGCTGATGGACGCGGATCGGCACGTTGGCGCCGGCGCGCGCGATGGTGAGCGGGATCTCCGTCCGGCGGAGCCGAGCCGCCAGACGCTGCGGAAGAGCTCCGCCAGCGTCCACGCGCTGGTCGGCGACGGCCACGATGAGGTCGCCCTGGCGCACGCCGGCGCGCTCGGCGGGCCCGCCCTTGCGCGAGCCGCGCCGACCACGAGCGGCTCTCGTCCTCGCTGGTGTAGACGCCGAGCCACGGCCGCGGCGGACCGGCCGGCGCGGCCCGCGCGCACGCAGCTCGTCGAGGATCGGCGTCGAGCAGGTCGATCGGCACGAACATGTTGCCCTTGACGCTCGTCGCCGTCGATCTGCTCCTGCACGAACAGCGAGCCGATGCCGACCAGCCGGCCGTCGTCGTCGACGCAGCGCGGCGCCGCCCCATTCCGGATGCGCCGGCGTGGTGAACAGCGCCTCGTCGAGCAGGTATTCCCAGTAGCCGGCGAACTCGCGGCGTGGCGAAGACCTCGGCCTTCAGCGCGTGCGCGCGGCCGCCGTGGCCGATCACGTACGACGTCGTCGCCGACGTCGACGCCGCGCGCCGAGCCGCGCGCCAGCGGCGCACGCCCAGCGCGCCGAGCGGCAGCACCAGCCCGAAGCCGGTCGCGAAGTCGTAGGCGAGCGGATGCCCGGCCACCACGCGGCCGTCGTGGTGGTGAGCCAGATCGACTCGGCCTCGGTGATCAGGTAGCCGATGGTGAGGACGAGGCCGTCGTCGCGGATGACGACGCCGTTGCCGGCGCGCTCGGTACCGAGGATCGGCGCGGTGAAGGCATCTTCCGGAATGCGCGACTACAGTCGCACGACGGCGTTGAGCGCGCGCTGCAGATCGAATTCAACGTCCGCCGCATTGGGTTGCAGCGGCGTCGGGAAGGACCAGTGAGCTGGTTCGGCCATAGGCATTTCGACCGTACGGGGACGGGCGGCGTTCAATGCGAACCATTTTACGCCATCGCGCGGACCGTCCTTCCGTGCCGCCGTCACGGGCGAACAACGACGCGCGATCCTGAGTCGCGCCGTTGGACCGGCGACGTCTTTGCGCGCTGACGACGGAGGACCGTGTCCGGCCGCCGCAATAGTCGTTCCGCGGCGCGGCGGTGCGGCGACCGCCACCTCGAGTCGGGCCGCCGTCACGTCCCACCTGCATTCCGGTAAGCTTCGCGGATGAATCCGTGCCGCCCGCAACCGAAGACGGTCCCCGGCGTCATCGTCCGCTGGACCTGCGTGATGCTGGCGGGCGTTTTCGCCGTCGGGCACGCGCAGGCGGCCGACGCCGTGAAGCGCGTCGCCATCTACGTGACGCCGTACTACGAATCCGCGCGCGACCCCGGCGGCGCCCCTCGGGTCGCGATCGGATCGAAGGAACTCGATGCGCTGCTCGCTTCGCCGCGCGTCGAGGACATCGCCCGCGCCCGCGACCTGATTGCCCGGAACAACGGCATGCTGACGCCGATGACACTGATGGTGCTGGCGATCAGGCTCTACGACGTCGGCTTGCGCGACGATGCCGTGTTCTGGTTCTACGCCGCCAAGAATCGCTACGCCACGCTGGCCGGCGTCGCCGATGTCCGCGCGCCGCAACTGGCGCAGGTCGAGGACGCCGTCCGCAATTTCGCGACGCTGGCGGGCCCGGTGATCAACGGCTATGCGTTCTGCGATGTCGGCAACCAGCAGAAGATCGCCGCCAGCGCACTGCAGTGGGTGATCGACAATCGCTACGGCGCGCTGTTTCTGCTGCAAGTTCCGGCACAGCCCGGCGACCGTTCGAAGAACCTCGACCGCGCGCTCGCGGAGCTGAAGGCGAACGTGGCGAAGGAACGCGCGTACCTGGGTCAGCCGGCCAACGTCGCGCAACTGCAACGGCAGCGCCGCGAGAACGGCACCGACCAGAAGTACTGCTGGAAGTAGTCGCCGCGCGGACCCGCTAGCCCAGTCCGAACATCGCCTGGATGGCCGCGCGGTAGCTGCGGCCCGACGTCAGTTCCGTGCCGTCGGCCAGCACCACCTGGTACTCGCCGTGCAGCAACGGCCGCAGCTCGCGGACGAAGCGCACGTTGACCGCGTGCGAGCGGTGGATCCGCAGGAACTCGAGCGGGTCCAGGCGCGCCATCAGGCCCGTCAGCGTTTCCTTGTGCAGGTACGGGCGCTCCGCCCACAGCCGCACGTAGTTGTCCTCCGCCTCGAGGCGGATGATGCCGGCGACCTGGACGATCGCGATGCGGTTGACCGACTTGACGGCGATCCTCGTGAGCGGAAAGAGGTCGCCCGCGAACTGAGGGAGCGGCGCGGTGAACGAGGCATCGGACGGGTAGCGCGAGTCCTTCGCCTCCGGCATGACATCGCCCGAGTGACTTCCGGACCGAGTTCGCATGGCCTCACCCCGTGGTGCTGCGCTGGCCGCGGCGGCCCGTTGCCGCGCGGTTACTTCCCGGAAGCGCCCCCTGAGCACCGCCGGTCAAAGAATGTATATGCATGAAATTACCGTGAATCGACCACCCGCGCAAGCGGATGCCGACGAAGCGCTTCCCGGCGCGGCGAACCGCCGGAATCGCGGAACGAAGCAGGCAGGTCAGGCTGCGCCGCGCACTTCGCGGCGCACCTGCCGTGCCAGCGCGCGCACGCGCTCCAGCGGGAACAGCGCCGCCGCGCGGCGTTGCGCCTCTTCCCAGTAGGGCATCGCCGCGCGAAAGCGCTGGCGGCCGGTCTCGGTCAGCGACACCAGCTTGACGCGCCGGTCCTGCCCGGGCCGGACGCTCACCAGGCGGTCCTTCTTCAGCTTGGCGATGGTCCTGCTGAGCGTGGTCTGGTCGGTGACGGTAATGGCGCCGAGCCGCCCGATCTCCACCGGGCCGGCGGCCATGATCGCCCACATCAGCGCCAGCTGGCCGGCGCGCAGGTCGACGGGACGCAGCGCGTCGTCGTAGACGGTGCCGGCGACGCGCGCCAGCATCCGCAGGTTGGCGTACGCGCACTCGCTGCCGCGGCGGGCGTAGGCGGCGAGGAGGGGGTCGTCAGCAGGGCTTGCCGTGCGGAAGGCAGATCGTGCCATCTCGTTCTCCGGTCGGGTCAGCGCGGGGTGGCCGCGAAGCCCGCTGTTTCGTGAAGTGTCGGCGCATTTGTATGCACGTACAACGATAACGCCAAACACCCGCCGGCGGCAAGCGGCCGGCGCGCTTCCGCACCGCCGCGGCGGTTCGCCCGCGTGTCGACGCGGTTGGCCGCTGCCCACGCCCGGTCGGCCAATCGGCCGCGCACGGCGCGCATGCTGCCGCTTATCGTGCAGTGCGTGCCGAAGCCGCGCGGCACACCTCCGGCGGGGACCCCCAGTCGCCTCGGAGCGCGCGCTTCGGCATTCTCTTTTTTCCGCGAGCTCCCTGCGCACGCCCCCTCGAAGCGCCATGCGCTGCCGCCGGCGCATGCCGATCCTGCGCCGGAGACGCCCGGCCGCAAGCGGCACGCCGCGATCGATTCCGCGTGCGACGCGCGCGCTGGACAAGCGCCATCGCCACCGGATGCGTTACGCGCCCCCGCCGATTCGCCCCGGCCGTTGCGCCGTTCGCCCGCGCGCGTCCCCCGCTGGCCAACCACCGATTGCGACGCGCTCGCGCGCGCTTCGTAGGCTTCGTATCGCAGCCTGCGACGCGTGCACCGGCAGCGCTGCCCGAACAACGCAGCGTCACATCCTTCAGGGGGAATCACCGTATGAAGACCACGAACATCGGGCACCGGCGGTTGGCGGTCGCCGGCGCCGTCGCCGCACTTTTCGCAGGCCCGGGCGGCCCGTCGCTGGCGCAGGACATCAGGGTCGAGGTGACGGGCTCGAACATCAAGCGCATCGAAGGCGAAGGCGCGCTGCCGGTGCAGATCATCAACCGCAGCGAGATCGACCGCAGCGGCGCGACCAACGCGATGGAGATCATGAATCTCATCTCGGCCAACAACAGCGCTGGGCAACGTGTCGCTCGGCAACGTCATCGGCGCGACGACGTTCAGCAACCAGACCGCGTCGCTGCGCGGATTGGGCGGCACCTCCACGCTGATCCTCGTCAACGGCAAGCGGCTCGGCACGTTCTCCGGCGGCATCACCGGCGCCGAAGGCGTGAACCTCGCGGCGATCCCGTTCGCGGCGATCGAGCGCGTCGAGGTGCTGAAGGACGGCGCGTCCGCGATCTACGGCAGCGACGCGATCGCGGGCGTCATCAACTTCATCATGCGGCAGGACTTCTCGGGCACTCGACGCGACGGCGTGGTACGGCGCGCCGACGCGCAGCGGCGGCGGCGAGCAGTACCAGCTGATGGCCGACCGCCGGCTATCGGCGACCTGACGAAGGACAAGTACAACGCGTTCGTCGCGGTCAACTACCAGGAGCAGAAGACGCTGAGCCAGAGCGGACCGCAACTTCTCGCGCACCGGCTACCTCCCGGACATCAACCTCGACACGACGTCGGGACAGACGTTTCCGGGCTTCATCTCGACCGGCAACATCGGCAACCCCGGGTTTCCCGAACTGCGCGCCGTCGATCGTCGTGGGCAGCCGCTGCCGCTACGACCCCGTCGCGCTATCGACGGCGTCAACGTCGATCCCGAACGACCAAGCAGCTCAACCTCTTCGGCTCCGCGCGCTACCAGTTCAACGCGAACTGGCAGGCGCTACCTGACGGGACTGTACTCGCAGCAGGAAACGCGATTCGTCATCCAGCCGAACCCGTTCTCCGACCAGATCTTCACGACCGTCGACCGCCGAGCGGCGCCTCGGAGATCCTGCTGCCGCCGACGAGCCCGTTCTATCCGACGGCGCTGGCGACGGCCGCCGGCGTCAACGGCCAGCCGCTCAACGTGCGCTATCGCTGCGTGGAATGCGGCAATCGCGACACGACCGACACCAACGAGGCATGGCAGATCGTCGCCGGCGTCAAGGGCACCGCGTGGAACTGGGACTGGGATTGCGCGTTCAACTACAGCCAGAACACGAGCAAGGAGCAGACTGAACGGCGGCTTTCCGCTGTTCTCGACGATCCTGCCGATCCTCAACAGCGGCCGCGTCAACCTGTTCGGACCCAACACGCAGGCGATCACCGACGAGGTCCGCGCCGCCAACTACAACGCCGAGACGTTCAACAGCAAGCTCCAGGGCTACGGCATCGACCTCAAGGGCTCGAGCGACATCTACAAGCTGCCGGCGGGCATGATGGCGCTGGCCGTGGGCGTGCAGGCGGGCAGGGAGGAGCTGTCGCAGAATCCGAACCCGCTGCTGCAGACGGGCGACGTCTCCGGCTACGGCGGCAACCTGCAGAGCATCAGCAACTCGCGCACCGCATGGGCCGTCTATGGCGAGCTCGACATTCCGATCGTCAAGACGCTCGAGGCGAACGTCGCGGTGCGCTACGACCATTACAGCGACTTCGGCAGCACGACCAATCCGAAGCTCAGCATGCGGTGGCAGCCGATGCCCTCGCTGCTGGTGCCGCGGTTCGTGGGGCACCGGCTTCAAGGCGCCGACGTTGTACCAGCTGTGGAATCCGCAGACGCCGGGACTGTCGCAGGCCGGCCTCAGCGATCCTCTGCGATGCACGAACCCCGACGATCCCGACAACCCCGACTGCAACACGCAGTACGACGGTGACGTTCGGCGGCAACCCGGCGCTGAAGCCGGAGAAGGCGAACCAGACGACGATCGGCGCGGTATGGGAGCCGCGGCCGGCGTGTCGCTCGGCGCCGACTGGTTCTACCTCGACGTCGAACAACCATCGTCACCAACGGCGTGCCGATCGCGACCATCCTCGATCCGGCGCTGTACGCCACGTACAGCAGCTCGTCACCCGCGCGTGCGACCTGCGCAGGCGGACCGCCCGTGCCCGATCACCGCGATCGACCAGCGCTTCGTCAACATCGGCCGAGGACGAAGATCCAGGGCATCGACATCGACGCGCGCCTCGCCTTTCCGACGACGGACGTACGGCAAGTTCAGCGCGCTGGTGACCGGGACGTACTACATCAAGTACGACGTCCAGCAGCCGGACGGCAGCTTCGCCGGGTCGTCTCCAACGCGTTCCAGGCGGTGGCAACGGGCATCACGCCGCGGTGGAAGAGCTACATCGCGGGCACGTGGGAACGTCGGGCCGTGGCCGGCGACGCTCGGCAACACGTACCAGAGCTCGTACACCGACGTGCAGATCGATCCCGACGGGAACACGCGCCGCGTCGGCAGCCTGAGCCTGTGGGACCTGCAGGGAAGCTACACGGGATTCAAGCAGCTCACGCTGACGCTCGGCGTGAAGAACCTGTTCGACAGCAATCCGCCGCTGACGAACTCGAACCTCACGTTCCAGAGCCGGGTACGACCCGTCGTACTACGATGCGCGCGCGCGGTTCGTGTACGGGTCGGTCCGGTACGCGTTCAGGTAACGCGGTTCGAAGGGACAAGGGGCCGCCCGCGCGGCCCCTTGTTTGATGGTGGCGTGGCGACGGTCGCCCTCGCGCCACGCCGCCGCGCGGTTCACTCCGCCTTGGCGCCGATGTCCTTGGCGACCTTGGACCACTTGGCGATCTCGCTCCGATGTAGCGGCCGAACTCCTCGGGCGTGCCGCCGACGGAGGTGAGGCCCACGTTCGCGAGCTTCTCCTTCATGCCGGGCGCCTCGTGCGACTTGCGGAAGGCCTCGTTCAGCCGCTTCACGATGGCGGGCGGAAGACCCGCCGGGCCCGCGATGCCTTGCCACGCCACGGCCTCGAACCCGGGGAGATTGCCCGATTCGGCGATGGTGGGAATGTCCGGGTAGTCGGGCGAGCGTTGCAGGCCACCGACGGCCAGCGCGCGCAGCTTCCCCGCCTTCACCTGCGGCATCATGCTCGCCTGGTCCGCGAAGGCGAGGCTCACGTGGCCCGCGATGAGGTCGCCCACGAGCGCACCCGTGCCCTTGTAGGGAACGTGCGTGATGTCGACGCCCGCACGCGCCTTGAAGAGCTCGGCCGCCATGTGCTGCGCGCTGCCGCTGCCGGAGGAGCCGTAGGAGAGCTTGCCGGGATTGGCCTTCGCGTACGCGATGAGCTCGGCCACGGTCTTCACGGGCACCTCGGGGTTCACCACCACCACGTAGTTCACCTTCACCGTGTGCATGATCGGCGTGAGGTCCTTCACGGGGTCGTAGGGCATTTTCTTGTAGATGCCCACGTTCATCGCGAAGGTGGCGATGTTGCCCACGACGAGGGTGTAGCCGTCCGGGGCGGACTTGGCCACGGCCTCGGTGCCGATCATGCCGCTCGCACCCGTCTTGTTCTCGATGACGACGGGCTGTCCGAGGTTCTCGGCCAGCGCCGGCTGGATCGTGCGCGCGTAGGCGTCGACGGCGCCGCCGGGCGGGAAGGGGACGACGAGGCGGATCGGCTTCGTCGGATAGCCTTGCGCGGCGGCGTGCGTCGCGGCGGCGAACGCGAGCAGCCCGACGGCCGCGCGGAGCACTTTCGTGAGACGTGGTCATGGGAATCCCTTGCGCGTGGAAGGCGCGATTAGACTACCGGGATTCTTCACCAAAACGCGGCCGATGGAAACACAGATCGAAAAGGTCGAATGCTGGGCGCTCCGCGCGCCGATCGCCGAACCGGTCGCGAATGCTTTCGGCGCGATGACGAATCGGCCGGCGGTGTTCCTGCGGGTGAGCGCCAGCGATGGCGCGTGGGGCTGGGGCGAGGTGTTCAGCAACTTCCCGCAAGTGGGCGCCGAGCATCGCGCACGGCTGGTCGCGAGCATCTTCGCGCCGCTGCTCGCCGGCGTGGCGGCCGACGATCCGGCGCCGGTGCGCGCACTGCTCGACCGCCGCACGCGGCAGATGGCGATCCAGTGCGGCGAACCGGGACCGTTCGCGCAGATCACCGGCGCGGTCGACCAGGCGCTGTGGGACCTGGCCGCGCGGCGCGCCGGCGTGCCGTTGTGGCGGCACCTGGGCGGGGGCAACCGCGTTCGCGTCTACGCGAGCGGCATCGGCCCCGAGCGCGTCGCGGAAGTCGCCCTCGCGCAAGCGTGCGGCAGGCCATCGTGCGTTCAAGCTGAAGGTAGGCTTCGATGCGCAGCGCGATGTCGAGAACCTCGCGGCGATGCGCGCGGCGCTCGGCGACGATGCGACGATCATGTGCGACGCCAACCAGGCATGGACGGCGGACGACGCCGTGGCGCGCATCGCCGCGCTGGCACCGCATCGTCCGCACTGGATCGAGGAGCCGATCGGCGCCGACGAGCCGCACGAAGCGTGGGGATTGCTGGCCGCGCGCGGTGGCATTGCGCTCGCCGCCGGCGAAAATCTGCGCGGACAACAGGCGTTCGACGAGGCGATCGAGGGCGGATACCTCGCGTTCGTCCAGCCGGACGTCGGCAAGTGGGGCGGCATCAGCGGCGGGCTGGACGTCGCCCGGCACGCCGACGCGCGCGGCATCGCGTACTGCCCGCACTGGCTCGCCGGCGGCGTCGGGCTCGCGGCGTCGATGCACGCGTTGGCCGGGAGCGGCAGCGAGCAGGGCTATGCCGAGGTCGATGCCAATCCCAATCCGCTGCGCGAGGAAGTGTTTCCGCTGACGGTCGTCGACGGCGTCGCGACGCTCTCGGATGCGCCGGGGTTGGGGGTGGAGCCGGACCTGGCGCGTCTTGCGCCCTACATCGTCGCGTAGCGGCAGCCCACCGATGGCAAATGCGCGATCGCCGATGCGCGACCGCAAAGCGAGCGACCGCAGGGAGCGGTCGCGCGTGCGACGGTTGCCGCGGAAGCTGCGCGGAGCGTGGCTTTCCTACGAAGACTTGACGCGCTTCCACACGTGCATCGTGTGGCCGCTGCCCGCCTTCGCGTCGAGGTCCTTCGGCCGATCCTTGCCCGCGGGCGCGAACACGATCACGTACTCGTCGTTACCGCGGAATTCGTAGATCGCGAGCATCGTCTTGCCCGCATCGGGTCCGTTGGCGCGCAGCCAGTCCATCGTGCGTGCGCCGCCGGCGGCCCGACCTTGGCGCTGGCCTTGATCGCCTCCTTCGCCTGGTGCGGCGTCTCGATGACGACGTCGCTGCCTTTCCAGACGATCTTGCTCTTGCCGACGGCGTCGGCGGCCGCCGGTTGGCCGTCCTTCTTGCCCGACACCATCACCCAGGTGCCTTCGAACTTCTTCAGATCGCCGGTGGTGTCCGGTGCCGGCGCCTGCGCGAACGCGATGCCGCCGGCGAAGGCGAAGAGGACGGGCCAAATTGCAATTGCGACGCATGACGAACCTCCAATAAAGAACGGGCTCCCATTGTAGGCGAGCCCGTTGTTCGCTGCGCCATTACGGTCGGGCGGCGGCTCATCCGGCCACTGATTCGGCTTCCGGTTCGGCCGCTTGCTCGAGCCACTTGCCTGGCGCAACTACCTGGTCACTTGCCTGGCCACTTGCCTGGCGCCTCAGGCGGCCGCCGCCGCGAACCTTCCCGGCCTGGATAGTCCTGCACCGCCGCGAAGATCTCGTCGTTCGTGTTCATCACGAACGGACCGTACTGCGCGATCGGCTCGTTCAGCGGCTGGCCCGCGATCAGCAGCGCGCGCGTCGCCGCCGGCGCCGTCAGCACGACGCCGTCGCTGCCGGCGTCGTTGTTCAGGATCGCCATCCGCTGCACCGGCACCTGCGTGTCGCCGATCTGCAGCCCGCCGCGATACACGTAGACGAACGCGTTGTGCGCCGGCCGGCAGCGCCTGCGCGAACGTCGCGCCCGCCGGAAGCGCGAGGTCGAGGTACAGCGGCTCGGTGACGTCGCGCTGCATCGCGCCGGCCACGCCGTGGCTGCGGCCGGCGATCACGCGCACCGTCACGCCTTCGGCCGTGACGAACTCCGGAATCTCGGCGCTCTGGATGTCGCGGTACCACGGCGCGCGCATCTTGTCCTTCGCCGGCAGGTTGAGCCAGAGCTGGAAGCCCTCCATGCGGCCGTCTTCCTGCTCCGGCAGCTCGGAATGGATCACGCCGCGGCCGGCCGTCATCCACTGCACGCCGCCGTTGGCAGCAGGCCCTCGTGGCCGGCGCTGTCGCGGTGGCGCATGCGGCCGGCGATCATGTAGGTGACGGTCTCGAAGCCGCGGTGCGGATGATCCGGAAAGCCGCCGATGTAGTCGCTGCGGATTGTCGGTGCCGAAGGCGTCGAGCATCAGGAACGGATCGAGCCGGCGCTGCAGCGGCTGCGTCAGCACGCGCGTGAGCTTGACGCCGGCGCCGTCGGAGGTCGGCAGGCCGGCGACCAGGCGTTCGACCGCGCGCGGCGTCGTGACGGTTTCGTCGGCGGCATGCGTGTGAGTCGGTCGTCATGGGAGTCGTCCTTTCCGGGGTCGGGCCGAGTTCTTGCCGGGCTCCGCCCCCTCATGTTCACGGATTCGATGCATCGACCCATGCGGCCATCGGGTCAGACCAGCGCTTCGTCGATCTGCTCGTGCGCCGCGGCCAGCGCCTTCTGTTCGGCTTCCGCGCCCATCGCCAGGCCTTCGGCGTAGACGAAGTGCACGTCGGTCATGCCGAGGAACCCGAGCACGGTCTTCAGGTAGGGCACCTGCGAGTCGGCCGGCGTGTCGCGGTACAGGCCGCCGCGCGCCAGCGCGACGTAGACCTTCTTGCCCGTGAGCAGGCCTTCGGGGCCGTTCGCGGTGTAGCGGAAGGTGACGCCGGCGCGCGCGATCGCGTCGATCCAGTTCTTCAGCTGCGCGGGCACGCCGAAGTTGTACATCGGCACGCCCAGCACGACCACGTCGGCGGCCTGGATCTCGGCGATCAGCGCGTCGTCGAGCGCGACGCGGGCGGCCTGCTCGGCCGTGCGCTGGTCGGCCGGCGTGAACAGCGCGCCGAGCGGCGGCTTCGTCGAGCACCGGGTGCGGGCGTCGCGGCCAGGTCGCGCAGCGGTCAGCGTCGGCTTCGGGGTCGGCGTCGCGCAGCCGTGCGACGAGGCGGTCGGCGAGGCGGGTGGAATGGGAGCCTTCGCGGCGGGCGCTGGAGTTGATCTGCAGGATGTTCATCGCGGGCTCCATCGGGGTTGTGTCGATGGATCGACTATAGATGTTGCCAAAAATCATCAGAGAAGCTGCTAATATGGATATCATTGTTCTCATGACGGGACAATCACATGACGCCATCCATCGACCCCAACGACCTGCTGCTGTTCGCCCGCGTGGCCGACGCGGGCAGCTTCCGCCGCGCCGCCGAGCGCCTGGGCATGCCCAAGTCGACCGTGTCGCGGCGGATGGCGGCGCTGGAGGCGCAGCTCGGCGAGCGCCTGCTGCTGCGCACGACGCGGAGGCTCAGCCGTCACCGAGTTCGGCCACAGCGGTGCTGGAGCACGCGCGGCAGGTGGCCGCCGAGGTCGACGCCGCGATGGCGCTGGGCGAGCATCGCCAGGCGGTGCCGAGCGGGCGCCTGCGCGTGTCGATGCCGGGCGATCTGGCGAACGCTGGTGCTGGCGCCGGTGCTGGCGGCGTTCGTCGCACGCATCCCGGCGATCTCGCTGGAGCTGGACCTGTCGCCGCGCCGCGTCGACCTCGTCGCCGAGAACTTCGACGTGGCAGTCCGGATCGGCGAGCTGCCGGACGACGCGACGCTGGCGGCGCGCCGGCTGTCGCGACGTTCACCGCCGGCCTGTACGCGGCGCCGGACTACCTGGCCGAGGCGCGGCACGCCGGGCGAGCCCGAAGCGCTGATGGAGCACGACGCGCTGCGGCTGCAGCCGCGCAACGGCGAGCCCACGCAATGGACGCTGACGCGGGCGAGCCCGGTGGGAGGGCGTGCCGCCGGGCCGCGCCACCGCCAACTCGCCCGAGCTGCTGCTGCGGATGGCGCGCTCAGGCGGCGGCATCGCGGCAGTGAACGACCACTTCGCCTGCCGGACGTGAGGCAGCGGCGAGCTCGCGGCGCGTGCTGCGCGCAGTGGGCGCCTGCCGCCGATCGATCCGTGGGCGGTGTTCCCCGGGCGGCGCCTGATGCCGGCCAAGACGCGCGCTTTCATCGACGTGGTGGCGGAGAAGTTCTCGGGGCGCCGAGTGCCAGGCCATCGAGGCGCACCCTTGCCGGCATCGTGACGGCCAGCGGCTCGGGCTAGGCGGCCGGCGTGCGCCCGTACGCTGCGGACGGCGGTTCGGGATCGACTTCGCGCCTTCCGCGGCCTCCACAGCACCGCGACGCCGATCACCGCCG
Organism: uncultured beta proteobacterium; assembly: GCA_963823475.1. Classification (GTDB taxonomy): domain Bacteria; phylum Pseudomonadota; class Gammaproteobacteria; order Burkholderiales; family Casimicrobiaceae; genus VBCG01. The sequence goes on from CAWGLS010000012.1 coordinate 122,440, forward strand.
ACAGGATCGACGCGGCGAAGACGGCGATCTTGGCCGCGGCGAAGTCGTCGGCCGACGGAAACGCCTGCCCGGCGATGAACAGCGACATGGTGAAGCCGATGCCGGCCAGCGCGCCGGCGCCGGCGAGCTGCCGCCAGGAGTATGCGGCCGGCTTGACGGCGACCCCGAGCCACACCGCCAGCGCGGCGGCGAGCACGATGCCGAGCGGCTTGCCGAGCACCAGCCCGACCACGATGGCGAGGATCAGCGGTTCGTGCCCGTCCACGACGCTCGATCGACATCGACGACGCCGGCGTTGGCGAGCGCGAACAGCGGCAGCACGACGTAGCTCGACCAGGGCTCGACGCGCGCGCAGCAGCGGTCGGCGGGCGATTCGATGCGGTCGTGGATCGCGTCGAGGGCGCGCAGCGCCGGCGTCGGACGGGCCGTGGCGCAGCACTTCCTCGCCGCGCGCGACTCGGCGGCGATGATCGGCGTTGGCCTGCACCATCAGCGCGTCGCAGGTTGGGCGGCGGCCGCGTCGGGATGAACAGCGCGAGCAGCACGCCGGCCAGCGTCGCGTGCAGGCCGCCGGCGTGCACGCAGGCCCAGAGCGCGATGCCGAGCACCGCGTACGGCAGCGCGCGGTAGACGCCCGAGCGGTTGAGCAGCGCCAGCAGCGACCGGTCGAGCGACGCGCCGGCGGCGAGATACGCCGAGTTGCAGCGTCGCCCGAGTAGAACAGCGCGACCACGACGATGGCGCCGATGTCGTCGACGATCGCCGCCGCGGTCAGGAAGATGCGCAGCTCGACCGGCACGCGCGCGCCCAGCATCACGATCAGCGCGACCGCGAACGCGGTGTCGGTCGCCATCGGCACGCCCCAGCCGTGCTCCAGCGGCCCGGCGGGATCACGAGCGAGGTAGAGCAGCGCCGGCACCAGCCATGCCGCCGATGCGCGGCCGCGATCGGCAAGCGCGGCCGAGCGCCGGCTGGCGAGGCGGCCGACGGTGAACTCGCGCTTGATCTCGAGCCCGACCACCAGGAAGAAGATCGTCAGCAGGCCGTCGTTGATCCAGTGGCGCAGCGACATGCTGAAGCCCGCGTCGCCGAAGCGCATGCCGACGGCGTGTCCCAGAACGCCTCGAACGCCGGACCGAGCGGCGAGTTGCCGAGGACGACCGCGAGGATCGTCGAGCAGCAGCAGCACGCCGGTCGACGGCGCCCAGCTCGCGAAGTCGAGCGCCGCCGAGTGCACGCGGTGGCCGAGCGAGCCGAGCATCGCCTCGGCAGCGAGCTTCGTCCCACGGGCCGTCGTAGCGCCGGCCGTTGATGAAGAAGGTCGGCGTGAACTGCACGCCGCTGCGCCGCGCGCTCGTCGATGTCGGCGTCGACGCGCGCTCGCGCCGCGTGCCTGGCCGGCGATCCTGCGTCGCGCCAGGCCGATGAGTCGCGCCGCGACGCGCGTCCAGGTCGTCCTCGGTCAGCGTCGGTCCGAGCGCGTCATCAGGCTTGACGTGCGCCTCCCAGAACGTGCCGTCGTCGGCGCGCATTCCGCGACCAGTCGGCCGCGCGGCGCGCGATGTCGCTGCCGGTGATCGGGCCGGTGGCGGAACACGTAGCGCAGGCGATCGCCGAAGCGGTCGCGCAGCTCGGCGATGCGCTCGTTCGCGGCGCGGCAGTACGGGCAGTCGTAGCTGCCGTACTCGACCAGCGTGATGGCGCCTCGTCGCCGGCGCCGAGCACGTGGTCGTACGCGTCGTCGACCGCACGATCGAGCCGATGGGTTTCCGCGGCCTCGGTCATCGCCGGAGGTTAGCATCCGCACACACGCCTCATCGCAAGGACCGCCACCGTGCTCTTCCTCATCGCAGTCTTCCTGCTCGCGGCCGTGATCGTCGTGCCGCTGTTCCGGCGGCTCAAGCTCGGCGCGGTGCTGGGCTATCTCGCGGCCGGCGTGCTGATCGGCCCCTGGGGCCTGGGCGTGTCCCGCACGTCGGAAGGCACGCATGCACTTCGCCGAGTTCGGCGTCGTGCTGCTGCTGTTCCTGGTCGGACTCGAACTCGAGCCGTCGCGGCTGTGGGCGCTGCGCCAGCCCGGTGTTCGGACTCGGCGGCGCGCAGGTGCTGGTGACGGCGTCGTGCTCGGTCGGCGTCGCGCACTGGCACTCGGCCTGGCGTGGCAGGCCGCGATGGTCGTCGGCTTCGGGCTTGCGATGTCGTCGACGGCGATCGTGCTGGCGTCGCTCGGCGAGCGCGAGCAGCTTGACGCAGCCCGCAGGGCGCGAGGCGTTCGCGATCCTGCTGTTCCAGGACCTGGCGGTCATCCCGCTGATCGCGTTGCTGCCGCTGCTGGCGCCGGACGCGGAGGCGCGGCAAAGCGGACTGGATCGCTGGCGCGCCAAGGGCTTGGCGCGATCGCCGCCGTGATCGTCGGCAGCCGCCTGCTGGTGCGGCCCGGCGCTGCAAGTTCGTCGCGCGCACGGCGGCCGCGAGGTGTTCACCGCGGCGGCGCTGCTCGTCGTGGTCGGGACGGCGCTGGTGATGGAGCGCGATCGGCCTGTCGATGTCGCTCGGCGCGTTCCTCGCCGGCGTGCTGCTCGCCGACTCCGAGTTCCGGCACGAGCTCGAGGCCGACATCGAGCCGTTCAAGGGACTGCTGCTCGGGCCTGTTCTTCATCGCGGTCGGCATGAGCGCCAACCTCGGGCTGCTGGCGGCGCAGCCGCTTGCCGGTGCTCGGCGTGGCGCTCGGCGCTGATGGCGTCAAGGCGGCGCTGATGTTACGCGCATCGCGCGCGTCAGCGGCACCGCGAACGACGACGCGCAGCGCCTCGCGGTGCGGCTGGCGCAGGGCGGCGAGTTCGCGTTCGTGCTGTTCACGTCGCGGCGCGGGCCGGCATCCTCGAGCGCAGACCGCGCGACTTGCTCGTGATCGCGGTCACGCTGTCGATGCTGCTCGCGCCGCTTCTGTTCGTCGCTGCACGAGCAGGCTGCTCGAGCGCTGGCAGCGCGCGCGAGCGACCGCCCGAGTTCGACACCATCGACGAGCCGGGCAACCCGGTGATCATCGCGGGCTACGGCCGCTTCGGCCAGATCGTCGCGCGCGTGCTGCGCATGTGCGGCATCCCGTTCACGGCCCTCGAGGTCGAGCTACCAGCAGGTCGATTTCGTGCGCCGGTTCGGCAACAAGGTCTACTACGGCGACGCGTCGCGGCTGGAGCTGCTGCAGCGGCCAAGGCGCGGCGACGCGAAGCTCTTCGTGCTGGCGATCGACGACGTCGAGGCGTCGGTCAAGACGGCGGCGCTGGTGCGCAAGCACCGCAACGAAGGAGCGATCCGACGAAGCGAATGCCATACGCCCAAGGGCGAACGCGAAGACGCTCGAGGACTGCGCAGTGGAGCTTGTCTCCTTGCTCCGATGACACCGGCGACCGCCTCTCGAGGCGGTCGTCCTTTCATCGGTCCGCCGCGACTTTGGGGGCGCGCGCATCGAGCGCGGCCCAGCGCTCGAATTTTCCGTCAGCAGCTGCTCCACTTCGGTCGCGCGCGTACGGTCGGCCTTGATCGCGTCCGCCCCCTGCTTGTGATAGTCGGGCGCGCTCATCCGCTGCGTCAACGCCAGCTGCTCGCTGCTCGAGCGCTTCGAGTTCCCCCGGCAGCGCGTCGAGCTCGCGCTGCTCCTTGAACGACAGCTTGGCACCGGCGCGGCGCGCCGCGCGGCTGCGCGTTCGCCGCGCCACCGGCGCCCGCCGGACGGCTCCGCCACGTCGCCGCGGCCCGCTGCGCCACCCAGTCGCTATAGCCGCCGACGTATTCCTTCCAGCGCCCGTCACCCTCCGCCACCAGCGTCTGCGTGACGACGTTGTCGAGGAACGTCCGGTCGTGGCTCACGAGCAGCAACGTGCCCGGATACGCCTGCAGCGTGTCTTCCAGCAACTCGAGCGACTCGATGTCGAGGTCGTTGGTCGGCTCGTCGAGCACCAGCAGGTTCGCCGGCTGCGCGAACAGGCGCGCGAGCAGCAGGCGATTGCGCTCGCCGCCGGACAGCATCTTCACCGGCGCGTTGGCGCGTTGCGGCGGAAACAGGAAGTCGCCGAGATACGACAGCACGTGCTTGCGGCCGTGGCCGTCTCGATCCATTCGCCGCCGGGACTGATCGTGTCGACCAGCGTGCGCTCCGGGTCGAGCTGCGCGCGCATCTGGTCGAAGTAGGCGACCTGCAGCTTGGTGCCGAGCTTGACGGTGCCGCTGTCGGGCGGCAATGCGCCGAGGATCAGTTTCAGCAGCGTGGACTTGCCGGCGCCGTTCGCCCCGATGACGCCCAGCCGATCGCCGCGCATCACGCGCAGGTCGAGGTCGCGCACGACAGTGCGCTCGCCGAAGCGCTTGGTGACCTGCGTCAGTTCGGCCACGAGCTTGCCCGAGCGCTCGCCGGCTTCGAGCGTCATCCTGACGTTGCCGAGCCGCTCGCGGCGTTCGGAGCGCTCGCGGCGCAGCTGCTCCAGACGGCGCACGCGGCCCATGTCGCGCGTTCGCCGCGCCTCGACCCCCTTGCGGATCCACGCCTCTTCCTGCTTCCAGAACGTGTCGAACTTGCGGCTGGCGACACTCTCGGCGGCGAGCTCGTCGGCCTTGCGCGTCTCGTAGGCGGCGAAATTGCCGGGATACGAGCGCAGGAGTCCGCGGTCGAGCTCGACGATGCGAGTCGTCACGCGGTCGAGGAACGTGCGGTCGTGCGTGATGACGATCGACGTCGGCTGCTTGCGCAGCAGATCCTCCACCAGCGCGATGCCGTCGAGGTCGAGATGGTTCGTCGGCTCGTCGAGCAGCAGCAGGTCGGGCGTCAGCGCGAACGCGAGCGCCAGCGCGGCGCGCTTTTTCTCTCCGCCCGATGCCGATTCCGGCGCGGTGGCCTCGTCGAGTCCGAAGCGGTGCAGGTATTCGACGAGCCGCGCCTCGATCCGCCATCGCTCGCGTTCGTCGTGCGAATGGTCGGCGGCGGGCACGAGGCCGCCGCGCAGCGCCAGGCTTTCGCGCAGCGTCGATGCCGGCGGCAGTTCCGGCTCCTGCTCGACCAGCACCGTCCGCAGGCCGTCGCGCCGCTTGAAGTCGCCGTCGTCCAGCTGCGCCGTGCCGGCGATGACGGCGAGCAGCGACGACTTGCCGGTGCCATTGCGTCCGATGAGTCCGATGCGCTCGCCGTCGTCGATCATGAAGGCGGCGCGGTCGAGCAGCGGATGCAGGCCAAAGGCGAGTTCGGCGTCCTGGAGCGAGAGAAGAGGCATGCCGGGAGGATAGCGCGAGAGGCCCGCGGACGGCGGGCACCGCTTGATGAACGCCGGGGCGTGGATGGTCCGGTGTCGCGACCTGTTGCGGCCCGCCGCTTCGCGACCACGCGTCTCGCCGGTGGACATGCGACGCTCGCCCATGCGATGCTAGGGCCGACAACGCAGGAGAATTCATGAATCGCTTCGCTGCCGTTCGCGCCTTCACCGCTTGCCTGCTTCTCACCGTCGCCTCCGCCCTTGCGCTGCCCGCATGGGCGGGCCGCATCGCGTGGCCCGACCTCGCGGCGACGCCCGCGACGATGGTTCGCAAGGCCGCGCCCGCGCTCACGGTCAACGCGCCCGGCGGAGTTGTGGAGGTCGTCGAGTACTACAACGCGGCGCTCGACCACTACTTCATTTCCGCGGATCCCGCGGAAATCGCGGTGCTCTCGACGGCGGCGCCTTCGGCGGCGCGTGGAAGCGCACCGGCGGCACGTTCCCGCCTGGGACGTCGTGGGACCGCCGGCCGGTACCGTGCCGGTGTGCCGCTTCTTCGGAACCGATCGCTATCGGCCCGACGGGTCGCGCATCGGGCCGAACAGCCATTTTTACACGGCGGATCCGAACGAGTGCGCATTCGTGAAGACCGCCTGGCAATCGATTGCCATCGATGGCCTTTCGTATCCGGCGTGGACGTTCGAAACCAACGCGTTCGCCGTCAGGCTGCCCGTTGGCGGCGCGTGTCCCGCCGGCACGCAACCGCTCTACCGCACGTACAACAACGGCGCGCGCGGCGATCCCAACCATCGCTATTCGACGCAGGCGAGCCTGCTGCAGTCGATGGCGGGCTGGGTGTTCGAGGGTCTCGTCATGTGCCTGCCGCAGGGCGAAGGCGCGACGCTGCCGCCGCAGCTCGCCGCGTGCGGCGCGGACGATCGCCCTGGATCGTCGACTGAGCTCGGCAGCGGCGTCGATCTCGTCAATGTCGTCGTCGAGATCGCCAACACCACGGCGACGCTGCTCGAACTGGTCATTCCCGCGGGCCAGACGTTCATCGCGACGACGAGCACCTACCAGGATGGCCTGGCCGTCGAGCGCGGCAGGCGACGATCGCGCCCGGGACCACGCGCAGGTTCGTGCTGCACCTGTTCTGCATGCAGCAGTCGCGCGGCGCATCCAAGGCCACGGCGATCTACGCGCCGGGCCCCATCACCGGCAACGCGCAATTGCAGGATATCGTGGCGATGGCCAACGGCAAGCTGGGTGCCGCGAACGATCCGTTGGGACTCGCAAGGCGTCGGCCGTCCAGTTCGCGATCTGGGAAGTCACCGACGGCAAGGGCTCGCTCACCGCCCAGCAGCGCGGCCTCATGGTGTCGATACTCGGCACGAGCCCGGACGACCTGCTGGGGTTGTCCACCTACTACCAGCAGTTCCTCGCGACGCTGTCGCTGCCGACGGGACCCTAACAGTTCGTTGAAAAACGCGGGAGGACAGCTTCCCCGCGTTTTTCAACGAGGACGAGCAATACAAGATATGAGCGGCGACTTCGGGCGGCCGCGCGCCGCCGCTTTGGCGCCACGAAAATGAGGGCCAAGAAGAAACGAGCGGCGTGCCGGCAGCAAGCGAATTTCGACGTACTGCTAAAGGCCGGACCGGTTCCCGCCATCGTTTTTGCGGCGCCTCCGGTCACGGCGGCGTGCCGCACAAGCCGCGAGCGCGGACGTAAGATGCCGCGATGACGGTTGCCCAACGCCCGAGCGTGAGCGAGAGTGAATCCCGGCTGCATCCGCTCTTCGTCGCCGCGCTGGCCGGCGACGCCGCGGCGTATCAGCAGTTCCTGAAGGAGCTCGCCGCGCACCTCCGCGCATTCCTGCGCAAGCGGCTCGCCCGCATGCCGGACGAAGTCGAGGATCTCGTCCAGGAGACGCTGCTCGCCGTGCACAACCAGCGACATACTTACGACGCGCGGCAGCCGCTGACGGCGTGGGTGCACGCGATCGCGAAGTACAAGTGGATCGACTTCGTCCGCCGCCATGCGGGCCGCGATGCGTTGCACGAGCCGTTCGACGACGACGACGGGCTGCTCGCCGCGTCGGACGAGGACGCGGCCGACGCGCGGCGCGACATGGCGGCGCTGCTGGCGCTGCTGCCCGAGCGGCAGCGGTTGCCGATCGTGCACGTGAAGATCACGGGGCTGTCGGTCGCCGAAGCCGCGGCGCTGACGGGCATGTCGGAATCGGCGGTGAAGGTCGGCATCCACCGCGGCCTGAAAGCACTGGCGGCGAGGATACGGGGATCGCGATGAGGACGGACGACCTGGTGACGATGCTGGCGCGTGGCGGCGCGGTGGCGGCCCCGCATGCGGTGGCGCGCCGCTACGCCGTCGGCCTCGCCGCGGGCGCGGGTGTGGCGTTGCTGCTGGTGACGATGCTGCTCGGAGTTCGCCCCGACCTGGCCGCCGCGACGCGCCTGCCGATGTTCTGGATCAAGTTCGGCTACGTCGCCGCGCTGACGGCGGCCAGCGTGATGCTGGCGCTGCGGCTGTCGCGGCCCGGCGCGCGCGTCGCGTGGACACCGATGGCACTGGCGGCGCCGGTGATCGCGATGTGGGTGCTGGCGCTCGTCGTCGTCGCGCGCGGCGGCGCCCCGGAATTCGCGTCCCAGTTCTTCGGCCGGACGTGGCGCAGTTGCCCGCTGCTGATCGCCGGATTGTCCATTCCGCTGTTCGTCGCCATGCTTTGGGTGATGCGCGGGGCGGCGCCCACGCGGCTGCGCGCCGCCGGCGCGGTCGCCGGGCTCGTCGCCGGCACCGGCGCCGCGCTCGTGTATTCGCTGCATTGCCCCGAACTGGGCGCGCCGTTCCTCGGCTTCTGGTACGTGCTGGGGATGCTGCTGCCGACGGCCGCCGGCGCGCTGCTCGGCCCGCGGCTGTTGCGGTGGTAGGCGACGGGCCGAAGATCAGGAGTCGCGCCCGTGTGCGCGGTCCTGATGCGATGGCGTAAATGGCACGGTATCCACTCTGACCCACGGGACTCCTGATGCGCACCGACCCGCAGTCGCTCCTGCTCGAAGCGGTGGCCTTCGCCGCGGAAAAGCATCGCCACCAGCGGCGGAAGGACGCCGACGCATCGCCTTACATCAACCACCCGATCGCGCTTGCCAGCCTGCTGAAGCGCGAAGGCGTGGACGACGTCGCCATCCTCTGCGCCGCGCTGCTGCACGACACGATCGAGGACACGAACACCACCGCCGACGAGCTGCGGCTGCATTTCGGCGAAGTCATCACGTCCGTCGTGCTCGAAGTCACCGACGACACGCGCCTGCCCAAGGCGGACCGCAAGCGGCTGCAGGTCGAGACGGCGGACGCGCTGTCGGACCGCGCCAAGCTCGTCAAGCTGGCCGACAAGATATGCAACGTCTTCGACATGGTCGCCGCGCCACCCGCGCAGTGGACGCCCGAGCGCAAGCGCGAATACGTCGAGTGGGCGAAGGACGTCGTCGACGGGCTGCGCGGCGCGCATCCGGCGCTCGAGGCGATCTTCGACGACGTCTACGCGAAGGGCGTGCGGGCGCTGCGCGAGCCGTGACGGACGCCGCTCGCCCTGCGAGGGTCAGCCCCTCGTCCCCTCATCCTGTACGCGCCGGCCGGCGGGACGCCGTCAGTCGACGCGATCCGGCATCGGGAACGCGAACGCGAGGTGCCCGAAACGGCGGCCCCACTGATTCGCCACCGATACCAGCGTGTCCGCGGCGTTGGCCTGCATGCGCGCCGCGAGCATCAGCGCATCGCGGCACGGTCCGGCGGGCAATGCGCGCTTCGCCGTCGCGTCGAGTTCCTTCGATTGCGCGAGCGTCAGTTGGCCGAGTTGGTGCGCGGCTTCGATCTGCCGCGTCAGCGCCTGGTTGGCGGCGAAGGCGACGAGCGCCAGGACGCTGTCCGCCGACGTCTGCGAAAGCTGCCGCGAATACCTGACCGCTTCCTGCGCGAGCGCGTTGGGACGCACACTTGCCGACCGGTGTCGGACGGGGACGCCGATCGCGCCCACGCCCTTGTGGGACGATGGTTTCATCGGTTTCTCCAATGGAATGGTGCACTGCAACATGCATTAGTTGTGCCGAAAGGGCGGGAGTTCAATATCCGTCGCGCCGTCATGGCATTTAAACGTTTGTTATCAACTGGATACGCCTTGAAATATTTCGCGGGCGGCCCTGACCGCGTGTCCGTCGGGCGGCTACGGATGCCGCCGGCAAGCCGCCCGGACCGGAATCGGGCGCGTCCGCACCGCACTGGACGGCCCCGCCGCCGTTCGATTCGGTGGACCTACGCTCCCAGGCGCCCCGGATCGAGGTACTTCTGCCGGTAGATTTCGAACGGCATCGTGTCCGCCGCCTCGATCTCGCGTTGCTTCGCGCGCGATTCCTCGGCCAGCCGCGCGAAGCGTTCCTCGAGGTCCGGCGCCAGCGGCAACGCGCAAATCGCGTCGCGATGCCGCTTCGACTGCGCGAGCACGAAACGCGCATACGAGTGGTCGAAGCCGTCGGCCATCGCCTGCAGCACGCGCGCCGACGGCGTCAGCGAGGGATCGTCGAGCGCCGCCACGGCGTGCCCAGCGCCTTCGCGTACGCGCCCGTCGCGTTGGCGGCATCGAGCGCGGCGGCGACGGGCGCGCATTCGCCCAAAAGCTCGCGGCCCCAGTCCACGAGCGCGATTTCCTCGTCGCCGCGTTCGAGCATGAGGCCCGGTTCGCGGCCGCGCGACGCGACGCGATGCTGGTTGCGCGCGAAGGCGACGATCTCCGCCGGCGTGTCCGGCGGGCTGTCGCTCAGCAGGCAGTACAGCAGGAAGACGTCGAGCAGCCGCATCGTGTCGGCGCGTGATGCCGATCGCTCGAACGGGATCGAGGTCCATGAGCCGCACTTCGACGTACTCGACGCCGCGCTCGCGCAGCGCATGCAGCGGGCGCTCGCCCTGCCGGATCGGCCGCTTCGGCCGGATCGTGCCGTAGAACTCGTTCTCGATCTGCAGCAGCGTCGTCGACAGCTGCCGGTAGTCGTCGCCGTCGCGGATGCCGATCTCCTCGTACGTCGGGATACGGCCGCGTCAGCGCGTCCTGCAGCGACGCGCCGTAGCTGTCGAGGCTGTTGTAGCTCACCGCGAGCGACGCCTGCGCGTCGCTCTGGTAGCCCAGGCGGCCCCATGCGCAGCGACGTGGCGCAACGGCAGGTAGAGCGTGCCGTCGCGCAAGCCGCTGCAGTTCGTGCTGGCGGCCGTCGACGAAACATGGCGCACACGGCGGGCGACGCGCCGAACAGGTAGAGCAGCAGCCACGAGTGGCGGCGGAAATTGCGGATCAGCGCGAAGTAAGCGCCGTTGTCCACCGGCTCGGGCAGCGAGAAGTTGTAGTGGATGCCGGAGATCGTCTGCATCCGCCGGCCGTAGCGGTGCGCGAGGCCGATGCGGTAGACGGTCTTGGCGCGGCCGACGTTGGACGTGCCGTACCGGCCGATCGGGATGGCGTCGTCCTTCCGGGCAGCCGCACGGCATGCTCGCGCACCACAGCAGCTCGTCGCCGATCGCGCGGTAGACGACCTGGTGGATTTCCGTCAGCTCGTGGATGCACGCTTCGCCGCTCGGTGCACGCCGGTGATGAGCTCGAGCTGCGACTCGGAAAAATCGGTGGTGACGAACGGGTGCGTCAGCGCGGAACCGAGCAGCGGCGGATGCGGCGTCGTCGCGAGCGCGCCGTCCGGCCGCACGCGCAGGCTTTCCTTCTCGACGCCGCGCTTCAAGCCGGTCAGGACATCGGGCGAAAGTGCGCGCAAACGTTTGAGATCAAGCATGGCGATTCCGATCGACGTTCAGGCGAGAGCCGCAGCAGCAAGCCCGCGCGCAACCGCGACGCGGAAATTGCGGGAGACGCTGCAACGGACATTCGGGAGGGTTTGCCGCCCGATTGTATTACTTCCGCGCGGCGCGGTTCCGGTGCGGGCGCACGCAGCGCGCCGCCACCGGCGCGAGCGCCCGCGGATTCGCCGGCGGCGGGGTGCGGAAGCCGCGGCGTTACGCGCGGGCGATGGACGTCGCCGGTGCGGCGCGCGTCTGCAGCGTGATGAGTACCGAGCGCCTTGTCGGCAGCATGCTGTGCTGCCATTGCCAGCGGATCGCATCGCGCATCACGTACAGCGATCGCGGTGCGATGTCGAGCGCGACGGTATGGCGCGCGTCCAGCGCGGCGTACGGCCGGAAGCGCATCCGGCCGCAGCCGGCGAGCGAGGTCCCGACGGACGATGCCATAGGCCGGCTTGTCGCGATGCCAGCCGATCTGCGTGCCCGGCCGATACTCGCGACCGCGCATGGATGAAGTCCGTGGCCGGCGCGTCCAGCCGTTGCGCGACGCGCGCGGCAGGTCGGCGCGCAATGCCGGCGCGGTCCGCTGGTGAACGTGCCCGGCGCCGCGCGTCGTAGCCCGGCGCGTCGGCCCGTCGTGGAAATGGGCGACCCGCCGACGGGCGAAATACTCGCGAAACCTCGCCTCGCGCAACGGCAGTGGCGCGATGGCGGCAAGCAACGCGTCCTCGTCGGCGCGAGTGAGGAACTCCGGCTGGTAGACAAGTCCCCCGGGAAGCTCGCCCGGCTCGTCGAAAAGTCCCGCCTGCAAGGGTTCGTGGGCCATGAACTGGCAAATGGAGGATGCCGCGGCCCCGCACAAGAGCCTTCAGTCCGTGACGCCCAGCACCGCCTTGGCCACCAACGTCACCGCTTCCTGCGGCGATCCGGCGTGCACGACGCCGTCGACCTGCGCCGCGCCTTCGATACCGATCACCGGCTTGCCGAACTGCCGCCCCAGCGCCACTTCGGACAGCGTGCCGAAGCTGTCGCCGATGGCGATCAGGCAGAACGACGCGCTCGCGATCAGCGCATTGCGCGCCTCGCCCAGGCCGGTGGCGAGCGCGACGGTGACGAACGGATTGGCGTGCGACGTGTCCGAGTCCGGCAGCAGGGCGATCGACGTGCCGCCGACGCGCTTCACGCCCTCGCACACCGACTGCATGACGCCGTGGCGTCCGCCGCAGATGACGACGAAGCCGCAATCGGCGAGCAGCTCGCCGACGCGCATCGCGGCGATGAGCTGCGCCGACGATGGCGTCGCGGGGCCCGATGACGCCGATGGGTACGCGCAGCGGATGCTCGCTCTCCTTTTGCAGCCAGGCGGCGGCCGCCAGGGCGCCCACGTTCTCGCACACCGCGCTCTTCTCGGCCGAGCGCACGAACGTCCACGTCCGCGTCATCGCGTCGAAGCGGCGCCCCTGTGCGTCGTAGAGCTCGTGCGCGGCCCGGTCGAGGTCGAAGGTGACGTTCATGACGGCTCCATTCCGCGAAGTCCGATGGGATCAATGCGCCGGGGACCGCCGAACGGGCCGGCCGGGAACGCAATGCGATCGGGATCTCCGGATTCGTGCAATGGAAGGCGGCGAGCGAGCGGGAAAGCATGCGGCACTCCGGCAGCAGGGGGACGGCGGCGAACGCGGATGCTACCATCCGCGCGCACAGCGGCGACGACGATGACGCACACCGACCAGGTCGACTACGTATCCGGCAAGACGCGCCTCTTCGGCATCGTCGGGCATCCGATCGAGCAGGTGCGGTCGCCGGAAATGATCACCGCCGAGCTCGTCGGCCGCGGCCACGACGCGGTGCTGGTGCCGCTGCACGTGCTGCCCGAGGATTTCGACGCGTGCCTGCCGCCGCTCTTGCGATTGCGCAACCTGGGCGGGCTCGTGTTCACCATTCCGTACAAGGCGCGCGCCTGCGCGCTGGCCGACGAGCTGCGGCGCGCAGGCGCAGGTCGTGGGCGCCATCAACGCGCTGGCGCGCGGCGCCGACGGCCGCTGGCGCGGCGACATCTTCGACGGCTCGGGATGCGTCGAAGCCTTCGGCCGCCGCGGCATTCCGTTCCGCGGCAGGCGCGTCATGCTGCTCGGCGCCGGCGGCGCCGGCTCGGCGATCGCCGCGGCGATCGGCGGCGAACGACCGGCGTCGCTGCGCATCTTCGACGTCGACGGCGATCGCGCGAGCGCGCTGGCGGCGAAAGTGGCGCGCGCCAATCCCGCGGTGCGCGTCACCGCCGGCCCGCCGACGACGGCGGACATCGACATCTTCCTCAATGCATCGCCCGTCGGCATGCTCGACGACGCCCGCCTGCCGGTGGCCATCACCGCGCTGCCGCGCGACCTCGTCGTGTTCGATGCGATCGTCAAGCCGGAGCGCACGCCGCTGCTCGCGCTCGCCGAGCAATGCGGCTGCACGACGGTGTTCGGCCGCGAAATGATGCGCGGGCAGATCGCGCGGATGGTGGACTTCTTCTACGCGGCTTGAGGCGCAGTGGCCACCGGCGCGGTCGCCCTGCCTACGCACGGCGCCGCGGCGACGCTCGGCATGACGTCGCCGCGTTACCCTTTGCGCGTCGCGTCCGCGGTGGTCAACGGCGGTCGAGCGTGGGCGGTTGCCACGCCGGCAACGCCGCCGTCGGCGACCGCAGGAGCCGCAGTCATCCGGACCGCCGCCTCGCGGCCGCGATAGTAACCGGGCACCCGCAACGTCTCCGTCGAAGCCCGGCGCCGCGATAAAGCGCGAACGCCGCGGCGTTGTCCGCCCGCAGTTCCACGTGGATCGACGCCATGCCGGCCGTCAGCGCGGACTCGACGAGCCAGTCGACCATCATCCGCGCGATGCCGCGTCGCTGATGAGGCGGCCGCACGGCGAGCAGCACGAGATGCGCGCGCTCGTCCCCGAACGACATCAGCGCGAAACCGGCAAGCCGCGGCATGTCGCGCGCCACGACGCTGACGGTATCGGGATTGCCGATCATCTTGGCGACGCGTTCGGGCCGGTATTCCCATCCGAGCCCCGCCTCGATCGAGGTCACGCGACATCGCCGCGATCGCGTGCGCGTCGCCTGCACCCGCCAAGCCCAGTGGAATGTCGCGACTGGCCATTGCCCATTCTGCCACGCCTCCCGGCCGCAGGCAGCGGCCGCCGGTCGCCCGACTTGGGTGATAATCGCGAGAAGTACAAGACGCCGCACGTCGAGGCCGGCCCGCCGCCATACCGGAGGAAGCATGGAGTCTCGCGCCACGAGCCTGTCAGGCCGCTTGCTGCCGCTGCTGTCGCCGTCATCGTCGCCGCCATCGCCGGGCCCGCGTTCGCGCAGGGCGCCTACCCGAACAAGCCGATCAAGATCATCGCGCCCGTGCAGCCGGGCGGCGGCGTCGACCTCGTCGCGCGCACGATCGGCCGAGCGGCTCGGCAAGGCGCTCGGCCAGTCGATCGTCGTCGAGAACCAGAGCGGCGGCGGCGGCATCGTCGGCTCGCAGGCCGACCGCGCGCGCCGCGCCGGACGGCTACACGCTGATGGTCGGCTACGTCGGCACGCACGGCACGAACCCGGCGGTGCGCAAGCTGCCGTACGACGCGGTACGCGATTTCACGCCGATCGCGATGGTCGGCGGCACGCCGAACGTCCTGGTGGTGCCGCCGTCGCTGCCGGTCAAGACGCTGGCGGAGTTCATCGCCTACGCGAAGGCGAACAAGGGCAAGCTGTCGTACGGCTCGGCGGGCCCGGGCACGCTCACGCACCTCGCGATGGAGCAGTTCAAGGTCGGCCGCCGACCTCGACATGCAGCACGTGCCCGTATCGCGGCATCGGGCCGGCGATCACCGACATCCTCGGCGGGCAGACGCAGGCGCTGTTCCCCGGGCTCGCCGCCGCGCTGCCGCACATCAAGGCCGGCAAGATGCAGCCGCTCGCCGTCACCGGCCCCAAGCGGCACCCGCTGCTGCCCGACGTGCCGACGTTCGAGGAACTCGGCTACAAGGGATTCGACGGCGTCCAGTGGTACGGCATCGTCGGGCCCGGCGAACCTGCCGCCGGCGATCGTGACGAGGCTCAACACCGAGATCAACAAGCTGCTCGCCAATCCCGAATTGCGCGAGCGGCTGTCCGGCGAGGCGCTCGAGCCGATGCCGATGACGCCGGAGCGAGTTCGGCCAGTACATGCGCGACGACATCGCGAAATGGTCGAAGGTGGCGAAGGAACGCAACATCGAGATCACGGACTGACATCAACGGCGCAGCCTGGCGGCGAGGCTCAGTACCGTGGCCAGACCGCTGAATGGCCACAACACGACGTCGCCGCGGACGCCGACGCGCCGCCGGTCACCCGCATCCTCGCCGAGTTCGTCGCGACGCATCCGTCGCGCGGCTGGAGCGACGCCGTCGAGCGCGAGGCGCACCGCACGTTGCTGAACTGGGTCGGCTGCGCGATCGGCGCCGCGCGCCATCCCACGGTCGAGGCGGCGCTGGCGGCCGTGCAGGAGTTCGTCACCGGCGGCGCAGGCGACGATCCTCGGGCGCGCCGAGCGCGTCGACATGGGCAGCGCGGCGCTGCTCAACGGCATCTCGTCGCACACGTTCGACTTCGACGACACGCACCTGAAGACGATCATCCACCCGGCGGGACCGGTCGCGTCGGCGGCGCTGGCGCTCGCCGAGCACACGCGGCGCGAGCGGACGCGCAGCTGATCGATGCGCTCGTGCTCGGCATCGACGTCGCCTGCCGCGTCGGGCAACATGATCTACCCGGACCACTACGACCGCGGCTGGCACATCACGGGTTCGACCGGCATGCTCGGCGCGGCGGCGGCGTGCGCGCGGCTGCTCGGCCTCGACGCCGGCGCAGGCGACGATGGCGCTGGGCATCGCGGCGTCGCAGCCGATCGGCGTGCGCGAGCAGTTCGGCTCGATGACCAAGCCGTTCCATCCGGGCGGCGCGGCGCGCGCCGGCCTCATGTCGGCGCTGATGGCCAGGCACGGCTATACGGCGTCGGCGCGCGCGATCGAGGCGCCGCGCGGGCTCGCGCAGACGTACTCGGCCAAGTGCGACTGGAGCGAGATCACGGACGAGCTGGGACAGCGCTTCGAGATCTCGTTCAACTCGTACAAGCCGTTCGCCTGCGGCATCGTCATCCATCCGAGCATCGACGGCTGCGTGCAGCTGCGCGACGCGCACGCGCTGCGCGCCGAGGACATCGAGCGCATCGACCTGCGCGTGCATTCGCTGGTGCTCGAGCTGACCGGCAAGAAGGCGCCGCGCACGGGCTCGAGGCAAGTTCAGCGTGTACCACGCGTGCGCGGCGGGCATCCTGTTCGGGCAGGCGGCGGAGAGACGAGTTCGAGGACGACATCGTCGCGCGGCGCCGACGTGATCGCGCTGCGCGACCGCGTCCACGCGACGGTCGATCCGGCCATCGACGAGGCGGCGGCCGACGTCACGGTGACGTGCAACGACGGCCGCACGCTGCACCTCTTCGTGCCGCACGCCATCGGCAGCCGGCAGCGGCCGATGACCGACGACGATCTCGCCCGGAAATTCCACGGACTGGTCGATCCGGTGCTGGGCGCGTCCCGCGCGGACACCCTCATCGCGCAATGCATGCGGATCGCGGAGGCTCCGGACCTGCGCGAGCTGACGGCGACGGCGCGGGGGAAATGAGGTCCTTAGGGGTCAGAGCCGTAACCATCGGCGCGTACCATCGGCTCCGAAAGGTCGAGGCAATGCCCCGACGGAGCGCGCCGACGGTTACGGCTCTGACCCCTAAGATGATTGCGGCTCTGACCCCGTAAGATACTGACCCCGTAAGATAGACCCCTAAGAAAATTGTTGCTCTGACCCCAAAGTCACGGACCCCTCAGCACGGTCGCCGTAGCCGAACTCGCGCAGGAACGCCGCGCGCTCCTGCGTCCCCAGGTTGTCGGCCACCCGCTGCACGAACTCGCTGCGGCTGCGCGCGTCGCGCGCCGCCTTTTTGGTGACGATCTGCGCGATCGGGCCCAGGTAGACGGCCAGCCGCGCGGTGACCAGGTCGACGAACGCCTGCTCGAGCGGCGCCGACAGCGTGCCTATCGCGCTCGCGTGCAGCGTGCCGCCCGGGACGCTGGCCGCACCGATGCTGCGCGTGCGGCCCGATGCGGACGCATTCGATCCCGTCGCATGCACGCCCGAGCCGCCGGTCGCACCCGTGCGCACGCCGCTGCCGCCTTGATTGAACGCGGCGACGAACTGCCGGCGCGCGTCCGGATCCGACGATGTTGCCGGACAGGATCGAGCACAGCTCCGCGCGGTCGTTGGTCTGCGACGCCGCGCGCCGGACGATCAGCTTCGCCATCGGTCCCAGCGCGCGCGCGAGCTCGTACTCGGCGGTGCGCAGCGTGTCGTCGTCCCACGCCGGCTTCGGCGGCTGCAGCATCAGCGTGCCGATGCTGACCATCGTCGTGCCGAGCCCGTCGTCGACCTCGACCGACAACTCCGCCACGTCGCGCAGCGCGTCGCGGAACGCGCGCGCGGTCTGAAAGCGATCGGCCGCCGCCTTGGCGAGCGCCTTGGCGACCAGGCGATCGACGGCTGACGGCAGCTTGAGCGTCGACAGCTTCGACGGCGGCGGCGGATCCTCGTGGCAGATCTTGTACGCGACCGCCTCCATCGTGCCGCGAAACGGCTTCTCGCCGGTCAGCAATTCGTAGAGCACGACGCCGGCGCTGAAGAGGTCGGACCGCGCGTCGGCTTCGAGGCCGCGGCACTGCTCGGGCGACATGTACGAGGGCGTGCCGATCACCATGCCCGCCATCGTGAGGTTCGACGTGTCGACGCGGGCGATGCCGAAGTCGGCGACCTTGAGCTGTCCCTGCGCGGTGACGATCAGGTTCGACGGCTTGATGTCGCGATGGACGATGCCGCGGTCGTGCGCGAACGCCAGCGCGTCGAGCAGCTGCGCCATCAGCGCCGTCAGCTGCGCGAAGTCGAAGTTCGTCTTGCGGTTCAGGTATTCGCGCAGGCCCGTGCCGTCGACGAACTCCATCGCGATGTAGGTGACCGTCTCGTCCTCGCCGTACTCGTAGACGCCGACGATGTTCGGATGATGGAGGCGGCCGGCCGCCTTCGCCTCGTTGCGGAAGCGCGCCATGTACTGCGCGGCGAGATCGGGGTCGACCAGATCCTTGCGGATCGTCTTGATCGCGACTTCGCGCTCGATGTTCGGGTCGAAGCCGCGATAGACGATGCCCATCGCGCCCTTGCCCAGGGCACCGCGGATCTCGTACTTGCCCAGCCGCTGGGGATCGGCCATCAGCGGCGGCACGCGGCGCGAACGCGGCGCATCAGTTGTCGAGCATCTTCATCGCCTGCACGAGGCTCGCCTTCATCCGGCCCATCGCGCCGGTCAGCACGCCGATCTCGTCCCTGCTCGTCGACTTGAACTCGCCGGCGTCCATGTTGCCGAGGCTCACCTGGTCGGCGATGCCGGCCAGGTTCGTCACGCGGCGGATGACCATCGTGTACAGCATGACGTTGAGCAGGACGAAGATCGCGACGAAGACCAAGGCCAGCGAACCCATGAATGCGGTAAATGTCCGGTCCGCGCGGGCAATCGGCACGGCCATGGGCACCGACACGATCTGCGCGCCGATCACCTCCTGCATCTTCCAGCCGAAGCCGTTGGCGCTGCCGTAGAGGTCGAGCATCGTCTTCGGCGCGACGTCGACGGTGCTGTGGCATTCGAGGCAGGTGCCGCTCTTGATCTGGATCGGCCGCGCGAGGTAGAGCGACCGGCCGCCCGGCGTATCGCGCTCGCCGACCACTTCCGGCCGGTCCGACAGCATTGCGGAAGATGTTGACGACGTCGGCCTCCCAGTCGGCCGCGCGGTTGCGCGGATTGGACGGATTGAGCGTGGCTTCCTTGTAGGTGTAGTCCGGGTGCTTCTTGCGCAACTCGGAGAACTGCTCGGTCGCCGCGTACGCGGGCACCGACTGCGGCAGGAACACGTACTTCATCTGGTTGTCGAGCAGCGGCTTGACCTGCGACGTCGTGTACGTGCGCGCGGACAGCGCCGATTCCATCATCAGGCGCGCGTTCTGCAGGATCTCCTCGCGCGCGTTCTGCTGCAGCGCGCGGTACGAGATGTAGCCGGCGATCAGAAAGCCCAGCACGAAGATGCCGAGCAGCACGAGGTTGAATTTCCAGATCAGTTTCATGCGGTGTCCTCTTCGCGATGCGGCGGACTTTCAGCGTGCCGGCGGCGGCTTCGGCAGGTATTTTTCCGGATGCAGCTGGCGGTCCCACGAAGGATACCGCGCGAGATTCGGTTCGGCCGCCCTGCGGAACGCCGGATCGCGCAGGCGGATGGCGAAGCGCTTCTCGAACGCCGCGCGGTCGCGCCCGGCGAGCCAGGGCTCGGCCTCGGCGAACGTGATCTCGTGATCGACCACCAGCGCCGGCTTCGCTTTCATCCTGCCCGCGAGCGCCGGCAGCGGGTCGGTGAAGTGGCGGGGCATGGCGTCGACGAACGCCTTCGGCGCGCGCGGCACCGTCGTGAACTTGCCCGATGGCGGCCTCGCCCAGTGCTCGCCGCGCTTCGCGTCGCGCGCCGTCGCCTCGGGGAGCCCCGCCGGCGTCAACTCGACGAGCCTTGCGCTGCCCGCCTCGATGAACACCTCGGCCGAGCCGGGTTGCGCGTGCGCGACCAGCGCGCCTTCCGTCATCGTCGCGTCGAACGGCCCGGTGCGCACGCGCGCGCCCGGCGCCTTGGCCGCGAGCTTGAGCCAGCCGGCCGGCAGCGTGACGGCGAGCGGGGCGCCCTTGGCCGACGGCGACAGGTACAGAGCGCCGGCGCCGGCCAGCGCCAGGATCGAGTCCGGCGGCGAGTTCGATCTGCACCTGGGCGCCGTCGCTGCTCGCGACGATGTCGCCCTCTTCCACCGGCGTGCCCGGCGCGAGCTTGTACCAGGTCGCGCCGCGCAGCAGCCGCGTGCCCGCCTCGCCCAGCGTGACCGTGCCGATCTCGGCGGCGGCGACGGCGGCCATCGGACATAGCGTCAGGCAAAGCGCGAAGCACGCGCTCTGGCGGGTCATCGGCGATCCTCGCGGAGCTTCTGGGGAGGCCTGCGATCGGCAGGCGGCAATGGACGTGCGGTCGCTACTTTGGGCGAGCGCGGCGCCCACGTCAACGCGAGTATTCGCGCGGGGGCCGCGAGTCCGCTTATGGCGGACCATTCCGGCGGCCGCCGTCCCGAGCCGGCGCGCGCAGCGGGGGCGTTGCTCGCCAGCGCGGGGAGTCGAGCGGCTCAGATCTCGCCATCTCTGGATTCGTCGCGTTCCGGCGATCGCCTAGAAGCGGCTCGTGCCGAGCGCGGTCGGGCTCGTCCCGCTGACGCGGGCGTCGCCCGCCGGCGCGCCGGAGAGGCCGAACAGTTCGCCCAGCGCGTGCTGGTACTGGCCGTTGCCCATCCACATGCTGTTGTTGTGGCTGCCGTTCTCGATCAGCAACAGCTTTTTCGGACCGGGTGCCGCCGCGTAGAGCGCCTGCGAGAACCGGGACGGGACGAAGCGGTCGCCGGCGCCGTGCACGACCAGCACCGGCATGTCGACCGTCCTGATCTTGGCGATCGAGTCGAACTTCTGCGACATGATGAGACCGGTCGGCAGCCAGCTGAAGCTCAATTCGGCGACGACGTCGGGAAGCGACGTGAACGTCGACTCGACGATCAGCCCCCGCGCCTGGGGTCCGGCGCGCGGGTTGGTCGAGGCCAGGCGCGCGGCGAGGTCGATGGCCACGGCGCCGCCCAGCGAGTGGCCGTAGATGAACCGCCGCGCGGCATCGGGCTGCCGCAGCGTGAGCCAGTTCCAGCCGGCCTGCGCGTCCTCGTAGACCATCTGCTCCGACGGGAGATCGCCGTCGCTCTTGCCGAAGCCGCGGTAGTCGATCGCGAACACGGAGAAGCCGAAGCTGCGCAACTGCTCGATGCGGCGCAGGTTGCCCGTCAGGTTCCAGCGGACGCCGTGCAGGTAGAAGATCGTCGGCGCCTTCGGATCGGCGTCCGGCCACCACCAGGCGTGGATGCGCGGCGCGCCCGGGGCGTTGCTGACGGGCACGTACAGCTCCTCCACCGTCGCCGGAAGGCCGCTGTACCAGCCGGCGTCTTCCTTCACGACGCGGAACGTCAGTTCGCGCTCCTTTTCCTCGAGCGTCGCGCAGCCGGCGGCAAAGCCGGCGAGCGACGGCGACGCCGAGCAGGGTGCGCATGAGGGCGGTACGGGGCCAGAGCAAGCGAAACATGGGCGTCGGATTCCGGGGCAAGACGGATTGTGGGACGAAAACGGCAGCATCATGCGCGAAAATCCGCGCCGGACGGAAGTCTCCAGGCGCTGGCGGGAAACAGGGGGCAACCCTTGAGCCTCGCCGCCGCCTGCCGATCATGGCGCGAACAGTACCGACCGTCCGTTGCGGCTCGTGGTTCCCCGAACGGGCACAATCCGGTTGCCCAGCCCCCTTTCGCCACCTCCCCGTCGCCCATGCCCCCCGTCACCACCGCCCTCATCGTCGCCAACGTCGCCGTCTTCCTGCTGCAGTCGGTCGCCCCGCAACTGGCGATTCCGTTCGCGCTGTGGCCGCTCTCGGCGGACCGCGCGAGCGGCGGCCAGGTCAGCTTCGAGCTCTGGCAGGTCGTCACCTACGGCTTCCTGCACGGCGGCCTCATGCACCTCGCGTTCAACATGTTCGCGCTGTACATGTTCGGCGGCGCGATGGAGCAGGTCGTCGGATCGCGCCGCTACCTCACCTACTACTTCGTCTGCGTCATCACCGCCGCCGTCACGCAGCTCCTGGTGACGCAGATGATGGGCGGGCTGTATCCGACGGTCGGCGCGTCGGGCGGCGTCTTCGGGTTGCTGCTCGCCTACGCGGTGTTCTTCCCGCACAACAAGGTGATGCTGCTGATCCCGCCGATCCCCATTCCGTCGCGGATCTTCGTCGTGATCTACGCGGTGATCGAGCTGTTCCTCGGCGTCACCGGGTCGCAGGCCGGCGTCGCGCACTTCGCGCACCTGGGCGGCCTGGTCGGCGGCGGCGCGATGCTCTGGTACTGGCGCCATCTCGGCCGGCGTTGATCGCGGCAGGGTCGGCGCTTGGCGAGCTGAGCGCTAGGGTCAGAGCGTTAGGTGGCGACTCGCTGGCGAGTGCCGCAACGTTTCGGCGGTAACGCTCTGCAGCCCACAACGCCGACGCCGGCGCAGCGCGACGCGCTCGAGTAACGCATTGACGATCGGCCGGACGCAGCGCCGATCGTGCCGAGTTCGCCCACGCGCCGCACCCGAGATGGTTGTTCGTCGACGGCGTGCCTTCGTCGGTCGTCATCGCGAAGTGGCGGATCATGTCCGCGCGCGGCAGCGCGTAGTCCTGGAACGAGCCGGTCAAGAGCTGCCCGCTCTCGCGATCGTAGACGACGCGCTCGCACAGCGCCTGCCCGATCCCCTGCGCGGCGCCGCCTTCGAGCTGCCCGGCGACGACCATCGGATTCACGACGCGGCCGACGTCGTTCACCGACCAGTAGCGGTCGACGTCGACGGCGCCGGTGTCGGGATCGATCTCCACTTCGCAGATGTGGCAGCCGTTGGGCCACGTCGCGTCGGCCACCGTGCTGTCGAACGAGCACGATGCGCTGTCGGGCTGCTTCGCCGCGAGATCGAGGCGATCGGTGCCCGCGATGCGGAACACGCCGTCGCGATACTCGATGTCGCCGAGCGCCGCTTCGAGTTCGGCCGCGAGCTCGTGCGCCTTCTTCACCGTGCGCTCGGACGCGACGTGCACGCGGACCCGCCGACGAACAGCGAGCGCGACCCGGCGCTGCCGAAACCGGTGCCGCGATCGGTGTCGCCGAACGCGAACCCGATCTTGTCCATCGGCACGCCGAACACGTCGACGGCGAGCTGCGTGAAGGTCGTCGCCAGCGACGTGCCCATCGGCTGCGTCGCCGAGAAGATCTCGATGCCGTCGGCGCCGACGGTGACCGTCACGCGCTCGGAACACTCCGCCCGTCCATTCGACGAACGTCGCGATGCCGCGGCCGCAACGGCCCCGCGCTCGAGGCCGCCGCGCGCTGCGTCCAGTCGGTCGCGAGGCCGCGGCGAAGCGCCGATCGGGTTCTGTAGGGCATCGCGCGGGACGGATCATGCCGGCCGGCGAAGCGACTCACGGTCGATGCCGGTCTGCCGGCGCGGCGTCACAGGCGCTCGATCGTGTAGATCGCCTCGGGCCGGCCGCGCCGCGATACGGCCCGTCGGCGTCGTGTTGGTCAGCACGCCCTGCACGCGGATGTCGATCGTGTCGATGTCGTAGATGCTCGTCGACACCCACGGGCCGATCATCAGCTGGATGACCACGCCCGCCGGCGTGGCATACGCGCCCAGGTTGGCGTGCGAATGCACGGACAACGCGAGGATCCTGCCGTCCTCGTCGAGCGCGAGTTTCGCGTGGCTGTTCAAGTCGCGGCCATGCGAGGCGGCGAGAAACTCCTCCATGCGGTCGGCCGTCCATTTCACCGGCCGCGCGAGCGCCCGCGCGGCGAACGCCGCCACGACGTCCTCCGCGTAGAGCGTGGTCTTCATGCCGAAGCCGCCGCCGACGTCGCCGACGACGACGCGCACCTTGTCGTTGGCGATGCCGAGCACCTCAGTGCACAGCTCGTCGCGCAAGCCCGTGGGCGTCTGGCAGCTGACGCGCAGCGTGATGCGGTCCGTGGCCGCGTCGTAGCTCGCGAGCGTGGCGCGCGGCTCGATCGGCGACGGCGCCAGCCGCTGGTTGACGATGTCGAGCGACACCACGTGCGCGGCCGCCGTCAGCGCGAGCGCGGTCGCCTCCGCGTTGCCGTGGCGCTTTTCGCACGCGACGTTGCCGGCGGCCTCCGGCCACACGAGCGGCGCGCCGCGGGCGACGGCGTCGGCCAGGTCGGCGACCATCGGCAGCGCCTCGTAACGCACATCGATCGCCTCCGCGGCATCGCGCGCCTGCTCGCGCGTGTCGGCGACGATCGCCGCCACCGCTTCGCCGACGTAGCGCACGGTGCCGACGGCGAGCGCGTGCTGCGGCGGCGCCACCGTCTCGCCGCCGTTGTGCCGCTTGAAGTCGGTCGACTGCGGGATCGGCTTGACGCCGGCGCCCACCAGGTCCTCGCCGGTCAGGACCGCGACGACGCCGGGCATCGCCTTCGCGGCCGTCACGTCGAGCGCCGTGATGCGCGCGTGCGCGTGCGGCGACCGCAGGAACACGAGGTGCGCTTGTCCCGGCAGCACGAAGTTGTCGGCGAACTGGCCGCGGCCGGTGAGCAGGCTGTCGTCCTCGACGCGGCGCACTGCGTTGCCGCTGCCGAAACGGGATGCTGGTGAATGGGCAGTCATCGGGACTCGTTTGGCAGTAAGATTCAAGCGCCGCCGCCCCTTTCGGCGCTGGCGCGTGCCGTCATCTTACCGTTCCTAGATCCGCCCATGATCGCCCTCATCGCCGGACTCCTGCTGTTCCTCGGCGCCCACTCGGTGCGCATCGTCGCCGACGACTGGCGCAGCGCACGCATCGCATCCATCGGCGCAATGAAGTGGAAGGGCCTCTACTCGCTGGTGGCGCTGGCGGGATTCGCGCTGATCATCTGGGGGTACGGACAGGCGCGCCTCGACCCGATCGTCGTCTGGTCGCCGCCGCTGTGGACGCGGCATGCCGCGTCGCTGCTGGTGCTGCCCGCGTTCGTGCTGATCGCCGCCGGCAACCTGCGCGGCACGCGGATCAAGGCGGCGCTCGGTCACCCGATGGTGCTCGGCACCAAGCTGTGGGCGTTCGCGCACCTGCTCGCCAACGGCATGCTGGCCGACGTCGTGCTGTTCGGCAGCTTCCTCGCGTGGGCGATCGTCGACTACGTTTCGGCGCGCAGGCGCGACCGCGCGGCAGGCACCGTCTACCCGCCCGGCACGCTCGCCCGCGATGCGCTCGCGGTGGCGATCGGCGTCGTCGCGTGGGCGATCTTCGGCTTCTGGCTGCACGGTCCGCTGATCGGCGTGCGCCCCTTCGGTTGAACGGTTCACGGCCAACGAGGCCTGTCGTCCGCGACTCGTGACGGTAGCGCGCACGGCGGCGTACCGCGAGCCGGGAAGCGCGGACGCCGGCGCCGCGCCGCCGACCGGCGACAGCGAGCCGATGCGCACGCCCAGCAGGCGGATGCGCCGCTCGAGGTCGATGCGCTTCAAGCATTCGCCGGCGGCGCGGCGGATCGCCTGCGCGTCCTGCGTCGGCGCGGAAATCGTCTGGTCGCGCGTCACCGTGGCGAAGTTGTCGAAGCGCAGCTTGATGCCGATCGTGCGCCCGGCATAGCCCTTCCGCTGCAGGTCGCCCGCCAGTTTCACGCAGAGGTCGGTGAAGATCCGCGACAGCTCGTCGCGATCGCGCCGCACGGACAGGTCGCGTTCGAACGTCGTCTCGCGGCTGATCGACTTGGGCTCGCTGTCGGTGACGACGTCGCGCTCGTCGCGGCCGTGGGCGACGTTGGAGAGCCACGCGCCATAGTTGCGGCCGAAGTGCTCGATGAGCCACGCGAGGTCGGCCTGCGCGAGGGCGCCGATCGTCGTGATGCCGAGCGCGTCGAGCTTGGCGCTCGCCTTCGGTCCGATGCCGTTGATGCGCTTCGGCGGCAGCGGCCAGATGCGCGTCGGGATGTCGGCCGCGCGGAGCAGCGTCAGCCCGTCCGGCTTGTCGAGTTCGGACGCGATCTTCGCCAGCAGCTTGTTGGGCGCCACGGCGATCGAGCACGACAGGCCGGTGGCGTCGCGCACGGCGCCCTTCAGCGCCTTCGCGACGTCGCGCGCGCGCCACCACGCATCGGTCTCGGACTCGGGTGCCGCGACGTCGCCCCAATCCTCGGCCGCCGACCGCGGCGGGAATTCGACGTGGACGGCATCGCCCGCGTCGACGACGGCCGCGGTGGCCGGATAGGCGTCCGCGCCCGGCGGCCGCACATCGGTCACGTCGATGTAGATCTCGTCGATGCCGCGGTCCTCGATCCGCGGCGCGATGCGCGCCACCGCGGCCTTGAAAAGACGCGAATACTTGCGGTACGCGTCGAAGTCCATCGGCAGCAGGATCGCCTCCGGCGCCAGCGCGGCCGCCTTCATCAGTCCCTGCGCGGAGTGGATCCCGAAGGCGCGCGCCTCGTACGTCGCCGTCGTGACGACGCCCCGCCCCGCGTATCCGCGCAGTGTGGCGAACTTGCGGGTCACGAGCCCGGTGCCGCGGATCGACCGCCTCCTCCGGCTGGTGGCGCCGGCCGCCGCCGATCACCACCGGCCGGCCGCGCAACTCCGGATAGCGCAGCAGTTCGACGGACGCGTAGAACGCGTCCATGTCGAGGTGCGCGATGAGGCGGAACGTGGGCGTGGCCATGAAGAATGAGGGTCAGACTCGCAACTCGGCAGCTTCACCGAAATGCGCGTCTGGACCCTCACTCTTCTTCAGTGCGACATCAGCACCGGCACCGTCATCGACTGCAGCATCAGCCGCGTCACGCCGCCGAGCACGATCTCGGACAGCCGCGTCCGGCTGTACGCGCCCATCACGATGAGGTCGGCCGACAGGTCCGCCGCGCGCGACAGCAGCAGGTTGCCGACGTCGATGTCGTCGGCCACCTCGTGGCGCACCTTGCAGTCGATGTCGTGACGCGCGAGAAACTCGCCGATGCCGATGTCGGCCTGCGTGCCGCGGGCCGCCTCCTCCCCCGGCGCCAGGATCGACATCACGATGACATTGCGCGCGCGCTTCAGGAACGGCAGCGCATCGCCGACGGCGCGCGCGGATTCGCGCGTCTCCTTCCAGGCGATCAGCACCGTCTGCCCGATCGCAGGAAATTCCCCGAAATGCGGCACGAGGAGCACCGGCCGGCCCGCCGACATCAGCATCGCGTGCACGAGATCGCTGCCGAACGCCGCGTGGGCGTCCTCCGGCAGCGGCTGTCCGACGATCGCGATATCCGAGTAGCGCGCGTGCAGGATCGCCTGCTCGATCGGCTTGCCGGCGGGCGCAGTCCAGCCGGACGCCATCAGTTGCTCGCGCTCGACGACGGCGCGGAAAGCGCCTTCGGCGCGCGCCTGCGCGGAGCCCGAATCGCGAAGGCGCTGCTCGACGACGGTGTCCGGCAGCATCGCCGACGTGAACGGCGTCATCTCGCGCGTCGGCACCAGGTAGGCAGCGGCCAGTTCGCCACCGAAGGCGCGGGCGAGCCTGGCGCCGACGCGCAGGCGGCGCTCGCTCTGGTCGCTGTCGTCCTGGTGTACGAGAAGGGAACGGTAGCCCATGATGTCCTCCTGATTGGGGTCAGAGCGTATTTTGCACCGCCGCGCCGCCGCCGAGGTTGATTCCTGTCATCGGCGGTCGGCGCGTCGGATCGCGGCCGATGCAACCATCGGGCGCGTTGGGGGTCAGAGCGGCATGCCGCGTCGCTGCGGCAATGCGGTTCGCTGCGCCGTTGCCGCGAACACCCGAGCGCGGGTCGCGGCGATGACGCGGCGATGACCATCATTCGCCGGCTGCGGCATTGCGCCGTTGCCCGGCCGCATGCAATCGGAGGACATCGTTCATGAAAAATCCGTTGGCGTGGCTCGCGATCCTGCTGGTCGCGGTGGGCGGCGGCGCCTACTACTACTGGCGCTCGACCATCGTCGAAGCGCCGCCGCCGGTCGCGGCTGCGCCACCCCCACCCGCGCCCGCGCCATTGGAACCACCGCGAATCCTGCACCCGGTGCCCGACCCGCAGCCGGGCGCTGTCCCGCTGCCGTCCGTCGCCGACAGCGACGGGCTCGTCGCCGACGCGTTCGGCGGCCTGGTCGGCCGCGACGCCTTCGCGCGCTTCTTCGTGCCGGACGGGATCGTCCGCCGGTTCGTCGCCACCGTCGACAACCTGCCGCGGAAGACGCTCGCCCAGCGCGTGTTGCCGGTGAAGCCGGTGCCCGGCGCCTTCGTCGTCGCGGGCCGCGGCGACACGCTGGCGATCGGCGGCGACAACGCGCTGCGCTACCGTCCGTACGTGGCCGTCATGGAGGCGGCCGAGGCGAAGAAGCTCGTCGCCGCGTACCTGCGCTTCTATCCGCTGTTCCAGGCGGCGTACCAGGAACTGGGCTACCCGAACGGCTACTTCAACGACCGGCTGGTCCAGGCCATCGACGACATGCTGGCGGCACCGGACATCGCCGCGCCGCGCCTCGTGCAGCCGAAGGTGCTCTACCTGTATGCCGACGCCGACCTCGAGGAACGCTCGGCCGGACAGAAGATCATGCTGCGGATGGGCACGGCCAACGCGGCGCGCGTCAAGGACAAGCTGCGCGCGATCCGCAGGGAGCTCACGGGGCCGCTGACGCCGCCCTGAGCCGCCGCGTCGCCGCGCGGCGACGGCGCGCGCCGCGACGCACGGGCGCTCGCCGGGCGCGGAAGTGCCGTGGATGCGTCGGCGCGCAGGAACTGCAGCGCTTGCGCTTCGGCACGACGCGGCGCGCGCCTGACCCGAAGGCGATGGTGCGAGTCCGCCGCGCCCGCCGCGATAGGGCGCCGTCCCATCGTCGTGTGGGACGCGACCTACGGGTTGCTATAATTCGACCTCTTTGGCCGCCGTCGCCCAGTTCCGGCCGGCGGCCTTTGCTTTCCCCTCCGATGAACGTCACGACCTTCCCCGCCGATCTCGTGCGCGACGTCGCCAAGCGCCGCACGTTCGCGATCATTTCGCACCCGGATGCGGGCAAGACGACGCTGACCGAAAAGCTGCTGCTGTTCGGCGGCGCGATCCAGATGGCGGGCACCGTCAAGGCGCGCAAGAGCGCGCGGCACGCGACGTCGGACTGGATGGAGGTCGAGAAGCAGCGCGGCATCTCGGTCACCAGCTCCGTCATGCAGTTCGAATACGACGGGCACACGATCAACCTGCTCGACACGCCGGGCCACCAGGACTTTTCGGAGGACACCTATCGCGTGCTGACGGCGGTCGACGCCGCCGTCATGGTCATCGACGCCGCCAAGGGCGTCGAGGCGCAGACGATCAAGCTGCTCGAGGTTTGCCGGCTGCGCGCCACGCCCATCATCACGTTCGTCAACAAGATGGACCGCGAAGTGCGCGAGCCGGTGGCGCTCCTCGAGGAAATCGAGTCGGTGCTCAAGATCGACTGCGCGCCGATCACCTGGCCGATCGGCATGGGCAAGACGTTCCGCGGCGTGTTCGACCTGCGGCACGATCGCCTCGTCCGCTTCACGCCGGGCGAGGAGCGCCGGCACGACGACAGCGAGCTGATCGAGGGCCTGGACAATCCGCGGCTCGCCGAACTGTTCCCGGGCGAGATGCCGGCGCTGCATCGCGACGTCGAGCTGATCCGCAGCGCCAGCACGCCGTTCGACCTCGACCTGTTCCTGGCCGGCCGGCAGACGCCCGTGTTCTTCGGCTCGGGCATCAACAATTTCGGCGTGCAGGAAATCCTGAACGCGCTGACCGAATGGGCGCCGCCGCCGCAGGCCAGCAACGGCGGGGTGCGGATGGTGCAGCCCGCGGAACCCCCGTTCACCGGCTTCGTGTTCAAGATCCAGGCGAACATGGATCCGAAGCATCGTGACCGCATCGCCTTCTTCCGCGTCTGCTCCGGCCGCTACACGCCGGCGATGAAGGCGCAGCACCAGCGCCTCAAGCGCGAGATGAAGCTCGGCAACGTGATGACGTTCATGGCCAACGAACGCGTGCAGAGCCAGGACGCGGTGGCGGGCGACATCATCGGCATCCACAACCACGGGCAACTGCAGATCGGCGACACGCTGACCGAGGGCGAACCGCTCGCCTTCAAGGGCATTCCCTATTTCGCGCCCGAGCTCTTCCGCGTCGCGCGACCGCGCGACCCCTTCAAGGCCAAGCAGCTGCAGAAGGGCCTGCAGCAGCTCGGCGAGGAAGGCGCGATCCAGGTCTTCGAGACGATCGTCGGCAAGACGCTGCTGCTGGGCGCCGTCGGCCAGCTGCAGTTCGAGGTCGTCGCGGCGCGGCTCGCCAGCGAATACAAGGTCGACGCGATCTACGACGACGCCGGCATCGCGACCGCGCGCTGGCTCACCTACCCGGACGAGAAGGTGCGCCGCGATTTCGAGCGCGACCGCGCGGCTTCGCTCGCCACCGACGTCGACGGCAACCCCGTCTATCTCGCGCCGAATCGCTTCAACCTGCAGGTCGCGATGGAGCGCTGGCCGCAGGTCGGCTTCCACGCGACGCGCGAGCACGGCGAGCGGATCGCGCATCAGCCCGCGTAGGCGCCGCCGCCGCGTCGCAACAACCGGGGTCGAATGTGCAACGGGCCGGAGATCCTCCGGCCCGTGGTTCGTGGCGAGCGCTGATGGGCGTTACGACACGCCCGGCGGCGGCGGCGCATCCGGCGGCGGATAGGCCGACGGCGGCGAGTTGCCGGGCGGCGTCACCGGAACGGCAGGACCGGGGGCGATAGGACCCGGCGGAACGCCGTAGCCGTAAGGGGCCCCGCCCGACGGCGGAGCGCCGCGAGGCGCCGCCGTGCGTGGGCCCGACCCGTAGTCGGAAGCGGCCGGCGGCGGATAGTTGGCCGGCGGATACGCCGAGGCGGCGGGGGCCGCCCGGCGTGCCGGCGCCGCGCGATAGGCGACCTGCCCCGGCAATTGGTTGCCGCGTGCGTACATGCACTGGGCGTAGGCCATGTCGTAGCGGCGCTGCGCCTCGTAGTACGTGTAGCCCGCCGCATTGCTGCCGGCTGCGCTGCCGAACAGCAGCCCGGTGCCGGCGCCCCATGCGGCACCCGTGCCGGCCTGCCCGGTCGCGGAGCCAATGATGGCGCCGACGGCGGCGCCCAGCGCGGTTCCCACCACGGCGTTGGCCGCCGCGCTGTTCGCGGCGTTCTGCGCCGCCGTCTCGCCGCCGATGGACGCCAGCGCGTACTGCTGGCAGGCCATCTGGTCGCCCTGGAACTGCTCGGCGTTTTTCTGCGGCCCGGGCAGCACCAGGACATTCGGGCCGCTCGGCAGCGTGGCGCAGCCGGCGAGCACCAGCGCGGCCACGACGGGAATCAGGACGATTGTTCTGGACATGTCAGTTTCCGGGTGCGGGCGGGGGCGCCGACTGCGGCACCACCGAGATCCACGCCTTGCTGCAGTTCTGGACATAGGGGTAGTAGCCGGCCGGACTGGTGCAGTAGTACCAGTACGTCGGCGTCGCGGCCGGCGCCGGTTCCGCGGCCCCCTGCGGCGCCAGATAAACGTTCGTGTCCCCCTCGACGATCGACGGCAGCGCCGAGTAGGCGGGTGCCCAGCGTGCCGGAGTAATACGGCGTATCCCAACTGCTCACGTAGGCGGGACTGCCATAGTAGAAGCCGACGCTCGGACCCCAGTAGCTCGAACCCCAGTACGGCCAGTAGCCGCCGCCCCAGTAGCCCGAACCCCAGTACGGCCAGTAGGCGCCACGATAGCCGCCGCCCCAATACCCGCCGCGATACCCGTAGCCGCCGTAATGGCCGCCGCGATAGCCGCCGTAATACCCGGAGCCGCCGTAGTAGCCACCGCGATAGCCGCCGTAGTGGCCGCCGCGATAGCCGCTGTAATACCCGGAGCCGCCGCGATAGCCGCCGCCGTAGTAGCCGCTGCCGCCACGATAACCGCTGCCGCCGTAATACCCGGAACCGCCTGGGCGGCCACCGCCGCCTGAATACCCGGGTGCCGCCGCCACGGCCCCGCCACCGGAATACCCGGTACCGCCACCACGGCCACCACCGCCGGAGTAGCCGGAACCGCCACCCCCGCCACCCCCGGAGTACCCGGGACCACCTCCACCTCCGCCGCCACCCGGGCGGCCCTGTGCGTCGGCGATGCCGTGCGCGACGAGCGTCGCGACCGCGACGACGACCATTGGAATCATTTTCATGAGGTCCTGCCTCCCGCTACCCATTCTTGTCGGACCCTGCACCGGAAGACGAGTTCCTCCGGCCCGACGGTCGCCGGCCTCCGTTACAGGCGATTACCGCGAACGGCGACCAACGCCCGGATAGCGCATGACCATTCAACGGCTGGCGGACCCCCGGGTTGACATCGCAGCGGTTCGCCACGAACTTCGGTGGCGTCGACTAAAATAGCCCCTTTCGCCCAAACTCCGGAATTCGCCCATGGCCGCCGATCCCCGACCTTCCGCCGACGCCGCGATGGATGCCGCGTCCCTGTATCGCGAAGAAATCGTCACCGACCGCAAGGTGGGAACGATTCGCCTGCTGACGCCGATCAACGGCGACGGCTCGCCCGACACCAGCCGACCGACGGTCTACACCGGCGAAGCGCAGATCATGACGAACATGGGCGCGCTGCCGGTCAGCTTCGAGATCGACGCGAACGACCTGGCCGCAGCCGTCGCCGGCTACGGCGAAGCCGCGCGCGCGGGCATCGAGCGCACGATGCGCGAGATCCAGGAGATGCGGCGGCAGGCGTCGTCCGGACTCATCGTGCCGCCCGCCGGTACCGCCAGCGCGCTGGCTGGCGGCATGGGCGGCATGGGCGGCCTGGGCGGCGGCAAGATCCAGTTGCCGTAGCACGGGCGGCGGGACGGCCCGCGAGGCTGTCCGCCCCTCCCCGCCGGCCGGTTTGGCGGCACAATCCGGCCATGACCAATACCGCCATCCTCGCGGCGTCGGCGCTGCTGCTCTTCGCGTACGCGCTCGAGCATTTCGGCCGGCGCTTCCGTCTGCCCAGCGTCGTCCTGCTGATCGTGACCGGGCTCGTCGCGCGCCAGGTCCTGGACGCGTTGGACCTGCACTACCGCTGGGTGGAGCCGATCGTGCCCGTCATCGGGACGCTCGGGCTCATCCTGATCGTTCTCGAAGGCGCGCTCGACCTGACGGTGACGCGCGAACGCCGCGGACTGATCGTGATGGCGGCGGCGTCGTCGCTGCTCGGCTTCATCGCGTCGCTGGCCGCGTTCGTGGCGATCTTCGGCTACCTGCTCGGATTCGCATGGCCGGTGGCGATGCTCGCGGCGATTCCGTTTGCCGTCGTCAGCAGCGCCGTGGCGATCCCGAGCGCGGCCGGCCTTCCGGCCAAGCCGAAGGAATTCGTCGTCTACGAGTCGTCGCTGTCCGACATCCTGGGCGTGCTCGTCTTCTATTCGTGGCTGACGGCGCAAGGCTCGCTCGAAGGCTTCACCGCCGATCTCTTCGGCGGCGGCGCGATTTCGGTGGTCGTCGCCATCGCGGCGGCGCTCGCGCTCTTCTATTTCATCAACCAGATCGACGACCACATCCGCTTCCTGCCGCTGCTGGCCGGCATGGTGTTCCTGTACGCGATCGGCAAGGAGCTGCACCTGTCGCCGCTGATCATCGTGCTCGTCTGCGGACTGCTGATCAACAACCCGCACCTCGCGACGTGGCATCCGCAGGCTGCGCACGCTGCAGAGCGACGACTACGACCATACGCTGCGCGAGTTCAAGGGCATCGTCGCCGAGCTGACGTTCGCCACCAAGAGCTTCTTCTTCCTGCTGCTCGGCTACTGGACCGACATCTGGCAGATGCTGTCGGTCGAGGCGTTGCTGGTCGCCGTCGCCGGGAGTCGCGTTCATCGTCGCGTCGCGCTGGGTGATCCTGAAGTTGCTGCGCCAGCAAGGCATCGCGCAACTCGTGTGGATCGCGCCGCGCGGCCTCGTCACCGTGCTCTTGTTCCTGAGCGCGCGCGAAACCGGCAAGCTCGACGCATTCCCGTTCGGAGCGGTGATGCTCGTCGTGCTGGTGACGGCCGCGCTCACCGCGCTCGCGTACCGGGGCGCGGCCGAGCCCGTGCCTGGCGCGGAGCCCGCCGCGGAACCGGCAGCCGCCGCACCGCCGGAGAAAACGGGCGCGGCCACCTGACGCTCATCCGTACGGACGATGGCGGCGCCGCGGCGCCGTCGTGATCATCGTCGGCGCATTCCCCATCACGCGGAGGCGCCATGTCCCACCTGCTCGACCCCCCCACGCTGCGCCGACCAGGCCGCCTATGCCGCGGCGCTCGACGAACTCGAGGACCTGATGCTCGCCGATCCCGGCACGCCGGGCGGCCGCCGCTTCGATGAACTCGTCGTGCTCATCGAGGAATACGAGGCGCGCCGCGACGGCTACGACCTCGCGCGGATGCGGCGCGCGCTCGCCGACGGCTAATGCCCGTCGTTCCGGGCCGACGTCGGACACGTCCGACACGCGAATGGAGGGATAGCCGCTCTCGACGGCATGGCGCCGCGGCTACAGTGGACTCGTCATCAACGTTCGCTGGAGATGCGCCATGACCTCCCAACGCCAAAGCCTCTTTCGCCCCGGATCCTTCGTCGCCGGATCGCTGCTGGGCCTGTCCGCCGTCACGCCGGTGTTCGCCGCGACGCTCGATGGTCCGCTGCCGCCGCGGGACATGTTGCTGTACGGGTCGCTCGTGCTGCTCGCCGTCGGCCTGGCCGCGCGGCTGATGCGCGGCCGCAAGCAAGGCGACCCGGGAGCGACCCGGACGTGCCGGACATGCGCTGGTGGCGCGGCGCCGAACCGCAGATGTAATCAGGACCAGGCCCCCATCATGCGCACCCGGATCGTTCACGCAGCATTGCTGTTCTTCGGCATCGCCGGGGCGTTCGCCCTCGCAGTCGTCGTCTTCGCACCGATTGGCGGCATGCGAACGGTGGGCCTCGTGGGTCTGGGTTGCGCGCTGGCCGGGCTGGGATTGCAGCTCTACGCGCTGCGTGAGGCCGACCCCCATGCGTTCATGGTGCTCCGTTACCGCATGAGCGAGCCCATCGTGGGGGCGGCACGTCGGTGGAGCGCCCAGATGCGCCGCGGCGTCCGCGCGCGCGTCGCGGCAGCGGTACCGGCCGCGCCGATCGCCCGCGCAGCATAGTGCGACGCAGGGGCCTGTCGCCGGAGCTTTCGGCGATCCGCGACGACCGCGACCATGCAGCGGCGCTGGACGAACTCGACGATCTGATGCTGTCGGAGGCCGGAACGCCGCCCGGTCGCCGCTTCGACGAGCTGGTGTTGCTGCTCGAGGACTACGAAGCCCGCCGCCACGGTTATCGGATATTGGCCCGGCAACCGCGCGCGGCAGCGGCGCCGCCGTCCGCCGTCGGCGATCACGACGGGACGACGCAGCGCCAGCGCGGGTACGGTTGATGCGGCGCGCGGTGGGTCTGGAAGGACGCGCGCCGCAGCGGGCGTGACCCTGCGCCCGGCGGGCTACAGCAGCGAATCGGTGAGGCGCGCCAGGTTTTCGAGCGCGCGACGGCCGATCGGCAGCGCACGCCGCTCTTCCCGCGTCACGGTATCGCAACGCGCGAGATAATCCAGCTGGATCGTCCGCAGCGCCGCCACCACGCCGCGGTCGTAGATCAGCACGCTGACTTCCGCGTTCAGCGCAAACGAGCGTATGTCGAGGTTCGACGATCCGATCAGCGCGACATCGTCGTCGATGCTCATGTGCTTGGCGTGCAGGAAGCTGCCGTGATGGCGGTGGATCGACACTCCCGCGCGGATCATCGCGTCGTAGTACGACTGCTGCGCGTACTGGACCATCGGCTTGTTCGATTCGGCGTCGACGATCAGGTCGACCGCAACACCGCGCCGCGCGGTGCTGCACATCGCCGCCAGGAACGCGTCGCTCGGAATGACATAGGGCGACGTCAGGACCACGCGCGACCGCGCGCCGTACATCAGCGCGATCATCACCGCTTCCGCCGTGCCTTCGTTGTAGCCGGGTCCGCTCGGCACGACCTGCGCGAGTCCGTGCGCCGCGGCGTTGGGAGGCAGAGGCGACAGGTCGTCCGATTCCGGCGGCAGCGTGCCCGTCTCGAGATACCGGTCGCCCAGCAGCACCGCGTGCAGATGACGAACGGTCGGCCCCTCGGCGCGCACCAGCATCTCCTCGTTGACCATGCCGCGGTTGGCATGGGCGCTGACGATGTTCTGCGACCCGAAAAAAGCGCTGATGCCGTCGACGACGACGATCTTGCGGTGGTTGCGCAGGTCGAAGCGCGCGGCGTTCGGGCCCCATAGCCTGAGCGGCATCGCCGCGATGACTTCGGCGCCCGCCGCGCGCAGGCCCGGCGCGAGCCCCTTCAGCCCGCCGCGCGAACCGATGGCGTCCAGCAGCACGCGCACCGCCACGCCGCGTCGCGCCGCGCGACTCCAATGCGGCGGCGACGCGCCGTCCGACGTCGTCGTCCTCGAAGATGTAGAACAGCATGTGCACGTAGCGCTGCGCGGCGTCGACCTCCGCGATGATCCGGTCGATGGCGGCGTCGTAGACGGGAAGCAGCTCGAAGCGGTTGCCGCCCGTGACCGGGAACTCGGAGAGCGCGTCGGCGAGGCGCAGCGCGGGCAGCAACTCCGGCGATACCGCGCGCGCCACGGACGCGTCGAACGACGCCGCGCGCGGCGCGATGCGGCGGATGAGCTCGTAGATCTGCTTCTGGACGGTGAGCCGCCGCCGCGGCATGTAGGCGCGGCCGATCAGCAGGTAGAGCACCAGCCCGACCCACGGCAGGAAGAAGATCAGCAGGAGCCACGCGCGCGCGGCGCTCGGCGGGCGGCGCTGCGGGACGTAGAACAGCGCGCCGATGCGCACCACCCACTCGCTGGCCACGTAGAGTGTGCCCCAGTCGAGGTGGCGCAGAGCGAGATCGAAGGGCATGGGGGGCGCGTCGCGGTCGCCGCATGGTACCGCACGCGTGCACCGCGACGCCGCACAGCGCATGGATGGCGCGTAGCGGCGCCGGTCGATGGGCCGCGGCTACAATGGGTTTTCGTGCCGCGACCCCCGCGGCTGCCATTGCGACGCGCCGCCATGAACGACAATTCCGCACCGCCGCCTCCCTTCGTCCACAACCTCGCCGCCAACCGCTTCGAAGCCGCCGTGCCCGGCGGAATCGCGGAGGCCGCGTACCGCCGCATCGGCGACACGCTGCATCTCGTCCACACCGAAGTGCCGCCGGAATCCCAAGGGCGCGGCATCGCCGGCGCGCTGGTGGAGGCGGTGCTCGACTGCGCCGATGCGAATGGTGCGCCAGGATCGTGTTCCCGGTGCGAATGGCGAAAAATCCCCTGGATTTTCGTTCGATGAGGTGTTCTAATTCGCCCTGCAATAGAATAAAAATTCTATTTTTTTGGGCCGCCCCCGCCGCCGCAGGGGACCTACCGGAGGCGCGTGATGCAGGGCACCCGCTACGACGATCTGGCGCGCACGATCACCGAGTCGTACCCGCAGTTGCCCAACCGCCTGCAGGGTATCGCGCGCTTCGCGCTCGGCAATCCGGATGCGATGGCGCTGTCCACCGTCGCCGAGATCGCGCGCGACGCGGCGGTGCCGCCGTCGGCCGTCATCCGCTTCGCCAACGCGCTGGGGTTCCCCGGCTTCACCGACCTGCAGCGCATCTACCGGGAGCGGCTGGTCGCACGGTCCGCGACCTATCGTGAGCGGATCGAACAGATGCGACGCACGGGCGGAGACAAGGGCCATGTGCTGCCGCAACTCGTCGACAGCGCGGTCCAGGAACTGGAGCGCCTGCGCGAGCACGCCGATCCGCGCCGCCTGCAGCAGGCCACGGACCTGGTCCTGGCGGCGGACACCGTCTACCTGCTCGCGCAGCGCCGCGCCTTTCCGGTGGCGAGCTACCTGGCCTACGGACTCGGCCAGCTCGAGATCCGCGCGTTCCTGCTCGACTCCGTCGGCGGCATGCTGCCGCAGCAGGTCGGCATGATCCGCCGCAACGACGTGCTGGTCGCCGCGAGCTTTCGCAACTACACCGCCGAGGTGGTCGAGGCGGCAGGCATCGCGCACGAGCAGGGGGCGAGCGTCATCGCCGTCACCGACGCGGCGGTGTCGCCGCTCGCCCGCGTCGCCAAGGTCACGATCGAGATCGGGGACGACCCCGGCGTGCCGTTCCGCACGCTGGTGGCGCCGTTATGTGCCGCACAGGCGCTGGTGATGGCGGTCGGCTTCGCGCTGACCGAGCGCAACGGCCGCACTGCTGTCGCCAGGAAGACGCGCAAGCGCGCGTGACGACCGGAGCCTTGGCGGAATGAAAATTCTAGGCGACTGTCGATCGGAACATCCGGATCGCCGGGAGTTCCGCCGCAAATGGCGCGCTGACCGCAGCGCCTCGCCCCGCCCCGCGTCTGGTTGCGTGCCGGTGGTTGTGCCGAGCGCATCGCGCTCAAGGTGCCGCAGCGGCCGCAGAGCGACCACGCCGGACCGCCGGCCGCGCCCGTCAGTGCAGCCGTTCCCGCGACTTCCGCGCCGCGTCGGAGAGCGTGCGGCGGGCGCCGGCGCCGCGTGTCTGCGTCGTCATCCGCGCCTGCCAGAAGCGGTAGATGAGCACCGATGCGACGGCGAGCTCCTCGACCAAGCTCGCGCGCTTTTCCTTGTCGTCGATCCACTCGGCGAACTCGGGATCCTGGTCGCCGAACGCCAGCGCCTCGATCGGAAAGATCCAGTCGCGCGCATCCTCGGCGTCGTACAGCGGCTGCCACGCCTCGTCGCGCAGCTTCACGCCGGCCATGTAGCCCTCGCACCACGCGGTGCCCTCGGGCGGCTGCCGGTCGTCGCTCTTCTTTTCCTCGGGCAGGTACAGGAGCGGCTTGAAGCGCGTCGGCGACTCCGCCAGCGTTCGCTGGATGCCCACCATGTGGCGCAGGATCAGCGCCATGATCCGCTGCGCGTCGCCGCTGTTGCCGTACGCGGGCGTCGCGGTGCGGCCGCCGTCGCTCCACACCTGCGGCAACCATTCCGACGGCTGGATCGACTCGGGGCCGCTGACGATCGCGGCGAGAAAGCCGTCGAGCATCTCGAGGTCCATGCAATCCTCGGGAACGGCGTCGGAAGCGAGGAAGCCTTCGAGTTCGTCGAGCTCGGCGTCGGAAAGGGGTTCGTCCAGTGCTCGGGTTTCGGTCATGACCTTGCTGCGGCTGCTTTACGTGGAACCGCATATGATCGCCGTTATCCGGTACCAGCGCAACTCGAGGTCGGACGCTCGTTCGACGGGACAGGCTCGTCGCGGGCATCGACCGCCTCGCGCCGCGCCTGTTCGCATCGCATCGACGCGCGACCAATCAGACGCGGGGCAGGCGGCCTTCGCGGACCAGGATCGCGTACCCGGCGCTGTCGGCGGCGATCCGCGAGCGAAGTTCCTTCGGCGTCATCGGCGCGATGTCGAATCCGGCGCCCTCGACGCGGGCGCGCACGGCGGATGACCGCAAGGCGGCCACCACGTCGCGCTGCAGCGTATCGACGACGGCCGGCGGCGTGCCGGCCACGCCCATCAGCGCCGCACGGGTGCTCGCGACCGGCGGGCCGCCGGCCTCGGCGACCGTCGGCAATTGCGGATAGTTCGGCAGCCGCCTGTGCGACGCGACCGCGAGTGCCCGCAGCTTGTCGAGTTTCGCGAGTCCGGCCACCGTGTACATCGACGCGCGCGCGCCCCGCCAGCAGCTGGCGAGCGTCGGCCGGCGCGCCGCCGGGAGGCCAGCACCGTGAAATCGACGTGATCGCCGCCGACCTGGATGGCCAGCGGCCGAGCAACCGGCGGCGGATGCGGGAATGATCGGTCACGATGCGAGCCACCCCGTCGCGATCGCGCCGGCCGACAGCAGCGCCGCATACGCGAGTTCGAGCTTGAACGTGCGAAACAGGATGGCGTTGAACGGCAGCCCCGGCGGACACCGCACGAAATCGCGCACCAACCGCAGCGCCAGCGGCAGCAACGCGAGCGGCAGCAGCAGCCAGGGGCCCGCGGCGAGCCAGGCCATGGCGGGCACCAGCGCGAACGGCAGCAGCACCGACGCCGCGTAGAGCCCGCGCGACGCGCCCGCCCCCAGCACGACCGGCAATGTGCGGCGGCCCACGCCTTCGTCGTGCGCGATGTCGCGATGATTGTTGACGACGAGCGCCGCGGCCGCGAGCGCGCCCGTGGCGACTGCGGCCAGCGCGGTGACCGGCGGCAGCACGGCGCCGGTCAGCGTGTAGTCGGCGCCGCCGACGGCAAGCAGGCCGAAGAACACGAAGACCACCAGTTCGCCGAACGGCGTGTAGGCGATCGGCCGCGGGCCGCCCATGTAGGCGAGCGCCGCGACGATCGACGCGATGCCGATCAGCAGCACCGGCACGCCGCGCGCGGCGACGAGCGGCAACCCGAGCACGACGGCGGCACCGATGGCGCAGACGATGGCGACGCGCACCTGGCGCGTCGTCAGCAGGCCGAGCGCCGTCGCGCGGGGCAGGCCGATGCGCGTACCGCTGCGCTCGCCGCCGCGCAGCGTGTAGCCGATGTCGTTCTGCAGGTTGGTGATGATCTGCAGCGCGATGCTCGCCGCGAGGATCAGCAGCGCAATGCGAACGTCGAGGTGCCCGGTGCGCTGCCAGACCAGCGCCGCGGCGACGATGACGGGACTGATCGCGATCAGCAGGCTGCGCATGCGCAGCGCCATCAACCACGCCGCCAGCGAACCGGGGGCGATGTCGGGCGCGGCGGACGCGGCGTGGGGGGTCGAGCAGGGCAGGCACGGTAGGCATCATGCCTGCGCCGGCTTGATCGTGCGCAACTTCGATGAGGTTCGTGGTTCCCACCCCGCCGGCGAGCGCTTGGCATGGCGCACCACCGCGCCCCGCGCGCGCGGCATGCCACCCCGCCCGAGCGATCCTTCCCGATGAATGTGCTGATCGTCTATGCGCACCCCGAAGCGGGCAGCCTCAACGGCGCGATGGTGCAAACGGCCAGCGCGCGCGGGCGACGCCGTAGAGGTGTCGGACCTGTACCGGATGCGCTTCGATCCGGTCTCCGACCGCTGCAACTTCACGACGGTCCGCGACCCGCGCCCCTTCCGGCAGCAGGACGAGGAGCGGCACGCGAGCGAGGTTCACTGGACTACCTTGGTGCTGCGCACTCCGGTGTTCGCCCCTGGGACGGCCCGGCGGGCTCACGGCTGCGCACCGGATATCGCGGCGGAGATCGACGAGCTCGTCTGGTGCGACCTGCTGGTGTTCCAGTTTCCGATGTGGTGGTTCGGCCTGCCGGCGATGCTCAAGGGCTGGTGCGATCGCGTGCTCGTCGCCGGCCGCGTCTGCGGCCGCCAGCGCCGCTACGAGCAGGGGACGATGGCCGGCAAGCGCGCGCTGTGCGCGCTGACCACCGGCGGCGACGCCGCCATGTTCGGGCATGACGGCCCCGGGGGCCCCATCGACGTGCTGCTCTTCCCGGTCCAGCATGGCGTTTTCCATTTCCTGGGTTTCGTGCCGCTGGCGCCGTTCATCGTCTGCGGCGCCGCGCGCCTCACCGCCGCCGAACGGGCGGCCGAACTCGAACGCCATGCCGCGGAACTGGCGGACATCGCGCACCGGCGCGTCATCGACTATCGAGCAGTCCACGCCGGCAGTGACCCGCCGCTGCCGCGCGCACGCGCCGACCTGTAACGGGCATTGCCCGTGGACGCGTCCAGCGCGAGCGCGACCGCGTTGGCGCCGAACATGACGCGCGACAACGCCGGGCCGACATGCAACCGACTCCAACCGATTGGACACGAAAAAGTATCCCGCCGCGGGGCGGCGGAAAGCTTGACGCGGCGCAAGGGTTGCGTGGACCCGGCCGCGGGATGGCGCGCCCGGGAACCAGCTGTTCGCGGGAACGACGTATGAGCAGGATTCATATGTGACCAAACCAACGTATCGAACCTTCACAACTAGCGGACGGCGTGCGCCAGGTTCAGTGCGAACGCGAAGACCAGCAGCGCGCCGGCCTGGTGCAACGCCGCCAGCGGCAGCGGCACGACGTGCACCAGCGTGAGGATGCCGAGTGCGATCTGCACGGCGAGCATCGCGAGCAGCAGATGCGCGCCGGCGCGCGCACGCGGCGGCAGGCCCGGCGTGCGGCGTACCTGCCACCACAACATCGGCACCGCGAACGCGAG
Source organism: uncultured beta proteobacterium (assembly GCA_963823475.1). Taxonomy (GTDB): domain Bacteria; phylum Pseudomonadota; class Gammaproteobacteria; order Burkholderiales; family Casimicrobiaceae; genus VBCG01. The sequence goes on from CAWGLS010000012.1 coordinate 164,544, forward strand.
CAGCCACGCCCCCACGCGATGGTCGAACTGCACGGTCGCCATGTTGTAGAAGAAATTTTTCCACCACGGCGTAAGCAGCATGATCTCCGGCGGCACGATGCTGCCGTTCATCAGCGGAAACGTGTTGTACGCGAAGCCGGCGCGAATTCCGGCGACGAAGCCCCCCGTCAGCACCATGACGAAGACGAGCCCCGCGACGGCGTAGGCGAAACGCCGCACGGGGCGCTGGCGCACATCGGCAGCCGCGACGCGGCGCGGGTCCAGCAGCGACAGCGCGACCCAGAACATCGCGGCGAAGATGACGAACGCGAGTCCCAGGTGCGCGGTCAGGCGGAACTGCGACACGCGCGGGTCGTCGACGAGCCCGCTCTTCACCATGTACCAGCCGAGCGCGCCCTGCAGGCCCCCGAGCACGAAAATGCCGACGAGCTTCGCGCCGTAGCCGGGCGGAATCTGCCGCCGCAGCGCGAACCAGGCGAACGGCACGAAAAACGCGATGCCGATCAGGCGACCGAGCAGGCGGTGGACATACTCCCACCAGAAGATGCCCTTGAACTCGGCGAGCGCCATCCCCTTGTTGACCTGCTGGTACTCGGGTGTCGCCTGGTACTTCGCGAACGCCGTCTCCCAGTCCGCCTGCGACAACGGGGGCAGCGTGCCGACGATCGGCTGCCATTCGGTGATCGACAGTCCGGAATGCGTGAGGCGCGTCACGCCGCCGACCACCACCATCGCGAACACCAGCGCGCAACACGCGAGCAGCCAGTACGCGATGGCGCGACGGGCGCCGGTGGCCGCGCGCGGGGCGGAGGCGGACGGCGGGCGCGCCGCGGAAACCGGGATTGCCATTGCCGAATTATCCCATGCGGGCGCCGCGTTCCTGCGCGGAAAGCGCGCTCGCGCGTAGAATGCGGCCGATGCAACGCCGGTTCACCTGCTGGTTCACGCTCGTCGCCATGCTCATCGGCATCGCGATGCCGGCGCATGCGTACGCGCGTGCCGCGCGCGCCGGCGACACCGGCGGCGATCTGTGCACGACCGCCGGCACCGCGCAATCCACACCCGGCGCGCCTGCCGGCGACCGGCACGCTGCCTGCGATGCGTGCTGCGGATGCACGGGTGGAGTCGCCCCGGCGCCGTCCGCCGAAGTGGCGACGCCCGCCGCCACGCGCGTGCCTGCGCGCGACCGCGCGCGAGGATGCGCACACGGCGTCCGCCCTCCGCCTCTCCTTCGCGCGCGGGCCTCCGCGCACCGTCTGATCGATCGGCGTCCCGCGATTGCGTCGGCATGACGCGCGCGCCGGGTACCGCGCACCACCTATGCAATCGCGCCGTCGACTGGCGGCGCGCACTCGAATCGTCAGCAAAGGATCGTCATGTCATCGAAACTGTCGTGGTTGGGGCTGCTGCTCGCGCTGGTGGCCGCCCCCTCGCTGGCGGAGGTCAGCGTCACCGACGCATGGGTGCGCGGCACCGTGCCGGGCCAGAAGGCCACCGGCGCCTTCATGCAACTGAAAAGCAGCGCCGATACGACGCTGGTCAGCGCGGCATCGCCGGCGGCGAAGGTCGTCGAGATCCACGAGATGGCGATGGACGGCGGCGTCATGCGGATGCGCGCCGTCGGCAAGCTCGCGCTGCCCGCGGGCAAGGCGGTCGACTTGAAGCCCGGCGGCTATCACGTGATGCTGATGGATCTCGGTGCGCCATTGAAGGAAGGGGACAGCGTGCCGGTCACGCTGACGTTCGCCGACAAGGATGGACGGAAGTCGACGCAGGAGATCAAGGTCCCCGTGCGCGCGCTGACCGCACCCGCGGCGATGCCGAAGCGCTGACGGTGATGCGCTCATGCCGGGCGCCGCGCCGACACGGGGCAGTCACTTCCGCTTCGTCCTTGGGCGCGAAAAATGGTGCATAGCACAACGGAAAACGCGTTGACAGCCCGCGGCCGACACGGAACAATTGGTCCGACCACTTGACCAAATCGCCGGCGGGCTGAAGACGTCCGAACCGCGCCGACAAGGCGGCAACCATGACTTAAAGGAGGTTCAAGATGCGAGATTCGATTCGCGCGTTGCTGCGTGGCCTGGCAGTGGTGGGCTTCGCGCTATCCGGCAGCGCCCTGGCCCAGGCCCCGATCACGCTGCACGGTGCAGTCCAGTTCAACGACGAACATGCTTTCAACCGGACGCTGGTGCGGTTCGAGGAGCTGACGGTCAAGTACTACGGCAAGCCGGTCAAGTTCGTCCTGCACCGGAACAGCGAGTTCGGCATCGAGAAGGATTACTTCGCGTACATGAGCCAGGGCATCTCGGTGGACTACGCGGTGGTGTCGCCCTCGCACATGTCGACGTTTGCCAAGTCGGCGCCGTTCATCGACGCGCCGTTTCTGTTCCGCGATCTCGACCACTGGAACAAGGTGCTCGACGCCGACACGCTGAAACCGGTGGCGGACGAGGTGCGGCGAAGGGCCGACGTGATGCTGATCGGCTTCGCCGGCGGCGGTATTCGCAATCTTCGTCAACAAGCCGGTTCGCAACATGGCGGAAATGAAGGGCCTGAACATCCGCGTCATGGGCGCGCCGGTCCAGACCAGGATGTTCCAGGCGATCACCGCGTCGCCCACCGTCATCGCGTATACCGAGATCTACAACGCGATCCAGACCGGCGTGATCCAGGCCGCGGAAAACGAAGCGGCCGGGCTCGAGCAGATGAAGTTCTACGAAGTCGGGCCGCACATCTCGCTGACCCAGCACGCGATCACCGTGCGGCCGTGTGTTTTTCCGGCAAAACCTTCCGGCGCCTGCCGAATGACTTGCAGGACGCCATCGTCAAGGCGGGACGGAGGCCGGCGTCTACGGCCGGCAGCTCGAGTCGGGCGAGGATGCCGGCGAAGCTCGTCGCGCTGGAGAAGGAGGGCATGCTGAAGAAGGTCCTACGTTCGCCGACCGGCCGCGATGCACAAGGCGGCCGATCCGGTGATGGCCGAGTACGCGAAGGAAATCGGCGCGACCGACATCTACAACAAGATCAATTCGATGTAATCGCAACGCCCGGATCCGGCGGAGCTTCATGTTCCGCCGGATTTTTTTTGCCGCCATGCGGCGGTTTCACGAGGCAAGCGCATGCGCCGGTTCATCCAGGGTTACTACGATCTCCTCACGGTGCTGCTGGGGCTCTCCGTCGCGCTGCTGGTCGTGCCGGTGACGCTGCAGATGATCTCGCGGTTCACCGCGCTGATCCCGGCCTGGATCTGGACCGAGGAAATGGCGCGCTTCCTGTTCATCTGGATGGTGATGCTGGGCGCGATGATCGGCGTGCGTGACGGCACCCACTTCGACGTGGATCTCTGGCCGCCGCTCAAACCCCGCGCGAACGCGATCTTCCGCCTCGTCTCCAATGTGTTCGTCGTCGTGTTCGCGCTGGTGTTCGTCTGGTACGGCATCAAGTTCGTGCAGTTCGGCTGGTCCCAGACCTCCGAGCTCGCCGACATGCCGATGACCTTCATCTTCATCGCGTGGCCGCTGACCGGGCTCGACTTGGCTGCTCTTCGGCGGCGAGCGGATGCTGCTCGACCTCCGGACCATCGCCAACGGTCCCGGCCCGGGCGACCCGCCGCCGACCCGTGACATCGGCACCGGCAGCGTGATATGAGCGCCGCCGGACCGCTCCAAGGCGCTCATTGCGCCCCCGACGGGGGCAGCGAAGCGGCAACAGCCGCGAGCGTGGGGGGACGTCCTCCCAGCGCCGCCGGACCGCTCCAAGGCGCTAGATTGCGGGCCGCCAACGGGGGCAGCGAAGCGGCAGCAGCCGCGAGAGTGGGGGGGCGTCAGTCCGATGACTGGCGCCGTGCTGACGCCCGGCGTGGCCGCGCTCTGGCTGTCGGCGCTTCTTCCTGCTGCTGAGGTGCGGGTGCCGGTCGCGTTCGCGCTGGGCCTGGCCTGCCTGCCGGTGCTGATCATCGAGCCTCGGCTGTCGCCGATGGTGATCTTCAACACCACGTTCAAGGCCTACAACTCGTTCATCCTGCTGGCGGTGCCGTTCTTCCTGCTCACCGCCAACCTGATGAACGTCGGCGGCATCACCGATCGCCTCGTGCATCTTTCGCGAACGATGGTGGGGAACTTTCCCGGCGCGCTGGCGCAGATCAACGTGCTGCTGTCGGTCTTCTTCGCCGGCATTTCGGGCTCGTCGACGGCGGACGCGGCGAGCCAGGGCAAGATCTTCATCGAGGCGCAGGTCAAGGAAGGCTACGACCTGTCGTTCTCGATCGCGATCACCGCGGTGTCGGCGGTGCTGGCCGTCATCATCCCGCCGTCGATCCTGATGGTCGTCTGGGGCGGCGTGTTGCAGGTGTCCATCGGCGCGCTGTACCTGGCCGGCGTCATACCCGGTCTTCTGATCGGTCTCGCCCAGATGGCCACCGTTCACGTTTATGCGGTACGGCGCAGTACCCCACGTATCCGCGCGCGAGCTTCAAGGAGTTCGTCAGCGCGGCGCTGGTCGCCATCCCGGCGCTGATGACGCCCTTCATCGTCGTCGGCGGCATCCTGCTCGGCTGGTTCACCGCCACGGAGTCGGCGGCCGCGGCGGTGATCTACGCCGCCGCGCTGTCACTGATCGTCTACCGCCAGATGGGGCGCAAGGAACTCTGGCACGCGCTGCTGGAGACCGGCCGCCTGTCGGCCATTGCGCTGTTCTGCGTGGGCACGGCGTCGGTGTTCGGCTGGCTGCTCGCGTACTTCCAGATTCCGAAGGCGCTGCTCGCCAACGTCACGGAATGGGGAATGGGTCCGATCGGCGTCGGCTTTTTCATCGTGTTCGTGTTCCTGGTCGTGGGGTGCTTCCTCGATGCGATCCCGGCGATCATCATCGTCGGCACGACGCTGCTGCCGCTGTCGCAATCGGTCGGCATGCACCCGGTCTCGTTCGCGATCATCAGCATCACCGCCCTGGCCTTCGGCCTCGTCACGCCACCCTACGGGCATGTGCCTGATGATCTCCTGTGCCGTCGCCAAGGTGCGAATAAGCTACGCGCTGAAGGACACGGCCATCATGCTGGTGCCGATGCTGCTGGTGCTGTTCGCGATGATCATCTTGGCCGGACATTCCGCTGGTGCTGCCAAGGCTTCTCCGGCCCGATTTCCTGAACTAGCAGTTCGTTGAAAGACGCGGGAGGACAGCTTCCCCGGCGTTTTTCAACGAGGACGAGCAATGCAAGATATGCGCGGCGACTTTAAGGCGGCCGCGCGCCGCCGCTTTGGGGCCACGAAAATGAGGGCCACGAAAGAACGAGCGGCGTGCCGGCAGCAAGCGAATTTCAACATACTGCTCCGCGCGCGCCGGACGGCGCCCGCGGCGGGATCGTGGCGCGGATCAGCGTTCGCGCGTCAGCGGCACGAAGCGCACCGACAGCGCCTTGCGCGTCGTCGTGCGGCCGTCGGCGGACTTGGTGATCACCAGCAGGTCCTGCGTGCCGCCGCGCCGGCCCACCGGGATCACCATGCGCCCGCCGGGCGCCAGCTGGTCCACCAGCGGCTGCGGGAGTGATCGGCGGCGGCCGCGGTCACCACGATCGCGTCGAACGGCGCGGCCTCGGGCCACCCGTGATAGCCGTCGCCGATGCGGACGTCGACGTTGCGGTAGCCCAGGGCCGCCAGCAGCTCGCGCGCCCGGTCGGCCAGCGGCGCGACGATCTCGATCGAGTGGACCTGGGCGACGCAGCTCGGCCAGCACCGCCGCCTGGTAGCCGGAGCCGGTGCCCACTTCCAGCACGCGCGCGCCGGCGTGCAACGTCGAGCGAGTCGGTCATCAGCGCCACGATGTACGGCTGCGAGATCGTCTGCCCCAGCCGATGGGCAGCGGATGGTCGAGATAGGCGGCGTCGACCAAGTCGGCCGGGACGAACCGGTGCCGCGGCACGCGCGACAGCGCTCGGATGACCACATCGTTGAAGCGGGCGCGGCCGGTGTCCGCCGCCGTGGCGCGCGCCTCGGCCTCGATCTGCCGCACGAGGCGCTCGCGCTTTTCCGCGAACGGGTCCGAAGCCGACGTGAGGACCGGCGCGACGAACAGCGCGGACAAGAGCAGGCGGCAAAGCGTGTTCATGGCGCGGAAGACTGGTGCGACAATGACGGTCCCCCAATCATTGCCCTCCCGGCCGCGTTTGTCCAACGGGCGCGCGGCAACCCCAGGAGTCGACGCAGGAGTCCGCCATGTTCGATTTCAAGCCACTGTCGCCGGGTTTCGGCATCGAAGCGTCCGGGGTCGACTTGCGGCAACCGCTGTCCGACGCCACCTTCGCCGAACTCGAGCGCGCGTTCTACGCGCACCAGGTGCTGGCGCTGCGCGCGCAGGACATCACGGCCGCGCAGTTCATCGCGTTCGCTCGCCACATCGGGCCGCCGCAGCCGCACGTGATCGACCAGTTCCACCATCCGGAGGATTCCAACATCCTCATCCTGTCCAACGTGAAGAAGGACGGCAAGCCCACGGGCCTCCAGGATGCGGGGTCGTACTTCCACACCGATTACTCGTACCTGCAGGTGCCGGCGCGCGCGACGACGCTTTACTCGCGCGTCGTGCCGAAGATCGGCGGCGATACGCTGTTCGCCAACCAGCAGGCCGCGTACGATGACCTGCCCGAAGCGATGAAAAAACGCATCGAGCCGCTGTACGCGATCCACCACTACGGCAACCGCAACGACCAGGACGAGAAAAGCCGTACCGTCGCCTCGGTGCTCACCGACGAGCAGAAGGCGAAGATGCCGGTGATCACGCACAAGGTGGCGCGCCCGCATCCGGTCACCGGCCGCAAGGCGCTGTACGCGGTGTCCGGAAGCTCGTTCGGGATCGTCGGCATGCCGGAGGACGAGGCGCGGAGCCTGCTCGACGAGCTCGCCGCGCACTCGACGCAGCCCAGGTACCAGCTGCGCTTCAAGTACGGCGTGGGCGACATCGTCGTCTGGGACAACGCGTCGCTGCTGCATTCGGCGACGCTCATCGATCCCGCCGACGCGCGCACGCTGTGGCGCATCACGATGCTCGAGCCATCGCAGGATGCGGCGGCGCCCGAGGTGCTGGCGCCGACCTACGCCACCGGCACGATGTAGCCCGTCGCGCGCACTTCGGCGCGCGCGCCTGAACGGTCGCCCCGGCGCCGAGGATGGCGCCCGGTATCATGGCGTGGCGACGCATCGTTTTCCGGCGTCCGCGCGACCGCGCCATCCGGGTTCGGTAACGTCAGCGAAGAGTGGACGCCGTCATGCGTATCTGTGTCATTGGCGCCGGTGCCATCGGCGGCTTCGTCGGGGCCAGGCTGGCGCTCGCCGGCCACGAAGTCGTGTTCATCGCCCGCGGCAGGAATCTCGACGCCATCAACGCGGACGGCGTGCGCGTGTTCTACCGCGACGGGCGCGTCGACTCGGCGTCCGCCAGGGCGACCGACGACTACGCGGCCGCCGGCCGCTTCGACGTCGTCGTGCTCGCGCTCAAGGCGCATCAGGTGGCCGCCGTGGCCGGCAAGCTCGCGCCGCTCTATCACGACGACACCGTCGTGATCCCCATGCAGAACGGCATTCCGTTCTGGTATTTCCACGGCCACGGCGGCGCGCTTGCCGGCCGTACGGTGGAATCCGTCGACCCGGGCGGCGTCGTCAAGGACGCCATACCCGCATCACGCATCCTGGGCTGCGTCGTGTACCCGGCGACGGAACTGACCGGTCCCGGCACCGTCGTCCACATCGAAGGCGACCGCTTTCCGTTGGGCGAGCTCGATGGCTCGGCCACCCCGCGCATACAGGCGGTGGCGGAGGCCTTCGTCGGCGCCGGATTGAAGTGCCCGGTCCTGGACAACATCCGCGCCGAGATCTGGTTGAAGCTGTGGGGCAACCTGACGTTCAATCCGATTTCCGCGCTGACGCACGCGACGCTCGTCGACATCTGCCTTGACCCGCACGGCCGCGAGCTCGCGGTGCAGATGATGCGCGAGGCGCAGGCCGTCGCCGAGCAACTGGGCATCGCGTTCCGCGTCACGCTGGAACGCCGCATCGATGGCGCGGCCAAGGTCGGCAAGCACAAGACGTCGATGCTGCAGGACGTGGAGGCCGGACGTGCGCTCGAAATCGACGCGCTCGTGGGATCGGTGGCGGAACTGGGCCGGCTCGCGGGCGTTCCCACGCCGACGATCACCGCGATCTACAACGCGGCCAAGCTGCTGGACCGGACGATGAGCGATGGGATGTTCGCGCTACGAGGCATTCCGCTGCCGTCGTCATAGGCGCGTGGCACCGCCGCGACGCGCCCGCCTTCCCGGGCCCCGGACTCGTCGCCGCCACGCCGTCCGGCGTGCCGGCGGGCCCCACTTGGGACCGTTATTAATGATATTTCTCAAGTGAAACGCGAATCCGCGCTGCTACGCTGTCCGGCGGTGGACGGTGCGGAGAAACCGGAGGAGGCTCTTCGCGCCGTCGTGTACTCCACGGGACGCGCGGCCGCCGTGCTGGCAGCGGGACGTCACCTCCCGTGGTCGACGAATTTCATGGAGGCGCGCTGCGGATGAGGCCGATGTGGAGGTGCATTTCGGGTCGTGAGAAAATGCGGGTCCGACGCATTGCAGTAACCCCTGGCGCGATCGCCAGCGGGCGTAACCGGGAATGGCCATGAAACTCGACGATCCCAGGAACTTCCAGCCGGCCGCCTCCGCCGTCATGGCCCCGCAGTCCATTTCGGAGGAGGTGCTGCTCGAAAAGTACGCCAAGGGCGGCGAGCAGAACATCGATGCCGTGCGGCGCCGCGTCGCCCGCGCGCTCGCCGCAGTCGAGGCGCCGCAGCAGCGCGAACAGTGGGAGCAGGCGTTCCTCGAGGCCCAGCGCAACGGCTTCATCCTCGGCGGGCGCATCAATTCCGCCGCCGGCACCGACTTGAAGGCGACGCTGATCAACTGCTTCGTGCAGCCTGTCGGCGACAGCATTTCCGGCGACGAGAATGGCATCGGCATCTACGTCGCGCTCAACGAGGCGGCCGAGACGATGCGCCGCGGCGGTGGCGTCGGCTACGATTTTTCGCACATTCGCCCGCAGGGCGCGCACGTCAGGGGCACCGACAGCCGCGCCAGCGGCCCGCTGTCCTACATGCGGGTGTTCGACCAGAGCTGCGCGACGGTGGAGTCCGCAGGCTCGCGCCGCGGTGCCCAGATGGGCATCCTCCGCTGCGATCATCCGGACATCGAGGCGTTCATCCATGCCAAGGACGACGGCCGGCTGACGAACTTCAACCTGTCGGTGGCGGTGACCGATGCCTTCGTCGCCGCCGTGCGCGACAACGCGCCGTGGCAGCTCGTGCACAAGGCGCCGCCGGCGCCCGATCTCCTCGCGGCCGGCGCCCATCGGCGCGACGACGACGCCTGGGTGTACCGGACGGTGCGCGCCGGCGTGCTGTGGGACCAGATCATGGCGTCGACGTACGACCACGCCGAGCCGGGCGTCGTCTTCATCGACGCCATGAACCGCGACAACAACCTGTCGTATTGCGAGACGATCGAAGCCTGCAACCCGTGCGGCGAGCAGCCGCTGCCGTCGTACGGGTGCTGCGACCTGGGCAGCGTCGACCTGACGCGCTTCGTGCGCGAGCCCTTCATGCCCGGCGCGTCGTTCGACTTCGCCGGCTTCGCCGCCACCGTCGCCGTCGGCGTTCGCATGCTGGACAACGTCCTCGACGTGACGGCATGGCCGCTGCCGCAGCAGAAGCAGGAGGCGATGGACAAGCGCCGCGTCGGACTGGGCTTCACGGGCCTGGGCGACGCGCTGATCGAGCTCAACCTTCGCTACGACAGCGCGGAGGGCCGCGAGATGGCCGCCCGCATCGCGGAGGAGATGCGCGACGCCGCCTACCTCTCGTCGGTGGCGATCGCGCGCGAGAAGGGCGCGTTCCCGCGCCTCGACGTCGACCAGTATCTCGCGGCGCCGCGCTTCGCTTCGAGGCTGCCCGATGCCATCCAGGCCGAGATTCGCGCGCACGGCATCCGCAACAGCCACACGCTGTCGATCGCGCCGACGGGCACCATTTCGCTCGCCTTCGCGGACAACGCGTCCAATGGCATCGAGCCCGCGTTCAGCTGGTTCTACCGGCGCAAGAAGCGGATGCCCGACGACACGATGAAGGAGTACCTGGTCGAGGACCACGCGTACCGCCTGTACAAGCACCTGCACGGCATCGACGACGCGGTGGACCTCGTGCCGTTCGATGCCGCGCAGTCGCGAACGCCGGGCAGTGTGTGGACCGAAAGCGACGGCACGCGCCGCGCGATGCTGCCGCCCGCGTTCGTCAACGCGCTCGAGATGAGCGCGCGCGATCACATGCTGATGAACGCGGAGGTGCAGCCGTTCATCGACACCGCGATCAGCAAGACGGTGAATGTCCCCGTCGACTATCCGTTCGAGGCGTTCAAGGACCTCTACTTCGAAGCGTGGAAGGCCGGCCTGAAGGGCATCGCGACGTATCGCCCGAACAGCCTGCTGGGCGCGGTGCTCGAAGTCGCGCCCGTCACGGCGCCCGCCGGCGAGCCGCAGGACTTCGACACCGCCGATCCCGACCGGCGCATCCGCCTGGACCGCGCGCATCAGCCGCCGCTGTCCAGCCTGCGCTGGCCCGGGCGTCCGGAACTGTCGAACGGCAATCCGTGCTGGACGTACGTCGTCCGCCATCCGCTGGGCGACTTCGCCGTCTTCATCGGCCACATCGACGACGGCCGTTCGTATCCGTTCGAAGTGTGGATCAACGGCGCCGAGCAGCCGCGGGGCTTGGGCGCCATCGCCAAGACGCTGTCGATGGACATGCGCACCGACGATCGCGCATGGCTCGACATGAAGCTCTCGGCGTTGCAGAAGGCGAGCGGCGACGACGGTTTCGAGATGGCGATGCCGCCCGACGGACGCCGCGTCCGCGTGCCGAGCCTCGTGTCGGGATTCGCCAAGCTCATCCGCTACCGCTGCAACGAACTCGGCGCGTTCGCCGAGGAAGGCGAGGGCAAGACCCCAGTCGTCGACGCGCTGATGGGCACGAAGGAGCCGAAGGCCGGCCCCGACGGCACGCTGTCGTGGACGGTGGACGTGATGAATCACGCCACCGGCGACGACTTCGTGCTGTTCCTCAAGGAACTGGTGATGCCCGACGGGCAGCGCCGGCCGTATTCGATGTGGCTGTCCGGCGAATACCCGCGCGTGATGGACGGGCTGTGCAAGGCGCTGTCGCTCGACATGCGCGTCTTCGATCCCGCGTGGATCGGCATGAAGCTGCGCAAGCTGCTGAACTACGGCGAGCCGAACGGCTCGTTCATGGCGCGCACGCCCGGCTCCAACAAGTCGCAGACGTATCCGTCGACGATCGCCTATCTCGCCCAGCTGATGATCCACCGCTATGCGATGCTGGGCATCCTCACCGAGCAGGGGTACCCGGTCGAGCACGCCGGCATACTCGCCGTGCCGCCCGCCGAGCAGGCGCGCGGCACCGAGCTCAAGACGCTGCCCGGCAAGAAATGCCCGGAGTGCGGCAACAAGGCGCTGATCCGCAAGGACGGCTGCGACTTCTGCACCGACTGCGGCTATACGGGCGCCTGCGGCTAGCAGCGCCGCTGCCGCGCCGTGGCGGTGACCGTCTCGGCGCAGCGCCTTTCGCGCGCAACGTTGGCCTGGTGTCGCACCTCCGCGGAAACCTGCGACACTTCCCGACCACGAATGATGGAACGATCGACTCCGCGCAGCGGATCCCGCCCTGCCTTCCTGCACGCCTTGCTGGTCGCGACGATGTCGCTCGTCGCCCTGCATGCCTCGGCCGTTGAACTCCCGCAGCATCGAAGCGTGCCCGGCGGCGTGGCGGTCATCGACCTCGGGGCTTCGAGCGAGCCGCCGCATGTAAGCGCTGGGCACGGTGCCGGTGCTGGTCGTCGGCGATACGTCGCGGTGGACCGCCGTGGTGGGCATCGCCCTCGGTGCCCAGCCTGGCGCGAGCGAAGTCATCGTTCGCCGCCCCGGTGCGGCCGACGTGCGACAGCCGTTCGTCATCGACCCGGCGCGTTATGCCGAACAGCGTCTGACGGTGGCGCGCGGCAAGGTCGATCTTTCGAAGCAGGACATCGAGCGCTACGAGCGCGAGCGAGCGCACCTCGCCCAGGTGGCGGCCACGTCGAGCGACACCACCCCGGACTCGTTGCGGCTGCGCCAGCCGACCGCCGGGCCGCGCTCCAGCTCATTCGGCCTGCGCCGCATCTTCAACGGCCAGCCGCGCAGTCCGCACAGCGGCATGGACATCGCCGCCGCGACGGGGTCGCCCGTCGTCGCCGCGGCGGCCGGCCGCGTGATCGACACCGGCGACTACTTCTTCAACGGCAAGACGGTGTGGCTCGACCACGGGCGCGGCCTGCTGACGATGTACTGCCACCTCGACGCCATCAACGTGAAAACGGGCGATCGTCTCGCCGGCGGCGACGTGCTGGGCGCCGTCGGCGCCACGGGCCGCGTGACCGGCGCGCACTTGCACTGGGCGGTCAGCCTGAATCGAGCGCTGGTCGACCCGGCATTGTTCCTGGATAGCGCCGGCGCTCGCCAGCGGCCGTAGCGCGGCACCGCTGAAGGCGAAGGTGGCTGCGGTCGCACGCATTCCTTCGCCCTCCTCGTTCGCGGAGCAGGCGATGGCGCGACGCCGTCCGGCGCCAGGCGAACTTGCCGGCCCGGCCTCACCTCACCTCGTCCCGTGGCTCCGCGTCACCGCACAAAGGTGCCGAGGCCCCCGCGATCGTAGTATTCGAGTTGGACCTTGCCCGGCGTGAACGTCGCCTTCGAGATCGTGCCCGGCGTTGCGTTCTCGTTATCGAGCGTGAACGTGAACACGTCGGCGTCCCAGTGTGCAAGCGGTAGCACGAGCGGCGTCGGGCCGATCCTCAGGCGCAGCGCGCCGCCCGCCACTTCGACCGTGAGCGGACCGTGATAGTCGTTGCGATAGGTGCCGGTGTAAACGGCGGGCGGGTGCGCCGGCGGCGCCGGCGACACCGGCGGCAAAACCCCGACCAGCGATCCTTCCGGCGCATTGAGCGCGGCGAAGATCGGGCCCACCAGCGCTGGGTAATCGCGCTGGATGGCGCCGAATTCGACGAGGTCGAAGAATTGCGCCGCGATGACTTCCGGAACGCCGATCGGGTAGCCGTTGGTCAACGCGACCAGCGCGACGCCGGTTGAAGGCACCACCTTGAACGCCGTGGCCGCGCCCATGCCGAAAGCGCCCGAGTGGCTGTACGTCTTGCGGCCGGCGGCGGTCGTGCTTACGTTGAAGCCGTACCCGTAATAGTCGGCGGTGCGCCCTTCGCGGGCGGGCCGCGTCTCCATCTGCGGCGAAACGGCCGCTGCGAGCGCGGCCGCGTCGACAAGTCGGCGCCCGCCGAACACGCCCTGGCCGAGCATCATTGAAAGCCATTTCGCCAGGTCGTTGACCGACGAGGTGACGCTGGCGGCGGGGGCCTGTGCATCGGGCATCCGCAGCTCGTTGACGACCCACTTGCCATCGAGCTTGCGGTGCCCGCTGACGCGGTTGGAACGGCCGACGAAGTCGGCGAAGCGCGAACTGGTGCGCGTCATGCCGAGCGGCGCGTAGATCGCCTGTTCGGACAGTGTCGCCCAATCGATGCCGGCCGCCGCGGCCGTCGCGATGCCGGCGGCGGTGAGTCCGAAATTCGTGTAGTGGTATTTGGTACGGAAGCCGTCGAGCTTCACGTAACGCAGGCGCTCCAGGACCTGGCGCTGGTCGTAGCCCATGTCTTCGAGCCGGTCCCCGATGTGCTCCGGCAGTCCCGCGCGGTGCGCATACAGGTCGCCTATCGTGACGAGCTGGGTGGCCTGCGGGTCCGCCAGCGCGAACCACGGCAGCAGTCCGCCGATCGGCTGCGCCCATGCGACGTGTCCCAGGCCGATTTCGCGCGCGACGACGGTCGCACCCACCGACTTGGAGACCGACGCCAACTGGAACACGGTGTCCGCGTCGACCGAAGATTGCGTGCCAACACGCCGCGTGCCAAAGCCCTTGGCATAGATGGTGCGCTCGCCTTGCACTACCGCGACCGCCACGCCGGGCACGCCGGTGTTCGCCATCATCTCGGCGACCAGGCGGTCGAGCTGGGCGACGGCGTCGCTGATGTTGCGTTCGGGCACCGGACCGGGATCCCTGCCGTTGGTGCCGGACCCGCCACCGCCGCTGCTGCAGCCCGCGAGCAGGCTGCAGATCGCGACCTCGAGAAACCGGCGCCGCTCTTCCGAAACTGTCATCGAATGCGCTCCAGGGCGAGTTAGGTTGGGCCTCGCACGGCGGACGTGACGCCGCGATACAGGCGTTCAAGGCGTCGTAGTCTAGCGCGAGCGAGTCGCGCGCCCGGCGATGCGCTTCACGTCATACGCGGACGGCTTCCAGCAGTCAGGCTCGCGGTGCGCGGCTGCAGGGCGATGTCGATCGTGCGCAAGCTTCGTCATGTCGAACGGCTTGCCCGGCTCGACGCCGATCTTGGCGATCTGCGCGAGAATCGGCGGGTCTTCCGCCGCGGGAAGTACTGATTCGGCCGGTTGCCGGACGGAGCGCGGCCGGTCGGCGTCTGTGCGGCGTGATGACGCCGGACCAGGCGTCCCGTGCCACGCTGTTGTCGAGCGGCCGTTGACGTCGACCGTATCGAGCTGGTGCACCTGCGCGACGACCGCGTCCTGCGCGGCTGCTGCGGCGGTGGCGGTGGCGGTGGCGGCCAGGACCACGCTTGGGGCAACGCCGAACAGGTCAAGTCGGCGGGAAAACGGCGGCGTGGCATCCGGCATCGCGGCGCTCCCGGACATGGTAGGCACTATTATGTAATTTTTCCTACGCATGTACGAATGACACAGCGGTTGGATGCCAGGACGTCACGATCGCGGAATGAGATGCAGGTGCCCGGCGTGCTGGTGGCTGCCGAGCGTGAAGTGGCGGTCGCCGACCTTGACGGTGACGAGGTTCAGCTGGCTGTGCCGCACGCCGCGCTCGGCCCGCGTGCGGTCGGCGAACGCGCGGACGGCCTGCGCCGGGCCCTTGAGCGCCACGCTTTCGAGGCAGTGCTCGTGATCGAGGTGAACATGCATCGTCGAGATGACGAGGTCGTGATGCTGGTGCTGCGCCTCGACCAGCCGCTCGGAAAGCTTGCGCTCGTGGTGGTTGTAGACGTAGGAGAAGTTGGCCACGCATTGCGTGCGCTCCTCGCGCGCTTCGCGGTGCGCCTCGACTTCGCGGCGCAGCAGGTCGCGCATCGCCTCGGACCGGCTGGCGTAGCCGCGGTCGTGGATCAGCTGGTCGAAGTCGCGTCGCCAGCGATTCGTCGATCGACATCGTGATGCGTTCCATCGCTCCTCCGGTTTCCTCACGTTCCGAACTTCAGCGCCGGCAGCAGCGTCGTGTCGAACGCGCGCTCGGCGAGCCACAGCGCCGCCAGTGCCGCCACGAGCGAGCGAGCCGCCGACGAGGATGACGCTGCCGGTAGAGCCAGGTGTCGCGCAGCGCATAGGCAATCGGCAGGAACACCGCAACGATCGCGAGCTGTCCCAGCTCGACGCCGAGATTGAACGCGACGAGCGCCAGCAGCAGCGAGTCCTGCGGCAGGCCCAGGTCGGCGAGCACGCTCGCGAAGCCGAAGCCGTGGATCAGTCCGAAGGCGAACGCGATGCATCCAGCGACCGCCGTAGACGACGCGGCCGCACGTTGTTGAGCGCCGCCAGCACGACGGACGCGGCGATCGCCGATTCGACGAGGCGCGACGGCAGGCTGATCGACGCCGAGCGCCGCGAGCGACAGCGTGATCGAATGCGCGACGGTGAAGGCCGTCACGACCTTGAACACGTCCCAGAACGCGGCGCGGAAGCTCGGCGCGCGCGGTCCACGCCTGCGCCGGGAACGCGCGAACGGACGAGCACGGCGGGCAGCAGCAGCGACAGCAGGAACAGGATGTGATCGAAGCCCGTCCAGATGTGCAGCGACGCCTTCGCTGCAGGTACTCGACGAACTGCGTCGACTGTCGACGGCGTCGGCCAGCGCGTAGACTGCTGCGTCGGCGTGTCGGCGCCGAGGACGCCCGCGCGCGTCGCGCCGCTGGCCGACAGCTTGAGCGAGGCCGCGATGCTGCGGATCGACGTCGACGAACAGCCGGTAGCCGACGTCGAGCGTCCGCGGCGCCGCGGCGCAGCGCGCGGTGAAGCGCAGCACCGCGTACGCGCCGTCGCTGTGGTCGTCGATCAGCTGCTCGCGTCACGACCGGCGCGACATGGCGCGGTGCGCGGGCCCGAGCGTCAGCCGCGACAGCGCGTAGGCTGCGATGTCGCGCGTGCTTCGCCTTGACCTCGCCCCACGTGATGCGCGCCGTCCTGGTTGCGCGTCGAGGCCGAGCGCGAAATCGAGATCGCGCAGCGCGATGTCCCACTGGCCGTTGATCGTCGCGCCGTCGACGGCCAGCGTCAGGTAGCTGTCGGACGGCTTGTGCGCGAGCGCCGCGCCGTGCGACAGCACCAGCAGCGCGAGCGCGCAGCAGCCGCAGCGACGCGCGCGCGATCACTTGCCGAGCGCCTCGCGCTCATGGCGTTCCCCGACGCGCCAGGCGCGCGACGCGCGGATACTCGAGGCCGGTGTCGCGCGAGCCACGCGCGCACGGTCTGCTGCGCCGCCGCGTCGTTCGGCGGCGGCGGCCGCCTCGGCCAGCACGCGCAGGTCGGCGGGCTCGCGCTGCACGTTCCAGTTGTCCTGCGCGAGCCGCAGCGCCGCCTGCGGATCGCCGTCGAGCTCGAGCGCGAAGCGCGCCTCCTCGCGCCGGTGCACGGTGTCGCCGCGCGCGCGGCTGGCGGCGAAGCGCGCGCGCAGCGTGGCGATGCGTCGCCGTCGGCGTCCGGCACTGCGCAGCGCCTGCTGCGCCAGCGCGAGCCGCAGCAGCAGCGCGTCGACGCGCGGCTCGTTGCGCACCAGCGGGATCACCTCCGCCGCGCGGCCGTGGTCGAGCAGCCAGTCGCTGTAGGCGCCGAGCGTGTAGAGGTCGCGCGGGTCGGCCGCGAGCGCGGCGCGGAAATGCCTCTCGGCCGCCGGATCGCCGCGCCGGTGCGCGATCTCGCCCAGCAGCGACTCGCCCCACGCGCGGCCGTCGACGTCGGACGTGCCGGCAGCGTGGCCAGCGCGCGGTCCAGCGACGCGATGGCCGGCTGCGCCTTGCCGGTGAGGCTGTCGATCGCCGCGAGGCACGTCGATCACGTAGATCTCCGGCGCGAGGCCGAAGAGGCGCGGGCAGTCGGCCCGCGCCTGCCGCGTACTTGCCCTGCACGGTCAGCACGGTGGCGCGCACGAGCAGCGCGCGGCCGTTGCGCGGTTCGCGCGCGAGCGCCGCGTCGAGGTCGGCCAGCGCGCGGTCGAACGCGTGATTGCTCTGCAGGATCGTCGCGCGCGTGACGAGCACGGCGTCGGCGCCGCCGGCGTCCTTCCACCACGGCGCCAGCGCCGCCTGCGCGTAGCCGAGATAGCGCGGATCGCCTTCGCTGCGCGCGACAGCGGTAGTAGGCATCGGCCAGCGCCACCGCGGTCGCGGCGTCCGCCGGCGCGGCCTCGCCGCCGCCTGCAGCCGCTTCAGTTCGCGGTACTGCGGCGCCGTGCGCTCGGGCAGCCGCTCGAGCACCTGCGCATCGTCGGCCGGCACGATACGGCGCCGCCGCGACGCGGCGCGCACAGCGCGAGACCGAGCAGCACCGCCAACAGCATCCGACGCAGCACGCCGCATCGTGGAACACATCGCGGCATCTCCTCAAAGAAAACGGCCCCGGAGTCGCCCCGGGGCCGTCCGCGTGACCACTGCGCGGCCGCGCGCTTGCGGCCTTCACCGCGTTGTCGTCGTTGGGCGAACCCTTCAGCGGCGCGCGCAGGTACGGGAACTCGTTCGCGAAGAACATCGGGCCCACGAACGCGCCGTCGGTGTACTTGAGCGCGCCCGCCGGCGCCTGCGCCGGCTTGCAGCCGACCCGATGTTGACCGCACCGTGCACAGCACGCCCATCGCGACGCGCAGCTCGATGTCGACGACGTCGTCGCCCGGCCGGCGGCCGTTCGGGAAGCCCGCGTTGTCGCCGCCGATCACGCCGAGCCGGTTCTGCGCGGTCATCGGCGTCGGCGGAATCGACGTGTTGAGCCGCACCTGCTCCGACACCACGACGCCGGGCGGCTGGTTCAGCCCTCGCACGCCGGTCAGGAACGCGGCCACGAGATCCGTGCGCGGGAAGTTCGTCGGCGCCTTCACGCCGGCCGCGCCGAACAGCACTTCGAGCAGCGCCGGCAGCGTCGGGATTGGTCACGTAGTCGGCGAACTGGCCGTCGTCCTTCGGTTCGCTCGCGTTGAACTTGTTCTTGTCCTTCAACCCGATGACGACTTCGTTGACCAGCGGCATGCCGAGGCGCGACACCTGCACCAGGCTGCCGGACTGCGTCGGTCGGATCGAGGCCGCTGCCGGGCGTCGCGCTCACGCGCGCGATTGGCCGGGCACGCTGGCCGTCGTCCAGCCGCCGATGATCGTCGCCCTTGCCTTCGGTCAGGCACGCGATCGGCACTTCGAGGATCAGCGACGTGACGTTCGCGTCGCCGAGCGAATCGACGGTGGCGTACTCGGCCAGCGGATTCAGTTCGACCGCCGGATACTTGATGTTGACGAGGTCGAACGTCTCGCCCAGGTTGACGACGAACGGATCCTTGCGCTGGCCGACGAACACGCGGCCGTTGCCGGTGCAGCCCGGGATCTGCACGTCGTAGATGTGCTTGTTCGCGTAGGCGATGTAGTTGCGCGATCGTCTTGGTGCCGATGTAGTCGACCGGCTTGTCGAACGTCGTGCCGCCCTGCGTGAGGTTGGCCACCGCCTGCACGGTGCCGGTGCGGCGCGGGCCGCGGATCACGTTGACGCGTGTACGTCTCGCGCGTGTTGAGCGCCGGCGAGTTCGGCGTCGCCACGTCGGCGCTGCCGTTCTGCACCAGCGGGATCGACACCATCTTGCCGCCGACGTTGAACTTGTTGTCGGCGAGCGTCGTCTGGAACTTGAACTGGAACGTGAGGTTCTCGACCGCGCGCGCCGTCGTTGGTCACGTGGATCTCGTAGACGGCGTTGGGATCGAGCTTGAAGTAGTTCGGGCCGCCGTACGGATCCTGCAGCGGCAGGTAGTTCGCGACCAGCGTCACGTAGCCGTCGCGGCCGGACTCGTAGCTGCGGAACATGTAGAAGTCGGTGGCATCGACCTGCGGCTGGCTCGCGATGAACGGCGCTTCGCGGTGGCTCGACGCGCACGCGTCGGCCCGGCCCAGGCGGCGGCCAGCGCGGCGGCCAGCAGCATCGGCAGCAGCGCCCGGCGAAAGGGTCGAGCGGGCAGGTCGTGACGGGTTCATGGCGAATCGTCCTTCGGGACGTGAGATCGGACGGGGCCCGGGCGGGCAGTCCCGAGCTCCGCCCACGCCAGTGTACGGCGGATCGGGCGGGCGTTGGATGCAGGCGGATCGCGTCCGGCCGCGCTCAGCCCGGCCGTTAAGCCGTGGCGCCCATTAGAATGCGTGCCGGCCGCGCGGTCGTCCCGCCGCATGCCCCTACGAACGCTCCGCCTTCGCCCCCATGCGCATCCTCCTCGTCGAAGACGACCCGATGATCGGCAAGACGCTGCATGACTGCCCTGCAGCAGGACAGCTACACGGTCGACTGGGTCAAGGACGGCCAGGCGGCGCAAGCTGGCGCTCGACACCGCCGACGGCGCCTACGCGCTGGTGCTGCTCGACCTCGGGCTGCCGCGCAAGAGCGGCCTCGACCTGCTGAAGGAGATCCGCCGCGCCGGCAACAAGGTGCGCGTGCTGATCGTGACCGCGCGCGACGCGGTGGCCGACCGCGTGGCGGGGCTCGACGCCGGCGCCGACGACTATCTGGTCAAGCCGTTCAGCCTCGACGAACTCGCCGCGCGGATGCGCGCGCTGCTGCGCCGCGACGTCGCGCGCGAGGACAACGTGCTGCGCAACGGCGACCTGGCGCTCGATCCCGCCGCGCGCACGGTGACGCGCAGGCGGCGCGCTGGTCGACGTGTCGGCGCGCGAGTTCGCGCTGCTCGCCGCGCTGCTCGAGCGGCCCGGCACCGCGCTGTCCAAGGCGCAGCTCGAGGAGCGCCTGTACGGCTGGGGCGAGGAAGTCGAGAGCAACACCGTCGAAGTCCACGTGCACAACCTGCGCAAGAAGCTGGGCGCCGAGGCGATCCGCACGATCCGCGGCGTCGGCTACGTGATCGCCCGGGCCTAGAAGGCCGCCCGCGATGCGAGCCCAGGTTCGAAGAGCCGCGGCATGACGTCCATCCGCCGCACGCTGCTCGTCTGGCTGCTGGCTCGGCCTGGCGCGCGGTCGCCGTGCTGGCGACGGTGCTCACGTACATCGAGACCAAGCGCGAGGTCGGCGATCTCTTCGACCTGCAGTTGAAGCAGCTCGCGTACTCGACCCGCATCGACGACCTGTTGCGCGGCCGGGCGCCGTCGCCGCGCGCAGCCCGACGGGCGCCGCGCGACCGGCGTGTCGGAGACTCGTCACGCAGATCTGGGACCGCGACGGCGTGCTCGTCTACTGGTCGCAGCCGGGCGCGGGCTTGCCGGTGCCGGCCACCGAAGGCTATTCGAACGTCACGCACAACGGCCGCGAATGGCGCGTCTACACGCACGTCGCCGACGACCACGCGCTGCAGGTCGCGCACGCGCTGGACGAGCGCCGCGAGATCGCCGCGCAGACCGCGTGGCGGACGCTGCTGCCGTTCGCCGCGCTCATTCCGTTTCTCGGCATGCTGATCTGGTACGCCGTCGGCCGCGGGCTGCGGCCGCTCGACGCGATGTCGCGCGCCGTCGCCAAGCGGCGTCCCGACGCGATGTCGCCGCTGGCCGAAGGCGGCCTGCCGCAGGAACTGCAGCCGCTCGCCGGCAGCCTGAACGCGCTGCTGGCGCGGCTCGACCTGGCGCCTGGCCGCCCAGCGCCGCTTCACCGCCGACGCCGCGCACGAATTGCGCACGCCGCTCGCCGCGCTGAAGCTGCAGGCGGAACTGGCGGAGCGCACGACCGACCCCGCCGCGCGCAGCGCGGCGTTCGCCGAGCTCGATGCCGGCGTCGACCGCGCCGCGCACCTGGTCGAGCAGCTGCTGACGATGGCGCGGCTCGAACCGGACGCGCCGGCGCGCGACTTCGTCGCCGTGGACCTGCCCGCGCTGGCGAAGGACGCCGTGGTGGCGCGCGCCGCGCTGGCGGCGGACAAAGGGCATGGACCTCGGCGTGACCCGCGTGGCGCAAGTGCCGGTGCGCGGCGATCCCGCGGATCTCGCGATGCTGATCGCCAACCTCCTCGACAACGCGCTGCGCTACACGCCCGCCGGCGGACGGGTCGACGTCGCCGTCGACGACGACGGCGGGCGGGCGGTGCTGTCGGTCGTCGACACCGGCCCGGGCATCGCGCCGGCCGACCGCGAACGGGTGTTCGAGCGCTTCTATCGCGGCGCCGCCGGCGCCGGCGGTCCCGACGCCACCGGCAGCGGGCTGGGCCTGTCGATCGTCCGCCGGATCGCCGACGCCCATGGGGCGACCATCCTGCTGGACGACGGGCCTGACGGCCGGGGACTGGCCGTCCGGGTACGTTTTCCGGCGGCGAACCAAAGCTGACCCGGCCGCTCGAATACACTATCGCCCGTTTGCAGCGCCTTTCGAGGGCCGGGAGGTCCTTGAATCGGACGCCCGCGCCGAATCTTTGGGAGTAGACCCGCAATGGATCATCGCAACACCTGGCGGCTGCGCGCGGCCTGCCTGGTCGTGACCCTCGCGGCGGCCTGGACGCTGCCGCTGTCCGCCCGCACGCTGCCGCCGATCGACGCGCTGACCACGGCGCCCGCCGCGCCCGTGGCCAGGAGCGCGGCGCTGTCGGCATTGCAGGCGCGCGACGCGAGCGCGACGATCGACGCGCGCTTCTCGGTGCCGACGTTCCTGTGGGGCCGGCAGGCCGCCGGCACGCTGGACGCGCTCGCCCGCACGCCGACGCCCAGGAAGGCCGGCGACGACGCCGCCACCGCCCGCGCCCACCTGCGCGACATGGCCGACCTCTATCGGATCACGGGCGCCGAGATCGACGCGCTGCCGATGCACAACCTGCAGCCCTTTCCGGACGGCGGCGCCATCGTGCGCTTTCGCGGGCAGGTCGACGGCATCGAGGTCTTCCGCGAGCAGGTGAACGTGGTGCTCGACAAGGCGGGCGGCCTGGTCGCCATCGGCGGTTTCGCGATGGGCGCGCCGGACGGGCAGCGCAAGAGCGCCGCCGTCGTGACGGCCGACCCCGAGCAGGCACTGGCCGGCGCGCTGGCCGATTTCGGGTTCGACGCGGGTGTGGCGCAGCGCCTTCAACCCGTGCGCGAAGAGGGCGGCTACACGCACTACACGCTGCCGGCCGGCGCGGTGAGCGCGGACGGCTCGTCGCTGTCCGAAACGGCGCGCGTCAAGCGCGTGTGGTTCCGGCTGCCCACGCAGCTCGTCCCCGCGTACTACGTCGAGGTGCAGGTGCGCGACGGCAACGCGCCGCACGACGTCGACTATTACGCTTACGTCATCGCGGCCGCCGACGGCACCGTGCTGTACCGCCACAACCAGACGGTGGACGCCTTCACCTACCGCGTCCACGCGGAGCCCACCCCCCCTTATTTGCCGCTGCCCGGACCGGGCGGACGCGGCGGGTTTCCGCATCCGACCGGAACGCCTGACGGCTACCAGCCGCCGCTCGCGCCCGGCAACCTCGTCACCCTCGACAGCGCGCCGTTCAGCAGGAACGATCCGTGGCTCGCGCCGCTGGCCAACCGCACCATCGGCAACAACGTCGACGCCTTCATCAACATGCTCGACCCCGACAACTACGGCACGCCGGCCACCGACGAGTGCAATCTCGCGCTGCCGGTGGACGGCGACATGCGCGCGTGCGTGACGGCGCCCGGCACGTTCGACCATGCGTACAACTTCGCGAGCACGCCGAATGCGACGCGGTCGCAGGTCGCCGCGGCGGTGACGAACCTGTTCTACATGAACAACTACCTGCACGACTGGTTCTACGACGCCGGCTTCGACGAAGCGGCGGGCAATGCGCAGACCAGCAATTTCGGCCGCGGCGGCCTGGGGGGCGACAGCATCTTCGCCGAGGCGCAGGACAAGAACGGCACGAACAACGCCAACATGTCGACGCCCGCCGATGGCCAGCGGCCGCGGATGCGGATGTTCCTGTGGTCGAGCTCGATCGCGCTCGCGAAAGTCCAGGCGCCGCCGGCGATCGCCGGCGCCAAGCAGGCGGGCACGGCGGAGTTCGGTCCGCAGGCCTTCGACCTGACCGGCGATCTCGTCCTCGCGCTGGACGCCGTCAATCCCGACGGCCCGACGATCGACCGACGGCTGCACGGCCTTCACCAACGCGGCGGCGGTCGCCGGCAAAATCGCCGTCGTCGACCGCGGCGTCTGCACGTTCGTCGTCAAGGCGAAGAATGCGCAGAACGCGGGCGCCGCCGGCGTGCTGATCCTCAACAACGTGGCGCCCGGCGCGCCCGGCATGGCCGGCACCGACGCGACGGTGACGATCCCCGCGATATCGGTGTCGCTCGCCGACGGCACGGCCATCAAGGCGCAGCTGGCGCGTGCCGGCGGCGGTGACGCTGCGGATGGCGCGCCAGGCCGCCGCCCAGCGCGACGGCGCGCTCGACAACACGCTGATCGCCCATGAATGGGGCCACTACATCTCCAACCGGCTGATCGGCAACGGCAACGGGCTCGGCACGCAGCAGTCCGGCGGCCTGGGCGAAGGCTGGGCCGATTTCCACTCGCTGCTGCTGTTCGTCAAGGAGGCCGACCGTTCGCTGCCGGGCAACGCGGACTTCGCCGGCGCGTATCCCGAAACCCCCTACCCGCTCGGCGGACCCGACTTCGCGCCCGACGCGCTCAACAATGCGTACTACTTCGGCATCCGCCGCTATCCGTACTCGCGCGACATGACGAAGAACCCGCTGACGTTCAAGCACATGGCCGATAGCGTCCCGCTGCCGGCGTCGCCGGTCCCGTCGCCGCGCAGCAGCAGCTCGGTGAACTCCGAGGTGCACAACACGGGCGAGGTGTGGGCATCGCTGCTGTGGGAGTGCTACAGCAACCTGCTGAACGACACGGCGCGGCTCCCGTTCGCGCAGGCGCAGGACCGGATGAAGCGCTACCTCGTCGGCGCCTACAAGGCGACCCCGGTCGAGCCCAACATCATCGCCGCGCGCGATGCGCTGCTCGCCGTCATGGAAGCGCAGGACCCGGCCGACCGCGACCTGTGCATGCAGGGCTTCGCCAAGCGCGGCGCGGGCGTCGGCGCGTACGCGCCGCCTTCCTACACCGGCGACCACGAAGGCATCGTCGAAAGCTTTCGCGCGACGGCCGACGCGGTGACGCCCACCGCCGTCATCGAGTACTACCACGCGGGCTTCGACCACTATTTCGTCACCAATATCGCCGAGGAGATCGCGAAGCTCGACAACGGCACGTTCGTCGGCTGGACGCGGACGGGCGAGTCGTTCAACGCGTATGCGGGTGCCGGCGCCGGCACCGCGGACGTCTGCCGCTTCTTCAGCACGGCGTTCACGCCGAAGAGTTCGCACTTCTACACGGCGAACGCCGGCGAGTGCGCAACGGTCAGACAGAATCCCAACTGGCAGTTCGAGGCCGCCGTCTTCGCCGTGCCCACGCCGGATGCGCAAGGCGCGTGCGCGGCCGGCACGCAGCCCGTCTACCGGCTCTACAACAACGGGCAGGGCGCGGCGCCGAATCACCGCTACACGACGAGCCTCGCCACCCGCACGCAGATGCTGGCGAAGGGCTGGATTCCCGAAGGCAACGGCGCGGAGGGTGTCGCGATGTGCTCGCCGGTTTGAGGCCGACGAAATTTTCGATCGCGGCGACGACTTCTTAAGGTCGCGTTAAGCGGCAGTCCCTACATTGCATCGTATGGGCCCATGGACGGGCCCCTAACTCCTGAAGGGAGAGCACGATGCAACTTTCGAAAGTCACCTACGCGCTCGTCGCCGCCGGCCTGGTCGGCGGCGTGGCCACGCTCTACAACCAGATCGACTCCTCGCCCGTCGCCAACGCGTACGCGGCCACGCAACCGCCCGCCATCGCCACGCAGGTCGTCGCGCCGGCGACCACCGTCAACCTCCCCGACTTCACCGCGCTGGTCGAGCGCACCGGTGTGGCCGTCGTCAACATCAGCGTCGTCCACGCCAAGGACAAGGGCGGCGCCGACAGCGACGACATCGACGAGGACAGCCCGTACTACGAATTCTTCAAGCGCTTCGGCGGCGTCCCGAACGGTCCGGGCATGCGTCCGCAAATGCCGCAGCAGCCGGCGCAGGGCATGGGCTCGGGCTTCATCGTGAGTCCGGACGGATTCATCGTCACCAATGCCCACGTCGTCGACGGCGCGTCCGAAGTCACCGTCAAGCTGACCGACCGCCGCGAGTTCACCGCGAAGGTCATCGGCACCGACAAGCGCACCGACATCGCGCTGATCAAGATCGAGGCGAAGAACCTCCCGGCGCTCGACATGTCCGTCAAGCCCGCGGTGAAGCGCGGCGAATGGGTGATCGCGATCGGCTCGCCGTTCGGTTTCGAGAACAGCGTGTCGGCGGGTGTCGTCAGCGGCGTGCATCGCGCGCTGCCGAACGGGCAGATGGTGCCGTTCATCCAGACCGACGTCGCCGTGAACCCCGGCAACTCCGGTGGTCCGCTGCTCAATGCCGCCGGCCAGGTCGTCGGCGTCAACTCGCAGATCTACAGCCGGTCGGGTGGGTACATGGGACTGTCGTTCGCGATTCCCGTCGATGTGGCGATGAAGGTCGCCGATCAGCTGAAGACGCACGGCAAGGTCGCGCACGGACGCCTGGGAATCGGCATCCAGGGCATGGACCAGACGCTCGCGCAAAGCTTCGGCCTGACGGATTCCAACGGCGCGCTGGTCGGCAACGTGGAAAAGGAAAGCCCGGCGGACAAGGCGGGCTTCAAGTCGGGCGACGTGATCCGCAAGATCGACAACGTCGCGGTGTCCGACAGCACCGACGTCACGAGCCGCATCGGCAACACGGCGCCGGGCACCGCGATCAAGGTCGAGGTGTGGCGCGCCGGCAAGCCGCTGGAGCTCACGGCGACGGTCGGCACGCATGGACGACGGCAAGGTCGCGAAGGCGAGCGACGACGCCGAAGCCAAGGGCAAGCTCGGCGTGGCCGTGCGACCGCTGACGCCCGAGGAGCGCAAGGCGGGCGGCACGACGGGACTCGTCGTCGAGAAAGCGGCCGGCGCGGCGGCGAAGGCCGGCGTGCAGGCGGGCGACGTGATCGTCGGCGTCGGACCGAACAAGGTCAACACCGTCGACGAGCTGAAGACGCAGGTCGACAAGGCGGGCAAGACGGTGGCGCTGCTGATCGAGCGCCAGGGCCGCCAGATCTTCGTGCCGGTGAAGATCTCGTAACGGTTCCGGTCGCAACGTGCGCGCTGCCGGCCGTCCAAATCCGGCGCACGCGTGGCCGAAGGCCGCGGGAGGATCCTGCGGCCTTCTTTTTTCCACGTCTGTGCTTTGGGTTCACCGCAGCTTTGGTCCCAAGCGCCCCGCCCCCGCAACCATTGCCGTGGTGATGACCAACCTCCACGCGATGTCGTTCCGCGCGTTGCGCTGCACGCCGGGCCACCGGATGCGGCGGATGCTGACGTGCCGCGCATCGCGGTGCGCGGGGCACCGTGTCGAGAAGCACGCCGGGATGCTAGAGGTACGCCGAAATGTCGATGATGCCGATGCCGCGCGGTCCCGTGCCCGCCACGCTCGGCTGCTGCAGCGCGGTGAAGACGAGCTGCTTGCCGCCGGGGAAGAACTTCGCGTGCTGCGCCCAGTAGGTCGACGCGGTGAGCTGGACCGGCGGCGACGTCTTGCCGACCGTGGCGAGGAACAGCGCATAGCCGCCGGCGCGGCTCGACTCGAACACGATGTACTTCCCGTCGGGCGACCAGTACGGCGCGCGGCCCTGGTACGCGGGGTCGAATGTCGTCATGCTCGCCGCCGGCTCGAGCGGTGACGACTGGTAGCCGCCGCCGGCCTTGGGCGAGTTGATGAACACGTAATTGTTGTCCTGGTTGTACGTCGCCGTCGCCGGCGGGGTCTGCCCGGCCGGCAACCCCCAGCTCGGCAGCGCCGGCTGGCCGGCGAACACGATCTGCGTGGGCGTGCCGGGTTTGGGCGCCGCGAAGCCGCCGAACATCGCGACCGGCGGATTGGCGGTGTCGTCGCCGTTGAGATTGGCGACCACGACGTTGCCGTCCGGCATGATCAGCGTGGTGACCGGGCGCACCGGCGCCGCGCTGTTCGAGTTGTTGTACGTGATGATCTGGGTGGCGTCGCTCGTCCAGGTCGGATAGATGTGCGCGAGCGTCATCGGCACCTGCGTGACCGTCTTGCCGTCGGCCGTCGCGATGTGCACCTCGATCGTCGCCGACTCCGATGGCGCGCCGCTGAACACGATCTGGTGGTTGACCCAGCTCCAGTCGGGGCGCGTCTGCGAGTACGGATAGCTCGGCGCCGGATTCGGCGGCACCGCTAGGAACGGCGCCGTCGGCGGATTCGGCGATCCGATCGACGTCGCGACGTACAGCGTCGTGTTCATCGCGCCGCCGGGATTCGGAAACGGCGTGCGCTCGAACACGACGACCTGGCCCGTGCCGTCGATCGCCGGCCGGTAGTCGGTGAAGTGCGGGTCATGGGTGATGAACGTGATCGGCGGAAAGGGACCGGCACCGGGGTCGGGCGGCGGCACCGGGGGCGTCGGCGTCGTGTCGTCGCCGCAGCCGCTCAATCCCAGCGAAAGCGCGGCGACGGCCGGCACGGAAGTCTTTAAGAATTCGCGGCGATCCATTGCAAGGTCTCCTTGTCGTGGTTTCGGATGACTTTCTGCCGGCAACGCGAATACTCCCGCATCCGCCCCCTGGCGCGCAAGATTTCAGCGGCGGAAATCGCGCGACAGGGCGGCGTGGCTCCGCACGCCGTCGCGCAGGCGGCGAGCCGCCGCATCGCGCGGCCGATCGCGCCCGCTGCCAGGAGGCGGACGCGTCGGCGATCGGTTAGCATCGACCATGGACATGACGCCGTTGGTGACCGGTCCCGGCGCTATGCTCGCCGAACTGTTCGTGCCCGCGCGCGTGCCGGGCGAGGATGAGGCCCGCCACGAACTCGTCGTCACGCTCGGCATCCTGTTCTGGATCGCGCTGCTGCCGGTGGGTCTCGTACTGTGGCGCGCCGCGCGGCGGCGCTGGGCGGGAGCGGCCCGGCGCGCGGTACCGGGGATCGCCGGCGCAGCGCGGCAACTGGAAGAGGACGGCATCTCGACCTGGCGGCGAATTACCCGCGACTGGACGTGGCGGGAAGTGTGGGGGGTGGTCTGGCGCGCCGAGGCGGTGCACCTCTTCCTGTACGCCGGCGTACCGCTCTTGTCCGAGACGGCGCGCGTCGTGGCCTTTGTGGCCTTGATGCCGTTGATGATATTGGGGGTCGGCGAAAAGCGCGGGTTCTACGAAGGGACGTTCGATCACCTGGCGCGTCCCGTCTGCTGGACGTTTGCGTCCACCTGTCGCAGCCCGAGCCACGATTTCCGCTCCGCGACCGAAAGCGAAAGGGCGCAATGCAGCGCCGGCCAATGCCCGCCGGATAGCGTATGGCTGGTCGATCCGTACTGGTGGGTCTGGAAGGGCGCATGGGCGGTGATCGCGTTGGCCTGGATCGGGCGCTGGCGCAACCGCCAGCGGCTGGCCGGCGAGCCGCCGCCCGGCACGTAACGTGTCGGACCTCGGGCAATGCGGGCCGCTAGTGCCGCAGCGCGTCGATGCCCTTGGCGATGCCGGTGAGCGTCAGCGGAAACATGCGGGGTCCCAGTTTCTGCAGCACGATCTGCGTCGACCGCGTGTATTCCCACGCGCGTTCCGGCTCGGGATTCCACCAGGCGACGCGGCGGAAGTGATCGAAGATCCGCGACAGCCAGACGATGCCCGGCTCGTCGTTCATGTACTCGACGCTGCCGCCCGTCTGCACGAGCTCGTACGGGCTCATCGCCGCGTCGCCGACGAAGATCGCCTTCCAGTCGGGCCCGTACGTGCGGACCAGTTCGAGCGTCGACAAGCGCTCGTTGCGCCGGCGGCCGTTGTCGCGCCACACGTGGTCGTACACGCAGTTGTGGAAGTAGAAATACTCGAGATGGCGAAACTCCGCCTTGGCGGCGGAGAAGAGTTCCTCGCAGACGCGCACGTGCGGGTCCATCGAGCCGCCGACATCGAGGAACAGCAGCACCTTCACGCGATTGCGCCGCTCCGGCTGCATCCGCAAGTCGAGCCAGCCCGCGTTGCGCGCCGTGCCTTCGATGGTGCCGTCGAGGTCGAGCTCCTCGGGCACGCCTTCGCGCGCGAAGCGGCGCAGCCGGCGCAGCGCGACCTTGATGTTGCGCGTGTTGAGCTCGACGTCGCCGTCCAGGTTGCGGAACGTCCGCTCGTCCCACACCTTGACGGCGCTCTTCGAACCGCCGCCGTCCTGGCCGATGCGGACGCCCTCCGGGTTGTAGCCGTACGCGCCGAACGGGCTCGTGCCGCCGGTGCCGATCCACTTCGACCCGCCCTGATGCCGCTCGCGCTGCTCCTCGAGGCGCTTTTTCAGCGTCTCCATCAGCTTGTCCCAGCCGCCCATCGCTTCGACGAGCTTCTTGTCCTCGTCGGACAGGTAGCGCTGGAATTCCTTCTTCAGCCACGCCTCGGGAATCTCGGCGCGGATATCGAAGATCGAGTCGATGCCCTTGAAGTACGAGCCGAATGCGATGTCGAAGCGATCGAAGTGCTGCTCGTCCTTGACGAAGCAGGCGCGCGACAGCGTGTAGAAATCGTCGAGCGACGACGAGATCACGCGCTTGTCGAGCGCCTCGAGCAGCGTCAGGAGCTCGCGCGTCGATACCGGCAGCTTGTGCGCCTTCAGGTGGAGGAAGAAACCGGTCAGCATCGGCGGCGGATCCCTGATTGCTGCGCGTTCAGCCGCGAGCGCCCTGCAGCACGTCCGGGTTGGCCACGCGGATCGGCGCGCCGCCCAGGAACGCGAGGATGTTGTCGACGCTGTCCGCATAGAAGAGCCGCATCGTGTCGGCGACGACGTAGCCCAGGTGCGGCGTCAGCACGACATTCGGGAGCGTCGTGAACGGATGGCCGGGCGGCAGCGGCTCGACGTCGAACACGTCGAGCCCGGCGACGATCCGGCCCGCGCGCAACGCGTCGATCAGCGCCGCCTCGTCGGCCAGCGGACCGCGCGACGCGTTGACGAAGATCGCGCCCGGCTTCATCGATGCGAACTCGTGCCGGCCGATGACGCCCACCGACCGCGGCGACAGCGCGAGGTGGACCGACACCACGTCCGCCGTCGCGAAGAGTTCCGCCTTGTCGACGCGCGCCACGCCCTGCGCGGCGGCCGCCTCGTGCGTCAGGTTCTGGCTCCACGCGACGACGTCCATGCCGAACGCCTGTCCGTACCGCGCGACTTTCGACCCCAGCTTGCCCAGTCCGACTACGCCTAAGCGCCGGCCTTCGAGCGCGATGCCCATCGGCAGCCCGTATTCCCACTGCCCGCGCAGCACGTTGGCATGCCCTTGCGGCAACGCGCGCGCGCACGCCAGAATCAGCGCGAACGCCATTTCGGCCGGCGCACTCGACGGATTGGCCGCCGTGTGCGACACGACGATGCCGTGCTGCGTGCAGGCCGCGATGTCGAGCGTCGTCGTCCGGTGGCCGGTCATCGCGATCATCCGCAGGTTCGGCAGCCGCGCGATGAGCCGCGCGGGAAACGCCGTGCGCTCGCGCATCAGCACGATGATCGAAAACGGCGCGAGTTCGCGCGCGATCTCGTCCTCGTCGCGCCAGGCGCGCGTGAACACGCGCAGGTCGGCGTGCTCGGCCACGGCGCTCCAGTCGGCAACCGTCCGCGCGACGTCCTGATAGTCGTCGATGATCGCGATCGCGCAGCGGCTCATCTTTCGCAACTCCCTAGTCGATGGGGCGCCTGCGGCCCGCGACGCCGGCCGCGGCAGTCCCGCAGGCCGCAATGGTAACGCGCCGCCGGGACCGCTCCGCTATCATCTCCGCCTGCAAGGACCCTATCCATGAAAGTCTGCATCTACGGCGCCGGCGCGATCGGCGGCTTCATCGGCACCCGGCTCGGCGCGCGCGGCCATGCGCTGTCGGCGGTGGCCCGCGGGGCGACGCTCGCCGCGCTGAACGCGCACGGGCTGCGGCTGCGGATGAGCGACGGCGAAATCGCGCGCGCCGGTCGCGGCCGCCGCGGACCCCGCCGCGCTCGGCCCCCAGGATCTCGTCGTCATCGCCGTCAAGGCCCCGGCGCTGCCGGAAGTCGCCGCCCGCATCGGTCCGCTGCTGCGGCCCGACACGATGGTGCTCGTCGCGATGAACGGCGTGCCCTGGTGGTTCTTCTCCGGCATGCCGGGCCCGTTCGCGGGCTTGCGGCTCGCCACGCTGGATCCGGACGGCGCCCTCGCCGCGGCGATTCCCGGTGCGCCACGTCGTCGGCTGCGTCGTCCACGCGTCATGCACGGCGACCGAGCCCGGCGTCGTCCGCCACGTGATGGGCCAGGGGCTGATCGTCGGCGAGCCGGCGGGAGGCACCTCGGCGCGCGTGTCCGGCCTCGCGCAGGCGCTGTCCGCGGCCGGTTTCGACACCCGCGTGTCGGAGCGCATCCAGCAGGACATCTGGTACAAGCTGTGGGGCAACATGACGATGAACCCGGTGTCGGCGTTCACCGGCGCCACCGTCGACCGCATCCTCGACGACCCGCTCGCCAACGGCTTCTGCCAGGCCGTCATGCGCGAGGCGAAAGCGGTCGGCGCCGCGATCGGCTGCCCGATCGACCAGTCGGTCGAGGATCGCAACGCGATCACGCGCAAGCTCGGCGCGTTCAAGACGTCGATGCTGCAGGACGTCGAGGCCGGCAAGCCGCTCGAGATCGACGCGCTGCTGACCGTCGTCCGCGAAATCGCCGGTCGCGCGGACATCCCGACGCCGAACCTCGACGCGCTGCTCGGGCTCACGCGGGTGTTCGCCCGCGCGCGCGGCCTCTACGCCGATTGATTCCCTGCGTTCGCTACTGCTTGGGGCAGCGCAGCTCCTGCGTGCTCGCGCCCCAGTTGAGCATCGCCACGCCCTGGTGCTCCCACAGCTGGCGGTTGCCGCCGGTGTAGCGCGCGCCGCTGCCCGAGCGCGCGACGCGCATGAACTGCGTGGCGCCGGCGTACTGCACCATCGCCGTCGGCGGATCGGTCGCGAAATAGTCGGCGACGACCTCCTGCGCCGGCGGTCCGGGGCACAGGTAGCGCGCCGATCCGACGGGCGCCACGAGCCGGTAGCGCGCCTGCAGTTCGGAGATGCGATCGTGGTACGCGTTCTCGACGCACGCCGGAACGTCGGCGTTCTTCCAGCAGGCGTTGCGGGTCCTGACCCAATCGCGCTGCGCATTGGTGAGCGTTTGCGCGTCGGCGGGGGTGGCCTGCCCCTGCGCGGCCGCATACGCCTGCCCCAGCTGCCGATCCAGCGCCGCCAGCTTCGGGTCCTTGCAGATCCGCTGCTCGACGCTGCTGGTCCGCTTCTGCGCGCAGTCGAACGACGGCGCCGTCTCGTTGGCCGCCTCATTGGCCGAGATAGCCGGCTGCGCCAGCAGCGCCGCCGCGAAGATCAATGCGCGTGGTCCCATGGTTCCTCCCGCTTTCAGCGCGGCCTGTCGAGCTGGTACGCGAGATGCGCGCGCACCGCCGGCCACTCGTTGTCGATGATCGAGAACACCACCGTATCGCGCTTCGCGCCGTCCGCCATCAGCTGGTGGTTGCGCAGCACGCCGTCCTGCTTGGCGCCGAGGCGCGCGATCGCCGCGCGCGACGCATGGTTGAACCAGTGCGTGCGGAACTCGACGGCGATGCAGCGCAGCGTCTCGAACGCGTGCGTCAGCAGCAGCAGCTTGCACTCGGTGTTGACCGGCGTGCGCTGGACGCGGCGCGCGTACCACGTGTGGCCGATCTCCAGCCGGCGGTTCGCCGCGTCGACGTTGAAGTAGCGCGTGCTGCCGACGATGTCGCCGGTCGCGTTGTCGCGCACGACGAACGGCAGCGCGTCGAGCCGCTCGCGCATGTCGAGCGCGGCGGCGACGTACTCATGCATCCGCGTCCGGCGGCGCGATGTGCGTGTACCAGAGCCGCCACAGCTCGCCGTCGGCCGCGGCCTGCGCGAGCGCGGGCGCATGGTCCCGCGCCAGCGGCTCGAGCGTCGCCACCCGGCCGCGCAGCGTGACGGGTTCGATGAAGCGCATCGTGGAGTTGGGGCTTGGGTCGGGATGGCGGGCTGCAGTGCGTTGATTGGTCAGGCTGACTGATAGGGGTCAGAGCGACAATGGTCGGCCGCGATGGCGCGAGAACGAGTCGAACTATCGGTGCGAGTCCGCCCGTTATTGCTCTGACCCCTATCAACGCCCCGCCCGCGCCATGAACACGACTCG
The DNA here is from genome assembly GCA_963823475.1 of uncultured beta proteobacterium. Taxonomy (GTDB): domain Bacteria; phylum Pseudomonadota; class Gammaproteobacteria; order Burkholderiales; family Casimicrobiaceae; genus VBCG01. The sequence continues at coordinate 198,228 of CAWGLS010000012.1, forward strand.
CTCGAACAGGTGCACGTCCTGCTCGTTCTTCAGCAGCGCGCCGTGCAGCGGCGGGATGAACGCCTTCTTGTCCTGGCTGCGCAGCGCCTCGGGCGAGATGTCCTCGGCGAGCAGCAGCTTCAGCCAGTCGAGGAGCTCCGACGTCGACGGCTTTTTCTTGAGGCCCGGCACTTCGCGCAGGTTGAAGAACACCTCGAGGGCTTCCTGCAGCAGCGCCTTCTTGAGCCCCGGATAGTGGACGTCGACGATCCGCTCCATCGTGTCGCGGTCGGGAAAGCGGATGTAGTGGAAGAAGCAGCGGCGCAGGAACGCGTCGGGCAGCTCCTTCTCGTTGTTCGACGTGATGACGACCAGCGGCCGGTTGCGTGCGCGGATCGTCTGGTGCGTCTCGTAGACGTAGAACTCCATCCGGTCGAGCTCGCGCAGCAGGTCGTTCGGAAACTCGATGTCGGCCTTGTCGATCTCGTCGATCAGCACCACCGCCGGCACGTCGCTGTCGAACGCTTCCCACAGCACGCCGTGCTTGATGTAGTGGCCGATGTCGGCGACGTGCGCGTCGCCCAGCTGCGAATCGCGCAGCCGCGACACGGCGTCGTACTCGTAGAGGCCCTGCTGCGCCTTGGTCGTCGACTTGATGTGCCACTGGATCAGCGGCCGGTCGAGGCTGCGCGCGACTTCCTCGGCGAGCAGCGTCTTGCCGGTGCCCGGCTCGCCCTTGATCAGCAGCGGCCGCTCGAGCGCGATCGCGGCGTTGACGGCGAGCTTCAGGTCGTCGGTCGCGACGTAGGTATCGGTGCCTTCGAAGCGCATGGAAACATCCTGTGGCGTGGAGATGCAATGGTAGCCGAAATCAGCGCAGCGCCCACCGCAGCGCATACAGCGCGACCATGCCGGCGCCGAGCGTGGCCAGCGTGCTGCGCGTCGCGAACGCCACGACGGCCGCGATCACCGCCGCCGCCACTTTCGGCGTCGCGAAGTCGGTCGCCTCGCCCTTCCAGTCGACGATCATCGGCAGGATCAGCGCCGTCAGCATCGCCGACGGGCACGTACTGCAGCGCCCGCGCCAGCAGCGGCGGCATCGCGCGGCGGGCGAAGAACGCGATGAACGACAGGCGCGACAGGTAGTTGAGCGCGCCGACCGCGAGGATCACCGCCCAGAGCTTCAGCGCGCCTTCCATCGCTCCCTCGCCAGGTCGGCGAGCGTGCCGACGACGATGCCCAGAACCCCGGCGGCGATCAGGTTGAGCCGCATCGGCAGGTGACTCAAGCGCGAGCACGGCGATGCCCGCGGTCACGGCGGCGACGACGGACGGCGTGTCGCGGAACAGCGGCGCCAGCAGCGCGATGAAGCACAGCGGCACGGCGAACTCGAGCGACCACGCCGACGGAATGAGATTGCCGGCCAGGAAGCCGACCATGCACGACACCTGCCAGACGAGATAGAGCGCGGCGCCGCACCCCAGGAAATGCATGCCCGCGCCGTGGTGGTCGTCGCTCGCATTGAATCGCCGGACGGCCGCCGCGAATGCCTGGTCCGTGAGCAGGAACGCGAGGGCCTTCTGCATGGGCTCCGGCAGCGGCCGCAGGTAGGGCGCCATCGCGGCGCTGTACATGAGGAAACGCAGCCCCAGCACCAAGCACGTGAGCACGATGACGGCGAACGGCGCGTCGGCCGCGAGCAGCTGCGCGGCGAGGATCTGCGCCGCGCCCGAAAAGATGATGGCGCTCATGCCCAGCGACGCGAGCCAGTTGGCGCCGGCCGCCGCCGCAGCCGACGCCGCAGACGACGCCGAACGGCAGCAGCCCGACGCACGCCGGGAGCATCTCGACGAAACCCTCGCGAAAATCGGCGGATGCGATGACGTGGCGCATGCAAATAAAAATGGGGAGGCGACGGCTCCCCGCGCGGCGATTATAGCCGCGTGCGGCAGCCGCCCGGCCGGCATGCGACACCGGTCCGCGGCCGGGTTACCATTGACGGATGAACCGAACCCTCCGCTCGTCGGCCGCCGCACTGGCGCTCGCGCTCTCCGCGGCGCTGCCGTTCGCGGCGCTGGCGCAGGATTTTCCGACGCGGCCGGTTCGCGTCATCGTCCCGTTTTCGCCGGGCGGCGCCGTCGACGGACCGATGCGGATGATCGCGCAGGAACTCGGCAAGCGCTGGGGCCAGCAGGTGATCGTCGAGAACAAGCCGGGCGCCGGCGCGACGATCGGCAGCGAACTCGTGGCCAAGGCCGCGCCCGACGGCTACACGCTGCTGCTCGCGTCGCAGACCAACGCGATCAGCGCGACGCTCTATACGACGCTCCCGTACAACCCGATCGAGGACTTCGCGCCGATCTCGCTGATCGGCAAGGAGCCCGGCGTGCTGGTCGTCAATCCGGCGCTGCCGGTGAAGACGTTCCAGGAATTCGTCGACTACGTGAAGGCGCGGCCGGGGCAGGTCGACTACGCGTCGTCCGGCAACGGCAGCGGCCAGCACCTGTTCATGGCGATGCTGGCGTCGAAGACCGGAATGAAATTGACGCATGTCCCGTACAAGGGCAGCGGGCAGGCCACCACCGATCTTCTCGGCGGACAGGTGCCCGTGTCCATTCCCGGCACCGCCGGCATGGTCGGCCACATCAAGGCCGGCAAGCTGCGCGCGCTCGCGGTGACCGGCGCCAGGCGTTCGCCGCAGCTGCCCGACGTGCCGACGGTGATGGAGTCGGGCGTCGCCGGCTACGAAGCGTACGTGTGGATGGGCCTGCTCGCGCCCAAAGGCACGCCGGCGCCCATCGTCGAGAAGATCTACCGCGATGTCGTCGCCGCGCTCGCGACCAACGAGGTGAAGTCGTACATGGCCACGGCGGGCATCGAGCCCGTCGGGTCCACGCCCGCGGAGTTCGGCGCGTTCTTCCGCGCCGAGCGCGACCAGTGGGGCCGTGTCGTACGCGAAACCGGCGCGAAGGCCGACTGACGCTTTCGGCCGCCGCGCGTCCTTCCGCATCAAGGAGTGCAATGGATCCGCAGGTCGACACGCAGGCGCCCGTCACGGGCGTCGAGCACTGGACGAACAAGGGCGACGTCCGCCTCTTCCTCTGGGAAAAGTTCACGGGCTCGCCCGCGGGCAAGCCGGCGGTGCTGTTCGTGCACGGCTCGTCGATGGCGTCGCAGCCGACGTTCGACCTGACGGTGCCGGGGCGCCCGGATTCGTCGGTGATGGACTGGTTCGCGCGCCGCGGCTTCGTCTGCTGGTGCGTCGACATGGAAGGCTATGGCCGCTCCGACAAGAAGCGCGACATCTACTGCGACATCGGCAACGGTGCCGACGACCTGGCCGCCGCGACCGACTACATCGCGCAGGCGCGCGGTGTCCGCTCGTTCATGGCCTACGGCATCTCGTCGGGCGCGCTGCGCGCGGCGCTGTTCGCGCAGCGGTATCCGGATCGCATTTCGCGGCTGGCGCTCGACGCGTTCGTCTGGACCGGCGAGGGCGCGCCGACGCTCGAGCAGCGGCGCAAGAAGCTGCCCGAGTTCCTGGCGCACAAGCGGCGGCCGATCGACCGCGCGTTCGTCTACTCGATCTTCGAGCGCGACCATCCGGATTGCGCCGAGAAGCGCGTCGTCGACGCCTTCGCCGACGCGATCCTCGCGCTCGACGATTCGATGCCCAACGGAACGTACATCGACATGTGCTCGAAGCTGCCGGTCGTCGACCCGACGCTGATCACGATGCCGACCATCGTGCTGCGCGGCCAGTACGACGGCATCGCCGCCCTGGACGACCTGGTCGAGTTCTGGAAGCGGCTGCCGAGCGCCGACAAGCAGTTCACGGTGATGAACGGCATCTCGCACGCGAGCTTCCAGCAGAAGAACTACCTGATGGTCTATCACATCCTCCACGCGTACTTCACGCAGCCGGCGCCCGTCTACGTCGGATCGCCCGCGCACTAGGCTTTCAGCGTTGACCTGGCCCCTGTCGCCGCTCGAGACGGCGTGGTGCGCGGCCGCGCTCGCCGCGGGCTACGCGGTGCGCGGCGTGGCGGGCTTCGGTTCGGGCGTCGTGGCGACACCGCTGCTGACGTTCGTGCTGCCGCTGTCGACCACGGCGCCGCTCATCACCGTCATCGGCTTCTTCGTTTCCGTCCGCCAGGCGCTGCGCGACTGGCCGCTGATCCAGTGGCGCTCGGTGGCCGTGTTCATCCCCGGCTCGCTCGTCGGCGTCGCGTTCGGGCTCTACGTGTTCAAGACGCTCGACCAGGTGCTGCTGGCGCGCCTCCTGGGCGGCTACATTCTCGTCTACGCGTTCTACAGCATGTTCGGCGAGCGCCTGTGGCGGCGGACCTTCGCGCCGCCGCGCTGGCTCGTCCACCCGGTGGCCGCGGTGGGCGCGCTGGTGGCAACGATCTTCGGCGGCCTGGCCGGCCCCATCTATGTCACGTACTTCGATTCGCTGAAGCTGACGAAGAGCGTGTTCCGCGTGACGGTGTCGACGACGCTGCTGGCGCTGAACCTCGTGCGCTCGATCGGCTACTTCGCCACCGGTGTATTCCAGCTCGATGACCTGGTGCTGGTCGCCGCGGCGTTCATCCCGGTGGCCGTCGGCACGTTCGCCGGCGACCGGCTGCACGACCGACTCGACCCAAAAGCATTCCGCCGCGCGATCGGCGTGTTGCTGGTGGCGAGCGGGCTGGGGTTGTTGTTCATGCGGTAATCCCGCGGTCGGAACTGCAACCGGTACGGCGCGGGTAGAATCCCACGAGCCGCAGCGGCGACGGCTTTCAAGTCGCAGCCGTGCGCGCCGTCACCGCCCAGCACGCCCCCAGGAGCCTTCCGGCATGGATCTTCCGGTCAATCACTTCAAACGCATGCTGCGCGAAGGCCGCACGATCTTCGGCGCGTGGCTGATGAGCGGCACCCCCGCCACGGCCGAGGCGCTGGGCTGCGCCGGCTTCGACTTCCTGGTCGTCGACATGGAACACGTGCCGGTCGACACGCCGCAGATGATCGACATCCTGCGCGCGCTCGCGGGCACGCCGGCGCCGGGCGTCGTGCGGCTGCCGTGGAACGACATGGTGATGATCAAGCGCGCGCTCGACGGCGGCGCGCAGACGGTGATGCTGCCGTTCGTGCAGAACGCCGACGAGGCGCGGCGCGCCGTCGCCTACACGCGGTACCCGCCCGGCGGCGTCCGCGGCGTCGCCGGCCTGCATCGCGCCAGCCGCTACGCGACGATCCCGAACTACCTCGCGCAGGCCGAGCCGAGCTCTGCGTGATCGTGCAGATCGAGACGCTGGCCGCGCTGGAGCAATTGCCGCAGATCGCCGCCGTGCCGGGGATCGACGCGATCTTCATCGGCCCCAGCGATCTCGCCGCGTCGATGGGACTGCTGGGCGACATCGCCAATCCGGCGCTGCAACAGAAGCTTGAGGAGGGTGCGCGGATGTGCGCGCGGCTCGGCAAGCCGTGCGGCATCATCGGCGGCAATCCCGAGCTGGTCGCGAGGTTCGTCGACTACGGCTACAACTGGATCGCCATCGGCTCCGACATGAGCTTCATGGTCGGCCGCGGGCAGGAATGGCTCGCGAAGGCGAAGGGTCTCGCCCCCGCCGCCGCGCTTAGGCGCAGGGCGCGTACTGATGGCGTCGCAGTTCCACTGCGTGCTCGACATCCGGGCGGCGCTCGGCGAATGCCCGGTGTGGTCGGCGCGCGAGCATTCGCTGTACTGGGTCGACATCAACGCCCCGTCGCTCAACCGGTTCGAGCCGGCCACGGGCCGCAACGTCGTCATGCCGATGCCGGAGTCGATCGGCTGCTTCGCGCTGCGCCAGCCCGCGGGATTCATCATCGCGTTGCGCAGCGGCATCTATCTCGCGAGCCCCGATGGCGCCGTGGGCCGCAAGATCGCCGACGCCCCCTACGATCCGGCGCACCATCGCTTCAACGACGGGCGCTGCGACCGCCAGGGCCGCTTTTTCGTCGGCTCGATGAACGAGAGGCGCGATGGGCCGACCGCCGGCCTGCTGCGCGTCGACGCCGACGGCGCGGTGACGCCGATCATGGGCGACATGACGATCAGCAACGGGCTCGCCTGGAGCCCCGACGGCCGCACGATGTACCACGCCGACACGCCGACGCACGCGATCCGCGCGTTCGACTACGACACCGCCACCGGCATGCCGTCGCGCCCGCGCGTGTTCGCGCGGTGGTCGGGCGAGACCGATCGCCCCGACGGCGGCGCCGTCGACAGCGCCGGCAACTACTGGACCGCGTTCTATCGCGGCGGCAAGGTGTTGCAGATTTCGCCGGCCGGCACCACGCTGGCCGAGTATCCGGTTCCGGCGATGTGCCCGACGATGTGCGGGTTCGGCGGACCCGACCTGAAGACACTCTACGTCACGACGGCGCGGCAGATGCGGGAACCCGATGAACTCGCGCGGCTGCCGCAGTCGGGCGGCATCTTCGCGATGCGCGTCGACGTCCCCGGCCTGCCCGAGCCCGCGTTCGCCGGATGACGCGCGCCTCCGCCTGACCACGCCCGACGACCTGTGATCCCGTAAATCATGTTCCTCGATCCGTCCGCGTACCTGCGCCTCGACGTCGAAGGCAGCCTCGGCGCCACGAGCACCGTCGCGTCGTTCGCCACGTCCACCGGCGACCTGCTCGAGGTCACCGCGTACGGCGGCGGCGCGTTCCGCGTGCGCGTCGGCCCCAACACGCGGCACGACTACGGCCTGCTCGTGGGACGCGCGCGCGGCTGCACGATGGCGCAGCCGGCGGCGGGCCTGTGGACGTTCGCCGACGGCGACGCCACGCTCGAGGTCGCCTTCGCGCCGCTGCGCCTGCGCATGCTGTGGAAGGGCGCGCCGGTGCTGACGTCGATCACCGACGAGCATTTCCGCGGCTGGACACGGCTGCCGTCGTTCGGGCGGTCGCAGCGCGGCGGCCTGTGGACGGCGGCGTTCGCGCTGCAGTCCGGCGAGCCGGTGTACGGGCTCGGCGAAAAGTTCGGGCCGCTCGACAAGCGCGGACAGCTCATCCATTCGCAGGTCGAGGACGCGCTGGGCGTCAACACCGGCCTCAGCTACAAGAACACGCCGTTCGCGTGGAGCCCGGGCACCGGCAGCGGCGCGTGGGGTCTGTTCGTGCACACGCCCGGCATGGTCACGCACGGCGTCGGGCATCCGGACTGGTCGCACCGCAGCTACGCGCTCGTCGTCGACGACGAGGCGCTCGATCTCTTCGTCTTCGCCGCCGACACGCCGGCCGCCATCGTCGACGCGTACACGGCGCTGACGGGCCGCGCGCCCGCCGTGCCGCGCTGGAGCCTCGGGTTGTGGGTGTCGCGCGCGTACTACAAGACGCCCGAGGAAGCGGTCGACGTCGCGCGCACGCTGCGCGAGCGCCGGATTCCGTGCGACGTGCTGACGCTCGACGGCCGCGCCGCGTGGCAGGTGGAGACGCGCTTCGACTTCGAATGGGACCCCGAGCGCTTCCCCGACCCCCAGGCATCGCTGGCGGCCATCCGCGCGCAGGGGCTGCGCGTCTGCGTCTGGGAGTACCCGTACGTGTCGGTCCACTCGCGGCTCTTCTCGCAGCTCGCGCATCGCGGCTACTTGCTGAAGAACCGCGACGGCGATGCCTACGTGTTCGGCTGGGACATGGCCCCCGCCAGCAGTCCGTTCGGCGACGTGCTGACGGCGCTGCCGGAAAGCGGCATCGTCGATTTCACGAACCCCGAGGCGTACGCATGGTGGCGCGACGCGCACGAGGCGCTGTTCGCCGCCGGTGTCGACGTGATCACGAGCGACTTCGGCGAGCACGTTCCCGACGATGCCGTCGCCTTTTCCGGCGACTGGGGGCGGCGGCTGCACAACGTCTACCCGTTGCTGTACAACCAGTGCGTGTACGAGGCCACCGCGAAGTTCCAGCCGCAGGACGCCGGTCCGCCGATGGTGTGGAGCCGCGCCGGCTGGACCGGCAGCCAGCGCTATCCGATCGGCTGGGGCGGCGATCCGCAGAGCGACTGGGAGGGGCTCGCCGCCTCGCTGCGCGGCGGCTTGAGCTGGGGGATGAGCGGCAACCCGTATCACAGCAGCGACATCGGCGGCTTCTACGGCTCGGCGCAACCCACGGCCGAACTCTACGTCCGCTGGCTGCAGGCCACGGTGTTCAGCTCGCACATGCGCGTGCACGGCTTAGGCGAGCGCGAACCCTGGGCGTTCGGCCCGGAGACCGAGGCGATTGGCCGCAAGTGGCTCGCGTTTCGCTACCGCCTGATCCCGTATCTCGAGTCCGTCATCGCCACCGCGACGGCGACCGGCCTGCCGGTGATGCGCGCGATGCCGCTCGCGTTCCCGGGCAATGCGCTGGTCCGCGGCTACGACACGCAGTTCATGTGCGGCGACGCGCTGCTCGTCGCGCCGATCGTCCGCGCCGGCGGCGAAGTCGAGATCGCGCTGCCGCCCGGCGGCTGGTTCGACCTCAACACGCGGCAGCGCGTCGCCGGCCGGCAGGTCATCCGCTACAAGGCGCGGATCGAGCAGTTCCCGGTGTTCGCGCGCGAAGGCCATGCGCTGCCGCTGGGGCGCGCGGTCCAGCACACGGGCGAGATCGACGCCGCGCGGCCGCTCGAATTGTTGTGGGTGTTCGGCCGGCCGACCGTCGAGCTGACGGGCTTCGCGCAGGCGCGTATCGAGGATTCCGGCGGCGGCACGTTCGCGGTGCGCGTCGAGCCGGGCGTCAAGATGGAAGTGTGGGGCGACGCCTCCAACCTTCCGGTCGGATCGCTCTGATGCCGCTGCGCGAGAAGCCTGCGCTGGTCATCACGGCCGGGGAGCCCGCGGGCATCGGGCCCGAATTGTGCGCGATGCTGGCGGTTCGCCATGCGCAGGCGCCGTTTGCCGCGCGTCTCGTCCTGGTCGGCGATCATGCGCTGCTCGCCGAGCGCGCGAAGCGGATCGGCCTTGCACCGCGGTACGCCGAATACGATCCCGTCGCGTTCGCCCCGGCGGGCGGCGTCGTGGAGATCTGGCACCACCCGCTCGCCGCGCCGGTGACGGCCGGGCGCCTCGACCCGACCAACGCGCACAGCGTGCTCGCGATGCTGCGCAACGCGACCGACGCCTGCGCGACGGGCGCGTTCTCCGCGCTCGTCACCGCGCCGATGCAGAAGAGCGTGATGATGGACGCCGGCATACCGTTCGCCGGCCATACCGAATACCTGGCCGAGCGCACGCACACGCCGCACGTCGTCATGCTGCTGGTCGGCGGCACCGGCGACGCCCCGTTGCGCGTGGCGCTCGCCACCACGCATCTCGCGCTGAAGGACGTGCCCGGCGCGCTCACGCAGCGCGTCGTGCACGAGACGCTGGTGATTGTCGCCAGCGAACTCGTCGCCAAGTTCGGCATCGCGAACCCGCGCATTGCCGTCTGCGGCCTGAACCCGCATGCCGGCGAAGGCGGCCACCTGGGCCGCGAGGAAATCGACGTCATCGCGCCCGCCATCGCCGCCGTCGCCGCGGAACGCATCGGCGTGTTCAGCGGCCCGCTGCCGGCCGACACGGTGTTCGTGCCCGAGCACGCCCGTCACTACGACGCGATCGTCGCGATGTATCACGACCAGGGGCTGCCCGTGCTCAAGGCCGCGAGCTTCGGCCGCGGCGTCAACGTGACGCTGGGGCTGCCGTTTCCGCGAACGTCGGTCGACCACGGCACGGCGCTCGACCTGGCGCGCGATGCCGACCTCGCGCGGACCGCGGACGCGGGCAGCCTGCTCGCCGCCGTCGATCTGGCGATCGAGCTTTCGCTGCGCCGCTCCGGCGACCGGTAGCACCGGAATGCACGGACACCAGGCCCGCAAGCGCTTCGGCCAGAACTTTCTCGCCGATCCGCACTACATCAAGCGCATCGTCGACGCCGTCGATCCCGTTCCCGGCGACAACCTCGTGGAGATCGGCCCCGGCCTCGCCGCGCTGACCGGCGATCTCGTCGCGCGCGCCGGGCATGTCACGGCGGTGGAGATCGACCGCGACCTGGCGGCGCGGCTGCGCGAGCGATTCACGCCCGCGCAGCTCACGCTGCACGAGGCCGATGCGCTCGAGTTCGACTTCACGACGCTCGGTCCGCGGCTGCGCGTCGTCGGCAACCTGCCGTACAACATCAGCTCGCCGCTCTTGTTCCACCTGGCCGCCGACGACCGCTGCCTGCGCGACCTGCACGTGATGCTGCAGAAGGAAGTCGTCGCGCGGATGACCGCCGCGCCGGGTACGGCGGACTACGGGCGTCTCACGGTGATGCTGCAGGCGAAGTTCCGCATCGCGCGGCTGTTCGTCGTGCCCGGCGGGGCGTTCCGGCCGGCGCCGAAGGTCGAATCGGCCGTCGCGCGACTCGTTCCGCTGCACGACGACAAGCCGGCGATCGCCGACGCGGCGCTGTTCGCGCGCGTCGTGGCGGCGGCGTTCGCGCAGCGCCGCAAGACGTTGCGCAATGCGTTATCGGAACTCGCGACGGCGGCGTCACTCGAGGCCGCGGGCATCGATCCGGGCGCGCGCGGCGAGACGCTCGCGGTGGCCGACTTCGTGCGGCTCGCCAATCAATTGGGGTCATTGGGGTCAGAGCTGTAATTTTCGGCGGGGATTGCGCGGGGAATGGCAAACGTTGGCGCGCGCCGATAATTACAGCTCTGACCCCAATTCGCTGACATCGTCACCGTCGTCCCCGCGAAGGCTGGGACCAGCGTCGTGCGCGGAAAGTCGCTAGGTTCCCGCTTTCGCGGGAACGACGGAGTGTTCGATATGCACTTCGGTAGAACTCAAGAGAGCTTTCCCCAATCGCGATCCGGCCGCTGCGCCGGCGCGTCGATGCGAACGACCTTCTGCCGCGATGTCTGTCCGCGCAGCAACTGCACGTTGCGCAGCGGCACGCCGAACGCGTCGGCCAGGTAGCGCAGCAGTTCGGCATTGGCCTTGCCGTCGACCGGCGGCGCCGCCAGCCGGATCTTCAGCGCGTCGCCATGCGCGCCCACCGGCGCGGTGCGCGGCGCACCGGGCTGCACGTGCAGCGTGAGGATCAGCGCCGCACCGTCCTCGCGCCGCCACGGGAAAGCAGGGTCAGCGACGACTTCCGCCACGGTCTTCGGCCATTCGATGATCCTTGCCGGAAGTCGTCGCCGACCCTACTTCCCGAGAAAGAGCCCCGTCACCGCCGCCTCGAGAAACGGCACCGCCGTCATCAGCAGCAGCTGCGCGACGACGATGACGACGAGCGGCGACAGGTCGAGCGTGCCGCCGAGCGGCGGCAGCACCTTGCGGATCGGCCGCAGGAACGGAAACGTCAGCGCGTTCAGCAGTCCCGACAGCGGCCCGTCCGGCGCGACCCACGACAGGACCGCCTGCACGAGCACGACGACGATCAGCAGCCACAGCATCGCCTTGACCAGCGCGACCAGCGTGGCCACCAGCAGGAACGCGATGCCGATCCCGAGCAGGTTGAAGCCGCCGAAGATCAGCGCATACGACAGCAGCCACAGGAACTGGAACAGGAACGTGGCCAGCAGCGACGCCCAGTCGATGCCCTTCCACCCGGGAACGATCCTGCGCAGCGGCTTCACGATCCAGTCGGTGAGCGCGATGATCGCCTGTCCCAGCGGATTGCGGAACGGCGCGCGCAGCCACTGCATGACGAAGCGCAGCAGCAGCGCGTAGGTGAAAAGCCCGAACACGACGTCGAGCAGGTACTTGATGACCTGGTCCGCCATCGCGCTACGCGTCCTTGCCGAGCGCGTCGCCCAGCTCCGTGCGCGCGCGCCGCCGCGGCCTTCACCGCCGCTGACGAACTTCGCCTTGACGCCCTCGCGCTTCGAGCACCGACAGCGCACGCTCGGTGGTGCCGCCCTTCGACGTCACCTGCGCGCGCAGGATGGCGGGCTCGAGGTCGGAGGCCATGCGCGAGCTTGATCGCGCCGGCGAACGTCGCGTACGTGAGCTTGCGCGCGTCGTCCTCGCCGAAGCCCAGGTCGCGCGCCGCCTCCTCCAGCCCCTCGAGGAAATAGAACACGTAGGCCGGACCGCTGCCGGAGACGCCGGTCACTGCGTCGAGCATGTCCTCGCGCTCCACCCAGACGACCTCGCCGGCGGCTTCGAGCACCCGGCCGGGCGAGGCGGCGGGATTCGGCGCGTCACGGCCGGCGGTGCGAACGCGCCGCTGATGCCGGCGCCGACCAGCGCCGGCGTGTTCGGCATCGCGCGCACGATGCGCGGATAGCCGCCGAGCCAGCGCGAAAGATCGCGCGATCCGCGTGCCGGCGGCGATGGTCATCACCACCGGCACATCGGCGATGAACGGGGCCAGCGCCTGCGCCGCCTCGCGCATCTGCTGCGGCTTCACCGCGAGGACGACGAGGTCGGCGCCGTCGATCGCGCCGGCGGTCGCTTCGCCGAAGATGCCGATGCCCGGAAAGCGCGCGACGAGCTTGTCCTGCTGCGTCGCGGAACGGCTCGACGATGCGAAACGCGCGCGGATCGGCGCCGCGCGGCCACCAGCCCGCCGATCAGCGCGGTGGCCATGTTGCCGCCGCCAATGAAGCTCACGTTCATGTCGTTCGATGTCCGCGGAGTGAGGATATGGAGAGGCGTTTCACGCGGCGGCGGCCGCCGGCGCGCGCCCGCCGAAGATGGCGGTGCCGACGCGCACCTGCGTCGACCCCTCGGCGATCGCGAGTTCGAGGTCCGCCGACATGCCCATCGACAACGTGTCGACGTCAAGGCCCGCGCCGCGGCAGCGGTCGAAGCACTCGCGCAGCACGCGGAACTGCGCGCGCGCGACGGCATCGTCGGTCGTCGGCGCCGGAATGCCCATGATGCCGCGCAGCGCGAGTCCGGGCAGCGCCGCGACCGCCCGCGCGAGCGCCAGCGCGTCGTCCGGCGCCACGCCGCTCTTGCTCGCCTCGCCGCTCGCGTTGACCTGCACGCAGACCGCCAGCGGCGCCATCCCGGGCGGGCGCTGCGCCGGACAGGCGCTGCGCGATCTTCAGCGCGGTCGACGCTCTCGACCCAGTCGAACGTGCCCGCCGCCAGCGCCGTCTTGTTGCTCTGGAGCGGCCCGATCAGGTGCCACTGCGACGTCAGCCAGGTCGGCGAGCGCCTCCCGCTTGGCGGCACCTTCCTGCACGTAGTTCTCGCCGAACGCGCGCTGGCCCGATCGCGTGGACCGCGCGCACCGCCTCGGCCGGAAACGTCTTCGACACCGCCAGCAACCGCACGGATCCGGGAGCGCGGCCGGCGGCGCGCGCGGCCGTTTCGATGCGCTGCACCACGGCTTGCCACGCCTTCTCGTAGTGGCTCATAATCGTTTCGACACGTCCGGCGCATGTCCTTGGCACGCGACTTGCGTGCTACAACAGGTCAAGGTCACCGCGACCCACGGGATTATAGATGGACATCACCGAGCTTCTGGCCTTTGCGGTCAAGAACAAGGCTTCCGACCTGCACCTGTCGGCGGGCCTGCCGCCGATGATCCGCGTCCACGGCGACATCCGGCGCATCAACCTGCCGCCGATGGAGCACGAGGACGTCCACGCCATGGTGTACGACATCATGAGCGACGCGCAGCGCAAGATGTACGAGGAAAACCTCGAGTGCGACTTCAGCTTCGCGGTGCCGAACCTCGCGCGCTTCCGCGTCAACGCGTTCGTCCAGCAGCGCGGCGCGGCGGCGGCGTTCCGGACGATTCCGGCCAAGGTGCTGTCGCTCGAGGAGCTGAACGCGCCGAAGGTGTTCGCCGAGATGACCAACCGGCCGCGCGGCCTCATCCTGTGCACCGGCCCCACCGGCTCCGGCAAGTCGACCACGCTCGCGGCGATGGTCAACCACGTCAACGAGAACGAATACGGCCACGTGCTGACGATCGAGGACCCGATCGAGTTCCTGCACGAGTCCAAGAAGTGCCTGATCAACCAGCGCGAGGTCGGCCCGCACACGCTGTCGTTCGCCAACGCGCTGCGCAGCGCGCTGCGCGAGGATCCCGACTACATCCTCGTCGGCGAAATGCGCGACCTCGAGACGATCCGCCTGGCGCTGACCGCCGCCGAAACCGGCCACCTCGTGTTCGGCACGCTGCACACGAGCTCGGCCGCCAAGACGATCGACCGCATCATCGACGTGTTCCCGGCGGCGGAAAAGGAAATGGTGCGCGCGATGCTGTCCGAGTCGCTCGTCGCCGGTGATCTCGCAGACGCTGCTGAAGACCAAGGACGGCCAGGGCCGGCTCGCCGCGCACGAGATCATGATCGGCACGCCGGCCATCCGCAACCTGATCCGCGAGAACAAGGTCGCGCAGATGTACTCGGCGATCCAGACGTCGCAGTCGATCGGCATGCAGACGCTCGACCAGTGCCTGGTGGACCTCGTCCGCCGCAACATGATCAATCGTCGCCGAAGCGCGCAACCGCGCGGTCAACAAGGACCTGTTCATGGGCGGCTGAGGCTCCCACGAGGAGCACTTCACTCATGGAACGCGAACGCGCCACCAAGTTCATCCACGAGCTGCTCGACCTGCTGGTCAAGCAGAACGGTTCCGACCTCTTCATCACCGCGGGCTTCCCGCCGGCGATCAAGGTCGACGGCAAGATCACGCCGGTGTCGAAGACGCAGCTGACGCCGCAGCACACGATCGAGCTCGTGCGCAGCGTGATGAACGACAAGCAGGCGAGCGAGTTCGAAGGCACCAAGGAGTGCAACTTCGCGATCAGCCCGCCCGGCATCGGCCGCTTCCGCGTCAATGCGTTCGTGCAGCAGGGCCGCGTCGGCATGGTGCTGCGCACGATCACCACCGACATCCCCAAGTTCGAGGAACTGGGACTGCCGCCGGTGCTGAAGGACGTCATCATGAGCAAGCGCGGCATCATGATGTTCATCGGCGCGACGGGCGCCGGCAAGTCGACGTCGATGGCGTCGCTGCTCGGCTACCGCAACGAGAACAGCTACGGCCACATCATCACGATCGAGGACCCGATCGAGTTCGTCCACGAGCACCGCAACTGCATCCTGACGCAGCGCGAGGTGGGCGTGGACAGCGACGGCTGGCAGACCGCGCTCAAGAACACGCTGCGGCAGGCGCCCGACGTCATCCTGATCGGCGAGGTGCGCGAGCGCGAGACGATGGACTACGCGATCGCGTTCGCCGAGACCGGCCACCTCTGCCTGACGACGCTGCACGCCAACAGCACCAACCAGGCGCTCGACCGCATCATCAACTTCTTTCCCGAGGAGCGGCGCGCGCAGCTGCTGATGGACCTGTCGCTCAACGTGCGCGCGTTCGTCGCGCAGCGGCTGATCCCGCGCCGCGACGGCCGCGGCCGCGTGCCCGCGGTGGAGGTGATGCTCAACTCGCCGCTGATCTCCGACCTGATCTTCAAGGGCGACGTGTCGGGCATCAAGGAGATCATGAAGAAGTCGCGCGAGCTCGGCATGCAGACGTTCGACCAGTCGCTGTTCGACCTCTACGAGGCCGGCCTCATCACCTACGAGGACGCGCTGCGCAACGCCGATTCGCTGAACGACCTGCGGCTCGAGATCAAGCTGCACGGCAAGGAGGCGAAGAACCGCAACGTCTTCTCCGGCATCGGCAACATGGATATCGTGCCGGAAGCACGCGAGCAACCAAATCAGGGTGCCGGGCCTGATTTCGCGAGTCGCTGCGCATCCCCGTCGCGGAAGCGCGCAGCTCGACGAGACACGCCTGATGCGCCCGACGATCGCCTTGCCGCGGGCCGGGTGGAAGCGCGGCTTACGCGACGCCGCACCTCGGCCCAAAATGGCGTCACTGAAGCCCGCATCGGCTTGGCTCGTGCCCAGCATTACCTTAGACGCCCGCCACCCGACAGATTTCGTGCTGCATCAGAGCATCACGCGTGCTCGAGCTCGGGTTCGCGGACGGCGCACGTGTTTCGCCTGCCCTACGAGTTCCTGCGCGTCTACTCGCCGTCGGCCGAGGTGCGCGGCCACGGCCCGGGCCAGGAAACGCTGCAGGTCGGCAAGATGAACGTGACGATCAACGAGCTCGAGCCGGTCGGCCACTATGCGGTCCGGCCGGTGTTTTCCGACGGTCACGACACCGGCATCTATTCGTGGGATTATCTGCAGGAACTGGGGCTGCACCAGGACGAGATGTGGCAACGCTACCTCGAGCGGCTGGCCGCGGCGGGCGCCCGCCGCGAACCGGCGTGACTCCCGCGACGGCATGAACATGTACGCCGCCATCGGGCTCGGCACCGTGGCGCTGATCGCCGCGGCGGCGCTGTTCGTCGCCGGGCAAACCGTGCTGGCGGGCATCGCGCTCGCCATCGGCCTCGTCTTTGATGTGCTGTTCGTGTTCGCCCTCCGGACCGCGGGCGCCGCGCGAAAGAAAGCGTAATGGAAGACCGTACGCAGTTCGGCTACGAAGAGGTGTCGCCGCAGGAAAAAACGCGCCGCGTGCGGGGCGTCTTCGACTCGGTCGCGCGCAAGTACGACATCATGAACGACGTGATGTCGGGCGGCCTGCACCGGCTGTGGAAGCGCTTCGCGGTGAGCCTGGCCGCCCCGCGCGCCGGCCAGCGCGTGCTCGACCTGGCCGGCGGCACCGGCGATCTCGCGCGGCTGTTCGCGGCGCGCGTCGGCCCGGCCGGCACCGTCGTGCACACCGACATCAACCACGCGATGCTGGCCGAGGGCCGCGACAAGCTGATCGACCGCGGCCTCGTGCTGCCGACCGTCCAGTGCAACGCGGAGGCATTGCCGTTTCCCGACCGCGGTGTTCGACGTCGTCTCCATCGCCTTCGGCCTGCGCAACGTCACGCGCAAGGATGCCGCGCTGGCGGAGATGCGCCGCGTGCTGCGCCCGGGCGGCGTCGCGGTGGTGCTCGAATTCTCGCGCGTGGCGGCGCCGCTCCGCCCGCCTACGACTGGTACAGTTTCAACGTGCTGCCGCGCCTGGGCAAGCTGATCGCCGACGACGCGTCGAGCTACCGGTACCTGGCCGAGTCGATCCGCGTCCATCCGGACCAGGACACGTTGAAGGCGATGATGGAACAGGCCGGCTTCGACAAGGTCGAATACCACAACCTCACCGCGGGTGTGGTGGCCGTCCACGTCGGACGCGTGTATTGAATGCAGCGCCATCGCGCGCCATATTGGCGGTAGGCTGGGCAGGTTTCCTTTCGCATGGGTGATGCAGCCGGGGGAATCACCCCCGGCAGCGGCAGGTCCGCCGCAGCACCCGATCCGCAGTTCGTACAAGGAGGTAGATGATGAACAAGCTGATGGCAGTAGTCGTGGCACTGGTGGCCGGCGCCGCTTTGGTGAGCGCGGACGTAGCCGATGCCCGACGGCTCGGCGGCGGCCGCAGCCTGGGTGCCCAGCGCCAGGCCACCCCGCCGCCCGCGGCAAGCACCGCGCCGGCCGCGCCTTCGGCGCCGATGCAGGCGGCACCCGCCAAGCCCGCTCCCGCGGCAGCGGCCGCGCCGGCCGCGTCCGGTGCGTCGCGCTGGCTGGGACCGCTCGCGGGTCTCGCGGCCGGTCTGGGCATCGCCGCGCTGCTGTCGCATCTCGGCCTGTCGGAAGCCTTCGGCAGCATGCTGATGCTCGCGCTGCTGATCGGCGGCGGCTTCCTGCTGGTGCGGATGCTGATGTCGCGCCGTTCGCAGTCCGCGCCGGCGGCGCGGCCCATGCAGTACGCCGGCGCCGCGCCCGGTCGCGTCGAGCCGCATGTCGGCCCGGCGCCCGCGCGCTTCGAGCCGGTGATGGGCGGTGCCGCACCGGCAGCAGCGCCGGCAGCCGCGGCGGCCGACGGCAAGTTCCCCGCCGGGTTCGATCCGGCGCCGTTTGTCGAGCAGGGCAAGCTGCAGTTCCGCAAGTTGCAGGCCGCGTACGACGCGGGCGACCGCAAGGCGCTGTCCGAGGTGATGACGCCGGAAATGTTCGCCGAAGTGTCGGGCGAGCTGACCGGCCGCACGACGCAGACGCCGACCGAGGTGATGCAGCTGGACGCGCGCGTGCTGGAAGCGGCCACCGAGGGCAACCGGCACTGGATGAGCATCCAGTTCACCGGCCTGCTGCGCGAGGACGGCACGGTGCTGCCGAAGGAATTCGACGAGATCTGGAACCTGACGAAGCCCGTCGACGGGTCGTCCGGCTGGCTGCTCGCCGGCATTCAGCAAACGCATGAAATTGCCTGATCCCCGCGAAGCGCCCGCGCGCCTCGCGAACCGCATGCTCGCGAATCAGGACTGGGCGCGCGAACGGCTCGCGCCGTTCGCCGGACGCGTGTTCACGCTCGCCGTAGGCCCGCTGTCCGCCGGCTGGCTGGTGCAGGACGGCGGCACGCTCGCCCGCGCCGCGGGCGACGCCGCCGCCGACCTGGCACTCGTTGTATCGCCATTCTCGGTGCCGTCGCTGCTCGCGGACCCGGCACGTTGGAACGAGTACGTCGTCGAAAGCGGCGACGCCGAGCTGGGGGGCGTGCTGAAGGACCTGGCGCGCACGCTGCCCTGGTTCGTCGAGGAAACGTTCGCGAAGGCGCTCGGTCCCATCGTCGGCCAGCGCGTCGCCGATGCCGGCCGCCGGTTGCTCGCCTTTCCCGAGTACGCCGCCCAGCGGGCGACCGAAAGCGTCGGCAGCTACGCGCGCGACGAGGCCGGCCTGCTGGCGCGCGGCGCCGATTTCCGGACACTCCGCGACGACACCACCGACGCGGCGGCGCGCATCGACGCGCTCGCGGAACGGATCGAGGCACTGGCGCCGCGCGTGCGCCCGATTCGCTGACGCATGGCGACGTCGAGGTCCACTCGGCGCGCACCGTCCGCCCCGACCCTCGCCAAGTTCAGCCGAAGCCGAGGCGTTGACCGCATCGGCGAAGCTCGACCGCGCGCTGGCGCTCGCCGTGCACAAGGCGAGCGACGGCTGGGCGGCCGGAATCGTGCTGATGCGCGAGCACCTGGCGCGGCAGGAGGCCGGCGCGCCCGAAGCGCTGTTGCCGGAAGGCAAGGAAGCCGTCTTCCAGTATTTCACCGGCGAGATCTTCGGCCGCGCGCGCGAGGAAAACCAGCGCGTGCTGATGCTCTCGGCATTGCTGCCGTCGGTGGCGCCGAGCGACGCGGTGGCCGTCTCCGGCAATCCCGAGGCGCCGCTCGTGCTCGACTACGTCTATCGGCGGCACCTGTTCACCGACCGGCGGCGCAGCGGCAGCGAGCCCGTCTACTCGTTCCACGCGCTGTTCCGTGAATTCCTGCTGGCCGAAGGCCGCCGGCAGGCGCTGACCCGGTGGCTGGCGGCGATGCCCGCCGAGCTGCGCGAATCCGAGCCGCGACTGCTGCTCGGCGAAGCGTACGCCGTCTTGTACGACGAGCCCGCGCGCGCCAAGGCGCTGCTCGATCCCGGGCCCGAGTACCTGGCCACCGCCGATGCTCTCCGCATCCGCGGCGCGCTGCTGATCGCGCTCCTGTTCCGGCAGCCCGCGCATCGGCGAATCGGCGCGTGTCGTGGAAACGCTGCTCGCCGCGCCCGACGTTCCTGACGGTGCCGGTGAACGACCGCGTCAACGCCGCGTCGATCCTGTTCAACTACCTGAACTGGAAGTCGAAGGGCAACAGCGCCGACGCGCTGATCCAGCGCGTCGAGCCGTGGCTCGCGGAGCCGGAGGTCTCGGCGGTCAACCACGTCTGGTGGCAGGTCCATCGCGCGTTCAACGAGCAGATCCGCGGCAACTACGCGCGCTCGCAGCGGATCATGAAGGACACCGAGGAATTCGCGGCGACGCACGGATTGAAGTGGGTGCAGGTCGAGATCTACCACGCGGAGGTCACGGCGCTGGTGTCGAGCGAGGACGCCGCCGGCGGCGCTGGCGAAGCTGCGCGCCGTCCTGAACCCGACGCGCAAGATGGACCTCGCGTACTTCCACTACCAGGAAGCCGGCGTGCTGATGCTGCAGGGCCGCGTGCGCGACGCCGCAAAGGCGGCGGGCGACGCCGTGGCGATCGGCCGCGCCAGCGGGCTACCCGCGATGCAGATCCCGCACCCGGCGACGTGCCGGCGGCGCTGGCCCTCTACCGCGGCCACTTCCTGGCGCTGGACGCGCCGGTGCCCTGGACGCTGCCGCCGCGCGACCGGCTGCAGGCCAGGCTGGTCCGCGCGGTGCTCGCCGCCGGGGACGCGCTCGAGCGCCAGGGCGAATGGAGCCGTGCGCGCGCGTTGTACGAGCGCGCGCTCGACGTCGACAACCTCGCCGAAGCCATCTACCGCCGGCTGATGGTCTGCCTGCGCGAGGCGGGCGACGCGGCCGGCGCGCTCACCACGTACCGGCGTTGCCGGGAGCTGTTGTCGATCGTCCTCGGCCGCGCCCCTTCGCCCGAGACCGAGGCGGTCCGCCAGACGCTGCAGTAAGACGCCTGTCAGCGATCTGTAAGTCGTCCGGCCAGCCTGGCCGGTACGGACGGCGTCGGCCGCTGTGGCCCCGACCCGGAACCGCGTCTCGTCGCCCGGAAACCCAGGCTGGACGCGGGATTGCGTCGTTTCGTCCCTCCCCGCGGCGGCGCCCGGCACCCGCCGGCCCCCAGTCTCGCCATATGTCAGCCATGCGCCAGCGGCCACCCGTCAGCATGCGCTCCATGCCGTGCAGCACCGCGGCCGAATCGCGAAACACTAATGGAAGGAGACATCATGTCGACAATGCGCAACATCCTGATGGGCGCCGCGTTCGCGACCGCTTTCAACGCGGCAACGGCCCTGGCCGCACCCGCGCCGATGACCAACGGCCAGATGATCGAACGCGGCCGCTACCTCGCGAAGATCGCCGGCTGCAACGACTGCCACACGCCAGGCTACGCGCAAACCGGCGGCAAGGTTCCCGAAAAGGACTGGCTGATCGGCGCCGGCCTGGGCGCGCGCGGCGACTGGGGGACGACCTATCCGTCCAACCTGCGCCTCTACATGCAGAACGTGTCGGAGGCGCAATGGGTGAAGGCCGCGAAGACGCTGCAGGCGCGGCCGCCGATGCCGTGGTTCGCGCTGCACGACATGAGCGAGCAGGACCTGCGCGCGTTCCACCGCTTCGTGCGTTCGCTCGGTCCGGCGGGCGCGCCGGCGCCGGCCTACATGCCGCCGGGCCAGACGCCCGAGGGTCCGTTCATCCAGTTCCCGGCCGCGCCGCAATGACGCGCCGGCAGCGGCAGCCGAAGGCCGGGTCGCGGTCGCATCGGCGGCGGCCTGGCGAATGAGCAGGCACAAGGGGAAGGGAGCACCTGCGAAGGCGGTGCCCCGGTTACCTCCAGTTCCCCCAGCGGGAAAGGTATCGCCACCGGCGGCGATACCCGTCGGACCGACGTGCCGCATTCCTGGGTCCGCCCTGGACACGGCAGCGGTCCCGGGTCGCAAGCGGCGCGGCAAGTTCGTGTTCTGACCGGCGCCGCCCGCGCGGTCGTAACGTCAGTCCGGCTGCATGCGGGTAGCGTGGCGGTCGCGGGGAATCGGGTCGGCGTCCGCGAGCGATTCGCCGTCGACGATCGCTCGCGGTTCGGCGCTTCCTCCGGCCATTTCGACGAACGGTCGTACCCGGATCGACTACCCGATGATGGACTCGAACGCCCTGCAGGCCGGCGCGCTACGACGGTAACCGCCAGCGGCGGTCGACGAACATTTCGGGCCGAGTGGTCGGCGCCGACACGGCGCGCGAAAGCTGCGCGGCCGCTGCCTGCAACTTTGGCAAGTGGCGCAGGAGCGCTTCGTGTCCGAGCCGGTCCACCGTGCCCGACACGCAAACGGCACCGAAAAGACGCCGCCGAGCCCCGATGACCGGGACGGCGATGCTGGCCATCGTGCGATCGCGCTCGCCCAGCGAAACGTAGAAGCCGCGACGGCGAATGCCGTCGTAGAACGCGCCGGGCTCGCCCGAGAACGCAGTGAGGATGCGGCCCGACGCCCCGCGATCGAGCGGCAGCATCTCGCCGGCACGAATGTGATGGCGCGTGAGACTTGGCCGATCCACGCGCGCCACGCACGTGCGGCCGTTGCCGTCGATGATGAAGAGCGCGGCCGACTCGCGCGTGCCGCCGGCCAGTCGCCGCAGCACGAGGTCGATGGCATTGTTCGCATCGAACGAGGTCTGGTAGCGAACCCCGAGCCACCCGGCCGCGGGACCCAGCCGCCAGCGGCGGTCCTCCATCTGCACGAGGTAGCCCGAGCGCGCGAGCGTGCGCGCGGTGCGCAGCAGCGTGGGCTTGCCCATGCCGAGCCTCCGGCTGAGCTCGGCCAGCGACATGCCTTGCGCGTGCGCATCGAAGGCATCGAGCACCTGCAATGCGCGGGTGACGGCATTCACGTTCTCGCGGCGTGGGTCCAAGATGAAGAGCGGGAGGGAGGAAATTCGGACGTGCGTTCCGCGGTGCGCAACGCTATTGTGGCCTTTGAAAGTACGCCGGACAATGGGTCGCAGCGATCCCTTCGATGGTCGCGCAAGGAGGAGGACGCATGCTCATTCCCACCGGACCGGCCGTGGTCGGCACGCCCGGCGCCCGCTTCCGCGCGGCGCTCGCAGCGGAGCAGCCGCTCACGATCGTCGGCACGATCAATCCGTTCTGCGCCATCCTCGCCGAGCGCGCCGGGCACAAGGCGATCTATCTCGCCGGTGGCGGCATGGCCACGCATTCCTACGGCTTGCCGGACCTCGCGCTCACCACGATGACCGAGGTGCTCGAGCACGTGCGACGCATCACCGACGCCTGCGACCTGCCGCTTCTGGTGGACGTCGACACGGGCTTCGGCGGCGTGTTCAACCTAGCGCGCCTCATGAAGGGCCTGGTGAAGGATGGCGCGGCGGCGCTGCACATCGAGGATCAGGTCGCTCTCAAGCGCTGCGGCCATCGGCCGAACAAGTCGATGGTGAACGCCGGCGAGATGGTGGATCGCATCAAGGCCTGCGTGGATGCACGCACCGACGAGGCCTTCTTCATCGTCGCCCGCACCGATTCCCTCACCAAGGAAGGCCTGCCGGCGGCGATCGATCGCGCTTGCGCCTACATGGAGGCGGGTGCGGACATGATCTTTGCCGAGGCAGTGACCGAGCTGGCACAGTACCGCGCCTTCGTCGCTGCCCTCGACCGGCCGCATTCGGTCATGGCCAACATCACCGAGTTCTCGCTGACGCCCGGCTTCACGGTGGCGGAGTTGCGCGAGGTCGGCGTGTCCGCGGCGTTGTTCCCGTTGTCGGCCGCGCGCGCGATGGCCGGTGCGGCGACGCGCGTTTACGAGGCCATCCTGCGCGACGGCACGCCGCAGTCGATGCTGGCCGTGATGCAGTCGCGGGTGGAACTGTACGAAGCGCTGAACTACCACGCCTATGAACAAAAGTACGACGAGCTGTTTGCCGCGGAGTCGCACGACCGGGGCTGATCACGCGCGGCGCTCGACCGGCCGCCTGAAGGAGGAGACCATCATGAGTAATGCACCGCTTCGTGCGGTTTCACCCCGCGCGTTCCTGCACGCGGCACGATCCGGGGTCCTGGCAGTTCGCGCTCCTGATCACGGCAACCGGCCCGGCATTCGCGCAATCGCCTTCCGTCGCGCGCTGGATCGTACCGTTCGCCGCGGGAAGCTACACGGACAACGTCGCGCGCATCATCGCGCCGGGCATCGGCGAGCGGCTGGGACAGACCATCGTTATCGAGAATCGCGCCGGGGCCAACGGCACGATCGGTGCCGACCATGTCGCCAAGGCGGCGCCTGACGGGCTTACCGTGCTGAACACCGGGGTGCCGGCGACCACCGCGGCGGAGCTTGTCGCCTACGCCAAGAAGAATCCGGGCAAGCTCGCCTACGGGACGCCCAACACGGCCACGCTCGTGGGCATGGAGACGTTCAAGCGCGGCGCCGTCGTGGATATCGTGAGCGTGCCCTACAAGTCGAGCCCGCAGGCGATCGGCGACCTCGCGACCAGGCTCTACGATGCGATGCGCGCGGCGCTCGCCACGCCCGAAGTCCGCGACAAGCTCCTGTCGGTCGACTTCGACGTGCAGCCGCTCGGCCCCGAGGAGTTCGGTACCTATCTGCGCAACGAGATCAAGACGTGGAGCGTCCTCGTGAAAGAGGCGGGCATCCAGCCGGAATAAGGGACGGACCATGGTCGCGCTACCGGCCGTCGACAGCCACGCGCACGTCTTCGACACCGCGCGGTTTCCGTTCACGAACCCGCACGGGTACGTGCCGCAGCCCAACGAGCGGGGCACCGCGAGCGAGTTTCGCACGGTGCTCACCGCGCACGACATGACGCACGGCCTGCTCGTCAATCCGTTCGCGGGCTATGCCACCGATAACCGTTGCCTGAGCGATGCGATCGCGCGCTCGGAGGGCCGCTGCAAAGGCGTGGCACTGGTGGGCCACGACACGACCGACGCCGAGCTCGAGGCGCTGGCGGCCGGCGGCGTGGTCGGCGCGCGCTTCAATACGCTGTTCTCCGGGTCGACGTCGCTGCACGGCGAACCGGGCGCGCGGTTGCTCGCGCGGATCAAGGCGCTCGGCTGGTTCGCGCAGATCTACTTCCACGATGACGAGGTGCTGAAGCTGCTGCCCATCCTGGACCAGGCGGGTATTCGCGTGGTCGTGGATCACTGCGGGTGTCCCGATCCTGCACGCGGCATCGATCAGCCGGGATTCGCCGCCGTGCTGGAGCTCGGCCGGCGTGGCAATGCGGCCGTCAAACTTTCCGGACCCTTTCGCTTTTCCAAGCAGCCGTGGCCCTACGTCGACTGCGAACCTTATGTGGAGGCGTTGCTCGATGCCTACACGCTGGACAACTGTGTATGGGGCTCCGATTGGCCGTTCGTGCGGCTGCCGATGCGCGTGGATTACGGACCCACGCGGGCGCTCCTCGATCGCTGGATCCCGGACACCAGCGATCGCCGGCGCGTGTTATGGGCGACGCCACGCCGCTGGTTCGGCTTTGCCGACGCGCCTGCCGGAGTCGACGCGTGATCGACGAGGGCCGCGATCGCGTGCGCCTCGCCACCACCGAGGCGCGCGAGCTATCGTTGCGCGCGCTGCGCGGAGGCGGCTGCGGAGAGGACGAGGCGGCGGCGTTGGCCGAGCACATGCTCGACGCCGCGCTGTGCGGCTACGAGTATTCCGGCTTGCCCAAGATCGTCAATGTCGTCGAGTATCGGCGCGAACATCCGGTGCGCGGACCGCTGACGCTTCGCCGCGAAACGCCGATGTCGAGCCTGTACGACGGCGGGTGCCTGAACGGCATGTACACCGTGATGCGGGCTACGGAGAACGCCATCGTCAAGGCCCGCGCAACCGGCTTCGCGCTGGTGGGGGTCAACAATACGTGGATGAGCGGGCGCAGCGCGTACTACGTGGAGATGATCGCGCGGGCGGGCCTCGTGGGCATCCACGCCGTGAGCGCCCGCCACGTCGTCGCACCGCCCGGCGCGCGCAGCCGTGCGATGGGGACCAATCCCATCGCCTTTGGCTTTCCGACGGAAGGGGATCCGCTGCTGGTGGATGTCGGCATGTCGTCGCTGATGTACACCGATCTTGCGCTGCGCGTGCGCCGGGGCGAGCCGCTGACCCCTGGGCTGGCGCTGAATGCCGGCGGCGAACCCACGCAGGATCCGGCGGCGGCCCAACGTGGCGCGCTGCTCTTTTTCGGAGGACACAAGGGCTTCGCGCTGGCGCTCGCCATGCAGGCGCTGGGCATTCTGGCGGGAGCGGCAGAGGACCCCGACAGCGCCGGCTATGTGGTGATGGCGATGCAGCCTGACCTGCTCGTGCCGCTGACCGAGTACCGCCGTGCGCTTTCGGAGAGCCTCGCGCGGGTCAAGGCCGCACCGCGCCTGGCGGGCGTCGACGCGATTCGCTTGCCGTCGGAGCGCTCACATGCCGAGCGGCGGCGGAACCTGCGCGACGGCATCGTGATCGATCGCAGCATCCACGAGCGCTTGCGCGAACTCGCAACCGGCGTCCCGTAGAATGGCGCCGTGCGCCTCTTCCGCCTTGCCCGCATCACGACCGTCGCGCTGCGTTTCGGTCTCGACGACATCGTGCTGTCGCACGAGCGGCTGCGCGGCGTGCGCTGGATCAATCGCGCGCTGTTCTGGCGCGACCTCTCGCGGCCGCGCGCCGTGCGGCTGCGGATGGCGCTGGAGGCGCTGGGGCCCATCTTCGTCAAGTTCGGGCAGGTGCTGTCGACGCGGCGCGACATCCTGCCCACCGACATCGCCGACGAGCTGGCGAAACTCCAGGACCGGGTGCCGCCGTTTCCCGCCGAGCAGGTCATCGCCACGCTCGAGGCGGCGTACCGGAAGCCCGTCGGCGCGGTGTTCGCGTCGTTCGACATTACGCCGATCGCCAGCGCCTCGGTCGCGCAGGTGCATTTCGCGGAGCTGCCCGACGGCACGCCGGTCGCGGTCAAGGTGTTGCGGCCGGCCATCGACGCCGTCATCGCCAACGACATCGCGTTGCTGCAGATGGCGGCCACCGTGCTCGAGCGCCTTTCGGCCGACGCCCGGCGGCTGCGGCCGCGCGACGTCGTCGCGGAGTTCGAGAAGTCGCTGAAGGACGAGCTCGACCTCACGCGCGAAGCGGCCAATTGCGCGCAGCTCGGCCGCAACTTCCGCCACTCGCGGCTCTTGCTGGTGCCCGCCGTCCACTGGGACTGGTGCAACGAGCAGGTGATGGTCATGGAGCGGATGAGCGGGATTCCCGTATCGCACGTCGACCGCCTCGTCGCCGCCGGCATCGACCTGAAGAAGCTGGCGCGTACCGGCGTCGAGCTTTTCTTCACGCAGGTCTTCCGCGACGGCTTCTTCCACGCCGACATGCATCCGGGCAACATCTTTGTCGCCGTCGAGCCGCCGCACCACGGCAAGTGGGTGGGCCTCGACTACGGCATCGTCGGCACGCTGTCGGACAGCGACAAGAGCTATCTCGCGCAGAATTTCATCGCGTTCTTCCGGCGCGATTACCACCGCGTGGCGACGGCGCACGTCGAATCGGGCTGGGTGCCGCCGGACACGCGCGTCGACGAGCTCGAAAAGGAAGTGCGCGTCGTGCTGGAGCCCATATTCTCGCGGCCGCTGTCGCAGATCTCGCTGGGACGCGTGCTGATGCAGCTGTTCCGCGCGTCGCGCCGCTTCAACGTCGAGATCCAGCCGCAGCTCGTGCTGCTGCAGAAGACGCTGCTCAACGTCGAGGGCCTGGGCCGGCAGCTCGACCCCGACCTCGACTTGTGGACGACCGCCAAGCCCTACCTCGAGCGCTGGATGAACGAGCAGCTCGGCCCGCGCGCGTTCCAGCGGCGCCTGCTGGCGGAAGCGCCGTACCTGATGTCGGCGCTGCCCGAATTGCCGCGGCTCATCCACCAGCGACTGCTGGCGCCGCCGGCGGCGACCGACACGGCGCTGAAGGAACTCGCCGCCGCGCAGCGCACGCGCAACCGCTGGCTGGTGGTCGTCGCCGTGCTGCTGGGGCTGGTCGTCGTGCTGCTGTTGAAGCGCGGGTTCTAGCAGTTCGTTGAAAAACGCGGGAGGACAGCTTCCCCGCGTTTTTCGACGAGAACGAGCAATGCAAGATATGAGCGGCGACTTCGGGCGGCCGCGCGCCGCCGCTTTGAAAAGGCCACGAAAGAACGAGCGACGTGCCGGCAGCAAGCGAGTTCCAACATACTGCTAGGCGCTCGAGGAGCCCCTAACCCGCGGATTTCGCGCGCGCCGCGGGGGCGGATGGCGCCGGCGGATCGTCGCGCCGGCCGCGAATGAGCGCCAGCGGCGCCCGCCGCAGGAACCCGTTGTGCTCACCCAACATGAACTTGAGCATGTCCTCGAGCGCCGCCTCGTTCATCTTCTCCGGCGAGAACTCGAGCGCGACCGACTCGAAGCGGTCGACGTTGCGCAGCGTGACGGCGATCAGCTGGTGGTGGTAATCGGGCTCGAAACGCACCGACGACGAGATGGCCGGCTGCACCTGGAAGAGCCCGAAGCGGACGACGCGCCTTTCGTCCTGTTCGGTCTGGTACTGGTACGGCAGCGACGACGCGCGCAGCCGCTCGTCGACCCCGGGCGCGGCGGCCGGGGACAGGCGCAGCGCGATGGGCGCGTCGCCTTCCAGCCGGTAGAACAGCTCGATGTGCTCCAGCACCTCCATTCCGGCCAGCGCGCGGCGGCGGAACGTGACGAATCCGCGCTCGAAACGCGGCCGCTCGATGCAGAGGATGTTGTACAGGTTGAAGACATGGCCGACGCGCGGATGGATCACCTCGAGGTGGCCGACCGCCTCGTCCAGCCAGCGAAAAGCCCGCCAGAGGCAGCGGTCGATGTCCTTCAGCGCCTCCTCCATCGGCTTGCGCGCGGCCTGGTCCTGGGCTCGCAGCGCTTGCGATTTCTCCCGCAACTGGTCGAGCAATGATGGTTTGATCGGATCGGCCATGTTTGTAGACGTTTTCATCCGCTGCCCCGCGTCGCGCTCCCGATTTATGACAATAGCATGGCGCCTCGGCCCCGGCGTGCGGACCGGTCGCAGTTGTCCATGCAAAGCCCGTGCCCCGGAAGCGTCCCAGTCGCGATAGAGAGGGAAAACGCCGGCAATCCGCGAGGGCAGGCGGCGCAGCACGTCACTCCGCTGCCTT
The DNA here is from genome assembly GCA_963823475.1 of uncultured beta proteobacterium. Lineage (GTDB taxonomy): Bacteria > Pseudomonadota > Gammaproteobacteria > Burkholderiales > Casimicrobiaceae > VBCG01. The sequence continues at coordinate 226,860 of CAWGLS010000012.1, forward strand.
GCCGCGGCGGTTCTCCGCCGGCAGCTTCGTTTCTGCGGTGCCGCAATTGCCGATACAATCCCCCGTTGATATTTCAGCGCGCAAAACTGCCTGCCCGATGGCGCTTCTCGAGATTGCCGATGTCACGCGCCGTTTTGGCGAATTTCTGGCCGTAGATCGGGTGAGCCTGTCCATTGCGGCAGGCGAATTCTTCACGCTGCTCGGCCCGTCGGGCTGCGGCAAGACGACGCTCCTGCGGATGATCGCCGGGTTCGACCTCCCCGATGGCGGCCGGATCCTGCTCAATGGCGAGGATCTGGCCGACCGTCCACCGGAGGACCGGCCGGTCCGGACGGTGTTCCAGAACTACGCGCTGTTCCCGCACATGACGGTCCAGGGCAACGTCGCGTTCCCGCTCAAAATGGCCAGGACGCCGGCGGCGCAGATCCACGGCAAGGTCGCCGAAGCGCTGGAGGATGTCCGGCTCTCGGGGTTTTCCGGCCGTTTTCCGCACGAACTGTCCGGCGGCCAGCGCCAGCGCGTGGCCATCGCCCGCGCGCTGGTCACCCATCCGACGGTGCTGCTGCTCGACGAACCGCTCGCCGCGCTGGACGCCAAGCTGCGCGAGGAACTGCAGATCGAACTCATCAACCTGCAGAAGGAGGTCGGCATCACGTTCGTGTACGTGACCCATGACCAGTCCGAGGCGCTCGCGCTGTCCCATCGGATCGCCGTCATGAACAAGGGTCGGGTGGAGCAGGTCGACGAGCCCGACCGCCTCTACGGCTTCCCGCGGACCCGCTTCGTCGCCGATTTCATCGGGACCTGCAATCTGCTCGCGGGGCCGGTCACCGCAATCGGTGCGGGCGCGGCCACGATCGACGTGCCCGACCTCGGTCCGGTGACGGTGGCCACCGATGCGCCCGTGGCCCGCGGCAACGACGGCGCGGTGGCGCTGCGGCCGGAGAAGGTGCGCCTCGCCGCCCAGGGGGCGGCCGCCGGCGGCGTCAATCGCTTCGCGGGCACCGTCACGGGCTTTCTCTACCAGGGCGACGTGACGGTCTACCGGATCCGCTCCGCCAAGGGCCGCGGAATGGAAGCGCTGCTCGCCAATTCCGGGGCCGGCCTTGCCAAGTTCTTCGAGGTCGGGGACGCCGTCGAGATGAGCTGGCCCGCCGACGCCGGCCACTTCGTCGAGGGCTGACGGCGATGACCCGCGGCCGGTCGGGGCGATGGGACAAGTGGCTGGTCAGTGGGCCGCCGCTCGTCTACCTGCTCGTGTTCTTCGCCGTCCCGGCGCTGATCATGGTGGTGGCGTCGTTCCGCACGCCCGGCGAATTCGGCGGCCTGGCGCCGCTCGTGGACGCGGACGGCAGCATCGACCTCAATCTCGAGAGCTACGCTCGGTTCTTCGGCGAGCCGCTGTATGCGCAGATCTTCCTGAAGTCGTTCTGGTTCGCGCTGGCGACGACGTTGATCTGCCTGGTCATGGCGTATCCGCTCGCGGCGCTGATCGCGCGCAGCGACAGCCGGCACCGCAACCTGCTGCTGCTGCTCGTCATCCTGCCGTTCTGGAGCAATTTCCTGATCCGCGTCTACGCGTGGATGATCATCCTCGGCCCGAATGCCGCGTTCGCGCGGGCGGTCAACGCCGTGCTGAGCGCCTTCGGCATGGAGCCGGTGTCGCTGCTGTTCAGTTCGTTCGCCGTCCTCGTCTGCCTCGTGTACGTCCACCTGCCGTTCATGGTGCTGCCGCTGTACGCGAACCTCGAGAAGCACGACCAGGCATTGCTCGATGCCGCGCAGGACCTGGGCGCCAATGCGTGGCAGCGGTTCTGGCGCATCACGTTTCCGCTGTCGCTGCCCGGCGTCTATGCCGGGTCCGCGCTGGTGTTCATTCCCGCGTTCGGCATCTTCGCGATCCCGGATATCCTGGGCGGCCCCGATGACAGCCTGATCGGCAACGTGATCAAGCAGCAGTTCCTGGAAACGCGCGATTGGCCGTTCGGCAGCGTGCTGTCGATCGTGCTGACGGTGCTCGCGCTGGGGATCGCCGGCCTCGCGGCGTGGGTGGGCCGGCGCAGCGTCGACCGCATGGCGACCGGCGATGCGTAGGCCGTCGCCGTGGCTGTGGGCGGCGGCCGGCATCGCCTATGCGTTCCTCTACCTGCCGCTGGTGATCGTCGTCGTCTACTCGTTCAACGACTCGAAGCTCAACGCCGAATGGGTGGGCTTCACGCTCGACTGGTACCAAAAGCTCGCCGACAACAACGAGATGCTGCTGGCGGCCGGCAACTCGTTGCTGATCGCGCTCGTGGCCAGCATCGTGTCCACCGTCCTGGGTACGCTGGCCGGTCTCGCCATGCACCGGTATCGCCTGCGGCTGCTGCCGATCCTCGTCCTGACCCCGATCGCGATTCCGGAAATCCTGATGGGCGTGTCGTTGCTGATCTTCTTCGTCATGCTGAACTTCACGCTCGGGCTCATGTCGGTGGCGCTCGCGCACATTGCGTTCTGCATCGGCTTCGTCGCCATCGTCGTGCGCGCGCGGCTGTCCGGTATGGACGAGAGCCTGGTCGAGGCGGCGCGCGACTGCGGCGCCACGCCCGGGCAGGCGTTCTTCCACGTCACGCTGCCCTTGATCATGCCCGGCGTCATCGCGGGCGCGCTGATGGCGTTCACGCTGTCGATCGACGACTTCGTCATCACGTTCTTCACCGCGGGCGCGGGGACGGTGACGCTGCCGCTGCAGATCTACTCGATGATCAAGATCGCCGTCACGCCGGAGGTCAATGCCGTGTCAACGCTGCTGATGCTGCTGACGTTGATGCTGATCGTCATCGCCTCCAAGCTCTCGCCCGGACTCATGCGTTCAGATTAGGAGAAACCAAGACACCATGAAAACCATTGCCGTCGTACTGTCCGCGCTGCTCGCGCTGCCCGCGTTCGCCGCCGACAAGCTGCACCTGTACAACTGGAACAACTACATCGCTCCGGAGACGGTGAAGCGCTTCGAGCAATTCTGCAAATGCGAAGTCGTGCAGACGTACTATTCCGACAACGAGGAACTGCTGGCCAAGCTCGCCGCCGGCGCCAAGGGCTACGATATCCTGGTGCCGACCGGCAACGCCGTGCAGGCGCTCGTTCGCGGCAACCAGCTGAAACCGCTCGACAAGGCGGCGGTGCCGAACCTGAAGAACGTGGACCCGGTCTTCCTCAACACGCCGTTCGACCCCGACAACAAGTACTCGGCCCCCTATGCGATGTCGACGACGATCCTCGGGTACAACGACGAGAAGATGAAGGAGCTGGGGATCCCGACCGATACGTGGGCGGCGATCTTCGATCCGAAGTACCTCGCCAAGGTGAAGGGCCGCGTCACGGTCCTCGACAGCCCGAACGAACTCTTCGCCGCCGCGCTCAAGTACCTGGGCTACTCCGCCAACGACACGGACGAAAAGCACTGGAAGGAAGCCGCCGACGTCATCCGGAAGGCGAAACCGTACTGGGCGGCGTTCAACGCGTCCTCCTACATCAAGGAGCTGACGGTCGGCAACATCTGGCTCGTGCACGGCTACTCGAACGACATCTTCCAGGCCAATCTCGACGCGCAGGCGGCGGGACGCAAGTTCAAGATCCTGCAGGGCATGCCCAAGGAGGGTGCGGTGCTGGCGCTGGACAGCATGGTGCTGCACAAGGCGGCGCCGCGCGCCGATCTCGGGCTCAAGTTCATGAACTTCATGCTCGATGGCAAGAACTCGGCCGAGCTCACCAACCTGATCGGCTCCGGCAATCCGAATCTCGACGCCGCCAAGTACATCAAGCCGGAGCTGAAGGCACTGCCTGCCGTGTTCCCGCCCAAGGACGTGCAGGCCAAGCTCGAGCAGCTGCAGGACCTGACGGCGGCACAACGCCGTCTGCGCAGCCGCATGTGGACCGAGATCAAAGCCGGCAAATAGTAGATAAGCTACCGGGTGTCGCGAGGCTTCGCCGCGACACCCGTGGAAAAATCCGAACGCGCCGGTGGCACTCGACAGCTGGTCAGGCAGGAATCACGGGCGGAGCCCGATGATTCCTGTAGTGGAGTAGATAAGTAGCGGGCACCGCGAGGGCTGACGCCCGCGGTGCCCGTGGAAAAATCCGAACGCGCCGGTGGCACTGACAGCTGGTCAGGCAGGAATCACGGGCGGAGCCCGATGATTCCTGTTAGGAAAAACCGGGTGCCGTGCGCGGCAGCATGCCAGAATTGCGGATGGATTTGCATGTTGAGCGCCTGACGCCGGAGCGCGCGGCCGACTACCTGCGCTTTTTCGACCACGAGCGAGGGCCGGCCTTTGCCGACAATCCGGAGTGGGCGAAGTGCTATTGCCATTACTACGAAGTGCCCACCGCGCTCACGTGGAGCGACTTCGACGGCACGGCGAACCGGCTCGCGATGACGGCGCGCATCGCCTCCGGCGAGATGGAAGGCTATCTCGCCTACGCCGGTGACGACGTGGTCGGCTGGATGAACGCGCAGCCGTATCACAAGCTGCGCCACGCGTGCGCGCGCATGCGCATCGCCCCTCCGGAGCTGCCGGTACCGCCGCACAATGCAGCGGCGATCGTCTGCTTTGTCATCGCGCCGGCCCATCGACGCCAGGGCGTCGCCCGCGCGCTGCTCGCCGCCGCGCTCGACGACTTCGCCGCCCGCGGCTTGGCCATCGTCGACGCCTTTCCGTGGCATGCGGGGCCCGGCGACACCAAGGCGACCGACCATTACCACGGCACGCAGTCGATGTTCGCCCAGGCGGGTTTCGAGCGCATCGCGACCCACGACAACGTGACGGTCATGCGCCGCGCGCTGCGCTAGAAGCCGATGCCCGCGGGACACCATCGGACGCTGCTGCCGCATGTGCTGGCCGTGCTCTACGGGCTCGCGATCGTGTTCGCGAGCCTGCAGCCGTTTTCGCCGTGGATCGCGCCGGAACCCGATACGCCGTTCTGGCCGTTCGCCGCGTGGCCGCCGCGATGGACGCGCTTCGACGTCATGGCCAACCTCATCGCCTACGTGCCGTTCGGCGTGTTCGTGGCGCTGGGACCGCGCCGGGCGACGCCGCGCGCGCGCACGGTGCTCGCGTTCGCCGCCGGCCTGACGCTGTCCTTCGCGCTGGAGACGCTGCAGATGTTCCTGCCGCCGCGCGACGCGAGCCTGATCGACCTGGCCGCCAACACGGCGGGCACGATGCTCGGCGGCATGGCGGGCGCGTCGCTGGTTCGCGCCGAGCGCACCCGCCGCGCGCTGTCCGGCGTGCGCCACCGGATCTTTCTCGGCGGCCGGCTCGGCGACGTCGGGCTCGCGCTGCTCGTGCTGTGGCTCGTCGCGCAGATCAATCCCGGGATACCGCTGTTCGCCGTGACGTTCGACGCCGAACAGCTCCGCGACGCGGCGATGACGTTGCCGCCAAGCGCGCCCGATTCCGCCGCCACGGCGCTCGAGGCCGCCGAATCCGCGTTCCAGCTGGTGGGCGTCGGGCTGTTTCTCACGCTGCTGCTGCGCGAGCGCCGCTATGTCGGCGGCGCCGTGCTGCTGCTCGTCGGCGCCGCGCTCGTCGCCAAGGGCGTGGCCGCGGTGCTCGTGCTGAAGCCCGCCGTCTGGGAAACGTGGCTCAAGCCCGGCGTGTCGATCGGCATGGCGGCCGGGCTCATGGTGCTGCTCATCACGGTCTTCCTGCCGCGCCCCGCGCAGGTCGCCGCCTGCGCGACCGCGCTGCTCGCGTCGCTGCTGTTGCCGATCATCGTCGCCGATCTGCCGGCCGCGCGTGCGCCGGTCACCCTGTTCAGCTGGCGCTACGGGCACCTGCTCAATTTCAACGGCTTGACGCAGTCCGTGCTGATGCTGTGGCCGCCGCTCGCGGCGGCGTGGCTGTTCGCGCTCGCCGGCCGCCCGCGGTGGGGAGAGCCCGAATAGCGTGCGGCGGCCGCAGGGCGGACGCCTATCCGAGCAACCGAGCGCGCCGCTCCCCTCCGCTATAATCGAACGCTTCGCTTCGCGGTGCGCGCCATGAGCTACTACAAACGTCACGTGTTCTTCTGCTGCAACAAGCGTGACCCGCCGGAGAAATGCTGCGCCGACGCGGGTGCGGCCGACATGCAGGCCTACGCGAAGGGCCGCATCAAGGCGCTGGGATTGAACGGCAGGGGCAGCGTCCGCATCAACAAGGCCGGCTGCCTCGACCGCTGCGAGGAGGGCCCGGTGCTCGTCGTTTATCCGGACGACGTCTGGTACACGTACGTCGACCGTGAAGACATCGACGAGATCATCGACCGTCACGTCGTGAAGGGCGAGGTCGTCGAGCGGCTCCGCATTTGACGCCCAGGACCGCGCGGCGCACGAGGATCGACGGGCCCGCGGGTCCGCTCGAAGTCCTGCTGAATGTCCCCGAATCGGCGCCGGCCGGCATCGCGCTGGTCGCGCATCCGCATTCGCAGCAGGGCGGCACGCTCGACAACAAGGTCGTGCAGACGCTGGCGAAGACCTTCTTCGCGCTGGGGTACGCTGTCGTCCGTTTCAATTTTCGCGGAGTCGGCGAGTCGGCCGGCGCCTTCGACGACGGCGTCGGCGAGACGGACGACGCGCTGGCCGTCCTTGCCTACGCGAAGGAGACGCTGGGCGACGCGTTGCCCGTCGTGCTCGCCGGATTCTCGTTCGGATCCTTCGTGCAGACGCGCGTCGCCCAACGGGTGAGCGCGCAGCGTCTCGTGCTGGTCGGACCGGCGGTGGGACGGTTCGCCGTCCTGCACGTACCCGCCGACACGATCGTCATCCACGGCGAGGAGGACGACGTCGTGGCGCTCGCCGATGTCCTCGCGTGGGCACGGCCGCAGCAACTGCCGATCGTCGTGTTTCCCGGCTGCGGCCACTTCTTCCACGGCCGCCTGCCGCAGCTGCAGCGCGTGATCACCGGCATGTGGAAAGCATGACGATGCATGCCCGACGGCGCCCCTCACCCCAACCCTCTCCCCGCGCGCGGGGAGAGGGAGTCGCCACGCTGGCGGCCATGCCGAACAGCGAGGCCAATGCGCTTCCACTGAATCCTCCCACTCCCGCGCGCGGGAGTGGGCCGGGGTGACGGCGATGGCCGAACTCGACATCCCCTCCTCCGGGCCTTCTCCGCGCGAGCGGCGAGAGGCAAGCGCCAAGCCAATCGCTGCGCCCTTCGACGGCCCGCGCGACGTCGTGCTGCGCGTGGCGGGCCTGCGCAAGCGTTACGGCGAACAGGAAGTCGTGCGCGGATTGAGTTTCGAGATCCGCCGTGGCGAGTGCTTCGGCCTCCTCGGTCCCAACGGCGCCGGCAAGACGACGACGCTCCGCTGCTGCCTCGGCCTCATCGACCCCGATGGCGGCGAGATCGAGATGGTCGGCCAGCCGGTGCCCAAGGCCGCGCGCGAGGCGCGCATCCGCGTCGGCGTCGTGCCGCAGATGGACAACCTCGATCCGGATTTCACCGTTCGCGAAAACCTGCTGATCTACGGCGGCTATTTCGGCATCCGCCGCGCCGTGCTCGAGGAGCGCATCCCGCGCCTGCTCGATTTCGCCGGGCTGGCCAGCAAGCGCGACGTCGGCATCCGCACGCTGTCGGGCGGCATGAAGCGACGTCTCACGCTCGCGCGGGCGCTCGTCAACGATCCCGAATTGCTGATCCTCGACGAGCCGACCACCGGCCTCGATCCGCAGGCGCGGCACCTGATCTGGGACGGCCTGCGGCAACTGCTGTCGCAGGGCAAGACCATCCTGCTGACGACGCACTTCATGGACGAGGCGGAGCGCCTCGCCACGCGGCTCGCCGTCATCGACCACGGCATGCTGATCGCCAGCGACACGCCCGCGCGCGCTGCTCGCGCTTCACGTCGAGCCGGAAGTGATCGAGGTCTACGGCGACGACGCCAGGGCCTGGGCCGACATCCACGGCCGCCGGCTCGCCAAGCGTCTCGAAATCGCCGGCGAGACGGCGTTCTGCTATGCCGCCGATCCGCAGCCGATGCTGAACGACCTGGCCGCGCGCTCGGGCATCCGCTACCTGCACCGGCCGGCGAACCTCGAGGACCTCTTCATCAAGCTGACGGGCCGCGAGCTGCGCGACTGACGCGATGAGCACCGCCGCCCGCCTGTTCGCACTCCCCGCGCTGTCGATGCGCTTCGCGCCCGTCTGGCGCCGCAACGTGCTCGTCTGGCGCAAGCTCGCCATCGCGAGCGTGCTTGGCAACATCGCCGATCCGCTGCTGTACATGCTGGCGCTCGGCTACGGCATCGGCTCGCTGATCGGCGACGTCGGCGGCATGAGCTACATCGCATTCATCGGCACCGGCATGGTCTGCCAGAGCGCGATGTTCACCGCGAGCTTCGAGGGCATGTACTCGGCGTTCTCGCGGATGCACGTGCAGCGGACGTGGGAAGGCATCATCAACGCGCCGATCGCGCTCGACGACGTGATGCTCGCGGAATGGCTGTGGACGGCGACCAAGTCCGTCATCTCGACGGCCGCGATCCTGGCCGTCATCGTCGCGCTCGGGTACGGCCACACGTGGCTGGCGCTCTGGGTGCTGCCGATCGGCGTGCTGGTCGGGCTCACGTTCGGCGCCGCCGGCCTCGTGATGAACGCGCTGGCGCCCAACTACGATTTCTTCACCTACTTCTTCACGCTGGTGCTCACTCCCATGCTGCTCTTGTCGGGCGTGTACTTCCCCGTCGAGCAGATGCCGGCGTGGCTGGCGAGCGTGGCGGCGTTCCTGCCGTTGAAGCACGCGATCGACCTCGCGCGGCCGCTGATGCTCGACCGCGTGCCCGACAATGTCGTGCTGCATGTCGCGGTGCTGCTCGCCTACGCCGCGTTCGCGTACTACGTCGCGCTGGTGCTGACGCGGCGCCGGCTGCTCAAGTGACGGCCGGCGGATTTCGATGCTCGCCGTCAAGTCGCTGCCGATGAAGCCGTTCCGACGCCTCCGGAACCCGGCGCACGAATCCACCCGATGACCGAACGCTTCTTCGCCCCCTGCCCGCGCGGCCTCGAGCCGGCGCTCGTGGCCGAGCTCGCGCAGATCGGCGCGGCCGACGTGAATGCGACCGACGGCGGCGCCGGATTCACGGGCCCGCTCGAACTCGCCTACCGCGCGAACCTGGAGTCGCGGATCGCCAGCCGCATCCTGCTCCGCGTCGGTGGCGGCCCGTATCGCGACGAGCATGCGCTCTACGAACTCGTCAAGGCGATCGACTGGAACAAGCTGTTCCTGCCGTCGCGCACGCTGCGCGTCGATGTCTCGGCGACGCGCTCGCCGCTGCAGAGCCTCGAATTCGCGACGCTGCGCGTCAAGGACGCCGTCTGCGACCGCTTCCGCGCCGACGTGAACGTGCGGCCGTCGATCGACAAGCGGCTGCCCGACGTCCGCGTCAGCGCCTACCTGACCGAGCGCGACGCGACGATCTACATCGACACGTCCGGCGAGCCGCTGTTCAAGCGCGGCTACCGGCGCGACACCGACGAGGCGCCGCTGCGCGAGAATCTCGCGGCGGGCCTGCTCGCGCTGACCGGATGGACGCCCGCGATGCCGCTCCTCGATCCGATGTGCGGCAGCGGCACGATCGCCATCGAGGCGGCGCTCATCAGTGCCCATCGCGCGCCCGGCCTCGCCCGTACGTTCGGCTTCCAGAAGCTCGCGTGGTTCGACGGGCCCGCGTGGCAGCGGTTGAAGCAGACGGCGCGCGACCGCGTGGTCGTCGCGCCGCCGTCGCCGACGATCTTCGCGAGCGATCTCGCCGCCGGTGCCGTCGCCAAGACCCAGTCGAACCTGCGCGCGGCGCAGGTCGACGGCTTCGTGCACGTCGAGCAGGCCGATTTCCTGACGCGCGCGGCGCCGGCGAGCCAGGGCATCCTGGTCGCCAATCCCCCGTACGGCGTGCGGCTCGACGATCTCACCAAACTCGCGACGTTCTATCCGCTGCTCGGCGACGCGCTGAAGCAGCGCTTCCCCGGCTGGACCGCATACTTCCTGACGGGAGACCTGCGGCTGCCCAAGCTCATTCACTTGAAGGTCGCGCGCAAGACGCCGCTGTACAACGGTTCGCTCGAATGCCGGCTGTTCGAATTTCCGATCGTGTCCGGCCGCCACGGGCCGCCCGCCTGACGGGCAATGCTAAAATCGGCGCTCGATATGCAACCGGCGTCAAATTCATCATGCCCATGCTCCCGTCCCGAGGCTACGTGTCCGAACACACGCAGTTCATCCGCAAGCTGATCGAGGACAAGCCGGACCTTCCGCAAAAGCAGCTCGAAGGCCGGCAGATCTGGTGGGACAAGACGCCGGACGAGCTGGCGCAACGCCAGCGGATGGAAGAAGGCCGCGTCGCGCAGACGCCGTACGTCTACCAAAGCGAGTAACCGCAGCCGGCTGTCGCGCCGCGCGCCCGGAGGCGGCGCCTCCTATCGGTCGAGCCCGAACACCGAGCGCAACTCGGCGATCTGCGCGGCATCGAGCGGGCGCACCGCCGTCCCGCGCAACAGCGGGAAGAGCTTGGCGGTCTCCTCCAGTTCCTCACCGCATAGACGGCGTCCGCCAGCGACGCCCCGCAGACGATGGGCCCGTGATTGGCGAGCAGCAGCGCATGGCGCGTCAGCAGCCAGCCGTCGCGAAGCCGCGCGCTGATGTTGCCGCTGCTGCCCGGCGCCAGACCGCGCTCGAACAGCGAGCGGCCAAGCGTGGCAATCTGTTCGCGCAGCGCGTGTTCGGCGGGACGGAGGGAGGTGGCCGTCGTCATCGCAGGCAACACCGGACGTTTCGCCGCCGGCGACGATCAATTGTGTCACGCCGAGCCGCAGCAGTTCGCTCGCGATGCCCGCCAGCGCGCTCTCCACCAGCGCTGCCTGCGCGCCCAGTTCCGCCTGCACCTGCCGCACGTCGCCCGGCGGCGCCGTCGCGTAGATCAGCACCGGGCCGGCGGCGATCCGCGACGCCGCCCACTGCGCCGCTTCCTTGACGACATCGTCGCCGCGCGCCAGCGCGTTCGCGTCCACGCGAAACGACGGATGCCGTTCGCGCATCGCCGCCACCTGCGCGTTGGCGGCGACCGAGCAGCTGCCGGAAATCACCGCGCGATGTCCGGTGACCCGCGGCAGCCGCGCCGCCTCGATCCCGGACGGCAGCAATCCTTGTCGCTCGAAGTTGCGCGGCAATCCGAGCGCCGCGCCCGAGCCGCCGGTGACGAGCAGCAGGTCGGCACAGGCTTCGCCGATCGCGGCCAGATCCGCGTCGGCGATGGCGTCGACGATGGCGATGCCATCCGCGCGCAGATCCGCGCACCGCCGGGCGGTGGCCGCGGGCCCTTGCGCGACGACGGCGTACGGCACCAGGCCGACGTGACGGCGGACCTGCGGCTGCAGCCACCGGGCCGATGTTGCCTGCCGGGGTGGAATCGAACGTCGAGCAGTACTTGAAGTAGAACTGCCGGCAGCCTTGTGCCTGCAGGTAACGCAGCGCGCCGAGCGAATCGGCGACGGCGTCGGCGACGGGATTCGTCCGCGACTTGAGCGCGATCACGACCGCGTCGATGTCGGCCGGCAACGGCGATTCCGGAACACCGATCATCTGCACGGTGCGGATTCCGTGCTTGACGAGCATGGCGGCGAGGTCGGTGCCGCCGGTGAAGTCATCAGCAATGCAGCCGAGCAGGACGTTCGTCGGCTTAGGGGTCAGAGCGGTAATCATCGGCTGGTCAGAGCGGTAATCATCTGGCTTAGGGGTCAGAGCTGGCTTAGGGGTCAGAGCGGTAATCATCTGGCTTAGGGGTCAGAGCGGTAATCATCGGCTGCGACTGCCAAAGATTGGCAGTCGTTAGCCGTCGCGGCCGATGATTACCGCTCTGACCCCTAAGCCAGATGATTACCGCTCTGACCCCTAAGCCAGCTCTGACCCCTAAGCCAGATGATTACCGCTCTGACCCCTAAGCCGATGGCGCCGGCGGCGCAACCCGCGCATCGCGCTGGCCGCTGCGCTCGAGTCCCGCGGCCACGAATCCCGACGCCTTCAGTTCCTCGAGCAGCGACCGCAGGTAGCGCGCGGCCGCGGTGCGGCCCCTCTTAACGCCCATCGCCTGCTCGATCACCATGAAGCGGCCGTCCATCACGCGCACGTCGGCGCGCGTCTGCGCGTACGCGACGAGCGGCGACTTGACGCCGGCGACGACGTCGAGCCGGTCGCGATCGAACATCGCGATCGACTCGGCGCCCGTCGGCGCGCGGACGATCTGGGCATGCTTGATCGTGCGCGAAAGGTAGAGCTCGTACGCGCTGCCGTTGCCGACGGCGATCCGCACGCCCGGGCGGTCGACGTCCTCGATCGTCCGCAGCGGCGAATCCGCGCGGACCATGTACGAGCCCTCGATCAGCACATAAGGCGGCGTGAATTCGATTTCCGCGGCGCGCTTGGGATCGATGGCGAGGAACGCGACGTCCCACGCGCCATCGGCCACGGCGGCGAAGACCTTCCCCGCGGCGTCGAACGTCACGAGATCGACCGGGACGCGCAACCGCCGGCCGAGTTCGCGCGCGATGTCGATCGAGACGCCGCGCGCCTCGCCGGTCACCGGGTCCATCTGCGCGAGCACCGCGTTGCCGAAGTTGATCGCCGCACGCAGCGTGCCGGACGGCGCCAATTCCTGCAGGACCGGCGCGAGATTGTCTTGTGGCATGCGGTCGACTCCCAAAGGGCTCAGCGCGACACCGCGCCGTGGATGAAATAACGCGGTGTATGCACGATTCGCGACTTGAGGCCCAGCGCCGCGAGGCGCCGCGCGAGCGCGGCGGGCTCGTGGAAGACCTTCACGATCCGGTATTCGCTGCCGTCGTTCAGCTTGCGCGCCGCCACCGCGGCCTCTCGGTCCGGCCGCACGTGGTTCTTCGCGGACGACGTCAGGTCCCAGCCCGAGTCGATCACGTACGCCGTTCCACCGTCGGCGAGCGCCGCACCGACCTTCGCCCAGAACTCGTCGAAGCGGTCATCGGGGACGTGCGACAGCCAGAAGCTCATGAAGACGAAATCGTAGCGCTCGGCCGGTTGCCACGCGAAGAGATCGGCGAGCGCGTAGTCGACATTGGCCGCTGCGACGCGCGCGCGGTTGATCGCCTGCACCTCCGGCGACGCGTCGAGCGCCTTCAGGTGGCCAACGCGCGGCGCCACCCACCGCGTGAAGAGTCCGGTGCCGCACGCCAGTTCGAGCGCGCGCTGCGGGCGCGTCTCGTCGAGATGGCGCACGAGCGCCGTCTCGACTTCGCCCGCATCGCCGGCCCAGCCGGCGTTGAGTTCGGCGCCATGATCGTAGCGGCCGGTGCGGAACCACCACTCTTCGTATTCGCCGGCGCGCTTCCTGTAGTACGCCACCTGCTCGGCAAGGATGGCGGGGTCGGTCGCCGGTGTCGAGGTCGTGATCATCCTGCCATCCTAACGCACGCCGCCGCCCTGAAATTCGTGGGGCTACAATGCGCGCCATGCCGATGAAGCCCGATTTCCCGAACGTGGACGCCTATGTCGGCGCGCAGGAACCGGCGATCCGCGCGCGCCTCGCGCGCTTGCGCGCCGCTGTCCAAGCGGCGGCGCCCGACGCGGTCGAAGGCATCCAGTACCGGATGCCCGTCTATGCGCTCGGCACCGACGTGTTCGTCGCGTTCGCGGCGCAGAAGCGGTACATCAGCCTGTATGTCGGACGTCCGGAGATCCTGCAGGCGTTCGCCGCCGACATCGGGCACCTGAACGCCGGCGAGGCCTGCCTGCGCTTCGGACCGAAGGACGACCTCCCCCCAGCGACGCTGGCGCGGCTGCTGGACGCCATCGTGGCGGCCAGCCGGCGCGGCGATTCGAAGTCATGCTGAACGGCTCGCGCCCTGCGGCGGCCGGCAGTTCGCTGCGCTGGTTCGCGGGCTTCCTCGCCGTCGTCGCCGCGGTCGCCGGCTTCGAGATCTATTCGCTCGTCGCGCACAATCGCGAGCGGGCACCCGTGGTGGCGCCGGTCGCGGCGCCGGCCAAGGTCGCGGCGGGCCCCTTTGGCGACATCGACGCGCCGCCTGGCGAAGCGGTCGTCGGTCCGCGCGTGACGATCTCCGGCTGGGCGCTCGATGCCGCCGGCATCCGCGGCGTCGAAGTGCGCCTCGACGGTCGCAAGTACGCGGCCAGGACCGGCATCGCGCGCCCGGACGTGCCCAAGGCACGGCCCGACCTTCCCGCCAATCCGAACGGCGGCTTCGAGTTCACCGGCGACTTTTCCGACTACCCGGCGCCCGCGGGCGCCGATCGCCGACCGCTTTCGATCGTCGCCATCGCCACCGACGGTCGCGAGACGTTGCTCGGACGCCGCAGCCTGGTCGAACCCGCCGCGCGCGTGCGCTGGGCGCAATTCACGCCGAAGGATCCGGCGCCGTTCTACCTGCTGCCCGCGCTGTCCGGCATCGACCTGGGCGGGGCGAGCGAACTCGACACGATCTACGCGCCCTACCAGTCGCCGACGCTGCGCGCAGGCTTTCGCGTGCCGATCCTCTATCTGCGGATGACGCGCGGGGCCGAGCACGATTTCGCGTTCGACCCCGACTGGGATCCCAGGCGCAAATGCGGCGAACGGCGGATCGGCGACGATTCGCTGAACGCGGTGCTTGCGCATTCGAACGCGAAGCGCCTGCCGGTGCTGGTGACGCTCAACGGCGGCATCTGGGCCGATGCGTACTGCGACGTGCCGCAGTGGGACGTCAACGACAAGCTCGAGCAGGACGCCGCCAATTGCCAATGGAATCAGAAGAACGAGGTGATGCCCGACAACTTCCTGAAGGACCTGCCGGGGTCGCAGGAAGCGCCGGAGCTTGCGCGCTCGCTGACGTTCAATGTCTACGCGGCGCAGGTGCGCCACTACAAGAAGCGCAACCTGCAGCAGGCCGGCGCGCTGCTCGCCTCGTTCGCGCGCGAGCATCCCGACCTCTTCGTCGGCATCAATCTCGATCCCGACACGTACCTGAATCCGTTTTTCGGCGAAGCCCAGTGGTACGACTACAACCCGGGCACGCTGCGACAGTTCCGCGAATGGCTGGCGGGCAGCGGACCCTATGCCGGGCGCCCGGCGCACGGCGTGCCCGACCTGCTGCGCCTACCGCCGCACGCAGCCGCTCACGCTCGCCGACGTCAATCGCATCGCGGGCCGGCAATGGCGCTCGTGGCAGGACGTCGACCCGCCGCGCGCGTTTCCGCGCGACGCAAGCAGTGGCGCGCGCGCGTTCTGGCAGGATCCGTGGGTGCGCGAATGGGAAGTCTTCCGGCGTCATCTCGTCCACCTTCACTACGACGAGCTTGCGGAATGGCTGGTGGAAGCGGGCATCGCGCGCGATCGCATCTGGTCGTCGCAGGGACTGATGGCGCCGCGCGGCGACGCGATGCCGTTTGCGATCGACCTCGCCAGCGCGCCGCGCAACTACGATTCCGGCGGCATGTCCATCGCCGGCGCCAAGCCCGCGCTCGGCCATATCGGCGTCATCCTGTACGGCGAGGCGGCCGTCAACGACGTGCGGATGGACAACGGCCGCTCGCTCTTCGCCACACTCGCCGCCGTCGACCCGCGCTGGGCGATCGTCGAATACAACACGTCCGACCTGCGCGATCCATCAGTCCAGCCGACCTATGCGGCCGCGTATCGCGGCCTGCGGGACCTGTGGAATTTCGGCGCGCGCTACATGTCGCCGATGGCCTGGAACGGCAGCAATGGCACGTTCGCCGGCCAGCCCGGCTACTCGACGTTCACCGCGTGGCGCAACACGCCGCTCGAGGACGCCGCGCGCGACTTCATGCTCGCGCGCGCCGGGCTGCCGCTGGGTGCGTTGCTGTGGACATTCGGCGCGCCCGCGCACGCCGACGGCGACGGCTGGACCGCCGAACTCGGCGCGCTGGCGCTCGGCCGCGGCTTCGTCACCCTCGGCCCCGACGCCAACGACCGCGTCGTGCTGCTGTCCCCGAAGGGACTGCCCGCCAGCCTTCAAAAGGCCGAAGAGTTCGTGCTCGGCCTCGACACGCACGCCGGGTTGCGCCGCGTGCGCGTGCAGGGGAAACGCGGCGCCGACAGCGGCTGGGAGACGCTGGCCGACGCCTCGCTCCAGACGCTGCGGACGACCGCCGCGGGCGTGGCGATCAGGCGGAGCCCCGGTCCGCGCACGACCACCTACGACCAGTTGCGCGTCGAACTGACCTTCACCTCCAACACCACCCGCATCCTCTCCCGGATCGCTGTGCTCTGACTGCAGTTCGGGCACAAAATGCGGAGCGCGAAGCGCGCAGTGTTTTGTGCCCGTCGGTCGCGAATTGCGCGGCGGGCCGCGCAGCGGCTGCCGGTGACGCAATTCGCGCACGCTGCCTACTTGTCGTCGATCTTGTACTCGACGTAGGCCCTGTCGCGCGTCTGGCGCATGAACTCGGTGAACTGTTCGTCCGCCTTGCGCGCGCGGATCGCGTTGCGCGCGACGTCGCGCTTGCGATCCTGCGTGACGTCCTGCGTGCGGCGCTCCTCGACGAGGATCAGGTGCCAGCCGAACGGCGAACGCACGGGCGGCGACATCTCGCCGGCCTTCAGCTTCGCCATCGCCTGCTCGAACTCGGGCACCGTGTCCCCCGGGCTGAGCCAGCCGAGATCGCCGCCCTTGGTCGACGACGCATCCTCGGAATTGAGCTTCGCCTGGTCGGGGAACTTGGCGCCGGTGTCGATGCGATCCCGGATCCGCTCGATCTTCGCTTTGGCCTCGGATTCCGACGTCGTCTCGTTGACGCGGACCAGGATGTGCCGGGCGCGCGTCTGCTCGACGACCGTCGGCGCGTTCAGGCTGCGCGAGTTGTTGAGCTTGACGACATGGAACCCGGCCGGGCTGCGCAGGACCGGCGACACGTCGCCGTTCTTCATCGTCCGCACGGCGTTGACGAACACCGACGGCAGCCGCGCGGGCGTGCGCCAGCCGAGATCGCCGCCCTGGACGGCGTCCTGCGCATCGGAGAACGCGGCGGCGACTTCGCGGAACTCCTTGCCGCTCTGCACCTGCTGCGAGGGCTTCCTCGGCGCGCTTCTTGCGCGCTTCGATCTGGTCGGGAGTCGCCTGCTCGGGCACGCCGACCATGATGTGCGCGAGCTGGTATTCGCTCTCGCCGCCCGCCTGCGCGGCGACGGTGGCGAGGTAGTTGTCGACCTCGGCCTCGGACACCTGCACGCGGCTGTCGACCTCACGCTCGCGCAGCCGCTGGATCGTCACCTCGCGCCGGATGTCCTCGCGGTACTTGGCGTACGGGATCTTCTCGCGGTCGAGCGTGCGCCGCAGCTCCTCGGGCGTGATCTTGTTCTCCTGCGCGATGCGCAGGATCGTGCGCTCGACCATCTGGTCGTCGACGCGCACGCCGTTTTCCTTGGCGAACTGCAGCAGCGCGCGATCGATGATCAGCCGCTCGAGCACCTGCTGTTCGAAGACGTCCGGCGGCGGCGGCCGCACGTTGGACGCCCTCATCTGCGCCGAGGACGATGCGCTTCTGCTCGTCGAGTTCGTATTGCGTCAGCGCCTCGTCGTTGACGACGGCGATCACGCGGTCGAGCGGCACCGTCGAGTCTGCGGGACGGGCGGCAGGCGCGGGGGCGGGGCGCGGCAGGCGGTGCCGCGGCGGGTCGCGGGCCGGCGCCGGGGACCTGGATGCCGGAGGATGTCGGCTGCGCCGATGGCGACAGCGGCGCATGCTGCCAGCGTGGCAGCGAGAAGCGGGAGCAAGGGACGGCGACGTGCCATCGTTTTCGACTCTCTAGAATTCGGGAAGGGGATCGAAGCTGCGGTCGCGCTGCTGGATCGCCGGATCGTTGGTGCGCAGGTATCCCGGAACCGTACGTCGCAGCAACTCGAGCGGGCTCGTGCCCACCCGCGCGAGTCCGTTCAGTTCGAGCTGGACGAAGATGGAATTCGTCCGGGTTTCGGTGGTCGTGGTCAACTGCTGCCCGACCACCCGCAAAGCCCAGCACCCGCCATTGTACTCCAGCCCTATCACGGCCTCCAGCGTCTTCCGGTCCGGAATCGAGTAGTTCCAGGCGCCGACGAACGTCCAGTTATCGGTCAGCGGCCACTGCGCCGAGAGGTACGTCTGCTTCAACTCCGATTGACCGCCGATCTGGTCGACGAGTTCCCGCGAATACCGGTAGATCAGCGACAGCACGCGGCCCGGGCCGGGGTTGTAGCGCGTGCCGAGGTTGAACCGGTTCAGTTGCGACGACCCGAAGTCGTACTGCATGAGCCCGATCAGCGACCAGGCGTCGGACAGCCGCCCCTCCGCGCCGACGAGGAAATCCGACGACCCCGACTCCTGCGGCGGGCCGCCCAGCGTGATCTGCTGGTCCTCGAAGTAGAAGCGCTGCCCGACGGCCACCCGGAACCGTTCGGCGCCGGTGTCCGGATCGAGCAGCCGCGACGTGACGGCGAGGGCAAGCTGGTTCGTGTCGCCGACGCGGTCGCCGCCGATGAAGCGGTTCTCGCTGAAGAGCTGCGTGAAGTTGAAATCGTCCTGCACGGTGTCGAACACCGGCAACTGGTTCTGGTTGCGGAACGGGATGTACGTGTACATCGCGCGCGGCTCCAGCGTCTGCACGAAGTTCTTGCCGAAGATGCTCCAGTTGCGCTCGAAGATGAGCCCGGTGTCGATGCTCGTCACCGGCACGGCGAGCCCTGCGCTGCCGTCCGGCACGCCCGCCGTCGGCTGGTTGAGGTCGTACTGCCAGCCGGCGACGCCGACCCGCGCATTGACGAACCACGCGCTGCCCTGACGCTCCAGCGCGCGGATGGATAGATCGTGCCGCGGCTGCCCGTCGGGGTCAGCGCCGATTGCGAAAACTGCACGTACTCGGCGAGGCCGTTCCACGTGAGGCCGAGCCAGTCGGTGTCTGCCATCGCGCCGCGTATCTGCGGCAGCATGTTGTACGGCGGCACCACCGTAGGCTGCCGGATTCGGATCCTGCAGCGTCTGGAACGACTGCACGCGCGCCAGCAGCGAGAACGGGCCGTAGTTGGCGATGAGGCCGCCCTCCTCCGGCAGCGTCTTCTGCGACGTGACCGACACGCGATCGGAGTAGTCGGCGAGGTACGTCGCGTCCGACACGCGGTTGTAGTTGACGTAGCCGGCGAGCCACGGCGCGAACTGCTGGTTGTGCTTCCACGAGATCGCCCACCGCGTGTCCTCGGCGATGCGATCGTTGGGGACCACCTCGCCGATCGCCTCGCCCGCCAGCGAATCGAAGAGGTAGCGTCCCTGCCCGGAGATCTGCACGCCGCGCCGCGTCATGATGCGCGGCGTCACCGTCGCGTCGTAGTTCGGCGCGAGGTTGAAGTAGTACGGCGCCGCGATCTCGAAGCCGCGGATCTGCGTCGAGCCGATCGTCGGCGTGAGGAAGCCGGACTTGCGCTCGTTGGACAGCGGAAACTCGAGCCACGGCGTGTACATCACCGGCACGTCGAGGAAGTACACCCTGGCGCTCGCGCGCCGTGCCCACCTTGCGCAGCTTGTCGACCTCGATCTCGTCGCTGCGCAGGTACCAGTCGTTGTTCGGCGCGATGCAGGTCGTGTACTCGCGCGTTCGTCGCCTCGTACAGGTCGGGCCCCGCGAAGCGGATCTCCTTCGCCTCGCCGTGCGACTGGTTCTCGCTAGATGAAGAACCGCGGCTCGTCGAACCAGCCGATCTCGCGCTCGCGCTGGAACTTGACCTCGGGACCGCTGATCCAGTCGAGCCCCTTGCGCAGCGTGACGTCGCCCTTCGCCCAGATCTCGTCGCCGTCGATGTCGTACTGCAGCCAGTCGGCGAGCACCGTCTCGCGTCGCGTGCGCAGCTCGACGTTGCCGGAGGCCTCGATGCGCTTGTCCGAATTGCCTTCGAGGCGATCGGCTCGCAGGTACACGGCGCCGCGTTCCTTCGGACGCCGGCGCGCCGCCGTCCCCGGCCACGGTCGGCGCGATCTGCGGGACCCCGGCGCCGGCCAGGTCGACCATCCGCGGCGCCGTGCTGTCGGCAGGCAGGCCGCCGCCCAGCGGCGTGACCGCACGCCGATACGGCGCCTCGATCTCGCGCGACAGCTTGAGCGTCACGTCCTGCGCCGACACCGCTGCCGGCAGCGACGCCGCGATCGCGGTCGCGGCGAACGACACGAGCAGCGGGGGGCGGCCGGGAGCGCGGGACTTCATGGGGGGAGGCAAAGGCAGGCGGTTTGCTAAAATGCGCCATTCTAGCTTGCCGATCCGCGGTGCCCGTCCGCAGCCGAATCCGCTTCGCCCGCCCGGCGTGCGAGCGGCATGCACGGCGCGTCGCCTTCGCACCCCGATGAGCACTCCCCCCGCCGACCCTCGCCTCGCGGCGCTCGCCGACTGGCTCGAGCGCGTGCTCGCGCCGGTCGCGTTCACGCTGGCGCCGGCGTCGGCGGACGCGAGTTTTCGCCGCTATTTCCGCGTCACGCTGGCCGCGCCCCACGCGTTGGCGCCTGCCGCCGCGACGCTGATCGCGATGGATGCGCCGCCGCCGCAGGAGGATTGCCGCCCGTTCGTGCACGTCGCGTCGCTGCTGCGCGACGCGGACGTGCACGCGCCGCAGGTGCTCGCGCAGGACCTGCCGCGCGGCTTCCTGCTGCTGACCGATCTCGGCCACACCACGTACCTCGCGGCGCTCGATGCCGGCAGCGCGCAGACGCTCTATCTCGACGCGATCGACGCCCTCGTCCGCTTCCAGCGCTCGTCGCGACCGGGCGAACTCCCGCCGTACGACGAGGCGCTGCTGCGGCGCGAGCTCGATCTCTTTCCCGCCTGGTACATCGCGCGTCACTGCGGCCGCACGCTCGACGACGCGCAGCGCGCCGCGCTCGAAGGCGTGTTCGCGCGCGTGGTGGCCAACAATCTCGCGCAACCGCGGGTGTTCGTGCACCGCGATTTCCATTCGCGCAACCTGATGGTCAGCGCGCCCAATCCCGGCGTGCTCGACTTCCAGGACGCCGTGCACGGTCCGGTGACGTACGACCTGGTGTCGCTGTTGCGCGACGCGTACATCGAATGGGACGAGGAGCGGCAGATCGACTGGGCGGTCCGCTATTGGGAAAGGGCGCGCGCCGCGGGCATTCCCGTGGCCGCCGATTTCGGCGCGTTCTGGCGCGACTTCGAGTGGATGGGCGTGCAGCGGCAATTGAAGGTGCTCGGCATCTTCGCGCGGCTTTTCCATCGCGATGGCAAGGCGGGCTACCTGCAGGACATGCCGCTCGTCATGCGCTATCTCCGCGGCGCCTGCGCGCGCTACCGCGATCTCGCACCGCTGCTCGTGCTGCTCGACGCGCTCGACGAGCGCGCGTCCCGCTTCGGATACACGTTCTGACCGTCATGCCGACCGCGATGATTCTCGCCGCCGGGCGCGGCGAGCGCATGAGGCCGCTGTCCGATGCGACGCCGAAGCCGCTGCTCGCCGTCGCCGGCAAGCCGCTGATCGTCTGGCAGATCGAGGCACTCGCGCGCGCCGGCTATCGGCGGCTCGTCATCAACGCGGCGCACTTGGCGCCGCGCATGGCGCAGGCACTGGGCGACGGCAGCGCGCTGGGCGTGCGCATCGCGTGGTCCGTCGAGCCCGAGCCGCTCGAAGCCGCGGGCGGCATCGCCACCGCCATGCCGTTGATCCCGGAAGGCCCGGTGCTCGTCGTGTCCGGCGATATCTGGACGCGCTACGACTACGCGGCGCTGCGGGCGCGCGCGGAGCGGATGGCGCTGGACGATGCGTCGCCGCGCGTCCATCTGGTCATGGTGCCCAATCCGCCGTTCCATCCGGCGGGGGATTTCGCGCTCGACGGCAGCCGCATCCACCGCGACGGGCCGAGCCGACTGACGTTCGGTAACATCGGCGTCTACGACAGCGCGCTCTTTCGCGAACTTCCGCGGGGCGTCAAGCTCAAACTTCTTCCGCTGTATCACGACTGGATCGCGCGCGGACTGGTGTCGGGCGAGCGTTACGATGGCCCTTGGGCCAACGTGGGCACTCCCGACGAACTGGCCGCGCTCGATGCCCGGCTGACCGCCCACGAGGCGTGAATGCCCGGGATCCCACCCCAAAAGGACGCATCAGATGCCCATCACCGACAACCCGCTGCTCGATTTTTCCGGACTTCCGCGTTTCGACGCCATCACGCCCGCCCACGTCACGCCGGCCGTCGACGCGCTGCTCGCCGACGCCCGCCGTACCGTCGAAACGGTGGCGACCGCACCGGCCGCGCCGACGTGGGACACGCTGGTCGAGCCCATGGCGGAAGCGCTCGATCGCCTCGACCGCGCATGGAGCGCCGTGCGGCACCTGAACGCCGTCGTCAACACGCCGGAACTGCGCGAGGCGCACAACGAGAACCTGCCGAAGGTCATCGATTTCCACACGAGCCTCGCGCAGGACCTGCGACTCTTCGACAAGTACCGTGCACTGCGCGCGCAACCGGATTTCGCGGCGCTCGACGCCGCGCAGCGCAAGCTGATCGACAACGAGCTGCGCGACTTCAAGCTGGGCGGCGCGGAACTCGCCGACGCCGACAAGGCGCGCTTCAAGGCCATTCAGGAGGAGCTGGCGGACCTGTCGACGAAGTTCGAGGAGCACGTGCTCGACGCCACCAATGCATGGGCGTACTACTGCGACGACGAGGCGGAGCTGGCCGGCGTGCCGGCCGACGTGCTCGCGGAGGCGCGCGCAGCGGCTGAAGGCGAAGGCAAGACGGGCTGGAAGCTCACGCTGCGGATGCCGTGCTACCTGCCGGTGCTGCAGTACGCCGGGAATCGCGATCTGCGGCGCCGCATGCACGAAGGGTATTCGACGCGCGCGTCGGATCTCGGCGCGAACCCTGAGTGGAACAACACTCCGGTGATCGGCCGCATTCTCGAACTGCGGCGCGAGGCGGCGCGGCTGCTCGGCTATCCCAACTACGCGCACGTGTCGCTGGTGCCCAAGATGGCCGAGCATCCGGACGAGGTCATCGCGTTCCTGCGCGATCTCGCACGCCGCGCCAAGCCATTCGCCGAACTCGACTTCGCCGAGCTGACGGCGTTCGCGCGCACCGAACTCGGCTTCGCCGAGCTCGCGCCGTGGGACTTGGCCTTCGCGGCGGAATGCCTGAAGGCGCAGCGGTACGCGTTCAACGAACAGGAAGTGCGCCAGTACTTCCCCGAGGACGCCGTGCTGGCCGGCCTGTTCCGCGTCGTCGAGACGATCTACGGCGTGCACATCGCGCCGGCCCAGGCGTCCGTCTGGCATCCCGCGGTGCGCTTCTTCGCGATCCGCGACGGCCAGGGCGCGCTGGTCGGCGAGTTCTACTTCGACCTCTACGCACGCGAAGGCAAGCAGGGCGGCGCCTGGATGGACGACGCGATCAACCGCCGCCGCGCGCGCGGCACCGTCCAGCATCCGGTCGCCTACATGACGTGCAACCTGTCGGCGCCGGTGGGCGGCAAGCCCGCGACGTTCACGCACGACGAGGTCATCACGATCTTCCACGAGTTCGGCCACGGACTCCACCAGCTGCTGACGCAGGTCGAGACCGCCGGCGTGTCCGGCATCCAGGGCGTCGAGTGGGACGCGGTGGAGCTGCCGTCGCAATTCATGGAGAACTTCTGCTGGGAATGGGACGTGCTGCGCCACATGACGCGGCATGTCGACAGCGGCGTGCCGCTGCCGCGCGAGCTGTTCGACAAGATGCTGGCCGCGAAGAACTTCCAGAGCGGCATGGCCACGGTGCGCCAGCTCGAGATGGGCCTCTTCGACATGTTGCTGCACGCGCAGTTCGACGGCACGGACAACACGGGGTGGGCCACGCCGCAGGCGCTGCTGGCCGCCGTGCGCCGCGAGGTCGCCGTCGTTCCGCGGGCGCCGTACGACCGCTTCATGCAGGTGTTCACGCACGTTTTCGCGGGCGGGTACGCGGCGGGCTACTACAGCTACAAGTGGGCGGAAGTGCTGTCGGCGGACGCGTACAGCCTCTTCGAGGAGGAGGGCGTGCTGTCGCCGGCCGCCGGCGCGCGGTTCCGCGACGAGGTATTGGCGCGCGGCGGCAGCCGGCCGGCGCTCGAGTCGTTCGTCGCCTTCCGCGGGCGCCCGCCCCAACTGGATGCGCTCCTGCGGCATAATGGAATGGTCGCATCGTCCTGAAAGGAGCCTCGATGGTCACGCTCGCGGAGCGCATCACGCTAGGCCTGGCCGCGCTGGTCGTCGCCGGCCATGCGTTCGCGCAGGCGCCCCAGGTGTATCGCTACGTCGATCCTGCCGGGCGCGTCGTCTACTCGGACCGCGCGCCGCCGCCGGAAGCCAAAGGGGTGCAGACGAAGCGGCTCGGCGCCAACTTCGTCGAAACGGGCGAGCCGGACCTCGCGTCGCAGATCGCGTCCGACCGTTTTCCCGCCACGCTCTACACGTTCCAGTGCGGCGATGTCTGCCAGAGCGCGGAGGCGCTGCTCAACAAGCGCGGCGTGCCGTTCACGACCGTCGACGTCCAGAAGGACGAGCAGGGCATGGTCCGGATGCGGACGCTGACGGGCGAGGACCGCGCGCCGGTGCTGGCGCTCGGCGACAAGCTGATCGTCAAGGGCTTCAACGAAGCCCGCTGGCAGGCGGCGCTCGACGAGGCCGGCTATCCGAAGACGCCGGCGCCGCGGCGCACGGCCGCGGGTGCGCGGCAGGAAGCGCCCCCGCCGCCACCCGTCGAAGGCACGCGTTCGCTCGCGCCGCCTCCGCGCGGCGGCGATTATCCGAAGTAGCCGGCGCCCGCCGGTCGTTCGCGCATGAGCCCGCAGGGCCGTCCCAAGGGCCTCATTGCCCAATGCGCCGGAGTGCGCAGCACGAAGGTAGTCCAGTAAGCGCGCCTGCCGCCGAGCGCGCGGCATCGGCTGCTGAGTTTCGCCCGTGATCATCGCCGCCTGGAACGTCAATTCGCTGAACGTGCGGCTCCCGCGCCTGCTCGCGTGGCTCGAGGCCAGCCGTCCCGACGTCGTGTGCCTGCAGGAAACCAAGCTCGAGGACCCGAAGTTTCCGGTCATGGAGCTTGCCGCCGCCGGCTACGGCGCGCACTACACCGGCCAGAAGACGTACAACGGCGTCGCCGATTCTCGTGCGCGACGGATTGCCGGTCAGCGACGTGACGTTCGGCATCGGCGGCTACGAGGACACGCAGAAGCGGGTCATCGCCGCCACCGTGTCCGGCATCCGCGTCGTCGGCGTCTACGTGCCCAACGGCCAGTCCGTCGATTCGGACAAGTATGTCTACAAGCTCGCGTGGTATGCCGCGCTGGCCGCCATGCTGCGCGCCGAACTCGCGCGCAATCCGGCACTGGCGGTGGCCGGCGACTTCAACGTGGCGCCGGAGGACCGCGATGTCCACGATCCGGCGTTGTGGGCCGGGCAGGTGCTGTGCTCCGCGCCCGAGCGGGCGGCTTTCCGCGCGCTGCTCGACGTCGGCCTGAAGGACAGCTTCCGCCTCTTCGACCAGCCGGAGAAGACGTTCTCGTGGTGGGACTACCGGCAGCTCGCCTTTCCCAAGAACCACGGGCTGCGCATCGACCATGTGCTGCTGTCCGCCGCGCTGGCCGCGCGCTGCACGGCCAGCCGCATCGACCGCAACGCGCGCAAGGGCGAAAAGCCCTCCGACCACGCCCCCGTCCTTGTCGAACTTCGCGATGAGGCCGGCTAGCGACCGCTCGTCGGCCTCCTCGCCGCGCGCAGGCCCACGCTGTCCGCGCAACACTCGAATCTTCCCGACCGGAGCAAATCGTCGGGCTCCGCCCGCGATTTGCCCCTGATCAGCCTGTCGTCAGGCAGTCAGCGTCGTCGATTTTTCCAAGGGGTCGCGCCGTCAGGCTTGCGACCCCTTCTGACTTATCTACGTCTAGCAAACGGCCGCTCCGCGGCCGTTTGCTAGACTCTGCGCGACATGGTCTTCGCTTCGCCGATCTTCCTGTTCCTGTTCCTGCCGATCACGCTCGCCGCCTACTTCGCGGTGCCGCGGCGCGGGCGCAACGGCGTGCTGCTGGTCGCGTCGCTCGCCTTCTACGCATGGGGCGAGGCGCCGTACCTCGTCCTCGTGCTGGGCTCGGTGCTGTTCAACTATGCGATCGGCGGCGCCATCGGCCGCGCGCAGGACCCGCGCACGCGCCGGCGCTGGCTCGCCGCCGGCGTCACCGGCAATCTCGCGGCGCTGGCGGTCTTCAAGTACGCGAACTTCGCGTTCGCCAACGTCAACGCGCTGGCGCCGGTGCTCGCGATCACGCCGCTCGCCGTGGCCGCCATCCCGTTGCCGCTCGGCATCTCGTTCTTCACGTTCCACGCCATTTCGTATGTCGTCGACGTCTACAAGCGCAACGCGCACGCCGAGCGCAACCTGCCGCGCTTCGCGCTCTACATCCTGCTGTTCCCGCAGCTGATCGCCGGGCCGATCATCCGCTGGCGGGACATCGCGCTTCAGCTGCCCGACCGCGAACAGCGGATGGCCGACTTCGCGTACGGCGTGCGCCGTTTCGTGCTGGGCCTGGGCAAGAAGGTGCTGATCGCCAACACGCTGGGCCGCGTGGCCGACCAGATTTTCGCGCTGCCGACGGCCGAGCTGACGACGCCGCTCGCCTGGCTCGGGCTCGCCTGCTACACGCTGCAGATCTACTTCGACTTCTCGGGCTATTCCGACATGGCGATCGGCCTCATGCGGATGTTCGGCTTCCGCATCCTCGAGAACTTCAACTATCCGTACATCGCGCGCAGCATCCGCGAATTCTGGCGCCGCTGGCATATCTCGCTGTCGAACTGGTTCCGCGACTACCTCTACATTCCTCTCGGCGGCAACCAGCGCGGCGAGCGCCGCGCGTACGCGAACCTCGTCATCGTCTTCCTGCTGTGCGGGCTCTGGCATGGCGCGAGCTGGCCGTTCGTGCTGTGGGGCGCATGGCACGGCGCGTTCCTCGTCGCCGAGCGCGCGGGCGTCGACCGGCTGTTGCGACGCTCAGGGCCGCTGGCGCACGCATATGCGCTGCTCGCGGTGATGGGTGGATGGGTGCTGTTCCGTTGCGAGACGCTTACGCAAGCCGTCGGCTACTACGCGGCGCTGGCGGGCCATGCGCACGGCGACGCGCTAAGGCATTCGCTGCGCGAGTTTCTCGATCCGTTCGTCGCCTGCACGCTCGCCGTCGGTGTCGTGTTCGCCACACCGCTCGCCCGGCAGCTCGGCCGCTGGCGCGACCGCGTCGGCGCGACGCCCGGCCTCGCCGCCAATGCGCTTCTCTGCGTCGACACCGTCTGGCTAGCGCTGGTGTTCATCGTCGCCTCCGCGTTCCTCGCGGCGGGGACCTACAATCCGTTCATCTACTTCCGGTTTTGACGTGAGCGCCGCCGGGGGGGTCCTCCAGTGACCGTCGACACGCTTTCGCTGTCGCCGGTACCGCCACCCGCGCCCGCGGATCACCGGTTGCGCGACCGCGTCGTCGCCACGCTGTTCGCGATCGCGATCGTCTGGCCGGCGCTCGCGCTCTTCTCGACGTGGTCGCGGACGATGACGCGCTTCGAGAATCGCCCGATGGCCGCGTGGCCCGTCCCGGCGCTGTCGCGCGAGTTTCCCGCAGCGTTCGACCGCGCATTCTCCGATCGCTTCGGCGGCCGCGACGCCCTCGTGCGGCTCCATCACGGTTCGCTGTTGCGCGTGTTCGGCGTGTCGAGCCTGCCGACGGTGATGCCGGGTACCGGCGGCTGGTACTACTGGCTGGGCGAGGATGGCTTGGCGCTCGACCGTCACCATCGCGCGACGCTGCCGTTCCTGCAAAGCGAGGTCGACAACACCGTGGCCGAGTTCGGCCGGCGCCGCGATTGGCTCGCCGCGCGCGGCATCGCCTACGTCGTCGTCGTGGTGCCCGAGAAATTCACGATCTATCCGGAGTTCCTGCCGACGTGGGTGGCGCGGTCGCCGCTGCCGTCTCCCTACGACCGCGTGCGCGCGGCCGTCGAGCGGGATGGCCGCGTGGCGTTCGTCGACCTGCGCGCGCCGCTGCAGGCCGCCAAGGCCAATGAACGCGTCTACTACCAGACGGACTCGCACTGGAACTTCAACGGCGCGACCGTCGGCTACCGCGAGATCATGCGCGCCGTGCAGCTCGCGTTGCCGCCCTCCGCGCTGCCGGTCATCGCGCCGCCGCCGCCGCGGCCCGCGTACGTGCCGGGCGTCGACTTCTACAGCGGCGATCTCATCACGATGCTCGGCCTGCCGTCACGCATCCGCGAGGACGACGTGGCGCCGCTCGGCAAGGTGCTGGCGGACACGGCGAGCCGCTGCGCGCGCCGCATCGACAAGGATGAGTTTCCCGGCTTCGAGTTCTTCGCCTGCGACCGGCCGGGACTGCCCCGTGCCGTGATCCTGCGCGACTCGATGGCAATCCCGCTGATCCCGCTCCTGTCGGAGAATTTCAGCCGCGTCGTCTACGTCAGCACCCGCGCGCTCGATCTCGCGCTGATCGAGCGCGAGAAGCCCGACATCGTCATCGAGGAACTGGTCGAGCGGTCGCTGCACGCGCCGGGCGCCTTCCCGATGAAGTAGTCACCGGTTCCAAAGCGGGGTCGACCGGCGTGCGCAGCACTTGCCGTCGTGCCCCGTATCCATGAGAAGTTTTCTATCCCCGCGCCCCCTTGCGCAACTCGGGCTCGAGTCCCAGCTCCTGGATCTTGCGCGTCAGCGTGTTGCGGCCCCAGCCGAGCCACGCGGCGGCTTCCATCCGGTGCCCGCCCGTATGCACGAGCGCGCGGCGAATCAGCGTCTTCTCGAACTCCTGCTCGAGGCGGTCGCCGACGTTGCGCTCGCCGCGCGCCAGCGCCTGCGACAGCTCCCGATCGAGCGCGAACTTCCAGTCGGCCTCGCCGGCCTCGCCCGTCGGGCTCGGCGCCTCGCGCACTTCGGGCGGCAGGTCGGCGACCTCGATCCGCTGTCCGGGCGCCATCACCGTCAGCCAGTGGCAGATGTTCTCGAGCTGCCGCACGTTCCCGGGGAACGCGAACGTCGTCAGCACTTTCAGCGCCTCTTCCGACAGGCCCTTCGGCTCCACGGCGAGATCCCGCCCGCTCTTCAGCAGGAAGTGGCGGGCGAGCGGCGCGATGTCCTCCACCCGCTCGCGCAGCGGCGGCAGCCGCAGGCGCACGACGTTCAACCGGTGCATCAGGTCCTCGCGGAACAAGCCCTGCCGGACGCGCTCCTCCAGGTTCTGGTGCGTGGCCGCGATGATCCGCACGTTCGCGCGCAGCGGCGCATGGCCGCCGACGCGGTAATACTCGCCATCCGCCAGCACGCGCAGCAGCCGCACCTGCAGATCGGGCGGCATGTCGCCGATCTCGTCCAAGAACAGCGTGCCGCCCTCGGCCTGCTCGAAGCGCCCGCGGCGCATCGCCTGCGCACCGGTGAACGACCCGCGCTCGTGACCGAAGAGTTCGGACTCGAGAAGGTCCTTCGGAATCGCGGCCGTGTTGATCGCGACGAACGGCATCGCCGCCCGCGGGCTGTGCCGGTGCAGCGCGCGCGCGACCAGCTCCTTCCCGGTGCCCGACTCGCCGGTGATCATCACCGTCGTGTTCGATTGCGACAGGCGGCCGATCGCGCGGAACACTTCCTGCATCGCCGGCGCCTGGCCGAGCATCTCCGGCGTATCGGCCAGGACCTGCGTGCTGGGCGCGGTCACCGCGGTCTCGGTCGTGGCGCGCCGGATCAGCGCGAGCGCATGATCGACGTCGAACGGCTTCGGCAGGTACTCGAACGCGCCGCCCTGGAACGCCGCCACCGCGCTGTCGAGGTCCGAATACGCCGTCATGATGATGACCGGGATCTGCGGATGCCGCTCCTTCACCTTGGACAGCAGCGCCAGGCCGGATTCACCCGGCATCCGGATATCCGAGACCAGCACCTGCGGCTCGCTGACGGCGAGCGCCTGCAGCACCTCGTAGGCGGTCGCGAACGTCTTGTAGGGAATGCCCTCGCGCGCCAGCGCCTTCTCGAGGACCCAGCGGATCGACCGGTCGTCATCGACGATCCAGACGGCCTTCGTGCCATCGCCGCGCGGCGGCTCGTAATCGTAGGCGTACATCGTTTCGCTCATTCCCTTCTCGCGCGCATCAGGCTGACCCACGCGTCATTTCCAGCGGGAGCAGGATCGTGAAGACCGTATGCCCCGGCGTGCTCGTCCACTCGATCGTGCCGTTGTGTTGCGCGACGAACGTCTGGGCGATGGTGAGGCCGAGTCCGCTGCCGCCTTCGCGGCCGGACACCAGCGGATAGAAGATCTTGTCGCGGATCTCGGCCGGCACGCCGGGACCGTTGTCCGCGATGGACAGCGCCAGCGCCAGCTTGTGCCGCTTCTTCGCGAGCGTGACGTTGCGGGCGATCCGCGTCTGGAACGCGATCTGCGGCTCGTCGATGCCGGTCGCGATCGCCTGCGCGGCGTTGCGCACGATGTTGAGCACGACTTGCGTCAGCTGCTCCGGATCCGCCTCGAACTCGGGAATGCTGATGTCGAAATCGGCCGCGATATTGATGGCGGGAAATTCGGCCTGCACGACGCTGCGCACGCGGACCAGGATCTCGTGGATGTTCGTGCGCTTGTACGTCGGCAGGCGGCTTGGCGTCAGCAGGCGGTTGACCAGCGACTGCAGGCGATCGGCCTCGCCGATGATCACCTGCGTGTACTCCGAGAGGTGCGGGCGGTCGAGCTCGCGCTCGAGCAGCTGCGCGGCGCCGCGTATTCCTCCCAGCGGATTCTTGATCTCGTGCGCCAGGCTGCGGATCAGGTCGCGGTTGGCCTGCTGCTGCTCGAGCAGCCGCTCCTCGCGCGCGATCTTCAGCTGCTGGTCGATATGCCGGAACTCGACCAGCAGCGTGCTGCCCGGCGTATCGACCGGCGACACCGTGCAGGTGAGGTGCAGCCGCGGCTTGCCGCCGATGCCGAGCTCGATCTCCTGCTCCGTGTAGGAGGCGCCGCTCACCACGGCCTTGGCGATCGCGCCCTCCAGGCCGGGGCACTCGCCGAACAGCTCGCGCGGCGTGTGCCCGACGAATTTCTGCCGGGACAGTTCGAAGAGATTTTCGGCAGCAGGATTCACGTAACTGACACGTTCGTCGGAGCGCAACAGCAACACCGCGGCCGCCAGCAACTCCAGCCCGGGATAGGGCGCGCTCGCGGCCGACGCCGACGAAGGAAAGAAGCGGATCTTCATGGCGACGACGGCTCTGCGCACGCGGAGTTCGCGGCGTTTGCCTGCAGTGTTAGCAAGTTCCGCGCCGGGTCCGGCGCGCGGTCGAGCACGATTGTCGTGCGTGCCTGGAGCGCGTCGTCGCGCAGCGATCCGGACGCGGGCCCGGCCGGGAAATGCTCAGCGCGTGGCGCCGAGTTCCTTCTTGAGCGCCTCGATGTTGCGCTCGTGCAGCTGCACCGATTGCCGCAGGCGCGCGATGCGCTCCTGGTATTTCGCGGCGTTGGCCTGTTCCTCGGGCAGCGGCACCGGCGCGCCGTTGGCATAGGTGGCGCGCGCCTCGACGAGCGATTTCTCCTCTGCGGCGAGCTCGTCGGACAGCACCTTGCGGCGCAGGTCGTCGCGGTTGCGCTGCGTATCCGCGTCGACCTTCGGAAAGCCGGCCGGCGTGGGCGTACTGCGCGACGCCGGCGTTCCCTTGCGGGCGGGCTCGTCGCCATACATGCACGAGATCTTGCGCTGTCCCTTTTCCGGCGGCAGGTTGGAAAAGACGATGTTGCCGTCCGCGTCGATGTACTTGCAGACCGGCCCTTGCGCGCCCGCGGCGCCCGCAACGGCGAGCGCCAGGCACCACGACAGGGCGCGGACGCACCGTTTTCCGGCAATGTAGGCATGACTGGGCATGGCGGCGGAGTGTAGCGTACCCGAAGCAAAAGGGGCAGGCACCAGGCCTGCCCCCGCACTTCGCATAACGCACGCGCCACCCCGGGCGCTGACATCGTCGTATCCGCTTACAGGCTGTAATACATGTCGTACTCGACGGGATGCGTCGTCATCCGGAAGCGCGTGACCTCTTCCATCTTCAACGCGATGTAGCCGTCGATCATGCCGTCGGTGAACACGCCGCCGCGGGTGAGGAACGCGCGGTCACGGTTCAGATGGTCGAGCGCCTCGTCGAGCGACGCGCACGGATGCGGCACCTTGGCGGCCTCTTCCGGCTCGAGATCGTAGAGGTTCTTGTCCATCGGGTCGCCCGGATGGATCTTGTTCTGGATGCCGTCGAGGCCCGCCATCAGCATCGCGGCGAACGCGAGATACGGATTGGCGGTGGGATCCGGGAAGCGCACTTCGATGCGGCGGCCCTTCGGGTTCGACACGTACGGAATGCGGATGGCGGCCGAGCGGTTGCGCGCGGAGTACGCGAGGTTGATCGGCGCCTCGAAGCCCGGCACCAGCCGCTTGTACGAATTGGTGCCCGGGTTGGTGATGGCGTTCAGCGCCTTCGCGTGCTTGATGATGCCGCCGATGTAGTACAGCGCGAGTTCCGACATCCCCGCGTAGCCGTCGCCGGCGAACAGGTTCTTGCCGTCCTTCCAGATCGACTGATGGCAGTGCATGCCGGAGCCGTTGTCGCCGACGATCGGCTTCGGCATGAACGTCGCGGTCTTGCCGTACGCCGCCGCCGTGTTGTGCACGCAGTACTTCAGGATCTGCAGCCAGTCGGCGCGCTTCACCAGCGTCTCGAACTTGGTGCCGATCTCGCACTGGCCGGCGTTGGCGACCTCGTGGTGGTGCACCTCGACTTCGACGCCCATCTGTTCCATCGCGAGGCACATCGCCGAGCGGATGTCCTGCAGCTGGTCGACCGGCGGCACCGGAAAATAGCCGCCCTTCACCGTCGGGCGATGGCCCATGTTGCCGCCTTCGAACTTGTCGGCCGTCGACCACGCGGCTTCGGTCGAGAACACCTTGCAATAGCTGCCCGACATGTCGACGGACCACTCGACCGCGTCGAAGATGAAGAACTCGGGCTCCGGTCCGAAGTACGCGGTATCGCCGACGCCCGACGACTTCAGGTAGGCCTCGGCGCGCTTGGCGAGCGAGCGCGGGTCGCGTTCGTAGCCCTTGCCGTCCGACGGCTCGACCACGTCGCACGTGATCAGCAGTGTCGTCTCGTCGAGAAACGGATCGATGTTGGCGGTGCCCGGATCGGGCATCAGCAGCATGTCGGAGGCTTCGATGCCCTTCCAGCCGGCGATCGACGAGCCGTCGAACGCGTGGCCCGAGTCGAACTTGTCCTGCGTGAATTGCCTGGCCGGCACGGTGACGTGCTGTTCCTTGCCACGAGTGTCC
The DNA here is from genome assembly GCA_963823475.1 of uncultured beta proteobacterium. Lineage (GTDB taxonomy): Bacteria > Pseudomonadota > Gammaproteobacteria > Burkholderiales > Casimicrobiaceae > VBCG01. Next base: position 260,234 of record CAWGLS010000012.1, read on the forward strand.
GTGAAGCGGAGGTCGACGAACTTGACCTCCTTGTCCTTGATCATTTTGAGCACGTCGGCGGGTGTTGCCATGCAAATCTCCTGATGAAGCGTTTTAAGGGCAGGCCGAAAGGTTGCGTCGCGATATTCCGGACGCCAGCAAGGCGAGGTTACATATGCAAATCGGGCGGGTAGAGTTTAGCGAGAAGCATGCCACGTCCAAATCTTCATCCAAATCATGAACTTGCGATCGGTCTGGCGCGGGGGTTCAAGGGCGATCTGCTATTTTGCACCCGATCGGGGCGGCAACTCAAGCGCATCGCACTAAATTAGTGCGTCGATACTTGAGGTATGCGGCCGCTTCGATGTCGGAGCGCGCTCGCGGGTCAGCGCCTCGGGATCAGAGCGGTAATTTTCGTGCACGCATAGACTGAGCCATGCTATTTGGCGCTACGCGCCGGAGGTCAACAGGCGCGAAAGTAGGGCGTCGCGACACGAGGCGCACCAGGGTTGTGCGGCCCCGTCAGGACCGTGCGGACGGGCCTCGCGTCAGGGGAAGAACAGGTAGAGGCGGTAACCCGCCTGCGACGTCGCGCTCGCGTCGATGAAGAGCTTCACCGGCACTTCGCCGTTGCGCCCGATGCCGGCCGCGGTGTTGGCCGTGCCGCTCGCGTAGTCGCTCGGCGCCAGCGCGCGGCGAACGACCACCTGGTCCTGCGCGTCCGTCAGCGTCAATTCGAGGTGCGGGTACCCGATCGCATAGGGCGCACGATTGCGGATGGTCGCCGTCAGCACCAGCAGGCCGCGATGCGCGGGGTCGGCCTGCAGGTCCGAAGCGTCGATCGACAGCGCCGCGACGTCGCGCAGCGGGCGGATCTCGCATCCGACGACCCCGCACAGCCGCGTCAGCACCGGCTTGAACGACGGAACGTGCGCGGCGAGCGAGTCGCGGAAGTGAAAGAGCCCCTGCAGCACGAACGTCACCACCAGCGCGGGAATCGCGATGAAGCCGAGCACCGTCCCTGCGCGCGACGGTGCCTTCTTGCGATCCCATGCGAACCGGTTCTCGTAGTCGACGTTCGGCGCGGGGGCCGGCGCCTCGTCGGGCGGCGGGGGGTCGAGCGCGCGGGCGCTGCGCAGCGTGACGGTCGGCGGACCGAGCGCCAGTTCGTCGGGCTCGGCTTCCGGTTCCGACAGCGCCGGCGGGTCGAGCGAAATCAGTTCCTCGCGGCCGTTGAACACCGTCCGGCAATGGCCGCACCGCACCTGCCCCGCGCGCAACGCGAGCTGCGGCTCGGTGACGCGAAAGATCGTCTTGCATCCGGGGCAGCGGGTGAACAGTTCGTCGGCCATCGTCAGCGCAGCGTCCGGCGCGGCAGTTCGCGCGCGTCATTGCTTCGGGAAGAATCCATGTCGCGCCAGCGAGCGCTGTCGATGGCCGTGACGGCGGACGCCGTGCGCGCCGCTGCGTCCGCACCGGTCATCGCCTGCGCTCCCCCGTCAGCAGAACCCACCCCTCGCTCCCCCGCCACCGCGCGAGTGTAAACCAGCGTGCATACGCATCGGCGACGGATTGCGCCTGTTCGTCGAGAATCCCGGACAGCGCGAGACGGCCGCCCGCGGAAACCCGCGCGGCGATCGCCGGCGCGAGCACGATCAGCGGATTGGTGAGAATGTTGGCGATCACGATGTCGTAACGGCCGGACGGCGCGGCGTCCGCGCCGAAAAAACTGGCCTTCACGTCGTTGGCGAGCGCATTGGCCTCGCTCGCGCGCAACGCCTGCGGATCGACGTCGACGCCGTCGACGCGGCCGGCGCCGAGCCGCGCGGCCGCGATCGCGAGGATGCCCGAGCCGCAGCCATAGTCGAGCACCGATTCGCCGCCGGCGATCTGCCCGTGCAGCCACAGAAGGCACAGCCGCGTCGTCGGATGCGAGCCGGTGCCGAATGCAAGCCCGGGGTCGAGTCGCAGGTTGAGCGCCCGGGCGTCGGGCACCTCCGACCACGAAGGCACGATCCAGAATCCGCGCTCGATCTCGATGGGGCCGAACTGCGCCTGCGTCTGCCGTACCCAATCCTGCTCGGCCACCGGATACGTTTCGTGCGGCGGTATCGGCAAGGCGAGTTGCGCGGCGACGGTGGCGAGCGTCGCGCGCCAATCGGCATCGCCTCCGAATAACGCGACCACGCGCGAAGTCGACCACGCGTACTCGACGGGGATCCCCGGCTCGCCGTAGAGCGGCGCTTCGTCGGCGGTACCCGCCAGCGGATCGGACACGTCGACCGACAGCGCGCCGGCGTCGAGCAGGGCGTCGGACCAGGCCTCCGCCTCGGCGGCCGGTGCATCGAAGCGCAGCGCCCGATAGTGCGTCGGCGCGCTCACGGGACTTCCGTCGTGCTGCGCACCGCGGTGTTCGCCCTTGGGGCGGCCCGGCGGGCTACTGGACTACCTTCGTGCTGCGCACTCCGGGATTCGCCCTTGGGACGGCCCGGCGGGCTCATGGAACCGCGCGGTCGCGCGAAGCGCGAGCGCATGGCGGGGCGCGGCGCACCTGTCCGCGACGTTCGGGCATCTCGCGATCCGCGCATCGTCGTGGCTTGGAAGCGCGCAGCGCAGCGCGCTCTAGGCGGCGCCCTTGCGCCTGGCCATCCGCTCTTCGAGGAAGTGGATCGACGTGCCGCCGCGCAGGAACTTGTCATCGAGCAGCAGTTCCTGATGCAGCGGGATGTTGGTCTTGATCCCTTCGACGATCATCTCCGATAGCGCGATGCGCATGCGGGCGATCGCCTGGTCGCGCGTATCGCCGTACGCGATCACCTTGCCGATCATCGAGTCGTAGTTCGGCGGCACGAAGTAGTTCTGGTAGGCGTGCGAATCGACGCGGATGCCGGGCCCGCCCGGCGGATGCCACGACGTGATCCGGCCCGGCGACGGCATGAAACTGACGGGATCCTCGGCGTTGATCCGGCACTCGATCGCGTGGCCGCGGCGCACGATATCGCGCTGCCGGAACGCGAGCTTGCGGCCGGCGGCGATCAGGATCTGCTGCTGGACGATGTCGATGCCGGTGATCATTTCCGTCACCGGATGCTCGACCTGCACGCGCGTGTTCATCTCGATGAAGAAGAACTCGTCGTTCTCGTACAGGAACTCGAACGTCCCCGCGCCGCGATACCCGATGCGGCGGCAGGCGTCGGCGCAGCGTTCGCTGATCCGGGTCAGCGCGCGCTGGCTGACGCCGGGCGCGGGTGCTTCCTCGATGATCTTCTGGTGGCGGCGCTGCATCGAGCAATCGCGTTCGAACAGGTAGACGGCGTTCTTGTGCTCGTCGCACAGCACCTGGATCTCGATGTGCCGCGGATTGGTCAGGTACTTCTCGAGGTAGACCGATGGGATTGCCGAAAGCCGCCTTGGCCTCGCCCCGCGTCAGCGTGACCGCCGGCAGCAATGCCGCTTCGGTATGGACGACGCGCATGCCGCGACCGCCGCCCCCGCCGGCCGCCTTGACGATGACGGGATAGCCGACGGCGCGCGCCATCCGCACGATTTCCTTCGGGTCCTCCGGCAGCGCGCCCTCCGATCCGGGTACGCACGGCACGCCGGCCTTGATCATCGCCGCCTTGGCGCTGACCTTGTCGCCCATCAGCCGTATCGTTTCCGGACGGGGCCCGATGAACACGAACCCCGATTTCTCCACTTTGTCGGCGAAGTCGGCGTTCTCGGACAGGAAGCCGTAGCCAGGATGGATCGCCTGCGCATCCGTCACCTCGGCGGCCGCGATGATCGCCGGAACGTGCAGATAACTCTGCGCGGACGGCGGCGGCCCGATGCAGACCGATTCATCGGCAAGGCGCACGTACTTGGCGTCGCGGTCCGCCTCGGAGTGGACGACGACGGTCTTGATTCCCATTTCGCGGCACGCGCGCTGGATGCGCAACGCGATCTCGCCGCGATTGGCGATGAGGATCTTGTCGAACAGCTTGTCGGCGGCCTTGGCGGCGGCGGCTTTGGAGAGAGCCACGAACGGTCGGTCAGTCGATGACGAACAACGGCTGGCCGAACTCGACCGGCTGCCCGTTTTCCGTGTGGATCGAACGGATGACGCCCGCCTTGTCGGTCTCGATCTCGTTCATCAGCTTCATCGCCTCGATGATGCAGAGCGTGGCCCCTTCCTCCACGGTATCGCCGACTTCGACGAAGGGCTTGGCGCCGGGCGTGGCGGACCGGTAGAACGTGCCGACCATCGGGCTCTTGACCACATGACCTTCGGCGACGGGTGGCGGCCCATCGACCGCTGCCGGCGCCGGCGCCGCAGCGGGCACGGTGACCACCTGTTGTCCGTTGGAAGGCTGAGCCTGGCTGCCGGCCGCGACCGAGCGCGTGATGCGCACGCGCTCCTCGCCTTCCTGGATCTCGAGCTCGGCGATGCCGGAGGTCTCGACGAGCTCAATCAGCGTTTTGAGCTTGCGTAGATCCATCGATGTTGACCCCTTGAACGGAAGCGCGCGCCAGCCAAAGGCGAGACACTGCGGCGCGCACCCCAAGTACTGCGATATTTCCCGCTGTCTGGCGGCTTTGCGATTCCGGACCGAGACCGAAGGGATCGGTCGGGCGGATCGAAGCGCGTCCAGCGCCGGAATCGGCGGCCCGCTGCGCGTTTGACGCGGCAAGCCCCTCTTTGTATTCAGCAATCGAGCATGGAGTTTGCTGCCAATTGCTGCAAGTTGTCCAGCGATACCGCAAATACGCGGGGAGCATCGCAGGTCCGGGTGGGCCGGCCCGCGTGCACGCCGCGGTGGAAGGTGGCCACAGCGGTCGACCGCGCACCAACCCGGGCGGCCGCGGATTTGTTGAATCCGATGACTCTGAAATTACCAGCCGTTAGCTGAAATTTACAGGTATTGACGTGTGATGGCGGTTAGTTTATCGGGCTTGAGCGTACCCAGCTGCGTGTAGACGATCGCGCCCTTCCGGTCCATGACGACCGAAAACGGCAAGGCCATGAGGTTGTTGCCCAATGTCCTGGAAAGCTCCATCGCGCCGAAGCCCCCCACCAGCGTTGGATAGTTGAGGCCGATCTCCTCGGCGAACTGCTTCACCTTGTCCGGCTGGTCGACGGCGATGCCGACGAACTGCAGACCCTTCGGCCCCAGCTCGGATTGGGCCTTGATGAATTCCGGCATTTCTTCCCGGCACGGGGCGCACCATGTCGCCCAGAAGTTGACGACGACGAGCTTGCCGCGCCATTGGTCGAGCCGTTGCTCCTTGCCGTCGACGTCGGGCAAGGCAAGACCGTTGAGGGCCGCCGCGGCCAGCGCCTCGGACTCGGGTTTGGCGGTGCGCGCGTCGTATCCGAAATAGATGCCGGCGGCGAGCGCCGCCGCGGCGACGACGCCAAGCACGGACCAGCGAACGAGGGAACTGCTCATGGATGAATGATCCGGTGGATAGCGAGTGCTTACAACGGCGCGGCGCGCGCCCGCCGGTTCAGTTGAACCAGCTCTTCTTTTTCGGATGGGCTTCGACGACGGCGCCCGGCCCCTTGCCGGCCGCGGGAACGACCACCGTGACCTTCTGGCGGTTGGCCGGGTAGCAGACGCCGGCGTCGGCGCACCCCTGCGAATCCGCGGCGACGACGATCGACTGGCCGGCGGCGGTCGCCGGCAGCGGCAGGTTCACGACCACCTCGCCACGATAGGTTTCCACCTTGCCGAAGAACGGGTCGTCCTTGAGCTTGCCGGGCGGCAACTGCGGCGCCGCGAATCCGGGCGGCTGGGGCTCGAGCGCGAAGGCGAACTTGTCGCGGTACAGGTAGTAGCCGTCGGCGACCGCGAACCGGGCTTCGAGCGTCCGCTCGTCGAGCGCGCGCGCCGAAAAGCGGAACGCCTGCTCGGGCGGCAGGAGCTTGGGATCGGCGGCCACCGCGGCGCCGGCCAGACCAAGCGCGCACGCGAGCGCCGCAGCGACGCGCGCGGCGGCGCTACGGCGCGATGGTCTCCGCGGCGATCCAGTCAAGGTAGGACTTCGATCCATGGGAAAAGGGGACAGCAACAACCTCCGGAAGTTCGTACGGATGGGCGGCCACGATGGCCGCTTCGACGCGCGGATACAATACTGCCCGAGTCTTGATGGCGACCGGCACCTCGCGTGCTGTTTCGATTTGACCGCGCCAGTGATACATTGATTCGACGGGCGCCCCGACACTGACGCAGGCCGCGAGCCGCCCCGCCACGAGCGTGCGCGCAAGTTCCTGCGCGGCGGCGTGATCGGGCATCGACGTCAGGACCAGAATCGCCGCGTCCGGCAAGGAGCCTCCATGCGTTTCCTGATCCTCGCGATTTTACTGGCTTTCCCGGTCGCCGACCTTTACGTCACCACGCGGATCGCGCGCTGGACCGGCATCCCGCTGTGGGTATTGCTCGGCGGCTCGCTGGTCGGCGGCCTCCTGCTGCTGCGCAACGAGCGCACCGCCTTCCGCACGCGCACGGTGGCCGCCCTCCACGGCGAGCAATCGCTGCTGCGGGGACTGTTGGACAGCGGGCGCAAGGTGCTCGCGGCATGCCTGCTGATCCTGCCGGGCCTCGTGTCGGACCTGATCGCGCTGACGCTGCTCGCGCTGCCGCTGAACGTGGGCCGGGGGTTCGAACCGCAACCGGCGTCCGCCGGACGCTGGCCGTCGTCCGCCCGCGACTACGACACGATCGACGGCGACCATCGCCGTCTCGACTGAACACCCGATCGAATCGACGCAAGTGCCTGGCGCCCTGTCCCTCGGGCCGCTCGCCCATTTTCACGGAAAATTTTCAGCAGCGGCGATTGCACGGGCCGACGCACGCTCTATTGGGCAAGTCCTGGCGCTGCATTCCTGGATGCTGCGCGATGTTGCAGGAACGATGTGTCGGCTAGTGCAGGCAGGTTGCGTTCGGCGATTTCGTCGATCAACAACTCCGGCTTGTCGGCGGCGAGTGCGTCGAGATTCCATTCGCGCCCGCGCACCCATCGGCTTACGCGAAATTCGCGCGACAACCACGGCCTCAGTACCAACATCATCGAATCATGATAAACCGCAACGGACCCAAGTCCGGCGGAAGGACAATAAAGCGTCTGCGACAAAGGGTCCCATGACGGCATTTCGCCAGTGAGTGTTCTCACGCACAACCAAGCGCTATCAGGCCGCAGCGCGAAACTGGGTTCGGAGAATCGGACGGGCAACCCGATCATATATGCAAGGTCGCCGCTCACATTGCCCCAGGGCATGACCGGCGGCATCGTCGATGAGGCGGCGGGAGCGCGCTCGAGGAACGCCCGGATTGCCTGATATCCAACCCAACCTCCCGCGTAGTTCCAATGCGTATCGGTCCGCCAGTAGACCTGCCCTTCCGACTTGGCGGCGAGCAGGGGCGCGCGCAAATCCAGGACATGCGATCGCCACTCGGATGGAAGGTGGGCCAACACTGCATCCAGCAGAGAATCCTTCTGCTGTTCACGCCGATGGGTCGGGTAGTGCTCCATGTAGATGGTTTGCTTGTCTGGCACTACTACCAACAGGTAATCGATTCCCGCCGCATGGAGATAGCTAACCCGACGCCCGATTGCCGCGACGATGGACGCATGATCCCGGCTGCGCGGCATTCGCTCGCCGGACCCCAGGTCAACAACGGATTCCTTGTACCCTGGGGTCAGGAACAGCCAATCATCGTAACCGAGCACGACTTCAGGAACCGGCGACGTGTGAAATGCCTCGACCAGCATGCTGTGGTGCAATTGAACAAGCGCGTCGCGTCCACCAAAGCGATCCCCGAACGCGCGCTCGAACGACGCAGAATACTCACGGAGCGACAACGCCGACGACCAGGTCGGCCACGGGGCCGCTGCTCGATTTTCGTATTGTGTCGTGCTGCGGTCGCCCGTAGTGACAAGGGCCAGGCCGGGTAGGGCAACCATCAACACAAAGAGGCAAGCGAAAAAACGATCCCGGCCGGGATGCGTGGTGGCGGCCGGAGGCGGAATGGCTTGCAGGGCGAGCTGATCGGTTGTAGCGGGCATCCGATATGGCCAGGCTATGTTCGGGTACTTCTAGCGCATCCTGTCGATGACGGTGGGCTGCGCCTTGCCGGCGCGGCGGTAGGCCCAGTACACCATGGCGACGCCGCACGCGATCATCGGCAGCGACAGCCATTGGCCCATCGTCAGGCCGCCCGCCAGGAAGCCCAGGAAATTGTCCGGCTCGCGCGCGTATTCGGCGATGAAGCGGAACGCGCCGTAGCCGATGAGGAACATGCCCGACACGGCGCCCGTCGGCCGCGTGCGCCCCGCGTACCACCAGAGCAGCACGAACAGCAGCACGCCTTCGAGCGCGAACTGGTAGAGCTGCGACGGGTGGCGCGGCAGCATGTCCACCTGCGGAAACACCATCGCCCACGGCACGTCGGTCACGCGGCCGACGAGTTCGCCGTTGATGAAATTGCCGAGCCGTCCTGCGGCCAGTCCCAGCGGGATCAGCGGCGCGACGAAATCGGTGACGTCGAGCCAGCGCTTGCCGCGCGCGCGCGCAAAGAACCACAGCGCGACCAGCACGCCCAGGAAGCCGCCGTGGAAGCTCATGCCGCCGGCCCACACCTGCAGGATCTCGAGCGGATGCGCGGCGTAGTAGAGCGGCTTGTAGAACAGCACGTAGCCCAGCCGCCCGCCGAGGATGACGCCGAAGACGCCGTAGAACAGCATGTCGTCGACGTCGCGCGGATGCCAGCCCGTCAGCATGTTGCGCTTGGCGCGCACCTTGCCCAGCACGATGAACAGCACGAACCCGACGAGGTACATGAGTCCGTACCAGCGCACGGCCACCGGGCCGATCTGGAATGCGATGGGGTCGAACTGCGGATGGACGAGCATGCGGGGCTTAAGGTGACCTATCGGATCGCGGCGGTGGGTCGGGCGGGCGCGCACCGAAGCTTGCGCTAGAATTGACCGATTATACAAACCGCAGCGCAGCGCGCTGTACTCGAGGATCCTTCCATGTCGTTCAATCGCCGTTCGCGGATCATCACGCAGGGCATCGCCCGCTCACCCAACCGCGCGATGCTGCGCGCCGTCGGCTTCGGCGACGGCGATTTCGAGAAGCCGATCGTCGGCGTGGCCAACGGCCACAGCACGATGAATCCCTGCAATGCCGGCATCCAGCCGCTCGTCGACCGCGCGATGGCGGCGCTTACGTCCGAAGGCGCGATGCCGCAGGTCTTCGGCGTGCCGACCGTCACCGACGGCATCGGCATGGGCACCGAGGGCATGAAGTATTCGCTCGTGTCGCGCGAAGTGATCGCCGACGCGATCGAGACGTCCGTCAACGGGCAGTGCATGGACGGCGTGCTCGTCGTCGGTGGCTGCGACAAGAACATGCCGGCCGGCATGATGGCGATGGCGCGGATGAACGTGCCGGGCATCTACGTCTACGCCGGCAGCATCAAGCCCGGCCGCTGGAAGGGCCAGGACCTGACCATCGTGTCGGTGTTCGAGTCCGTCGGCGCGTTTTCCGCCGGCAACATGGCGAAGGAAGATTACGACGGCATCGAGCACAACGCCTGTCCGACGGTCGGCGCATGCGGCGGCATGTACACCGCCAACACGATGTCGTCGTCGTTCGAGGCGCTGGGCATGAGCCTGCTCGGCTCGTCGCAGATGGCCTCCCCCGATGCCGAAAAGGCCGATTCCGCGGCGGAGTCCGCGCGCGTGCTGGTCGAAGCCATCAAGAAAGACTTGAAGCCGCGCGACATCATCACGCGCAAGTCGATCGAGAACGCGATCGCGCTGGTCATGGCCACCGGCGGCTCGACCAACGCCGTGCTGCACTTCCTGGCGATCGCGTCGGCCGCGGAAGTGCCGTGGACGATCGACGACTTCGAGCGCGTCCGGCAGAAGGTGCCGGTGCTGTGCGACTTGAAGCCGTCCGGCAAGTACGTTGCCGTCGATTTCCACCGCGCGGGCGGCGTGCCGCAGGTGCTGAAGATGCTGCTGAAGGCCGGGCTGCTGCACGGCGACTGCATGACGATCACCGGCCGCACGATGGCCGAGGAACTGGCCGAGGTCCCCGACGTGCCGCGCGCCGACCAGGACGTGATCCGGCCGTTCGACAAGCCGATGTACGCGCAGGGTCACCTCGCGATCCTGAAGGGCAACCTGGCGCCGGAGGGCTGTGTCGCCAAGATCACCGGGCTCAAGAATCCGTCGATCACCGGGCCGGCCCGCGTCTTCAACTCCGAGCCGGAGGTGATGGAAGCGATCATGGCCCGGACGATCAAGCCCGGCGACGTGCTCGTCATCCGCTACGAGGGACCGAAGGGCGGCCCGGGGATGCAGGAGATGCTGGCGCCGACGTCGGCGCTGATCGGCCAGGGCTTGGGCGAATCGGTGGGCCTCATCACCGACGGGCGCTTCTCCGGCGGCACGTGGGGCATGGTCGTCGGCCACGTCGCGCCCGAGGCGTATGTCGGCGGCACGATCGCGCTGATCCAGGAAGGCGATTCGGTCACCATCGATGCGCACAAGCTGCTGATCCAGTTGAACGTCGACGATGCCGAGATCGCGCGGCGGCGCGCGGCATGGAAGGCGCCGGCACCCCGCTACACGCGCGGCCTGCTCGCGAAATACATGCGGCAGGTGTCGACCGCGAGCAAGGGCGCCGTCACCGACCTCTGACATCACGGGCCCCACCGTTCGGGGCACGCCCTCTCTCCTGACACGGCGCTTAGGCGCCGGCGTTCAAACCCTGGACTTCAAGCCTCGCCTATGATTGCGCCTTCTCGCTTGTGGATCGCCGTGGGCCTCGTGCCCGTGCTGCTCGCCGGCTGCGCAACGCCGGTCGCCCCGGCCGCGCCCGCGCCCGCCACCCCAGTGGCGGCCGCCGCGGCGCCGCTGCCTTCCACCCCCGTTACCAAGGGTGCCGCTCTCGTCAACCCGGGCTTCGAATCGACGCGTCCCGGTGCCCGCGGCGACCCGGAAGGCTGGTACTCGTTCCAGCATGCGGGCGATCGTTCGTACCGGTTCGTCGTCGACACCACGCAGCCGCGCAGCGGCGAGCGCAGCCTGCGGATCGACAACATCGGCCCGGAACCGTATGGCGCCGTCGCGCAGATCATCGAGGGCGCGCCGCACGCCGGGAAGGTCGCCCGCCTGACCGCATGGATGCGCACGCGCGACGCCAACGACAACGGCGCGGTGCTGACGCTGCTGGTGCTGCAAAGCGGCGCCACGCTCGCCCAGAATTTCATGCTGGACAAGCCGGTCAAGGGCACGACGGAGTGGACGCGCTACACGATCACCTTGCCGGTGGCCAAGGGCGCGGACCGCGTCGAGGTCGGCGCGATGATGCGCGGCAAGGGGTCGCTGTGGCTCGACGACGTGGAGGTCGAGTTCGTCACGCCGTGACGATTTGCGCGTGCCTGCTGGAACACCCTCTCACAGGGAGACGCAGAGACGCCGAGAAAGAGCGTTGGCGGAAGCTGGTGGGACGTCGCTGCGTCTCGGCGTCTCCTGCGAAAACTGCCGTTCGGAAAGGACCGCCATGCTGTACTGGGCATGCCTCGCCGGCGCGATCGTGCTCGAGATCGCCGGCACGATGTCGATGAAGATGTCGCAGGGATTCACGCGCGCGCTGCCGTCGGTGCTGCTGTTCGTGTTCTACGGCATCTCGTTCGCGCTGATGACGGTGGCCGTGCGCAGGATCGACGTCAGCGTCTCCTACGCGATCTGGTCCGGCGTCGGCACGGCGACGATCGCGCTGATCGGCGTGTACTGGTTCCACGAATCGCTGACCGCCGTACAGGTCGCGAGCATCGTGCTGATCATCGTCGGCGTCGTCGGCCTTCGTGCCGGGGCGGCGTAAGTCATGGCAGGATCGCCGCTGTCGCCGTCCGCCCGGCGCGTGCAGGATGCGCTGGCCGCATCCGGCGTCGTCACCACGATCACCGAGTACGACGTGCCGGCGCGCACGTCGGCGGAAGCGGCGAACGTGCTGGGCTGCGCCGTCGGCCAGATCGCCAAGTCGCTGGTCTTCCGCGCGGCGTCGGGGACGCCGGTGCTGGTGATCGCCAGCGGCGCGAATCGCGTCGACGAGGCGAAGGTGGCGGCGCTCGCCGGCGAGGCGATCGGCAAGGCGGACGCCGCGTTCGTCCGCGCGGCGACCGGCTACGCCATCGGCGGCATTCCGCCGCTCGGTCACGAGAAGCCGATGCGGACGTTCATCGACCGGAATCTGTTGCAGTACCCGACTGTTTACGCCGCTGGAGGTACGCCGCACGCGATGTTTCCGATCGCCCCCGCCGACCTTGTTCGCGTCGCGGGCGGGACCGTCAGCGAGGTCGCCTCCGCCTGAAGGGGTAGGATTCGATGATGGATCGCCGCACGTTTCTGCTCGTCGTACCCGCCGCGCTGGCCGGCTGCGTTGCCGTCGGCGGCGTCGCCGGCCCGCCCGCGGCCGCGCCGGTGTTCCGCGTCGGTGACCGCTGGGTCTACAACTGCGCCGACGGCTTCCGCGTCAAGGTGCTGTGGGTCGAGACGCACGAGGTGGTGGCGGTCGACGCGCAGGGAATCGACGTGCGGGTGACGATCGTCGGGGAGACGATGAACTACGCGCGGATGGAACGCCTGCTGTCGCCGGGCGTGGTCGGCAGCGGCGAGGTGTACGACAACACCGAGACGCGCGACTTCAGGCCACCGCTCGTCCGCTACCAGTTTCCGCTGACGTCGGGCGCGAGTTGGACGCAGAACCTCGGCAATCTCGATCCCGCCAACCAGCTCGTCAGCCAGATCAACCGCTTCGTCAAGGTCGGCGGCTACGAGACGGTCACCACCCCCGCGGGCACGTTCAACGCCGTCGTGATGCGCATCCTGATGAGCGTCGACGACAACAACCCGTTCCGCTTCCCCACCAACTGCAACTACGTCGTCTGGTGGTCGGAGCAGGCGGGCGCGATGGTGCGCGAAACGAAATACGCGACGTACCGCGAGCGCGGCGACAGCCGCGAAGCCGTCGAGATCCGCGCGCAGAACACGACGATGGAACTCGCGTCCTACACGCGGGGGCGCGCCTAGCTGTGGAGCGCCAAGAGGTTGTTTCCGGTTTGCATGAAGCCGGTTCATACCAATGGTTGTCGTCCCCGCGAAGGCGGGGACCCAGTGCCGTTTAGCGTCTTACAGAGTTGGCTCCGCCAACGACGCTGGATTCCCGCTTTCGCGGGAACGACGGATGAGCAGGATGCATTTGTCGCGGAAACAATGTATTGAAGCTAAACACCTAGCTGCCGCCGCGCGGCGGCTTCGTCGCGAGCGCTTTGCGCGCCCGTGCCGGCTTGCGGCTGGCGTGACGCAATGCGGCCGCCAGCGCGAGACGCAGCCATTCCCGCATCGCGTCGGGGCTGTCCAGCGCCTCGTCGGGCGGCTGGTAGTAGCCGGTCATCTCGACATCGCCTCGGCGCGATCGGTAGCGAAACGGCAGCAGGCCGCGGGCGACGAACGCGCCGCGCGTTTCCTGGTCGGTCTTGAGATAGAGCGTGTCGTCGACGACGATGGCGACGATCATCCCGTCGACATAGAGGCCATGTCCGCCGAACATCGCGCGGGCGGTGGCGCGACCTGCCGGCCGCATCATCTCCAGCACGTGCGCGATGAAGTCGCCGGAATTGGCCATCGAAGCGCAGTGGCTGGCGGGGTTACCGGATGGCTAGAGCGCGAGACGCTGCCAGATCGTCGTCGTGAGCCCGGCCGTGTTGAGCGTGTAGAAATGCAGCCCCGGCGCGCCCTCGTCGAGCAGGTGCGCGCACAGGTCGGTGACGACGTCGAGACCGAACGCACGCACGGACGCCGTGTCGTCGCCGAAACTCTCGAGCTTGCGGCGGATCCACCGCGGAATCTCGGCGCCGCAGGCGTCGGAAAAGCGCGCGAGGCGGCTGGCGCTCAGGATCGGCATGATGCCGGGAACGATCGGGATCGACAGCCCGCGCGCCGCGCAGGCGTCGACGAAGCTCCAGTACGCGTCGCGGTTGAAAAAGTACTGCGTGATCGCCGAATCCGCGCCCGCCCGGACCTTGCGCTCGAAATGCTCGAGGTCCTCCTGCGGGGTCCGCGCCTGCGGGTGGTACTCCGGATAGCAGGCGACGTCGATATGGAACCAGTCGCCGGTTTCGCGGCGGATGAACGCGACGAGATCGCTCGCGTAGCGAAACTCGCCGGCGTCGGCCATGCCCGACGGCAGGTCGCCGCGCAGGGCGACGAGATGCCGGATGCCATGGCCGCGATACTCGGCGAGAACGGCGCGCAGCGAGTCGGCCGACGCGCCGACGCATGACAGGTGCGGCGCGGCCGGCAGCCCTTCGCCGCAGGATTTCCACGACGGCGGCGAGCGTCCCCTCGCGCGTCGAGCCGCCGGCGCCGAACGTCACCGAGCAGAAGGCCGGCTTCAACTGCGCGAGCTGCGCGCGCGCCGCCCGCAGCTTGGCCGTGCCCTCGTCGGTGCGTGGCGGAAAGAACTCGACGCTGTACTGGTTCGCGGCGTTGCGCATCAGGACCCTAGCAGTATGTTGAAACTCGCTTGCTGCCGGCACGCGCTGCTTCGGGCAACCGGCGCGCGCCGCCGCTGCCGAGATCCGCAGCCGCTCGTGCCGGCTGTCTGCGTTTTCAACGACGCTAGTCCTTCCGTGCCGGCAGCAGCGACGACAGCGCCCACGAGATCAGGCTGTAGACGATCGCGCCGAACACGCCGGACCAGAAGCCCGCGACGTGAAAGCCCGGCATGAACGACCCCACCGCCCAGAACAGGAGGCCGTTGATGACGAAGATGAACAGGCCGAGCGTCAGCACGGTGACCGGCAGCGTCAGCAGCACGAGCACCGGGCGGATCAGCGTGTTGACGAGTCCGAGCACCACCGCCACGATCAGCGCCGTGACGAACGAATCGATGGTGATCGACGTGAAGATGTACGGCAACGCGAGCAGCGCGAGCGCGTTGATGATCCAGACGAGGATGAGGCGCATGGGATCTCCTTGTGTTTTGTGTCGCGAAAGGCGCGTCAGTGCGGCGCGCCGTTGAGGTAGGGCTTCACCGCCGCGTACAGCGTGGCGCTCACGGGCGCGGCGAGCCCCGATTCGGCGGCCATCCGCGCCACGGCGCCGGACAGCCACGGCGCTTCCAGTCGATTGCCCGCCACGAGGTCGTTCAGCATCGTCGGTGGCCGATGCCGCCGGCGACCGTCGCGTTGCCGCGCGCGCTTTCGATGACGAGACCGCGTTCGCGCACCGCCGCCAGATGCCGGCCGCGCGCGACGAACACGACGTCATGTCCGGCGGCGCCCAGGCGGCCGCCGAAGTAACCGCCGACGCCGCCGGCGCCGATCACTGCGATTCGCATGCGTTCATCCTCCGTGCCGCCGCCCCGCGCCCCTCACCCCAACCCTCTCCCCGCAAGCGGGGAGAGGGTGAGAGCGAGGAGCGGCTTCGGCCCGGCTTCCATTTCACCGCCACGCGCGCTCCGTTCGGCGCGGCCCGTGCTGCGTCAATACCGATAGGTGTCGGGCTTGTACGGGCCGTCATGGCGCACGCCGATGTACCGCGCCTGCTTGTCGGAGAGCTCGGTCAGCATCGCGCCGAGCTTCGACAGCTGCAGCCGCGCGACCTTCTCGTCGAGATGCTTCGGCAGCACGTAGACGCCCACCGGATACTGCTTGCCGCCGGTCTGCGCGTCGCCCCACAGCTCGATCTGCGCCATCACCTGGTTGGCGAACGACGAGCTCATCACGTACGACGGGTGCCCGGTGCCGCAGCCCAGGTTCACGAGGCGGCCCTCGGCGAGCAGGATGATGCGCTTGCCGTCGGGGAAGATGATGTGGTCGACCTGCGGCTTGATGTTGTCCCACTTGCACGCCTTGAGCGCCGCGACCTCGATCTCGTTGTCGAAGTGGCCGATGTTGCAGACGATCGCCTGGTCCTTCATCCGCTTCATGTGCTCGAACGTGATGATGTCGATGTTGCCGGTGGCGGTGACGAAGATGTCGGCCTTGTCGGCCGCGTAGTCCATCGTCACGACGCGATAGCCTTCCATCGCCGCCTGCAGCGCGCAGATCGGGTCGATCTCGGTGATCCACACCTGCGCCGACAGCGCGCGCAGCGCCTGCGCCGAGCCCTTGCCCACGTCGCCGTAGCCGGCCACCAGCGCGACCTTGCCGGCGATCATCACGTCGGTCGCGCGCTTGATGCCGTCGACCAGCGATTCGCGGCAGCCGTACAGGTTGTCGAACTTCGACTTGGTGACCGAGTCGTTGACGTTGATCGCCGGGAAGCCCAGCTTGCCTTCCTTGTGCATCGTGTACAGGCGCTTGACGCCCGTCGTCGTTTCCTCGGTGACGCCCTTGATGCCCGCCTTGATCCGCGAGTAGAACTTCGGATCCTGCGCGAGCCTGGCCTTGATCGCCGCGAACAGCGCCGTCTCCTCCTCGTTGGTCGGATGCGCGATGCACGCCGTGTCGGTCTCGGCCTGCGTGCCGAGGTGCACGAGCAGCGTCGCGTCGCCGCCGTCGTCGAGGATCATGTTCGGCGCCTGGTCGCCCCATTCGAAGATGCGGTGCGTGTAGTCCCAGTACTCGGTCAGCGACTCGCCCTTGTACGCGAACACCGGCGTGCCGGTGGCGGCGATCGCCGCCGCCGCGTGGTCCTGCGTCGAGTAGATGTTGCACGATGCCCAGCGGACCTGCGCCCCCGAGCGCCTGCAGCGTCTCGATCAGCACCGCGGTCTGGATCGTCATGTGCAGCGAGCCGGCGATGCGCGCGCCGCGCAGCGGCTGCTCGGGGGCGAACTCGTCGCGGATCGCCATCAGGCCGGGCATCTCGGTCTCCGCGATCGCGATTTCCTTGCGGCCCCAGGCGGCGAGCGCCATGTCGGCGACCTTGAAGTCGGCGAAGTTCTTCGTTTCGGATGCAGCGTTCATGCGTCACTCCTTGTCGAGCGACTCGCTGCCGGGGATCGGAACGGGCGCAGTGCGGCGCCTCGTCACCCCGCGAGCGAATCGCGGTTCAACGAGCGCAGTTGCGGATTGGATACTCCCCGAGCCTGGCCCGGCGGCTGGTCGACCGCCTAGGTTGCAACGCTCCTCGGGGAACGCGCGCATTTTACCCGATTGCCAAAGGCCCGTGGGGTCAGGGCCGCGGCTTGCCCGCCGCCGCGGGCGGCTCCCGCAGCGCGATGCCGGTCACGCCGAACAGCGCGTTGGTCAGGCTCGATTCGCGCTTGTAAAACCCCTCCGTATGAAAGGTTTCCGGCAGCTTGAAGTGCTCGTAGTCGAGGTGATGGAGGAACTCGTGGACGACCGTCCGCAGGAACGACCGGAACGCGACGACCTGTTTCTTCTGCGCCGTGCGCATCCAGACGGAAATGCGCGCTGTGGGAATCTCCTCGTCGGGTTCGTACAGGCCGTGCAGTTCCCCGTCGACGTCGGACGGCCGCACCGCCAGCACGCGAACATCGACCGGCGGCACGGCAAACCCGGTGACCAGCACGTCGATCAGCGTCTGCGCGCCCTTTTGCACGGTGGCCCGGTGCCCACGGGTCAGGCCGTCGCCGATCGCCAGCACCGGACCGGCGACGGCGATGCCCGGCGGCAGGTCGAGCGTCGCGATCGCATCGCTCTGGCGATAGATCTCCTTGCGGGCCGGGGACAGGCGATCGTAGTAGGCGAAAGGCATCGGGCGGCAGCGTCCTATTTTTCGCTAACGATGGCCCCAAGCGGGGAAAAAAGCAAAGGGCCGCCCGCAGGCGGCCCTCTGCGACCGGCAGCGACGTGCCGGCTTTTTAGTTCTTCTTGATCTTCTCGAGCATCTTGAAGATGCCCTTCGGCGCGCCGACGAACATGCGCTTGAAGGTCTTCGGGAGGCAACGACGCTCGAGCGTGTTGCGGCGGGTACGGGAACGTTCGGCCATGGAGGCTCCTAGCGGGGGTCCGGGGACCGCGCCGCGCGTACTGCCGCGTGACGCGATTCATGAAAATATTCAGAAGGACCAATATTTTACGCCATTCCCGCCGCCCGTGCCAGACGGGGTGCCGGAGGTACCGGACGCCGTGCCGCCGGAGGCACCCGACGACGTGCCGCCGGAGGTGGCGGACGCCGTGCCGGGTGACGCGCGTCCCGCCGCGCCGGTGCTGCTCCACGTGCCGAAGTAGTTGGTGGGAAGCCACGGCCCGGGGCCGATCGTCACGTCGTAGCGGACGACGCGCTCGGGCGTGGCCGGCTGCCCGGGCGGCGCCCGCCAGGCGAACTCGAGCGTGCCCGTGCCCGGCTCCCGGGCGCGGAAGCGATAGACGGTGGTATCCGCCACGCCGACCAATCCCGGGGGTTTCGGCGTCGGCGTGTAGTCGGGGCCGCCGACGAGGTACAGGTTGGGGCTGCCGGATTTCAGTATCCATCCATAGCCGACCGCGGGGTCGGGCGGCAGGCTGATGACCAGCGGCGTGTTCGCGCGCATGGTGACCGCTCCGCCATCGGGCGGCGCGGCGACCTCCTCGCGCACGAGCGTCGAGCATCCACCGAGCGCGAATGCCAGGACCGGTGCCAGCAGAAAAATCCTGCCGACGCGTCGTTGCCGTGAATCGTTCATGCGGTTTCTCCTCGACGCGAAGTGTGCCTTGCGGCGGCGCGCGCGCGCAAGCGCCCGCTCACTCCACGCTGACGACGTAGCGGACGGTCTTGGCCGGCGCCACCGTGGTTTCCCACGGTCGCCGGTAATCGAATTGCAACGTGGCCTGCCCCGGATTGTCGGCGCGGAACCGGAAGATGTTCATGCCGCCGGCGCCGACCTTGCGCGAATCCGCGGACCGCGGCGCGTACGCCCGTTCGCCGATCGGTGACAGCACGGGCGCCGGCGTCGAGGGCGTCTGCCACTGGAAGCCGGTCGTCAGGTTGGCGTCGAGGATCACCTTCACTTCACCGCCGCGCTTGATGGCGATGCGCGTGCCGTCGGTGGCGTTGTCGAGTTCCCCGCTGGCCACCGCCGGCGGTCCCGCGGGCGTCGCCGCGCAGGCGGCGAGCAGCAACAACGACATGGAGGCGCCGAGCGCTTTCATCCGGCGCCGCGCTACAGTCCGGCCGCGGCGCGCAGTTCCTGCGCCTTGTCCGTCGCTTCCCAGGTGAACTCGGGTTCGTCGCGGCCGAAGTGGCCGTAGGCGGCGGTCTTGCGGTAGATCGGGCGCAGGAGGTCGAGCATGCGGATGATCCCCTTGGGCCGCAGGTCGAAATGCGCATGCACGAGGTCGGCGATCTTCTCGTCGGAAATCTTGCCGGTGCCCTCGGTGTAGACGGTCACGTTCATCGGCTTCGCGACGCCGATCGCGTAGGCGACCTGCACCTGGCACTGGCGCGCGATGCCGGCGGCGACGATGTTCTTGGCCACGTAGCGGGCGGCGTACGCCGCGGAACGGTCGACCTTCGACGGATCCTTGCCGGAGAACGCGCCGCCGCCGTGCGGCGCCGCGCCGCCGTACGTGTCGACGATGATCTTGCGCCCGGTGAGCCCGGCGTCGCCGTGCGGGCCGCCGATCTCGAAGCGGCCGGTCGGGTTCACGAGGAAGCGCGTGTCCTTCAGCATGTCGGCCGGGAACACCGGCCTGATGATCTCCTCGATCACGGCCTCGGCCAGCTTGTCCTGCTTGTCGTTCATCGACGGATGATGCTGGGTGGACAGCACGACGGTGTCGACGCCGACGGGCTTGCCGTCGACGTAGCGGACCGTCACCTGCGATTTCGCGTCGGGCCGCAGGAACTCGAGCCGGCCGTCGCGCCGCACTTCGCTCTGCCGCTGCACGAGCCGGTGCGCGTAGTAGATCGGATACGGCATCAGCGACGGCGTTTCGTCGCACGCGTAGCCGAACATCAGGCCCTGGTCGCCGGCGCCCTGGTTCAGGTAGTCGTCCGACGCGCGATCCACACCCTGCGCGATATCCGGCGACTGGCGGCCGTAGCAGACCATCACCGCGCAGCCGTCGGCATCGAACCGCAATTCCGGATCGTTGTAGCCGATGGCGCGCACCGTTTCGCGCGCAACGCGCGCATAGTCGACGTTGGCCGACGTGGTGATCTCGCCGGACATCACGACGAGTCCGGTCGACACCAGCGTTTCCGCCGCGACCCGGCCGGTGGGGTCTTGCTCTAGAATCGCGTCGAGCACCGCGTCGGAGATCTGGTCCGCGACCTTGTCCGGATGACCTTCCGACACCGATTCCGACGTGAACAGAAAATTGCTCATCTCACCCTCATTCTCGTTCTCGTTGGCCAGCCGCGCCTGCCGGTGCCGTGATTCGTATCGCGCCCGCCGCGGTGCGATCCGCGGGTTCGTGCGCTGCAAAAGCTCATATTCTAGCAGCTTGACCACCCTCGCCGCCGGTGCCCCCTTTCGCTCGACAGGCGCTCCGCGAGGCGTTCGATGACGGCCCCGATCGCGCCACCGACGCGCGAGGTCATCGCCCGCGCCGTCGCGCACCTGCGCGCCGGCGAACTGGTGGCGTTTCCCACCGAGACCGTCTACGGACTGGGCGCCGACGCCGGAAATCCCGATGCCGTGCGCGCGATTTTCGCGGCGAAGGGGCGGCCGGCGGATCATCCGGTGATCGTGCATCTGGCGGACGCCGGCGCGATGCCGCTGTGGGCGCGCGACATCGACGACGATGCGCGGCGGCTCGCCGCGGCGTTCTGGCCGGGCCCGCTGACGTTGATCCTGCCGCGCACGGCGCATGCCGGCGACGTCGTCACCGGCGGCCAGGACCGCGTGGGCCTGCGGGTGCCGTCGCATCCGGTGGCGCGCGCGCTGCTGCGCGCGTTCGCCGACGCCGGCGGCAGTGGCGTCGCCGCGCCGTCGGCCAATCGCTTCGGCCGCATCTCGCCGACGACGGCGCAGCACGTCGCCGACGATCTCGGCGACCGCGTCGCGTTGATCGTCGACGGCGGTCCCTGCGATGTCGGCATCGAGAGCACGATCGTCGCGTTCGGCGACGGCGAGCCGATGCTGCTGCGGCCGGGCGGCGTGCCCGCGGACGCGATCGCCCGCGTGCTCGGGCGGGCGCCGCGCGCGCCCGACGAGCAGGCACCGCGGGCGTCGGGCACGCTGGCGTCGCATTACGCGCCGCGCACGCCGTCGCGGCTCGTGGCGGCCGCCGACCTGCTGCGCGAAGTGCACGCGCGCGACGGCCGCGTCGCCGTGCTGGCGCGCACGATCGCGAGGCCGGCGCGCCACGGCGAGCGCTTGTGGATCGCCGCCGCGCGCGACGCCGTGCCCTTCGCGCATGACCTGTACGCGAATCTGCGCGATCTCGACGCGGTGAACGCCGCCCTGATCCTCGTCGAGGCGGTCCCCGACGATGCTGGCTGGCAGGCCGTGCGCGACCGCCTGGTGCGCGCGACGCGCGGCGACGACGACGATCGCGACTGACGCGACCGCACCCCGCTACCCGAACGCTAGCGACCACTTCATGCTGCGCGTCGTCCTCGCTGCGGATTCGTTCAAGGGTTCGCTTGCCGCCGCCGATGTCTGCGCGGCGCTGGCGCGCGGCCTCGCGCGCGCGGTGCCCGAACTGGACGCGCGGATACGGCCGATGGCCGATGGCGGCGAAGGGACGCTCGACGCCGTGCTGGCAGCCATGGGCGATGCGGCGCAACGGCGTACCGTCCAAGTGCGCGGTGCCGGCGGCGCACCGCTGGCCGCCGCCTACGGCCTGGTGGCGCGCCCGGGCGGCGCCACGGCGATCATCGAAGTGGCGCAGGTGGTCGGCATCACCGACCCGGAGGCGATGGCCGTGCCGGTCGCCGAGCGGACGACGGCCGGCGTGGGCGAACTCATCGCACTGCTGCTCGACGCCGGCGTGCGCCGCTTCATGGTGGGCCTGGGCGGCAGCAGCACCAACGACGGCGGTAGCGGCATGCTGGCCGCGCTGGGGATGGCACTCGGCGATCGCGCCGGACGTCCGCTCCCGGGCACGCCCGGCGCGCTGCGACGCCTCGACCGCGTCGACGCGTCGGCGCTCGATCCCCGCCTCGCCGCCTGCGAGTTCCGCATCCTGTCGGACGTCAACAATCCGCTTGCCGGAACGCTCGGCGCGACGGCGATCTTCGGCCCGCAGAAGGGCGTCGCACCCGCGGACATCGCGGCCTTCGACGCCACCCTCGGCCGCTTCGCGTCGCTCGCCGAAGCCGCGATCGGGCGCGCTGCCGCGCATCTGCCGGGCGCGGGCGCCGCCGGAGGCCTGGGCTTCGCGCTGCAGCTCATCGGGGGCACATTCGCGTCCGGCGCGCAGGTGGTGGCGGAGCTGATCGGGCTCGACGCCGCGCTCGCGGATGCGGACTGGGTCATCACCGGCGAGGGCAAGAGCGACCGCCAGACGCTGCTGGCGAAGGCGCCGTTCGTCGTCGCGCAACATGCGGCGGCGCACGGCGTCCCGGTCACCCTCGTCTCGGGCGCGATCGACCCCGCGGCGCTACCCGAGCTCGGTCTCCATTTCGCCGGCTGCTTCGGCCTGCCGAACGGGCCGGCCTCGCTCGCGGACTGCATCGCCGACACCGCTGCGCTGCTCGAGGCCAGGGCCGAGCAACTCGGGCGGCTGTTCATGGCGCGCCGCCACGGCAGGCACCCCTCTGTGAAATAATCGCTACGACACGACAAGACTGCCCGGACGTCACGGGCGCGCGCCCGAGGATGAACGCCAATCTCTATTCGCTCTTCGAGCGCCATTTCCCCGACGGCGCCGAGCAGCCGTTCCTCGTCATTCCCAACGGGCCGGTCGTCCACTACGACGAGCTGGCGGCGGCATCGGCGCAGGTGGCGCACGCGCTCGTCGCCGCCGGCTGCGCGCCCGGTGACCGGGTGGCAGCCCAGGTCGACAAGCACTGGCACGTGCTGGCGCTCTATCTCGGCTGCCTGCGCGCGGGACTCGTCTACCTCCCGCTCAACACCGGGTACCAGCGCAGCGAACTCGGCTATTTCTTCGGCGACGCGCAGCCGAAGGTGATCGTCTGCAACCCCGATCATCTCGGCGTCGTGGCGACGCTGGACCGCGGCGCGACGGTGCTGACGCTCGCCGAGCTGCTGGACCGGGCCGCGGGCATGCCCGCCGAATTCGCGACGGCGATATCCGCGCCGGACGACCTGGCGGCGATTCTCTATACGTCCGGCACGACCGGCCGCTCGAAGGGCGCGATGCTCACGCACCGCAATCTCGCGTCCAACGCACTCGCGCTCGTCGACACGTGGGGCTTCACGCGCGGCGACGTGCTGCTGCACGCGCTGCCGGTGTTCCATGTGCATGGGCTGTTCGTGGCGACGCATTGCGCGCTGCTGTCCGGGTCGCGCATGCTGTGGCTGCCCCGATTCGATGCGCAGGAAGTGGCATCGCTGCTGCCGCGCGCGACGGTGATGATGGGCGTGCCGACGTTCTACACGCGTCTCCTCGATGAGCCCTCGTTCACCCGCGACCGGTGCCAGGCGGTGCGCCTCTTCGTGTCGGGATCGGCGCCGCTGCTGGCCGAGACCTTCGCGGCGTTCAGCGCACGGACGGGCCAGGCGATCCTCGAGCGCTACGGCATGACCGAAACGGGAATGATCACGTCGAATCCCCTGGACGGCGCGCGCGTCGGCGGCACGGTGGGCAGGCCGCTGCCGGGGGTGGACGTGCGGATCGTCGACGACGGCGGCAACGTCTGCGCGGCGGGAGCGATCGGCGGCGTGCAGGTGCGCGGTCCGAATGTGTTCGCCGGCTACTGGCGGATGGAGGAGAAGACGCGCGAGGAGTTCACCGCCGACGGCTACTTCAAGACGGGCGACATGGGCGAATGGGTGACCGAGGGCCCAAGCACCGGCTACCTGCGCCTCGTCGGCCGCGCGAAGGACCTGATCATCACCGGCGGCTTGAACGTCTATCCGAAAGAGATCGAGGAACGCATCGACCGGATGGAAGGCGTCGAGGAGTCGGCGGTCGTCGGCATGCCGGACCCGGATTTCGGCGAGGCGGTCGCCGTCGTCATCGTCGGCAAGCCCGGGCATTCGCTGACCGAAGCGAACGTCATCGGTGCGTTGCGCGGCGAGATCGCCAGCTTCAAGGTGCCGAAGCGCGTTTATTTCCTCGAGCAGTTGCCCAGGAATGCCATGGGCAAGGTGCAAAAGGCTGTGCTGCGCGAGCAGTTTTCTACTTCTGTCTGATCGCGCCCCGCGGCCGTCCGGGGCCGCGGGATCGCGTCCGTTGGAGCGGACGTCGGATGCAGCGATCGCCGCCGTTCAACGGTCGCAATCCCGCGCCCGATGCCGCCGCGTGAGGCAGCGGCATCGTGCCTGGCCTACGCGCGCCGCGGCCGACCTTCGCTGACGCGCCACCGATCCAGCAGGTACGCCACGAGCGGCCACGACAGCAGGATGAACGCCAGCGTGACGATCGAGCCGACGAGCCAATTGGAGTAGAAGATGCTCGTGCTGCCTGCCGACAGCAGCATCGATTGCCGGAAGCTCGTCTCCGCCATGTCGCCGAGGACGAGCGCCAGCACCAGCGGCGCCAGCGGATACTTGAGCTTCTTGAACAGGTAGCCGACGACGCCGAACACCAGCATCATCACCACGTCGAACATGTTGTGATGGACCGTATACGCGCCGATCGCGCAGATGACGACGATCACCGGCGCGATGATCGCGAACGGAATGCGCAGGATCGCCGCCCACCACGGCACCGTCGTCAGCACGATCAGCAGGCCGACGATGTTGCCGAGGTACATGCTGGCGATCAGGCCCCAGACGAACTCCTTCTTCTCGACGAACAGCAGCGGACCCGGCTGCAGCCCCCAGATCATGAGGCCGCCCAGCAGCACGGCGGCCGTCGGCGATCCGGGAATGCCGAGGGTGAGCATCGGCAGCAGCGCGCTGGTGCCGGCGGCATGGGCAGCGGTCTCGGGAGCGACGACGCCTTCGATCTCGCCATCGCCGAACTTGTCGCCGTTCTTCGAGAATCGCCGCGCCATCCCGTAGCTCATGAACGACGCCGGCGTCGCGCCGCCCGGCGTGACGCCCATCCAGCAGCCGACGAGACACGACCGCAACGATGTGACCCAGTACTTGGGCAGCTTCGCCCACGTCCGCAGCACGACCGCCGGATCGATCCTGGCGCTCTTGCCCTTGAACGCCAGGCCTTCTTCCATCGTCAGGAAGATCTCGCCGAGCCCGAAGAGCCCGATCACCGCCACCAGGAAGTCGAAGCCCTGCAGCAGCTGGGGCTGGCCGAACGTCATCCGCAACGTGCCGGTCATCGTGTCGAGGCCGACGGCCGCCAGCGCGAAGCCGAGCATCATCGCGGCGATCGTCTTCGCCGGCGGCTCGCGCCCCATGCCCACGAAGCTGCAGAATGTCAGCAGCTGGATCGCGAAGTACTCCGGCGGGCCGAACTTCAGCGCGAACTTGGCCACCAGCGGCGCCAGGAACGTGATCATCAGCACCGCGAACAGCGCACCGATGAACGACGACGTGAACGCCGCGGTCAGCGCTTCGCCGGCGCGCCCCTGCTGCGCCATCGGATAGCCGTCGAACGTCGTCGCCACCGACCACGGCTCCCCCGGGATATTGAACAGAATCGACGTGATCGCGCCGCCGAACAACGCTCCCCAGTAGATGCACGACAGCATGATGATCGCCGACGTCGGCGGCATCGTGAACGTCAGCGGCAGCAGGATCGCCACGCCGTTGGCGCCGCCCAACCCCGGCAGCACGCCGATCAGCACCCCCAGCAGGATGCCGACGAACATGAAGATGAGGTTCTTCCAGGTCAGGGCGACCTCGAAGCCATGCATCAGGTTGCTGATTTCTTCCAAGCGAACTCCCCGTTCGTGAGGCGATACCGTGTCGCGGCACTGGGTGCGAGCGCGGTGGCTAGTACCCGAGCAGGTGCTCGAGCGGACCCTTGGGCAAGGGCACGAGGAACCAGATTTCGAACAGCAGGAAGATCGCGATCGGCACGCTGATGCTGACGCCAAGCGTCGCCGGCCACCGGTATTTGCCCTGCACGCGCATGAAGGCCGCGATGAACACCGCCGAAGCGACGTAGATGCCCACCACGGCGATCAGCGCGACGTAGACCATCGACGGCACCAGCATCTGCAGCACGGGCTTCAGCTGCTCGCGTTCGACGAACACCTTCCCGGCGAGCTCTTTCCAGCCAAGGAACGTCTGGCCGGCAATGACCGCCCCGGCGCCGGCCAGGATCCAGCCGATGAAGTTCGGAAAATACCCGGACCGGGGCCCGTCTTCGGCCCACTCGATGCCGACGCGGTGGCTGTCGTAGACGACGATGAGACCGACCACGATGAGCGCGAAGGCGACGACCAGCTCCATCCAGCGGGTGGCCACAGCACCCGCCGGAAGTTTTGCGTTCTTCGCCACGGCTTACTTCGCGATGAAGCCGGCTTCTTGCATCAGGTCCTTGTGCGTGGCTTCCGCCTTCGTGACCCAGTCCACGTACTCCTTGCCTGTCATGAACGTGCTGTTGAAGGCCGCTTCCTCGGTGAATTTTTTCCACTCGGGCAGCGCGCGCACCTTCTTCAAGAGCTCGACGTAGTAGTCGACCTGCTCCTGCGTGACGCCCGGCGCCATGAAGATTCCGCGCAGCATCTGGTACTCGACGGCGAGACCCTGCGACTTGCACGTCGGGATGTCCTGCCACGACTGCGTCGCCGTCACCTTCGTCGGGTACGGCATCGGCGCGCTGTCGAATACGCACAGCGGGCGCAGCGCGCCGGAACGCCAATGCGCGACCGCCTCGATCGGATTGTTGACCGTCGAATCGACGTGCTTGCCGACGAGCTGCACGGCGACGTCACCGCCGCCCTTGAACGGGATGTAGGTCATCTTCTTGCCGACGACCTTCTCGAGCGCGACCGTGATGATCTGGTCTTCCTGCTTCGATCCCGTGCCCGCCATCTTGAACTGGCCCGCATTGCCGGCCTTGATCGCGGCGACGTAGTCGGCAGGTGTCTTGTAGGCCGACTCCGCGTTGACCCACAGCACGAACTCGTCGAGCGCAAGCATCGCGACCGGCGTCAGGTCCTTCCAGTTGAACGGCACGCCCGTCGCCAGCGGCGTCGTGAACAGGTTCGACAGCGTGATGATGATCTTGTTGGCGTCGCCCTTCGAGTTCTTGACGTCGAGGAATCCTTCCGCCCCCGCGCCACCCGACTTGTTGACGACGATCAGCGGCTGCTTCATCAGGTTGTTCTTGGCGACGACACCCTGGAGGAAGCGGGCCATCTGGTCCGCACCGCCGCCGGTACCGGCAGGAACGATGAATTCGACCGGCTTGGTCGGTTCCCATGCGGCGTACGCCGCGAACGGGGTAAAGGCAAGGCCTGCGACAACACCGGCCGCGGCGACTGCCCGGCTATACAGTTGACGACCCATGAATGACATCCTCCTGTTGACGTGCAATTGGCAACGGCGAACTCGGCCGGCACACTCGTTGCGTTGATGTCCACATCCCCCCCGCGCGCGTGCACTTTCCGCACGCGAGTCGGCGGTGCGACTGCTCCCTACCTGATCAATCCTGCACCTCGTGCCCACTTGTACTTCGCCCCCAGGACCATCACCGGCATCTCCGTCGAATACGGGTATGCGGGGATGCCATGGGCGAACAGGTATTCCGCGGCCTCCTCCACCTCGACGTCGCCCGCGAGCGACGCGACGATCGGCTTCTCGATGCCCTTCGCCTTGAACTCGGCCACGACTTCGGCCACCAGTTTGGCGAATACCATCGGCGGTGTCACGATCGTATGCCAGTAGCCCAGGATTAGCGAATGGACTCGCGGATCCTCGAGGCCGAGCCGGATCGTGTTCTGGTAGGTCTTCGGCGGCTCGCCGCCGGTGATGTCGACCGGATTGCCGGCGGCGCCGAACGGCGGGATGAATTTGCGGAACGCCGCGTCGAGGTCCGGCGGCATCGCCATCAGCTTGACGTCGTTGTCGACGCAGGCGTCGGACAGCAGCACGCCCGAGCCGCCGGCGCCCGTGATGATCAGCGCGTTCTCGCCCTCGGGCGTGGGCAGCACGGGAATCGCGCGCGCGTACTCGAGCAGCTCGCGCAGCGCCTTCGCGCGGATCACGCCGGACTGGCGGAGCACGTCGTCGTAGATCTTGTCGTTGCCGGCCAGCGCGCCCGTATGCGAGCTGGCCGCCTTGGCGCCCATGCTCGTGCGGCCCGCCTTCAGCATCACCACGGGCTTTTTCTTCGACACGCGCTTCGCCACTTCGGCGAAGGCGCGGCCGTCCTTCAGGTCCTCGCAGTGCTGCGCGATGATCGTCGTGTTGTCGTCCTGCTCGAAGAACGTCAGCAGGTCGTCCTCGTCGATGTCCGACTTGTTGCCCAGGCCCACGATGGCCGACACGCCCATCTTGGCGGAGCGCGAGAAGCCGATGATCGCCATGCCGATGCCGCCGGACTGCGACGACAGCGCCGCATGTCCCTTGACGTCGTAGGCGGTGCAGAACGTCGCGCACAGGTTCTTCCACGTGTAGTAGAAGCCGTAGATGTTGGGACCCATCAGCCGCACGCCGTACTTGCGGCCGATCGCCTGGATCTCTTCCTGGCCCGCGACGTTGCCGGTCTCGGCGAAGCCGGACGGAATCAGCACGGCGCCGGGGATCTTCTTCTCGCCGACCTCGACCAGCGCCTGCGCGACGAACTTGGCGGGAATCGCGAACACGGCGACGTCGATGTCGCCGGGCACGTCCTTGACGCTCTTGTACGCCTTCAACCCCATGATCTCGTCGGCCGACGGGTTGATCGGGTAGATCTTCCCCTGGTAGCCGCCGTTGATGAGGTTCTTCATCACGGAGTTGCCGATCTTGCCGACCTCGCCGGAGGCGCCGATCACGGCGACGGCATCGGGCTTCATGATGCGGTTCATGTCGCGGACGATGTCGTCGTGCTTCGGCCGGAAGCGCGCGGGCGGCGGATTCCAGTCGGTGACGATCCGCACGTCGGCGGCGATCGCGCCGCTCTTCGTCGCGAACACCGGGTTCAGGTCCATTTCGCTGATTTCCGGGAAATCGGAGATGAGCTGCGACACATTCTCGATCAATGCGGCCAGCGCATCCCGGTTGACCGGGTCCGACCCGCGGACCCCTTTGAGCATTTCGGCGGCCGCGATGCCGTCGAGCATCGACAGCGCGTCCTCGCGCGTCGCCGGCGCCAGGCGGAACGTGATGTCCTTCATCACCTCGACGAGTACGCCGCCCAGCCCGAAGGCGACCAGCTTGCCGAACGACGGGTCGGTGACCGCGCCGATGATCACTTCCTGGCCGCCCATCAGCATCTGCTGGACCTGGACACCCAGCAGGTTGGCCTTGGCGTCGTACTTCTTCGCATTGGCCATGATCGTCGCGAAGCCGCGCTCGGCCTCCTCGGCGCTCTTGACGCCGACCTGCACCCCGCCGGCTTCGGTCTTGTGCAGGATTTCCGGCGACACGATCTTCAGCACGACGGGGAAGCCCATGCCCGCGGCGAGCTTGGCGGCTTCCGCCGCCGACGTCGCAACGCCTTCCTTGGGGACCGGGATGCCGTAGGCGTCGCACACCTGCTTGCCCTCCGGCGCGGTCAGCGACATGCGGCCCGCGGCTTTCACCGCGTCGAGGATCCTGCGGACTTCGGTCTTGTTGTGCGCCATCGTCGTTCCCTTTACCGATGAAATCCGAAATGAGCGACAGCCGTCGCAAGACTCGCGTCGTTCCCGCGAACGCGGGAATCCAGCGTCTTTGACGGACGCCACTGGGTCCCCGCCTGCGCGGGGACGACGATTGCCACATTCCCCGCGTCTGTACATTCGCAATTCCCGGCGATGTTCAGATGACACCCTCGGCGCGCAGCGCCGAGATGTCATCCTTGCCGTAGCCGAGTTCGGCCAGCACTTCGTCCGTGTGTTCGCCGAGCAGCGGCGAACGTTTCACTTCCGTGATGCTGTCCGACATCTTGATCGGATTGCCGACCGTCAGGTATTTGCCGCGCGTCGGGTGGTCGACCTCGACGACGGTGCCGGTCGCGCGCAGCGACGGCTCTTCGGCGATCTCCTTCATCGACAGGATCGGACCGCACGGGATGTCGTGCTCGTTCAGGATGTCCATGGCCTCGAACTTGGTCTTGGTCATCGTCCATTCCTCGATCTTGGCGAAGATCTCCATCAGGTGCGGCAGCCGCGCCTTGGGCGTCGCGTAGCGCGGGTCCGTCAGCCATTCCGGGCGGCCGATGACCTCGCAGATCTTCTGCCAGACCGGCGCCTGCGTGATGAAGTAGATGTACGCGTTGGGATCGGTCTCCCAGCCCTTGCACTTCAGGATCCATCCCGGCTGGCCGCCGCCGGACGCATTGCCGGCGCGCGGGACGGCCTCGAGGAATTTGCCGTTCGGGTATTGCGGGTATTCATGCATGACGCCGGTACGGTCGAGGCGCTGCTGGTCGCGCAGCTTGACGCGGCAGAGGTTCAGCACGCCGTCCTGCATCGCCGCCAGCACCTTCTGCCCCCGCCCCGACGTGTTGCGCTGGTACAGCGCCGCCACGATGCCGAGCGCGAGATGCAGGCCGGTGCCCGAGTCGCCGATCTGCGCGCCGGTGACGAGCGGCGGGCCGTCGTCGAAGCCGGTGGTGGAGGCGGCACCCCCCGCGCACTGCGCGACGTTCTCGTAGACCTTGCAGTCCTCGTACGGACCCGGGCCGAAACCCTTCACCGACGCGACGATCATCCGCGGATTGAGCTGCTGGATGTGCTCCCACGTGAGTCCCATGCGGTCGAGCGCGCCGGGCGCGAAATTCTCGACCAGCACATCGCACTTCTTCACCAGCGCCTCGAGGATCTGCTTGCCCTTCGGCTTCTTGGCGTCGATCGTCACCGAGCGCTTGTTGTGGTTCAGCATCGTGAAATAGAGGCTGTCCACGTCGGGAATGTCGCGCAGCTGGCCGCGCGTGATGTCGCCCTCGCCCGCGCGCTCGACCTTGATCACGTCGGCGCCGAACCAGGCCAGAAGCTGCGTGCACGTCGGGCCCGACTGCACGTGCGTGAAGTCCAGGATGCGGACGCCGTCCAATGCCTTACCCATACGTTCCCCTATGCAATGCCGTCATTTCGAAAGCGCTCGAGTCAGCCTGAGAAAAGCTCTTACGGTTTCTTCTTCGCGGCGGGATTGAGGCTCGTGATGCGGCCGCTTTCCGTGCCCGCCTTTTCGTCGATGACCGCGTTGATCAGCGTGGGCCTGCGCGAGCGGATTGCCTCTTCCATCGCGACGCGAAGCTCGGACGGCGTGCTGGCCAGCACGCCCACGCCGCCGAAGGCCTCCATCAGCATCTCGTAGCGCGCGCCCTTGACGAACACCAGCGGCGACGGATCGCGTCCTCCGGTCGGATTCACTTCGTCGCCGCGGTAGACGCCGTTGTTGTTCATGATCACGACGCAGACCGGCAGGTTGTAGCGGCAGATCGTCTCGCATTCCATGCCGGAGAAACCGAAGGCGCTGTCGCCCTCGATCGCGATCACCTGCTCGCCGCTGACCACGGCCGCCGCGACCGAAAAGCCCATGCCGATGCCCATGACGCCCCACGTGCCGACGTCCAGCCGCTTGCGCGGCTTGTACATGTCCACGATGCTGCGCGTGAAGTCGAGCGCGTTCGCACCCTCGTTGACCAGCATGGCATCCGGATTGGCCTTGACGATGTCGCGCACGACGGAAAGCGCGCTGTGGAAGTTCATCGGCGACGGGTCCTTCGCCAGCGATTCGGCCATCTTCGCGACGTTCTTGGTCTTGCGCTCCGTGATCGCATCGATCCATTCGGCGGGCGGCTTCGGCCAGTTGTTACCCAGCGCGCCCAGCATGGCCGCGACGCAGGAGCCGATGTCCCCGACCACCGGCGCATCGATGCGGACGTTGCTGTCCGCCTCCTGCGGCGAGATGTCGACCTGGACGAACTTCTGGCCGCCCCATGCCTTGGCGCCGTTGCCGCCCCACGTCTTGCCCTTGCCTTGCGAAAGCAGCCAGTTGAGCCGTGCACCGATCAGCATCACGACGTCCGCCTCGGGCAACACGTAGGAGCGCGCCGCGGACGCGGATTGCTCGTGCGTGTCGGGCAGCAGGCCCTTGGCCATCGACATCGGCAGGTACGGGATCCCGGTCCTTTCCACCAGTGCGCGAACATCGGCATCGGCCTGCGCGTACGCCGCGCCCTTGCCGAGAATGATCAGCGGACGCTTGGCGCTCTTCAGCAGATCGAGTGCGCGCTTGACGGCGTCCGGCGCGGGAATCTGGCGCGGCGCCGGATCGACGACCTGGATCAATGAATTCCTGCCCGCTCCTGCTTCCATCGTTTGCGGGAACAGCTTGGCGGGCAGGTCGAGATAGACGCCACCCGGACGGCCGGAGACCGCGGCACGTATCGCGCGCGCCACGCCCACGCCGATGTCCTCGGCGTGCAGCACGCGGAACGCACTTTTGCAGTGCGGCCGCGCGATGGCGAGCTGGTCCATCTCCTCGTAGTCGCCCTGCTGCAGGTCGACGATCTCGCGCTCGGACGAGCCGCTGATGAGGATCATCGGAAAGCAGTTGGTGGTGGCGTTGGCGAGCGCCGTCAACCCGTTCATGAACCCGGGCGCGGACACCGTGAGGCAGATGCCGGGCCTGCCCGTCATGAAGCCCGCGGCGGACGCGGCATACCCGGCGTTCTGTTCATGGCGAAACGAAATGACGCGGATGCCGGCGGCCTGCAACTTGCGCGTGAGGTCGGTGATCGGGATGCCGGGAAGGCCGAAGATCGTATCGATGCCGTTCAGCTTGAGCGCCTCGATGACGAGCTGGAAGCCGTCGATTTCCTGCGCTGCGGCGCTGATCGCGCCGCCGCCGGCGACTTTCTGCGTGTCCTCGGCGGCGGACGACGGGGGAGCGCCGGACTTCGTGGCTACGTGTTCCATGGAGAATCTCCGAGTGCGCGGAAAGCGCGTCAGGTCGATTGAGCAGGTGATCGGTCCCAAGAGGGCGCAATCGCGAGGGCGCGCGAAGCGTGCGATGGCGGCGACCGGCAGGCAACGTCGCGCCGGACACCTCCATGACGCCCCGCAAAAACATTGTGGTCCGGCGTCACAGGCCATGCCCACAACCCTCCAGACCGCAGCCCAAGTTCGCTTGGCTTCTTTTGATATTCGGCGTAACGTATGTGGTATATCAGCGATTGTCAACAGTCACAACGATCATTTCGACGGCCCGATGCACCCATTCCCGCCGCGCGTCCGCATCGTTTCGATGCGGACGGCTCCCATCGCCCGCCGCGACGGTGCGGCCGCGGCCATGACGTCCGTCCGCCAGGGCGCACGCCACTAGTTTTTGTCGCTCGCCGGACCCCTTCAGGCACGCTCCATGGACTCCACGACGCAAGCGGTGTTGCCGCCGTTGCAGCCGATCAACACCAACGTCAGCCTCCGCGACCAGGCGTACGCGGCGTTGAAGCAGATGATCACCGACGCCGACATCTACGCGCATCCGGAGGAGATCCGCCTGGACGAGCGGGCGCTGTCGCTGGCACTGGGCGTGTCGCGCACGCCGATCCGCGAGGCGATGACGCTGCTCGACCAGGAAGGCTTCCTGCGCACCGAGCCGCGCCGCGGCATCTTCATCGTCCGCAAGACGAAAAAGCAGATCATCGAGATGATCGAGATGTGGGCGGCGATCGAGAGCATGGCCGCGCGGCTGGCCACCGTGAACGCGTCGGATGCGGACATCGCCGCGCTGCGCACGATGTTCGACGAGTTCCGCACGACGACGCCGGCCGAGCACATCGACGAGTATTCGGAGGCGAACATCGCGTTCCACCAGGCGATCATCCGGCTTTCGGGCTCGCACCTGATGGGCAAGACGATCGACAACCTGTTCATCCACGTCCGCGCGATCCGCAAGATGACGATCTCGCAGAGCGACCGCGCGGCGCGCTCCATCATCGACCACATGCACATCATCGAGGCGCTGGAGCGCCGCGACACCGAGCTCGCCGAGCGGCTGGTGCGCCAGCACTCGCTCGACCTCGCCGCGCACGTGGAAAAAAACTGCGACTTCCTGGACTGAACGCATGACGGATACCGCCACGATCGACACTTCCGGCCTGCGCAGGGGTCGCGGACCGCGCGGCCGCCCGAAGGGCCGCGCGCTCGACCCGCAGGCGGCCGCCGAGGTCGCGGCGTTGCTCGGCGACGCCCCGCGCCGGCGCGACCTGCTGATCGAGCACCTGCACCGCATCCAGGACCGTTACGGCAGCCTGTCGGCGGCGCATCTCGTGGCACTGGCCGCCGAGATGAAGCTCGCGATGACGGAGGTCTACGAAGTCGCGACGTTCTACCATCATTTCGACGTCGTGAAGGAAGGCGGCGAGGCGCCGCCGGCGCTGACGGTCCGCGTCTGCGAGACGCTGTCGTGCGTGATGGCCGGCGGCGACGCGCTGAAGCGCGAATTGACGTCGTTGCGCGAGCGTGGCGTCCGTGTGCTGGGCGCGCCGTGCATCGGCCGCTGCGAGCACGCGCCGGCGGCGGTCGTCGGCCGCAATCCGGTCGACAACGCCACCGCCGCAAAGATTGCGGCGGCGATCGCGGCGGGCGAGACCGAGGCCGCCCCCCCGCCGTATCTCGACCTCGCCGCCTATCGCGCGGCCGGGGGCTATGCCGTGCTCCGCGACTGCATCGACGGCCGGCGCACGGTCGACGCCGTGACTGACGCGATGGAGCATTCGGCGTTGCGGGGCTTGGGCGGCGCCGGCTTTCCCGCCGGCCGCAAGTGGAAGATCGTCCGCGCCGAGCCCGCGCCGCGGCTGATGGCGGTCAACATCGACGAAGGCGAGCCGGGCACGTTCAAGGACCGTCATTACCTCGAACGCGATCCGCATCGCTTTCTCGAAGGCATGCTGATCGCCGCCTGGGCGGTGGGCATCGACGAGATCTACGTCTACCTGCGCGACGAGTACGCCGCCTGCCGCGCGCTGCTGGCGCGCGAAATCGCGGCGCTCGAAGCCGATCCTCCGTGCCCGCTGCCGCGCATTCACCTGCGCCGCGGCGCGGGCGCGTACATCTGCGGCGAGGAGTCGGCGATGATCGAGTCGATCGAGGGCAAGCGCGGCATGCCGCGATTGCGCCCGCCGTACGTCGCGCAGGTCGGGCTGTTCGGACGCCCGACGCTCGAGCACAACATGGAAACGCTGTACTGGGTGCGCGAGATCCTCGAAAAGGGCGCCGCATGGTTCGCAGGGCAGGGCCGCAACGGCCGCAAGGGACTGCGCTCCTTCTCGGTGTCGGGGCGCGTGCGCAAGCCCGGCGTCCACGTCGCGCCGGCCGGCATCACCGTGCGCGAACTGATCGCCGAGTATTGCGGCGGCATGGCCGACGGCCATGAGTTCTACGGCTACCTGCCCGGCGGCGCGTCGGGCGGCATCCTGCCCGCGTCGCTGGGCGACATCCCGCTCGATTTCGACACGCTGCAACCGTACGGCTGCTTCATCGGATCCGCCGCCGTGATCGTGCTGTCGCAGCACGACCGCGCGCGCGACGCCGCGCTGAACATGATGGAGTTCTTCGCCGACGAATCCTGCGGCCAGTGCACGCCGTGCCGCGTGGGCACGCAGAAGGCCGTGGCGCTGATGCGCGAGCCGCAATGGGACCGGCCGCTGCTCGCCGACCTGTCGCAGGCGATGGCGGATGCGTCGATCTGCGGGCTGGGCCAGGCGGCGCCGAATCCCATCGCCTGTGTCGTGAAGTACTTCCCGCAGGAAGTGTGACCAATGATGCGATGCACGAATCCCACTCCGTCGTCCCCGCGCAGGCGGGGACCCAGCGTCGTTGGGCGAAAGTCACTGGGTCCCCGCATGCGCGGGGACGACAGCATAGCGGTCGGCGTCGCCCACTTTCACTCGCTGCGGTGGCGCCATGAATGCGCCGATCGAAGCGGCCTCGCGCAGGAAACGATCGCATTCCGCCTGAACGGCAGCGACGTCAGCGCGTTCCCCGGCGAATCGCTGATCGAGGTGGCGGACCGCCTCGGCGTGGCGATCCCGCGGCTGTGCTACGCCCCCGGCATGCGCGCGGACGGCAACTGCCGCTCGTGCATGGTCGAGATCAAGGGCGAGCGCGTGCTGGCGCCGTCGTGCTGCCGCTATCCGTCGGCCGGCATGGAAGTGACGAGCGACAGCGCCCGCGCGGTCCACGCGCAGAAGATGATCGTGGAGCTGCTCGTTTCCGACATGCCGGAAAAGGTCTACAAGCCGGATTCGGAGCTCGAGCAGTGGCGGCGGGCGCTGGGCATCGGCAAGCCGCGTTTCGCCGCGCGCGAACAGCCCGCCACCGACGTCTCGCATCCGGCGATGGCGGTGAACCTCGACGCGTGCATCCAGTGCACGCGCTGCGTGCGCGCCTGCCGCGAGGAGCAGGTCAACGACGTCATCGGCTACGCGTATCGCGGCGGCCACTCGAGCATCGTGTTCGACCTGCACGACCCGATGGGCGCGTCGACCTGCGTGGCCTGCGGCGAATGCGTGCAGGCGTGCCCGACGGGCGCGCTGGCGCCGGCAAAGGAAGCGTACCTCGCGCCGGTCGACAAGCAGGTGGCGTCGGTGTGCCCGTACTGCGGCGTCGGCTGCCAGCTGACCTACCACGTGCACGAGAACGAGATCGTGCGCGTCGAAGGGCGCGACGGCCCGGCCAATCACGAGCGGCTGTGCGTCAAGGGCCGCTTCGGCTTCGACTACGTTGCGCATCCGCAGCGGCTGACGAGGCCGCTGATCCGCCGCGACGGCGTGGGCAAGTCGGCCGACTTCCGGATGGATCCCGGCAATCCGCTCGCCGTCTTCCGCGAAGCGACATGGGAGGAGGCGCTCTCGCTCGCGACCGGCCAAGCTGAGGGAGATCCGTGACACGATGGGTCCGCGCGCGCTGGCGGGCTTCGGTTCGGCCAAGTGCTCGAACGAGGAAGCGTATCTGTTCCAGAAGCTCGTGCGCACCGGCTTCGGCACCAACAACGTCGATCACTGCACGCGGCTGTGCCATGCATCGAGCGTGGCGGCGCTGCTGGAAGGCATCGGCTCCGGCGCCGTGTCCAATCCGGTGATGGACGTCCTGCAGGCCGACGTCGTGCTGCTGATCGGCGCCAATCCGGTCGTCAACCATCCGGTGGCGGCGACGTGGCTCAAGAACGCCGTGAAGAACGGCACGCGGCTGATTCTTGCCGATCCCCGCCGCTCGGAACTCGCGCGGCACGCCACGCACTACCTGCAGTTCAAGCCCGACACCGACGTCGCGATGCTGAACGCGCTGATGCACACCATCATCGAGGAAGGCTTGGTCGACGAGCAATTCGTCGCCGACCGCACCAGCGGCTTCGACGAGATCGAGCGCAACGTCGCCGCGTTCAGCCCGGAAGCGATGGCGCCGATCTGCGGCATCCCCGCCGAAACGCTGCGCGCCGTCGCCCGCATGTTCGCGACGTCGCGCGCCGCGATGATCCTGTGGGGCATGGGGATCTCGCAGCACGTGCACGGCACCGACAACGCGCGCTGCCTGATCGCGCTGACGATGCTGACCGGCCAGGTCGGGCGCCCGGGCACGGGACTGCATCCGCTGCGCGGGCAGAACAACGTGCAGGGCGCGAGCGACGTCGGCCTGATTCCGATGATGCTGCCGGACTACAAGCGCGTCGACAACGCCGCCGCCCACGACCGCTTCGAGGCGCTGTGGGGCGTGACGCTCGACGACCAGCCCGGGCTGACGGTGGTGGAGATCATGGATGCCATCCATGCCGGCACGATCCGCGGCATGTACGTGATGGGCGAGAATCCCGCGATGTCCGACCCCGACGTCCGCCATGCGCGGCAGGCGCTGGCCGAACTGGACATGCTCGTCGTGCAGGACATCTTCCTCACCGAGACCGCGTATCTCGCCGATGTCGTGCTGCCGGCGTCGGCGTTCCCGGAAAAGACCGGCACGTTCACCAACACCGACCGCACGGTGCAGCTCGGCCGGCAGGCGCTCGAACCGCCGGGAGATGCACGCCAGGACCTGGCCATCATCGTCGACATCGGCCAGCGGATGGGCCTGCCGTGGCGTTACGCGCATCCGCGCGACGTGTTCGCCGAGATGCGCGTCGCGATGCCGTCGATCGCCGGCATCACGTGGGATCGCCTGGAGCGCGAACACGCGGTCACCTACCCCTGCGAGAACGAGGGCGATCCGGGCGAGCGCGTGGTCTTCACGCAAACGTTCCCCACGGCGAGCGGTCGCGCGCGACTCGTTCCCGCCGCGCTGATCCCGGCCAACGAGAAGCCCGATCCGGCGTACCCGTTCGTGCTGATCACCGGCCGCCAGCTCGAGCATTG
This sequence comes from uncultured beta proteobacterium, assembly GCA_963823475.1. Classification (GTDB taxonomy): domain Bacteria; phylum Pseudomonadota; class Gammaproteobacteria; order Burkholderiales; family Casimicrobiaceae; genus VBCG01. Next base: position 298,633 of record CAWGLS010000012.1, read on the forward strand.
GCATACGGGCAGCATGACGCGCCGCACGGAAGTCCTGGACGCGATCGAGCCCGGCCCGGTCGGATCGTTCAATCCCGCCGATCTCGCGGCGCTGGGCGTGCTGCCGGGCGCGGCGATCACCGTGGCGTCACGCCGCGGGTCGGTCTCGCTGTACGCGCGGGCCGACAGCGGGACGCCGCCGGGGACGGTGTTCCTGCCGTTCTGCTACTACGAGGCGGCGGCGAACCTGCTGACGAATCCGGCGCTCGATCCGTTCGGCAAGATTCCGGAGTTCAAGTTCTGCGCCGTGCGCGTGTCCGCCGGCGGGCAACCGAGCGTACGCTTCGGATATGGCGATGATGCGCAGGGCGACGCCCTCGCGCGGCAGGACGCGGACGCCTGACGCGGGCATCGACGCCGGCAACGGCGGTAGATTGGGCGGTCGCAGCGGAGTTGGCGGTAATGGCACGCTGGTGCCGCCGGTGCAGTTGCCGGGCGGCTTCGTTTGGGGTGATGCTGCGCACGGCATGGCGGCCCATGGCCTGCTGCGGGGTCGCGCGTGGCAGTCCGTTCCCGCCCCCGCCGATTCTCTTCCTAGAGGTGCAGCGCCTTCCACCACATGTACGCGCCGAGCACGAACAGCATCGTGCCGAACGCATGGCGCAGCCGCGCCACCGGCCATGCGTGCGCCATCCGCGCGCCCAGCGGCGCGAACAGCGTGCTGGTGACGACGATCACGACGAGCGCCGGCAGGTAGACATAGCCGAGCGAATACGGCGGCAAGCCCGACTTGCGCATGCCGGCCAGCGCGAAGCCGGTCGTCGCCGCTACGGCGATCGGCAAGCCGAGCGCGGCCGACGTCGCGACGGCTTCGTGCAGCTTGACGTTGCAGCGGGTCATGAACGGCACCGAGATGAAGGCGCCGCCGGTGCCGACCATGCCGGAAATCGTGCCGACGAGCGCGCCCATGCCGAACATGCCCGCACGCCCCGGCAGTTGCCGCGACGCCACCGGCGGCCGGTTGCGGAACATCCGGTAGGCGCCGAACCAGATGAACGTGCCGAAGAGGCCGGCCATGATCGGCGACGGCAGCGCGCTCGCGATCTGCGGTCCGACGAGCGAGCCGACGACGAGTCCCGGCGCCATCGCCACGAACACCTTCCAGTTCACCGCGCCGCGCGCATGGTGCGCGCGCGCCGACGATAGCGACGTGAAGATGATCGTGCCCGCCGACGTGCCGATCGCCATCGGCACCAGGTGCTCGGTCGCGAACCCCTCGTGCGAGAACACCTCGATCAGCACGGGCACCATCGAGAACCCGCCGCCGATGCCGAGCAGTCCGGCCAGGAAGCCGACGAAGGCGCCGAGCGCCAGGAAGATCGGGATCAGCGCGAAGTTCACGCGGCAGGCAATCGGCGCGCGGCGAGCTTGACGATGGCCTTCCATTCGGCGGGCGTCACCGGCGTGATCGACAGCCGGTTGCCCCGCTGCAGCGTGATCATGCCCGCCAGCGCGGGCTCCGCGCGCATTTCCGGCAGCGTGACGAGCCTGGTCTTCTCGACGAGCCTGACGTCGACGTTGAACCAGCGCGGCTCCTCAGGCGTCGCCTTCGCGTCGTAGTACTCGCTCTTGGCGTCGAATTGCGTGACGTCGGGGTGCGCGAGCTTCGCGATCTCCACGATGCCGGCGATGCCGGGTTCCGGGCAGCTCGAGTGATAGAAGAAGGCGCGTTCGCCGACCTTCATCTCGCGCATGTAGTTGCGCGCCAGGTAGTTGCGCACGCCGAACCACGACGTGGTCTTGCCGCGGGCGCGGACGAGATCGTCGATCGAGAACTCGTCCGGCTCGGATTTCATCAGCCAGTAACGCACGTTCACTCCAGAGCTATCCTAGCCAATCCAAATTCTCTTTAATATTAAACAAGTTATCGACGGTCGCCATAATGGCGCTATCCAGTCATCGCCCGTTTCATCCACTCATTTCCCACCCAGAATCCCACCCAAAACCCCGTGCAGAGCCTGCAAAAATGCCGAGATGAGTACGAGTTCAAAGGCCGTGGACGCAAGTCAAACAATCGGGAGCTACGACAACGCTGGCGCACCCGGCGACAGTATCACAGGGTGGGTGGCCACCCGGCGCATCAACAGCGAAGACGTGACCGTGTTGCTGGTCGAGTAAAATGTCGCCATGGCGATGCAAGCGTCGCAACGCGCCTAAGAGTTCGAGGAACGCGGCATCGTGGCCGAAAGCGATCCCCAAACGCCGATGGCGCGGCCGGAAATCCGGCGCGCGTATCTCGGCCTCTGAACCTCTACCGGAGCACCCGATGCAAACGAACGTACGCAACATCGGCGTCATCATCGGCAGCCTGCGCGCCGCCGCGTACACGCGGCGCCTGGCGCGCGCGCTGCGGCCTCTCACGCCGCCGGCGCTCGAGCTCGAGGTGATCGAGATCGGCGCGCTGCCGCTCTACAACCAGGACGAGGAAGCGTCGCCGCCCGCGGCATGGACGCAGTTTCGCGGCGAGGTGCGCGCGGCGGATGCGTTGCTCTTTCTCACGCCCGAGTACAACCGTTCGATTCCGTCACCACTGAAAAACGCCATCGACGTGGGCTCGCGGCCGAAGGCCAGCAACGTCTGGGACGGCAAGCCGGCCGCCGTGATCAGCCTGTCGCCGGGCCTGCTCGGCGGGTTCGGCGCCAACCACCATCTGCGCCAGTGTCTCATGTGCCTCAACGTCGCCACGATGCCTGCGCCGGAAGCCTACATCGGCGGCGCGGACAAGCTGTTCGACGCCGAGGACGCCATCGTGGTCGAGTCGACGCGCCAGTTCCTGACGCAGTTCATGAGTCGCTTCGCCGAGTGGGTGGAGCGGACGGGCCGCTTTCCCCGCGACTGACCCTGCCGCCTGCATCCGCTCATCCGCGAGGTAGTGGCGTGCCGATGTCCACGCGAGCGCGACGGCGGCGATCGTCCGGTCTTCGACGATGAGCTCGCGCGCGCGACCGGGCCGGTGCCGGAGGATGCAGGGGCACCGGATACCACGTGCGTCTTCGTCTACACGTCCGGCACCACCGGGTCGGCCGCGGCCCGCCGGGTTTCCCCCCAGCACGCACGCTTGTTGCTGGCGTCGGTGATTTCGTAGATGCCCTTCGTGACCTTGCCCTTTCGAGAATTTCCGTGTGCGAAAAGGGTGTTCCCCGGTGATGCCGTGCCAACCTCATCCTGAACCTGGGTTCAAGAATGGTCGCCTGCCGGAACCTTAAGGCGCTTCCACGTGGGGGCGCACACCGGCTCGCAAAAGGCAAAGGCAACCTCGCTACGAGAGCATTGGTTCAAGGAGTATCTGGCTGGCTCGCACACCCCAGGGAACATTGAAAGCAACGGCGGGCAATCCCGCCGCATGGTGACTCAGAACAGTTTTTCCTGGCCCGCCAGCGCCTGGTCGATCGCCGCGTGCATCGACTGGATTCTACGCCGCGCCGCGGTACCGTCAACGTCGTTGCCCTGCGCCACGGTCGGCGAGGCCGGGGGAGACTTGCGCTCGCGCAGCAGGTCGTTGGCGATGTTGAGCGCCGCCATCACCGCGATGCGGTCCGCGCCGGCGGTCTTGCTCGCCTCGCGGATCTCGCGCATCCGCAGGTCGAGGAACGCGACGGCTTCGAGCAGATCGGCGCGCTCGTGTTCCTTGCACGCGACCTTGTAGTCGCGGCCGAGCAGGTGAATGTCGAGCTGGACCGTGCGTCCGCCCGCGTCGGCGCCCTTGGCCGTCATTCGCGTCCTCGTTCGGCCGCGCTCATTCGCGACTCCCTTCGGCCGCCGCGCTCATTCCGACGGCATCCGGGCGATCAGCGCGTCCAGGCGTGCGCCGGCCTGCTGCACCTTGATCGTCATTTCGCGGTTGCGGTCGGTCGCGGCCACGAGATCGCGGCGCAGCGATTCGTTCGCGGCGCGCAGCGCGCGCGTATGCGCGATCAGCGTGGCAAGTTTCTGTTCGAGCTGGGAAAGATCGGATTCCATGGTCGTGACGCGGATGCAGCAACGTCAATATTGGCGGCGCGCGCGCGGCGCGTCAACCACGCGGGCTTCCGCCCATCGGCTCGCCGGTGGCCAGCGGCACGTACCGCACGACGTCGATTTCGAGTTCCTCGGTGCCGCCGGGCGTCTGCAGCGTGATCGTGTCGCCTTCGCGGGCCCGGATGAGGGCGCGCGCCATCGGCGACACCCAGCTTATGTATCCGCGCGCCGTATCGATCTCGTCGACGCCGACGATGCTCAGCGTCCGCCGCTCGCCACGGCCGTTGACGACGTCGACGGTGGCGCCGAAGAACACCTGGTCCTCGTCCTCGCCGTGCGCCGTCGGCTCGACGACTTCCGCGTTGTCGAGACGCTTGATCAGGAAGCGGATGCGCCGGTCGACTTCGCGCAGCCGCTTCTTGCCGTAGATGTAATCGCCGTTCTCGGAGCGGTCGCCATTGCCGGCCGCCCACGCGATCGTGGCCACCAGCTCGGGCCGTTCCGTCGCCAGGTAGCGATCGAGTTCCGCCTTGAGCCGGGCGAACCCGCCGGGCGTCATGTAGTTCTTGGTGCCGGCCGGCAGCAGCGGCGCGCCGTCGGGCGCATCGTCGTCTTCGGTGTCTTCGCTCTCGCGGGTGAAGGCCTTGTTCATCGCATTCCGGTGATACGCGCGGGGACGCGAGGCGGGAGGCGAATTATAGGCCTCGCGGCGCGCCGGGGTGCGATGCCTATAATTCGTGCGTCCACAGTCCTACAGGCTTCGTGTGCACCGACTTCCCCCGTTGCCGGTTCTGGCGGCGCTCGCCTGCACGGCGATTGGCGCGCTGCTGCTCTCACTCGCCGTCGGCAGCGTCGACATCGGCCCGGCCGCCGTCTGGCGCGCGCTTGCCGGCGGCGCGCAGGACACGGCGGGGACGGTCGTGCGCGAACTGCGGCTGCCGCGCGCGGTGGCGGCGTTCGCCGTCGGCGGCCTGCTCGCGGTGGCGGGGACGCTGATGCAGGTGCTGTTGCGCAATCCGCTGGCCGACCCGTATGTGCTGGGCCTGTCCGGCGGCGCCGCGTGCGGCGCCCTGACCGCGCTGCTGCTCGGCGTGGCCGCGCTCGCGACACCGGCCGCGTTCGTCGGCGCGAGCGTCTCGACGATGCTGGTTTTCGGCCTCGCGCGCGGCCGGGGTGCGTGGTCGCCGACGCGACTCCTGCTCACCGGCGTCGTCGTCGCGGCCGGCTGGGGCGCGCTCATCATGCTGATCCTGTCGCTGGCGCCGGATGCGCAGGTGCGCGGCATGTTGTTCTGGCTGATCGGCGACCTGTCGGGCGCGACCCATGGCGCGCTGGCGCTCGCCGCGCTCGTCGTCGTGCTGCTGCTCGCGTTGCCGCTCGCGCGCGACGCGACGCTGCTGGCGCGCGGCGACACGACAGCGGCAAGCCTGGGCGTTCCCGTCCGCGCGGTGACGTTCGCGCTGCATGCGCTGGCGGCAGCGGCCACGGCGATCGCCGTGACGGTGGCCGGCAGCGTCGGTTTCGTGGGCCTCGTGGTGCCGCACGCCGTGCGCCTCGTCATCGGCAACGACCAGCGCTATCTGCTCCCGGCGTCCGCGCTGGCCGGCGGCGCGCTGCTGGTGCTGGCCGACACGCTCGCGCGCACGGTGATCGCGCCGTCCCAGTTGCCGGTGGGCGTGCTGACGGCGCTGGCCGGCGTGCCGCTGTTCCTGTGGCTGTTGCGGAAGTCCGCGGCGTGAGCGCAGGGTCATTCGTGGCGAAGGGCCGCCCCGAGACACGAATTGCTCCCCCTCGGGGGGCAGCGCCGCGGCGACAGCCGCAAGCGTGGGGGCCGTCATTCGTGGCGAAGGGCCGCCCCGAGACACGAATTGCTCCCCCTCGGGGGGCAGCGCCGCGGCGACAGCCGCAAGCGTGGGGGCTGTCATGACCCAACCGCTCCTCGCATGCCAGGGCGTCACGCTGACGGTGCCCGGCCGCACGCTGTGCCGCGACCTGTCCTTCGCCGTGCATGGCGGGGAGTGCTGGGTGCTGGTCGGGCCCAATGGGGCCGGCAAGACCACCTTGCTGACCACACTCGCCGGACTGCGCGCCCCGGCCGCCGGCACCGTGCTGGTGGGCGACCGGCGGATCGGCGAGCTGCCGGCGCGCGACCGCGCGCGCCGCTTGGGCCTGCTGCCGCAGGACACGTTCGACGCGTTCCCCGACACGGCGCTGGAAGTCGCGCTGGCGGGCCGGCATCCGCACCTGCCGCGCTGGCGCGGCGAAAGCGAGCATGACGTGGCGCAGGCACGGGCCGCTCTCGCTGCCGTCGGCATGACCGAGGCGGCGGCGCGCAACGTGCAGACGCTGTCGGGCGGCGAACGCCGGCGCGTGGCGCTCGCGATGCTGCTGGCGCAGGACCCGGACGTCATGCTGCTCGACGAGCCGACCAATCACCTGGATGTCGCGCACGAGGTGCGCACGCTCGAGTTGCTGGGGGCGCGCGCCGCCGACGGCCGTCATGCGGTGGTGATGGCGTTGCACGACCTGGCGCTCGCCGCGCGGCATGCGACGCACGCGATCCTGTTCGGCTTCGAGCAGGTGGTGGCCGGGCCGGCCGCCGACCTGCTGACGGCGGAGCGCCTGTCGCTGCTCTACGGCCAGCCGCTGGTCGCCATCCCGCACCCGCGCGGCACCGCCTTCCTGCCGGCCTGACCTCAAGGCCTGCGCCGCGCTCGCGCCTTCTCGAAGTCGGCGCACAGCGCCGCGACGCCGTCCAGGAAACGCGGTCCGGAACGATGGAGCAGGTTGCCGTCGGCCGCATAGAGATTGCCATCGCGGACCGCCGGGATATCGGGCCAGCGCAGCCAGTCCGAGAGCCACGCCGGCCGCGTGCCGTCGTCGCTGCCGCCGACGATCACGTCGGGCCGCGCGGCCACGACGGCCTCCACCGTCACCGACGGCGCGGGCAGCGTCAGCGCCGCGAACACGTTGTCGCCGCCGCAGGTCGCGATCGCCTCGGAGATCAGGTGCCGTCCGCCGATCGTGTACAGCGGCTCGTTCCATACCTCGTAGAACACGCGCAGCGGCGGCGCGTCGCGGTACTTCGCGCGCAATGCGGCCTGCCGCTGGCGCAGCGCCGCGGCAACGGCGAGCGCGATGCCGCGGTTGCCGGCGAGCACCCCCAGCTTCTCGATGTCGTCGGCGATGCCCGCGATCGATTGCGGATCGCTGACGAACACCGGCACCTTCTGCGCCCGCAACGCGGCGAGCTGCGGCGGCGCGGTATACGGCCACGCGATCACGAGGTCAGGCGCCAGCGCGACGATGCGCTCGAGGTCGAGCGCCGCCGCATCGCCGACGCGGGGCAGCGCGCGCGCCGGCGGCGGCCAGTCGCTGTGGGCAACGGCGCCGACGACGGCGCCGCCCGCGCCGGCCGCGAACAAGCAGTTCCGTCGCGTGCGGCGCCAGGCTGACGATGCGCTGCGCCGGGCGCATGAGCACGACCTCGTTGCCCGCGTCGTCGACCGCGCGGACCGCGCCAGGGGCGACCCCGGCAATCGCCACGGCCAGCGCGGTGACGAAGGCGTGCAATGCGGTCACGGTTGCCACCGCAGTCCGGCGAACACCGTGGCGCCGCCGGTCGAGTAATCGGCCGCGAGCTGGTAGTTCTTGTCGAACACGTTGTTGCCGCGTACCAGCAGCGACCACCCTTTCGCGAACGGCCAGTCGACCGTCAGGTTGACGATGCCGTAGCCGCCCATTTTCACGAGGTTGGCCGCGTCGTCGTAGCGCAGCGACGACGCGACGAATTCGACGCCGAGCTGCACCGGCCCGGCCTGTTGCAGCACCTGCACCGCGCCGTGCTGCCTGGCGCGGCGCGGCAGCAGCGCGCCGGTCGCATCGTTTTCCGGATCCTGCAGGTCGAGCGACGCCTTGACCCGCGTGTCGCGCCAGGAAAGATCGAGCCCGAGCGTCACGCCTTTCAAGGTCGCGCGGTCGACATTGTTCGGCTGGCAATTGAAGTCGGCGTCGCACTGGAACACGATCAAGTCGTCGACCTGGTTGTAGTAGCCGATGGCGCGCGCCTCCCAGCGCACCGCGCCCGCCGCCGCCGTCCAGTAGGCGCCCACTTCGGTGTTGCGCGCGGTTTCCGGAAGCAGGTTCGGGTTCGAGAACAGCGGATAGTAGAGGTCGTTGAACGACGGCGCCTTGAACCCGGTGCTGTAGCCCGCCGTGACCCGCCAGGCCGGCGAGAACCGGTAGCCGAGCGCGACGCCGCCCGTCGTCCTGCCGCCGTACTGGCTCGAACTGTCGTGCCGCAGGTTCGCCTGCAGCGCGATGGCGTCGTGGCGGAGCTGATAGACCGCAGTCGCCGAATTCGTGTCGCGGTCATTCACCGCGAATCCCGCGTCGGTGGCGAGATGTTCCTCGCGCCGCTCCAGCACGAGCGTCAGCGCACCGAGCGGCAGCGTCACGTCGTTCTGCCACGTGAATTGACGTTGCGTCGTCCTGAACGGCGCATCGCCGTACGCGGTCTGGGAGACGGAGTCGTCGCTGCCTTCGCCGGCGGTGAGCGTCGACAGCCAGCGTTCGCCGAGCTGGTTGCGGCTTGCCACCGACCATGCCTCGAGCGTCGTGATCGTGCGGTCGTCGAACCCCGGTCCGCCGTCGAACTGGTTGTTGAGCCGGTTCCGGAAGAACTGGACGGCGACTTCCTGCCCCTTGGCCCACGGCAGCACGGCGTTGAGTCCCGCGTTCTCCGCCGCATAGCCGTCCGCGTCGTCGTTGTAACTGAAGTTCGCCGGGTTGACGATCGCGTTGTAGCCCGCGCTGCGCGTGCCGCCCGCCTGCACCGAAAAGCGCAGCGGGCCCAGCGCGCCGCGCAGGCCGGCGTTCGCGTTGCGCGTGTCGTAGGTGCCGTACCCGGCCGCCGCGTTCGGCACGAACGTGCTGCCCTCCGCCTGCTTCGTGAAGACCTGGATGACGCCGCCGATCGCATCGGCGCCGTACAGGCTCGACGCGGGACCGCGCAGGATCTCGATACGCTCGATCTGGTCGAGCGGAATCGCCTCCAGCGACGTCGCGCCCACCGACGACGAGCCCACGCGCAGCCCGTCGATCAGCACCAGCGTCTGCCCGCGATTGGCGCCGCGCAGGAACGCGCCGGACGTGGACCCCGGTCCGCCGTTCATCGTGATTTCGACGCCCGGTTGCCGTTGCAGGAGCTCGGGCAGGCTCTGCGCGCCGCTGCGCTGGATTTCGTCGGTGCCGATGACGGTGAGGTCGGCGAGCAGGTCGGCGATCGGCTGCGGATTGCGGGAGGCCGTGACGGCCACGGGATCGAGCGTCGCGGCGTTCGGCGCGGGCGCCGGCTGCGCGTGTGCGGGCGACGACGACGACAGGCCGCCGCAAGCGCGCCGGCGCAGAAGACCACGATGGAAAGCGCGCGCCGCTGCGCACGCTTGCGATGGAACGGGACATGAGCTCACTCCGCGATGCGCCGTGCATCCCCGCACGGCTGATGGCCACAAGGACGGCGCGGCAGCGGAATGGCGCACGGACGATCGGTGGCGCGACGCGGCTAGGAAAGGCACGACGCGGCGACCAAGACCGTGCGCAACGCCGCCCGCGTCGCGTTTCGCCGGCCGTGCGCGTCGCATGCGACGCGCGCAACCAGTTCGCAGGCCGGTCTCCGGGCTTGGCCTTGCGGACCGTTCGCCTTCCCGTCGCGCGAGTGGCGCGGCAGTGGCATGTCGAACGGCCCTCTAGGGCCTTACCGTTGCGGGGGCAGCCGCGGAATGGGCCCGATGGGAATCGAGCGGCACCGCGTTCCCGTTTAACCCGCCGCGAAGGAACTCGCGACGGACACCTGCTGGGGCGGATGATAGCGCAGTCCCGCGACGCTCGCGTTCACGACGCCGTCAGCGGCGAACTTCATTATGCTTGACGTAACGCATAACGAATGCAACAATGGCGCGTGATCCTGTCCTATCGCGACAAGCGAACACGGGAATTTGCCGACGGCAAGCGCGTCAAGGCATTCTCTGCATTCGAACGACGGGCAGCAATGCGGCTCGACCGACTCGATGCGGCACGGTCGATACAGGACCTCGACCTGCCGGGCCACCGGCTCGAAGCCCTGAAAGGCGATCGCAAGGGGCAATTCAGTATCCGCATCAACGAGCAGTGGCGTATCTGCTTCGGATGGCCGAGAGGTTCGCCCGGTCCGGTCGAGGTGGAAATCGTCGATTACCATTGAGGCACAGCCATGGCACGACCAGCGATTCATCCGGGCGAGCATCTCGCCGACCTGTTGCACGAGCTCGACATGAGCGCCGCGGCCCTGGCGCGGCAGCTCGATGTCCCTACCAACCGCGTCACGTCCATCATGCATGGCCAGCGAGCGATCACCGGGGATACCGCGCTGCGCCTCGGCCATTTTTTCGATACGAGTCCGGAGTTCTGGCTCAATCTCCAGAAGTTGTTCGAACTGCGCCAGGCCGAGGCAAAGTCCGGCGTCGCGATCAAGGCCCTGCCCAAGCTATCGGCGGCCCGCGGCAAGGCGAGGGGCGATCAAAGGCGCGCCGCGTGAGACGCTGTCTCCCGGCGCTGCTCCACATTTGACAGTCCCCCGCCAACCCACCAGACTCCCGCGCATGAAACCGACCCGACTGGTTCTCGCGCTGGCCTCCGGCCTCTTCTTCCTGACCGGCGCCGCGGCCGCGCAGGACCTGGCCAGGATCGTCACCAAGGCCGACGTCGAAAAAGTGACCGGCGCCAAGTTCCAGGCCGGAACGAAGCCGATGCCCTCGCAGATGTTGTTCATGCAGGAGGGCGGCGACCTCCAGCTGAGCGTCGAGGTGGAGCCCCGCGACGCCGCGAGCACCGTGCGCTCGTGGGAGGCGACGATCAAGAAGATGCAGCCGAACCAGAAGGTCGACACGATCCCCGGCGTGGGCAAGGACGCGATCTACTTCAGCGCGCGCGCCGACAGCGGCGCCCTCTCGGCCGACTACGACACGCCGCGCGTGCAGCTGCGCGTCGCGGTCGCCGGCGCGAAGACGCCCGCGCAGGCGAAACAGATCGTCGTCGACCTGGCGAAGATCGTCGGCCCGCGCGTGGGCAAGTAGCCGCCGCACCGCACTCCGCCATGCCGGCGCGATGCCGGCCGCCGCAACGTCGATCCATTCATCGCTGCGGCACTCCGGCACGCCCCCGATTCTCGGAACCGCGCTGCTATAATCGTTGCCCTTTCAACGACTAAGGCTCCCACGGACTCACCAGCCGCCCCGGAGCCTCGCGCCGTGACCAAGAAGCTCTACATCCGCACGTTCGGCTGCCAGATGAACGAGTACGACTCGGACAAGATGGCCGACGTGCTCCACGCGGCGGAGGGCATGACGCTCACCGCGCGTCCGGAGGACGCCGACGTCATCCTGTTCAACACGTGCTCGGTCCGCGAGAAGGCGCAGGAGCGCGTGTTCCACGACTTGGGGCGCGTGCGCGAACTCAAGGCGAACAACCCCGACCTCGTGATCGGCGTCGGCGGCTGCGTCGCGTCGCAGGAAGGCGCGGGGATCGTCAAGCGCGCGCCGTACGTCGACATCGTGTTCGGCCCGCAGACGCTGCACCGGCTGCCGCAGCTGCTGGCGCAGCGGCGCGCCACCGGCCGCTCGCAGGTGGACGTGAGCTTTCCCGAGATCGAGAAGTTCGATCACCTGCCGCCGCCGCGCGTCGACGGCGCGTCCGCGTTCGTGTCGATCATGGAAGGCTGCAGCAAGTACTGCTCGTTCTGTGTGGTTCCCTACACGCGCGGCGAGGAGGTCTCGCGCCCGTTCGACGACGTGCTGACCGAGATCGCCGACCTGGCCGACCAGGGCGTGCTGGAAATCACGCTGCTCGGCCAGAACGTCAATGCGTACCGCGGGCCGATGGGCGCCGGCCACGAGATCGCCGACTTCGCGACGCTGCTCGACTACGTCGCCGAGATCCCGGGCCTCGAGCGCATCCGCTACACGACGTCGCATCCGAAGGAAATGTCGCCGCGGCTCATCGCGGCGCACGGCACGATCGCCAAGCTCGTCACCCAGCTGCACCTGCCGGTGCAGTCGGGGTCCGACCGCGTGCTCGCCGCGATGAAGCGCGGCTATACGGCGCTCGAGTACAAGTCGATCGTCCGCCGGTTGCGCGCCGTGCGTCCGGACCTGTCGCTGTCGTCGGACTTCATCGTCGGCTTCCCCGGCGAGACCGACGCCGATTTCGCGCAGACGCTGAAGCTCGTCGACGACGTGGGATTCGACGGCGCGTTCAGCTTTCTCTACAGCGCGCGGCCGGGAACGCCGGCATCCGACCTGCCCGACCCGGTGCCGCCCGCCGACAAACAGGCACGGCTCGAACGGCTGCAGGAGCTGATCGAGGCGCAGTACCGCGTCAACAGCGACGCGATGGTCGGCACGCGGCAGCGCGCGCTGGTGACGGGACATGCGGCGAAGGATGTCCGCGAACTCGCCGCCCGCACGGAGAACAACCGCGTCGTCAACCTGCCGGGCGCCGCCGTACTGATCGGCACCTACGTGGACGTGCGCATCACCGCCGCGCATCCGCATTCGTTGCGCGGCGAACTGGCGACCGCGTGACGCGGCGCCGCCCCTTCGTCGCGCAGGAGGTTCTTCACGTGAAGTTCCGTCCGCTTCGCATCGCGACACTGGCGCTCGCCTTCCTGTGCGCCGCCTGCGCGACGGCGCCGGAGTCGCCGTCGACGGCGACGACGGCGACCGGCGCCCCGTCGTACTACGGCGCCGCCGGCGCCCGCCCGCCCGCCACCGCGGGCACCGCGCCCGCGGCGGCGCAGGTCCCGGGCGGACCGCGGCCCTTTGCCGACGTGATCAAGGACGCCAGGGAAACGGCGGGCCTCTTCCGCATCTGGCAGAAGGACGACAAGGTCTGGATGGAGCTCGCGCCCGAGCAGTTCGACCAGCCCTATTTCTTTTCGGTGAACCTGTCGCGGGGCTTGGGCGAGAAGTTCTTCTTCGCCGGGCTGATGCGCGACAGCGATCTCGTGCTGTTCCGCAAGCAGGGCCAGCAGGTGCAGCTGACGGCGATCAACGCGTACTTCTTCGCGCAGCCGAAGACGCCGCAGGCGCTGGGCGTCCGCGAGTCGTTTTCCGACAGCCTCATCGCCAGCGTGCCGATCGTTTCGCAGCCGCATCCCGAGCGCAAATCGGTGCTGATCGAGGTCAACGCGCTGCTGCTCTCCGATATTCCGGCCGCCAACGGCCAGCTCGAGCGCACCTATCGGCAGCCGTATGCGTTCGACGTCCGCAATTCGGCGATCACCAAGGCGCGCAGCACGCCCGAGCTCACGGCTTTCGACGTCAGCGCGCATTACGCGCTCGCCCGCGTCATCCAGCCGCCGGCCACGCCCGGCGCGACGCCCGCGACGGCGCCGCCGGCGACCGTGCCGGACATCAGGAGCCTCTTCCTCGGGTTCTACTACAACTTCGCGAAGCTGCCCGATACGCCGATGCCCGCGCGCGCGGCGGACGATCGCGTCGGCTACTTCGCCAGTTCGCGTTTCGATTACACGAACGACGACGCGCTGACGCCGCGCGTGAACTACATCCAGCGCTGGCGGCTCGAGAAGAAGGATCCGGGCGCGGCGCTGTCGGAGCCCGTGCAGCCGATCGTGTTCTGGCTCGACCGCAACATTCCCGAGCGCTACCGCCCGACGGTGATCGAGGGCGTCCTCGAATGGAACAAGGCGTTCGAGCGCATCGGCTACCGCAATGCCGTCGAGGCGAAGGTGCAGCCCGACGACGCCGACTGGGACACGCTCGATGCGCGGCACGCGTCGGTGCGCTGGTTCACGTCGGCGCGTCCGGCGTTCGGCGGCATCGGGCCGCGCCAGGTCGACCCGCGCAGCGGTGAGATCCTCGACGCCGACATCGGCGTCGATCCCGCGCGCCTGCGCGGCCGGCGCAGCCAGCGCATCGAGCAGCTCCCGCTGCCGCTGCCCTACGCCCCGTCCGGCCACGCGCACGACATGTACGCCTGCGCGATCGCCGATGCCTCGGCGGTCGAGCTCGACTTCACGCTCGACCTGCTCGAGGCCCGCGACGAGCTCGACGCGCAGGGCCTGCAGACGGAGGCGTTCGTGCTCGCCGACCTGAAGAAGATCGTCATCCACGAGGTCGGGCACGCACTGGGGCTGCGCCACAACTTCCGCGGCTCGGCGGCATTTTCGCAGGCGCAGCTGAACGACGTCGCGTTCACCCGCGAGAACGGCATCGTCGGCTCGGTGATGGACTACCCCGCGACCAACATCGCGCTGCCCGGCGAAGCCGCAGGGTGCCTATTTCATGACGACGATCGGCCCCTACGACTACTGGGCGATCGAGTACGGCTACCGGCCGCTCGACCCCGCGGCGGAAAAGGCGGAGCTGCAGCGCATCGCCGCGCGCAACGACCAGCCGCTGCTGGGCTACGCGACCGACGAGGATGCGGCCGTCGGCATCGACCCCGACGCCACGATGAACGACCTGTCGTCGGATCCCCTCGAATTCGCGCGGCGCCGGTTCGAGCTGTCGCGCGAGCTGATCGAGCGCTGGCAGAACCGCACGCTGAAACCGGGCGAAAGCTACGCGGTGCTGCGCCGCAGCCTGACGCGCGGCCTGGCGCAGGTCGCGTCGTCGAGCCAGATCGCCGCCCGCCACGTCGGCGGCGTTTCGATCGTCCGCGACCATGCCGGTTCGGCGCGGGCGCCGATGCAGCCGCTGTCCGCCGACCGCCAGCGCGCCGCCGTCAGGCTGCTGACGTCGCAGTTGTTCTCGTTCGAGAGCTTCCAGTTCCGGCCGGCGTTCATGCAGCGTCTCGTGCCCGACTACCTCGACCGCGGCGATTCGTTCGACGTCGGGCTGTCGCCGCCGGACCTCGACTATTCGCTGACGTCGCAGGTGCTGGCGACGCAACGCCCGGTGCTGGTGTTCCTGATGAGCGACACGGTCGCGCAGCGCATCCTCGACAGCCAGGCCAAGCTGCCCGCGGCGGCCAAGGGCTATCCGCTGTCGGAGCTGTATCCGGAGCTGCGGCGGGCGATCTGGAGCGAACTCGAATCGGGACAGGACATCAATCTCTTCCGCCGCAACCTGCAGCGCGAGCACGTGGTGCGGGTGGCCCAAGGCCTGTTGCGGCCGGCGGCGAGCATGCCGGCCGACGCGCGCGCGCTGCTGCGCGTCGAGGCCCGCGTGCTGCGCGCCGACATCGTCGCGGCGCAACGGAAGACCGGATATTCGGCCGAGGCGCGCGCGCACCTCGCCGAGTCGGTGACGCTGCTGGACGAGGCACTCAAGGCGCCGCTCCTGCGGCTCGGCGTATGACGCCACCGCGCCGCCCCCAGGTCACCGTCACGCTCGCGCCGCTCGACAACCGCGCGCTCGCCAACCTGACCGGCCCGCTCGACGCCAACCTGCGGCAGATCGAGGCCGCGCTCGACGTCACGCTCGCGCACCGCGGCGGCGTGTTCACGATCGCCGGCGAAACCGTGCAGGCCGCGCGCGCGGCCGAGGCGTTGAAGCGGTTCTACGCCGTCGCCGAAAAGCCGTTGTCGGTCGACGACATCCAGCTTGGACTGGTGGAGATCTCGACGAAGCCTGGCGCGTGCCGGCGCCGACGACGACGGCGCTCCGCAGCTGCGGACGCGGCGCTCGGACCTGCACGGGCGCACGCCCAACCAGGTCGCCTACCTGAAGGACATCACGAGCCACGACATCACGTTCGGCATCGGCCCGGCGGGCACCGGCAAGACGTATCTCGCCGTCGCCTGCGCCGTCGACGCACTGGAGCGCGATGCCGTGAAGCGGATCGTGCTGGTGCGTCCGGCGGTCGAGGCCGGCGAGCGCCTGGGCTTTCTTCCCGGCGATCTCGCGCAGAAGGTCGATCCGTACCTGCGCCCGCTCTACGACGCGCTGTACGACCTCATGGGCTTCGACAAGGTGGCCAAGCTCTTCGAGCGCACGACGATCGAGGTCGCCCCGCTCGCCTACATGCGCGGCCGCACGCTCAACCATTCGTTCATCATCCTGGACGAGGCGCAGAACACGACGCCCGAGCAGATGAAGATGTTCCTGACGCGCATCGGCTTCGGCACCAAGGCGGTCATCACCGGCGACGTCACGCAGATCGACCTGGCGCGCGGGCAGAAAAGCGGCCTCGTCGAATCGGCGCGGATCCTCGAAGGCGTCCGCGGCATCGCGTTCCGGCACTTCAGCAGCGCCGATGTCGTCCGCCATCCGCTGGTGCAGAAGATCATCGACGCCTACGACCGCGAGGCCGTCAAGCGCGCCGCCGGCAGCAAGCCGCCGCGCCCTTGAGCCGCGCCGCGACGCCCTTGTCGCCGCAGGAACGGGACGCGCTGGCCGGCGCGCTCCTCGCCGGCGATGCCGGGTTCATCGCGGAGGCGCGCGAGTGGCGCAAGCGCCATGGCGGCACGCTGGTGCAACTGCATCCCTATGTCGCGTCGGCGGCGATGCGCCTCGACGCGCAGCTCGCGCGGATGCCGGCGTACCGCGTCCGCGCACTGGCGTTGGCCGCCGCGCTGGCGCAGGTGCCGGGCGTGCGCATCCTGCCCGATCCGCCCCAGGTGAACATGTTCCACGTCCACCTGCCCGCCGCGCCGGACGCGCGGGCGCGATGAAGCGCGCGGCCGCGCCGGCGCTGTCGCTGTCCGTCCAGTACGCGAGCAACGCGGACGAACTGCCGACGCGCGCGCAGGTGCGGCGCTGCGTCCGCGCCGCGCTGCTCATGGATGCCACCGTCACCGTGCGCTTCGTCGATGCGATCGAGGGCCGCGCGCTCAACGCCGAGTACCGCGGACGCGACTATGCGACGAACGTGCTGACGTTCGTGTACGATGACGAGCAACCGCGCGCCGGGGACATCGTCCTGTGCGCGCCGGTCGTGCGCAAGGAAGCGGAGACACAGGGGAAAACGTTGGCCGCGCACTACGCCCATCTGGTGGTCCACGGCATGCTGCACCTGCAGGGATACGACCACGAGCGCGCCGCGGACGCGGCCGCCATGGAAGCCCGCGAGACCGCCATCCTCGCGCGGCTGTCGCTGCCCGACCCCTACGCCGATGGCTAGCGACGACGACAAGAGCGGCGACAAGCCGACGCTGATGGAGCGCCTCACGGCGATGCTCCTGCGCGAGCCGGACGACCGCGAGGAACTGCTCGATGTCCTGCGCGGTGCGTTCGAGCGGCACCTGCTCGACGGCGATGCGCTCAGCATGATCGAGGGCGTGCTGTCGGTGTCGGAGACGACGGTCCGCGACATCATGATCCCCCGCGCGCAGATGGATTGCGTGTCGGTCGACGACGAGGTGCCCGACTTCATCGGCGTCGTCGTCGAGACGCGGCACTCCCGCTTTCCCGTCATCGGCGAGAGCAAGGACGACGTCATCGGCATCCTGCTCGCCAAGGAGCTGCTCAACTACTACGCCAATCCCGAGGCCTTCACGCTGCGGGAGACGTTGCGGCCGGTGGTCTTCGTGCCGGAGTCGAAGCGGCTGAACGTGCTGCTGCGCGAGTTCCGCGCCAACCGCAATCACATCGCGATCGTCGTCGACGAGTACGGCGGCGTGTCCGGCCTCGTCACCATCGAGGACGTGCTCGAGCAGATCGTCGGCGACATCGAGGACGAATACGACTTCGACGAGACGCACGACAACATCATCGCCGAGGCGAACGGCAAGTTTCGCGTCAAGGCCCAGACGGAGATCGCCGATTTCAACGAGCAGTTCGCCACGTCGCTGCCGGACGACGAGTTCGACACGGTGGGCGGCCTCGTGCTGCGCGCGTTCGGGCGCCTGCCCAAGCGCGGCGAGACGACGACGCTGGAAGGCCTGCGGCTGCGCGTGCTGCGTGCCGACAGCCGGCGGCTGCACACGCTGCAGGTCGAGCGCATCGCGCCGGCGCCGCCGGCCGATACCGACGCATGACGCGGCTTCGGAAGCGAAGAACCTTGCACCACGAAGGACACGAAGAGCACGAAGGAAGGCATGCCAGGGGCGCGGAATCGAATTTGCATTCTTCGTGCGCTTCGTGTCCTTCGTGGTGAATGCATTTGAAGTCTTGACCTTCCGATCAGCCCCATGCTGACGCGCCTGCTGGCGTTCGCCGCCGGCGGCTTCGCCGTCTTCGCGTTCGCGCCGTTCGCGCTGCCGCCGGTCACGCTGGCCACGCTCGCGCTGTTGTTCTGGCTGTGGCGGGGCGCGCCTACGGCGCGCGACGGCGCATGGCTCGGCTTCGCGTTCGGCTGCGGCCTCTTCGGCTTCGGCGTGTCGTGGGTCTACATCGCGCTGGAGACCTTCGGCGGCATGCCGATGCCGGTCGCGATCGTCGCGACGGCGGGCTTCGTCGCCTATCTCGCGCTGTGGCCGGCGCTGGCCGGTTGGGTGGTCGTCCGGTTCACGCGCGCGGAGTCGTTCGCGCGGCTCGTGGCCGCGGCGGCCGCCTGGACGCTCTGCGAATGGCTGCGCGGCTACGTGTTCAGCGGTTTTCCCTGGTTGTCGATCGGCTATGCGGAACTCCTGCCCGGCGGCATGCTGCCGCTCGCCGGGTACGCGCCGCTCGGCGGCGTGTTCCTGGTCTCCCTCGCCGTCGCGCTGTGCGCGGCGGCCGTCGCCGCGATCATCGGCGCGGTCGCCGCCGCGCGCCTCCTGCCCGTCGTGGCGTGCCTCGCCGGCATCACCGCGATCGTCGGCATCGGCGCGGCGCTGACGCGCATCGAATGGACGACGCCGCTCGGCAGCCCCGTCGCCGTCTCGCTGATCCAGGGCAACGTCTCGCAGGCGCAGAAGTTCGATCCCGAGTTCCGGCCGCGCAACTACGAGCTGTACGAGGACCTGGTGCGCGTCAGCAAGGGGCGCCTCGTCGTTCTTCCCGAAAGCGCGTTTCCGCAGTTCGCCGACGAGATTCCCGGCAGCGTTTTCCTGCGGCTGGCCACGGCGGCGCGCGCGCGCGACGGCAGCGTGCTCGTCGGCCTCTTCATCGCCGAGCCGCCGCTCGCGGCCGGCGAAGGCGAGCGCATCTACAACAGCGTCGTGAGCCTCGGCGCGGCCGCGCCGCAGCTCTATCGCAAGCACCACCTGGTGCCGTTCGGCGAGCGCATTCCGCTGAAACCGCTGACGAGCTGGTTCATCAACAGCGTGCTCGCGATCCCCCTCGCCGACCAGGCGGCCGGTCCGGCGCAGCAACCGCCGTTCGACGTGGCCGGGCAGAAGGTGGCGGTCAACATCTGCTACGAGGACGTGTTCGGCGCCGAGCTGATCGGCGCTGCCCGCGCGGCAACGCTGCTCGTCAACGTCACCAACGACGCCTGGTACGGCCGCTCGATCGCGGCGCGCCAGCACAACCAGATCGCGGCGATGCGCGCGCTGGAGACCGGCCGTCCGATGTTGCGCGCGACGAACACCGGCATCACGTCGGCGATCGCGCACGACGGGCGCGTCCTCGCCGAATTGCCGTGGTTCGTCGCCGGCGTGCTCGAGATCGAGATCGCGGGACGCACCGGCGATACGCCGTACCTGCGCTTCGGCGACGCGCCGGCCTTGGCGCTCGCGTCCGTGCTGCTGCTCGCGGCGGGAGCGCTCGCACGGCGCCGCCTGCCGTCTTCCGCCGGGTAATGGCCGGCGGAAACCGGTAAAATCCGGTTTTTCAAGCAGTTACGGCATGCGCGCGCGACGGCGCGCCGAACCCTCGACGATGCTCACTTTTCAGCAGGTCATTCTCACGCTCCAGCAATACTGGGGCCATCAGGGCTGCGCGCTGCTGCAGCCCTACGACATGGAAGTCGGCGCCGGAACATCGCATACGGCGACGTTCCTGCGCGCGCTCGGTCCCGAGCCATGGCGCGCCGCCTACGTGCAGCCGTCGCGCCGCCCGAAGGACGGCCGCTACGGCGAGAACCCGAACCGCCTGCACCAGCACCACCAGTTCCAGGTGGTGCTGAAGCCCTCGCCCACCGACATTCTCGACCTGTATCTCGGCTCGCTCGCGGCGCTGGGTTTCGACCTCACGCAGAACGACGTCCGCTTCGTCGAGGACGACTGGGAGAACCCGACGCTCGGCGCCTGGGGCCTCGGCTGGGAAGTGTGGCTGAACGGCATGGAGATCACGCAGTTCACGTACTTCCAGCAGGTGGGCGGGCTCGACTGCAACCCGATCACCGGCGAGATCACCTACGGCCTCGAACGCATGTCGATGTACCTGCAGGACGTCGAATCGGTCTACGACCTGCGCTACACCGACACGATGTCGTACGGCGATGTGTTCTTCCAGAACGAGGTCGAGCAGTCGCGCTATGCATTCGACGAATCGAACGCGCCGAAGCTCTTCGAGCAGTTCGCGTTCTTCGAGAGCGAGGCCAAGCGCCTGCTCGACGCGAAACTGCCGCTGCCCGGCTACGAGATGATCCTGAAGGCCGGGCACACGTTCAACCTGCTCGACGCCCGCGGCGCCATCTCGGTCACCGAGCGCGCCGCCTACATCGGGCGCATCCGCAATCTGTCGCGCGCGGTCGCAACGGCGTACGTCGAAGCCCGCGAAGCGCTTGGCTATCCGATGCTGCCGGCGGAGCACCGGCGGGCCGCAGCATGAGCACCGCGACCCTTGTCGTCGAACTCTTCACCGAGGAGCTACCGCCGAAGGCGCTGAAGTCGCTTGGGGAGTTCTTTGCGCAAACCTTGGCAACGAAACTTCGAGAGCAAGGTTTCGCGAACGCCGAATCGGTTGTGACCGGCTTCGCGACTCCACGCCGCTTGGCCGTCTCGATTACGAAGGTTCGCGCCGAAGCCGCCGATAGCGAGCTTGTCGAGAAGCTGATGCCCCGCAGCATTGCCGAGGATGCTTCTGGGAAGCCAACGCTGGCTCTGCGCAAGCGTCTCGAAAAAATCGGGCGCGGCACGCTGGCCGATGGGTATCCAGACGCCTGGAGTGGTCCCGACCACCTATACGTTGCCTCCGATGGCAAAGTGGACCAAGTGTGGCTCCGCTGCTTGGCAAAGGGACAACCGCTTCTGCGCGGGCTGCAGGAAGGGCTCGACGAAGCGATTGCGAAGCTCCCCATCCCCAAGGTGATGAGCTACGCCAGCGCCGGCCACTATTTCAGCAACGAGAAGTTCGTGCGTCCGGCGCACCGGCTGCTCGCGCTGCACGGCGCCGACGTCGTGCCGGTCACCGCGCTCGGCCTCACGGCCGGCCGCACCACCGGCGGTCATCGCTTCCTGGCGCGCGCGGACATCGAGATCGCCAACTGCCGACGCCTACGCGCCGACGCTCGAAGCCGAGGGCAAGGTGATTCCGTCGTTCGCCGCGCGGCGCGCGAACATCGTCGTGCAACTCGAAGGCGCCGCCGGCAACGACACGCCGATCATGCCGGACGCGCTGCTCGACGAGGTGACGGCGCTGGTCGAATGGCCCGTCGTCTACGCGGGCAGCTTCGACCCGGCGTTCCTCGCCGTGCCGCAGGAATGCCTGATCCTGACGATGCAGTTGAACCAGCGCTACTTCGCCTTGGCCGACGACGCCGGCAAGCTGGTGAGCCGCTTCCTGCTGGTCAGCAACCTCGCCACGCAGGACCCGGCGGCGATCATCGCCGGCAACGAGCGCGTGCTGCGGGCGCGCCTGGCCGACGCCAAGTTCTTCTTCGACCAGGACCGCCGGCAGCGGCTCGACGCGCGCGTCGAGCGCCTGCGCAGCGTCGTCCATCACAACAAGCTGGGCACGCAGGCCGAGCGCGTCGACCGGCTGCGGTTCCTGGCGACGCGGATCGCGCGGCTGCTCGGCGCCGACGCCGCGCTGGCCGATCGCGCGGCGCTGCTGTCGAAGGCCGATCTCGTCACCGACATGGTCGGCGAATTTCCGGAGCTGCAGGGCCTCATGGGCCGCTATTACGCCGAGCATGACGGCGAGGCGCCCGCGGTGGCGGCCGCCATCGAGCAGCACTACCTGCCGAAGATGGCCGGCGACCGCCTGCCCGACGACGCGGTGGCGCAGGCCGTCGCGCTGGCCGACAAGCTCGAAACAATGGCCGGCATGTTCGGCATCGGGCAGATACCGACCGGCGACAAGGATCCGTTCGGACTGCGGCGCGCCGCGCTGGGCATCATCCGCATCCTCATCGAGCGCGGGCAGCCGCTGTCGCTCGCCGATCTCGCCGATCTCGCGTTTGCGGCGTTCAGCGCCGTGCCGGCCGTGACCCCGCAGCCGCAGCCGCTGCTCGACTTCATCTACGACCGGCTGCGCGGCTACCTGCGCGAGCTGGGGTACACGGCGAACCAGATCGCGGCGGTGCTCGACGCCCGCCCCGACCGCATCGCCGACCTGCCGGCGCGGCTTGCCGCCGTGCAGGCGTTTGCCGCGCTGCCCGAGGCCGCCGCGCTGTCCGCCGCCAACAAGCGGATCGTCAACATCCTGCGCAAGAGCGGCAGCGAAGCGGCGCCGGCGGTGGATCGCGGGCTGCTCGCCGACGGCGCCGAGCACGATCTCTACCTCACGTTCCAGAAACTCACGCCGGAGGTCGAGAGCGACTTCGAGGGCGGCAATTTCTCCGGCGCCTTGCGGGCGCTGGCCACGGCCAAGCCGGTTGTCGATCGTTATTTCGACGACGTGATGGTGATGGCCGACGATCCGGGCATCCGCGCCAATCGCCTGGCGCTGCTGCGCGGCGTCGCGCGGACGATGAACCGCGTCGCCGACATTTCCAAGCTCGCCCAATAATGGTCCAGATCGCCTCCGAAAGCGTGACCCCGACGCGCGCGGTCAAGCTCATCATCCTCGACCGCGACGGCGTCATCAATTACGACAGCGCCCAGTACATCAAGACGCCGGACGAATGGCGGGCGGTCCCGGGCAGCATCGAGGCGATCGCGCGCCTCAATCACGCGGGCTATCGCGTCGTCGTCGCCACCAACCAGTCCGGCATCGGGCGCGGGCTCTTCGACATGGGGATGCTCAACTCCATCCACGAGAAGATGCACAGGGCGCTCGCGCATGCCGGCGGCCGGCTCGACGCGATCTTTTTCTGCCCGCATACTGCCGACGCGAAATGCGAGTGCCGCAAGCCCAGGTCGGGCATGCTGCTCGAGATCGGCAAGCGCTTCAACACCGAGTTGACGGGCGTGCCCTGCATCGGCGACTCTTTGCGCGACCTGCAGTCGGCGGATGCGGTGGGCGCCCAGCCGATGCTGGTGCTCACGGGAAAAGGCGAGAAAACCTTGCGCGACGGCAATTTTCCGAAGAACACCGTGATCTTTCCCGACCTCGCGTTCGCCGTGTCGGCGCTGCTGGCCGGCGATTGAATTGCCGATGCTCTCGGCCGTCCGCTCCCTGACCTTCCTGCTGTTCCAGCTTGTCGTCACGCCGCTGTACGCCGCGGCGATGCTGCTGATGTTCTGGTCGCCGCGCCTGTGGACGTACCGGATGGCGGCCAGCTGGTGCGCCGTCAACCTGTGGGGCGCGCGGTGGATCTGCGGCATCCGCTGGCACGTCGACGGGCTGGAGAACCTCGCCTCCGACACGCTCGGCCGCCCGCACATCGTGATGGCGAAGCACAGCTCGACGTGGGAGACGCTGTCGCTGACCCAGTATTTTCCGCCGCTCGCCTACGTGGCGAAAAAGGAACTGCTGTCGATTCCGTTCTTCGGCTGGGGCTTCGCGCTGTCGTCGCCGATCACGATCGATCGCAAGGCCGGCATCGACGCCATGCAGCAGATTGTCGAGCAGGGGCGCGAGCGCTTCAAGCAGGGCTTCTGGATCGTCGTCTACCCGGAAGGGACGCGCATCCCCGCCGGCACGCGCCGCAAGTACAAGACCGGCGGCGCGCGACTGTCGATCACGATGGATGTACCCATCATCCCGGTCGCCCACAACGCCGGCTACCTGTGGCCCAAGGGTCTATTCGGCAAACGGCCCGGCACGATCACGATGACCATCGGCCGCCCGATCGCGCCGGCCGGCAGGGATCCCGCGACGCTCACGCAGGAAGTGGAATCCTGGATCGAGACCGAAGTGCAGCGCCTGGGCGTGCCGCGATGACGCGCAAGGGCGCCGCCGCCGGCACCGCCCATCTGCGCCTCGACGAGGTCGAAGGCGGCGCGCCGCGCCGTCTGCGCGACGGCCAGCAGCGCCGCATCGTGCTCGCCGGCGAGGCGATCGACTACCGGCTCGTGCGCGCGCGCCGCCGGACCATCGGCATGGAAGTCGACCTGACCGGACTTTCGGTGCGCGCGCCGCGCTGGGTCACGCTGTCGGAGATCGAGGCGGCGTTGACCGAGCGCGCCAGCTGGATCGTCAAGGCGCTGGCCGAATGGCGTAGCCGGCGGCGCGACGTCATGCCGCGCGAATGGAAGTCCGGCGCGCCGATCCTCTATCGCGGTCGCGAGCTGGCGCTCGAAGTGTTTCCGGCGCGCCGCACGAACATCGCGCCCGATCTCTTCAACCTGACGGTGCTGCATCCGCGCGCGCAGGACGAGGCGCAGGTCGCGGAGCTCGTCGGCAAATGGTTGCGCGACGAGGCGTGGAAGCTGGTCGCGCCGCAGGTGGAGGCCTACGCCGTCCGCATCACGTCGGCGGCGCCGACGCTGCGGCTGTCCAACGCGCGCAGCGAATGGGGCAGCTGCAACGCCCGCGGCGAGATCCGCCTCAACTGGCGGCTGGTCCAGCTGCCGCCGGCGCTGGCCGAGTACGTCGTCGCGCACGAGGTCGCCCACCTCGTCGAACTCAACCATTCGCCGCGCTTCTGGGCGCTCGTCGAGTCGCTGATGCCGGGCCACGCCGCGCTGCGGCGCGAGCTGGAGGATTGGACGGCACTATTGGCGGCGTGAACCAATTGCCAACGGCCGGCTTCGCGCGGCCGGCAATTCGTTCACGGATCAGTCAGCACGATCGGCTTGGGAGCGGCCCGGCGCCGATCTTGCGGAAACGGCACGAAGCGCGCCGTTAGGGGTCGAGAGCTGCTAATTATCGGCGGCAGGTCTGCGGAACGCCGTGCGATCGCGCGCAGCCGATAATTACAGCTCTGACCCCGCGCGAAAGCGCAGCAGCTACACCGCCGGCGCCGGCAACCCCGACAGGTCCACGTCGAGCTGCGCCTGGTCGCGCAGCAGCCGCGCGAGCGTGGCCGCGAGTTCGTCGCCGGAGCGGGTATCGCGCCAGCGGCCGTCGGTCGCGCGGTAGTGAAATCCGCCGGCGCGCGCCGCCACCCAGATCTCGCGATTGGGCACGTGGCGATTGACGATCAGCTTGCCCTGCGCGCCGCAATCGATCTCCAGGATCCCGTCGTTCAGGCTCCAGTCGGCGTCGACGTCGCTGCCGTCGAGCGCGCCGTCCAGTGCGGCGCCGATGGCGCTCAGCACGGCGTCGGCGGAGGCGATGAATGCGGTGTCCGAGGTCATCTTTCGCGCGTGATAGGATGCTCGCCGATGTTACGTCAATTCCGCCTCGCCGCCGTGCTTCTCGCCGCGCTTGCGAGCGCCAGCTGCGGCATCAAGGGGCCGCTCGTGTTGCCGCCCGCGGCCCCGGCAGCGGCGCCGCCCGCGGTCACAGCACCCGTCGCGCCCGGGCCCTCGTCGCCGCCGCTGCCGGCCGCTCCGCCCGTCGCCCAGCCCAAGCCGTGAGCGCATTCGCGTATCGCGACGGCGAACTGCACGCCGAAGGCGTCCCGCTATCCGCCATCGCGGAACGTTGCGGGACGCCCTGCTACGTCTATTCGCGCGCGGCGCTGGAAGCTGCCTACCGCGAGTACGACGCGGCCTTCGCCGCCATTCCGCACCTCGTCTGCTACGCGATGAAGGCGAACTCCAATCTCGCCGTGCTGAACCTGTTCGCGCGGCTCGGCAGCGGCTTCGACATCGTGTCGGGGGGCGAGCTCGCGCGCGTGCTCGCGGCCGGCGGCGATCCCGCCAAGGTCGTGTTCTCCGGCGTCGGCAAGTCCGAAGCCGAGATGGCGCAGGCGCTCGCGGCGCGCATCCTGTGCTTCAACGTCGAGTCCGCCGGCGAACTCGAGCGCCTCGACGCGGTCGCCGGACGTCTCCAGTTGCGGGCACCGGTCAGCTTTCGCGTCAACCCCGACGTGGATCCGAAGACGCACCCGTACATCGCCACCGGCCTGAAGGAGAGCAAGTTCGGCGTCGCCTTCGACGACGCCCCCGCGCTCTATCGGCAGGCGGCGCGGCTGCCGAACATCGCGATCCACGGCATCGACATCCACATCGGCTCGCAGATCACCGAGCTCGAGCCCTATCGCGAAGCCGCCGCGAAGGTGCTCGACCTCGTCGATCGCCTGCGCGCCGACGGCATCGCGCTCGCGCACGTGGACTTGGGCGGTGGCCTCGGCATCCGCTACCGCGACGAGTCGCCGGTGTCGCTGTCCGACTACGCGCGGATGGTCCGGACGGTGTTCGCGGGCCGCTCGGAACGACTGGTGTTCGAGCCCGGCCGCCGGCTCGTCGGCAGCGCCGGCGTCCTGCTGACGCGCGTGGAATTCCTGAAGCCGGGGACCGCGAGGAACTTCGCGATCGTCGATGCGGCGATGAACGACCTGCTGCGGCCGGCGCTCTACGACGCCTGGCACCCCGTCGATGCCGTCCGTCCGCGCGCCGGCGAAGAGCGCCAGTGGGAGATCGTCGGTCCCATCTGCGAGAGCGGCGATTTTCTCGCGCACGACCGTCGCCTGGCGCTGGCGGCAGGCGACCTTCTGGCGATCGGCGCCGCCGGCGCGTACGCCATGGCGATGAGCTCCAACTACAACTCGCGGCCGCGCGCCTGCGAGGTGATTGTCGACGACAGGCAGATGCACATCGTGCGGCGGCGGGAAGTGGTCGGAGAACTTTTCGCGCTCGAGAATTCGCTGCCTTGAGCGGTCGCCGGCAAGGCGCGCGCGACGCGTGCGCGATGCGCGTTCGACGCGCCGAGAATCGCGTTCGCGAAGCGCTTTTCGTGTGTGCGTAATGCGCAACAGTCGCTTTTCTAAGCGCCGGAATCAGCGAGGAATTCTTGCAAAAACGGCAAACGTGGCTACAATGCAGGCAGCAGGAGGAATGGGTTTGTCAAGAGGTTGCACAAGAAAATTGACGATCCGGAACCACCTGCGATGAAGAGAAGCAACATAACAGTTACGGTAACTCAGACAGGAGAAACCAAGATGATGGCTGACATGATGTCGATGATGACGCCCGCGGCTCCGTCCCCGGCGCCGAAGAAGAAGGCTGCCAAACGCAAGCCGGCCAAGAAGAAGGCTGCGCCCAAGAAGAAGGCCGCCAAGAAGACGACGAAGAAGAAGGCCGCCCCGAAGAAGAAGGCAGCCAAGAAGACCGCGAAGAAGAAGGCCGCCCCGAAGAAGAAGGCAGCCAAGAAGACCGCGAAGAAGAAGGCCGCCCCGAAGAAGAAGGCAGCCAAGAAGACCGCGAAGAAAAAGGCCGCCCCGAAGAAGAAGGCAGCCAAGAAGACCGCGAAGAAAAAGGCCGCCCCGAAGAAGAAGGCAGCCAAGAAGACCGCGAAGAAAAAGGCCGCGAAGAAGCTGTAAGTCGGCGGCAATTAAGGTCCGGTGCAATATTGCATCGGACGAAAACGGGCGGCCTCTGAGCCGCCCGTTTTTATTGGGCGTGGGCAATCGCACGGCGGGCTGCGGTACGGCCGCGTGCACGATTTGCCGACGAGTCAGGTTCCGCGCCCGGCTTGGGCGCCGAGCGCGTGGAAGCGGCACCACGCGCGCCGCTGCCTCCTTGGAGAGTTCGGATACGCGCCGCATGGCCACATGCGACCGCGGAGCACGCGACGCTGTTTCCCGTCAGCCGCCAAACTGCCCGTTGACGCGTGCCGTGGGTGCTGCCTTCGGACCGGCGGTCGCCGGCTTCGGCGCCGGGCCTTTCGCCGACCTGGTCTGCTTGCCGGCGCCCTTGGTGGCGACAGCGCGCTTGGTCCTGCCACCCGACCGCGCGACCGGAACGACGTCGCTCGTCACCCGCAATCGCTGTCCCACCCTCACGTTGTCCTTCGCCAGGCCGTTCCACGCCTTCAGCTCCTGCACCGACGCGCCGTAGCGCGCCGCGATCCGCTGCAGCGTGTCGCCGCGCCGGGCGGTGTAGTAGAACGTGCGACCCGCCGGCACGGCCGTGAACACGGCCTCCGACAGCGTCTCCGCGGCCTCGTCGGACGGGCGCTGCGTCGGCACCAGCAGCGTGTGTCCGATCGGCACCCGCGATCGCGGGCCGATGCCGTTGACGGCGCGCAGCGTCTCCAGCGACATGCTGTATTTCGCCGCGACCTGCGGCAGCGTCTCGTTGGCCTTGATACGGTACGCCTGCCACGACACCAGCGGCTGCGCCGTCAGCTCGAGTTTGGCGGCGAAGATCTCCGCGTTGTCGATCGGCAGCAGGATCGATTGCTCGTCGGCGCCGGCGATCACCGGCCGATTGTGTTGCGGATTGAGCGCGAGGAAGTCGTCCAGCGACAACTCGGCGATCTCGGCGGCGCGCTTCGTGTCCATCTTGCGCGTCGTCTTCACGACCGCGAAGAACGGCGCATCCGGAATGTCGGCCAGCGCGAGGCCGTACTTCTCCGGGTCGCGGACGATGTTCTTCACCGCCTGCAGCTTGGGCAGGTAGTTGGCCGTTTCCGCCGGCATCGCGAGGCTCGCGTACGTCGTCGGCAGACCCTTCGCCTCGTTGCGCGCGATCGCCTTGCCGACGTTGCCCTCGCCCCAGTTGTAGCCGGCCAGCGCGAGCTGCCAATCGTCGAAATCGTCGTGCAGCTTGGTCAGGTAGCTCGAGCGCCTTGTCGGTGGCCGCCAGCACGTCGCGGCGCGAATCCATCCAGAAATCCTGCTTGAGTCCGTAGTGCTTGCCCGTCGCCGGCATGAACTGCCAGATGCCCGCGGCGCGGGCCACCGAAATCGCAGTGGGGTTGTACGCGCTTTCGATCATCGGCAGCAGCGCGATTTCCGTCGGCATGTTGCGCGCCGTCACCTCCGACACGATGTGGTACAGATAGCGGCGGCTGCGCTCGACCATGCGCGCCATGTATTCGGGCCGCGACGAGTACCACTGCTCCCATTTCTCGACCAGCGGACCCTCGATATCGGGCATCCCGTACCCGGTGACGATCCGCTCCCAGAGGTCGCCCACCGGCGGCGGCAATGGCTCGAGTTCGGCGCCCGCAGCGTTCGGAAAGAGGTCGGGTTCCTTGACCTTGGGCGGCGGCGGAGGTAGTTGCGGTTCCGGTGCCATGGCCACGATCTGCGGTGGTGGCGGTCGGCGGCGGCGGGTCGGCCGGCGCGGGGGCCGGTGTCGCGCAGGCGGCGAGCAACGCCGCCGCGGCGACGATCAGGGTGAGGTGCAGGCGCAATTCGCTGGTCTCATGGCATTGCGCAGCCTTCGTTGGACAGCGCGCGTTTCATTGGCAAACCGGGGGCGATGGTAGGCCGCGCCCGGCGCAGGCGTCAACCGAGCGACTTCCCGCGACACCTCCGCTAGAACGTGTTCTTCCACTCGCGCAGCGCGGCGAACGCCGCGGCATCGTCCGTCAGGGTACACCCCGCATGCAAGGCGGCGGCCGCCCGCACCGCGGGCAACGGCGCGCGGAGGAACGGATTGGTCGCGCGCTCCATGCCGAGCGTCGATGGCAGCGTCGGCTCGCCGCGGTCGCGTCTCGCCTGCTCGCGGCCGATCCGATCGCGCACGTCCGCATTGCCGGGTTCGACCGCGAGTGCGAAACGAAGATTCGCGACCGTGTACTCGTGCCCGCAATAGACGCGCGTCGCGTCCGGCAGGGCGGCCAGCGCCGACAGCGACGCCCACATCTGCCGGGGCGTCCCTTCGAAGATGCGCCCGCAGCCCGCCGCGAACAGCGTGTCGCCGCAGAAGAGCGACGGCTGCCCGTCGACGTCGCCGAAGAACGCGATGTGGCCGGCGGTATGCCCGGGAATGTCGATGCCGGTCAGCGTGACGGGCAGCCCCGGCACCTGCACGACGTCCCCCTGTCCGATCGCATGCGTGCGCCCCGGGATCGTCTCCCGCGC
Organism: uncultured beta proteobacterium; assembly: GCA_963823475.1. Lineage (GTDB taxonomy): Bacteria > Pseudomonadota > Gammaproteobacteria > Burkholderiales > Casimicrobiaceae > VBCG01. The sequence continues at coordinate 328,684 of CAWGLS010000012.1, forward strand.
GGGACCGAACACCGGCACGGCGAACTGCGCCAGCAGCGCGGGGATGCCGCCCACGTGGTCTCCGTGATGGTGGGTGGCAAGCACCGCGGTGAGCGTCAGGCCCTCCCGCGCGAGATAGGCGAGCACGGGCGCGGCATCCCCGGGATCGACGACCACGGCGGACGTGCGCTGCCGCAGCAGCCATATGTAGTTGTCCGCAAAAGCGGGGATGGGGATAATCGAGACCATGGACGCATCTTCGGGAACCGCAGCAGGTGTGTCAACGACGCTCGCCGATTGGTTCCGCACGGACCTCGGACGCTACCTGCTCGCGCGCGAACAGGCGTATTTCGACCAGACGGTGGCCGACATCTTCGGCTTTCACGCGCTGCAGGTCGGCCTCCCCGAGTGCCCGTTCCTCGCGCAAAGCCGCATTCCGTCGCGCTGGACGCTCGACTACGATCCGCCCGCCGACATCATCGCCGATCCGCACGGCCTGCCCTTGGCCGAGAATGCCGTCGACCTGATCGTGATGCCGCATGCGCTCGAGTTCACCGACGACCCGCATCTGATGCTGCGCGAAGCCTATCGGGTCGTGCGCCCTGAAGGACAGATCGTCATCTCCGGCTTCAATCCGTTTTCGCTCTATGGGGCCAAGCGCTATTTCGGGCGCGCGCAGACGCCGCCGTGGAACGGCAACTTCATCGGGCTCTATCGGCTGAAGGACTGGCTGACGCTGCTCGGCTTCGATGTCGTCGGCGGCCGCCTGGACGGCTACGCGCCACCGTTCGCCAGCCAGAAATGGCTGCACCGGTGCGGCTTCTTCGAGTCCATCGGCGATCGCTGGTGGCCCATCGCGGGCGGCGTCTACTTCCTCCGCGCGACCAAGCGCGTCCTCGGCATGCGCGTGCTGACGCCAGCCTGGGAGCGCCGCGAGCGGCGCACCAAAGCGCTCGCGCCGACGCGCGCGCGCGAAGGCCTGACGACGTCCGATCGCCTCGCCCCATGAGCGGCGCAGGGCCGCCCCAAGACGCGAATAGCGCCCCCGCGGGGGGCAGCGCAGCGGCCGAATTGGCCAATGAGGCCGCAAGCGTGGGGGTCGTCATCCGCGGCGCAGGGCCGCCCCAAGACGCGAATAGCGCCCCCGCGGGGGGCAGCGCAGCGGCCGAATTGGCCAATGAGGCCGCAAGCGTGGGGGCCGATTGACTACTACGGTGGTGATCCACACCGACGGGGCCTGCAAGGGCAATCCCGGCCCCGGCGGCTGGGGCGCGCTGCTGCGGATGGGCGCGCACGAGAAGGAGATCTTCGGCGGCGAGCCGCATACGACGAACAACCGGATGGAACTCACGGCCGTCATCCGCGCGCTGGAGTCGTTGACGCGAACCTGCCCCGTCGAGATCTACACGGACTCGCAATACGTGAAGAACGGCATAGAGACGTGGATCCACGCCTGGCGGCGCAACGGCTGGAAGACGGCCGACAAGAAACCGGTGAAGAATGCCGACCTGTGGCGCGAACTCGAGGCCGCCGCCGCGCGGCACGAGGTGTCGTGGCACTGGGTCAAGGGACACGCGGACAACGAAGGCAACCTGCGCGCCGACGCGCTCGCCAATCGGGGCGTGGAAGTGGCCCGCGCGCCGCACGCCCATCACGTGCCCGGCGCCTGAACGTATCCGCCGCGTCAGGCGTCCGCGTCGGGCGCCGCCGCGAGCGTCTTTTCGAGTCGCCGCGCGAACACTTCCATTTCGCGGCCCGCCTGCTTGTCGCCCTTGCGCTGCGCGACGGCGATGCCTTCGCGATAGGCGGCGAGCGCGGCCGCGAGCTGGCCGTCGTCGGCGAGCGCCTTGCCGAGCGCCTTCCACGCCGCGGTGTAGCCGCTGTCGAACTCGACGGCGCGCCGCAGATGCAGGACCGCCGCGTGCACGTTGCCCGCCTTCAGGTGTTCGTTGCCGAGCGACAGTCGCAGCATGGCGCCGTCGCGCCCGGACGCCAGCATCCGCTCGAAGTTCGCCAGCGCCGGCGATGGCGGCAGCGACATGCTATTTGCGGATGAACTCGCCGGACTCGCAGCCGACGCGCCGCATCGGGTAGATCACCTGCCGGTCCTCGCCCTTCAGCTTGCCCTCGATCGTCGCGTACAGCCAGCCTTCGGTCGCGCGACGGTAGAGGATGCGCTGCGGAAAGTCGTGCGCCGGATTGGCGAACGTGAAGATCGTGTCCTTGTCGTCGGTGGTGATCGACACCAGCTTGAAGGCCGCCTCGGGCTGGCCCGATGGCGCCGCGACGTAATAGACACCGTCCCCCCGGCCCTCGATGCGCAGGAATTCGTAGCTCTGCAGCTTGCCCTGCAGGACCGTCGAGCCCACGCCCAACAGCGTGCCACCGCGCAGCGGGGACCACTGCTCGCGGAAGTCGCGCTGGTTGACGGTGCCGGTCCAGCAGCCGTCGAGCCACGACAGCGCTGCCGTCGAATTGATGTCAGCCGATGGCGGCGGTGCGGCCGCCGGCGCGGCGGGCGTCTGCGCGTGGGCCAACGCTGCGCACAGCGCCAGCGCCGCGGGGAGCGCGGTCCATGGCGGGAGAACGGTCGATCGTCGACTCATGGTCGGGAGGTTCCTTGTTCACTGCTGCCGCGCGAGCGGCAGGTTGAGCAGCAGATTCTGAGGTTTGAGTCGCATCGTGTGCTCGGCGTTCATCGCCATCGCCAGATAAACCGGTCGGCCGGCGATGGCGGGTCGCATGTCGGCGGGGTTGGCGAAGTCGAGGCGAAACAGGCACAGCAGCCGGCCCATCCGCGCGTCGTCGATGTCGACGTCGTTGTACAGGTCGTTCAGCAGGCCGCTCGCTTCGGCGTCGAGCCCGACATGCCAGACCCAGTGCTTGTCGTCGATCGCCCGCTCGTGCCTGATCGCCACCGTCACGCCGAGAAAATGCGCGACCCACTTTTCGAGCACCCGCGCAAGCGCGTCGAGCGCGGGACGGCCACGGTTCAGGCTGACGGAAAAGTCCTGCCGCTCGTCGCGCTCCCAGTATTGGTCGGCGGATTCGGCGTCGAGCACGTCGAGGTCGATCGCGCGGGCCGGCGTCCGGTTCCGCGCGAGCAGCTCGCCGAGCGAACCGAAGCCGCCGGTGGTGGCGAAAAGCTCGACCGTCGCGGCATCGGCCGCCATCACCGCGCCGTCTTCCAGCACGGCGATGCGCTGCGGGCGAAACAGCATCTCCGCCGCGCGGGCCTCCATCGGCGTGGCTTCGCTGCCGAGAATGTGCCGCAGCAGCACCTGCGTCAGCTGGTCGACGAACAGCGGCGGCACGTCGACGCCGCTGCCGTGGAACAGCCCGACATACGCGGCCTCGAGCGAGCTGGCCTCGGTCAGCCGCGAGCGGAAGCGCAGCCAGATGCCATAGTTCTCGCGCGCGTCCGGATCGGCGAGCGCCTGCAGCTCGGCCTCCGCCACCTCCCGGCGCGGATGGGCGAGCAGCGCGTCGTGCAACGCGAGCTCGGCCGCGCACGATTCGCCGATCGGAGCGAGTTCCGGCCGGACAAGGTAGCTGCGGAGGAAGTCGTCGCTGACCGTCAGGCGCCGGTCGGCGCCGACGGTCAGCAGGCGATAGCCGCAGGACGGCCAGAAATCGTGCATTACCCGCCGAGCATCGATTTCTTCAGGTCGCCCTGAGCGGGATTGTCGCCGAGCCAGACCTTGGTGAGCGCACGATTGAACGCTTCACCGGGAATCGACGTCTTGGCCGTGCCGTTCAAGCCGATCTTCGTGGCGCCGTCGACGAAATCGAGCGTCACGACGTCCTTCTCCTTGACGTCGTTGAACGCCTTCATCGTCGCCACCATCTGGTCCGACTGCGCCTTGACGGCCGCGAGCTCGGCGGGCGTGTTGTTCTCCTTCATGCCGTCGACAAGCGCATCGATCAGCTGATCCGCGGAGAGGTTGCGCAGCACATTGAGCTGGATGCGGCGCGGACCCTTGTCCAGCACCGCCGCCATGGTCGTGGCCTTCGCCGGCACGTAGAGGCTGCCCACGTAGACCTTGAAGATTGCCCGCGTCCGCACGCCCGCACCGTTCAGCACGAGCTCTTGGCCACCGACCGCCACCTTGTCGTCGAGCTTCACGCCGGCGACTTCCGCGGCCTGCACAGCCGCCGCCATCAGCATCGTCGCCAGCACCATCGTCAATTTGCGCATGTCGCCTCCATCGTTGAACTGCATGAACCGCTTCCGCCGGGCAGTGCGCTAGAGTGCCTCGAACAGCCCCGCCGCGCCCATCCCGGTGCCCACGCACATCGAAACCATGCCGTATTTCTGCTTGCGGCGCCGCATGCCGTGAAGGATCGTCGCCGTGCGGATGGCGCCGGTCGCGCCGAGCGGATGTCCCAACGCGATCGCCCCGCCCAGCGGATTGACCTTCGCCGGATCGAGGCCGAGATCGCGCATCACCGCGATGGCCTGCGCCGCGAACGCTTCATTCAACTCGATCCAGTCGATGTCCGCGAGGCTGACACCCGTGCTCTTCAGCACCTTGGGAATCGCCGCGATCGGGCCGACGCCCATGATCTCCGGCGGCACGCCGGCCACCGCATAGCCCAGCCAGCGGGCGAGCGGCGCGAGGTTCAGCTCGCGCAACACCTGTTCGGAAACGAGGATCGATGCGCCCGCGCCGTCGGACATCTGCGAGCTGTTGCCCGCCGTGACGGACCCCTTGGCCGCGAATACCGGCCGCAGCTTCGCTAAGCCTTCGGCGCTCGTGTCCGCGCGCGGGCCTTCATCCCGCGTGATCGTCCTCGACCGCGAGACGATGCGGTCGGTCGCGAGGTCCGGCGCATCGTCGACGACGGTGATCGGGCTCGTTTCGGCGTCGAATTCGCCGGCCGCCTGCGCCGCCAGCGCCTTCTGGTGCGATGCCAGCGCGAAGGCATCCTGCTCGGCGCGCGACACCTTCCACTGTTCGGCGACCTTCTCGGCGGTGAGGCCCATGCCGTAGGCGATGCCGACGTTCTCGCCTCTCGCGAACACCGCCTCGTTGATCGCGAGCCGCCCGAGCATCGGGATCATGCTCATGCTCTCGGTGCCGGCCGCGATCATGATGTCCGCTTCGCCGGTGCGGATGCGATCCGCCGCGATCGACACCGCGTTCAACCCGGACGAGCAGAAGCGGTTGATCGTCATGCCGGCCACGCTGTTGGGCAAGCCCGCCAGCAGCACGCCGATGCGGGCGACGTTCATCCCCTGTTCGTACTCCGGCATCGCGCAGCCGACGATCACGTCGTCGATGCGCTTGGCGTCGATCGCCGGCACCTGCGCCAGCACGCTCGTCAGTACGTGCGCGAGCAACGTGTCGGGGCGCGTGGAGCGGAACGCGCCGCGGGGGGCCTTGCCCACCGCCGTGCGCGTGGCCGCGACGATGTAGGCATCCTGCATTTGTTTGGTCATGGCACCCTAACTTTCCTACGAAGAACAGAAGCCATCACAAAGAGGCGCCGGGCACGATGAGAAGGACAGAGCCTTCTTCGCGTACTCGGCGTCTCTTTGTGGAAGGATTTCATTCAATTCCGGAGCGGCTTGCCGGTCGCGAGCGTGTGCGCGATCCGCGCCTGCGTCCGCTCGTCGCGCAGCAATTCCATGAACTCGGCGCGCTCGAGCTCGAGCAGCCACGTCTCGTCGACCAGGCTGCCCGATTCGATCTCGCCGCCGCACAGCACGCGCGCCACGCGCTTGCCGATCTCGAAATCGTACGCACTGATGAAGCCGCCGTCGCGCATGTTGACGAGCATCATCTGCAGCGTCGCGAAGCCCGTCTTGCCCGCGACGGCGACGTTGCGCGCCGGCAGCGGCGGCCGGTAGCCGGCATCGGCCAGCGCCAGCGCCTGCGTCTTGGCGACATGCAGCAATTCGTACGCGTTCATCACGACGATGTCCGACGGCCGCAGGAACCCCAGCTCCTTCGCCTCGAGCGCGCTCTTCGCCACCGTGGCGGTGGCGATCGTCTGGAAGTACGTGCGGATGAACGGAAACTGGTCGATCTGGCTGCCGTTGGCGCCGCGCCGGACTTCCTCCGCCGCGCGCACGGCGAACTCCTTGCTGCCGCCGCCCGCCGGCAACAACCCGACGCCGACCTCGACCAGCCCGATGTACGACTCGAGCGCCGCGACGGTGCGGTCCGCGTGCAGGATGAACTCGCAGGAGCCGCCGAGCGCCATGCCGCGCACGGCGCACACGGTCGGGACGGTGCTCGTCCGCAGGCGCATGGCCGTGCGCTGGAACTTGGCGACGACCGCGTCGATCGCCGACCACTGTTCGCCTCGATCGCCGGCGCGAGGGCGGCGAGGTTGGCGCCGAGCGAGAACGGCTCCTTCGTCTGCCAGATCACGAGTCCCGCGCATTGCCGCTCCGCCACGTCGATCGCGCGCAGCAGGCCGTCGAGCACGTCCTCGCCGATCGTGTTCGCCTTGCTCTTGAACGACACGATGCCGACGTCGTCGCCTAAGTGCCACATCCGCAACGCATCGGTCTCGAACATCGTCGTGCCCTTGGCGGCCGGACGTTCGCCGAGCACGGGGTCGGGGTAGGGCTGCCGGCGATAGACGGGCAGCGTCGAGCGCGCGACGAACTCGTCGCGCGCGGCCGAATACGCACCCTGCTCCGCGTGCACGCCGCGGGCGGCTGCGACCTTGCCGCCGGTCACCCACGCCGGCAGCGGCACGCTGGCGAGCGCGCGGCCGGCGGCGATGTCCTCGGCGACCCAGGCCGCGACTTCGCCACAGCCCGCCGCCTGCCATGTCTCGAACGGCCCCATCTGCCAGCCGAAGCCCCAGCGGATCGCGAGATCGACATCGCGCGCGTTGTCGGCGACGGCCGCCAGGTGATAGGCGCTGTAGTGGAAGAGGTCGCGGAAGATCGCCCACAGGAACTGCGCCTGCGGATGCGCGCTGGCGCGCAGCTTCGCGAACTTCTCCGCCGGCGACCGGATCTTCAGCAGCTCCGCCACCTCGGGCGCGACTTCGCCCGCGGCCACCTTGTAGTCGCGCGCCGCGGGGTCCAGCACCTGGATGTCGCGGCCCACCTTGCGGAAAAACCCGGCCTTCGTCTTGGCGCCCAGCGCGCCCTGCGCGACGAGCCCCGCCAGCACCGGCGGCGTGGCGAACAGCGGATGCCACGGATCGTCCGGCAGCGTGTCGTACATCGTCTTCACGACGTGCGCCATCGTGTCGAGGCCGACGACGTCGGCGGTGCGATACGTCGCGCTCTTGGCGCGGCCGATCGCCGGGCCTGTCAGCGCGTCGACGACATCGAACGACAAGCCGTAGGTCTGCGTATGCTTCATCGTCGCCAGCACCGAGAAGATGCCGATGCGGTTGGCGATGAAGTTGGGCGTGTCCTTGGCGCGGATGACGCCCTTGCCGAGCGTGGTCGTCAGCAGCGTCTCCAGCCCGTCGAGCAGCGCGGCCTCGGTGTCGGGCGCATTGATGATTTCGACCAGATGCATGTACCGCGGCGGATTGAAGAAATGCACGCCGCAGAACCGGGGTCGCACGGCGGCCGGCACCGCGGCGGACAACGCCTGAGCGACAGGCCGGACGTATTCGTCGCGACGATCGCGCCCGGCGCGAGATGCGGCGCGATCTTCTCGTACAGGTCCTTCTTCCAGTCGAGCCGTTCGGCGATCGCTTCGATCACGAGGTCGCATTCGGCGAGGCGCGCCAGGTCGGCGCCGTAGTTGCACGGCTCGATGGCGGACACGCGGTCCTTCGCGGCGAGCGGTGCCGGCTCGAGCTTGGCGAGGCCGGCGATCGCCTTGACGACGAGTCCGTTCGGATCGCCTTCCTTGGCGGGCAGGTCGTAGAGCAGCACCGGAATGCCGGCGTTGGTGAAGTGCGCGGCGATCTGCGCACCCATGACGCCGGCGCCAAGAATGGCGACCTTGCGGACGATCAGCGGAGAGGAGGACATGGAGGAAGTACCGACAGGGCCCGTGGCTAAAGGGGCGGGAGTGGGAAAACACGAACTACCGGAGGATAAAGTCTACCAAACGCCATTGGAGTGATTCGTCTAGAAGCGGATGGCGCTGGCCCAAGTTCGACGGGCGCCACCGGGAAAAAACGGCCGGGTTACCCCGGCCGTCATGCCCTCGAGGGAGCGGTTGCTCCCGGGAGGATGCGCTAAAACGTATAGGTCCCCTGCAGCGCCAGCATCCACACGCTCGCGTCGTAGCTGCCGTTCACCAGCGCGTTGGCCGCCGTGCTGCGCTGGTTCTGGTTGAAGCTCGGGGGAGTCCGCGCCGAACCAGCCAATGCGGTCGAGTCCGGAGCCGCACCGTGGATCGGTCGGACGGGCGTCTGGTCGAACGCGATGCCGAAGCGGGCCTTCCACTGGTCGTTGGCCTTGTACGTGGCGCCGGCGGCTATCGCGCGAATCCGGCCTTCTAACCGGACAACTATACACCGGCGCCCGAAGGCAAGGGTATCGGCGCCGGGGCAAACCGCATGTTTTCTAGGGCAGGCCGATTTCCCTCGGCCGGCGGTCGGCCCCCACCGCGACGCAGGTGAGGCTCGCTTCCGTAACACGCACCGTAACCTGATCTTTCGGGTTGCGCTGCGCAAAAACCTCGACGTCGACCGTAATCGACGTTTTTCCGATGCTGGTGTCGTGCGGCATCGGCACCACCCGCAGCACGGGTTCCTTGTCGTTCAGGATTTGCGCCTTGGTGCCCGCATCGCCGCTACGCGGTGGCCTGCTTCTTCGCCTCGTCGCGCAGCTCGCGCCGCAGGATCTTGCCGACGTTTGACTTGGGCAGGTCGGGACGGAACTCGACGTCGCGCGGGCACTTGTAGCTGGTCAGGTGTTCGCGGCAATACTTGACGACGTCGTCGGACGTCAATGCCGGATCCTTCCGCACGATATAGAGCTTGACCGCTTCGCCGGACTTCTTGTCCGGCACGCCGACCACCGCGCATTCGAGGACGCCCGGATGCCCGGCCACCACGCCTTCGATCTCGTTCGGATACACGTTGAACCCCGACACCAGGATCATGTCTTTCTTGCGGTCGACGATCCTGACGAATCCGCGCTCGTCCATGACGCCGATGTCGCCGCTGGCGAACCAGCCGTCGCGGTCGATGACCTTGTCGGTCTCGTCCTGCCGCTTCCAGTAGCCCGCCATCACCTGCGGTCCGCGGATGCAGATCTCCCCGGGCTGCCCGAGCGCCACTTCCTGGCCGGCATCGTCGCGCAGCATCACCTCGGTCGACGAGATCGGCACCCCGATCGCGCCGTTGTACGCCGGCAGGTCGAGCGGGTTGATCGTCGCCGCCGGCGATGTCTCGGTGAGGCCGTAGGCTTCGATCAGCGGCACGCCGGTCACTTCCTTCCAGCGGGTCGCGACCGCCTCCTGCACGGCCATGCCGCCGCCCAGCGTGATCTTCAGCGACGAGAAATCGAGCTTGGCGAAATCGGGGTTGTGCACGAGCGCGTTGAACAGCGTGTTGACGCCGGTGATCGCCGTGAACTTGAACTTGCCCATCTCCTTGACGAACCCGGGGATGTCGCGCGGATTCGGGATCAGGATGTTCTCGCCGCCGAGCGACATGAAGACGAGGCAGTTGGCCGTCAGCGAAAAGATGTGATACAGCGGCAGCGGCGTGATGATGACTTCGCGGCGGTTCGCATCGAGGAACGGGCGAATCCACGCGCGCGCCTGCAGCATGTTGGCGATGATGTTGCGATTGAGCAGCATCGCGCCCTTGGCCACGCCGGTCGTGCCGCCCGTGTACTGCAGGAACGCGATGTCGTCGTGGCCGATCTCGACGCGCTCGAGCGTGCGCTTCCTCCCTTCCGCCAGCGCATCGGACAGCCGGATCGACCCCGGCAGCGAGAACCTGGGGACCATCTTCTTCACGTTGCGCAGCACGAAGTCGACGATCAATCCCTTGAAGCCCAGAAGCTCGCCGATGGACGTCACGACCGTCTGCCGGACCTGCGTCTTGCCGACGACTTCCGCCACCGTGTGCGCGAAATTCTCGACGCAGATCAGCACCTCGGTGCCGGAGTCCTTCAGCTGGTGCTCGAGTTCGCGCGCCGTGTAGAGCGGATTGACGTTGACGACCGTGCAGCCGGCGCGCAGCGCGCCGAACAGGCACACCGGATACTGGAGGATGTTGGGCATCATCAGCGCGACGCGCGTGCCCTTCTTGCAGCCGATCCCCTGCAGCCATGCGCCGAACGTCGTCGACAGCGTATCGAGCTCCGCAAAGGAGATCGACTTGCCCATGCAGGTGAACGCGGGACGCGCGCCGTACTTGCCGGCGCTTTCCTCGAAAATCTCGCGCACCGACGCATACTCGTTGATGTCGATTTCCGCCGGAATGCCCTTGGGATAGCTCTTCAGCCAGATTTTTTCCACGACGCTCCTCCATGCCGCGACCTTTCAAGGGCCGCGATGCGCCCGGCGGTCGGCCGCCGGACATTCGAACGGGAATTTCAAGCAGGCGGTGCGCGTCCATGCGTGGGACGGCGCATCCAGCGGAAAATCGTACACCAGTTGCCGCGTTCCCGGTCGACCGTCGGAGTCCCCAGGGCCCGTTAACGGGCCCGGCTACGCGACTCCCGCGTAATGCAGCGGGCCGCCCCGGAACGGCGCGAAGCCGGTGCCGAAGATCGCCCCGGCATCCACGAGGTCGGCATCGGCCACGATGTGTTCGGCGAGCGCGGATTTCGCCTCGGCGACGAATGGTCCGACCAGGCGCTCGGCGAGGCCCGCGGGAACGGCGCCGGCCGCGCTCTTCTGCGGCTTGCCGTCGACCCAGGCATAGAAGCCGCGATCGGTCTTGCGGCCCAGGTGGCCGGCGGCGATCAGGTCCAGCAGCCGCTTGGGCGGCACCGCGTCGCCGCCCAGGATCTTGCCCACCTCGACGCAGATGTCGAGGCCGACGGTATCGGCGAGTTCGATCGGCCCCATCGGCATCCCGAACGCGAGCGCCGCCTCGTCGACCGTCTCGGGCGCGATTCCCTCGTCGACCGCGTGCATCGCGGCCATCAGGTACGGCGCCAGCACGCGGTTGACGAGAAACCCCGGCGCGCTCCTGACCGGCAGCGGCAGCTTGTCGATCTGGCGGACGAACGCCGCCGCCTGCGGCACCAGCGCTTCGCGCGTCTGCCGGCCGACGACGATCTCGATCAGCATCATCCGCGCGACCGGATTGAAAAAATGCAGCCCGATGAGGCGCGTCGGATCGGCGAGCGCGCTCGCGATGTCCTCGAGCGGAATGCTCGACGTGTTGCTGGCCAGGATGGCGGCCGGCTTGGCCTTCTTCTCGAGCGCGGCGAACAGCGTCCGCTTGGCATCGACATTCTCGAAGATCGCCTCGATGATGACGTCGGCGCGCGCCGCACCGTCGCCGGCCACGTCCGGTATCAGGCGGTCGGTCGCGTCGCGCACGCGGCGCGGATCGCGCAGCCGGTCGGCGAAGAGCTTCGCGGCGCGCTGCATCGCCGGGCCCAGGCGCTGCGCGCTCTGGTCCTGCAGCGTCACCGTCAGTCCGCGCAGCGCGCACCAGGCGGCGATGTCGCCGCCCATCGTGCCCGCACCCACCACGTGCACATGCGCGGCCTTGAACTCGCCGTCCTTGCCCAGCGCTTTCAGCCGCTCCTGCAGCCGGAACACGCGGATCAGGTTGGACGCGGTCGGCGTCTCGAGCAGCGACGGGATCGACGCCGGATCGGACGGCGGCGCACTGAGCGCGTTGCCGTCGTGGCGCACCCACAGTTCGAGGAGCGCGTACGGGGCGGGGTAGTGGTCGCGGCGCGCCCGCTTGGCCACCTGCTTTTCCGCCTGCGCGGCGATATATCGCCGCGCGATCGGGTTGAGCGTCAGCGACAGCGGCAGGCCGAGCTTGCGCGGCGGCGGCAGCGCCCGCAGCACGCCGCGCACCGTGTTCTCCATGATGCGGACCGGCACGCATTCGTCGGCGATCCCCAGTTTTTTCGCGCGGCGCGCATCGATCGTCTTGCCGGTCAGCAGCAGGTCCAGCGCCGCCGGTGCGCCGGTCAGGCGCGGCAGGCGCTTGATGCCGCCCCAGCCGGGCACGATGCCCAGCATCACTTCGGGCAGTCCGAGCCGCGTGCCCGGCTCGTCGACGACCACCCGGTACCGGCACGCCAGCGCCAGCTCCAGCCCGCCGCCCAGGCAGAAGCCGCGGACCAAAGCCAGCGTCGGGTACTTGACGTGGGCGAGCCGCTCGAACGTATCCCAGCCGCGCTTGACGATGGCGATCGCGCCCGCCTCGTCCTTGACGTCGCCGAACTCGTCGACGTCGGCGCCGGCGATGAAGCCGTTCGCCTTGCCCGAGCGAATGATCAATCCCTTGGGCGGCTCGCGGTCGAGCAGGTCGAGCGCTTCGTTCAACTCGGCGAGCACGGCCGACGACAGCGTGTTGGCCGTCGCGCCCGCCTTGTCGAACGTCAGCGTCGCAAGCCCGTCGGCCTCGCGGGCAATGGTCCAGTGTTGCATCGAGACTCCCAAGGCGCTGGTCAGCGTGATTGAAATGCGTGTCGCCGGCATCCTGGCCGGCCCGCGTCGGCGCGCACGCGCGAAACGGAGCTCGTGGCGTTCACACGCGCTCGACCAGCATCGCGCCGCCCAAGCCGCCGCCGATGCAGATCGCCGCCATGCCGCGCTTGCCGCCCGTTCGCCGCAACGTGTTCAGCACGTGCAGCACGATGCGGGTGCCGGAGGCGCCGACCGGATGGCCGAGCGCGATCGCGCCGCCGTCGGCGTTGAGCCTGGCCTGGTCGATCGTCCCCAGCGCGCCGGGCAAGCCGAGTTCGGTGCGACAGAACTCGTCGTCGGCCCATGCGCGCTCGCAGGCGATGACTTGCGCCGCGAACGCCTCGTTCAGCTCCCACGCATCGATGTCGTTCAGGCCGAGGCCGTGGCGCTGCAGAATCGGCGTGGCCGCGTAGACCGGCCCCAGCCCCATCTGCGCCGGATCGAGGCCCGCCCATTGCGAGTCCACGATGCGGCCGATCGGCGCCAGCCTGGTGTCGGTCGACCGCGCGTTGCGACGCGACGACCACCCACGCGCCGCCATCGGTCACCTGCGAGCTGTTGCCCGCCGTCACGTTGCCGTATTTCTTGTCGAAGAACGGCCGCAGCTTGGCCAGGTTCTGCGCCGTCGAATCCTCGCGCACGCCGTCGTCGGCGGCGTACAGCGTGCCGCTGCGGTCGAACAGCGGCACCACTTCGTTCGCGTAGTGGCCCGCCTGCTGCGCGGCCAGCACCCGCGCGTGGCTGCGGGCGGAGTACGCGTCCATCTCCTCCCGCGTGATGCCGAACCGGTACGCGAGGTTCTCCGCCGTCTGGCCCATCAGCAATCCGCAGATCGGATCGGTCAAGCCCTTCATCAGCGCGATCACCGGCGCGAAGTAGCCGGGCCGGAACTTGGCGAGCAGCGCGGCGCGTTGCCCCGCGGTCTTGGCCGCGTACCACTGCGACAGCCATTTCACCATCGCGTCGGAGAAGAGCAGCGGCGCGCGCGACAGCGCGTCGACGCCGCCGGCGAGCACGAGTTCGGAGCGGCCGGCGCGAATGTTGTTCACCGCCGAATCGATCGACTGCATGCCCGACGCGCAATTGCGCATCACCGTCCAGCCGGGCACCTTCAAGCCACAGCCCATCCGCAGCGCGGCCACGCGGCCGATGTTCACCTCGTCGGCCGACGGCGCGGCGCAACCGAGGATCACCTCGTCGAGAGCGGCCGGCGCGAACGGCTGCCGCAGCAACAGCGCGCGTCCGGCATCGGTCGCGAGGTCGGAGGCCGCGAACGGCCCCGGACGGTTGCGCGCCTTGAGAAACGGCGTGCGCGCGCCGTCGATGATGTAGACAGGTTCGCTCATGGCCATTCGCTGGTCCCCGTCGCGTCAGGCCGCCGCGCGGTGCCGCAGTGTTTTCGTCGGCGGCGCGACCGCGTCGATCGCGGGCTCGAGCAACGAGGCGCCCAGGTCGCGATCGAAGTCGTCGACGCGGATGACCAGCGCCACCAGTTGCCGTTGCGTGATCAGCGCGCGCGCTTCCTCGCGGTCGATCACACCGGCGGTGACGGCGCGTTCGGCCAGCACTTCGGCGCCGGCATCCGGCGCCAGGCGGCCGTCGAGGCGGCCGTCGCGCATCGCGGCCTTGAGCCTGGCCTCGATCGGCTCGACGACGACGGTGGCCGCGAGCGCGCGCTCGATCAGGCCGACCGGATCGTCGTCGCCTGCGCCGACGAACATCACGGACGTCAGCCGGTCGCGCGTCGCCGACGGCGCGATCAACAGCCGCGCGACGTCGTGGCCGAGCGCGTCCGACGGCACGACATAGGGGCGACCCAGCGGAAACACGATCCGGCGCAACAGCATCGAGAGCACGCGGTTCGGGAAGTTGGAGATCACGCCCTCGAGCGCGCTTTGCGCCTTGAACATCGCGTCCCAGATCGCCCAGTGCATGAGCGGCGCGTCGGCCGCCTGCCGGCCTTCGTCCTCGAAGCGCTTCAGCGTCGCCGAACACAGGTACATCTGCGACAGGATGTCGCCCAGGCGCGCCGACAGCTTCTCCTTGCGCTTCAGCGCGCCGCCCAGCGTGCCCATCGACACGTCCGCCAGCATCGCGAGCGCCGCCGAAAAGCGCGTCAGCTGCTGGTAGTAGCGGCGCGTCTCCGGCGCGACACCGGCCGGCACGCGAACGAAATGCGATCCGGTGAGGCCGGTGACGAGCGTGCGGGCGAAATTGGACACCGTGAAGCGCAGGTGGCCGAACAGCGCGTCGTCGAACGCGATCGATGCCGCCTCACGATCGGTTTCGCGCGTCGCGTTGATCTCGCGCAGGATGAACGGGTGGCAGCGGATCACGCCCTGGCCGAAGATGATGAGGCTGCGCGTCAGGATGTTCGCGCCCTCGACGGTGATCGCCACCGGATGCTGCATGTACGCGCCGCCCAGGAAATTCGACGGGCCCATGCAGATGCCCTTGCCGCCGATGACGTCCATGCCGTCGTTGATCGTCTGGCGCGCCCGTTCGGTGATGTGGTACTTGGCGATCGCGGAGCAGACGGCGGGCTTTTCCTTGAGGTCGACCGCCGCCGCCGTCAGCATCCGCGTGGCGTCCATCATGTACAGGTTGCCGCCCATGCGGGTCAGCGCTTCCTCCACGCCCTCGAACTTGCCGATCGCCGTCTTGAACTGCGTGCGCACGCGCGCGTACCCGCCCACCGTGCGCACCGCGAGCATCGACATGCCGGTATTCGACGACGGCAGCGAGATGCCGCGGCCGGCGGCGAGGCACTCCATCAGCATCCGCCAGCCACGGCCGATCATCGGCTGGCCGCCGATGACCCAGTCCATCGGGATGAACACGTCGCGGCCGCTGTTCGGACCGTTCTGGAACACCGCGTTCAACGGCATGTGGCGGCGTCCGATCGCAACACCCGGGTGCGCCGCCGGGATCAGCGCGCAGGTGATGCCGAGGTCCTCGCGATCGCCCAGCAGCTTGTCCGGGTCGTAGACGCGGAACGCGAGGCCGAGCAGTGTGGCGACCGGCCCCAGCGTGATGTAGCGCTTGTCCCAGGTGACGGAGAGGCCGAGCACGCGCTTGCCGTCGTGCTCGCCCCAGCGGACGAATGCGTAGTCGGGAATGGCCGCGGCATCGGAGCCCGCATTCGGGTTCGTCAGCGCGAAGCACGGGATTTCGATGCCCTTGGCGAGCCGCGGCAGGTAGTAACGCTTCTGCTCGTCGGTGCCGTAGTGCAGCAGCAGTTCGCCCGGCCCCAGCGAGTTCGGGACCATGACGGTGACCGCCGCGGTGCCGGAACGCGTCGACAGCTTGGTGACGACCTGCGAGTGCGCCCAGCCGGAAAAGCCCAAGCCGCCGTACTCCTTGGGGATGATCATCCCGAGAAAGCCCTTGTCCTTCACGAACTGCCATACATTCGGCGGCAGGTCCTTGTAGACGTTGGTCGTCTCCCAGTCGCTCGTCATCGCGCACAGCGCTTCGGTTTCCTCGTCGAGAAAGCGCTGCTCGTCCGCCGTCAGCGCGGGTGCCGGCGTGGCCAGCAGCTTCTGCCAGTCCGGACGGCCCGAGAACATTTCGCCGTCCCACCAGACGGTGCCGGCCTCGAGCGCCTCGCGCTCGGTCTGCGACATCGGCGGCATCACCTTGCGATACATGCCGAGCACGGCGTCGCTTAAGAGCTTGCGCCGCAGCGCCGGAATGGCCAGCGGGATCGCGAGCACGATGAACACGGCGGTCAGCAGCACGTTGAGCGCGAGCGGCAACGCGGGCAGCGCCCACGATGCGGCGAGCGCGACGGCGATGCCGATCCCCCACGCGCGGCCCGACGCGTTGACATAGGCGAGCGCGGTGAGGCCGATGAGCACGGCGATGATCCAGAGGGCGGTCAACATGGCTTTAGGACTCCTTTCTCGACGACGCGACGGCTAAACGACCGCGCGTCATCTCACTTGAATGCGCTCAGCGGCGCGCGGCGAGTTCGTCGTCCAACTCGCGCACGACGTCGGTCAGGTCGGGTAGCGGCGCCGTCAATCCCGCCAGCAGGAACGGGGCGAGGCGGCGCAGCAGGATTTCGTCGTTGTCGGATTCGAGCGGATTCAGCTCGGCGATGATCTTCAGCGCATCGGTGCCCGCCAACGTGTACGACAGCGCGCCCATGATGAAGTGCAGCCGCCACGACAGTTCCTTGCGCGGCAGCTGCGGCAACGCGCGGCCGAATGCGTCCTTGAACCGCGCGATCATCTGGGCGTACTGGTCGGACAGGAACTGGCGGATGAAGGGTGCCGGATCCGCGTACGCGCGGCCCAGCAGGCGCAGGAAATTGGTGCCGCCGCGCTCGGGGTCGCGGGCCAGCCGCAACGCGGGGATGAACAGCGCCGCCAGGATGCGTTCGCAGCGCAGCGGCTCGGGGCCCGTCTCGCGCTCGAACCGGTCCAGCAGTTGCACGCGCTGCTGGTTCATCGGATCGAGACGTCGCGTGAGCACCGCCTGGAACAGCTCTTCCTTGCTGCCGAAGTGGTAGTTGGCGGCCGCGAGATTGGCGCCGGCGGCAGCGGTGATCACCCGCATGCTCGTCGCCTCGAAGCCGTGCTCCATGAACAGCGCTTCGGCCGCATCGAGCAGGCGTTCCTTGGTCGCCGCCGGACCCGGGGAATCGCGCAGCGGTATCACTTTCGCCTCCATTGCCAGCCCTCCACGCTTGCGCGCTCGCCGATCTGCTGCCGGCCGCCCGCGCGGTTCGAACCCGGATGTCGGTGACCGGCGCGCGAGCCTCGAGGCTGCGCATCGATCGGCGACCTGAGTTAAACGTTCGTTTTAATCCTATGTTCGTTTGGCCATGGTTGTCAATTGGTGGATCCCGACTCGTTGCGCCGGCATGTTTGATCGGTAAGTGCTCACTCTCGTCATCGTCGGCGGTTTGCTTCGATTCCCGTAACGTTGGTGGAACCGGGCAGCGACGACCGCAATATTGAGCGCACGGCGCCGTCGTGTCCGGTTTGCTGCCGCTGGCGACGGCGCTCGCCGGCGCGTGGCTCGCGCACGAACGGCCGTCGCCGCGGTTCTGGAGTTGCGCGGTCGCCGGCAGCCTGTCGTCGTCGCGTTCGCGCTGTGGGAAGGCGGCGGCGCACTGCAATGGGCCGACCTGCTGCTGGTCGGCGCGGTGATCGCCGCCGCGATCGGCTATGCCGAGGGCGCGCGCCTGACGCACATCCTCGGCGGCTGGCAGGTGATCTGCTGGGTGCTGGTGCTGTCGGCGCCGTTTCTCGTCGTACCGACGGCGCTCGCGACCGACGCCCGCATGCTGGACGCACCGTGGCCGGCATGGGCCGGCTTCGCCTACGTGGCGGTGGTGTCGATGTTCCTCGGTTTTTTCGCGTGGTACCGCGGACTGGCACTCGGCGGCATCGCGGCCGTCGGGCAGACGCAGCTCTTGCAGCCGTTCTTCACGATCTTCGCATCGGCCTCCCTGCTCGGCGAACGCGTCGATGCCGCGACGTTCATCGCCGCGGCCGGCGTGGTCGCCGCGATCGCGGCCGGCCGCCGGGCGTAGGCCCCGGCGCAGCGGCGCGGCGCGCCGCGAGCTGCGCTGGTCGCCGCCCGCGAACGGCGGTGCGGGCTCGGGTTGTTTGGCTATACTCCCCCGAGGAGGAATGTCCATGGCCACAATCTCGATCGCCCGCAAGCACGCGCTCAGCCACAAGAAAGCGAAGGCGGTCGCCGAGAAGATCGCGAAGGACCTGAACAAGCGGTTCGAACTGGCCTACGAATGGGAAGGCGATCACGTCGACTTCGAGCGCCCCGGCGTCTCCGGACGCATGCTGGTCGGCAAGGACCAGATCTCGCTCGATGTCAGCCTGGGCTGGCTGCTGACGCCGCTCAAGCCGACGATCGAGCGCGAGATCACGTCCCAACTCGACAAGCTGCTGGGCGACGCCTGATCGCGCACGCCCGCGCGACACCGCTCACGAACGTTCGGTCGAGGGCTGCGACAGCCGGAACATCAGCGGATCGGGGAACGGGTCGATCGCGCCGGCGATGATCGCGTCCATGATCTGCGTCTCGCGCTCGTCGATCGTCTTCAGGAACACGTCCGCGCCGCCCATGCCGCGAAACGACGCGAATCCGCGCTCCAGGAAATCCTGCAGCGCGGACATCCCCGCGAGCCGCGCGGGTTGGCGCATCATCTTCAGCGCCGTGCGGATCAGCGGCTTCTGCACGGCACGGTCGAGCGCCATGCCGATTTCTCCGATCAGCCTGACCTGCCGGGCGCGCGATGGAAAATTGCCGGCGCGCCGGTAGGCCTTGCAGTACTCGGTCACGCTGAAAAAGCCGTCGGCGCGCGGCAGCCGCGCGATGCAGCACCCGGTCGAGTTCCTGCGACAGCGCGTTCAGTTCCATCGCCGCCGCCGCGGTGCGAATCACGCCCTCCGGCAGCACCTTGACCATGACCGGCACGACACGCGCCAGGTCGGCGTCGCGGCGGCTGAAATCCGCCGCGCCGTAGAGATCGTTCTGGAAGAACTGCGATGGCCGCCGTGTACCGCGGATCGGCGGCCAGGTCCGCATACGTCATCCGCAGCCGCCGCGCCTGCCAGTTGGCGAGGCGGTCGAGCGCGCCGGCGAGGATCGGATTGCGCGTCCGCTCCTCGTGCAGCCGCTGCACACGCTCGAGCTCGCGAACGAGCGCAATATGCGCGGTGTGTGCCGGGTCCTGCTCAGCCATGGGCGATTGGACAGTGCGAACGCAGTGGATGAGGAAGTCTAGCAGGCCGCGGCAACACGATTCCGCGCCGCCGGTCGCGCGGCCAATTAGATTGTTTTGTCTACGCACCCGCTATATCGTCGATCGCGGTACCGGCGTGCCTTCCGGCACGCGACGGCCGCCGACACCACAAGTGAAACTCTCCCGCCGCACGTTCATCAAGGCCGGTATCCTGGGCGCCGCCGCGCTGGCCACGGCGGCGTGGCTCAAAGGTCCGCACGCGCCGCCGACCGGCATCGCGCGGCGCGCGCTCGATGCCGACGGCGAGGCGCTGTTCGGCGCGGTCGTGCCGGTCCTGCTCGCCGGCGCGCTGCCCGTCGAACCCGACGCGCGGCAACGCGCGCTCGCCGCGACGATCACCGGCATCGATGGCGCGATCGCCGGCCTGCCGCTCGCCGCGCAGGCGGAACTCGCGCAGTTGATCGCGCTCCTGTCGCTGCCGCCGGTGCGGCTGTCGCTGGCGCGCGTCAGCGGCGCCTGGCCCGCCGCGGCGCCGGACGAGGTGCGCGCGTTCCTCGACCGTTGCCGCCACAGTTCGTGGCTGCTGCCGCGCGCCGCGTACGACGCCATGCACCAGCTCACGTTTGCCGCGTGGTACGGCAATCCCGACGCGTGGCCGGCGATCGGGTATCCCGGGCCGCCGCGGATCGGATGACGACGATGGCCGCGGATCCGCATCGTCGACCCCTTCGAAGCCGGCGTCCGGTCGGGCTGGAAGGTGATCGACGCGTCGCGCTGCTCGAACGCGACGCCGTCCTCGAGGCGGATGTCGTCATCGTCGGCACCGGCGCCGGCGGCGGCACCGCCGCGGAAATCCTGGCGAACGCCGGCCTGTCGGTGATCCTGGTCGAGGAGGGGCCGCTGCGGTCGTCGCGCGACTTCCGCATGCGCGAGGCCGAGGCGTACCCGCAGCTCTACCAGGACTCCGCGGCGCGCAAGACGAAGGACAAGGCGCATCAACATCCTGCAGGGCCGCTGCGTCGGCGGCGGCACGACGGTCAACTGGACGAGTTGCTTTCGCACGCCGCCTTCGACGCTGGCCTTCTGGCAGCGCGAGTTCGGACTCGCCGAATTCACCGTCGACGCGCTGGCGCCGTGGTTCGCGCAGATGGAGGCGCGGCTGTCGATCGCGCCGTGGGACGTGGCCCCCAATGCCAACAACGAGGCGCTGGCGCGCGGCGCGCGCAAGCTCTCGCATCGCTCGCGCCGGCGATCCGGCGCAACGTCAAGGGCTGCTGGAACCTGGGCTACTGCGGCATGGGATGCCCGACCAACGCCAAGCAGTCGATGCTGGTGACGACGATACCGGCGCGCGCTGGCGAAGGGCGCGACCCTCGTGACGCGCGCGCGCGCCGACCGGCTCGTGCTGACCGGCGACCGCGCGACCGCGCTCGAAGCCCGCGCGATGGATGCCGCCGGCATCGCCCCGACGGCGCGCAAGCGTGACGCTCTCCGCGCGCACGTTCGTCGCGGCCGCCGGCGCGATCGGCACGCCGGCGCTGCTGCTGCGCAGCGGCGCGCCGGATCCGCACGGCCTGACCGGCCAGCGCACGTTCCTGCATCCGTCGCTCGTCTCGGCGGCGCTGATGCCGGAGCGGATCGACGGCTTCGCCGGCGCGCCGCAGACGATCTATTCCGACCACTTCCTCGAAACGCAGCCGATCGACGGACCGCTCGGCTACAAGCTCGAAGCGCCGCCGCTGCATCCGGTGCTGACGGCGATCACGCTGCCCGACGACGGCGTCGCGTCACGCGCGAGTGGATGCGCGGCTTCCGCGACATGCACGTGCTGATCGCGCTGCTGCGCGACGGCTTTCATCCGGAGAGCACGGGCGGCACCGTGCGGCTGCGCGACGACGGCACGCCCGTCCTCGACTACCCGCTGACGCCTGTCGTGTGGGACGGCGCGCGGCGCGCGTTCCTCTCGATGGCGGAGATCCAGTTCGCGGCGGGCGCCACGCGCGTGGCGCCGATGCACGCCGACGGACCTGCCTTCACGAGCTTCGCCGCGGCGAAGGCGGCGATCGCCGCGTTCGACCTGCAGCCGCTCGTCACCCGCGTGGTGTCGGCGCACGTGATGGGCGGCGCGCCGTTCGGCCCCGATCCGCGCCGGGCCGTCGTCGACGTCGCCGGCCGGCATCACCATCTGCGCAACCTGTACGTCTGCGACGGCTCGCTGTTTCCGACGTCGATCGGCGCCAATCCGCAGCTGTCGATCTACGCGTTCGCCGCGCGCATCGCCACCGGGATTGCCGCCGCTGCTGACGCCACGCGGATGACGCGGCGCCGGATGCGCCGTTCTTTAGTGTGATTCCTCTAGACGAACGCAGTAGATTGAACATTGATGGCGCGTAGTCTCCGCGCGCCGCGTACAGGAGAAAACACCATGCGTGCATCAATGCAAATCCGTAGCACCCCGATCGGCGATGCCGTTCTCAACGCATCGCGGCAAGTGTGGCTGGCAAGCCTGGGCGCGGCGGTCGTTTCGCGCGAATGGGCGCAGGCCGAAGCCGGCAACGTGTTCCGCACGCTCGTCAAGGAAGGCACCGCGGTCGAATCGCGGACCATCCGTATCGTCGGCGAACGCCTCGAAGGCTCGTTCGCGATGGCCAACACGATGTGGAAGCAGACGCGCTCGACGGTTTCCACGACGGTTCGGCAGGCGGCCGACACGGCGGTGACGCTGGTCCAGACGAATCTTCCGAAGTCGCTGCCGAAGGTCAAGCTGCCGGCGATGCTGAAGACCGGTGTGGTCGCGAAGCCCAAGGCCGCTGCGAAGAAGCGTGCCGTCAAGGCGACGCGCGGCACGAAGGCGCGCACGGCCAAGGTCGTGAAGCGCGGAACGCGCAAGGCCCGGTCCGCCACGAAGAAGTAATTCTCCGCTACCATTGCGTGCGAACGGGGCCGTAAGAGCCCCGTCGCCGGAGCCCTTGGACGACTGTTGCGCGTCCAGGGGCTTCTGCAAACGCCAATGAGGAGAACCATGCCGGACAAGAGGGCATCCGGGCGCGTCGCACGCCCCCGGACGCGCAAGCGCACGCGAGGACCGCACGCGCGGTGACGTCGCAGGCGACTTCCAGGATCGGCCTGGCACTCGCCGGTGGCGGCCCGCTGGGCGGCATCTACGAAGTCGGCGCGTTGCTCGCGCTGACCGATTCGCTGGATGGGCTGGACGTCAACGATCTCGACGTCTACGTCGGGGTATCGTCCGGCGGCTTCGTTGCCGCGGCGCTCGCCAACGGCATATCGCCGGCGCAGATGTACCGGCTGTTCATCGACGACGGCGCCGACGCCGCGTTGAAGCCCGAGGTTTTCCTGAAGCCGGCCTTCGCCGAGTTTGCCCGCTGCCTGACGGCGCTGCCGGGCCTTGCCGCGCGCGCGACGCTCAAGTACCTGCGCGACCCGTTCCACCGCGGCGTGCTCGAGTCGTTCGCAACACTCGCGCAGGCGATTCCCACGGGCGTGTTCGACAACCGTGCGATCGACGACTTCCTCGCGCGCCTGTTCGCCGCGCCCGGCCGCACCAACGATTTCCGCAAGCTGGCGCGGAAGCTGTACCTCGTCGCCACCAACCTCGACACCGGTGCGTCGGTCACCTTCGGCCCGCACCATCATGCGCATGTGCCGATTTCGCGGGCCATCGAGGCGTCGAGCGCATTGCCGGGGCTCTTTCCCCCGGTCGCGATCGACGGCGCGTTCTACGTCGACGGCGCGCTCAACAAGACGCTGCACGCGTCGGTCGCGCTCGACGAAGGCGTCAAGCTGCTGCTGTGCGTGAATCCGCTGGTGCCGTTCGACGCCAGCGCCACGCAGCACCGCGGCCACATGAACGTCGACAAGCTGAACCAGGGCGGCCTCCCGCTGGTGCTGGGGCAGACGTTTCGCGCGATCATCCATTCGCGGATGCAGGTCGGCATGGAAAAGTACCGCCGCCAGTATCCGGAGGCGAACATCCTGCTGTTCGAGCCCGACCGCGAGGACGCCGACATGTTCTTCGCGAACATCTTCAGCTACCGGCAGCGCAAGCGGCTGTGCGCGATCGCGTTCGCGAAGACGCGCCAGAGCCTGCTGGCGCGCGCGGAAGCGATGGCGCCGATCCTGCGCGAGCATGGCATCACCATCCGCCACGAACGGCTCGCCGACGCGCACCGCGACTTGCGGATGGCGCTCACCGACGCGCGACCGCTGCGGTCGGATTTCGCGAACACGAGCGTCCGCCAGGCGAAGCGCGAATTGCGGCACACGCTCGACCAGCTCGAGCGCGCGGTGGCGTCGGCGCGTTGACGCGGGGCGCCGCCGCGATGCCCGGCTCCACGCGGCGGTTCGGCTGACGGCCGCGACCTCGATGGCCGAACGCAAGCCCCCGCGCCGCACGCGCGAGCGCATCCTCGAAACCAGCCTCGCGCTCTTCAACCGGCTCGGGGAGCCGCACATCACGACGGCCGACATCGCGGACGAGATGAACATCAGCCCCGGCAACCTCTACTACCACTTCCGCAACAAGGACGACATCATCGGCGAGCTCTACGCCGCCTATGAAGGCGCGGTGATGCCGCTGCTCGCCGTGCCCGCGGACCGCGCGCCCGACGTCGAGGATCTCTGGTTCCTGCTGCACGTGCTGTTCGAGCGGATGCGGGACTATCGCTTCCTCTACCGCGACTTGGACGAGATCACGTCGCGCAATCGCAAGCTCGCGTTGCGCTTCTCCGACCTCATCCGCAAGGGCGAACGCACCGATGATAGAGTTGTGTCGCAGTCTCGTGCGCAGCGGGCAGATGAACGCCGGCGAGCGCGAGATCGGCGCGCTGGCGGCCAACGCCGCGCTGGTGTCGACGTACTGGATGTCGTGGCAACGCGTCGTCGGCACGCACGCCGCGGGGACCGTCGCCAGTCACGAGATCAGCCTCGATCATGCCGCCTATCACGTGCTGGCGTTGTTCGCGCCATTCCTCGTCGGCGACGGGCGCGCGCTGATCGAGCGCCTCGGCGAGGACTATCTCTAGCGTCACCAATCGGGGGATCCGGCGATGGCGAAGAAGTGGGTGAAGTTTCCGCATGCCGACAAAGCCTATGTCCATGACGCGGCAGGCCTGAAGAAACACTGGGCGCGCCTGCACAGGGGAGACGGCGAGCCGTTCCCGAAGGACGCGGGAGTGGTCGACGCGTGGCGCCACTTTCATGCCGGCGATTTCCAGCAGGCGGTCGAAGCGGGCATTGCCGCGGGTGGCGCGGGCATCAACGCCGCCGTCAAGGCGCAGTGCGTCTACGCGAACTATCTCGAGAAGTCGGACAAGGCGAAGCTCGAACTGCTCGAGGAGGCGACGTCGTGGGCCGACGAGCGGCGCCGCGCGGCGCCCAAGGACGCCAACGCGCATTACCTGTATGCGTTCGCGCTCGGACGCTACAGCCAGGGCATCTCGGTGGCCAAGGCGCTGGCACAGGGCTTCGGCAGCAAGCTCAAGGAGGCGCTGCTGACGGCGATCAAGCTCGACGGCAAGCATGCCGACGCGCATACGGCCTACGGCGCGTATCAGGCCGAAGTCATCGACAAGGTCGGCGGCCTCGTCGGCGGCATGACCTACGGCGCCAAGAAGGACTCCGCGGTCGAGCATTATGAAAAGGCGCTGAAGCTCTTTCCCGAATCGCCGATCACGCACATCGAGTACGCCAACGGACTCATCCTGCTGTACGGCAAGGGCAAGATCGCGGAGGCGACCAAGCTCTACGAAAAGGCCGCCGCGCTGAAGCCGCTGGACGCCATGGAGCGCCTCGACGTCGAACTGGCGAAGTCCGAGCTAGAATAGCGTTTCGCGGCGGGTCTTCGGCCGCTCTGGAGATCGTGATGGAACGCCGCAGCAGGAACGTCGTCGCCGGTATCGCGCTGTTCGCGCTGGCCGCCGTGGCAGCACTCGCGCAGGACAAGGCGCCGCCACCGGCCGCGTCCCCCGCGGCTGCCGCGCCGCGCCGGCGGCCAAGCCCGCGGAAAGTATCGACACGCTGCGCCGCATCCGCGACACCGGCACGCTGATCCTCGGCGTGCGCGAGACCAGCGTGCCGTTCTCGTTTCTCGATGCGCAGAAGCAGCCGCAGGGCTACTCGGTCGACCTGTGCCTGCGCGTCGCCGACGCCATCAAGAGCGAGCTGAAGCTCCCGAAGCTGGACGTCAGGTTCGTCCCCGTGTCGTCGTCCAACCGCATCCCGGCGCTGGTCGAAGGCAAGATCGACCTCGAATGCGGCTCGACGACCAACACCCGCGACCGTCAGAAGCAGGTCGCGTTTGCCTACACGACGTTCGTCGCCGGCATCAAGATGCTGGCGAAGAAATCGGCCAACGTGACCACGATCGAGGACCTGCGCGGCAAGACCGTCGTCGTCACCAAGGGCACGACCAGCGAGAAGATCCTGAAGACGATGAACGACGAGCGCGTCCTGAAGATCAGCATCATCGAATCGGCCGACCACGGCGAATCGTTCAAGGCCGTCGACGACGGCAAGGCGGTCGCGTTCCCGATGGACGACGTGCTGCTCTACGGGCTCATCTCCAAGTCGAAGAAGCCCGACGACTTCGCCGTCGTCGGCAAGTACCTCTCCGTCGAACCCTACGCGATCATGTTGCGCAAGGACGAGCCGCAGTTCGAGAAGCTCGTCAACCGCGCGCTCATCGACCTCTTCCAGTCGGGCGAGATCCGCCGCATCTACGCGAAGTGGTTCAACACGCGCGACCTGACGGTCCCCCTCAACCAGTATCTGAAGGAAGCGTTCCAGACGCCCAATACATACCCGGCGTGGCCCTAAGGGGTCAGAGCGGTAGCTAGTAGGTCGCGTGACAGCAGCTTGTCGATAGCTTAGGGGATTCAGCGAGCTGTACACGGTCGATTAGCTTAGGGGCAGCTGCAGAGCTGTAACAATCGGC
Organism: uncultured beta proteobacterium; assembly: GCA_963823475.1. Classification (GTDB taxonomy): domain Bacteria; phylum Pseudomonadota; class Gammaproteobacteria; order Burkholderiales; family Casimicrobiaceae; genus VBCG01. The sequence continues at coordinate 354,887 of CAWGLS010000012.1, forward strand.
CGTGACTACATTGCGAAACCCGCATCGAGATGCCCGCCGATTGTTACAGCTCTGACCCCTAAGCTGATCGTTACAGCTCTGACCCCTAAGCTACAGCTCTGACCCCTAAGCCGGCCCTAAAGAACCACTGCCGCCGCGTCGTCCGGATCGAGCTCGCCGTCGCGCGGCCACGGCGCCATCAGCGTCACCAGCACCAGCTTCTCGAACTCGGCGCCGAAGCGCGCGCTGATGCGCTCCGGATCGGGACAGAACGTGCGGTCGGTGATGAGGCCGAACTGGACGGCCCCGTTGTACGAGATGATCGACACGCCCATGCCGATGTCGCCGGATTGCGGCACCCAGACAATCAGGCTGTCGATCGGCGCACCCGCGAGGTAGAGCGGCTCCTGCGGACCCGGCACGTTGGTCATCACGCTCGATGCGTTGCGCGCCAGCGCCTGCAGCAGCACCTCCTGCAGCGCCTTCGGACCCGAGCCCATCGCCGCCAGCAATCCCAGCGCCAGCACCGGCTGGAACGAGCCCTTCAGCGCGTTCATGTTGGCGCGCACGGCGTACAGCCGCTCGACCGGATTTTCGATGCCGATCGGGAGATCGAGAAACACGAGGCCGAACTGGTTGCCGAGCTTGTACGCCTTTTCCATCGGCCGCAGGTTGACCGGCACCAGCGCGCGCATCATGACATCGGCGATCGCGTCGCCCTTGTCGACCAGGTAGCCCCGCAGCGCACCGGCCACGCAGGACAGCAGGACGTCGTTCACGGACGCGCCGAGCGCGCGACCGATCGTCTTGACCTCGCCGAGCGGCAGCGGATCCGTCCACGCGACCCGCTTGCCGACGCCGGCCTTGCCCTTGAAGCGCGTCGGCGAATCCTGCGGCATCAGCGCCATCTTCGCGAGTTCCGCCGTGAGCGCCGTGCCCTGGGTGGCCAACGCCACGGCCTTGACGGGGTCCGACCAGAGTTCGGCGCCCTTGTCGATCAGCGTGGCGCCCACCTTGCGCGCCGTGTTCATCACGCCCGACAGCGGCGCCAGCAATTGGCCGATCGCGTCGTCGGGCTCGGCGCGTTTGCGCGGCTGCGGGGCGAACGGCATCGCCGGCGGCCCGTCGGGGCCCGCGTCGGTCATCGACAGGATGACGCGCACGAGCGCGATGCCGTCGGCGTACGAATGGTGCATGCGCGCGATGAGCGCGCTGCCGCCGTCGTATTTCTCGACCAGGTGGAACTGCCACATGGGTCGCGCCGGATCGAGCGGGGTCGTCGACAGGCGCGACACCAGGTCCTGCAATTCGTCGCGGCCGGCGCGGCCGGGCAACGCCGTCAGGACGACGTGCCGGTCGATGTCGAAATGGGTGTCGGTCTCCCAGTACGCGCCCGCGGGCGCCTCGATGGCCCGTTGCTTGAACCGCTTGAAGACGAGAAAGCGCTCGGCGATCACCTTCCGCAGCCGCGGCAATGACAAGCGCTTGCGGAACAGGAAGACGCCGCAGATCATCATCAGGTTCTGCGGGCGGTCCATGCGCAGCCATGCCGTGTCCACGGCGGACATTTTTTCGCGGCGAGGGGTCGCGGCCATGGTCGACGGGATGTGTTCGGGACAGGCGGGCGCGTGCGTTGCGCGCGACTTTGCGTTCGCGCTAAAGTAGCACGAAAACCAAATGACCGGATTCCACAAGAAGGAGGACCGCATGGCTGCCGCATCCAAGAAAGACGACCTCAAAGGCAAGTTCGAGGCGGCCGCCGCCGCGGCCAAGCAGACGAAGAAAAAGCCGGACAACGCGACGCTGCTCAAGCTCTACTCGTACTACAAGCAGGCGACCGACGGCGACGTGAAAGGCGATCGGCCGGGCGGCTTCGATTTCGTGGGCGGCGCCAAGTACGACGCCTGGGCCAAGCTCAAGGGCATGGCCAAGGACGAGGCGATGACCAACTACGTGAAGCAGGTCGACAAGCTGAACCGCGAGTAGGCGCGCTCGTTCGCCGTTGGCTGCAACGCCACGACAAAAAAGCCCGCCGGATTCGGCGGGCTTTTTTGTCGCGATGCGGCGAGCGGGTCAGCCGGCTTTCTTGGCTGCGCGCGGCGCGCGGTGCGGCGTCTTCGCGGCGCGCTTGGCCGCCGCCTTCGGCGCCCGGGCCTTCGTCGCCCCGCGTTTCGCCGGCATGGGCTCCGGCGTGCCGCCGGTCGCCTTGATCAGCGCGTTGACGGCTTCCGACAGCGCGTCGACGCGTTCGGTCAGGCGTTCGACGTCGCTCTGCGTGTGCACGCCCAGCTTCGACAGCGCGCGCGCGACGCGCTCCTCGAACACCTGCTCCAGCTTGTCCCACGTACCGCCGACGCCCTGTTTCACTTCCTTCACCTTGGCCTTGGCCGCGCCCCGCGCGGCTGCCGCGGTATCGGCCGCCGCTTGTCGCGTCTTCGCCTCCAGCGTTCTCGCCCTGCTTCACCAGCGACTCGAACACCTTCATGCCTTCGGCCTGCGCGCGCGAAAAGGCGCCCAGTCCCGCAAGCCAGATATGCCGCGACGAATCGAGCACGGCCTGCGACATGTCCTTGGCCTCGCCGCTGTCCTTGCCGGCCAGTCCGGCCTTCGCTTTCTTGAGCATCGCGTCCCCTCTCGAATCGTGTCCGCCGCCACGCGCAGCTTGTTCATTTTAGGCGGCCCCGCTAGAGCAATCATACTAAAGGCGGCGCCGCTTGGTCACGGGCTGCGCACGAATACGCAGGCGTACAATCGCATCGGCTTGGCCGCCGGCAACCGCCGGTGCGTCACGACAATTCCAAGGCGGCGGACCCGTCCCGCGAAGGTTCGCGGGCGGGCCGATGAGCCGCGTCGATAACGCAAGGAGGATGCGATGGCCTATTTCGTCACCGGCGCGACCGGCTTCATCGGACAGTTCCTGATCCGCAACCTGTTGAAGCGCGGCCAGCCGATCTACGTCCTGGTGCGCAAGGGCTCGGTCAAGAAACTCGACGCGCTGCGCGAGCGAATGGGGCGCCGGCGACAGCGACGTCATCCCGGTGCGTCGGCGACCTGACGAAGAAGAACCTGGGCGTCGCCGATGCCGACTTGAAGAAACTCAAGGGCAAGATCGACCACCTGTTCCATCTCGCCGCCGTCTACGACATCAAGGCCACCGCCGAGGAGCAGCAGAGCGCCAACGTCGAGGGCACGCGCCACGCCGTGCAGTTCGCGCAGGCGGTCGCCGCCGGCTGTTTCCATCACGTGAGCTCGATCGCGGCGGCCGGACTCTACGACGGCGTCTTCCGCGAGGACATGTTCGACGAGGCCGAGGATCTCGACCATCCGTACTTCAAGACCAAGCACGATTCCGAAGGCGTCGTGCGGATGGAGTGCAAGCGGCCGTTCCGCATCTACCGCCCCGGCTTCGTCGTCGGCGACTCGAAGACCGGCTACATCGACAAGATCGACGGCCCGTACTATTTCTTCAAGCTGCTGCAGAAGATGCGCAACCTGCTGCCGCCGTGGATGCCGATGCTCGGCATCGAGGGCGGCCGCATCAACATCGTGCCGGTCGACTTCGTCGCCGATGCGCTCGATTTCCTGGCGCACAAGAAGGGCCTCGACGGCAAGTGCTTCCACCTGACCGATCCCGCTCCGCACCGGATCGGCGAGGTGCTGAACATCTTCGCCAAGGCCGCTCACGCGCCGCAGATGACGATGCGCCTGAATGCGCGGATGTTCGGCTTCATTCCCGCGCCGGTCCTGTACGGACTGGGGTCGCTTGCCCCCGTCAAGCGCATGGTCCGCGCCGTGCTGACCGATCTCGGCATTCCGAAGGACGTGTTCCAGTTCATCAACTGGCCCACGCGCTACGACAACCGCGAGACGGTCAAGGCGCTCAAGGGTTCCGGCATCACGGTGCCGCGAACTGGCGGCGTACGCGCCGAAGCTCTGGGACTACTGGGAGCGCAATCTCGACCCCGATCTCTTCATCGATCGCAGGCTGGCGCGGCAAGGTGAAGGACAAGGTGATCGTCGTCACCGGCGCGTCGTCCGGCATCGGCCGCGCGACGGCGATCAAGATGGCGAGCGCCGGCGCCCGCGTGATCCTCGTCGCGCGCGGCGAGGAGAAGCTCGTCGAGACCAAGAAGGAGATCGAAGCCGCCGGCGGCCGCTGCTGGATGTACACGGCCGACGTGTCCGACCTGGCTTCCGTGCGACGCGCTGGTCGCGCGCGTGCTGAAGGAGCATGGCACCTGCCACTACCTCGTCAACAACGCCGGCCGCTCGATCCGCCGCGGCGTCATCAACTCGTTCGACCGCTTCCACGATTTCGAGCGGACGATGCAGCTCAACTACTTCGGCGCGCTGCGGCTCATCATGGGCTTCCTGCCGAAGATGATCGAACAGCGGCGCGGCCACATCATCAACATCTCGTCGATCGGCGTGCTGTCGAACGCGCCGCGCTTCTCGGCGTACGTCGCGTCGAAGTCCGCGCTCGACTCGTTCTGCCGCGTGCGCGTCGTCGGAGTTCCTCGACAAGGGCATCAACTTCACGACGATCAACATGCCGCTGGTGCGCACGCCGATGATCGCGCCGACCAAGATGTACGAGAACGTGCCGACGCTGTCGCCGGAGGAGGCGGCGGACCTGGTCGTGCAGGCGATCGTCTACAAGCCGGTGCGCATCGCCACGCGCCTCGGCATCTTCGGCGCGATCTGCCATGCCGCCGCGCCGCGCCTCACGCAGATCCTGCTCAACACCGCGTTCAACATGTTCCCGGATTCGGCGGCGGCGCAGGGCAAGAAGGGCGAGGAAGCCGCGAAGCAGGAACTCAGTCCCGAGCAGATGGCGTTTGCGCAGTTGACGCAGGGGATTCACTGGTAGAAAACTTCTTTGGGCCATCGACGCGCGCGGCGCGTCGACACTTTGTGCTTGCGGAGGCCGCGCCTTGCGATTTCCGCGGCGACGAGCTCCACACGTCGCGGTCGTCGAGCAGCGCGTTGTGCGCGACGCCGGCGATCACGATGTTGTCCGCCCAGTCGAGGCGCGCCGACGTCTGCGGCGTCACCATCGAGTCGTGCCACGACCACAGCGACACGACGGGGACGCCGGCGGCGGACCCGGCCGTGCCGTTCAGCCCCGCCAGGAACGAACTGCGCGGACGCATGTCGGCCAGCGACGCGCCCGCTCATCAGCCACGCGTGCTTGCTGCCTTCGTGCGGCGTGCCGATCGTGATCAGCAGGCGCACGTCGCCGCCGCCGTAACGGCGCAGGTACGCGCGGGCGACGAGTCCGCCCATGCTGTGGCAGACCAGCACGACCTGCCGCGCGCCCGTCGCCGCGCGGATCTCGGCAATCTTCGCGGCGACCTGCGGCGCGAAGTACTCGATCGACGCGAGCGGCGGCCCGTACGACAGCGCATAGACCGGGCCGATGCCGCGGCCTTCGAGATGACCGCGCAGCCCGGTCCACACGCCCGCGTTGCAGCCGACGCCATGCACCAGCAGCACCGGCAACTCGGCGGGCGCCGGCGGCGGGTCGGGCATCAGGACCCGGTAGAGAATCATCTTCGGCGCCGACTGCGCGAGGCTCGCGAATTCGTCCCGGAACAGCCGCAGCCGCTGCGCGAACGTCAGCGCGACATCGTCTGGACGCGGCGAGCGCAGCCACCATCCGAGCGACACCCAGAGGGCGGTGAACACCAGCGGAAACGCGAGGTACGCGAACGGCAGGCCCACGACGAACGGCCACACGGCGGCGCCATGGGCAACCGCATGAACCGCCCACGCGCCGTACGCGACCAGCAGGACGGCGATCGTCGTAGCCGAGGAAGATGGCGGTCCACATGCCTGCCATCATACGAAATGAGCGAAATGAGCGTCAGACGTTCGCGCCCGCGGCGCCGCCTCAGGTCGACGGCTGGGTGTCGGGCAGCGCCAGCGACTTGCGAAAACGGTTGAGCTGCTGCACCGTTTCGAAGGACTCGCCGAACAGCAGCGAAAGATTCTTGAGGATCATCGCGATCACGCGCTTTTCCCAGTGCACGTCGAAGCGGATCTGCTCGTCGAGCCAGCGCTCGAGCCACGACGGGATCCGGCAGGCGGCTTTGCACCGTATCGTTGGGAAACATCCCGCGGTTCACGTGCAGGTTCGTCGGATGCAGCGGCTTGCCGGCGCGGGCGGCGCTGGCCATCAGCACGCCGATCTTCGCGAACGCCCGCTTGGCCTCCGCGCTGCCGCGCTCGACCGCGCGCTTCATGAAGCGCAGGTACGCGCCGCCGTGGCGCGCCTCGTCGCGGGAAATGAGCTCGTAGATCTTCTTGATCACCGGCTCCGTATGCCATTCGGCCGCGCAGCGGTACCAGTGATTGAGCCGGATCTCGCCGCAGAAATGCATCATCAGCGTCTCGAACGGCGGCGCCGGATCGAACTCGAAGCGAACGGCGTGCAGCTCCTGCTCGGTCGGCACGAGATCGGGACGGAAGCGCTGCAGGTACTCCATCAGCGCCAGCGCGTGCTTCTGCTCCTCGTAGAACCAGATCGACATGAACGCGCAGAAATCGCTGTCGTCGCGGTTGTCGCGCAGGAACATCTCGGTGGCCGGCAGCGCCGCCCATTCGGTGATCGCGTTCATCTTGACGGTGCGCGCCTGCTCGTCGGTCAGGCGCGCCGCGTCGAATTCGTGCCATGGCACGTCCTCGTCGAGGCGCCAGCGCACGGCTTCGAAGGCCTTGAATAGCTCGGGATATAGCATGTCGCGATCTTTGACGTCGGTCGCGCGAATTGTACCTGCAAGGGGGCGAAACCCCTTGTCCGGACCGGGTGACGGCATTTTGGCCGGTCAATGGTCGGGGATCGGCTGCCGCCATTGCCCCAGCGGCCCGCCTCCGGAGCGCTCGCGATTCCCGCGCAGGCTACGCGGAACGGCAGCGCTGCCGTGGCGATGAAAGCGCCGCGTCAGGCAGGCTGGGACACGCGATGCGTGCGCCAGCTGCGCAGCGCGTTGATCGTCGACGCCAAGTCCGGGATCAGCACGATGCCCGGCATCGTCTTGCGGACGCGCCGCGTCATTTCGCCGCCCGCCCACAGCGTGACCTGCGCCGGCAGCTCGCGGCGCAGCGTCGCGAGTCCGTCGGTGGCCTGGCGCACCGGGAACGCCGCGGAGAACGACAGCGCGACGATGTGCACCTTGTGCGCGAGGGCGGCGCGGCGAATGTCCTCGAGCGGCGTCTGCGGACCGAGCGAAATGCACTGCACGCCTTCGGGCACCATCATCGCCTCGACCATCAGCAGGCCCAGGCCGTGCTGCTCGGCGGGAAACGTCGTCAGCAGCATCCGCGGCGTGCCGGACTGGCGCGGAAAGGCGTTGATCGCGGCGCGCAGCGCGACCTGCAGCTGCTCGGTGTACAGATGCTCCTCGAACACCTGCAACTCGCCGCGCATCCACGCGTCGCCGATGGCGCGGTTGAGCGGCGTGATCGTGTCGAGGACGAACCGCTGCAACCCCTGCCGCATCACGCAGGTTGGCGAGCGCGTGCTGCAGCCCCGCGACGTCGTGCGTCTGCAGCATCGTCAGCACGTCGCGCTCGAGCGACGGTGTCAGCTGGTCCTGCCGCGGCGGCGTGCGCGCGTCCGCCATCGCGTTGAGTTCGGTCAGCGACAGGCCGATGATCTTGCCCGGGCGCAATCCGACGTCCATCAGGCGCTTCATCGCGCGCAGCTTGCCGACGTCGGCGGCCGTGTACTGGCGCTCGCCGTTGTCGTCGCGCCCGGGCTTGGGGAAGCCGTACCGGCGCTCCCACATCCGCAGCACGTCCTTGGACAAGCCCGTGTCGCGCTCGACGGCGCTGATGTTGAGGACCAGTCCCTGGAGTTCCAGAGGTTTGTTCATGTTGTCTTGGACGAAACGTTGACAATACCCGAAATTGGCCTTATTGTACGACCTGGAGGCCGTTATGTCTAGGACAAATGATCCAATTTCAATCAATTACATCGCCGGCGCCGCACGCGCGTGCTGCCGGCGTTGCGCGCCCTCGTGGCCGTGATTCTCGTCGCCGGCGCGCCGCACGTACAGGCCGGCGACTACTTCGACGACCAGTCCGTCGTGAAGGCGCTCCGGCCCGTAATGCCGGCGGACTGGCTGCAGGCGGCGGCGGAAACACCGCCGGCCTCCTGCGCGCCGCTCCTGCAGCACACGTTCAACCTGCTGCAGACGGGCGAAGCCCAATCGCTGTGCCGCTACCAGGGCAAGGTGCTGCTCATCGTCAACACCGCGAGCTTCTGCGGCTACACGACGCAGTACGAGGGCCTGGAAGCGCTGTATCGCAAGTACAAGGAGCGCGGGCTCGTCGTCGTCGGATTCCCGTCCAACGATTTCGGCGGCCAGGAACCCGGCACGAACAAGGAGATCGCCGAGTTCTGCCGCACGACGTACGGCGTGCAGTTTCCGCTGTACGAGAAGACGACGGTGACGCAACTCTCGCGCAACGCGCTGTACGGCGACCTCGCGAAGGCCACCGGGCAGGCGCCCAAGTGGAATTTCCACAAGTACCTGGTCGACCGCAATGGCCGGGCCGTGGCCAGCTTCGCGAGCGGCGTGACGCCGGATGCGCGTGAGCTGACGACGCTGCTCGAGAAATTGCTGGACGCGAAGCCGGCCGCCGCGAAGGGCTGACCCGGCGCAGCGGCCGCCCCGGCGAATCCAGTCGCGGCGGTTCTGCGTATGTCGAGGTAAGGGAACGCCGCGGTGCGTGCCGCCATCGGGCCGCCGGCGATCAGGATTCCCGCGTCCCACCGTTCCACCAACGTTCAGGGATTCGCCCCGTGCGTATCGCAATCGTAGGCGCCGGCATCGCCGGCCTGGGATCAGCTTGGCTGCTGCAACGGCAGGGACACGCGGTGACGCTGTTCGAGGCCAATCGCTATCTGGGTGGCCACACGGCGACCGTCGACGTCACGCTCGACGGCGCCACGTTTCCGGTCGACACCGGTTTTCTGGTGTTCAACGACCGCACCTACCCGCGGCTGCTCGAGCTGTTCGCGGAGCTGGGCGTGGCCAGCACGGCGAGCGAGATGTCGTTCTCGTGCCGCGTGGATCGCGCCGGGCTCGAATGGGCGGGCACCAGCGCCGCGGCGCTGTTCGCGCAGCCGCGCAACGCGCTGCGCCCGGCGTTCTGGCGAATGCTCGCCGACATCCTGCGCTTCAATCGCGCGACCACCGCGCTGCATGCCGGCGGCGACGTGTGGTCGGTGTCGCTGGGCGAATACCTGGAGGCCGAGGGCTACGGCATGCCGTTTCGCGACTGGTACCTGCTGCCGATGGCCGCGGCGATCTGGTCGTCGCCGCGCCGCGAGATCCTCGACTTTCCGCTGCCGGCGTTCATCCGTTTCTGCCACAACCACGGGCTGCTGCAGATCCTCGACCGCCCGCAATGGCGGACCGTGCAGGGCGGCGCGCGCACGTACGTGGAGAAGATCGCCGCGCAACTGCCCGACGTGCGCATCGCGACACCCGTGCGGCGCATCGTCCGCCACCGCGATCACGTGACGATCGATACCGAGCGGCGCCCCGGCGAGCGCTTCGACCAGGTGGTGCTCGCGTGCCACAGCGATCAGGCGCGCGCGCTGCTCGCCGACCGCTCGCCGCAGGAGGATCGGCTGCTGGCGGGCGTGCGCTACCAGCCCAATCGCGTGGTGCTGCACACGGACCCCGCGTTGCTGCCGCGCGCGCGCCGCGCGTGGTCCGCGTGGAATTACCTGGCGGTCGACGATCCGGCCGGCGCGCGGCCGGTCGCCGTCTCGTACCTCATCAACAAGCTGCAGCCGCTGCCGTGCCGGACGCCGGTCATCGTCACGCTGAACCCGCCGTTCGAACCCGCGGCGCAGCACGTGCTGCGCGAATTCACGTACGACCATCCGCTGCTGGACGGCCCCGCGGTCGACGCGCAACGCGGCATCGCGGCGCTGCAGGGACGGCGCCGCACGTGGTTCGCCGGCGCGTGGCTGGGCTTCGGCTTCCACGAGGACGGACTGGCCTCGGCGCATGCGGTGGCCGCCGCCATCGGCCACGCCGTTCATCGCGCCCGCCGCATCGCCCGCGGCGGAAGCGCTCGCCGCGTGATGGACCCACGATGACCGCCCGCCTTCCCGACAGCGCCGTGCGCGCGTCCCCCATTGCGGACGCCGCGGCAGGCCCGGCCTTCGTCGCCGGCGAAGTGATGCACCGGCGCACGCGGCCCGTCGCCAATGCGTTCACCTATCCGGCCTTCTGCCTGCGGCTGCCGTTGTCGCGGCTCTCGTCGCTGGCCGACAGCGGCGTGCGCTGGAACCGGCGCGGCCTCGTCAGCTTCCACGACCGCGACCATGGCCCGCGTGACGGGCGGCCGCTCGAGCCGTGGATGCGCGGCATCCTCGCCCGCGAAGGCATCGCGGCCGACGGCGAAATCGTCCTCCACGCGTTTCCGCGAATGCTGGGCTACGCGTTCAATCCCGTCAGTTTCTGGGTGTGCCACGACGCCGCCGGCGCCGTGCGCGCCGTGCTGGCGGAGGTCAACAACACGTTCGGCGAGACGCATCACTACCTGCTCGCTCACGCCGACGGCCGCCCGCTCTTGTCCGGCGAGACGCTCACCGCGCAGAAGGACTTCCACGTGTCGCCGTTCTGCGCCGTGCGCGGGCACTACGCGTTCCGCTTTCACTTCGGCCCGCAGCGCTGGCTCGCCCGCATCGATTACTTCGACGGCGAACCCAACGCGCCGCCGGTGCTGCTCGAAACGCGCATCGGCGGCGCCGTCGTGCCGCTGTCCGCGGGCGGCGCGGCGAGACTTCTCTGGCGCTACCGCTGGTTCACGCTCGGCGTGATCGCCCGCATCCACTGGCAGGCGGCGCGACTCTTGCTGCGCCGCGTGCCGTTCTTCACCAAGCCGCATCCTCCCGCACATTCGCTGACGCGCAACCGATGACCTCACTCGACACCACCCTCCTCGCGCCGCGCACCCGCACGCCGGCCGCCGCGCGCCTGCTGCTCGCGCTGCTGCGCCGTCTCGACGTCGGCAGCGTGGACCTCGTCGCGCCCGATGGCGCGCGGCACACGTTCGGCCCCGGCGGCGCGCCGGCGCCGCACGTCAAGGCCGTGCCGGCGATGCTGACCTTGCGCGACTGGAATATCGCCGGCGAGGCGCTGAAAGGCGGCGACGTCGCCTTCGCCGAAAGCTACATGGACGGACGCTGGGATACGCCGGACCTCACGCAACTGCTGACGGTGCTGGCGGCCAACCAGTCGGCGCTCGAGCGCGCGTTCTACGGCCGCTGGTGGACGCGCACGCTGCTGCGCTTCAAGCACTACCTGAACGCGAACACGCGCCGGCAGGCGCGCCGCAACATCGTCGCCCACTACGACCTCGGCAACGACTTCTATGGCCTGTGGCTCGACCCGACGATGACGTACTCGTCGGCGCTGTTCGAAGGCCGCTTCGACCTCCCGTTCGCGGCCGCGCAACAGGCGAAGTACCAGCGGATGCTCGGCGAACTCGCGCTTCCGCCTTCGGCGCGGCGTCCTCGAAATCGGCTGCGGCTGGGGCGGCTTCGCCGAAACGGCGGCGCGCGCCGGCCACCACGTCACCGGCATTTCGCTGTCCGACGCGCAGACCGCGTATGCGCGCACCCGGCTGTCCGCCGCGGGGTGCGCTGGCAATTCCGATCTGCGGCTGCAGGATTACCGCGACGTGCGCGGACAGTTCGACGGCATCGCGTCGATCGAGATGTTCGAGGCCGTCGGCGAGCGCTACTGGCCGGCGTATTTCCGCGCCGTGCACGACGCGCTGGCGCCCGGCGGCCGCGCCTGCATCCAGGCGATCACGATCGCCGAGGACCGCTTCGAGCGCTATCGCACGCAATCCGACTTCATCCAGCAGTACATCTTCCCCGGCGGCATGCTCGCGTCCCCGGCGCGTTTCCTGCACACGGCGAAGGCGGCGGGGTTGCATCTCGAGCGCGTGCTGGCGTTCGGACGCGATTACGCCGAAACGCTGAAGCGCTGGCTGGCCGCCTTCGACGCCGCGACGCCGGCGATCCGCGCGCAGGGCTTCGACGAACGGTTCATCCGCTGCTGGCGTTTCTATCTCGCCTATTGCGCCGCGGGCTTCGATACGGGGACCACCGATGTCGCGCAGTACACGCTCGTCCGCGCCTGAACGCGCGCTGATGGCGGTGGCCATCGCGGCGGCCTGCGCGGCCGCGCCCGCGCGCGTCGCGGCGCCCGAACGCGCGCCGCCGCTGCCCGCCGGCGTCGTCGCGCTGGCGCCGGACCTGAAGGCGCAAGGCGGCGGCGAGCTCACGTACTTCGGCATCTCCGTGTACGACGGCTGGTACTGGAGCCCGGTGCGCGGCTGGCCGCATGGCGGCCGCCTATGCGCTCGACCTCATCTACCACCGCGATCTCGACGGCGCGAAGATCGCGCGAGCGCAGCGTCGACGAAATCACGAAGCTCGGCTACGGGTACCGATGCGGAGCGCACGCGCTGGGGCGAGTTGATGGCGCGCCTGTTTCCCGACGTCCGCCGCGGCGACCGCCTGACCGGCGTCTACACCGGCGCCGGCGCCGTCCGCTATTTCCACAACGGCAAGTCGATCGGCGAGATCGCCGAACCCGGATTCGCACGGGCGTTCTTCGGCATCTGGCTCGACCCCAAGACCTCGCGCGCGGATTTCCGGCAGAAGCTGCTCGGCCACGCCATGATGGCCGGCGCGGCAACGGGCGCCGCCCCCGGCGCCGATGCGCCGCGGCTTTCGGCGCGCGCGCTCTTCGCCTATGGCGTGCTCGGCATGCCGCTGGCGATGGCCGCGCTGCCGCTGTACGTGCACCTGCCGAAGTTCTACGGCGAGCACCTGGGCGTCTCGCTGACGGCGCTCGGGCTGCTGCTGCTCGCGCTGCGGCTCGCCGACGGCGTCCTCGACCCGCTGCTCGGCGCGTGGAGCGATCGCACGCCGTCGCGCAAGCGCCTGATCGCGCTCGCGATGCCCGTTCTCGCCGCCGGCATGATCGCGCTGTTCGCGCCGCCGGTGCGCGGCGAGACGGCGTTGCTCGTCTGGCTGTCGGTGGCGCTCGCGGTCGTCTACGTCGCCTTCAGCCTCGCCACGATCAATCACGGTGCGTGGGGCGCCGAACTGTCGTCCGATGCCGTCGAGCGCACGCGCATCACCGCGGTGCGCGAATCGCTGGCGCTCGGTCGGCGTCGTCATCGCGAGCCTCGCGCCCGCGTTGCTCGGCGGCGCCGGCGGCGACACGGCCGGACTGCCGCGCTTCGCGATCGCGTTCGCCGTGTTCGGCTCTTGGCTGCGCCGCGGTGACGCTGGCATGGGCGCCCGCGCCCCGTCGCGCCGTCAGGCGCGGCGCGCGGCCCGTGTTCGCCGGCATGCGCGCGCCGCTCGCCGATCGCCACTTCCGCCGCCTGCTGGGCGTGTTCATGCTGAACGGCATCGCGTCGGCGGTGCCGGCGACGCTCGTGCTGTTCTTCATCGGCGACGTGCTGCAGGCGGAAGCGCGGCAAGGCCTGTTCCTCGCCCTCTACTTCGTCGCGGGCGCGGCGGGCATGCCGCTGTGGGTGCGCCTGTCGGCGCGAGTCGGCAAGGTCGCCGCGTGGCACGCCGCGATGCTGCTGGCGGTCGTCGCGTTCATCTGGGCGGCGCTCTTGGGCGACGGCGACGTCGTCGCCTTCGCCGTCATCTGCGCCGCGTCGGGCCTGGCGCTGGGCGCCGACCTCGCACTGCCGCCGTCGCTGCTCGCCGACGTCATCGGGCGCGGCCGCCACACGCACGCGACGGGCGCGTACTTCGGGCTGTGGACGCTGGCGACCAAGCTCAACCTGGCGCTGGCCGCCGGGATCGCGCTGCCGCTGCTGGGGCTGCTCGCGCTACGTCCCCGGTACGCCGCGACCCGTCGGCGCTGTCGGCGCTGGCCTTCGTGTACGCAGGCGTCCCCAGCGCGCTCAAGATCGGCGCCGCCGTCGCGCTCGCCTGGTTCAACCGTCACTGGAGTACCCGCCGCTCATGATCCGCCGCCTGCTCATCGCCTTCGCCGCCGCTGCTCGCCTCCGGCTGCGCCACCGTCGACATCGCCGACTATCGCGACGCCGGCCCGCCGCTCGATCTGGCCGCCTACTTCAACGGCACCGTCGACGGCTGGGGCATGTTCCAGGATCGCTCGGGGAAGGTCGTCAAGCGCTTCTACGTGCGGATCGACTGCACGTGGGTGGGTGACCAGGGCACGCTCGACGAGCACTTCGAATACACCGACGGCACGCGGGAGAATCGCGTGTGGAAGATCGCGAAGAGCGGCGACCGCTATGCGGGCACCGCCGGCGACGTGGTCGGCACCGCGCAGGGCGTCGCGCAGGGCAATGCACTGCGCTGGAACTACGTGCTCGCGGTGCCCGTCGACGGCACGACGTGGCACATGGACATGGACGACTGGATGTACCTGGTCGACGAGAAGACGATGCTCAATCGCACGACGATGTCGAAGTTCGGCGTCCGGGTCGGCGAAGTCACGTTGTCGTTCCGGAAGCGCTGACATGGGCACTGTTCGCGCCGCTCAATCCGCCGCTGCCCGCGTGGACGGACGCGCGCGTCTGGGTGATCGGCGCGTCGACCGGCATCGGCGCCGCCACCGCGCGGGCACTGCTCGCGGCGGGCGCGCGCGTCGCGCTATCGGCGCGCTCGGCGGACAAGCTGCGCGACGTCGCCGGCGCCGACGACCGCGCCGTGGTCGTGCCGCTCGACTTCACCGACACGGCCGCCGTGACCGCCGCGTGGGACCAACTGCACGCGCAGTGGGGCGGCGTGGATCTCGTGCTGATCGTCGCGGGCACGCACCAGGAAGTTCGCGCATGGGAATTGAACGAGAAGGATTCGCGCGCGCTGCTCGAAACCAACCTGCATGGACCCGATCAACACGACCGCCGCGGTGCTGCCGGGACTGCTCGCGCAAGGCCACGGCGCCATCGGCATCGTAGCGTCGGTGGCCGGCTACAGCGGATTGCCGAAGGCGCTGATCTACGGCGCGTCGAAGGCGGCGCTCATCAACTTCACCGAGACGCTCTACTTCGACCTGCATCCGAAGGGACTGGGCGTCTACCTCGTCATGCCCGGCTTCGTGAAGACGCCGCTCACCGATCGCAACGAGTTCGCGATGCCGAACCTCATTTCCGCGGACGAGGCGGCGAGCGAAATTCTCGCGGGCCTGCGTGCCGGCGACTTCGAGATCCATTTCCCGAAGGCGTTCACGCGCAAGTTGAAGTTCCTGCGGCTGCTGCCGTATCGGCTGTACTTCGCGCTGGTCAGGAAGGCGACCGGGATGTAGTCGAACGTGTACCGGATTCGCCGGGCCAACGAATGACACTCGCGGGTCCTCGCGCGACTGACCCAGTGCAGGGCGGCCCGCGCGCGCACTGCGCGCCGATACCGCACTCGCAACAAAAAAGAGCCTCGTCGGCGGAATCTGTGGGTGCTTTTCCCTACCAAGCGGGTTTCGGGTTTGAGCTGAGAAATTTGTGGAACTTCCGGCAGGTGGCATCGAAGGCGTTCTGCTCGTCCTGCGTGACTGCGGGTAGATCAGCGGACCGCCTTCGTCATCGATGAGTTGGGCGATCGCTTTGTCGGCGGTCATCTTCTTGAGCTTGCGTCGTCGTAGCGCCGGCGGATGAGTTCGCCACCGAGCATCCAGAGGTTGTCTCGGTGCCGGCGCAGCGTCTTGGCGGCGAGGCCCTCGCCGAGCAGGTGGAGCAGGAACGGCTTGAAGAACTCGACGATGGCTTGGCCGGGAGGAATGTCGCAGTCCTCGCCGCGCCAGCGCTCCGGCCATCGTTCGAGGTGCGGGCAGTGTCTCGATCGCCGCTGGTTCAGTCTCATACTTGGAGCTCTCGATTGCTGGACTCTTGCTGCCCATGCTGCTGACCCGTCTGCTCAATGCCTGCCATCATTTCCCCGGCTTCGTCTACGACGAGGCCCGGCTGGATCACGCGCACCAAGACCATCGAGGTCGAGGTCCGACCGCGACGTGGCTCGAAGCCGCGCTGCTCAGGCTGTCAGCCAACCGGCCGCCGGCTACGACCAGCTCCCCGAGCGGCGCTTCGAGTTCATCCCGATGTGGGGCTTCGCCGTGGTGCTACTGTACCGCATGCGGCGGGTCCAGTGCGTGCGCTGCGGGGTCAAGGTCGAGGAGGTGCCGTGGGCGATGGGCAAGCACACCCTGACCAAGCGCTTACATGCTGTTTCTGGCGCACTGGGCACGCAAGCTGTCCTGGAAGGAGACCGCCGGAGCTTCCACACCAGTTGGGAGAAGGTCTACCAGGCGGTCGAGTACGTCGTGCAGTGGGGGTTGGAGCATCGGCAGCTGGGCCCGATCCGCGCCATCGGCGTGGACGAGATCCAGTACGGCAAGGGCCACAAGTTATCTGACCCTGGTCTATCAGATCGAGGCCGGCTGCGTACGCCTGCTGTGGATCGGCCAGGAGCGCACCATGGCGAGCTTCGAGAAGTTCTTCGCCATGATCGGCAAGGAGCTGTCCGAGCAGATCGAGTTCGTCTGCTCGGACATGTGGAAGCCCTACCTGCAACTGATCGCCAAGCATTGCACCCAGCGCGCTGAACATCCTCGACCGCTTCCACGTCGTGGCCAAGATGAACCTCGCGCTCGACGACGTGCGCGCGGCAGAGGCCCGGCGCACTGGTCCAGGACGGCTACGAGCCGGTGCTCAAGAAGTCGCGCTGGTGCCTGCTCAAGCGTCCCGAGAACCTGACCGACAACCAGCGCGTCAAACTGCGCGATGTGCTGCGCTACAACCTGGCGAGCGTTCGGGCCTACCTGCTCAAGGAAGACGTTCCAGCACTTCTGGAAATACGACTCGCCCGCCTGGGCGGGCAAGTTCCTCGACCAGTGGGCCCAGCAGGTCATGCGCTCGCGCATCGAACCGATGAAGAAATTCGCCCGCACTATGCGCAGCTCACCGCGAGCTGTTGCTCAACTACTTCCGCGCCCGCAAGGCGTTTTCCAGCGGCGTCATCGAGGGCTTGAACAACAAAGCCAAAGTCACCATGAGAAAAGCTTACGGCTTTCGAACCTTCGGCATGACGGAAATCGCACTCTATCATGCACTTGGAAAACTACCCGAGCCGAAACTCACCCACAGGTTCTACTGACGAACCAAAAAAGAAGGCCCGCTCGCGCGGGCCTTTGGGGATTGCCGGCAGGGAGGGGGCGCCGGCAGGGGGAAAGCTTTCGAGCGCCGATCAGTCGGCACGTCCTCGCAGATCCAATGGCCACATCGTAGGCGGCGCGCGGCGGCGCCTGCAATGCGCAGGCGACGAACCGCGCGAAAGCACGGACGAACGAACCGTCGCCTCGACGAAACCCGACCGCGCCGCGCCGGAAGGCATCACGGCGCGGTCGTCTCCGCGATCACCGCCATCCGGACTTCTCCGCGCTCGAGGTCGCGAATCTGGCCCGCGCGTTCACTCTCCGCCGCGATGAACTGCTGGCGCGCGGCCACGGTGTCGGGATTCGGGTGCGTCATCGCACCTGCGAGCAGCTGCAGACCGCCAACGGAGATGGCGATCGTCGCGGCAACGAACATGAGCCTTTGCTTCCAGCTGATGGTGTTGTACGTTTTCACGATGTTTCTCCAGTGAGGCTGGTTGCGGGGTGGTGCTCTTCGACTACAGGTCCGAAGGGACCGGTGCTGCGCTTGGGTCGAACTCTAGGCATGGCCGTACATTGCCTCAAGCGGCACGCGACGGAACGGGCAAAAGCCGGGATGAGACTCCGGAATATTCCCCTGATGCGGGAAACGCCAAGCAGGAAGACGGGGTGCCGGGCGCTGGGCCGCGGTGGCTCAGGCGGTCGCGGACTACCGCGTCCAATCGACGCCATGCGGCGGAACTGGACGGGTGAAACCGGATTTGCGATAATTAAAGGCTTTGGCGAGCTAGCTCAGCTGGTTAGAGCAGAGGAATCATAATCCTTTGGTCCGGGGTTCGAGTCCCTGGCTCGCCACCATTTAAATCAAGGCCTTGCCGCACACAGCGGCAAGGCCTTTTCATTAGGGGTTACGCCGGGGTTACGAGCCATGCACTTACTGACTCGAAGTGACCCCCCATTCCAGCCATCAGCGGCAGCCGGTCTTCCGACGCCGACCGTTTTGCTGATCGGCGCCCGGAGGTTGCTTGCAAATTCTCGCGCGCCGCTCCATTCCGCCGCGGCGCAGGCTCGGCCGCGAGGCACTGCATCGACATAGCAGACGATCCATGTGGGCGGACGCGCCGCAAACCTCAATACGTCCGACCATCGCGTGGGCGACGTCACATTGCAAGGCAATGATGCCAGGAAGTGCAAGTATTGCCCCCTTCCCTCACGCACCGACCCCATTCTCACCAGATCCGCCTGACCGTCTGAGGTCCGGGGCCGCACTATTCCTTTTCAAACTCGTGGCTCGTGAACTTCAGCGTCCGGCTGTTTTCGGTCACGATACGTACGATCTGATCCGAGGCTCCATTGGGTAGCGTCACCTCGATCTCGAGCGTGACCGCGACCTCTGCCCCTACCTGCGCGACAAGGTGCGCGATCACCTCCTCGGCGATACGGCTCGCATCCCGCCCGACTCGCGTGGAATCGAGCGCGACCGTGCCATGGAATCGGCGAGGCCTCGGTAGGTTCGCAGCTCCACCGTCGCCCGCTCGCGTGGTCGGTGATCCGCCGTGCCCGCCGCTCGTGGCTCCATCGCCGACATCGCTTGACGTATTCCCTGATGCTGCGGCTGACACCTCGGCGTCAAGCTGTCGCCGAGCCACGCCCGGCTTCACCAGCAGTCCCGTGCTGTCGGCAGAAACTGAAACGACCTGGCCGCCACGCAAGCCTCGGTAACGCGCCTTGTCCTCGTCGTAGCTCTCGGCATAGGCAAACGTGTCCGACTGCCACGTCAGCAACGCGATGCCGTCACGCATGGCCTGCACCAGCACCTCGGGTCCGGCGAGCCGTGGAAGGTAGAGATAGCGCACAAAGTCTTCGACAAGCTGCCTCACCGGCACATGGTCGCCGCGCCACAAGGGGACTTCGTCGAGATGCTTGCGGAGAATGGTTGATCCGAGCGAAGTGATCAGCGACTCGTCGCTGCGAAGCTTCTTGCTGGCCCGCGCCGCCAGAGAATCCGCACCCGAGAGCCGCAACGCCTGCCAGGTGATCGATGCGTCGGGCTTCGACTGTTCCGGCACGAGCAACCACTGGTAGGTCTCCGGCAACCGTGCTGTCACCGCGCCGTCGGCGGCTTGCCTCTGCGTCTCGGCTTTGGACGTCGAAGGTGAGCCGGCGCAGCTCCAACTTCATCTTGTTGACTTCATCGGCCTGGGTTGCCGACATGGCGGTAAGAAGTCGCGCCATCGAATCGAGCGCGCGATCGGTGTCGTCGCTGGAAAACGGATCCTGATGCGCCCACTTGTTGCGAACGTCGCGCAGCTCCTGCACCAACGATCGTTCGGCGCGACCCAGCGTCCGCGCGAAAACGTCGTTCCAGGTTTCCCAGGTGAGCTTCAGGAGTCCCGCCGCGTCCCACTTCCCGATCGGCTTCTGGCCGAACATGGGATCGTCGGCAAAGCGCCGGATCGCGTCCATCCGCACGCTCCCCGCCTTCACTGCCGCCTGTACTTCACGTTCGACGTACGGTGCGATCCCTTCGCGGAGCAGTTCCATCGCCTTGCCGACGCGTTCCTGGTTGGTGGTCGCCATCTCGTTGCCTCCCTACTTGGCCGACTCGCCGCTGGCCTGGGCCGCCCGCGCCGCCACCGCGCGCTTGATCATCCGCGCCACCGGCGGCTCGGTGTTGATCGGAGTGATACGGATCTGCGGGTGCGTGTTGGCGAACACCCGGAACAGCTCGTCGGCAAACGCTTGTCCGATCTCGGAGATGCCCGCAAAGTCCAGCTCGACGCGCTTGAAGCGCTCGAAGCGGTGGCTCACCCGTTTGGCCTGTGAACGCGAAACCAGCTTCTCGCCTTCGTACTGCGCCAGACGCAGCGGCACGACGGTCTTGTCGAAGCTGTATTCCTCGGGGTCGGTGAAGGCGTCGAACACCTCGCGCAACGCGCGCGGACTGTCGTTGGCCAGCCGCATGCGCACACGCGTGCCAGGCGTGCCGGCGGTCTGCTCGGCGATCGAGTCTTCGTTGCGCGGGGCGTGGCTGAAGCGCAGGTGATGCGACTCGATCTCGAAGCGGTCCATCGCCCGCGACGTGAAGAAAATGCCTTCACCGGTGTGCGCTTCCGGCGCCGTGGTGAGCTTGCCCTTGGCCAGTTCCAGGATCGCCTCGCGCGGATCGTGCAGATCGAGTGCGCGCTGGATCTTGACGAAGATGCCCTCGCCCTCGTCGGCAACCACAACCTCGGTCCACAGCGCGTTGCGCTGCACGCCCACCTGCACCTGCGCCGAGCCCGAGTGGTCGATCGCGTTGTTGATCATCTCGGTGGCCCCGTAGTGCCAGATGTTGCGCACGTTCTCCTGCAGGTCGGCGACATGCGGCGCCACCGCCTCGCGCCACACCAGGTCCTCTTCCAGCCCGGCGCGGTCGAACCGCTCCTCGGCCGAGACCAACGTCTTCAGCCGGTACACCCGCGCGCGCGTCGTCCCTTCGGCCTCGACCAGCCCGTCCTGAACCAGCCCCTGCAAGTAGACGCTGGCCACTTGCCGGGAGACTCCCACTGCTTTCGCCAGTCGAGTGCCGACGCGATGGCCGTCGGCCGCGATCAGTCCAAGAGCCGTGGTGCGATTCGTGATTTTGTCATTTTTCATGGCCTATATTGTACTAGACGTAGGCATTATTTGTAAACAATATGCAGCTCTTCTGACCGCAAAAGTAGCTTTGTTTGTCATGGATTGCCGTCGAACAGATCGCGTTCGGCAATGCCCGTTGCGGCAGGGCCTGCGCGGGCGAGTCGCATAATCTCGGGCCAGCTCTGGACAAGGCGGTTGTAGGCGAGTGCCTCGGCCGCGCGCTTCTTGCGCTCGCAGAGCGTGTAGAGGCGGTAGGCCAGCTCGCGGGCGATCTCGGCCTTGGCGCCCAGCTTGGCGACGAGACCGGCGGCCGCGCCCTCGCCGCCCCCTCGTGAAGGATCGAGCACCCGGATCAGTTGGTGGACGATCTCCCACGCGGTGAGGCGCGGGTCGGTGGCCGGGTCCCAGTCGGCGGGCAGCTCCTCGGGCCGGAGCAGCCGCACCTTGCCGCGCTTCGATTCGACGATGCCGGCCTCGACCATGCCGGCGACGCTGGTGTTCTTGGACTTGCTGAGCTGCTCGGCCACGCCGTACTCGCCCTCGGCGAAGCCCGACTGCTCGAACCAAGTGAGCGCCCAGCTGTGGCGACACCCGGACCAGGAACAGCACGGATAACTCGGGGTCCTTCTACTAAACGTCCCGTAGAGGCCTGTTTTTAATACGTTTTAACCCCTGGCAAAAAACATCGACCGTGCCGCCGCCCTTGGCGCGGTCAAAGAACAAATCACCGCGGATGAAGGCAAGGGATTACTTATCGCGCCGTATCTCACGCCGGAACTCGCCAACCATTGTCGACAAATTGAGCTGCCATTTATCGACACCGCCGGGAATGCCTACCTCCGAGCCCCCGGCCTCTTCGTCTTCGTGAAGGGCGAAAAGCGTCCTGAGCAACTAGCCACGATGGGGACAGGAGGCGGCGGAACAGCGACCGCTTTGCGCATGGTGTTCGCGCTCCTCTGCCGGCCTGAACTCCTCAATGCCCCCTATCGCGAAATCGTCGACGCGGCTGGTGTGGCACTCGGCGCGGTCGGCTGGGTCTACTTTGATCTTCAAGCGCGGGGATATGTCGCGGCCGGAAAAAAGAAGGGAACCTGGAGATTGCAAGACTCATACGTGAGGGCTTCATCGAGAATGTTCTCCGTCAGACCTGAAAACCCCGTCGAGCCTCTCACGCTCAATGTCCTAGAAGTTGTGGCGTCGGTTGCGGCCGATCTCGAGCTCCCGTGGTTCGTTGCCGGAGCCATGGCACGCGATATCCTGCTCTCCAGCGTCTTTGGGCTGGATGCGGGAAGGGCCACGAGGGACGTGGATCTCGCTGTCGCCGTGGATAGCTGGCAGCAATTCTCCGAACTAAAGCAATAACTGCAGAATGCGCGGCTGTTTCAGGAAGCCAAGGGTGTGGCACATCGCCTCTACTACCGTCCACAGCCGAGTGATCACAGCTACCCGCTGGACGTGATCCCCTTCGGCGGCATCCACGGTAAGGAGCAGTTGATCGCATGCCAGAGATGCAACCGATCTGGCTACGTTGTTTCGCCGTTACGCCGACGCTGGAAATATGAACCGGCTTTACGGTTCCGAAATGAAAATCCTCGAAGCTGCCGACTATGCGGTTGAGCTCGCGAGCCCGCGCCTGCTCGGACGCGACGTACGTCAAATCGTCTCGTTATCCACGACAGAAAAGCTGGACGAGATACTCAGCGGTCGCAGAGATCGCTTCATCGGCGACATGGCTCGAGGCTTTCCCGGCGTGGATGACCGCATCGCCGAGGCTGAAGGTTTGCTTGACCAGTTTCGTGCGGGCCTCCGAAAGGAATGAGACGTAGCCGAGGCGTACCGCGAACGTCGCCAGCCGCGTACGCACCGCGCGACACGTCGGCACGCGAACGTCCGTCGCGCTTCATCCGCCACTCGGCGGGTTCGTCGTGCTCATCGTCACTTCGTCGCCCTCCCATCGCGGTCGGTTCCGCGCCCACCTAGAATCGACCCCGGTCACCCCACCATCACAGGAGGCGTCATGTTGAATCTGCAACCCCGTCACGCATTGGCAATGGCAGCGGCGGTCGCGCTGCTCTGTTCGGGATGCGCGTCGTCTGGCTCCGGGAGCGGACCGCGCTCACCCACGCAGTTGAAGCAGCAGGAGCTCTCGCAAATGCAATCGCAAGGCCAGCGCAACGATGTCGACAAGCCGTTCAAGTAGGCGCGGACTCGATCGAGCCTGCGGCCCCCGACTGCCGGTGTTCGAACGCGAGCCGGGTGCCGCGCCGGCAAGCGTGATGCATCGAGCGCAGTCGCGGCGCCGTGAACACGCGGCGCCAAGCGAAACGGCACGATGACCGAATGAACCCGATCGTCGCGCCGGCGATCGCGCCGACGACCGCGCCAGCGGCCGCGCCCACCGGGCCGGCGACCGCGCCGATCGCGGCACCCGTGAGAGCGCCGCCCGCCGCACCGACGCCGGTACCGACGGGGTGCGAACCGGGCTCGCCGGTGATGGGATCGAGGTTCAGGTCACCCATCGGGATGTCCTTGGGATTCAGTCTGGTCTGCGTTGTCGGACGAGGATCGTTGGCCATGGTGGCTCCTGGAGAATTGGAATGAAGTCGTACTGCGGCGACGGTGCGGTGCACGCGTGGTGGCGGTTGACCGGATGCATATTCCGTCCGCTCGAAATCAATTGGTGTAGGACGATCTGGGAATCGCGAACCGGACCAACTCTGTTTTCGCGGCGACAACTCCGCTGCTGCGCGTACGTCGAACCGCGGTCGGCGCGAGTGCGAGAATTGGCGTCCTGCGCCACGACGACAACGAGCGCGCGAAGCGAATGAATCGGCGACCCAGGCGCTCAGCGAGAACTCGAAAGGGGTCCGCCGCACGGCGACACCGGCGCAACGAACGAGTGGCATCGCCGCGAGCCCGTGGCGCCGGCGCCTGCCGCCGACGGATCGCGGATTGCACCGGCGACGGACGTTGCCGCACGGGCACTTTTCGGCGTTCCCTCGATGTAGGACTGACACCCATTGTCCAGCCCCGATGACCGGGCGCACACTCGCGCCATGAGCGGCCGATCGACGGGTGAACGCAAGGCGGGAGCCCCGCATCCCTACGACGGCGACGCGTACCGGCTGATGGTCGAGGGCGTCCGCGACTACGCGATCTTCATGCTGGATCCGGAGGGCGTCATCGCGACGTGGAACGAGGGCGCGCAGCGCATCAAGGGCTACGCGGCCAGCGAAATCATCGGCCAGCACTTCTCGCGGTTCTACCCGGCCGACGCCCTCGCGAAGGGCTGGCCGGACGAGGAGTTGCGGCGCGCGCGCGAACTGGGACGCTTCGAGGACGAGCACTGGCGCATCCGCAAGGACGGCAGCCGCTTCTGGGCCAACGTCATCATCACGGCGCTGCGCAATGCCAAGGGCGAGCTGATCGGGTTTTCCAAGATCACGCGCGACCTGACCGAACGCCGCGCCCAGGAAGAGCTGCTGCGGCAAAGCGAAGAGAACTCTCCGGCTCCTGGTCGAGGGGGTCAAGGGCCACGCGATCTTCCTCGTCGACCCCAACGGCATCGTGATGAACTGGAACGCCGGCGCGCGAACGCGTGCTCGGCTTCCGCTCGTCCGACGTGATCGGACGCAACTTCGCCCTGCTCTATGTCGGCGAGGACGTCGTCGCCGGCCGGCCCGAGAAGCATCTGGCCAATGCCCGCGATGCGGGATATGCCGAAGACACCGGCTGGCGGCTCAAGTCCGACGGCACGCGGTTGTGGGCCGAGTCGACGATCACCGCGCTGCGCGACCGCGACGGCAGCCTGCGCGGCTTCGCGACCATCGTGCGCGACCTGTCGGAGCGGCGTCGCGTGCAGGAACTGGAAACCGAGGGAAAGCGCATCAACGAATTCATCGCGATGCTCGCGCACGAGTTGCGCAATCCGCTCGCGCCGATCAGCAATGCCGTCCGGATCCTCGAGAAGACCGACACGTCCCCGGAAGTCGAGCGGAACACGCAGCTGATCGCCCGCCAGGTGGGGCACCTGTCGCGGCTGGTGGACGACCTGCTGGACGTGAGCCGCATCACGAGCGGCAAGATCAGGATGCGCAAGGAGCCGCTGGAGCTGAACGCGCTGGTGCAGACGGCCGTGGAGTCGGTTCGACCTGCCGTGGAGGCCTACGGGCACACGATCGAGATGCGGCCGGCGACGCAACCGCTGCATGTCGACGGCGACGACACGCGCCTCACGCAGGTCGTCGTCAACCTCGTCACCAACGCGGCGAAGTACACGCCGAAGGGCGGGCGCGTGCGCATCGAATTGCTGGGGCGCGGATCCGTCGCGATACTGCGCGTCATCGACAACGGCCTCGGCATGACGAAGGCGCTGATGGACAGCGTGTTCGAACTCTTCGTCCAGGGCGACCGCGCGCTCGACCGCGCCGAAGGCGGGCTCGGTGTCGGATTGACGCTCGTCAAGCGCATCGTGACGATGCACGGCGGCACCGTCGGCGTGGCGAGCGCGGGTCCGGACCACGGGAGCGAGTTCACCGTCACGCTGCCGCTGTCGCAGCATGCCGGCGCGGAGGACGCGCGGCAATCCGCCGCGCCGTCGAAGCGCGCGCGCAAGATACTGGTCGTCGACGACAACGAAGACGCGGCGAACAGCCTCGGCGCGCTGTTGCGGATGTTCGGCCACGAAGTCGTGGTCGCCCACGACGGTCCCGATGCGTTGATCAGCGCCGCCGCCAATCCGCCCGACACGGTGCTGCTCGACCTCGGCCTGCCGAAGATGGACGGCTACGAGGTGGCGCGCCGGCTGCGCGCGCTGCCGCACCTCGCCGATACGCGCGTCATCGCCGTCACCGGCTACGGCCAGGAGGACGACCGGCGCATCGCCCGCGAAGCCGGCTTTGACTTCCACCTCGTCAAGCCCGTCGAATTCGACGAGCTGCTGCGCGTCATCGGGGCGGAGCCGCAGGCCAGCATGCCGTCCTGAATGCTCAGTCGCGCTCGCAGCGCCGGGCAGCATCGTGGCATCGACGAGCTGCCGGGGCGTCAACCACGATCGTCGCCATCGGACGCCGTGAGTGATGCCGGCGACGCGATGCGTTCGCTGCCGACGACGCCTTCGTTTATCTTGCGCGCGCGGCGGGTTGGGGCCCACACTGCCCCGCCCCGCGGCGGACCGGCGTCCGCTGCGCGGTATCTCGCACAGTCAAACAAGAAGACAACGGAGTTCGTCCACGATGAAAGTTCTGGTCCGCATCTTTTCCGCCGCGCTGGCGGCCTTCGCGGCACTTGCCGTCCTGCCCGCGGCAGCGGCGGCCATCGAGCAGCACTCGAAACTCGACGCCGCGCTGATGGGTGCGAGCCGAGCGTGGCGTCGACAGCGTCGGCGCCGCGCCTCACGATGCGCCGCGTCGAAGCCGGACATCCCGCCGCCGCTGATCCAGACGATCCTTCGCTTCGACGGTCGACCTGCGCGGCGTCGTCGAAGCCGGCGCGGTCGTGCGGTCGGTGATGGGCAACATCGCGACCGTCGACATCCCGGTCGAGAAGCTGGCGGCGATCGCCGCCCTGCCGAACGTGGTGTCGGTGGAAGCGGCGCGGGCGCAAAGGACGCGCCTGGACGTCAGCGTTACCGGCCACGCGCGCCGACACGTTGCGCACGGGCACGCCGGGCAACTGGACGGGCGGCACGCGGCCGCGGCGTCATCGTGGGCATCGTCGACGACGGACTCGACTTCCGCCATCGCGACTTCCGCAAGGCCGACGGCACGACCCGCATCCTGGGCCTGTGGGACCAGCGCGCGGGCGGCGCGGCCGGGCAGCCCGCCCGCCGGATTTTCGTACGGCGGCGAATGCTCGGACGCCATGATCAACGCCGCCATCAACGGCGACGCTTCGGCATGCACGCAGCCTTCGAGCGGTGGCCACGGCACGCACGTCGGCGGCATCGCCGCCGGCACCGGCCAGGCCACCGGCAACGGCCAGATCGGCTACCGGATGATCGGCATGGCGCCGGACGCGGACTTGCTCGTCGCCAACTCCCTCGACAAGGCGGTATCGTCGGGCGCCGCGGTCCTCGACGCCATCGCGTACATGAAGGCGAAGGCCGCCGCGCTCGGCAAGCCGCTGGTGGTGAACCTGAGCCTCGGCTCGTACTCCGGCCCGCGCGACGGCACGTCGAACTTCGAACGGGGGCTGGACAACCTGTCCGGCCCGGGGGTGATCATCGTCGGCGCCGCCGGCAACGAAGCCAATGCGAAGCTCGCGCGACCGGGACGATCGCGCAGGGCGAGAGCGTGACGTGGGCTTCAACGTCCCGCTCGGCGAGAACGGGCAGCCCAAGGCCGGTTCGCTCGAACTCTGGTATCCGGGCACCGACGCCTATGCCGTCAGCGTGACCGGTCCGGGCTGCCCGACGACAGGTGTCGTGCTCGCGGGCAGCAGCGGTGGGGTCGACACGCCCTGCGGCCGCGTGGAAATCACGTCGACCGCGCCGCAGCCGAACAACGACGACCGGCAGATCCGCATCGACATCGGATCGACCACGACGGCTCCGCTGGTGTCGGGTGCATGGACGCTGACGCTGACCGGCACGACCGTCGCCGGCGGCAGCCACCCGTTCTCGATCATCAGCGGCCAGGACGCCAACGACCTGACGTTCACGCACGCACACGGCGCCGGTGACGACGGAAGATCGTGACCGACACCGCGAGCGCGAAGCGGGTGATCGGCGTCGCCGCCTACAGCACGCGCTTCTCGTGGAACAGCCTCGCGGGCCCGGTCAACAACCCGAACATGTTCGGACCGCTCAACGACATCGGCGACTTCAGCAGCCGCGGGCCGCGCCGCAATTGCAGCAACCTCGCGAAGTGCCCGCCGGTGATGAAGCCGGAGATCGCCGCGCCCGGCGCGATGATCGGGGCGGCAATGTCGGTCGACATCGATGCGGCGAACGCGTCGGCGCAGAACCGGATCGAAGCCGACGGCGTGCATCACTTCTACAACGGCACGAGCATGGCCACGCCGCATGTCAGCGGCGCCGTCGCGCTGATGCTGCAGCAGGATCCGACGATGACGCCGGAGACGGCGAAGCAGCGCCTCTTCTCTGGCGTGCAGACCAATTCGTTCTCGACCAGCCTGCCGGTGTACAACGCCGCGACCCCCGACATGCCGGCCAACCCCAACTACACGTGGGGCTACGGCATCCTCGACGCCGCGGCCGCCGTGCGCGCGTCGCAGGGCACCGGCACGCCGGTGACCGTCGTCGAGTTCTACAACCAGTCGCTCGACCACTACTTCGTCACCTACGTCGCCGACGAGATCGCCAAGCTCGACAACGGCACCTTCGTCGGCTGGGCGCGCACGGGCCAGTCGTTCAAGGCGTACGGCACCGCGCAGGGCGGAACGTCGGCGGTGTGCCGGATCTACATCCCGCCGGGCAAGGGCGACGGCCACTTTTTCGGGCGCGACAAGGGGGAGTGCGACGGGACGATGACCGCGAATCCGACGTTCGTCCTCGAGTCGGCGTCGTTCTTCTACCTCTATCTGCCGAATCTCGGCAACTGCGCGGCGGGAACGGTGCCGGTCTATCGCGTGTTCACGAACCGGATCGACGCCAATCACCGCTACACGGCCAGCCGCGCGACACGCGACCAGATGGTGGCCAAAGGCTGGATCGCGGAGGGCGACGGCGCCGACATCGTCACCATGTGCGCGCCGCAGTGAGCCGGCGAAACTCGCCGTCGGCAGTTTTGCCGAATGCCTGTCGTCGTCAGATGACGCGCCTCGGCGAGGCGCGGAGGTGCGCGGGATGGGGTTGACCCGGCCGTTGCCGACGTGACGAAAGGCCTGCCCCGGTGCAGGCCTTTCGTTTCCTGCAAGTACGCGGCGCGCCCCGCTTGCGGGAAACGCACGCCTCGTTCACTCTGGCGCAACGGGGGATGACGGATGCCGGGCAGCGTCGACACGAGCAAGGGAGCACCGATGACCGCGATGGCGCGCGCGTCATTGCGTCTGCTCGCCGTCGTGCTGACCGGGGGACTCACAGCGTGTCAAACGGTCGCGCAGGTGGCGACATCCGCGCCGGTGGACAAGCTCGACGCCACGCTGTCCGCCGTGGCGAGAAACGGTGTCGCACCGCCGGCGCTGTGGTATTTCGAGCCCGGCATCGCCGAACCGTTGGTCGAAAACGATTCTGCGCTTCGACGGCAATCTCGACGGAGTCAGAGCGCAAGGCGGGCGTGTGCGGTCGGTACTCGGTGACATCGCGACGGTCGACATCCCGGCCGCCAAGCTAATGGCGGTAGCCGCGTTGCCGGGCGTCGTGTCGATCGAAGCGGCGCGTCCGCAGCGGCTACGCAGCGCCCCCGGCGCATCTTCCGGCGACATCGGGGTGCCAGCGCCGGCGTTGCCGTCTACCGGGGCTTCGCCGCCAGCTTGGGTGCCGCCATGATTTCCCAGGCCGCCAGGCAGTCGGACACGTCTTTCATCCCGGCGATGAAGCGCGCCTTGACCCAGATGCCGCTGACCGGATCCTGCAACCGGAACGGGTACGTGCGACGGGTCGTGCGGAGAGTGTTGTCGGTGGGCATGGTCGGTGTCGTCCTTGCCCCCATTAAAGCCGCGGCGGCCCGCGACAGGCATCGGCAATACGCCCATTCCTGCTATCGGATTTGCGCTGACATGGCGGTTTTCACGCGGCGCGCCGGGAGTACGGGAGCCGCCAGGCCACCAGTCCGGGATTCGACCGGGTACATGCCCATCCGGCCGCATGAACGCCGACGTGCTCAAGGCACTGGAAACGCAGCGCGGCTACCTGTTGCGCGTCGCCCGGCTGCAGCTGCGCGATGCGGCGCTGGCCGAGGACGTCGTGCAGGACACGCTGGCGGCGGCGCTGACGGCGCAGGCCGGCTTCTCGGGCAAGTCGAGCGTCAAGACGTGGCTCACCGGCATTCTCAAGCACAAGATCGTCGATGCCATCCGGAAACGGCAGCGGGAGCCGGTCGCCGCGAGCGCGCTCGACGACGAGGCCGACCTCGAGGACTTCGAGGGCCTGTTCAGGGACAACGGCGCGTGGCAGGCGCCGCCCGCCGACTGGGGCGATCCGGAAGCAGGCGCTCAACCGGCGCGAGTTCTTCGACATCGTGGAGATCTGCCTCGACAAGCTGCCGCCCAAGACCGCCCGCGTGTTCGTCATGCGCGAGGTGATGGAGCTCGAAAGCGACGAGATCTGTAAGGAATTGGCGATCACCGCGAATAACCTGTGGGTGATTCTCTACCGTGCCCGGATGTCGCTGCGCGAATGCCTCGAGCTCAACTGGTTCGCGGGGCGCACGCGCGGCTGACGCGACTCCGCGCGGCCGCCCACGACACCATGACGATCATCCAGCGCGTTCTCGGCCACCTCGTTTCCTGCGAGGACGTCTCGCACCTGCTGTCGCAGGCGGAGGAGACGCGGCTGTCCGTGTTCGAGCGCACGCGAGTGCGCTGGCACCTGGCGGTATGCGGAATGTGCCGGGCCTTCGACCAGCAGCTGCGGTTCATGCGCGAGGCGATGCGCCGGTACCGCGAGTAGCCGCCGGTCCCGCGGTATAAAATCGCCGCATGGACCTGATGGTGAACGGCGCGCTGCGCCGGCTCGACCCCGCGCCGGCGACGATCGCCGAGCTGGTGCGCGCGTTGAATCTCGAAGGCAAGCGCATCGCCGTCGAGCGCAACGGGGAAATCGTCCCCAAGAGCCGCTACGACGCGACCGCGGTGGCCGCCGGCGACCGCCTGGAAGTCGTGGCGGCGGTGGGCGGCGGCTGACGCGCGGCCCGCGTGCCGCCGGCGTAAAATGGCCGGATGAACGCGCCCCACGAACCCGCCGCGCTGGCCGACCCGCTGGTCATCGCCGGCCACGCCTACCGGTCGCGCCTGCTGGTCGGCACCGGCAAGTACCGCGATTTCGCGCAGACCCGCGAAGCCATCGATGCCTCCGGCGCGCAGATCGTCACCGTGGCGATCCGGCGGACCAACCTCGGACAGGACGCCAACGCGCCGTCGCTGCTCGACGCGTTGCCGCCCACGGAGTTCACCTACCTGCCCAACAGCGCCGGCTGCTACACGGCCGACGACGCGGTGCGCACGCTCTCGCTCGCGCGCGAGCTGCTGGACGGGCACAGGCTGACCAAGCTCGAGGTGCTGGGCGACGCGAACACGCTGTTCCCGAACGTGCCGCGAGACGCTGAAGGCGGCCGAGCGGCTGGTCGCGGACGGCTTCGACGTGATGGTCTACACGTCCGACGATCCGATCATCGCGCGCGAGCTGGAGCAGATCGGCTGCGTGGCGATCATGCCGCTCGCCTCGCTCATCGGGTCCGGCATGGGCATCCTGAACCCGTGGAACCTGAAGCTCATCATCGAGCAGTCGAAGGTGCCGGTGCTGGTCGATGCCGGCGTGGGCACGGCCTCCGACGCGGCGATCGCGATGGAACTGGGCTGCGCCGGCGTGCTGATGAATACCGCCATCGCGCTCGCGCAGGATCCGGTGCGGATGGGACGCGCGATGAGGCTCGCCGTCGAGGCCGGCCGCGACGCCTTTCTCGCCGGACGCATGCCGCGCAAGCTCTACGCCGCGAGCCCGAGCTCGCCGACGTCGGGCCTCATTTCCTGAAGGGCCGCGCGTGCTGACGTGCATGCGCCTCAAGGCCGCGGCGCTCTTCGTTTTCGTCGCCGGCGCCGCGTCCGCCGCGCCGCCCACGCCCGAGCGCGTGCTGGAACTGTGCGCGCAGGTCGAGAGTCCCGCGCATTGCGGCCGCGTGGTCGAGGCCGAGCAATTGAAGGCGCTGCCCAACCTCGCCGTGCGCGACGGCGACACGCTGAAGGTGTCGCTGTTCCCGGCGGGCTCGCGCGAGTTCGTCGACAACCTCGCGCGCAACAGCGAGCGCAGCTATGCGCTGTGGGACTACTGGAGCCCGGTGAACGCGGTGGTGCTGTTCGTCGCGGCGGGCGACACGACGAGCTACGCGCTGCTGCAGCGCGCGACCGGCAACCTGACGCCACTGCCCGCGGAGCCCTCACTCGCGCCGGACCGGCAGCGGCTCGTCGTCGCCGACTTCTGCGCGAAGCAGTGCACGAACGAAGTCACCGTCTGGCGCGTGGCGCGCGACGGCGTGCGCCGTGAGCTGGCCTTTCGTCCTGCCGCCGCGTGGACGGATGTCACCGTCACGTGGAAGGACGACGAAACGCTGACGCTGCAGTACACGCCGCCGGGCGACGCCAAGCCGCGCACGCTGGAACGCAAGCTGTCCGCCGCCGACTGGCAACGCCCGTGAGCGGCGGCGGCCCATGACCGCGGACCCCGACCACCCCGCGCAGCGCGAACAGCGTCCGGTGCGCAGCTTCGTGCTGCGCCAGGGCCGGATGTCGCCGGCGCAGGGCCGTGCGCTCACCGACCTGCTGCCGGTGTACGGCATCGCCTACGCGCCGGCACCGCTCGACTTCGCGCACGTCTTCGGGCGCCGCGCGCCCGTGGTGCTGGAAATCGGCTTCGGCATGGGCGAGACGACGGCCGCGATCGCGCGCGCGCAACCGGATCACGACTTCCTCGGCCTCGAA
This sequence comes from uncultured beta proteobacterium, assembly GCA_963823475.1. Lineage (GTDB taxonomy): Bacteria > Pseudomonadota > Gammaproteobacteria > Burkholderiales > Casimicrobiaceae > VBCG01. The sequence goes on from CAWGLS010000012.1 coordinate 387,262, forward strand.
GTGCACGCGCCGGGCGTGGGGGCGCTGCTGAAGCAGGTCGCCGCCGCGGCGCTGACCAACGTGCGCGTGATCCGCCACGATGCGGTGGAGGTCGTCGCGCAGATGATCCCGCCGGGGTCGCTCGCCGGCATCCACGTCTATTTTCCCGATCCCTGGCCGAAGAAGCGCCATCACAAGCGCCGCCTGCTGCAGCCGGACTTCGTGCACGAACTCGCGCAGCGCTTGGCACCCGGCGGCTATCTGCACGCGGCGACCGACTGGGAAGACTACGCGCAGGAAATCCTGGCCACGCTCGGCGCGGAGCCGTTGCTCGCCAACACCGCCGACGGATTCGCGCCGCGTCCGGACTGGCGCCCGGAGACGAAATTCGAGACGCGCGGATTGCGGCTCGGCCACGGCACCTGGGATTTGCTGTTCCGGCGCCGGTAAAGTCCGGCGCGTCCTTGGCCGCGCGACTACGGCCGGATCGTGTTCGCCCCGGTGCCGCGCGCGAACGCGATGAGCCGCGTGATGGCACTGCGCGCGACGTCGCGCGAAAAATGCGTGCGGATGTTCTCGCGGCCGCCCGCGGCCAGCCGCGTCCACAGCGCCTCGTCGTGGTAGAGCCGCACGATCGCGTCGGCGTACGCCCTGGCGTCGTCGGCGACGAGCACGTCCTGCTCCGGCACCAGGTGCATCCCCTCGATCGATGACGTGGTCGCGACGACCGGCAGGCCGTAGCTCATCGCGAGGTTGATCTTGCCCTTGACGCCGGCGCCGTAGCGCAACGGCGCGATCGACACCCGGCAGCCGGTGAAATACGGCGTCACGTCCGGCACGTAGCCGGTCACGATGAAGTCTTCGGCGGCCAGCGCGCGCACGTTGGCCGGCACCTTGCTGCCGACGATGTACGTCTTGACGCCGGGCAGCGCCGCGCGCACGTGCGGCAGGATCTCCTCGGCGTACCACAGCACCGCATCGGTGTTCGGCGGGTGCTGGAAGCCGCCGATGAAGACCAGGCCCTCGCGCTGCGCGAACGGCTGGCCGGGCGGAAAGAGCTCGTGGATCGTCGACAGCACCAGCACGCGCGCGTCCGGCGCCAGTTCGGCGAGCAGCGACTGCTCGTACGGCGACACCACCAGCGTGACGTCGGCCTTGCGGATGAGCGTCAGCTCCTCGTCGCGCTTGGCGCGCGCGGACGCGCGGGCGATGCGCGCTGCCCTCGAGCTCGGCCTGCCGTTCGCTGCGCAGGAAATGCAGGTCCACCGTGTCGAACACGACCAGCGCGCGTGGGCGCGAACGCGCGCACGGCGTCGATGTGCTTGACGGCGATGTAGTGCCGCGACATCACGACGATGTCGAACTCGGCGCCGCGCTTGGACAGGAGGTCGGCGATCGACCGCACGTACGGATGGAACAGCACCTCGACGCCGCGCTGCTGCAGCTGCGACACGTAGGGCTGGCGATGCTCGAGGTTGTCGGCGACGAACGTGACCTTGCAGCGCAACGACGTGAGGATCTCGAGGATCGCCAGCATCCGCACCGACCCCGCGTCGTGATCGGGCGTCAGCATGCAGGCTTCGATGACCAGCACGCGCAGCTTCGCCCAGCGGTCGCGCTCGATCTCGGCGCTCACGCCGTTGGCGCGGTGCGCGGTCAGCGCGCCCGCCCACTTCGCCGCGAACGTCTCGCGGTTCACGACCTGGTGGCGCTTGACGCCGCTGCCCTCGTCGGTGCCCGACGTCTGTCCCTCGAAATGCACGATCGTGCAGAACGGCTGGTAGTAGACGCGATGCCCGGCGGCACGCACGGCGAACGCGAGGTCGGCGTCCTCGTAGTACGCGGGCGCGTAGCGCGCGTCGAAGCCGCCCAGTTCGCGGAACAGCGGCGTCGGTATGGCGAGGCAGGCGCCGGAGCAGTAGTCGACCGGCCGCACGTAGTTGTACTCGGGCCGGTCGGGATCGTCGTCGCGGCCCCAGTTCCACGCCGATCCGTCGCGCCAGACGATGCCGCCGGCTTCCTGCAGGCGCCCGTCCGGGTAGATGAGCTTGGCGCCGACCATGCCCGCATCCGGATAGTCGGCGAACACGCGCAGCATCGCCTCCAGCCAGCCGGGCGTGACGATCGTGTCGTTGTTGAGGAACACCAGCATCTCGCCGCGCGCCAGCTCGGCGCCGCGGTTGCAGGTGCCGATGAAGCCCAGGTTCTGCGCGTTGCGCTCGAAGCGCACGCCGCTGACCAGCGCGAGTTCCGTGGCCGCCGCTTCCGGCGACGCATCGTCGACGACGAGGATGTCGACCATGTCGTGCGGCGTGTGCGCGTGCAGGCTCTTCAGGCACGTGTACGTGAGCAGCGCCTTGCCGTAGACGGGGATGACGATCGTCACGCGCGGCGCCGTCGCGGGCGTGAAGGCGAGCGGCGCCATCGCTTCCTCGATCTGGTAGCGGGGCGCGGCGGCGGGCTTGAAGCGTTCCTCCGGATTCACCTTGGCGCGCACGCGCTGCGCGAGCGCGCCCGGGCCCTCGTTCTTCAGCACCGACAACGCCATCGACGACAGCTGCGGAAGGCGCCGGACACCGGCGCGCCACGCGCGGAGACGCGCGCGCGTGACCTTCAGCTGGTGTCCGGCGTTGCGCAGCGGCGCGGTCATCTTCCACGCGCGCGAACGTCTCGAGCTCGTCGATGCGGTCGCGCGCCGACGCGAGCGACATGTCCAGGTGCGCGGCATGCAGCTGCATCTGCTCGGCCTGCAGCTGCATCTGGCCCGCCTCCATCTGCATCTCGGAGATCTGGAGCTGCGCCGAATGGAAGCGGCGCTGCGTGGCCAGCAGTTCGCCGGCGAGCTGCTCGCGATCGCCCTTCGCGCGTTCCTGCACGTCGCGGAAGTGCTCGCGCAGGTGGTCGAGCTGCGCCGACACCGTCTCGATCTGGTGCTTCAGCTCCGACGCGCGCCGCCGTGTGCCCGCATTCGACGCCGGCCGTGAAGAGCTGCGGCAGCGACAGCGGCACCACCTCGACCTCGCCTTCCTTCAGGTAGAAGTGCCGCTCGTCGAGCGCCGGCAGCGCCTCGTCCAGTCGCCGCGCGCGCGGCGCCGCCGGCATCGGCGCCAGGTACAGCGTGCGGTAGCGGTCGGGGTCCATCAGCCGGGCGCCCTGGCCAGCGACACGACGTGGTCGTCCGTGCGCGGGCCGGCCATCGCCGCGGCCAGCAGCGCGTCGTTCCATTTGGCCGGCGGCGCGTTCCACGGCACCGTCGTCGAGCGCGGCACGCCGGCCAGGCGCTCCGGAAACGCACCCAGCGCCGACGCGACGATCGGCAATCCCGACTGCAGCGCGACCGACAGCGTGTACGCATACGTTTCCGGCACCTGCGCGGCGAACAGCAGCACGTCCGGCTTTTCGGCGGCGATGAGCTGCGGCAGCTCGCTGTCGACGTACTGGCCGTAGATCGTCAGCGGCGCGTCGGGCGCCTGCGCGATCGGCTCCGTCGTCGAGCCGAGCACGCGGAACGTCAGCGGCAGGCCGCGCTCGCGCGCATCGCGCGCGCAGGCGGCGACGACGTGCAGGCCTTTTTCCGGCGACAGGTTGCCGAGGATGGCGACGCGCACGATGCGCGGCGTGGCGCGCCGGCGCGCCCTCGGGATGCGGCCACACCTCGACCGGCAGGTCGGGGAAGTAGCGCCGCATGCGCGTGGCGACGTCCTGCGACGGCGCGATCACGCGCTCGGCGCCGCGCAGCAGCCGGCCGAACGCGCGCACGCCATGCGCCGATGTCCATCGGCCATTGCGGCGGGCGGCGCGCGAGGCAGGCCGCGCATCCGCTGGCATCCGGCTCGCCGCAGTACCGGCCGTCCTCGGTGACGAGGTGGTATTGCGGGCAGATCGGATGGTAGTCGTGCAGCGTGTAGTCGTAGGGGACGCCGACGAGCGCCGGCAGCTCGAGGATCGCGCGCGGCTGCAGGTGGATGTGATGGAAGTGCAGGCGGGCGACCCCGATCGTCCGCAGCGTCTCGGCCAGGACCGACAGTTCGGTCGGCAGCGAGAAGTACAGCGCGAAGCTTTCGCCGGCCTGCGGCCACGACAGCTTGACGGTGTCGCCGACGGCGGGCTCGAGGAACAGCACCTCGCAGCGCTCGGCCGTCAGCGCGACCAGGTCGTACATGTAGCGCCGGATGCCGCCGCCCCACGGATGCGACACGAATACCAGCAGCGGCTTGTCCGATTCGGCAAGACGCAGGAGGTCGACGCGGCGCGCGAACGGCCGCCCGGGTTCGCGCTCCGCGAGCTCCTTCTGCTGCTTCTCGTACTCGGGATAGAGCTTGACGAGCGCCTGCTGCGCCCGATTCGCGAGCGCATCGCCGTCGGCCTGCCCGAACGAGGCGCGGCCTTCGTGGCCGACGAACAGGTCGCCGGCGAGCACATGCTGAAAGCCCGCGCTGCCGGCGCGCAGGCAGAAATCGATCTCCACGCCGTAATCGCTGCCGAGCGGATTCGCGTCGAAGCCGCCGACGGCGCTCAGGCAGTCGCGGCGCACGTAGAGGCAAGGACCGTAGACCGCGGGCAACGCGACGCGCTGTCCGGCATTGGCGCGCGCGAACAGCGCGTCCAGCGTCGCGACCGTGTGGCCGGCCGGCAACGGGTTGGCCTGGCGCGGCAACGGATACGTCGCCACGCCGACATTGTTGGTGAAGCAGCCGACCATGCCGACATCGCGCCCGACGGCTTGCCGCGCGAGCCGGTCGAGCCAGTCGTTGGCCGACTTCCGCGTCGGACTGCAGGATCACGACATCGCGCTCGCGATGCAGCGACAGCGCGCGATTCACGGCGGCCGCGTAGCCCTGCCGGCCCGGTTGCGTGATGACCGTCGCGCGCTGCCCCCGCGCAGCTCGCTGCAGGTAGTGGACGAGCTCGGCATCGGTGTTGCCGTCGTCGACGACGACGAGCTCGAACGCGCCGCGGCATTGCGCGGCCAGCACGCTGTCGACGCAGCGGCGCAATGCGCGCAATGCACCGTGCACCGGAACGACGATGTCGACGATCGCCATCAGCGCTGCTCGCCCTTGCGCTGCCTGACGGCCGCGAACGGATACCGCAACCAGCCCCGCGCCGATTCGCGGTAGGCGAGCCGGGCGCGCGTCTCCACGAGCGCCGCGTGCTCGCGCGCATGCGCGTCCGCTGCCTGCGCGTGCGCTTCCGCTTCCCGCGCGAACGCCGCCTGCGCCTGCGCGAGCGCGGCCTCGAGGCGCTCGATGGCGTCCTGCGCCGTGCGTTGCGTAGCGGCGAGCGCCGACTCGAGCGCGTCGATGCGCGCCGACTTCACGCTGCCCGCCTCGCGTTCGCTGGCCAGCGCGTTGATCGCCGGCACCAGCTCGGCCAGCCGCTCTTCGGCGACCTGCCGCGCGTCGAGTTCCTCCCACGCGAGCTCGCGCTCGCGGGCCAGCGCGCGCGCGTAGTCGCGCCACAGCGACAGCGCGCCGTCGTCGAACAGCGACAGCGACGGCAGCGCGGGCAGCGCGACGCCGTCGCCGCGCAGACGACGACGAAATACATCGGCGGCGCCGGCGCCCGCGTCGCGCCGACCTCGTTGGCCGAGAGTGCCATGCACGCCGGTGGCGCCGCGCCGTCCGCCTTCCGCCCACAACGCGGACTGCGCCAGCACGCGCTGCGCGTACCAGGCCTGGCGCGGAAACGACGGCGTCAGCAGCGCGGCCAGCTCGGCGCGGTCCAGCTCGCGCACGTGAAAATGGTTCTCGATGCCGCCGCCCTCGTTGTAGACGGGACGGTTGGGCGACGAGATGACGAGGACCCCGTCGGCGGCGAGCACGCGGCGGAACTCGGCGAGCATCTCGCGCTGCTCGGGCAGGTGTTCGATCGTCTCGAACGACACGATGAGATCGACGCTGGCGGACGGCAGCGGCAACTGCGTGACGGAGCCCGGCGACGAACTCGAGGTTCGCGCGCGCGTAGCGCTGCCGGGCGTGCGCGACGGCGTCCGCCGACACGTCGACGCCGGACACGCGGGCCGCGGTTACGCTCAGCAGGAAGCTGCCATAGCCTTCGCCGCAGGCGGCGTCGAGCACGCGCTTGCCCGCGGCCAGCGGCGACGACGGCCGCGTAGCGGTGCCAGTGCTCGTACCAGATGGCGCCGCGCACTTCCGGGAGGAAGCGCTCGCCGGTGAACGTGAGAGCCGTGGCGGCCGAGGCGTCGGGAGTCAAGAGGGTCGCGCTGCGTGAATGCCGCGGCAGACCGCCGCGGGCAACCCGTAATTGTAGCCGCCCGCCGGGACCGCCCGCCAATCGGCGGCAAATCCCGGCCCAAACGCCGCGCGACTCAGCCGAGCGTGAGGATGACCGGCTGGTGGTCCGACACCTGCGTGGCGACGTCGACGGTGACGGCGCGCAGCCGCGGCCAGAGCACCTCGTTGACGAAGATGAAGTCGCAATGGAGCTCGGGGTCGCCGGGCGCGCTCTTTTCGTAGATGCGGAACGTGGGCGGATGCGCGACGCCGGGATGCGCGACCTCCCACGCGTCGACCAGGCGCGGCGTGCCGTCGGCGAACGGCGCGGCCATCCGGGCATGCAGCGGATCGTCGGGCTCGAGGTTGAAGTCGCCGGTGATGATCGTGGCGGCGGGCCGCGCCTGGGCGCGGTAGGGCCCTTCGTCCTCCACCGCGGTCCGCGGATTGTCGGCGTAGCCGTGGCCTTCCGCGTAGATCGCGCGCAGCGCCTCGACCTGCGCCGAGCGCTTGGGCAACGAGTAGTACTCGAGGTGCGTGGTGATCACGCGCACGTCGCCGAACGCCGCCGCGACCACGGCCTCGACGGCGACGCGCGGCATGCTGGGCACGTCATGGTCGGCCGGGTAGGGCAGCAGGTGGCGAAACGCCTGCTTCACCGGCAGCCGCGACAGGATCATGTTGCCGAAGCGCCGGCGCCTTCCGTCCTGGCCCGGCTGGTCGACCGCGATGCCGGGGATGGCGGTGTAGCCGGGCAGCAGCGCCGCCAGCACCGCGAACTGGTCCTCGCCCGCGCTGCCGCCGAGCAGCGGGTCGGGATAATTGTCGGCGATCTCCTGCAGGCACAGCACGTCGAAGTCGGCGAGGCGCTTCGCTTCGGCGACGACCCGCGCCGGATCGACCTTCTGGTCGACGCCGCGGCACCACTGCACGTTCCAGGTAATGAGTTTCATCGAAGCGATTCTTTCACAAACAGACGCCGAGACGCAGAGAGCTCTTGGCCGGATCCCTCGGCGTCTCCGCGTCTGCTGTGAAAAAGATCTTACCGTATTCCGGCCCGCATGAACGACTGGACGAACTGCTTCTGGAACAGCAGGAAGGCGACCAGCAGCGGCGCCGTGGTCAGCAGCGTCGCGGCCGTGATGACCGACCAGTCGAGGCCCTGGTCGGTCGCCGAGAACACCTGCAGCCCGACGGTCACCGGCCGCGACTCGACCGAATTGGTGATGATGAGCGGCCACAGGAAGTTGTTCCAGTGGTAGCTGACGCTGACCAGCGCGTAGGCGAGGTACGTCGGACGCGCGAGCGGCACGTAGACCTTCCACAGGACCTGCAGCGGCGTGCAGCCCTCGACGCGCGCCGCGTCGTCCAGTTCGCGCGGCACGGTCTTGAACGTCTGCCGCAGCAGGAAGATGCCGAACGCGCTCGCCATGTACGGCAGGCCGATCGCGAGGATCGTGTCCTTCGAGGCCGAGCACCGTCATCGTCCGGTAGTTCTCGACGATCAGCACGTCGGGCATGATCATCAGCTGCACGAGCACCAGCGCGAACAGCACGTTGCGGCCGGGGAACGTCGAAGCGCGCGAACGAGTAGGCGGCGAGCGTCACCAGCACGAGCTGCGCGGCGAGCACCATCGTCACCAGCAGCACCGTGTTGAGGAAGTAGCGCGCGAACGGCGCGGCGTCCCACGCGCGCGCGAAGTTGTCGAGCGTCAGCGGCGCGGCCAGCACGAAGCGCGTCGAGAATTCGGCCGGGTGGAACGCCGTCCAGAACGCGTAGAGCAGCGGCAGCACCCAGAGGAAGCCCAGCAGCCACGCGGCCGCGGTTTCGAGCGCGCGCCCCACGCCGCTCGGCGCGTAGACCATGCCCATGCCGCTCACTGATAATGCACCTTCCGCTCGAGGAAGAAGAACTGCGCGAGCGCGACGACGCCGAGAATGACGAGCAGCACGACGGTCAGCGCCGCCGCGTACGCCGAGTCCCAGAAACGGAAGCCGATCTCGTAGACGTAGTACAGCAGCAGCGACGTCGCGTTGTCGGGGCCGCCGCGCGTCATCACGACGATGTGGTCGACCAGCCGGAACGCGTTGATGACCGCATTGACGAGCACGAACAGCGTCGTCGGCATCAGCAGCGGGAACGTCACGCGGCGGAAGAAATACCAGCGCGACGCGCCCTCGATCGCGGCGGCTTCGGCGAGGTGCGGCGACATCGACTGCAGCGCGGCCAGGTAGAAGATCATGAAGAACCCGGCTTCCTTCCAGACGGTCACGACCATCAGCGCCGGCAGCGCCGTGCTCTTGCTGCCGAGCCAGTTGTGGCTGTGCGCGCCGAACCAGCCCAGGAACTGCTCGAGCAGGCCGTACTCGGGCGTGTAGAAGAAAAGCCAGATGTTGGCGACGGCGATCATCGGCAGGATCGTCGGCGTGAAGTACGCGAGGCGCAGCAGGCCGCGACCGGGGATGCGCTCGTTCACCCAGACCGCCATCAGGATCGCGATGACGATCGACGCCGGGATGGTGCCGAGCGCATACCAGCCGTTGTTGGACAGCGCCTGCCAGAAGATCGGGTCTTCGACCAGTTGCCGGTAGTTGTCGGCGCCGACGAACACGACCGGCCGGCTGCCCTTCTGCGTCGAAAAGAAGCTGTGCCACAGCGTGGCGACGGCGGGGTAGTGCGTGAACATCACGAGCAGCACCATCGACGGCAGCAGCAGCAGCCAGCCGTAGACCCATTGTGTCGTGCGCGTCATGCTGCGGCGCTACGCGCTAAGACTCCCTCTCCCCGCCTGCGGGGAGAGGGTTGGGGTGAGGGGCTGTCCCGGGCAGGTGTCAGCAGAAACGACAGGATTCTCTCCAGTACCGAGTCGGTACGCAGTCAAGGCGTCGTCGTTCCAGAAGCGGAGCGACGCGAAAGCCCCGTCCGCTCAGCCACCGCGTTCGCCACTCGTCGTAGCTTGCCGCATCAACATGCTGTCCGCCGTCAAGTTCCACGATCAGCCGACGTTCCAAACACACGAAGTCGACGACGAAAATGCCAATCGGATGCTGCCGCCGGAACTTGAAGCCAGCCAGACGCCGGTCGCGCAAGTCGCCGCCACAGACGCGCTTCTGCATCCGTTTGCGCCCTGCGCAAGCTCTCGCGCTTTGTCGACTCCCCTCACCCCAACCCTCTCCCCGTCCCGGGGAGAGGGAGAGTAATTGGTCGAAGCGCGTCTGCCCTATCGGCCATCCGAACGATGCCGCGTCCCCAAGCCCGTGAACCTTCGCTTGCACGATGGTCGCGGAGGCGCGCCATTGGGACTCACCCTTCTCCCCGCAAGCGGGGGACTCACCATTCCCTCGCAAGCGGGAGGACCCACCCTCTCCCCGCAAGCGGGGAGAGGGCCGGGGTGAGGGGAAGCGGTTGCCACCTACTTCTTGAACGACCGCAGCAACCGCTCCGATTCCCTCTGCGCGTCCTTCATCGCGGCTTCCGGCGTCTTGGTGCCGGTGAGCGCGGCCTGCAGGCCGTCGTTCAGCGCCTTGGTGACACGCTGGTTGTCGTGCGTCGACAATTCCGCCTTCGCGTACGGCAGCTGGTCGCGCGCGACGGCGGCGGCCGGAAAGCCGGCGACGTACTGCTTCATCACCGGCGTCTCCCACGCGTCGGCGCGGACGGCGACGTAGCCGGTGTCGATGCCCCACTGCGCGGCGCGCGCCGGCGTGGTCACCCACTTGATGAACTTCATCGCCGCCTCGCGCTGGGCCGGCGTCGACTTGGCGAAGATGTAGAAGTTGCCGCCGCCCGTCGGGCTGCCGCGCTGCTTGCCCGCGGGCAGCATCGCGACGCCGAAGTCGAACTTCGCGTTGTTCTTCACGTTGGTCAGGTTGCCGGTGGTCGTCCACATCATCGCGACCTTCTTCTCGAAGAAGTCCTTCGGCGTCGTCCCCCACTCGACGATGCCTTCCGGATGGACCTTGTATTTCTTGACGAGGTCGACCCAGTACGTCAGGCCCTCGATCACCTCGGGCTTGTCGTAGTACGTCTCGGTGCCCGCCGGGTTCATGAGATTCGTTCCGGCCTGGATCGCGAGCGCCTGGAACAGCCAGTACGGGAAGCCCGAGGACGGGATCTGGATGCCCCACTGGGTCACCTTGCCCGACGCGTCGCGCTTGGTGAGCTTCTGCGCGTACTCGACCTGCTCCTTCCAGTTCGCGGGCGGCTTGTTCGGATCGAGCCCGGCCTCCTTGAACATTTCCTTGTTGTAGTAGAGGACGATCGTCGAGCGCTGGAACGGGATGCCCCACGTCTTGCCGCCCGTCTGGCTGTTCTCCATGAACGCCGGGTAGAACGACTTGAGCCAGGCCTGGTCGTCCGCCGTCTTGACCAGGCCATCGAACGGCACGATCGCGTCCTCGTCGATCAGCGTGAACATGTCGGTCGACAGCAGGATCGACATCACCGGCGGCTCGCCGCTCTTCACCGCCGTCAGCGCCTTGGTGATCGACTCCTGGTAGCTGCCCGAATAGATCGGCTTCAGCTTGATCCCGGGATTTTCCTTCTCGAACTCGGCGGCGTAGCCGTCGATGATCTTGGTGATCGGGCCGCCGACGGCGACCGGATAGTAGAACGACACTTCGGTCTGCGCCTGTGCCACACCGGCTCCCAGCAGCGAGCACGCCGCGGCCAGCGCGGCCACGAAGCTGCGAACGATACGTTTCCCCATGATGCGCTCCTCCTCGATTGACGGCATTGCTTTACTACGCCATCAGCGTTGCGGCGGCATGACGGGTGCGCGACTCGTGCCGAACGCCATCCGCCGCGAAAAGATGCTGGGCCCCGACCGCCCACGACAGCCATGCCGGATCGCCGCGCTTGAGGCCCACGCTGCCCGGCGCGCGTACGGCCAGCGACTGGCCGCCGATCCTGCAGGTGAGCAGCGAATCGCCGCCCAGATACTCGACGCCTTCGACGTCGGCGCGCACGCCGCGCTCGAATCCCAGTTCGACATGCTCGGGACGCACGCCCAGCATGCCGCCCGCGCAGTCGGCCGGCAACACCACCGGACCTTCGGTGCCGGCGATCACCGCGCCCTCGGGGCCGCGTTCGAGCAGCAGCAGGTTCATCGGCGGCGTGCCGATGAAGCGCGCGACGAAGACGTTGGCCGGCGTCTCGTACAGGTCGACGGGCGTACCGTTCTGCTCGATGCGGCCGCTGTTCATCAGGATCACCCGGTCGGCCATCGACATGGCCTCGACCTGGTCATGCGTGACGTACACCATCGTGATGCCGAGCTTGCGCTGCAGCGCGCGGATCTCCGTCCGCATCTCCGCGCGCAGCTGCGCATCGAGATTGGACAGCGGCTCGTCCATCAGGCACACCGGCGCCTCGTTGATGATCGCGCGGCCCAGCGCCACGCGCTGCTGCTGCCCGCCCGACAGTTGCGACGGCTTGCGGGCCAGCAACGTGGAAAGGCCCAGGAGGTCGGCGACGCGGGCCAGGCGCGAATCGCATTCGCCGGGGGGCACCCGCCGCACGCGCAATCCGAACAGGATGTTCTCGGCGACCGTTAGATGCGGAAACAGCGCGTAGCTCTGGAACACCATCGCGATGTTGCGCTTGGCCGGCGGCAGCCGCGTCACGTCGCGGTCGCCGATGGTGATGCGGCCGCCGTCGGCCGTTTCGAGCCCCGCGATCAGCCGCAATGTCGTCGACTTGCCGCAGCCCGACGGCCCCAGCAGCACGTTGAGCGTCCCCTCGACGAGCGAAAACGAGATCGCGTCGACCGCGCGCACGTTGCCGTCGGCGGTCGTCCAGTGCTTGCTGACGTTCTCGACGGCGATGGCCGACACGCTGGCGTCCTTGTAGAGGACCGGTGGAAATCGGGGAACATTCGCCGCGGCCCGCGACCTGCATGCTGCCCCGCGCGCGCGGCAGCGAATCATAGCAAAACGTGACGGCCGGGTCGTCAGCCGAAGAGGGCGGTGAGCGCGGCGCCGGGATCGGGCGCGCGCATGAAGGCCTCGCCGACGAGGAACGCATGCACGCCCCGCTCGCGCATCATCGCCACGTCGCGCGGAGCGGCGATGCCGCTTTCGGTGACGACCAGCCGGTCGGGCGGCACCCGGGGCAGCAGATTGAACGTGGTGTCGAGGGTGACGCTGAAGTTGCGCAGGTTGCGGTTGTTGATGCCGAGCAGCGGCGTCTTCAGCCGCAGCGCGCGGTCGAGCTCGCTGCCATCGTGGATCTCGACCAGCACGTCCATCCCGAAGGCGAGCGCGCAATCCTCGAGCGCCGCCATCTGCGCGTCCTCGAGCGCCGCCACGATCAGCAGGATCGCGTCCGCGCCCAGCGCGCGGGACTCGGCCACCTGATACTCGTCGACGATGAATTCCTTGCGCAGCACGGGCAGCGCGCAGGCCGCTCGCGCCGCGACCAGGAACTCGGCGGCGCCCTGGAAGAACGGGCGGTCGGTCAGCACCGACAGGCAGGCGGCGCCGGCGCGCTCGTAGCTCGCCGCGATCGCCGGCGGATCGAAATCCTCGCGGATCACGCCCTTGCTCGGGCTCGCCTTCTTGATCTCGGCAATGACGGCGGGTCGTCCCGCGGCGATGCGCGCGCGCAACGCCCGCTCGAAGCCGCGCGGCGCCGATTGCGCCTTCGCTTCGGCGTCGACCACGCTGTACGGGCGCGCGACCTGGGCGGCGATGACCTCCTGCGCCTTGGTCGTGACGATCTTTTCGAGGATGTCGCTCCTGGCCATGGCGGGCATGTTCAGCGGGCGCCGGCGCCGAGCCGCTGGGTGGCGGCGACGAAGGCGTCGAGCTTCCGCTTCGCGGCGCCGCTCGCGAGCGCCGCGCGAGCGCGTTCGATGCCTTCGCCGATCGACGGCGCCACGTTGGCGGCGTACAGCGCCGTGCCCGCGTTCAGCGTCACGATCTCGCGCGGGGTTCCTTCGACGTTGCGCAGCGCCTCCAGCAGCATCTCCTTCGATTCCATGGCGTCCGTCACCTTGAGGCCGCGATTGGACTTCATCGACAGGCCGAAGTCCTCGGGGTGGATTTCATATTCGTGGACCTCTCCGTCCTTCAGTTCGCCGACCATCGTGGCGGCGCCGAGCGACACTTCGTCCATGCCGTCGCGGCCATACACGACGAGCGCGTGCTGCGCGCCCAGCCGCTCCAGCACGCGTACATGAATGCCCACGAGGTCCGGGTGGAAGACGCCGATCAGCTGGTTGGGGGCCCCGGCGGGATTGGTCAGCGGCCCCAGGATGTTGAAGATCGTCCGGATGCCGAGTTCGCGGCGCACCGGCGCCGCATGCTTCATCGCCGCATGATGGTTGGGCGCGAACATGAAGCCGACGCCCGTCTCCGCGATGCAGGTGGCGACCTGCGCCGGCGTCAGCATGATGTCGGCGCCCAGGGCCTCCAGCACGTCGGCGCTGCCCGATTTCGACGACACCGACCGGCCGCCGTGCTTGGCCACGCGCGCGCCGGCCGCGGCGGCGACGAACATCGACGCCGTGGAAATGTTGAACGTATGCGATGCGTCGCCGCCCGTGCCGACGATGTCGACCAGATGCTCGCGATCCGCGACATCGACCTTGGTGGACAGCTCGCGCATCACCTGCGCGGCGGCGGCGATCTCGCCGATCGTCTCCTTCTTCACGCGCAGGCCGACGGTGAGCGCCGCGATCATCACCGGCGACACGTCGCCGCTCATGATCTGGCGCATCAGCGACAGCATTTCGTCATGGAAGATCTCGCGGTGCTCGATCGTGCGCTGCAGCGCGTCCTGGACGGTAATCGACATGATGCGTTCAGCTCCTCCTAGTTCTGCAGGTCGCGCACGCGGCGGCGCGTCATGTCGACACGGCACCCCAGCTGGCCCTGGTCGGCGCCGCTGCCGCTCGCGTACATCGCGCGCACGAAATCGCATTGCGCCTTCCGGTAGTCGGCAAACGCACGCATCGACTTCGCCAGCGCGGCATTGGCGCCGGGCCGGCCGGTGGCCGTGTCCAGTTCGCGTGCCCGCTTGCCGGCGTCGCCTTCGACCTTGTTGAGCGCGGCCTGCGCCTCGTTGTCCGCGTCGAGCAGGCACCGCGTCACGGCGGCGTGATCGCCGCGGATCATGCATTCGTCGAGCGCGCCCGCGTTGGCCGCCATCGCCATCGATGCGACGGCACCCGCAGCCAGAATTCTCGCCATGCAGTTCATCGTCGGCCCTCCAGGAAATTGCCGAGCAGCCGCATGCCGTGCTCGGTCAGGATCGCTTCCGGGTGAAACTGTACGCCCTCGACGGCGAACTGCCGATGGCGGACGCCCATGATCTCGCCGTCGTCGGCGGTGGCCGTGACCTCGAGCCCGGCCGGAACATGGTCGCGCTCGATCGCCAGCGAATGGTACCGCGTGACCGTGAACGGCGACGGAATGCCGTGGAACACGCCGCGATCGTCGTGCGTGACCGGCGACAGCTTGCCATGCATCACGCGTTGCGCGCGGACGACGCGGCCACCGAATGCCTGGCCGATCGCCTGGTGACCGAGGCAGACGCCGAGGATGGGAATCTGCCCCGCGAAGCGCTGGATCAGCGGCACCGAGATGCCGGCCTCGCTGGGCGTGCACGGTCCGGGCGACACGACGATCTGCGTGGGGCTAAGCGCTGCCACTTCATCGAGCGTGATGGCGTCGTTGCGATACACGCGCACGTCGGCGCCGAGTTCCCCCAGGTACTGGACGAGGTTGTAGGTGAAGCTGTCGTAGTTGTCGATCATCAAAAGCATGGACGTTTCCCCTTTACAAAGAGACGCAGAGACGCCGAGTTACCGGGTCCATGACAGTCTCCCGATGCCGTCCTTCAGTACCGGCACCGCAAAGTCGAATCAATCCAGTGGGGAGTGCCGCGAGCTTGAGGTAGGTCAGCAACTGTGCCGAGTGGACCGGCAACAACACCTCCACGGCCTTGACCTCAGGGACGACCTGCCTTTCGAACTTCAGACTGGCTAGGTGCAACTCATGGCATAGGCATGCTTCATAGGCCGATTCGAGCAATCCTGGGCCAGGTGATCGATGCACTTCGATAGCCGCGGCAATGATCCGCTGTGCAAGCAAGTCCCTCGGCGTCTCGGCGTCTCCCTGTGGAATGTTCATCACGCCTCCTCGTCCAGCCCCTGCTGCACCATCTCGGCGGCGCGCAGCACGGCGCGCAGCTTGTTGAGCGTCTCCTGCCATTCGCCATCGGGCGACGAGTCGTGGACGATGCCGCCGCCCGCCTGCGCATACAGGACGCCGTCCTTCAGCACCGCCGTCCGCAGCACGATGGCCGTGTCCATGTCGTCCTGGAAGCTGATGTAGCCGGCCGCGCCCGAGTAGATGCCGCGCTTGGTCGGCTCCAGCTCGTCGATGATCTCCATCGCGCGCACCTTCGGCGCCCCGCTGACGGTCCCGGCGGGAAACGCCGCGCGCAGCACGTCGATGCTGGTGAGTCCCGGCTTCAGCGTGCCCTCGACGTTGGACACGATGTGCATGACATGCGAGTAGCGTTCGATCACCATCCGGTCGGCCACCCGGACGGTGCCGGTCTGCGCGACACGGCCGACGTCGTTGCGGCCCAGGTCCAGCAGCATCACGTGCTCGGCGATTTCCTTCGGATCGTTGGCCAGTTCCACCGCGAGCGCCTCGTCCGCCTCGCGGGTGGCGCCGCGCGGCCGCGTGCCGGCGATCGGCCGCAGCGTGATCGTCGAGCCTTCCTTGCGCACGAGAATCTCGGGCGAGGCCCCGACGACGTGGAAATCGCCGAAGTCGTAATAGAACATGTACGGCGACGGATTGAGGGAGCGCAGCGCGCGGTAAAGCGACAGCGGCGACGCGGCGAACGGCATCGCCATCCGCTGCGAGATGACGACCTGCATGATGTCGCCGGCCGCGATGTACTCCTTCGCGCGCGTGACCGCGGCCTTGTACCCGGCCTCGCCGAACTGGCTTTCCGCGCGGGCGGTGGCCGTGCCCGTCTCGAACGGAATCGTGACCGGCTCGCGCAGCTTGCGCCGCAATTCCGCCAGGCGCTCGCGCGCGATGCGGAAGGCATCGGGCCCCGCCGGATCCGCGTAGACGATCAGCGAGATCTTGCCCTTCAGGTTGTCGACGACCGCCAGCTCCTCGGTGAGCAGCAGCAGCATGTCCGGCACGTCGGCGAGGCCGGGCGTGGGCGGCTTCGCCGTCGCGGCGAGCTTCGTCTCGATATGGCGGACGACGTCGTACCCGAAAATGCCGGCCAGCCCGCCGCAGAAACGCGGCAGTCCCGGCAGCGGCGCGGCGCGGAAGCGCGCGCGGTACGACTCGACGAACGCCAGCGGATCGCCGTCGAACGACTCGCGCAGCCCGCTATCGTCCTCGACGTCGACGCGCCGGCCCCGCGCCCGCAGGCGCAGCTTGGCCGGCAGGCCGATGAACGAGTAGCGGCCGAACCGCTCGCCGCCGACGACGGATTCGAGCAGGTACGAATACCGTGCGTTGGCGAGCTTGAGATAGAGGGAGAGCGGGGTATCGAGGTCCGCGAACGACTCGAGAACGAGCGGAATGCGGTTGTACCCCTGCGCTGCGAGGGCGCGAAATTCGGCTTCGGTGATCATGCTCGACCTTCTTGTTTCGACAACTCTTGGATCGGGGCGTCGCTTAAGACATGGGAGCGCGCGACGCGGGACGCAACGGCATCAGGAGGGGCGCCGCCAGCGCCACTCGCCATTGCGCCGCCAGACCGCGAGTGCGGACGGCAGGCCGGAGTTGGAAATGTCGAAGGTCATGTCGAGGGTCGAATCGGTCGCGCGCGGCGCACGATGGCGGCCACGTCGGCGAGCGAATCGACTATACCATCGCCGCCTAAGTTTTGCACCGGCAGCCCCTCGCTGTACCCGTAGGGGACGACCAGCACCGGGCAGCCCGCGGCGCGCGCCGCGTCGACGTCGTTGCCCGAGTCGCCCACCATCAGCATGCGCGACGGCGCGACGCCCAGCCGCTCCGCGGCGAGATACATCGGCGCCGCATCGGGCTTCTTGCGCGTCGCGTCGTCGCCGCCGACGATCGCGTCGAAGTAACCGCCAATCGCCGCCTGGTCGAGATGCGGCCGCACGAAGCGCGTGGCCTTGTTGGTCACGACGGCGAGCTTGAAGCCGCTCGCGCGCATCCGGTCCAGGCCGTCGACGACACCCGGGTAGAGCACCGTTTCGCGGCCGAGCAGTTCGCCGTAGATCCCCTGGTACTCCGCGAGCAGCGACGCCATCGCGGCCTCGCCCTGCGCCGGCGCGCCCGCGAGTGCTAACGCGCGGCGCAGCAGGTTGGGCATCCCCTTGCCGACCAGGTCGCGGATCGTGTCCTTCGGCAACACGGTCCACCCGCCGCGGGCGAGCAGGCCGTTCACGGCCGCCGCCAGGTCGTGGATGGTGTCGAGCAGCGTGCCGTCCAGGTCGAACGCGATCGCGTCGACGTCGAACATCCGCAAGGCGCCGGCGTCAGCCAACCTGGGCCAGCTCCGCGCGCATCCGGTCGATGACCGCCTTGTAGTCCGGCTCGGCGAAGATCGCGCTGCCGGCGACGAACGTATCGGCACCCGCTTCGGCGATCGCGCGGATGTTGTCCACCTTGACGCCGCCGTCGACCTCGAGCCGGATCGAACGGCCGGTGCGCTGCATCGCGCCGTCGATCAGCTTGCGCGCGGACTCGAGCTTTTCGAGCGCGTGCGGGATGAACGACTGCCCGCCGAAGCCCGGATTGACCGACATGATCAGCACGAGGTCGAGCTTGTCGATCACGTGCATCAGCCAGTCGAGCGGCGTGGCGGGGTTGAACACGAGTCCCGCCGTGCAGCCGTGGTCGTGGATGAGACCGATCGTGCGGTCGACGTGCTCGGTCGCTTCCGGATGGAAGCTGATGTTGGCGGCGCCTGCCTTGGCGAAGTCGGGCACGATGCGGTCGACGGGCTTCACCATCAGGTGCACGTCGATCGGCACGGTCGCGTACGGCTTCACCGCCGCGCACACGAGCGGGCCCAGCGTGAGGTTGGGAACGTAATGGTTGTCCATCACGTCGAAATGGATGAGGTCGGCGCCGGCATGGATGACGTTGCGCACTTCCTCTCCCAGTCGCGCGCAGTCGGCGGCGAGGATCGACGGGGCAATCCGGAATGACGTGGGCATCGGGCTATAATCGCCTAAGAGTGGGCGGATGACGGCGATGGCGGACGGCAAGCGATACGAGGTCACGGTGGTACCGAAGGCGGCGTTTCTCGCCGATCGTTCCGATCCGGCGAAGGACGAGTACGTATTTTCCTACACGATCACCATCACCAACACCGGCGACATCGCGGCGCAACTCGTCAGCCGGCACTGGATCATCACCGACTCCGAGCACAAGGTCCAGGAAGTCAAGGGACTCGGCGTCGTCGGCCAGCAGCCGCTGCTCAAGCCCGGCGAAAGCTTCGAGTATACGAGCGGTGCGTCGATCCCCACGCCGGTGGGCACGATGCGCGGCACCTACCAGATGCGCGCCGAGGACGGACGCACGTTCGACGCGCCGATCCCGCCGTTCACGCTGTCCGTGCCGCGCACGCTTCACTGACCGTTGCCGCTGCCGGGCGTGCGATCGGACGGCGCGGGCGGCTTGCGGCGCGCGCGGGTCGTCCACCAGACGATGCCCACCGCCAGCAACAGCGCCACGAACGCCTCGAGCAGGATCCAGCCCATGGTCATGCCCTTTCCAGTAATTCGGCGGTTGCCGTCGCGGCTGGTCGCCGGCGTGGTGGCAATGCTGCTGGTGGCGGGCTGCCAGACCGTGCCGCCCGCGCCCGTTCCCGTCCCTGCGCCGGTCCCGGTCCCGGCGCCCCCGGCGCGCGTCCAGTACACGTCCGCCGCGTGGTCCGACCTGCCCGGATGGAACGACGATCCGGTCGCCGCGGCGTGGCCGGCGTTCGTCGTCGGTTGCCGCGCGCTGCTCTCCAGCGCGCGGACGCGGCCGCTGTGGCAGGCGCCCTGCGCCGCGGGCGAGCGCATCGACACCGGTAATTCCGACGCCGTCCGCGCGTTTTTCCAATCGCATTTTATCCCATACGCTGTCGGCGCCGCCGACGGAAGCAGCGTCGGCCTCGTCACGGGCTACTACGAGCCGCTGCTCGCCGGATCGCGCACGCGCTCCGAGCAGTTCGCGATCCCGTTGTACGCGCCGCCCGACGATCTGCTGACGATTGACCTCTCCGAGCTGTATCCCGAATTGAAGGACAAGCGCGTGCGCGGCCGCGTGGAGGGAAAGAAGGTCGTCCCGTACTGGCCGCGCGCGGAACTGGAGCGCGATCCGCAGCGGCTCGCCGCCAAGTCGCTCGTCTACGTCGCCGATCCCGTCGAGGCGTTCTTCCTCGAGATCCAGGGGTCGGGACGCATCGAACTCGCCGACGGTTCGGTCCTCCGCCTGAATTACGCCGACCAGAACGGCCATCCGTACCGCTCGATCGGGCGCGTGCTGATCGACCGCGGCGAACTGCCGCTCGAGCGCACGTCGATGCAGGGCATTCGCGCCTGGGCGCGCGCGAATCCCGACAAGCTGCGCGGCCTGCTCGACGAGAATCCGAGTTACGTCTTCTTCCGCGAGGTGCCCGCGCCGCCGGCGGGATCCATCGACGCGCGCATCGACGGTCCGCTGGGCGCGCTCGGCGTCCCGTTGCTGGCGGGCCGCACGATCGCCGTCGACCCGCGCTCGATTCCGCTGGGCGCGCCGGTGTTCCTGGCGACGACGATGCCGCTGTCGACGACGCCGTTGACGCGGCTCACGCTCGCGCAGGACACCGGCGGAGCGATTCGCGGCGCCGTGCGCGCCGATTTCTTCTGGGGCTTCGGTCGTGAGGCGGGGCAGGAAGCGGGCCGGATGCGCCAGGACGGCCGGATGTGGCTGCTGTGGCCAAAGGACGCCCGGTTGCCGTAGGCATGCGCATGACCTGCCGGGTTGCGTGTTGGCGGGACGGCGATCATTCTCTGTCCATCGCGTCCGGACGGATCCCCATGGTCACGCCGTCGTTCGACCTCTTCGCCGTCGAAGGCGGCACGGCGGCGATATGCTGCATCTTCGATTCGCTGCTGCAGAACGGGCTCTTGAAGCGCGGCGACGCCGTGGCGCTGCTGGTGCCGACGTTCACGCCGTGTCTCGAGATTCCCGAACTCGACCGGTACGCGCAAGCCCGACGCCGGCATCGCCTGCACGACGCCGTTGATTTCGATGACGCCATCCTTGGCCGAGGCTGCCGGTGCGAATGCGAGCACCAGCGACGAACACAGGCACGCGAGAAACACGCGCAAGAGATTCTTATGCATGGAAGGCACTCCCGTTCGGCGGGCGGTGACCGCGGTGAAACGCGGTCAGCGGACGTGGTCGACGGAGGCGAGCACGTCCTCGGCCTGCTTGTCGGCGTGATACGACGAGCGCACCATCGCGCCGACCGCCGCATGCCGGAATCCCATCGCGTACGCCTCGCGCTCGAATTGCGCGAAGCGGTCGGGGTGCACGTAACGCAGCACCGGCAGGTGTCCCGCCGACGGCTGCAGATATTGCCCGAGCGTCAGCATGTCCACGCCATGCGCACGCAGATCGCGCATCACGGCGAGAATCTCGTCGTCGCTTTCGCCCAGTCCCACCATCAGGCCGGACTTGGTCGGCACGCCGGGCACCCGGCGCTTGAATTCCTGCAGCAACCCGAGCGAATGCCCGTAATCCGAGCCGGGCCGCACCTGCTTGTACAGGCGCGGCACCGATTCGAGATTGTGATTCATCACGTCCGGCGGCGCGGCCTCGAGGATCGCGAGCGCGCGATCGAGCCGGCCGCGGAAATCCGGCACCAGCACTTCGATCTGCGTGGAAGGCGACAGCTCGCGCGTCGCGCGGATGCAGTCGACGAAGTGAAGGGCGCCGCCGTCGCGCAGGTCGTCGCGGTCGACGCTGGTGATCACGACGTACTTGAGCTTCAGCGCGGCGATCGTCCGCGCGAGATTCAAGGGCTCGTCGGTGTCGAGCGGCAGCGGCCGCCCGTGACCGACGTCGCAGAACGGGCAGCGCCGCGTGCAGATGTCGCCCATGATCATGAACGTCGCCGTGCCCTTGCTGAAGCATTCGCCGATGTTCGGGCATGACGCTTCCTCGCACACGGTGTGCAGCTTGTGCTCGCGCAGGATCTGCTTGATCTCGGAAAAACGCGGCGACGACGACGCGCGCACGCGGATCCACTCCGGCTTCTTCAGCATCTCCGCCGCCACGACCTTGATCGGGATGCGCGCGGTCTTGGCGTCGCCCTTGTGCTTCACGCCCGCGGCGTTGGCGGGACCGGCGGGGACGACGGGAGGAGGCAAGGTGTCGTGGCTCATGATCGCGTCAGGTGCGCGGCAAGGTTCGGCGCCAGCTCCGCACCCGCCGCCGCCACGGTGCGCGCGACACCGAGATCGGCCAGCTGCGTGACGGCGAGGCCCGGATAGCCGCACGGGTCGATATCGGCGAACGGCGAGAGGTCCATCGCGACGTTCACCGCCAGCCCGTGATACGTGCAGCCATGGCGCACCTTGAGTCCGAGCGCGGCGATCTTCGCCTCGCTGCCCCCGATGATCACGTAGACGCCCGGCGCCGCCGGCTTGCCGTAAGCCGCGATCCCCAGCGTGGCCAGCCATTCTATCACCGCGCCCTCGAGCCTCCGGACCATGTCGCGGACGCCCAGGCGCGCGCGCTCGAGGTCGATCAGCGTGTACGCGACGAGCTGGCCCGGCCCGTGATACGTGACCTGTCCGCCGCGGTCGACCTTGAGCGCCGCGATGCCGTTGTCGCGCAGCAGATGCTCGCGCCGTCCCGCCAACCCGAGCGTGTAGATCGGCGGATGCTCGGTCAGCCAGATCTCGTCGCGCGTCCGTTCGTCGCGGCGCGCCGTGAACTCCTGCATCGCGCGCCACGTCGCGGCGTAATCGGTGCGGCCCAGCGCGCGGATCGCCGGCCCGTGCGCAAGTTCGGACGGCGCCTTCATCGCGTCAATGCCGCCACAGCGACTCCGCGGCGAACTCGTGCGCCTGCGACTGCAGCGCGTCCGCGCGCCGCCAGACGACGCGTTCGCGCGTCACCGACAGCATCCACGTCTGCGTGTCGGTCGGCGACGGCCGCGCGAAGGCGCGCGGCGACAGCACGGCGCAACACCCGCCGTGCCGCGGATCGCGCACCGATTCGTAGCGGATCGCGCCGACCGCCGCCTCGCGCGCGACGACGCCGAAGCGCTGGCAACCGCCGTAGTCGGCCGCGTCCGTCCACACTGGACGATCGCGGTCGAAGGGCGGCTGCCGCAGGTCGACAGCCGTCGTGTCGAGCCGCGCCCGGAACACCGTCTGCGGCCGCACCGGCATCGCCTGCAGCGCGGGCGTGTCGAGCAGATGGCGCCACCGCCAGTAGCCCAGTTCCGCGCAGGCGGTGCGGACTTCGTCGGCACCGTAGAAGACGCCCGGATCGTTCGGACCGCGAAAGCGCGAGCCGCGCGGCGGCGGCGGATAGCGAAACGGCGTGAACAGCAGGTAGTGCAGGCGCTGCGCGCCCTCCGGCAGCGGCGGCTTGCCCTCGTCCAGCAGCCGCTCGAGCGTCGTCTGCTCGGCGAGCGTGTCGACGAGCGCCATCGTGGCGACCACGTGCTGCGCTTCCACCGCGCGCCACAACGGGACGCGCAGTGGCGCCGCTTCAGAGGCGACCGCGCGCGGCGTCCAGGTACGCGACGACACGAACCATTCCTTCGACCGAATGCATGAGCTCCGCCGGGCGGCCGCCGAGCGCGAGGTTGGGACTGCCGAGCCACTGGCGCGCCGACTCCTCGTGCCCCCACAGCGCATCGAGCGAGCGGAACATCCGCACGAACAGCACCGCCAGCTCCCATTCCTTGGCGTGCTCCCGCGCCAGCAGATACTTGCCGGCGAACAGCCGCGACGCCGTCGCCTCGGAAATGCCCAAGGCGGCGGCCACGCCGCGCTGCGGCAGGCCGAGCAGCCGGGCGGCGCGCACGACGGCGCGGCTCAAGACGGCGGCGTCGGACGCCGGCGTCGGCGCCGCCGTGGCCGCAACGCGGGCGGGGACGGCATTCACGAGAAATAATTCCTGCTTTATTTTGCTACGGAAACACCGCCCCGTCAACGGCCGGACAGGCGGCGGCCGGTCACAGCACCATCTTCACCATCGGATGCGCGACCAGCTCGCGATAGAGGTTGTCCAGTTGCTCGCGCGAACTCGCGTTGACCGTCGCCGTGACCGACAGCCAGTTGCCCTCCTTCGACGCGCGCATTTCGAGCGACGCCGGATCGAAGTCGGGCGCGTGGCGGCAGACGATGCCGGTCACCGCCTGTGCGAAGCCGTCCTGCGTGCGGCCCATGATCTTGATCGGGAACACGCAAGGGAACGTGAGCGCCGACTCGCGCTCTTCGGTGTGCAGCGCGTCGATGGCGGGTTCGGGCTTGTTCATGGCGCTCTCCGTGGCGAGGGAACATCGTTATCTGAGGGCGCGGCGGCGCGGACGCAACGTCCCGGCACCCGTGGGCAGCGGTGCCCGCGGGCGTTGGCGCGCGGCGGACCTCCGCACCGACGCTCGTTGGCCAGCGACGAAGTCCCAAAGAGCATGGGCTGCGCGACCATCCCCCCACTCATCGCTCGCGGCGGCGACGGCCGACGCTGCCGCACGCCATGCGCGCGCGGCCCGCAGGCAGGGGAATGCCGCCCTACCGCGCCGGGCCGTAGATGTAGTCGCGCGTCAGCGGATGCGGCAGCCGGCCGTCCGGGAGCGGCTTGCCGGCGAGCAGCTGCCACAGCGAGAGCCAGCCGCGGTCGAATGCATGCGCGGACCCGGCCATGTAGATGCGCCAGATCCGGTAACGCTCCTCGCCGACTTCGTGCCGCGCCTCGTCCGCGCGCGCCTCCAGGCGGTCGACCCACGCCCACAGTGTCTTCGCGTAGTGCTCGCGCAGCGCCTCGGCGTCGACGAGTTCCAGCCCTTCGCGCGCCATGCCTTCGACGACGCGCGACACGTGGGTGAGCTCGCCGCCGGGGAACACGTAGTCCTCGACGAACTCGCCGATGCCGCTGCCCAGGCTGTCGGCCGCCAGCGTGTTGTGGGTGATCCCGTGGTTGAGCACCATGCCGCCGGGTTTCAGCAAGCGGTGGATCTTGCCGAAGTAGCGGCCGAAGCGGCGGACGCCGACGTGCTCGAACATGCCCACGCTCGCGATCTTGTCGTAGCTCGCGTCGTCCGGGAGGTCCTGGTAGTCGCGCAATTCGACGCGCACGCGACCTGCGAGCCCGCGCGCCGCGATTTCGCGGCCGACGTGCTCGAACTGGTTGCGCGACAGCGTGATGCCGTGGGCATCGACGCCATAGCGCTCGGCGGCATGGAACAGCAGCGCGCCCCAGCCGCAGCCGATGTCCAGGAAACGCTCGCCGGGAGCCAGCCGCAGCTTGCGGCAGATGTGGTCGAGCTTCGCCTCCTGCGCGGCGTCGAGGGTGGCCGCGTCGTCGCGGAAATAGGCGCACGAGTAGACCATCCGCGTGTCGAGCCAGATGCGGTAGAACGCATTGGAGACGTCGTAATGGTGCGCGATGTTGCGCTGGTTGCTGCGCCGCTGGTGGATGAACGTCTTCCACCGGGTGCGCATCCGGTCGTGGCCATGCGACACCGCGCCCACCATCGACTCGGCGATGCCGAGCATGCGGCGCGCACTGCCGGTGAAATCGAGGTCGCCGTGGACGTAGGCGCGGGCGAGCGACCCGAGCGCGGGCGACGCCAGTGCCCGCAGGCCCTTCCACGACCGCGCGACGATCTCGACCGCGGGCGCCGGCGACAGCGGCACGCGCGCGCCATCCGGCAACACGAGCGTGATCGGCAGGTCCCGCCCGCCGTAGCGATCCGTGATGATCCGTTGCAGCACTTGCGCCATGGCCCCTGGAGGGAATCGAGTCGGAGGGAGTCGAACCCGCGGGTGCCGGACGCCAGCCCCGCACGAAAAGTGTAGCAAGTCTCGGCGGCGATGGGGAGTATCTCCTGCGCGATCGCTTTGACAGCGCCGGGTATCACCCCTACCATCGCCGCACCCGTCATCGTCGGGCCGCCGCCCGCGGGCCGGTCCGTCCCCCATGTCCGCTTCCGGTCCCGTGCCCGCATCTCCGCAGGCCTTCGACGCACGCCAGTTCCGCGACGCGCTGGCGCAGTTCGCCACCGGCGTCACCGTCATCTGCGCGCGGGCGGGCGACGGCCGTTACGTCGGCTTCACCGCCAACTCGTTCAACTCCGTCTCCCTCGATCCGCCGCTCGTGCTGTGGAGCCTCGCGCGCCGTTCGGCGAGCCTCGCCGCGTTCGAGGCCGTCGACCGGTACTCCGTCAACGTGCTGTCGGCAACGCAGGTCGATCTCGCGCGCCGGTTTTCGCGGCCGCACGCCGACCGCTTCGCCGGCGTCGATTTCCGCATGGGCTGGGCGGACGCGCCGCTGATCCACGGCTGCGTGGCCTGGTTCGAGTGCCGCCACCATTCGCGCCAGCGCACCGGCGACCATGTCGTGTTCGTCGGCGAAGTCGTCACCTGCGAGCGCACGACCGGGCGCGGGCTCGTGTTCCACCACGGGCATTTCGGAACGACGATCGCGTTGCCGGACACCTGAACGCCGATTGCACAATGAGCCGCCGAGAGAAGGAGAACGCCAAACTCGCTTCTCGGCGCCTCTGTGTGAACGACCTTCCCGGTCAGGCCGGCGCCATCGCGTGCGGCTTCCTCGCCTGGAACTCGGCCCACATCCTGCGGAACACCGGGCCCGGCCGGCCGCCGCCGAACGGCTGGCCGTCGACGGTCGTGATCGCCAGCACTTCCTTCGTCGACGACGACAGCCACATCTCGTCGGCGGCGAGCGCCTCGGCCTTCGGCACCGGCCGCACCGACAGCGGCACGCCGATGTCGCGCGCGAATTCCATCGTCGCGTCGTACGTGATGCCGGGCAGGATCAGATTGTCCTTCGGCGGCACGATGATCGTGCCGTCGCTGACGATCAGCACGTTCGATGCCGACGCCTCGGTCAGGAAGCCATCGCGGAACATCACGGTCTCGACCGCGCCCCGCTCGGCGGCCAGTTGCCGCATCAGCACGTTGCCGAGCAGCGAGATGGTCTTCAGGTCGCAGCGATGCCAGCGGTTGTCGTCCGCCGTCACGACGGCCACGCCGTGGTCCACCTGCTCGCGCGTGGGTGTCGCCAGCGGATTGCTCATCATGAACACCGTCGGCGGCACGTCCTTCGGAAAGGCGTGGTCGCGCTTGGCCACGCCGCGCGTCACCTGGAAGTAGACACCCTGGTCGGCGAACGGCTGGCGCGCGACCAAGTCGCGGATGATCGCCTCCCATTGCGCATCGGCGTGCGGATTGGCGAGCCCGATGCCGTCCAGGCTCCGCTTCAGCCGCGCGAGGTGATGCGGCAGCCGGAACGGCTGGCGGCCGTAGACGGGTACGAGCTCGTACACACCGTCGCCGTAGATGAAGCCGCGGTCCAGCACCGAGACGTGCGCATCGGCCAGCGGGAGGAACTTGCCGTTCAGATAGACGATCTGGTCCGCATCGATCATGCACGCACTCCTGGCGATCTGCTGTTCAGTTCTTCCGGAACCACAGCCGCACGGTGTCCCACGTGCGGCCGATGAGGCTCGCCGGCGCGACCTCCTCCAGCGCGATCATCGGAAACTCCGCGACCGGCTTGCCTTCGAGCGCCACCTTGACGGTGCCCACGCGCTGCGCGCGCGCGATCGGCGCGACCAGCGGCTCCTGCGCCTGCATCGTCAGCGACAGCTTGTCGGCCTTGCCCTTCGGCAGCGTCAGGTAGCGATCGGCGAGAAATCCCGCCGGCACCTCGGACGCCGCGCCCTTCCAGACGCGCAGCGTCGTCACCTGCTTGCCCGACTGGTAGAGCTGCACGGTGTCGAACGCCTGGAAGCCCCAGTTCAGGAGCTTCTGCGCCTCGGACGCGCGCGCGGCGTCCGAGCTCGCGCCGAGCACGACGGCCAGCACGCGGCGGTCGCCGCGCAGCGCGGAGGCGACGAGGCACCAGCCGGCGGCTTCCGTATGGCCCGTCTTCACGCCGTCGACGTGCGGGTCGGTCCATAGCAGGCGATTGCGGTTCGGCTGCGTGATGTTGTTGTAGCGGAATTCCTTCTGCGCGTAGAACGGGTAGTACTCGGGATAGTCGCGGATCAGCGCAGCGGCGAGCTTCGCCATGTCCGCGGCCGTCGAGTAGTGCTGCGGATGCGAGAGCCCCGTCACGTTGGTGAAGTGGCTGTTCGTCATGCCGAGCCGCGGGCCTTCGCTGTTCATCTTCGCGACGAACGCGTCCTCGGTGCCGCCGACGAGCTCGGCCAGCGCGATCGACGCGTCGTTGCCCGACTGCACGATCATTCCGCGCAGCAGCTCGTCGACCGAGACGGCGCGGCGCGGTTCGATGAACATCCGCGAGCCCTCCGCGCGCCACGCCCGTTCCGAGACGTTCACCATCTGCGACGGCACGATCGTCTTGGCGCGCAACGCCTCGAAGACGAGGTACGCCGTCAGCAGCTTGGTCAGCGACGCGGGATCGCGGCGCTCGTCGGCGTTGGCCGTCGCGAGCGTCTGCCCGCTGGCGACATCGACGACAAGCCAGGACGCCGCGGCAATCGCGGGCGCGGCAATGCCGGCGGGCGGCGTGGTCGCCGCCGGCGGCGGCACCTGGGCCGGCGCCGGCAGCGCGCTCACGAGCGCCGCGGCGAGCAGCAATGCGCCGAAGGGAGGAACGAATGCGAAGCGGGACATGGACGATGCGCGAAAACGCATGATTATACGGGCGCGGCCGCGCCAGTCCCGATTCCGCGCGCCGCGCGCGGGCGCGGTTACCAGGGATTGATCGACAGGTAGCCGACGATCTCGCCCGTCGCGCGATCGACGACCGCGGCGAAATCCCTGTTGCGCGCCTTGACGGGCACAAAGCCCAGGCTGCGCCCGCCGGCGGCGTGCGCGGCCGCGAACGCGCTGACCTGATCCGCCGCCGCCTGGTCGCGCCGCGCCAGCGCGGCCAGCGGGCGCGCGACGCTGGCGACCCTCGTCGCGGCCTGTGCGTACGGCACATACAGGTGCGGCAGGTCCTGCACGTCGTGGCCGCCGAGCAACGCATCGAGCGCGATCCTTGCATTCTCCGCCGGATCGGCCGGCGGATTCGCCGCCACCACGCGCGGGCCCGTCAGCGGCAACCGCCGGAACTGCTCATCGGCGCGCGCCAGCGAATCCGCGTCGACGGCATTCGCCGCAACCGTGTCGAAACGATTGTTGACGAAGACGTTGTAGGCGGGACGCGCGTCGAACATGATGTAGCCGCCGTAGGCGAGCGCGGCGACCTGCAGCGCGGCGATCGCCATCAGGTCGTACTCGAGCCGCGGCTTCGCGGTGTCGAAGATGATCAGCGTGATGAGCGGACCCAGGATCACGTCGACGCCGATCAGCAGACGCAAGAGCACTTCGCCGCCCATCGCCGAGAAATAGGGCGCCGGATACCAGACCACGACCACGAGCGTGACGACGACGAGCGCGATGAGTGCGCTGACGGCAAGGTGGATGAGCGAGGCCTTCCAGCGATTGAGCGATTGCAGCGTCATGGCACGGCGGGAATCCTCGAAGCGCGCGGTGGGGAGTGCAGGCAGTCGCGACGCGAGGCCTTTCGGGGTCGGGCGCGCTACGCCGAACGTGTAAACGCAAAATCCACGCCAGGCTTGCGGCCGGCGATCACGTCGGCCAGCGCGCGCCCCGATCCGCAGGCCATCGTCCAGCCGAGCGTGCCGTGGCCGGTGTCGAGATAGAGATTGCGGTACCTGGTGGCGCCCAGCAGCGGCACATTCGACGGCGTGGCAGGCCGCAAACCGGTCCAGAACTGGGCGCTCTCGCGATCGCCGGCATCCGGGAAGAGCGCGAACGTGCGGTTGACCAGCGCGTCGCAGCGGACGAGGTTCAAGTCGCGGCCGTACCCGGAAAGCTCGGCGGTGCCCGCGACGCGCAGCCTGTCACCCAACCGCGTGAACACGATCTTCCATGCCAGATCGGTGAGCGACACCGTCGGCGCGCCGCGATGGCCGGCGATGGCGATGGTGGCGGAATAGCCCTTGGCCGGATACACGAGGCACGGCACGCCGAGCGGCTGCAACAGGAACGGACTGTAGCTGCCGAGCGCCATCACGTACGCATCGGCGGACAGGATTTCCAAGCGGCGCTCCTCGTTGACGCAGCGCACGCCCGTCACCGCGCGGTCGTCGGCCGTCAGCGATTCGACGGCCACGTTCCAGCGAAACGCAACGCCGCGCGCCGCACACATCCGCGCGAGTTCCTGCGTGAACTTCTGCGCATCGCCGGACTCGTCGCTCGCGGTGAAAATGCCGCCGGCGAGCCGGTCGCGGCACGCCGCGAGCGCCGGTTCGATCGCGACGCACTCGTCGACGGACTTCACGTCGCGGTCGCAACCGAACCGGCGCATCAGCGCCGCGGCCCGCACGCCCTGTTCGAACTCGCGCGGATCGGTATAGAACGACAGGATGCCGCGTTCGAGATGGTCGTACGCGATGCCTGTCTGCGCGCGCAGTTCCCTCAGGCAGTCGCGCGAGTAGAGCGCGAGGTTCAGGCACTGGATCGTGTTGCGGCGCGTGCGCGACGGCAGGCATTCGAGCAGGAACTGCAGCCCCCACCGCCATTGCCGCGGATCGAGGCGCAACCGGAACAAGAGCGGCGCATCCTCCCGTCCCAGCCACTTGAAGATCTTCGCGGGCGCCTCGGGGTTGGCCCACGGTTCCGCGTACGACGCCGAAATCTGCCCGCCGTTGGCGAACGACGTTTCCAGCGCGGCGCCTTCGTGGCGGTCGACGACCGTCACCTCGTGCCCATCCTGCGAGAGGTACCACGCGGCGGTGACGCCCACCACGCCCGCCCCCAGCACGAGCACGCGCATCAGGGGGCCTTGCCGTCGGATGCGTAGTCGGCGAGCGGGATGCAACTGCAGAAAAGATGACGGTCGCCGTGGACGTTGTCCACGCGGGCCACCGGCGGCCAGTACTTCGCCGTCCTTTGCGCGGGCGACGGATAGCCGGCGACGCTGCGCGCGTAGTGATGCGTCCACACATCGGCCGTCACCGCCGCCGCCGTGTGCGGCGCATGCTTCAGCGGATTGTCGGCGCGATCGAGGTCGCCCGTCTCCACGGCGCGGATCTCGCGCCGGATCGCGATCATCGCGTCGATGAAGCGATCGAGCTCGGTCTTCGACTCCGATTCCGTCGGCTCCACCATCAGCGTGCCGGCGACGGGAAAGCTCATCGTCGGCGCATGGAAGCCATAGTCGACCAGCCGCTTGGCCACGTCCTCCGCCTCGATGCCGGACGTCGCCTTCAGCGGCCGCAGGTCGAGGATGCATTCGTGCGCGACGAGTCCGCCCGGTCCCGAGTACAGCACCGGGTAGTGCGGCGCGAGCATCCGCGCGATGTAGTTCGCATGCAGGATCGCGCTCTCGGTCGCCGCGCGCAGGCCCGTCGCGCCCATCATCGTCACGTACATCCACGAAATGGGCAGGATCGACGCGCTGCCGTAGGGCGCAGCGGCGACGGGGCCGATCCTGTCCGCGGCGGCAACGCCGCCGGACGACATTTCCCCTCGCCCGCTTGCGGGAGAGGGGGAAGGGGTGAGGGCACCGTCCGCGGCGGCAACGCCGCCGGACGACACTTCCCCTCGCCCGCTTGCGGGAGAGGGGGAAGGGGTGAGGGCACCGTCCGCGGCGGCAACGCCGCCGGACGACATTTCCCCTCGCCCGCTTGCGGGAGAGGGGGAAGGGGTGAGGGCAAAGTGTCCAGGCAGGAACCGCGCGAGATGCGCCTTCACCGCCACGGGACCCACGCCGGGACCGCCGCCGCCGTGCGGAATGCAGAACGTCTTGTGCAGGTTCAGGTGCGACACGTCCGCGCCGAAATGCCCGGGCGCGGCAAGGCCGACCAGCGCGTTCAGGTTCGCGCCATCGACGTACACCTGCCCGCCGTGCGCGTGCACGATATCGCAGATCCGCCGGATGCCTTCCTCGAACACGCCATGCGTCGACGGATAGGTGACCATGATCGCCGCGAGGTCCGGCGCATGCGCCTTCGCCTTCGCCTCGAGATCGGCGAGATCGACGTTGCCGGCCTCGTCGCACGCGACGACGACGACCTGCATGCCCGCCATCTGCGCCGACGCCGGGTTCGTCCCGTGCGCCGAAGCCGGAATCAGGCAGACGTTGCGATGCGCTTCGCCGCGGCCCGCGTGATACGCGCGGATCATCAGCAGTCCGGAGTATTCGCCTTGCGATCCCGCGTTGGGCTGCAGCGAAACGGCGTCGTAGCCGGTGGCCGCGCACAGCATCTGCTCCAGCTCGCGCACCAGCGTGCGATACCCTTCGGCCTGATCGGCCGGCACGAACGGATGCAGCGCGCCGAACTCCGGCCACGTGATCGGGATCATTTCCGATGTCGCATTGAGCTTCATCGTGCACGACCCCAGCGGGATCATCGCGCGGTCGAGCGCCAAGTCGCGGTCGGCGAGCCGGCGCAGGTAGCGCAGCATTTCCGTCTCCGACCGGTAGCGGTGGAACACCGGGTGCGTGAGAAACGGCGACGTGCGCGCGAGGCCGGGGGCGAACTCGTCGGTCGCGCCGGCGTCGAAGTCGTCAACGCCGAACGTTGCGCTGGCATCGTTGAAGATGGCCCAGATGCGTTCGACATCCTGCCGCGTCGTCGTCTCGTCGAGCGAAATGCCGAGCGTGGCGGCGTCGATGCGGCGGAAGTTGACCCCCTGCGCGACGGCACGATCGGCGATCGCCCGCGTCGCGTCACCGGTGCGCACGGTGATCGTATCGAAGTGCGTGACCGTGGGCACGGCAAAGCGCAGGCGTTCGAGCCCCGCCTTCATGATCGCCGTGAGGCGGCGCACGCGCCGCGCGATCCGCAGGAGGCCCTCGGGGCCGTGGTAGACCGCGTACATGCTGGCGATGACGGCGAGCAGCACCTGCGCCGTGCAGATGTTCGACGTCGCCTTTTCGCGGCGGATGTGCTGCTCGCGCGTCTGCAACGCGAGCCGGTACGCCGGATCGCCGCGGGCGTCCACGGTGACGCCGACCAGGCGGCCCGGCATCGACCGCTTGTGCTCGTCGCGCGTCGCGAGATAGCCGGCGTGCGGGCCGCCGTAGCCCATCGGCACCCCGAAGCGCTGCGTGGAACCGACCACCGCGTCGGCGCCCCATTCGCCGGGCGGCGTCAGCAGCGTCAGCGCGAGCACGTCGGCCGCGACGATGACGAGCGCGCCGCGCGCATGCAGGTCCGCCGTCAGCGTGCGGTAGTCGCGGACGTCGCCCGCGGCGCCCGGATACTGCAGCAGCGCCGCGAACGCGTCGGCGGCGAGCGCCTCGGCGGCGGGACCGACGACCACCTCGATGCCGAGCGGCTGCGCGCGCGTGCGCACGACGTCGATCGTCTGCGGGAAGACGTCGTCCGCGACGAAGAAGCGCCGGCTGTCGCTCTTGCCGACGCGCAACGCGAGCGTCATCGCCTCGGCGGCCGCCGTGGCCTCGTCCAGCATCGATGCATTGGCGATCGCCATGCCGGTCAGGTCGCAGACCATCGTCTGGAAATTGATCAGCGCTTCCAGGCGGCCCTGCGCGATCTCGGGCTGGTACGGCGTGTACGCCGTATACCACGCCGGATTCTCGAGGATGTTGCGCAGGATGACGCCGGGCGTGTGCGTGCCGTAGTAGCCGATGCCGATGTACGACTTCAGCACGCGGTTGCCCGCCGCCATCGCCTTCAGCTTCGCGAGCGCCGCCGCTTCCGGCATGGGCGCCGGCAGCGGCAACGGCGCGGGCTCGCGGATCGCGGCCGGAACGATCGCATCCATCAGCGCACCGCGCGAGGCGAAGCCCAGCATCGACAGCATCTGCGCCTGCTCGCCGGGTGTGGTGCCGATGTGGCGCGCGAGGAACTCGTCGTGGTCCTCGAGCGTGTCGAGGCCCGCAGCGGCCGCTTGGTTCATCTTCATCGCTGTCACTCCGCAGTCTTCACGTCCGCTGGAAGCGGCGGGCCCTGGCCGGCAGTGCATCGCCCGCCAGGCCATCGCGCCGCGTCGCCCGATCTCAGCCGATCAGCTTCTCGTACGCGGCGGCGTCGAGCATCTTCGCCAGCGCGCCGGGGTCCGACGGCTTCAGCCGGAAGAGCCAGGCGGCGTATGCGTTCTCGTTCAGCGTCTCGGGCGCGCCGGTCACCGCCTCGTTGACGGCGACGACGTCGCCGCCGATCGGCGCATAGACATCGCTCGCGGCCTTGACCGACTCGACGATCGCGCACGCCTCGCCCGCCTTCAGCGTGCGGCCCACCGCCGGCAATTCGATGAAGACGAGATCGCCCAGCGCCGACTGCGCGTGGTCGGTGATGCCGACGGTGACGGTGCCGTCGGACTCGGCGCGCATCCATTCGTGGCTGTCGGCGTACTTGAGATCGGTGGGGACGTTCATGGATTCGGCTCCGGCTGGTGATGGAAAACCACAAGATCATGAAACACGAAGGACACGAAGCACACGAAGAACTTCCAATTCACGTTCATGTCGCCACGATGGTCCCAGTAGCGCATCTGCGGAACTTCTTCGTGAACTTCGTGTTTTTCGTGAATGCTTGGGCTTTGGACTTGCTCCGTCGTGCACGCTCACGTCACGAGCACCTTCCCGTTGCGCACGAACGGCGGCTTCACGACGCGCGCCGCGAGCGCCTTGTCGCGCACCGCCACCGTGACGAGATCGCCGTCGGCCACGCCCGACGGCAGCCGCGCGAGCGCGATCGACTTGCCGAGCGTCGGACTGAACGTGCCGCTGGTGATTTCACCCTCGCCGTGCGCCGTGCGGACCAACTGGTGCGCGCGCAGCACGCCGCCCGCGTCCTGCAGCAGCAAGCCGCGCATTTTCTGCGCGGGCGGCTGCGCGGCGAGCGCGGACTTGCCGACGAAATCGCGCGGGCTCGTCAGGTCCACCGTCCACGCGAGTCCCGCGGCCAGCGGCGACACCGTCTCGTCCATGTCCTGGCCATAGAGATTCATGCCGGCCTCGAGCCGCAGCGTGTCCCGCGCCCCCAGTCCGCACGGTTTCACGCCGGCGGCGACGAGCGCGTTCCAGACGGCGGCAGCCCGCGCGGCCGGCACCATGACCTCGAAGCCGTCTTCGCCGGTGTAGCCGGTGCGCGCGATGAACGCGTCGGCGAGCGCGTCGGGCGCGGCCACGCCGAAGAACGGCTTCAAGCCCACGGTGGCCGCTTCGCTGCCCGGCAGCGCCGCCCACACCCTGGCGCGTGCATTCGGTCCCTGCACGGCGATCATCGCGAGATCGTCGCGCGGCGTGAGCGTAAGGTGCGGCGCGCGTTCGGCGATCAGCCGCCGGAACCACGCGATGTCCTTGCCCGCCGTTCCCGCGTTGACGACGATGCGGAAGAAATCCTCGCGCAGGAAGTAGACGATGAGGTCGTCGAGCACGCCGCCGTCCTCCCGCAGCAGGCACGAGTAAAGCGCCTTGCCCGGGTCCTTCAGCTTGTCGACGTTGTTGGCGAGGGCGAAGCGGAGGAAGTCGCGGGCGTGGTCGCCCTCAAGGTCGACCGCGCGCATGTGCGATACGTCGAACATCCCGGCATCGCGGCGTACCGCGTGGTGCTCGTCGATCTGGGAGCCATAGTTGACCGGCATGTCCCAGCCGCCGAAATCGACCATTCGTGCGCCGGCCGCACGATGGACTGCGTTGAGGGGGGTCTGCTGGAGCAAGGCGGTCTCCCGGAAAGGACGACAAGAGGGCGAAGCGATCCTCCACTTCGCCCCATCTGTCCTTTTACCTGAGAGATTGGGACGACGTCACGTTGCGTTGCGCGACATCGTCCGGTGCCCCTTCGGTGGATCGCCGCGGTGTCGCGCCGACAGCGCCGACACCGCGCGACCGCTCTCCAGATTGCGTTTGCGTCCCGTGCAGTCCTCGGTACCTGAGCGGTTTCGGGATTACGCCTTCGGCGGCGGCGCATCGAGAATCTGTTGCGCCACACTCTCCTGCACGGACGCCGCCGATTCTACCGGAAAGCGTCTTTGCCGCCTACTTCCTGAGCGTCATGATCCATGTCACGAGTTCGGTGATGTCGGCCTGCGACGTCGCGGCGTTCGGCGGCATCGGGATCGGTCCCCACACACCGGTGCCGCCTTCCTTCACTTTCTTCGACAGCATCGCCACGGCGTTCTTGTCGTTCTTGTACTTTGCGGCGACGTCGACGTAAGCGGGCCCCACGATCTTCTTGTCGACCGAATGGCAGGCCGCGCAGCCGTCCTTCTTCATCAGCGCTTCGGCCTTGGCGTTGTCGAGCACCGCATGGGCGGCGCCGGACGCGAACAGCGCGACTCCGGCGAGGGAGACCAGGACAGCTTTCGTTTTCATTGCGACTCCGTGGACAGTGATGTTCGGAAAGGCAGCGGGAAGTTACGGACTGCCGGACCGGCCTGGGGCCGGTAGCGAAACGCCGTGATTTTACCGGAGCGGGGCCGCTGCAGCGAACCGGGCGCCGATGCCCCACGTTCAACGTTCGGGCGGGGTTCCCGTTGACCCCACCGCCGCGACCGTCGCCTCGATCGTCGTCAGCGGCGGCAGGCACCTCGTGCCGCGGCAGACCCATGCCACGGCCCCGCGGGCCGGGAGCGCGCCCTTGACCAACGCGATCCTCGAACCGCGCGAGCAGCGCTTCGGCGAGCGCGTGCGCCCAGTCGAAGTCGTCGCGCCGGAAGTGCGTCTGCATGAGCTCGAGCAGCGCGGCGAGCAGGAACGCGTGATCGTCGAGATAGGCGTTCAGCTCCGCGCGGTCGTCGCGGCGCGTCGCCAGCAGCCGGCCGTCGCGCCACGCGGCGGCGCGCAAGCGGTCGCCGGCCGCGATGGCCATGTCCGTCCAGCGCGGCAGCACCAGCGCGCGCGCCGCGCGGGCGAGGCCGGCAAAGGCGAGCGCATTCCACGAGGTCAGGATCTTGTCGTCACGCGCAGGTTCCACGCGCGCCCTTCGAAATCACGATTCTTCGAACGCCACCCGCTCGAAATCCCCGCCGCGCTGCAGGAGCTTCGTCAGCCGGAACTTGCGTTCCGGCCCCGAGTCCATCGACCGCAGCATGCGACCGGCGTTGAAGGTCCGCGGCGGCACGATCAGCGAGACGCCCTCGTCCTCGGTCGCTCCCAGCATCAGCGCCGGCAGCGGCAGTTCCTCGGCGAAGGCGATGGACGTCGGCCGCACCGGGATCGACCGCGGCTGGCCGGGCCATATCGCGAGCGACATTGCGAGTTCGTTCGGCGCGCCGAACGCCACGCGCGTCACGTAGCCCAGCCGCGTGCGCTCGTCGTCGCGCACGACGACGAGCTGATCGAGGAACCAGCGATAGCGGGTCGGATCGCGCCGCAGCAGCTTCGCTTGTCGCCACGAATACTCACCCTGCCATTGCTCCCACGGCCAGTTCTTCTCGGCATCTTCCTTGTAGCGATCGTAATCGGTGAGGGCCCCCAGCGTCTGCAGGTGCTGCGCGCCCTGGAACGTCAACCGTCCGAGCGGATCCTGCCGGTCGAACGTGCGGCCGCCGACACGGAAATACGCGGCCTGCACGCCACCGGCGGTCAGCTGGAGCTCCGCGTGCGCGGCATCGTCGGCGGGACGCGGCAGCTGGTACCAATTGGCGTCGAGATGCGTCAGCAGTGCGGTCGAGCCTTCGACCGACGTGTCGTGGCCGAGCTGCAGTTCGGCGGGGCTCGCGCCCGAGGACAAGCGCTTCAAGCGCCCGCGCACGCTGGTGGCGAGCTTGCCGGGATATCCATAGCGCAGCGACGGTGACGCGTTCGACGGCGCCGAACCCGCGAGCCAGGCGCCCGTCGACGAATCGAGGTCCATCAGCATCATCGGGCCTTCCGTTTCCCGCTGCTGCGAGTACGGAAAAATCTTGCGCGCCCACTGCCCGAGCCAGCGGTCGGTCAGCTCGATCTGGCGCACGGACAGCGCACAAGGATCGGCGAGGCCCACCAGCAGCGCATGGCAATACGTCGAGTAGCACGAGATACCCACCGCGTGCGGCTGCAAATCGTCGGAGACCGCCGTCACCGCGCAGTCGAGCAACTCCGCAAGCCGGTAATACGCATGGAGTTCCTGCCACAGCGTTCCCGGCGGCATCCGGCGCGCCAGACCGTGGACGATGATGAGCTGCTTGCCGACGTAGAGCCCGCGTTGCAGCAGCTTGGCCTTGACGCCCTGCAGCTCGACGTCGCCTTCGAGCAGCGGTTTGAGGCACGCGGAATATTGCTCCCACAGGCCCTGCCACAGCGAAAGCGCCTGCTCGGCCGCGTCGAGTTCGCGGTCGGTGGCCGGCTGCGGCTTCCCGGCATAGCGGCGCGCGAGTTCCGTGTGCAGGTGCGCGACCTGTTCGCGCATCACCTCGGCGATCGTCGCGCGTTCCCTCGGCGCGAAGTCGGCGGCGGAGAGCGCCCGCAACTGTCCCCGCACGGCCTCGTATAGCGGCGTGACGCCCGTGATGAGCAGCGACTTGGCCCAGCGCTTGGCGCCGTCGGCATCCGCAAACGCCAGCGATGGAACGAGTTCCGGCGCAGGCTCTGCCTTCGGGGAACGTATGGCCTGGGAAGCGGTGTCCTGCATCAGGTCTCCGGCGGTCCTGGGCAGCCGCACATGGTGATTGTTGCGCCGGCCAGTCACCGGCCGGCGTCCGTCGGTCCCAACGCAGGGCAGCGCTGAAAGGTGTCGCGCCGAGCGCCGAACGCCGCTGCCGCATACGGCCCGCTTATAGCACAAAGCGGCCGACCCGGGCCCCTGCCACGCCCCCGCGGCCGATGGGTGGAGACCCCGGAACGGCCCAACGGCCGCCATGCGCACGCGAATTATCCGCCAAACCGGCGCGGATTCCTCGGACGCCGGGCACGTTGCGACGCCCTATCGTTGCGTCAAGGCAATGGAGCGGACGACCGGATCCGACGAATGCAACCGAGCCTCCCGATCCGCCTCAAGTTACCTCCACCCGCGAGGGCGCGCTGAACTCCCTTCCCCCGAAGGCACGTCCGCAATGCATGGTCTGGCCGCTCTCGCGGGATTTTTTGGAGCCGACCTCCGCCCCAAGGGGGGCGCCATGGAAACGATGACCGCTCGCGATGCCGAAACCCGCTTCTCGGCCGTGCGCCCGCCGCAACCGCGGCGCGCGTTCGGCGCCACGCTCGTCGCCTGCCTGTACGTGCTGATGGTGGTCGGCGCGCCGCTGATCGTCCGCTACGGATCGGACCACGACGCGCC
This sequence comes from uncultured beta proteobacterium, assembly GCA_963823475.1. GTDB lineage: Bacteria > Pseudomonadota > Gammaproteobacteria > Burkholderiales > Casimicrobiaceae > VBCG01. The sequence goes on from CAWGLS010000012.1 coordinate 425,884, forward strand.
CATGGTCACCGTGGCCGCCCGAAGATTTGCTTGCTGACTGCAGTTCGTAAATGAAACCGGCGGGAGCGCCTTTTGCTCCCGGTTTCACTTACGTTCATAGCAGCACCCGCTCGATCCCCCCCGAATTCGCCTTGCCCACGTAATCGGACATCCAGTCCCGCCCGAGCACGTGCTTCGCGATCTCGACGACGATGTAGTCGGCCTGCGTCCCCGCGTCGTCGTCGAAGCGGGATAGCCCCTGCAGGCACGACGGGCACGACGTCAGCACCTTCACGTCGCCGGCAAAGCCGTCGGCGCGCAGCCGGTCCGCGCCCTTGCGCATCTCGTCCTCCTTGCGAAAGCGCACCTGCGTCGAGATGTCCGGCCGCGTCACCGCCAGCGTTCCCGATTCGCCGCAGCAGCGGTCGTTCAGCGTCACCTTCGTGCCCATCAGCTTGTTGACCACGGCGAGCGGCGCGTATTGCTTCATCGGCGTGTGGCAGGGATCGTGATACATGTAGCGCGTGCCGGTGACGCCATCGAGCGCGACGCCCTTTTCCATCAGGTATTCGTGGATGTCGAGCAGCCGGCAGCCGGGAAAGATCTTGTCGAACTCGTACTTCATCAACTGGTCCATGCACGTGCCGCAGGACACGATGACCGTCTTGATGTCGAGATAATTGAGCGTGTTCGCCACGCGATGGAACAGCACGCGGTTGGCGGTGGTGATCTTCTGTCCTTCGTCGTGGTTGCCCGCCGACGTCTGCGGATAACCGCAGCACAGGTATCCCGGCGGCAGCACCGTCTGCGCACCGACGTGATAGAGCATCGCCTGCGTGGCGAGCCCGACCTGCGAGAACAGCCGCTCCGATCCGCAACCCGGAAAATAGAAGACCGCCTCCGAGTCGTCCGCTGCGCGGGCCGGATCGCGGATGATCGGCACGACGGCGTCGTCCTCGATGTCGAGCAGCGCGCGCGCCGTGCGCTTGGGCAGTCCGCCCGGCATCGGCTTGTTGATGAAGTGGATGATCTGCGATTTGAGCGCCGGCTTGCCGACCGTCGGCGGCGGCCGCGCCGTTTGTGCCCGCACGACGCCGGTCGTCTTCGCCAAGCGGTACGCAAGCCGCTGCGCCCGGTAGCCCCAGTCGATCATCACCTTCTTCGCGACCTTGATCGTCGCGGGATCGGTGGCGTTCAGGAAGAACATCGACGCCGCGGTGCCCGGGTTGAACGACTTGTGGCCGCCCTTGCGCAGCAGGTTGCGCATCGCGATCGACACGTCGCCGAAGTCGATGTCGACCGGACACGGATTCACGCACTTGTGGCACACCGTGCAATGGTCGGCGACGTCCTCGAACTCGTCGAAGTGCTTGAGCGAGACGCCGCGGCGCGTCTGTTCCTCGTACAGGAACGCCTCGATCAGCAGCGACGTGGCGAGGATCTTGTTGCGCGGGCTGTACAGCAGGTTCGCGCGCGGCACGTGGGTGGCGCAGACCGGTTTGCACTTGCCGCAGCGCAGGCAATCCTTGATCGATTCGGCGACGCTGCCGATGTCGCTCTGCTCGAGGATCAGGCTCTCGTGGCCGATCAGCGAGAAGCTCGGCGTGTACGCGCCGGACAGGTCCGCCGGCAGCGCCGGATTGCGCAGCAGCTTGCCGCGATTGAAGCGCCCTTCCGGGTCGACCGCCTGCTTGTAGTTCGCGAACGGCGCGAGCTCGTCGTCGGTCAGGTATTCGAGCTTGGTGATGCCGATGCCGTGCTCGCCGGAGACGACGCCGTCCAGGTTGCGCGCCAGCGCCATGATGCGCGCGACCGCCGCGTTGGCCTCCTGCAGCATCGCATAGTCGTCGGAATTGACCGGGAGGTTCGTGTGCACGTTGCCGTCGCCCGCGTGCATGTGCAGCGCGACGAACACGCGGCTGCGCAGCACGCGTGCGTGGATCTCGAGCAGGCGCTTCATCACCGGCGCGAATGCGAGTCCCGCGAAGATTTCCTCGAGCGGCGCTTTGAGCTCGCGCTTCCACGACACGACGACCGAATGGTCCTGCAGCGCCGGGAACGTGGTCTCGATGCGGTCGAGCAGGCCCTGCCATGCGCGGCGCGTCGCCGCGACCAGCTCGCGCGCCTCGTCCACCTTGGCGTCGACGATCTCCTGCGTCGGCCGCGCGTCGCTGTCCGGCGTCCACGCATGCCCGAGCAGCGGGCTGCCGAGGAACGCCAGCAACTCGTCGGCGAGGCGCACCTTGTTGCGGATGGACAGCTCGATGTTGATGCGCTCGATGCCGTCGGTGTAGTCGCCGAGCCGGGGCAGCGGGATCACCACGTCCTCGTTGATCTTGAACGCGTTCGTGTGCTTGGCGATGGCCGCCGTCCGCGCGCGGTCGAGCCAGAACTTCTTCCGCGCGTCGGCGGACACGGCGACGAAGCCTTCGGCGCCGCGCGCGTTGGCGATGCGCACGACGTCGGACGCCGCCCGCGCCACCGCGTCATCGTCGTCGCCGACGATATCGCCCAGCAGCACCATCTTCGGCCGGCCATGCCGCTTGGCCTTCGTCGCGTAGCCGACGGCCTTCACGTAGCGCTCGTCCAGGTGTTCGAGACCGGCGAGCATCACGCGCGCGCCGCCGCTCTTCGGCAGCGCGTCCAGATAGTTCTTGATCTCGACGATGGCCGGCGTCGAATCGCGCACCTGACCGAAGAACTCGAGGCAGACGGTGCGGATCGCCGGCGGCATCCTGTGCAGGATGAAGCGCGCGCTGGTGATCAGGCCGTCGCAGCCTTCCTTCTGGATGCCCGGCAGGCCCGCTAGGAACTTGTCGGTCACGTCCTTGCCGAGACCGGCCTTGCGAAATGTCGCGCCCGGGATCGTCAGCGTTTCGCGGCGCGTCACCGTCTTGCCGTCGGCCGCGAGCCATGCGCATTCGAATGTCGCCTGCGCGGCATCGTGGATCTTGGAGAGGTTGTGATCGGTCCGCGTGACCTCGAGCCACTCCGCCTGCGGCGTCACCATCCGCCACGACGCGAGATTGTCGAGCGCCGTGCCCCACAGCACCGCCTTCTTGCCGCCGGCGTTCATCGCGACGTTGCCGCCGATGCACGACGCGTCCGCCGACGTCGGATCGACGGCGAACACGAGTCCCGCCGCCTCGGCGGCGTCGATCACGCGCCGCGTGACCACACCTGCCCCGGCGTCGATCATCGGCGTGGCGCTGCGGTGCCCGGGCAGCACGATGTGCTCGACGGCGGACAATCGCTCGAGCTTCTCGGTGTTGATGACGGCCGAGCGCGCGTCGAGCGGGATCGCGCCGCCGGTGTAGCCGGTGCCGCCGCCGCGCGGAATGATCGTGAGGCCGAGCTCGATGCAGCCCTCGACCAGTCCACGAACTTCGGCTTCGTCGTCCGGATACAGGACGACGAACGGGTATTCGACGCGCCAGTCGGTCGCATCCGTCACGTGCGACACCCGCGCCAGGCCGTCGAACGCGATGTTGTCGCGGCTCGTGTGGCGCGCGAGCACCCGGCGCGTGCGCTTGCGCAATTGCGCCGTGGCGCCGAAAGCCGCCGCGAAGCGATCCACCGCGGCGCCGGCCGCCGCGATCAGGCGGGCCACCTTCAGGTCGCGTTCCGCGTCGGCGCCGCCGCCCTCGACGCGACGCCTCTCGATCTCGCGCAGCCGGTGGCGCAGCGCCTCGACCAGCATCGCCTGCCGCTTGGGGTTGTCAAGCAGATCGTCCTGCAGGTACGGATTGCGGTCGACGACCCAGATGTCGCCCAAGACCTCGAACAGCATCCTTGCCGAGCGCCCGGTGCGGCGTTCGCCGCGCAGTTCCTGCAGCAGTTGCCACAAGTCCGCGCCGAGCAGGCGGATCACGATCTCGCGGTCCGAGTACGACGTGTAGTTGTACGGGATCTCGCGCAGTCGCGGCGCGTCCGCCCCCGTGTCCTGGGCGTCGATGAAGGCGTCGGTCACCGTGTTCATGGCAGCCTGCTAGTCTACCGCAGTGCAACAAACGGCACCGACACCGCATGTAGGACAGCGTGAGGGACATTTGCAGCCATCCGGGAATTCCCGGCGCGCCCGCCGGTCACTATCGTAGGCGATTGCCGCGCCCGGGCGCCTTGCCCGCCAACTGCGGCCCCTGCCAACTTCGAGCATACCTTCCATGTCCCTTCGTTCCCGCCTTCGCCACTCCCTCGCGCTCGTCGCGCTGTGCTGCTCGTTCGCCGCCGTTCCGGCCGCGCAGGCGGGGCAGCTCGACGCCGTCGAATTCCATCACGCGGCATTCGACCACTACTTCATCACCGCCGACGCCGTGGAGATCGGCAAGCTCGACTCCGGCGCCTTCGTGGGCTGGCAGCGCACGGGACTCTCGTTCAAGGTGCTCGAGCCGACCGACACGTCCCCGGGCGCGTTGGCCGTATGCCGGTTCTACGGGCTTCCGGCGGCGGGACTCGATTCGCATTTCTATTCGGCGTCGGCGCAGGAATGCAACGAGGTCAAGCAGAAATTTCCCGACGCGTGGCTCTTTGAATCGGCCAACGTGTTCCAGGTCTACCTGCCCAATCAGACCACCGGCCAGTGCGCCGCCAATACCGTTCCCGTCTACCGGAGCTGGAACAACCGCGTCGACTCCAATCACCGCTACACGACCTCCGCTTCCGTCCATGACGCGATGATCGCCAAGGGCTACGTCGCGGAGGGTTACGGTCCGGGCCGTCCCGTCGCGATGTGCGCGCCGACGGCGGCCAGCGCGTTGCCGCCTTCCTGCGTGCTATCGGCGAGCAGCACCGTCGCGACGACAGGCGCCAGCGTGCTGCTGACGACCAATTGCACCGGCGCGCCGACGAGCTACGCGTGGTCCGGATGCACGGGCACCGGAGCCTCGTGCACGGCCAGCTCCAATGCCGCCGGCACGCTGACCTACGGCGTCGTCGCCACCAACGCCAATGGTCCCGGCGCCATGGCGACCGTGCAGGTCACGTGGACCACGCCGCCGCCGCCGCCGCCGCCGGAAACGCCGCCTTCCTGCGGCCTCGTCGTGACTGCGCAACACGCCACACCGACGGTAGGCAAGCTGATCGTGCTCGAGGCGTCCTGCGGGGGCGGAGAAGCTACGTCGATCCAGTGGACAAATTGCGTGAGCTCGACCACCGTGTGCCATGTCCGGGGCAATGTCCCCGGGTTGCAGACCTATAGCGTGACCGCGAGCAACGCCGGCGGCAGCAGCGCGCCGGCCACGGCCAACGTCAATTGGGTGGCAGGCGACGCGCCGCCGCTTGGATTGTGCGGACAGTACCCCTCGACGCTGTACACCGAGATGGGGAGTTCCAATGTCACTGCACGCTCCCTCTATGCGGAGTCGCCGGCGTTCGCGTGGAACGGTGTGTGGGCGATTCGTTTCACCGTGCCGCCGACGGCGCATGCCGGCCAGACCGGCTACCTGACGGTCGTCGAGTTCGGCGCGCCTGCCACCTATCGCGAGATCACCGTATCGTCGACGGCGTGCGATTTCCGCGCCACCGACCTGTCCGGACAAGCCGGACCGCTGGGACGCGCGAACAGCAACACCGCGTTCATGGGATTCGGCATCGGCGCCTCGTCGCCCGGCACGCCGGGGCTGCAGCCGGGGGGCACCTACTGGCTCAGCGTTCGCAACTTCTATCCGGAGAACGGTTCCATCACCTGCCCGTCGTCCCCGGGACGCTGCGACGCGTCGGCCTCCATCAGCCTGCCGAGGTAACCGGTCGCGACCGCGGGGATTGGCGGTAGAATTTACCGATTCCCCTTTCCCCGCGGATACCTGCGATGACTCCGTTTCCTGGCCACCCTCTGGCCCTCGTTGCGCTGGCCGCGCTGCTGCTCTCCGGCGGCGCCGCCGCGGCCGCCCCCACCGACGCCGGCTACCTGGACGACCTCTCCAAGTGGCGGACCCGGGCCGACGCGAGCCTCATGCGCGAACGGGGCTGGCTGTCGATCGTCACCCGCGACGAACTCGCGCCCGGCACGTACACGATCGGCTCGGCACCCGACAACAACGTCGTGCTGCCGAAATCCCTGGCGCCGGCGCATCTGGGCACCGTCACGGTGGGTAACGACCGCGCCCGCCTCGTGCTGGCCAAGGGACTTTCGATGCGGACCGTCGCCAAGGACGATGCCGGCGAAGATTTCACAACGCGCGATCTCGTGACCGGCGCGACGCGGCTCGAATGGGTGACGTCGGGCCGCCTGTCGCTGCAATTCGTCAAGCGCGAGGACGGCAGGATCGTCGTGCGCGCCGCGGATCGCGAATCGCCGCGCCGCAAGACGTTCGCCGGCCGCGTCTGGTACTCGCCGGTGGCGGAGTTCAAGGTGCCCGCGCGCTTCGTGGCCAAGCCGGATGGCGCGACGATTCCCATCGCCAACGTGCGCGGCGAGATCAGCTACGAAAAGGTCGCGGGCACGCTCGAGTTCACCGTCAATGGCCAGAAGATGTCGCTCGACGCGCTCGACGACGAAGGCGATCTCTTCATCATCTTCCGCGACGGCACCAGCAACTCCGCCACCTATCCGCCCGGCCGATTCCTGGCGGTGCAAAAGCCCAAGGACGGCGTGTGGGTCGTCGACTTCAACAAGGCCTACAACCCGCCGTGCGCCTTCTCGGCGTACACGACCTGCCCGCTGCCGCCGCCGCAGAACTGGCTGAAGGGCGACGTGCCCGCCGGCGAGAAATACGCGGGCAGAAAGTCCTAAGGCCTCGAGCGGTAGCGGTCTCGCGCGCATCGCGGAAGCGCGCCCGACATCGCGGCGCGGCCCGGAGGCGTCACGGGCCCATGAGGACTCCCGCGCCCGTGACGCCGCCCGCTGGCTGGTCGGCTGACCGCACGGCCGAACCCGGCTGACCGTCCATTGACTCAAGAGTCGGCCCCGTTTGCCGGCATCCGCCGAACGCTGGCCATCGACCGCCCGTCGCAAATTCGTGGGGCGGGGCGCCGCCCGGATATCATGGGCGCGCGAGCCCCGAGGGGCGCTTAAGGCGCAGGGCGGCGGCCCGCCCGCCGTACGGCGTTCTGGCGGGCGATCGATGGATTCAGGACAAAGGCAACCCATGCGCTTCATTGCGATCTTTTTTATCGCGGCACTGCTCTTGTCGACGGGGCCTTCGCACGCGCAGGTCGCGTGTTGCGCGACGCAAGGCGGCGTCACCGGTGCGTGCACGCCCGAGGGTCGCATCGTGTGCGGGGACGGGACCGCGAGTTCCTGCGTGTGTCCGGGCGGGCTCACTCCGGGACCGACGACGCTCGGCCAGTTGCTGGTGCCGTTCACCACCGCCTTCGGCGACCACCTGTGGGGAAGTGCCAGCGCCGTCGCCACGTTGACGATCACGAACTACGGGTCGTTGCCGGTCACCGTCACGAGCGTCACGAGCCGCGCGCCGAGCGAGTTCATCGTCGCGTCCAACAGCTGCGGCGCCGTCGCCGCGGGCAAGGGTTGCACCGTCGGCATTGTGTTCAAGCCCGCCGTGATCGGCGCCCGCACCGCGTTCATCGACGTGGTGAGCACCGGCGTCGGGAGTCCGCAGTCCTTTCTGGTCTCGGGCAACGGCACGGCCGCGACGACGGAAGTGGTCGAGTATTTCCATTCGCCGTGGAATCACTACTTCATCACCAACAACGCCGACGAGATCGCGAAGCTCGACAACGGGACGTTCGCGGGCTGGAAGCGCACCGGTCAGGATTTCACGGCGTACGCGCTCGGCACCCCCGGCGTCGCCGCGGTCTGCCGCTTTTTCAGCACCGCGTTCGATCCGCGCAGCTCCCATTTCTACACCGGCATCGCCAGCGAATGCGCGGCGGTGAAGGCGAATCCCAGCTGGGCGTTCGAAGGCGAGGTGTTCGGCGTCGTGCTCCCGTCCGCCGCAGGGGCATGCCCGGGGGGCACCGTGCCGCTCTATCGCCTCTACAACGCGGGTCAAGGCGCCGCACCGAATCACCGCTACACGACCGACCTCGCGGTTCGCAACCTGATGCTGGTGTTCGGCTGGGTATCGGAGGGGTATGGCGCGACGGGGGTGAGTGCGTGCATGCCGCCGAATCCGGCCGGACAAACCGCGACCGTCTCCGCGCCAACGCGCTGAACCAGGGCCCGCGCGGGCGCGGCCGTCAGGGCGAACCGCTTTCGCCGGTGCGATACCCGATCGCCTCCGCCAGATGCCGCGGGGTGATCGTCGCCGACCCGGCGAGATCGGCGATGGTGCGCGCCACCTTCAGGATCCGGTGATACGCGCGCGCCGAGAAGGCGAGCCGGCTCTTGGGTCGCAAGGGTTCGCCGAGGAGATACTGGCTCGCTGGAATGCAAGCATCACCGGTGCCAGACAATGCCGTGCAAAAAGACCGGGGCCGGCAGTCGCCTGTCGGCCCCGTGATTCCAACTTGTTGCTATCGCGCGCTAGAGAAGGGTTGTTGCTCGCTCCGGTTGCGGACACCGACATCAGTTCTCCCACACCATAGGCGCGGCACCGCGACGACCTTTGGCATGCGTTAGTAGGGTAACCGTGTGATCGCCTTCGTGCCCGTGACACCCTCGACGGTGTAGGAAAAAACGCCGGTCGCATAGTCGCCAAACGATAAGGCAGCGGTTCCTACTTGGGTAATGCTCACCTTCGTCTGATCGAACGGTCCGCCAAAGTACGGACCAGTCGTCTTGTAAACAGGGCCCGTGTACGTGTTGTACGTTGTCCATTGGCCGGGCTGCAGCGTGTACCAGACGGGCTGTTTGGCTTGGTCGTAAACGTACCAGGCAGCAAAGATGCGACCGCTGGTGTGCTGCGTGATGGTAAGACCCCAGCCGGATTCCTGGACCGTCCACCAGAGATCGGTGTAGTCAACTAGAGGATGGTGCCCGGCTTTGGTATCGGTGCCGTCAGCCACTTGAAACTGGCCCGCCGCGAGGAGTGTATTACTCGCATTTACGCTCACGCCATATAGCCCCGGCGGAAACTGCCCCAGCATGACGTCGACCTCAACGGGTCCGCTAGTCGGGATGCAACCGGGGATCGACTTGATGTCAACGCGTATCGTCCCGGGAGACTCTGGCGACTGGCGAATCTTCAGAGTGTCTGGATCCACGATGCAGGTTTGATTCATCGTAAGCCTGGCAACAATCATATCAAAGGCACTGGGTGCGGTGGGAAGCACACTGAGACTAGTACCGAAGTTCTGTGCGCATACGCCACCTGCAACGCCAAGACCCGTGGCGAAAAGGAACAAGGCGCGCATATTTCGAAGGAGGTGCGACATGACGAATCCTCTGGTAAACATGAATCGGCCGCGCGACCCTTGAAAGGCGCGAGCGGCCGAAAGGTTCAATAGGACGGTCGATTGCGGCATCCAGTGCTTTAGATTGTCGGACTGTCGTAAGGCGCCGCCGCGTTCCGCATCCGACCGTTGGCGACGATCGCCGTGAGGGCGCGTTAAAACTTTGCAGTCTCCTGTCTCGTAGCTCGTTAGGAAGACACGCGTTTCGATCGCACACCAATGGCCGATGAAATAGAGGCAATCGGGTCGCGGGTTGCTCATTCGACCACGAACGATCGCCATCAGCAAACTCGCGGGGGTGAGTCGTCACGTGAAGTTGTTTGACATGGTTTCTTCATCCGAGCATCTCCTCACTGTGGCCGGTTGTCGCTGCCCCGATAGCCGATCGCCTCCGCCAAGTGCCGCGGCGCGATCGTCGCCGATCCGGCCAGATCGGCGATGGTGCGCGCCACCTTCAGGATCCGGTGATACGCGCGCGCCGAGAACGCGAGCCTTCGCATCGCCTGCGCCAGCATGGCCTCGCCTGCCGCGTCCGGCAGGCAGTGCTGCGCGACTTCCGGCGGTGACAGCCGCGCATTGGGCTTGCCCTGCCGTTCGCGCTGGATCGCGCGGGCGCGCGACGACGCGGGCGCGCACGGTCGCGGACCCTTCCCCGCCCATCGCGATGCTCCCATTCCCTGCCGTGCAGCGACGCTGGTTGTCCCGTGCCGTTCGCGGGCGGAACGACCGCGCGCATCGCGAGCGACTCCGCCGCGAGCGACGGCACGTCGAGCGCCAGGTCGATACGGTCGAGCAGCGGCCCCGAGACGCGGGCGCGATAGCGCGCGATGCGGTCCGGCGTGCAGCGGCAGCGCCCGCGGATATCGCCCAGCCAACCGCACGGACAGGGATTCATCGCCGCGACGAGCTGGAACTGCGCCGGAAACGAACTCTGCCGCGCGGCGCGCGAGATGTGGATGACGCCGGACTCGATGCGGCTCGCGCAGCACCTCCAGCACGCGCCGGTCCCACTCGGGCAACTCGTCCAGGAACAGGACGCCGTGATGCGCGAGCGAAATCTCGCCCGGCCGCGGGTCGCTGCCGCCGCCCACCAGCGCCACGCCGCTGGCCGTGTGATGCGGCGCGCGAAACGGACGTGCGCCCCAATGCGCCGGCGAGAAGCGGCCGGCGATCGACGCCACCGCCGCCACTTCCAGCGCCTCGTCTTCCGACAGCGGCGGCAGCAGCGACGGCAGCCGTTGCGCGAGCATCGACTTGCCGGTGCCGGGCGGCCCGGAGAACAGCAGCGAATGCGCGCCGGCGGCCGCCACCTCGAGCGCGCGCTTGGCGTGCGCCTGCCCGCGCACGTCGGCCAGGTCGGCGCCGCCGGCATCGGCACCCGGCAGCCGCCGCCGCCGTGACGGCAAGCGGTGTGCGCGCGGAGAGGTGCGCGCATACGGCAAGCAGCGACGTCGCGCCGAAGACCGTCGCGCCCTGCACCAGCGCGGCCTCGGCGGCCGACGCCGCGGGCAGCACGAACGCGCGTCCGTCGCGCCGCGCGGAGAGCGCCATCGCCAGCGCGCCGCGCACGGCCCGCAATTCGCCAGTAAGCGCTAACTCTCCGGCAAATTCATACTGCGCCAGCGTCCTTGCCGGGAATCTGCCCGGTGGCCGCCAGAATGCCCAGCGCGATCGGCAGGTCGTAGCGGCCGGACTCCTTGGGCAGATCGGCCGGCGCCAGGTTCACCGTGACCTTGCGCGCGGGGAAGTCGTACTGCGCGTTCTGCACGGCGGCGCGAACGCGATCGCGGGCCTCGCGCACCTCGGTATCGGGCAGGCCGACCAGGTGGATGCCGGGCAGGCCGCCCGCGATGTGCACCTCGACGGTGACCTGCGGGGCGGCGACCCCGGCCAACGCCCGGCTGTAAACCACGGCCACCGACATCGCGACCCCGCGGCATCCGCGCCGTCGTTGCAGGAGCCGGCGGACAAGTGGCCTAGTGCGAGGGCGCCGGCGGGGGCACCCGTGCCTCGAGTTCCGCCACGCGCGCCTCGAGCCGCTCCAGCTTTTCGCGCGTCTTGAGCGAGCACCGCGGCCTGCGTCTCGAACTCGGCACGCGTGACGAGATCGAGCCGCGACAGCGAACCTTGCAGCATCGCCTTCACGTTCTTTTCGATGTCCTTGGCGGGGCTGGCCTCGACGGCCTTGCCGATGCGCGCCGCGAGTTCGTCCAAGGTCTTGCTGTTGAAGTTGAGCATCGAGTTACCTCCGGTTGGCATGCCGACTCGCACGAACGCTGCCGTCGAATCCCACGCGATGAAGTCTAGCAAAGCGCGCTTCGGATACCGCTAGGTCGTTCGACCGATGCCTCGGGATCCAGGCCGCGATGCCGTTCCGGCAGGTCGCCCCAGTAACGTGCGATCACCCCTGCCAGTCGCACCTCTTCGGTGCGAGGCAATTTCAATGGCTCGTCGTCCATTGACCAACATACTGAATATATTCATTTTTGTGCAGTGGCACACGAAATGCTGACTGTCTGCCGCAAGCGTCAGCATTTCTCACCCACCACAAAGGATCCCGACATGAACCAGAAGCAACGCCTTCGCACCTCGATCGCGGCCGCCGCGTTGGCCGCGCTTTTCGCGGGCAGCGCGTTGGCCCAGACGCCCGCCCCGGCGCGCGGCCCCGGAGCCGCCCGCGCCCGATTGGACGTTCACCGGCAACGTCGGCCTCTACAGCCAATACGTGTTCCGCGGCATTTCGCAGACCAACGAGAAGCCGGCGCTGCAGGGCGGCTTCGACCTCGGCCACAAGAGCGGCTTCTACGTGGGCACGTGGGCATCGAACATCTCGTGGCTGTCGGACGGCAATCCCGACGTGTCCGCGAGCCTGGAATGGGATTTCTACGGCGGCTTCAAGCTGTCCGCTGCCCAACGACTTCACGGTCGACCTGGGCGTCCTCTACTACTGGTATCCCGGGCACCTACCCGAGCGGCTACACCAAGCCCAACACGACCGAGCTCTACGTCGGCCTCGCGTGGAAGTGGATCTCCGCCAAGTACAGCTACAGCGTGAGCGACACGTTCGGCTTCGCCGATTCCGACGGCTCCGACTACTGGGAACTGCAACGCTTCCTACGACGTCGTCGACAAGGTCAACGACGCCATCGGCAAGGTCACGCTCTTCGGTCACGTCGGCAAGCAGAAGTTCAAGAACAACGGCTTCTACGACTACGGCGACTGGAAGGTCGGCATCTCGACGGAAATCTACGGCTTGACGGTCGGCATCTTCGGCACCGGCACCGACGCCGAAAGCGCGGCCTACACGAACCGCTTCGGCAAGGACATCGTCCGACACCCAGTTCGTCGGCTACATCCAGAAGACATTCTGACGTTCCATTGGCGCGGCGGTGTTGACCGCCGCCGCGCACTTGCGGGGAAACCATGAAACTCGTTACCGCCATCATCAAGCCGTTCAAGCTCGACGAGGTCCGCGAGGCCCTGTCGGCGATCGGCGTGCAAGGCATCACCGTCACGGAAGTGAAGGGCTTCGGCCGCCAGAAGGGGCACACCGAGCTCTACCGCGGCGCCGAATACGTCGTCGACTTCCTGCCCAAGGTGAAGATCGAAGCCGCCGTCAAGGACGACATGCTCGATCGCGTCATCGAAGCGGTCGAAAAAGCCGCCAACACCGGCAAGATCGGTGACGGCAAGATCTTTGTCTTCGACCTGCTGCAGGTCGTGCGTATCCGCACCGGCGAGACCGGTTCGGACGCGCTGTAGAGGGAGCGATCGATGAAAAAACTACTCGTATTGATTGCCATGCTCGGCGCGTTCGGCCTGGCCGCGCCCGCGGTGGCGCAGGACAAGGCCGCGGCGCCCGCCGCGACCGCGCCTGCGGCGGCCGCACCCGCAGCGGCACCGGCGGCAGCCCTGCCGCCGAGGCTCCGGCCGCGACCGCGGCGCCCGCGCCCGACGCCCAACAAGGGCGACGTGGCGTGGATGCTCGTCTGCACGGCACTCGTGCTGATGATGAGCGTCCCCGCGCTGGCGCTGTTCTACGGCGGGATGGTCCGCTCGAAGAACGTGCTGTCGGTGCTGATGCAGGTGTTCGTCGTGTTCTCGCTGATCACGGTACTGTGGTGCGTCTACGGCTACAGCATCGCGTTCACCGAGGGCAACGCCTACTTCGGCGGCTTCGACCGGCTGTTCCTCAAGGGCCTGTTCGACTCCGTCGAAGGGCGAGTTCGCGATGGGTGCGACGTTCTCGAAGGCCACGCCGATTCCGGAAATGCTCTTCGTGGCGTTCCAGGCGACGTTCGCGGCGATCACCGTGTGTCTCGTCCTCGGCGCGTTCGCCGAGCGCGTGAAGTTCTCCGCCGTGCTGCTGTTCTCGGTGCTGTGGTTCACGTTCTCGTACCTGCCGATCGCGCACATGGTGTGGTTCTGGATGGGCCCGGATGCGTACACGGCAGCCGGCGTCGTCGACGCGACCAACGCCAAGGCCGGCCTGATCTGGCAGTGGGGCGCGCTCGACTTCGCGGGCGGCACCGTCGTGCACATCAACGCGGGTGTCGCCGGCCTCGTCGGCGCCTACGTGCTGGGCAAGCGCATCGGCTTCGGCAAGGAATCGATGGCGCCGGCCAACCTGCCGATGACGATGATGGGCGCTTCGCTGCTGTGGTTCGGCTGGTTCGGGTTCAACGCCGGCTCGGCGCTGGAAGCGAACAATTCCGCCGTGCTCGCGTTCATGAACACGTTCCTCGCGACGGCATGCGCCGTGCTGGCGTGGACATTCGGCGAATGGATGTTCAAGGGCAAGCCGTCGATGCTCGGCGCAGCGTCGGGCGCGGTCGCCGGTCTCGTGGCGATCACGCCGGCCGCCGGCAACGTCGGCATCCCCGGTGCGTTCGTCATCGGCACGCTGGCGGGCTTCGTCTGCCTGTGGGGCGTCAACGGCCTGAAGCACCTGCTGAAGGTCGACGACACGCTCGACGTGTTCGGCGTGCACGCCGTCGGCGGCATCCTGGGTGCACTGCTCACCGGCATCTTCGTGGCGCCGGATCTCGGCGGTCCCGGCTTCGTGACCGATTGGGTCACGGGCAAGACGGGCTACACGAGCTACGGGGAACAGCTGCTGATCCAGGCGAAGGCTGTCGGGCTGACCGTGCTGTGGTCCGGCGTGGTCGCCTACATCTGCTACAAGCTCGTCGACATCACCATCGGACTGCGCGTACCCGAAGAGCAGGAACGCGAAGGTCTGGACATCACTTCGCACGGCGAATCGGCCTATCGGAGCTAGGACGCATCGCCTGCACCACCTTACGCGCGGGAGGACCCTCTCCCCCTTCCGCGCGTAAAGCGGGGGATCTCCTCCTCCCCGTAGTTTCTCCTCAGTGGCTTTTCGGGGCGCGCCCAAAACGCGCCCCGTTTTTTTTGCCCGCTCCACGGCGCGTCGGACGATCGCGATTGACTTTAGGCAATGGCGGCACGCGTCCACGGGGATAGTCTCGACGAAGGCGGAGATTCGCCCAAACGCAGCAGAGGGAGACGATCATGAATGGAACATGGCTGGTCGCAACGGTGGCACTCGGTCTGGCGGCGTCCGCGGGCGCACAGGACCTCACATGGCGAACCGACATACAGCCGCTCATCAAGGAGCGCTGCGGCGCATGTCACGGCGCCAGTGCGCCGAGCTACGAGGAATGGAACGCCGACCGCAAGAACTTCGAGGCGAAGAAGATCGGGCCGCGCATGGACAACTACGCCGACTTCATGCGGCACGTCGTCTGGCCCGCAACGGGATCACTGGCGCGACGGCTCGACGATGGCGCGAACAGCGGCGGCAAGCCCGGCAATATGCACGCGTTCCTGGGTGGGAGCGATGCCGACCGCGCGAAGAACCTCGCGACGATCAAGGCCTGGCTGGGCGACGGCGCGTGGAACCTCAACCGCTGGGAAACCCGGGGTGACGTGCCGGGCGTGACCAAGGCGCAGCTCGACAAGGTCAAGGCCAAGTTCTGACGGCGTAGCGCGCAATCGCGGCATCCGGTGGCAACGGGTGTCCATCGCCCGCGTCCTGATCTCCGCCCGAGCGTCCGCCACCGGGTCGCGCGTATCATGCACGACCGTATATCCAATGCCCGGGCGCCCATGATCTCCGTCGAGTATTGCCAGTTGCTCGCGCGCTACAACCGCTGGATGAACGAGCGGCTGTACACGGTCGCGGCACAGATGTCCGATCCTGAGCGCAAGCAGGATCGCGGCGCCTTCTTCGGCTCGATCCACCGCACGCTCAACCATATCCTGTGGGCGGATCGCATGTGGCTCGGCCGTTTCATCGGCGTACCGCATACGGTCGCGGCGTTCGGCGCCGATACGTACGATGCTTTCGCGACGTTGCAGGCCGAGCGCGATGCCACCGACACGCGACTGCTCGATTGGGCGGGGAACCTGCGGCCCGATTGGCTCGCCGCCACGCTCGAGTATCGCGCCGCGTCGGACGGCAAGCGGCGGCAGGTGGCAGGATGGATCGCCGCCACGCACCTCTTCCAGCACGCGACGCACCACCGCGGACAGCTGTCGACGCTGCTGAGGCAGGCAGGCCGCGATGTCGGCGTCACCGACCTGCCGTATCTGCCGGGGGTCGTGCGGGTGCTGGATTGAGGGGACCGGCTCCGCAGTTGGGGAATGATTGGGGAATGATCGGGGTCAGAGCAATAATTGTCGGCCGGGATGATTGGGGTCAGAGCAATAATTGTCGGCCGCTCCGGCGATTGAAGAGTCCCGCGCGTCATCCCGGCAGACAATTATTGCTCTGACCCCAATGCGCGGACCCCAATGCGCGGCTCGGACCCCATCCCTCACTTCTTCCGCTTCGCGCGCGGATGCGCGGCGTCGTACACCTTCGAGAGCGCCTGGAAGTCGAGATGCGTGTAGACCTGCGTGCTGGCGATCGACGCGTGGCCGAGCATTTCCTGCACGGCGCGCAGGTCCCCCGACGACTGCAGCAGGTGCGACGCGAACGAGTGGCGAAGCATGTGCGGATGGACGTGACGATTGAGTCCGCGCTTCACGGCCCACGCGGCCAGGCGCCGTTCGATCGTCCGCGGCGCCATCCGGCGACCGCCGGCGCCGATGAACAGCGCCGCGTCGTCCGCCGACGCGAGCGCCGCGCGCTGATCCAGCCAGCGTGCGAGCGCCTCGCGCGCCGCCGCGCCGACCGGCACGATCCGCTCCTTCGCCCCCTTGCCCCAGACGCGCACTTCGCCGGTGGACAAGTCGACGCGATCGACGTCGAGCCCCGCGAGTTCCGACAGGCGCAGTCCCGACGAGTACGCGAGTTCGAGCAGCGCGCGATCGCGCAGCGACCACCGGTCCTCGTCGTCGCCGATGGCGACGAGCTGGACGGCTTCGTCGGGGGTCAGCGCCGACGGCAGCCGCTTGGGGGATTTGGGCGCCTTGAGGCCGGCGCATGGATCCTCGGCGTACGCGCGATCGTCGTCCCGGAGAAAGCGGTAGAACGCGCGCCATGCCGACAGCATCCGCGCCAGGCTGCGTCCCGACAATCCCCCGCCGTGAAAGCCGGCGAGGAAGCGCGCGAGTTGCGCGCGCGAAAGTCCCGCCAGCGATGCCTCCCGCGCGGCGACGGCGAGTTGCCCGACGTCGCGCAGGTACGCGTTGCGCGTGTGTGCGGGGCGCGTGCCCAGGTGCCGCGCGAACGCGTCGAGCAGCGCTGCGTTGGCGGCGGACGGCACGGGTGTGTCGGGCGACCTGGCCGTTGACTTCGACACGTTCCGCTGCCCGTTGAACGCGCTAGGACGGCGGCAGGAAGCGCGCCGTCGCCACGCTGGCGAGCTCGGCGAGCCGCGTCTGGTAGAGCGTGCCCATGCCGGGATGGAAGCGTTCGGCATCCGGACTGCCCAGCGCGAGGACGCCGAATGTCGACGCCGTTCGCAGCGGCAGGAACGCGAACGACTGGAGGACGTCGCC
Organism: uncultured beta proteobacterium; assembly: GCA_963823475.1. Taxonomy (GTDB): domain Bacteria; phylum Pseudomonadota; class Gammaproteobacteria; order Burkholderiales; family Casimicrobiaceae; genus VBCG01. Next base: position 443,128 of record CAWGLS010000012.1, read on the forward strand.
GTCTTCGAACCATTCGCGCGATTCGAACGCGGCGACCGGACCGCAATACGGTTGGTTGAGCTGATCGGCGTACTGCCGGATCTCCGTCGACGTCGCGGCCAGCTCCTGCAGGTACGACTGCTCGGGCACCTTGCCCCACAGCCGGGCGGCCACCTGCGGCACGCCGAAGTCTTCCTTCAGGCTGTGATAGAGCACGGCGAGCGTGGTCTCGAGATCGGGCGCCGCGAACAGCGCGAGCGTGGACCGGTGGACCTTCTCGCTGATCTGGTCGTTCTCGGTGCCGTAGGACACGAGTTCCCGGAACTTGGCCTCGAGGTCCTGGTTCTTCTCGCGCAGCGTGACGATCTGCCGTTCCGCGATGGGGATCGCGTGGCCGCCATGCGGATGCGGCACGAAGATCTCCGCGATCACGTCCGCGTATTCCTCGAAGAACTTGCGGATTCTGCTTCAGAAACTCGGCGACGGCCGCTGCGTCCATGCGTGGTATCCCGCTTCTTGTCTTGTTGTTACATGCGTTCCGCCGGCGCGTCGCGCCCTACGAAACCCATTCTCCCTCGAACACCGAGACCGCGGGTCCGGTCATGACGACCGGGGTTCCCGCGCCGTTCCAGCCGACGACGAGCTCGCCGCCATGCGCGAGAACCCGCACCGGCGAATCGACGAGCCCGCGCCGTATCGCCGCGACCACCGCCGCGCAGGCGCCGGTGCCGCACGCGAGCGTTTCGCCGGCGCCGCGCTCCCATACGCGCAGGCGAATGGTAGCGCGATCGACGATCTCCATGTAGCCGGCGTTCACCCGCTGCGGGAAGCGCGGATGATGTTCGATGCGCGGGCCCTGTGTGGTCACCGGCGCGGACTCGACGTCGGCGACGAGCTGCACCGCATGCGGATTGCCCATCGACAGCGCCGTCACCATGACCGTCGTGCCATCGACGTCCAACGGCTCGGCGGGCTCGCCGGTGCCGCCCGCGAACGGCACGTCGGCCGCGGCAAGGCGCGGCGCGCCCATGTCGACCGTCACCTGCCCATCGGCTTCGAGCCGCAGCGCGAGCAGCCCGTTCTTAGTCTCGACGCGGATCTCGCGCTTGTCGGTCAGGCCCTGGGCGCGGACGAACACGACGAAGCAGCGCGCGCCGTTGCCGCAATGCTCGACCTCCTCGCCGCTGCCATTGAAGATCCGGTAGCGGAAGTCGGCGTCGCCCTGCGCGCGCTCGACCACGAGCACCTGGTCGCAGCCGACGCCGAAGTGACGGTCGGCAAGCGCACGGACCTGCGCGGGCGTCAGATCGACGCGCTGGCGAACGCCGTCGAACACGACGAAGTCGTTGCCCAGTCCCTGCATCTTGGTGAACTTGAGCCTCATGGCGCAGGCGAGGCGTTGCGCGTCCACGCGAACTCGCCCGAGCGCGCGAACGGGATCACGCGGCCGCCGTCCACCGCGGCGGTGCCGGAAACGGCGTAGCGCACCGTCGGCGTCGTGCCGCGCTGCATCTCGGCGCGGCGCGCCACTTCGGCCGCCGCGCGCAGCGCCGCCGACAGCCCGGTGCGCACGACGAGCGACGCGGAGGCTTGCCCGCGCGGCGGCAGGCGCACGGATTCCGCGAGGTGCGCGGTGCCGACCGGGACCTCCTCGATCCGCAGGTCGGCGTCGATCGCATCCACCATGATCTCCCGATCGTTCGGGTTGGCGATGCCGACGACGAGCGTGAACTGGGTGTCCGCGGCCGTCATCCGGTCGATGCGCACGCGGTCGACCGTGACCTTGGGGGCTTCGAGCCGTGCCATCGTCGCGCACGCGGCCAGCGCAAGCATTGCCGCCGCAGTCATCCCGGCCGTGCGCAGCCGGAGCACGTCAGACGTTGAACCGGAAATGCATGACATCGCCGTCGCGGACGACGTATTCCTTGCCCTCGAGGCGCATCTTGCCCGCTTCCTTGGCACCGTGCTCGCCCTTGCAGCGGAGGAACTCCTCGTACGCGGTGACTTCCGCGCGGATGAACCCCTTCTCGAAGTCGGTGTGGATGACGCCCGCGGCCTGCGGCGCGGTGTCGCCGACGTGGATCGTCCACGCGCGCACCTCCTTGGGTCCGACGGTGAAGTACGTCGACAGGCCGAGCAGCGCGTATGCGGCGTGGATCACGCGATCGAGGCCGGGCTCGGTCATGCCCATGTCGGCCAGGAACACCTGCTTGTCGTCGGCGTCGAGATCCGCGATTTCCGCTTCCATCGACGCGCAGACGGCGACGACCGGCGCGCCTTCCTTCGCCGCATGCGCGGTCGACCATGTCGAGCAGCGGATTGTCGTGGAAGCCGTGGTCGGAAACGTTGGCGACGTACATCGTCGGCTTCATCGTCAACAGGAAGAACGGCTTCAGCACGTCACGGTCGCCGTCGGAGAGATCCGCCGTGCGCGCGGGGCGCGCTTCGTTCAGCACGACAAGCACCTTCTCCAGCGCCGTGACGATCCGCGCCGCTTCCTTGTCGCCGCCGGAGCGCGCGACCTTCGCGTACTTCGCGAGCTGCTTGTCCGCGGCCGCCATGTCGGCGAGCGCCAGTTCCGTGTTGATCGTCTCGATGTCGGAGATCGGGTTCACCTTGCCCGTCACGTGGACGACGTTGTCGTCCTCGAAGCAGCGGACGACGTGCGCGATGGCGTCCGTCTCGCGGATGTTGGCCAGGAACTGGTTGCCCAGGCCCTCGCCCTTCGACGCGCCGGCCACGAGCCCCGCGATGTCGACGAACTCCACCACCGCCGGCATTACGCGCTCGGGCTTGGCAATGACGGCGAGCGCCGCCAGCCGCGGGTCCGGCACCTCGACGATGCCGACGTTGGGTTCGATCGTGCAGAACGGATAGTTCTCGGCGGCGATCCCGGCCTTGGTCAGCGCGTTGAAGAGTGTCGATTTGCCTACGTTGGGCAATCCTACGATGCCGCACTTGAGACTCATGGGTGTACCCCCACGCTCGCGGCTGGCGCCGCTTCGCTGCCCCCCGAGGGGGCGCAATTCGCCACTTGGGGCGGCCCTGCGTAGCTCAGGTGGACCCCCACGCCCGCGGCTGGCGCCGCTTCGCTGCCCCCCGAGGGGCGGCCCTGCGGCTCATGTGGCCCCCACGCCCGCGGCTGGCGCCGCTTCGCTGCCCGAGGGGACGCCACTTGGGGCGGCCCTGCGTAGCTCATGTCATTTCCTTCGGAGGGTCCTTCGGCGCGGGCTTGTCCCGCGTGTGCAGCGTCATCGTCGCCCGTTCCATGTCACCGGCGGCCAGCGCCGGCCATGCCGCGAGCGCGCGGCGAATGGCGTCGTCGATCGCGGGCGCCTCCTCCGCGCGCGGAGGCTTCAGCACATAGTCGACGACCTCCTGCTGCGAGAGTTCCGAATCGCGCGGGTGCCCGATGCCGAGCCGCAGCCGCCAGAAGTCGGACGAGCCGAGCTGGGCCTGGATGTCGCGGAGCCCGTTGTGTCCGGCATGCCCGCCGCCGAACTTCATCTTCGCCTCGCCCGGCTTCAGGTCGAGTTCGTCATGCACGACGAGGATCGCATCCGGCGCGATCGCGAAAAAACGCGCGAGCGCGGCGACCGATCGCCCCGAAAGGTTCATGAACGTCGTCGGCTTGACGATGCGGATGTCGCCCGCCTTGGCGACGTCGCCGGCGAACTTCGATTCCGCGGCGAACGACGCGCCAAGCGTGGCCGCCAGTTCGTCGGCGAACCAGAACCCGGCATTGTGCCGCGTGCGCGAGTATTCGCGTCCCGGGTTGCCTAAGCCGGCGACTAAGCGGATGGGGGTGGCCATGATGTCGTTTGATCGGTCCGGCAACGAAAAAGGCCCGCAGGAATCGGCGGGCCTCTCTCGCGATGCAGCCTTGATGCGACGACGGTTACTTCTTCTTGTCGTCCTTCTTCTTGTCGTCCTTCTTTTCGTCCGGCTTTTCCGCGCCGGCCTTCGCCTTGGCTTCGACGTCGGCGGCTGCCGCGGTCGCGGCATCGGCCGCTGTGGCCTTCTCCTCGTCGGTCTCGACCTGCGCGCGCGGCACGACGGCCGTCGCGACCACCGGATCGGTCCTGCCGCGCGAAACGACGGTGACGCCTTCGGGCAGCTTCAGCGACGACACGTGGATCGAATGTCCGACGTCGAGTTCCGACAGGTCCACCTCGATGAATTCCGGGAGGTCCTTCGGCAGGCACGCGATGTCCAGGTCGGTCGTCACGTGGCTCACGATGGCGCTCGAAACCTTGACGGCCGGCGACACTTCGCCGTTCACGAAGTGCAGCGGCACCTTCATGTGGATCTTGCGGTTCTCGTCGACGCGCTGGAAATCGACATGCAGGATTTCGTTGCGGAACGGATGCATCTGCACGTCGCGCAGCAGCACGCGGGTCGCGGCGCCGTCGAGCTTCATCGTCAGGATCGACGCGTGGAACGCCTCGTTGCGCAGCGCGTGGAAGAGCGCGTTGTGGTCGAGCTCGATCGGCGTCGGCTTCGCGGTGCCGCCGTAGACGATGCCCGGGGCCTTGCCGGCGCGGCGCATGCGACGCGAGGCGCCGCGACCTTCGGTGGCGCGCGGAAATGCGGTGAATTCGATGTTCATGGTGACTCCGGTTGTCTGCGGCCTTCCGTTGGCACCTGCTCGCAGGCGCTGCGGGTCGTCCGCCTCAAGTTTGCCTCGATGGGCGACAACCGCTCAGGCGGGCGTCGGGACTTCGCCACGTCAGGCGGGAAAGCCGAAGATTATACCCTGAAATCAAGGGAATGCGCCAGCGTGGTTGGGGTCGGGCTGTGATAGGTGCGATAGGGGTCAGAGCGGTAATTATTGCGGCTGCGCGGGGTCGTGCGTTAGGGGTCAGAGCGTTAATTATCGGCGGAAAGCTGTAGACGCCGGCGATGGAGCGAGCCGATAAATGGCGCTCTGACCCCTAACGCCGTGATTAAGCGACTATCGCAGTCTTCCCGCCAATAATTAACGCTCTGACCCCTAACGCAGAAGGTCTGAGGTACGGCCCCGCGCTGGAGGGAGCCGAAAATTATCGCTCTGACCCCTATCAGTCGGTGAACAGCGACGACACCGATTCCTCGTTGGAGATGCGTGTCATCGTCTCGGCGAGCAACTGCGCGCACGACAGTTGCCGCACGCGCGGCAACGCCTGCGCTTCCGGCGACAGCGGAATCGTGTCGGTGACGACCAGTTCGTCCAGGTCGGACGCGGCGATCCGGGCGACGGCGCCGCCGGAGAGCACCGGGTGCGTGCAATAGGCGAGGACCTTGACGGCGCCGCGTTCCTTGAGCGCCGTGGCCGCCTTGCACAGCGTATTGGCCGTGTCGACCATGTCGTCCATGATCACGCAGGTGCGGCCCTCGACGTCGCCGATGATGTTCATCACTTCGGAGACGTTCGCCTTGGGCCGCCGCTTGTCGATGATGGCCAAGTCGGAGTCGAGCCGCTTGGCGATCGCGCGCGCGCGCACGACGCCGCCGACGTCGGGCGACACGACCAGCAGGTTCTCGTAGTTGCGCTTCCAGAGGTCGCCGAGCAGGATGGGCGTGGCGTAGATGTTGTCGACCGGAATGTTGAAAAAGCCCTGGATCTGGTCGGCGTGCAGGTCCATCACCATCACGCGATGGACGCCGACGGTGGACAGCATGTCGGCCACGACCTTGGCGGTGATCGCCACGCGCGCCGAGCGCGGCCGGCGGTCCTGCCGCGCGTAGCCGAAATAGGGAATCGCCGCGGTGATGCGGGCGGCGGACGCGCGCTTCAGCGCATCCACCATCACCATGATTTCCATCAGATTGTCGTTGGTCGGTGCGCACGTCGACTGGAGGATGAACACGTCGCGGCCGCGGACGTTTTCCATCAGCTCGACCATCACCTCGCCGTCGGAAAAGCGCCCGACGACGCAGCGGCCGACGCTCAAGTTCAGGTGGCGGCACACGGCTTCCGCGAGTTTGGGATTCGCGTTGCCCGTGAAGATCCGCATCCGCTCAAAGGCCATGGTCGGGGAACCGTGAAGTTCGACAGCCTTCGAGTCTATCCGAAAATGACAAAAAAAATGGCCGCACGCGGCGGCCTGTCGTTCGTGCGCGGCATTCACCGCGCGCGAATGGCTGGGGAGGTAGGGATCGAACCTACGAATGCCGGAATCAAAATCCGGTGCCTTACCACTTGGCGACTCCCCAGCGGAAACCCTTTGCTTTCCAGAATCATCGCGCGAAGTCCGCGAGCGGATGGCGTGCGAGCGTTCGGGCCAGACGACTTTCGATGTTCGGCGGCAGCGACGCGAGCGCGCGTCGTGCTTCGGACTCCGTCGCGCAGGCGGCGAACACGCAGGCGCCGGTGCCGGTCATCCGTGCCTGCGGCACCGCGCGCGTCATCGCGTCCAGCGTTTCCGCGACGGCCGGGAATCGGGCCCTGGTGACGCCGGCCAGATCGTTGCAGCCATAACTCTCGGAAAAGACGTCTATTTTCGCCGACGTCGTCGAGCGTGTCAATTCCGGCGCCGCGAAGATATCGGCCGTGCGCACCTGCGCTGCCGGGAACGCGAGCGCGATCCACGACTGCGGCAGCGTCACCGGTGTCAACTGCTCGCCGATGCCGCGGACCAGCGCATTCTGGCCGCCGACGAAGAACGGGACGTCGGCGCCCAATTGGCCGCCGAGGTCCGCAAGGCGGGCGCGCGGCCAACCGATTCGCCACATCCGGTTGAGCGCCAGCAGCACGCTCGCGGCGTCCGAGCTGCCGCCGCCCAGCCCGGCGCCCTGCGGAATCCGCTTGCAGAGCTCGATCGTCACGCCATCGCGCACGCCCGCGGCCTGCCTTAGGACGCGCGCCGCACGCAACGCGAGATCATCGTCGGCCGCGACCCCCGCGACGTCGTTGGCGCGCGTGATCGCGCCATCGTCGCGCGGCGTGAGCGTCAGCGTGTCGGCAAAGTCGACGAGCGCGAACAGCGACTCGAGCAGGTGATAGCCGTCGGCGCGCCGGCCGGTCACGTGCAGAAAGAGATTGACCTTGGCGGGTGCTGCCACCGTCAGCGACGTCGTCGGCAGCATGGCGGTCGCGGCGCTAGTCGCTCGCGTTGCCGGGCGCGAAGCGGTCGACGACGACGCGCACCTCGATGGGCTCGCTGTCGGGATACCGCATGACGAGGCGCGTCGGGCGCACGGGAGCCCCCACCTCCGCGTACGTGTAGACGATCTCCCAGCCCTGCTGGCGCAGCACGACCGGACGCCCGCCGGCATCGCGCTCGATGTCGAAGGCGGCGGGACTGGTCGGCGCCCCCTGGATCCAGCTCGCCAATCCGTCCACGGGAATGGCGACACCCAGCACTTCGCGCGTCAGCGCACTCCAGTCGGAATAGGCGACGGGCGCCTCGCCGGGCCGCTCCACGCGCACGCCCGCGCCATTGCCGCGCATCCGCGCGACGACCTGCCCGAGCGGTGTCGCGACATCGAAGCGATCGGCATCCGCCGAATGCGCCCACGTGAAATGGACGGCCGCGCCGTCGTTGCCGCGCCGCGCGGACAGGCGTCCCGCCGCGTCGAAGGCGACCTCGACATTCACCGGCGCCGGCGCCGGAACGGGCGCCACCGTCGCGCACCCGGCCACGACGAACCACGCCAGCGCGGCGCCGATTGCTCGCGCGGACATCACGGTCGCGCGCGTCCGCGACAGCGCGGCGTCACCGCGCGAGGCGGCGCACGGTTTCGAGAAGCACCGGGTTGTCCGGCGACGTCTTCAGTTGCGACTGCCAGATGTCCTTCGCCCGTTCGCGTTCGCCCTTCGCCCACAGCACCTCGCCCAGGTGCGCGGCGATCTCGGCGTCCGGACGTTCCTTCATCGCGCGGACGAGATAGGTCTCGGCCTCGTCGTAGCGGCCGAGGCGAAAGAGCGCCCATCCCATGCTGTCGAGGATGAACGAATCGTCGGGCGACAGCTTGTGCGCGCGCTCGATCAGCGCGAATCCTTCGGCGACGCGCGGCGTACGGTCGACGAGCGTGTAGCCCAATGCGTTCAGCGCCTGCGCGTCGTCGGGCTTCAGCTCGACGACGCGACGCAGACGCGATTCGGCGTCGTCGATCTTGTCGAGCTTCTCGGCCACCATGGCCGTGTCGTACAGCAGGTCCGGCGAGTCCGGGTGCACGGCCAGCGCGGCGACGAGCACCGCATACGCGCCGGCGAAGTCGTTGGCGTCGCGCAGCAGCTGCGCCTCGGCCTGGCGCACCTGCACGCGCTGCTCGATCGTGACGGCCGGCAGGTCCGCGAGATACCTGCGCGCGTCGGCGACCTTGCCCAGCTTGCCCATCATCGCGGCGACGCGCAGCTTGGCAAGCCACGCGCGCTCGCCCTCCGGAACGGCCTTGTAGCGCTCGATGGCCTCCTCGAAGCGGCCGTTCTCGTCGGCGATCTGCGCCAGATAGAGCTCGACGGCGCCGTTCTCGCCGTAATTCGCGCGCTTCAAGTCGCGGAACAGCGATTCCGCGGTGTCCCAGTCCTTCATCTGCATCGAGATCACCGCGACGCCGAACTCGAACTCGCGCGCGCTGCGGTCGGCGTCCCACAGCTTCTGGAACACCGCGCGCGCCTCGCCGTAGCGCTTCTGCTCGACGTAGAACTGCGCGAGCGCCCCGGCGGCGGCGCGCGCCTCGGGATTGGCCGCGACGAACGTCGAGAGGTACGCGGTGGCGTCGTCGGGCTTCCGGCGCGCGAGCAGCTCGGCCTTGAGCAGCGCCGCGCGTTCCCAATCGGGCTTCAACGCCAGCGCGCGATCCACCGCCTCGAGCGCGATGTTCTCGGGGCTTTTTTCCGGCACGCCGCCGTTGTACGCGGCAAGCGCGACGGCAAACTGCGCCTCGGCGCTCTTCGGATACGGCTTGGCGAGTTCGCGGACTAGCTCGAACGTGTGTTTCGGATCCTGCGTTTCGCTGAAAAAACGGTTGAGCTGCAGGAAGACCTCGCCCGGACCGCGCTCGGTGAGCGCCGCATCGGCGATCACCTTTTCGAGCCGCGCCTTCAGGTCGTTGTCGATACCGCCATCGGCGGTCGATGCGCCGGCGGGTCCCGCGGAAAGCGCCGCGAGGATCTGCTTCGGCCGTTCGGCCGACGGGTCGAGCGTGGCCCACAGCTTCGCCGATTCCTGCGCGAGGCCGCGCATCCGCGCGGCCAGCGCCACTTCCGTCGCGCGACGAGCGACCCGCGGGTCGCGCAACTCGCGCGCGGCTTCGAAGTACGCACGCGCCGCAAGCGAGGTTTCGCCGCGCTGCAATGCGACGTCGCCCAGCAGCAGGCGATAGAAGACATCGGCGGAAAGGCCGGCACCCTTGTCGCGGGGCATGGCGTGTGGAGCGAGCCCGGGCGACAGCGGCGCGGGGGCCTGCGCGCCGATGGGGCCGGCGACCAGCAACATGCCGGCGACGGCCGCCGCCAGCGGAAGGCGGCGGACAGCGAACACGGGAAACGACTTCTTGACGGACGGCATGCGGGCTCGCGGCATTGAATGGAAACCGGGTTGGACCATGGGTGGGCCGGCGGCGCCTTGGGCTTTGCGTGCCGAAAAGCAGGTCGGCACCGCCCGAAAGCTGGCGCTTGCGGTCGATGTTAGGCTATATCCGGCGACGCAACAAACGAGAGCACACCGGTTTTGTCCAGTCGCGCAGCTTAGTCTTTCGCCCCTCGAGCCGAGCGTCATTCGCGTATGCCCGAACTTCCCGAAGTCGAAACGACGCGCCGTGGGGTCACGCCGCATGTCGTCGGACGTCGCATAGCCCAACTGCATGTATACGACTCCCGATTGCGGTGGCCGGTTCCCGCCGACCTCGCCGAAAGGCTCGTGGGTCGCGTCATCGACGTCGTCGAACGCAGGAGCAAGTACTTACTGTTCCGACTGGGCTCGGATACGTTGCTGGTCCACCTCGGCATGACCGGAAGCCTCCGCGTGTTCCGGACGCCGCCCCCGCGGCGCGCGCACGACCATGTCGACCTCGTCTTCGACGACGGCACGCTGCTTCGCTACAACGACCCCCGCCGCTTTGGTGCGATGCTGTGGGTGCCGGCGCCCGCCGACGCGCATCCGCTGCTCGCCCGCCTGGGACCCGAGCCGTTCGACGCCGCCTTCGACGGCGTGTACATGTGGCAGGCGCTTCGTGGCCGGACGGCGGCCATCAAGCTGGCGCTGATGGACAACGCCGTCGTCGTGGGCGTCGGGAACATCTACGCCAACGAATCGCTGTTTCGCGCCGGCATCCGACCCACGGTGCCGGCGCAGCGCGTATCGCGAGCGCGTCTCGCCCGGCTCGTCGCCGAGGTGCGGGCAGTGCTGACCGAAGCCATCGCCAAGGGCGGCAGCACGCTGCGCGACTATGTCGACGCCAGCGGCGAGCCCGGGTATTTCCAGCTCCACTATTTCGTCTACGGCCGCGAGGGCGAACCGTGCCGCGCGTGCGGGACGGCGATCCGCCAGCGCCGGCTGGGCGCCCGGGCGTCGTTCTACTGCCCCGTCTGCCAGCGCTAGCTGTGTAGCGTCAAGAGGTTGTTACATGCGGGAGCCGCATGATTGGACTCGTCGTTCCCGCGAAAGCGGGAACCCAGCGGCTTTGAGCTTTTCGCTCGCAAAGGCACGCCGCTGGGTCCCCGCCTTCGCGGGGACGACGGTTGAGCCAGATTCATGCATCTCGGAAACAACGTCCTGTTCTTCCACAGCTAGCCGGGTGGCAGGCAGCGGGCGCGGCTGACGGCTATCGGCATGAGTCGCCGCGTACGGGCACGGCGCCACCTCCGGGTTCCGCTCCGCCCGGGGCGTCGGGCCTCGTCCCCATTCGGCACGAGTTGTGCTTCACAGCCCATGCTAAAGTGGCGCCCCCTTCCGGGTCGCGTCAGCCAGGCGCGACAAGTCCTCAAGGAGCGTATGGTTCCGTCCCGCGATCTCGCAGCCCGTTTCGAGGCCTACAGCGACTGGCGCCGCCGGCTTTCGGGCGCCGTCTCGTCGCTGCACGATTGGCTGCAGGAACAGGACCTGGCCGACGCGCAGGTCGACCTGCGGGTCCAGCAGCTGCTCGAACGGCTGCACCAGGACAAGCTGATCGTCGCGTTCGTCGCGGAATTCTCGCGCGGCAAGTCGGAGCTGATCAACGCCATCTTCTTCGCCGATTTCGGGCAGCGGCTGCTGCCGTCGTCCGCCGGGCGCACGACGATGTGCCCCACCGAGCTGCTGCACGACGGATCGCGGCCGCCGTCGATCCGGCTTCTGCCGATCGAGACGCGCCTGAAGGACGCGACCGTCGCCGAATTCAAGAACTACGCCGACGAATGGGTGACGTTCCCGCTGGATCTCGCGTCCGCCGACAAGATGGGGGAAGCGCTGTCGCGCGTGTCGCAGGTCAAACGGGTGCCCGTCGAACTGGCGCGCAAGTACGGCCTCTACGGCGACGGCGAGGACGACATCCTGGCCGCGCTCGAGCACGGCGACGAGGGCAACGTCGACATCCCGTGCTGGCGGCACGCGATCATCAATTTCCCGCACCCGCTGCTGCAGCAGGGGCTCGTCATCCTCGACACGCCGGGCCTGAACGCGATCGGCACCGAGCCCGAGCTGACGCTCAACCTGCTGCCCAACGCGCATGCGCTGCTGTTCATCCTCGCCGCCGACGCGGGGGTGACGAAGACCGACCTCGAAGTGTGGAACCAGCACCTGGCCGGCGACGATCCCGCGACCAAGGCCGGGCGCCTCGTCATCCTCAACAAGATCGACGGCCTGTGGGACGACTTGAAGTCGGAGGCGGAGATCTCGGCCGAGATCGACCGGCAGGTGCGCAATACCGCGCAGATGCTGTCGATCCCGGCGTCGCAGGTGTTCGCGGCGTCGGCGCAGAAGGCGCTGTCGGCCAAGGTCAACGGCGACGACGCGCTGCTCGCGCGCAGCCGGCTGCCGGCGCTCGAGCGGTCGCTGTCGCAGAAGCTCATCCCGGCCAAGCGCGACATCGTCGGCGCGGCCTCGCAGGGCGAGGTGCGTTCGCTGGCGGCCTCCGTGCGTTCGATCCTCGACGCGCGGATGGCCGGCATCACCGAGCAGCTTTCCGAGCTGAAGGCGCTGCGCGGCAAGAACCAGGACGTCGTCACCCACATGATGGAGCGCGTGCGCGAGGAGAAGGATCTCTTCGAGCGCGGACTCGCGCGCTTCACGGCGCTGCGCAACGTCTTCACGCAGCAGACCAACGACCTGTTCGACCATATCGGCCTCGAGGCGCTCCGCGCCAACGCCGGCCGCACGCGCCGCCACATCGAGGACAGCCCGTTCACGCGCGGCGTCCGCGGCGCCATGAACGATTTCTTTCGCCAGATCCACAGCGAGCTCGGGGCGGCGGCACGGCAATCCGTCGAAATCCACGACATGATGCGCGCGATGTACGCGCGGTTCGCGAAAGAGCACGGTCTCGAGCCGTTCAACCCGCCGCCGTTTTCCGTGCTCAAGTATCAAAAGGAAATCGAGCGACTTGAACGGGCGTACAACACGCATTTCAACACGTTGTGGAACATGGTCAGCAAGGCGAAGTTCGCGCTGATGAAGCGCTTTTTCGAGACGATCGCGTCCCGCGTCAAGCACGTGTACGTCATCGCCAACCGCGATGTCGAGGCGTGGCTCAAGGCCGTGATGTCGCCGCTCGAAACGCAGGTCCGCGAGCATCACCTCCAGCTGCGGCGCCGCCTGGACAGCATCAAGCGAATCCACCACGCGAGCGGCGAGCTCGAGGAGCGCATCGCCGAGCTCGAGCAGCAGGAAGAAGCGATCCGCGCGCAGATCAAGGGACTGCAGCATCAGGTCGGCGGCATCGACGCGATCGTCGACGCGCCCGACGCACTGCCGCTCGCCGCCAATGGCTGACGCCATTTGACGACACTATCGCTAGCGGCGGTTGTAGGACTAAAATTCTTTTTTATGTACTAATCGCCTGATTTCGCGGGGCGAAGGCGTTCCCGAAGCATCGTTTTCGTCGTCCCCGGGAACCGGGCGGGCAATTTGCTTGTCCTATAATGGATTTTTTGCCCATTTTTCCTGCCGGGGTCACACCTGGCCCAAAGATCATGCGATTTCGAACACTGCTTGGCGCGCTCGTCGCGGCGGTCGCTTTTCCCTTGAGCGCCGCAATCCCCGCAACGGAACAGGTCCAGGTGATCGAGTTCTATCACTCCGGCCTCGATCACTATTTCATAAGCGCCAACGCCGCCGAAATCTCCGATCTCGACAAGGGCGTCCATCCCGGATGGGCACGCACCGGCTATGAATTCCCCGCCGTCAAGGCGGGCAGCACCCAGGCCGGCTCGTTGCCGGTGTGCCGCTTCTACGGCGCGAAGATCAGCTCGCATTTCTACACGGCGTCCGCCACCGAATGCGAGGACGTGAAGGTCAAGTTTCCCGAAGCATGGTCGTTCGAGTCGCCCGAAGTCTTCCGCACGTTCCCGATCGACGGCGCCGGCAACTGCGCGAGCGACACCACCCCCGTCTATCGGCTGTGGAACAATCGCGCCGACGTCAATCATCGCTACACCGACCAGCTGTCGGTCTTCCAGAACATGGTCGCCAAGGGCTACGTCCCGGAAGGCGCCGGCAATCCCGCGTTCCCGGTCATTTTCTGCGTGCCCAAGCCTGGCTCGGTCGCGCCGCCGCCGTCGGCCGACGCGCCCAACTGCACGGTGACGGCGAGCAGCGCGACGCCCGCGCTCGGGACGAACCTCGCCCTCAATGCGACGTGCACGAACAATCCGACGAGCTTCATGTGGGCGGGCTGCACGAGCACGACGAGTTCCTGCACGGCGACGCAGACGACGGCAGGCTCCAAGGCCTACACGCTCTACTCGTCGAACGCGGCGGGTCCCGCCGCGCCCGTCACCATCAACGTCAACTGGGGCGGCGGCAGCGGCGGCGGCGGTGCGTTGCCGATCTGCACGTTGTCGGCGAACACGCTGACGCCGACGAACGGTTCGCCGCTCACGCTGACCGCCAGCTGCAGCCAGTCGCCGAATCAGTTCGACTGGATGGAGTGTAATTACCTCGTCCAGCAGATTTGCGTCGTCATGCCCGCGTGCGCCTCGTCGGCGTCGAGCTGCACGATCAACTCGACCCAGCCGGGTTACGCGCGGTACGCGATCGCGGCGAGCAACAGCGCCGGTACCGGCCCGCGCGCAGCCGTCGATGTCGAGTGGAAGCAAGGCAGCGGCGGTGGTGGGGGCGGCGGCGGGGGCGGCGGTGTGGGCGATCCGATTCCCAGCTGCACGCTATTCGCCAGCAATCAGTCCCCGCTTATCAACGATACGATCGTGCTCTCGGCTTCGTGCACCGGCAATCCGACGAGCTTCTTCTGGACGGGGCTCAGCGGTGCCTGTACCGGCATCCAGTGCGGCACCACTTCCTCGGTCGCCGGTACCCAGACGTATTCGGTTTCGGCGAGCAACGCTACCGGCACCGGCGGCGTCGCTTACATTGCCGTCGACTGGAAATCCAATGCGTCGCCGACGCCGTCCTGCACGTTGACCGCCAGCAACCCCAGTCCGCAACTGGGCACGACGATCACCATCTCGTCGTTCTGCACGAACAGCCCGACGACCTATGTCTGGACCGGCTGCACGTCCAACAGCGCGAGCTGCAACGATTCCGTCACGACGGCCGGCACCAAGAACTACACGCTGATCGCCACCAATGGCGCCGGCAGTGGTCCGGTGGCGAACGTCGCGGTGAACTGGACGGCGCCGCCGACGTCGCCGCCGGTGTGTTCGATTTCCGCGAGCAGCACGCAGCCGACCGTCGGACAGACCGTCACGCTGAGCGCGAGCTGCAACGGCGCGCCGACGGCCTACAACTGGACGAACTGCACGAGCTCGACGTCGACCTGCGGCGCCACGGCCACGGCCACCGGCGCACAGACGTACTACGTCGCGGCGACCAACCAGTTCGGCACCGGCGCGGCGGCAGGCGTGGTCGTCAACTGGCAGGCCGCAGGCGGTGGTGGTGGCGGCGGTGGTGGTGGCGGCCTTTGCTCGGCGTACTCGAACGTCATCACGCAGCCGATCAGCTGGGGCGACAACGGCCGGTACCTGACGTCGTCGATGGGCGGCTTCTCGGCCAACGGCGTCATCGTGTTCCAGTTTGTCGTGCCGATCACGCCGACGAGCTACGGCACGGCCGGCAACACGAGCATCGCGGAGTACGCCGAGCCGCCGACGTTCCGGCAGATGACGCTGTCGAAGAGCGCCTGCGATTTCCGTCCCGTCGACATCAGCGGCGCCAACGGCCCGCTCATGATGAACCTCGGCAACACGGCGCTGATCGATTTCAACGTCGGCGTGAAGCCGGTGGGCCTCGAGCCGGGCCAGACGTACTACATGAACTTCCGCAACTACTCGCCGGACCTTCCGAACGGCGGCGTGCAGCTGCTTCTACGGAACGTGCAACGCGGCGATCGTCACGAACTGGCCAAAGTGACCTGGCGTTACGTGGTTTGACTTCGCCGCCGCAAGGCGGGTCATTCGAAGCCATAGTTGCTTCGACGCTGAAGTACCAGGAAATGCGCACCTGAATCAAGGTGCGCATTTCTTTTGGGGCGCTGTCGAGGAAGCCGGTCAAGGACCTATAGCCCGTCCGTAATCGAACCGCGCTTGGCCCGGTGCGCCATTCGCCGTCGTCTTCGACTTCGGAGCCGCGCTGCCAAATACAATACCTCCCGGGCGATGATTTGGGGTAGGCGATGGAACCGCATAATTCCGGGCAAGACACAGAAGCGCGCATAGGCGTCGATGGCCCGGCGTCCATCTCCACCGTGCAGCAACTCATCAAGCTCAGACGCTTTCCGGAGGCGGCGAGCGCCGCAAGTGGTCTCGTTGGCCTCCAACCGGACAACGCCGACGCCCTCTTGCTGCTGGGAGTTGCACAGGCGGAATTGCGGATGTTCGCGGAAGCGGAACTCAGCATCAGACGGGCAATCTCCGCCAGATCGTCCGCTCCTTGGACGTGGTCGTTGCTGCTGGCAAACGTCCTGAGGGATGCCGGCGAGCCGCACAAGGCGGGCATCGAGGCCGAGGCGTTGCTGGCGAGGGAGCCGCAAAGGGCTCAAATTCACAATGCCCTCGGTCTTGCGTTGCAGGACCAGCAACTGCACACCGACGCGCTTTCGAGCTTTCGCACGGCGTACGCGTTGGATCCGCAATATGCTCCGGCCTATCTCAACGCAGCCAACACGCTGCAGCAAACTGGACAGCTTGCCGACGCCGTATCGGAAATCCAGTCCGGCATCGACATGCTGCCGTCGAGGCAGGACCTGGCACTCGCGCTGGCCAAATTGTTCGATCGAATGGGCCGGCGCGCCGAAGCGAAGGCACAGTACGAGCGAGCCATTTCGCTGGCGCCATCCGGGTCCGCCGACGCGTACAACCGGCTGGGCCGCCTACTGTACGCCGACGCCGACATCTACTCGGCGATCGTGGCCTTCGAGCATGCGCTGAAGATCGACTCGGCGGACGTCGAGGTCTGGAACGCGCTGGGCAATTGTTACCTCGACGTCGGCGGTCTGGATCACGCCAGCCGGTGTTTCTCCGCGGCACTTGCAGATTCGCCCCGACTACGCGGAGATTTACGACAATCTCCTGTTGTCATATCACTACAATCCGAAACTCAGCGCGGAAGCGATGTACGCAGCGCATCGCGAGTGGGCAACGCGATTCGCCGCGGTGGCACTGCCTGCGATTCCGCTTTCACCGTCCGGGTCGGAGCCCCGCAAGGTGCGGGTGGGGTTACTGTCCGCGGGGTTTTCAAGAGGCGTGGTCGGCTATTTTCTGTTGCCGCTGTTGAGACATCTCGATCCGACGCGATTCGAGATTCACTGCTATTCCGCTGGGCCAGCCAATGATGGTTTCGAGGGAGAATTGCGACGGCTTGCGACGCATTGGCTGGACGGGGGCGCAATCGACGACGAGCAACTCGCGTTGCGGATACGTGCCGACCAGATCGACATCTTGATCGACCTGGACGGACATGTGCCCGGGAATCGTCTCAAGACCGTTTCATACAAGCCGGCACCGGTACAGATTTCTTGGCTCGACTATTTCAACACCACTGGCTTGGATGTCGTCGACTGTGTCGTGAGCGACGAGATCTCGACCCCCGCCGCAGGTACTCAGTTGTTTTCCGAGAGATTGCTTCGACTCGAACCATCCCGATTGTGTTATGCGCCACCCACCTATGCACCCGCGACCCGCCATGCTGCCGATGTTGCGAAACGGCTTTGTAACCTTCGGCAGCTTCAACCGACTGTCCAAGACCGCCGAGCCGGTGGTCACCCTATGGGCGAAGTTGTTGCGCGAGATCCCGAACTCGCGCTTGATCCTGAAAAGCGCGGCATTCGCCCATCTGAACACCCGGACGGTCTTCCTGCAGCGTTTTCACGTCCGCGGCATCGCAGTCGAGCGGATCGAATTACGCGGCGCCTCACCGCATGAGCAGATGCTCGCCGAGTACGGCGACATCGACGTCGCGCTGGACACGTTTCCCTACAACGGGGGACTCACCACCTGCGAGGCGCTTTGGATGGGCGTGCCGGTGGTCGCGCTTCTCGGCAGCTCCATGATCAGCCGCCAGAGCGCCGCGTTGGTTTCAGCCGCGGGATATCCCCAATGGGTTGCCACCAGCGATCAACAGTGGATGGAACTCATTCGGACGCTGGTTGCATCGCCCGACGGACTGGCAACGCATGCGTCGCGAGTTGCGGGGTCGGGTCGCCATCTCCCCGCTGACGGATGGAGCGACGTTTGCTCGGAAATTCGAGGTCTGTCTTGCGAGATGCGATGACGATGGCCCGAGGCGCCTAGCCGAATGACAAGACAGTATCCGCGAACTAACGACGAGTGCAGATTTGTTGCATCGCAATCGGGAAGTCATGTTCCTTGTTCCGGGAATGACGCCGA
Organism: uncultured beta proteobacterium; assembly: GCA_963823475.1. Lineage (GTDB taxonomy): Bacteria > Pseudomonadota > Gammaproteobacteria > Burkholderiales > Casimicrobiaceae > VBCG01. Next base: position 461,069 of record CAWGLS010000012.1, read on the forward strand.
TCCTAGGGCCGTGCCGTTGTGCGCAGCGCATAGATATCGTACTCGTCGTCCCCCGCACCGACATCCGAAAACGACGCGGGGGCCGCTATTCAGCCTTTCTAATACGTTGGTGCAAATGGCGTTGGCGCAAGCAACTGTAGCTCCCCAGTTTGATCGTCCTTGATATATACCCAGTAATACTGGGGCTGATTGGGATTGGACCAGTAGAAGTAATTCGTAAATCCAGTATAGGCGAACGCCCCACAGATGGTGTATGTATCCGGTCGATACCCTTGATTGGGATGGAAGGATGCAACATGGGTTCCAGAGCCAGCCGGCCCGCTTTCGTAAACTTCAATTGTGGAGAGGTAGGTGTACTGCGGATACCATATTCGACATGCCCAACCGTTTATCGCAATTCCTCCTGGTGTTGCGGTCAGTGAGTCTACATAACCCAATGCAAAGTCAGCGAACGCCGTTCCAGAATAGAGCACTGCGAAAGAAAGGCTGGCGACAATCGTCTTAACTGATTTCAGCATTTCGTTTGCTCCTGAGTGGATATGGAGGAACCCAGCGGAATCGGCGCGAGTGCAATGCCGCGTAACGACCCTGCCGGAAACTGCGAGCAGTTCGGGCGGCGCGCCCGGAGCGCATTGAGTCAGTTGGCATTGGACCGAAAAGGGTTTCCTGTATAGCCACAACGCTCGAACGCGGCGCCACCGCCACAAACAGGAGAGAGATACCATACAATTTGTGGCGTACAATTGACGCGCGTCAAGGAGTTCGCATTGGTTCTTTCATCCCATAGTTTCGGGCGGCCCACGACCTAGGGTGAAGGCCGAGAGGCGGAAGTAACCAACCCACTTGGCATCGGCGCCTAGATTTTGAAAATCAGGCCTCCGCCACTACAACGACTTCCAGGGGAGCCTTTCGCGCCGATCTTGTTCGACGGAGTTCCAGCACCGACATACGCTAGCAACTAGTCAATCCGTGGGACTTACTGGTACGCCAGCGGCCATTCCTGTCGAGACGCACACAGATCGTCTCTAACATTTCCAACATCCGGAACATCACGGTCGTCTCCACCCTATTGCAGGGCGGCCGATTCGACTATGACGAACGAGGTCTGCTCGACATAACGCACTTGCGGTTCTTCACCTTGAGCGGCATCCGGCAGCTGTTCGAGGAGACGGGATACGTCATGGAACGCGATACGGCGATCATCCTTCCGTCGCTCGAGGGCGTTTATCGCAACTACCTAGGTCGCGGTCCCGCGCTGATCAAGGTCGGGAGAATGACTCTCGCGGATGTTACGCAGCAGGAGCTCGTCGAACTCTGCGCGGCGCAATTCCTGACGCGCGCACGGGCGCCGTAGTCGCTTTTGATCAGCCCTTGACCGCGTCCGGCTCGCTCGCCGCCATCAGCGCGCGGTACTTGAGAAACAGCACTTCCTTCGTCTCGACGTGATCGGGGTTCACCGGAATGCAATCGACCGGGCACACCTCGCGGCACTGCGGCGTATCGAAATGGCCGACGCATTCGGTGCACTTGGCGGGGTCGATCACATAGATCTCGGCGCCCTGCGCGATGGCGCCGTTCGGGCACTCGGGCTCGCAGACGTCGCAGTTGATGCACTCGTCGGTGATCATCAGCGCCATGCGCGCATTCACCCTTTCGCCGCGTTGAGCTCGGCCACGCGCGCGCGAATCCTCTCGGCCACCATCGGATGGACGAAGTGCGAGACGTCGCCGCCGAACTTGGCGATCTCGCGGACGATCGTCGCCGAAATGAACGTGTATTGCTCCGACGGGGTGAGGAACAGCGTTTCGACATTCGGGTACAGGTGGCGGTTCATGCCGGCCATCTGGAACTCGTACTCGAAGTCCGACACCGCGCGCAGGCCGCGCAGGATGATCTTCGCGCCCTGCGCCTGGACGAAGTCCATCAGCAGCGACGAAAAGCCGATCACCTCGGCGTTGGGAATCGGCGCCAGCACTTCGCGCGCCATCCCGATGCGCTCGGCGGCGGAGAAGAACGGGTGCTTGGCCTCGCTGTCGGCGACGCCGACGACGACACGGTCGAACACGTGCGCCGCGCGGCGGACGAGGTCCTCGTGCCCGCGCGTCAGCGGATCGAACGTGCCCGGATAGACGACCTTGATCATGACATCTCGGAGGAATGGCGCAGCAGATGATAATGCACGTGGCCGGCCCGCGCGTGGCGGTAAACGGCCAGCGGCGGCGGCGCCTCGAGTTGGCGCGGCGCCTCGGCGTACAGGAAGCCGCCGCCCGCCAGGCGTTCCGCGCACGCCGGCAGCAGCCACGACCACGGGTCTTCGCCGAACGGCGGGTCGAGAAAGATCACGTCGAACTTGCGCCGGTCCGCGGCAAGCCACGCGCGGGCGTCGGCGGCACGCGTTTCCAGTCCCGTCGCGCCAAACGCCTGCGCGGTTTCGGCGATGGCCCGCACCAGCGCCGGATCGCGATCGACGGCGACGGCGAGCGCCGCGCCGCGCGACAGCGCTTCCAGCGACAACGCGCCGCTGCCGGCATACAGGTCCAGCGTGGCGAGTTCCGCCAGATCCTGGCCCAGCCAGTTGAACAGCGTCTCGCGGACGCGGTCGGGCGTGGGCCGGACGCCGGCGGCGTTCGGAAAGCGGATGACCCGGCCGCGGAAACGGCCGCCGATCACACGGATGCGCTGGGCGGAGGAGGGAGGCACAAGGAGGCAGGTGGGGCGGAACCGGTAGAATTCTAGCTTCCCCGGCACGCATTCCCCGCCGGACCCCCCGCACGGGAGCTTGGTTGTTCGACCTCTTCAAGAAGAAAACCCCAGCCGCCCCGCCCGCGCCGCCCGCCATCGCAGCCGCCGCCGGCGGAAGCCGTGCCGCAACGTTCGTGGACCGAGCGGCTGAAGGCGGGGCTCGGCCTGTCCCGCGACAAGTTCGCTGGCGCGCTGGCGAACGTCTTCTCCCGGCGCAAGCTCGATGACGAGGCGCTGGAGGAACTCGAAACCGCGCTGCTGACCGGCGACGTCGGCGTCGACGCCACCGAGCACCTGCTGGCCGACGTGAAGGTAGCGCTGGCGTCGGGCCGGCGACGACGGCGACCCGCGGAGCGTGCTGGCCGACGCGCTGGTCGACCTGATCGGACCGCTCGAGAAACCGCTGGTGATCGGACCGCAGCGCCCGTTCGTCATCATGCTGACGGGCGTGAACGGCGCCGGCAAGACGACGTCGATCGGCAAGCTCGCCAAGTGGCTGCAGCAGCAGCACCTGTCGGTGCTGCTCGCCGCCGGCGACACGTTCCGCGCCGCGGCGCGGGAGCAGCTCGTCGTCTGGGGCGAACGCAACGGCGTCGCCGTCATCCAGCAGGCGGGCGGCGACGCCGCGTCGGTGATGTTCGATGCGGTCGGCGCGGCGCGGGCCCGCGGCATCGACGTCGTGCTGGCCGACACCGCCGGCCGGCTGCCGACGCAGGCGCACCTGATGGAGGAGCTGCGCAAGGTCAAGCGCGTGCTCGGCAAGGCGCAGGAAGGGTCGCCGCACGAGATCCTGCTCGTCCTCGACGCCAATACCGGCCAGAACGCCTCGGCGCAGGTGAAGGCGTTCGACGCGGCGGTGGGCCTCACGGGCCTGATCGTCACCAAGCTCGACGGGAGTGCCAAGGGCGGTGTCGTCGCCGCCATCGCCAAGCAGCATCCGGTGCCGCTCAAGTTCATCGGCGTCGGCGAGGGCGTCGACGACTTGCGGCCGTTCGTCGCCCGGGAGTTCGTCGACGCCTTGCTCCCGGCCGAGGTCGCGACCCCTTAGTCTGGGGAAGTGAGCCAGTACTTACCCCCGCGACCTGTCCACGCCTGTCGTTGAGCGTGGGTTTACGCCAGGCGGTCGCGTCAGGCCCGGCCCCTGTGTTGAGACCGGCGGGGCGATACCGGCTTCCTGACTTTGCTTGGTCCCGGCCGTCCGCCCAGGGCGGCGTCCGTGCGCCCCCGTCGTCGCCCGTCGCAATGGGCTTTCGCCCGGCCCGCCAGTTGCTATGGTGGCTCAACATCGTGAACTCGGTGAGCGCCGGAACAGTCTTATCGATGATACCCGACTGAATTGGTCGGGAACCTTTTCCGGCGTTAGCACTCAAAGTAGTCGAGTGCTAAACTGACGTCGGGTGCCGGTGGAGCCGCGGTGTTTGGCTCCATGGGCGCGACGCCCAACTAGGAGACGGAAGGCATGACGAGTACAACGCTGGCGTTCCCCACTCCCGCATCGCTGGGAAGCCTCGATCATTACATTCAGGCCGTGAACCGGTTCCCGCTGCTGACGCAGGAGCAGGAGACGGCGCTTGGCCGACGTTTGCAGAAAGCGGACGACATCGACGCCGCCCGCCAGCTGGTGCTGTCGCACCTGCGGCTGGTCGTGGCGGTTTCGCGCAACTACGTGGGCTATGGCCTGCCGCAAGCCGACCTGATCCAGGAAGGCAACGTGGGCCTGATGAAGGCCGTGCGCCGCTTCGATCCGGAGCGTGGCGTGCGCCTGGTGTCGTTCGCGCTGCACTGGATCCGCGCCGAGATGCACGAGTACATCCTGCGCAACTGGCGGCTGGTCAAGATCGCGACGACCAAGGCCCAGCGCAAGCTGTTCTTCAACCTGCGCAGCATGAAGGCGAGTTCCGCCGCGCTGTCGGTGGCCGATGCGAAGAAGATCGCCAAGGACCTGGGCGTCAAGCCGGAAGAGGTCGTCGAGATGGAAACGCGGCTGGGCGGCCACGACATGGCGCTCGACCCGACGCCCGGCGACGAGGACAACTTCGTGTCGCCGATCGCCTACCTGACCGACAGCGAGGACGAGCCCGCGCAGATCCTGATTCGCGAGGAAACCGCCCACAACCGGTCGAAGGGCCTGCAAACGGCGCTCGCCAAGCTCGACGCCCGCAGCCGCAGGATCATCGAAGCGCGCTGGCTGCGCGACGACGATTCGGGCGCGACGCTGCAGGACCTGGCCACCGAGTACGGCGTGTCCGCCGAGCGGATCCGCCAGATCGAGTCCAAGGCGATGAAGACGATGAAGTCGCAGATGGCCCAGGCGGCCTGACAGTTCTTCGCAGCCAGCAACAGGAAACGCCGGCTTCGTGCCGGCGTTTTCTTTTGTTAGGGGTCAGAGCGATAAGCATCCTTGTTAGGGGTCAGAGCGATAAGCATCGGCCGCGCCAAGCGATCGGCATTTCGCGTATCGTGCCCCGGCCGATGCTTATCGCTCTGACCCCTAACAAGGATGCTTATCGCTCTGACCCCTAACAAGCGTGGACGCTACAACTCCACCTGCGTGCCGAGCTCCACGACGCGATTGGTCGGGATCTGGAAGAACTCCGACGCCTTGACGGCGTTCTTCGACATCGACGCGAACAGCCGCTCGCGCCACAGCGCCATCCCCGGCCCGACGGTGGGGATCAGCGTCTCGCGCGAGACGAAGAAGCTCGTCTCCATCATGTCGAACATGAATCCGCGGCGCCCGGATTCATCGAGGAGTTCCGGGACGTCCGGGTCCTCCTTGAAGCCGTAATAGGCGAGGAACTGGTAGAAATCGCATCCGAGCGACTTGATCTCGATGCGCTCCTCCTGCTGCACGTACGGAATGTCGCGCATCACGACCGTCAGGAACACGACGCGCTCGTGCAGCACCTTGTTGTGCTTCAGGTTGTGCAGCAGCGCGTGCGGCACGCGGTTGGGCGTGGACGTCATGAACACGGCCGTGCCCTCGACGCGCGTCGGCGGCGCCACCTCGATGCTCTGGATGAACACGTCGAGCGGCAGCGCGTCCTCGGACAGCTTGTCGAGCAGCAGCGCCCGGCCGCGCTTCCACGTCGTCAGCAGCGTGAAGATGATCGCGCCGATGACCAGCGGGAACCAGCCGCCGTCGGGGATCTTGAGGGAGTTCGACGCGAGGAACGCGAGGTCGATGATCATCAGCGGAGCGGCGATCGCCGATGGCGAGCCACGACGGCCAGTTCCACAGGCGGCGCATCACGATGAAGATGAGGATCGAGTCGATCAGCATCGCGAGCGTCACGGCGATGCCGTAGGCGGCGGCGAGGTTGCTCGGACTTGCGGAACGACACGACCAGCAGGACGACCGCGACGAACAGCGACCAGTTGATGAACGGCACGTAGATCTGGCCGATCTGCCGCTCCGACGTGTGCTGGATCTGCAGCCGCGGACAGTAGCCCATCTGGATGGCCGCGCGCGTCAGCGAGAACGTCCCGGAGATCACGGCCTGCGACGCGATCACCGTCGCGCAGGTGGCGAGGATCACCAGCGGGATCAGCGCCCACGACGGCGCCAGCAGGTAGAACGGGTTCTTGATCGCCTCGGGCGTGGCGAGCAGCAGCGCGCCCTGCCCGAAATAGTTGATCACCAGCGCCGGCATCACGAACGCCAGCCACGCCCTGCGGATCGGCGAGCGGCCGAAGTGACCCATGTCGGCATAGAGCGCCTCGGTCCCGGTCACGGCGAGCACGACGGCGCCGAGCGACAGGAAGGCCGCGACCGGGGTGTCGGCGAAGAACCGCAGCGCGTGGAGCGGGTTGAGCGCCGCCAGGATCCCCGGCTGCTCGACGATCTGCATGCAGGCCCAGCAGCGCGATCGTGACGAAGTAGACGCACATCACGGGCCCGAAGAACAAGCCGACGCTCGCGGTGCCGTGCCGCTGGATGCCGAACAGCACGACGATGATGACGAGCGTCACCGGCACGACGAACGGATGGAACGCGGGCGCGACGATCTCCAGCCCTTCGACGGCGGACAGCACGGAGATCGCGGGCGTGATCATGCCGTCGCCGTAGAACATCGCCGCGCCGAAAATGCCGAAGCCGACGAGCCACCAGCGGCGCCGCTCGGCTCGTTCGAGGCCGCGCGACACGAGCGCCGTCAACGCGAGGATGCCGCCTTCGCCGTTGTTGTCGGCGCGCATGATCAGCGTGATGTACTTCAGCGTGACGACGACGACGAGCGACCAGAAGACGACCGACAGCACGCCGTAGACGTTGCCCGGCGTCAGCGCGAGTCCGTGCTCGCCGGTGAACGCCGTGCGCAGCATGTACAGCGGACTGGTGCCGATGTCGCCGTAGACGACGCCGATCGCCCCGATGACCAGGGCGGTCGAGCGTTTCTTGTCCGGGGAGGTGGTGCTCATGCGCAGCCAGGAGGAAGTCCGGACGCGCAACGCCCAAGTCAGGCCGCGCTCTCGTCCGTGCGGCGGGAGAAGCGGATGTTCAACTGCTTGAGCTTGCGGTAGAGGTGCGTCCGCTCGAGGCCCGCCTTTTCCGCCACCTTGCTCATGTTGCTCTGCTCGCGGCCCAGCAGCTGCTCGAAGTAGATGCGCTCGAACGCCTCGCGCGCCTCGCGCAGAGGCAGGTCGAAAAAGCGCGACGTGATCTCCGGGGCGGGCGTGGGATTGGGCGACGCGGCTTCGCCCAGCACGCGCTTGACGTGCTCGGTCGTGATCTCGCCGCGCAGCAGCACGAGGTTCTGGATGAAACCCGCCAGGTGATCGAGGTTGCCGGGCCAGTACGCATTGGTCAGCGCGGTGAGCGCGGCGGGCGGCAGCGCGGCGAGCAGCGGCGTCGACGTGTCGGCCTTCGTCACTTCGCGCCAATACCGCTCGATCAGCAGCGGGATGTCCTCGCGCCGCTTGCGCAGCGGCGGCAGCATCACCGTCCCCGCCGCGAGCTGCGCCAGCAGCGACGCGTCGAACTTGCCCTCGGCCGCCAGGTTGCCGAGCGCCTCGGTGCTCGTGCAGACCAGCGTCACGTTCATCTTGTCGAGCTTGCCGAGCAGGAACGCGAGACCCCGCTGCTCGACCTTCGAATACTGCGCGATCTCGGCGCAATAGAGGACGCCGTCGCGCGCTTCCTCGATGATGCCCATCGGGTTGGCGGTGAGGCGCTGCCCGTTCTGCAGCGCGACGAAGGGAACGTCGGCGCTTTGCAGCGCGCGCGCCGCGACATCGTGGCCGGTGCCCGGCTCGCCCAGCAGCAGCACCGGCCGCCGGCCGGCGATCAACTGCTCGAGCGCGCGCTCGGTTTCGCGGACGGCGGGGCCGCCGCCCAGCGGCGCCAGCGACACGCGCCGCGGCTCCTGCGCGGCCGCGCTCTTGAGCGCGCGCGCGATCGTCGACAGCAACTTCTGCAGCCCGACGGGCTTCTCGAGGAAATCGAAGGCGCCGATCTTCGTCGCGTCGACGGCGGTCTCGATCGTGCCGTGGCCGGACATCATCACGACCGGCATCGTCAGCTGGCCGTTGGCCGCCCATTCGCGCAGCAGCGTGACGCCGTCGGTATCGGGCATCCAGATGTCGAGCAGCACCAGCGACGGCTGCAGCCGCTGCCGATACGCGCGCGCCTCCCCGGCGTTCTCGGCGAGCGCGACGCGGTAGCCTTCGTCCTGCAGGATCTCCGACAGCAGTTCGCGGATGCCGACTTCGTCGTCGACGATGAGGATTTCTCTTGCCATGGCCATCGTTGTCGTGCCCTTCAGGCCGCGGCGGCCGCGGGCTTGCTGCCCGTGACGGCATGGGGAAAGACCAGCGTCACGCGCGCACCGCCGCCTTGCGCGTTGGCAAGGACGACGCGCCCGCCGTGCTCGTCGATGATCTTCTTCACGATGGCCAGGCCCAGGCCGGTGCCCTTCGCCTTGGTCGTCACGTACGGCTCGAACGCGTGCGTGAGCACGTCGTCGGCGAACCCGGGACCGCCGTCCTCGAACGCGAGCGTCGTCTCGCCGGCATTCGCGGAGAGGGTGATCGCGAAACGCGGATCGGGAACGTCGGCCTGGGCATCGACCGCATTCGAGAGGAGATTGTGGAACACCTGGCGCAGGCGGGTGGGCTCGCCCTGGATGTAGAGGGGCGTGTCAGGCAAGGATAGCGCAACGTGAGGGACGATATTTTCATATAGGGCAAGCACGTCAAGCAAGAGGGCTGCCAGATCGACGTGCTGCATCTGGCCGGGTCGCGGCTGCCGGGCGTAGATCGCGAAGTCGTCGACCATGTGCTTCATCGCACCGACTTGCGACACGATGGTCTGCGTGCCTCGCCGCAGGATTTCCTGGTCCGGGCTTTCGAGCTTGGACGCGAGCTTGACGGCAAGGCGCTCGGCCGAAAGCTGGATCGGCGTCAGCGGGTTCTTGATCTCGTGCGCCAGTCGCCGCGCCACTTCGGCCCACGCGGCGTCGCGCTGGGCCTGGACCAGTTCCGAGACATCGTCGAAGACTACCACGTAGCCGCCGGTCGTCGTCGTACCCGGCAGCCGCGTGCCGCGCATCAGCAGCGTGCGCGACAGGTTGGCGACGGCGAGTTCGGCCTCCTTCTGCCACTGGCCGTCGCGGCTGCCGCGAAAACCCTCGGACACGAGTTCGGCGAACGGCGCCAGCGCGGGCAGCCGCTTGCCCCAATCGGCGAGCGACATGCCCGCCAGTTCGGCCAGCGGCTGCTGCAGGATCACGGCGGCGCTCGGATTCACCGTGCGCAGCCGATGCCGCTCGTCGAACACGAGCACGCCCGCCGACAGGTTGCCGAGGATGCTCTCGAGGTACGCGCGCGTCGTTTCGGTCGCGCGCCGGCTGTCCTCGGCCTTGCCCTGCGCTTCGGCCAGCTGCGCGGTCATCGTGTTGAACGATTCGGTCAGCACGCCGAGTTCGTCGCGCGACACGACCGGCTGGCGGCGGGTGAAATCGCCCTGCGCGACGGCGCGCGTGCCTTCGGCGAGCAAGCCCAGCGGCGCGGCGAAACGCTCCGACAGCACGACGGCGAGGCCGAGCGCCGACGTCAGCGCGAGCAGCAGCGTCAGCGTCAGCGTCAGCGCGTAGAGGCGCTTCAGCGCCGTGCGCGAGAACGACAGCTCCTGATAGTCGCGCACGCCGGCCTGCACGCGTTCGGCGTCCTGCGCGAGCGCCTTCGGCACCGGTTCGATCGACCTGCAGCAGCTTCAGCGGATTGAGGCTGTCGTCGGTGTTGACCGGCACCACGACGCGCAGCAGCAGGCCGCCGTCGGCGCTCTGCTCGATCTTGGTGTACGGCTGCTGCAGCCGCGCGAGGCGCAACGCCTGCGGCGGCGGCGGCTCGGGTGTCGCGCGCGATCCGCCCATGCCCGCGATCGCGAGCACGCTGCCGGTCGGCGAGAACAGCACGGCCTCGTAGACATTGGCCTGCTCGGCGGCGCGGTTCAACGCGCCGGCGAGGTTGCCGGGATTGTCGGCCAGCGCGACCGCCATCTGCGCGGCCTTGCTCCCCGTCTCCTTCAGCAGATAGTCGAGCGAGTTGCGGCCGAGGTTCAAGCCGCCTTCGAGGGCGCGATCCACGCGCACGTCGAACCAGCTCTCGATGCTGCGGCCGATGAACTGCACCGACACCGCGTAGACGAGCGCGCCCGGCAGCACGGCCACCAGCGCGAACAGGAACACGAGCCGCACGGCGAGGCGCGACCCGAAGACCCCCGCCTTCAGGTTGCGGCGCAATCGCCACAGCTGCCAGCCGACGACGAGCATCAGCAGCGCGATCAGCACGCCGTTGAGGACCAGCAGCGTTGTCGTAGCCTTGCGCGAAGAGCCCCGTGTTGGCGGTGGCGGTGGCGAGCAGGAACAGCGCGATCGCCGACAGCGACGCCGACGCCAGCAGCAGCCAGCGCAAGCCGCGCTTGCCGGGAAGGGCGCTCATCGCGCCCTCGGAGAGCAAGGCCGACAGGAGCCCCCGAGACGCAGAGAACACCCGACCCCTGCCGTTCTCGGCGCCTCTGCGTCTCCTTGTGAGACGGTCTTTGCATCGTCGCGCTCACGGTACAAAGCTCCAGCGATACCAGTCGGAGGAGAGCGTCCACTCGCGCGAGGCGAGCGCATTCACCTGGAACGGCTTCGGCAGCTGGTTGACGTCGAGCCGCAGCCGCACGGCGGCGTCGTAGCGCATGCCTTTCGTGACGCGCGGCGGCCGGCGCGACCGGCCGCGACGTGACGCGGCCGACATAGCGCTCCACTTCCTCGAGCGAGCCGAAATTCTGCGTGAGCAGCCCGCTGGCGACGCGGTACTGCCGGGTGAGCGCGTTGTACGACACGCGCGACGTCAACGATGCCTGCCCGACCTTTTCGTCGAGCCAGTACCAGCGGCTGCGCGACAATTCGAACTCGAGGACGAAATAGAGCGCGATGCCCCGCTGCAGCGCTTCCTCGAGCGTCGGGTTGAACGTGAGTTCGAACTCGGCGTTCAGCAGGACTTCGCCTTCCTCGATCCGCAGCTCCGCCGACTTGACGGGGATCGTGTCGGCATGCGCGTTCGGCGCGCAGAGCAGCAGCGCGAACGCGGCCAGCGCGAGCGCGGCGCCGACCAGCGAAACGACCCGCCGGCGCAGTCCGGCGCTCGGTAGCAACAAGTGACGATGGAGGAGGACAGACGGCATGCCGGCGAGAATCGGTGCGACGTTTCCGGCGGCGTGGCGGCGTTGCCGCCAAAGGCGCTATGACTTGCGAAGCAGCGCGTAGAAGAAACCGTCCTGATTGTGGCTCGCGGCCTTCCCCGAAGGCAAGAGTTGGCCGCCCGCATGCAGGCAATCGGCGGGAAACATGATGGTTTCGCGCAACGCCCCCGGCTGCCGATCGAGGAACTCCTTGATTTGCAACTCGTTTTCCGCGTCGAACACCGAGCAGGTCACATAGAGCAGCCGACCGCCGGGCGCCAGCAGCGGCCACAGCCCCGCGAGCAGCCGCTGCTGCTGCGCGCCGAACGTCGTGACGTCGGCGGCGCGCCGCAGCCACTTGCCATCCGGATGCCGGCGCACGATGCCGGAGGCCGTGCACGGGACGTCGGCCAGGATCCGGTCGAACGGGCGTCCGTCCCACCACGGGCCCGGCACCGCCGCGTCGCCCGTCACCGTCCGGATGCGCGGACCGGCGAGCTTCAGGCGCGCGAGGTTGTCGCGCACGCGCGACAGGCGCGTCTGCGTCGCTGTCGAGCGGCCGTGAGGTCGATGTCCGCGAGTTCCGCCAGGTGCGTCGTCTTGCCGCCGGGCGCGGCGCAGGCATCGAGCACGCGCATGCCGTCGTGGACGTCGAGCAGCGGTGCGGCGAGCTGCGCGCCCCGGCGTCCTGGACGGCGAATTCGCCTTCGGCGTAGCCGGGCAGCTCCGTGACCGTTGCGCGGCGCGACGACAATGAGCCCCGCCGCGCCGACCGGTTGCGTGGCGATGCCGGCGGCGTCGAATTTCGCGATAAGCGCCTCGCGCGTAATCGCGCGGCGATTGACGCGCAGCGTCAGCGGCGGACGTTCGTTGCCCGCTTCGAGGATCGCCTGCCAGTGCTGCGGATGATCGGCTTCGACGCGGCGTATCCACCAGCGCGGATACGACCAGCGCGCGACCGGACTCGCCGTCACCACCTGGTCGTTGAGCGCGTCGCGTTCGCGCAGGTAGCGGCGCAGCAGCGCATTGACGAGGCCCTTCGCCTGCGGCCGGCCGAGCAGCGCCGCGGCGTCGACGGCGCGATCGACGACCGCGAAGGCCGGCGCCTGCGTGTGGTCGAGCTGGTACAGCGCCACCGCCAGCAGCGCCGACAGCGGCGCGTCGACGATCGGTTTTGCCGCCAGCGCGAGCGTCAGCGCCTGCAGCCGGCCCCAGTGCCGCAGCGTGCCGTAGGCAAGCTCCTGGACGAGCGCATGTCCGCGCGTCGGCGCGCCGTCGGCCACCGCCGCCAGCGCCACCGGCAGCGTCGCGCCGTCGAAGACGCGGCAGACGGCCAGCGCCGCCATCCGTTGCTCATGCTGCATCGGGCCCGTTCATCGGAAGGCCAATTTCGCCATGGCGACGCGGCGGGTGGCGAGGCTGCAACCTGTTGCTTGCAGAACGCAACCGTCGTTCCCAATCGTCGTCCCCGCGAATGCGGGGACCCAGCGTCGTCGTGGTGCGATCGTCTCGTGGCGTGCAAACGGCACTGGGTCCCCGCATTCGCGGGGACGACGGTGGGTGAACATGAACCGGCGCGCACGGAAACCTCGAAACAATCGATTGAAGGACGACGGTTACCGCGCGGCGCCATCGGCCGCGCCGAAGCGCGCACCGGGACCGAGCGCGCGGCCGGCCGCGAACGCGGTGGCGGGCATTCGCTTGCCGCCGGCGGGTTGCACGGTCCGCAGCCGCAGCGCGCCGCTGCCGCAGGCGACATCCACGCCGTCGGGTCCCACGGCGACGACGGTGCCCTGTGCGCCCGACGCGTCCGTCACCGGTTCGGCCGACCAGACCTTGACCGTCTCCGCGCCCCATTGCGTGAACGCGCCCGGGGCCGGGTCGAACGCGCGCACCGTGCGATCCAGCATCGCGGAGGATTGCGTCCAGTCGAGCGCGGCATCGGCGCGCCCGATCTTGGCCGCGTACGTGACGCCGTCGGCGGGCTGCGGCGTGGCCGCGAGCGCGCCGTCGCGCGCCAGGCGCTCCAGCACGGTGACGATGGCCGCGGCGCCGGCCGCCGCCAGGCGCGCCGTCAGCGTGCCGGCCGTCTCCCGCGCGGCGATGGGCACGTCGACGACCTCGATCATCGGACCCGTGTCGAGCCCGGCGTCCATCTGCATGATCGTGACGCCGGTGACGCTGTCGCCGGCCAGCAGTGCGCGCTGGATGGGCGCCGCGCCCCGCCAGCGGGGCAGCTTCGACGCGTGGATATTGAGGCCGCCGTGTCGCGGCCACGCAAGGACCGCCGGCGGCAGGATGAGCCCATAGGCGGCGACCACCAGCACGTCGAGCCTGACGGCCAGCGCTTCGGCGCGCGCGGCGTCGGTCTTGAGCGAAGGCGGCTGCAGCACGGGAATCCCGTGCTCGATGGCGCGCAACTTCACGGGCGACGGCGAAAGCTTCAAGCCCCGGCCGCTCGGCCGGTCGGGCTGGGTCAACACCAGCGGCACGGCAAAGCCGGCCGTCAGGATGGCCGCCAGGGCCTCCGCCGCGAATACGGGGGTGCCGGCAAAGCCGACGCGCAAGGCGGGCACCCTTGGACGGTCCGAAAGGCGGGAGGGGGACTAGCCCGCCAGCCGTTGCTTCTTGCGCTGCTTCGAGGCCAGGCGGGCGCGTTTCAACGGCGACAGGTAATCCACGAACATCTTGCCGATGAGGTGGTCCATTTCGTGCTGTATGCAGACGGCGAGGAGGCCCTCCGCGGTCCGCTCGATCGGTTCGCCGCGCTCGTTTCGGGCCCGGACCGTGATCCGGGCCGCCCGGGTGACCTTGTCATAGTAGCCCGGGACGGACAGACAGCCCTCCTCGCACTCCGCCTCGCCTTCGGCGGCGACGATCTCCGGGTTGACGAGCACCAGGAGGTCGTCCTTGGCCTCGGAAATGTCGATGACGATGATGCGCTTGTGGACGTCGACCTGGGTGGCGGCGAGGCCGACGCCCGGCGCCGAATACATGGTCTCCGCCATGTCGCGGACCAGCTTGACGACGTCCGGCGTGAAGGCGGTCACCGGGGAAGCGACTTTTTTGAGACGCGGATCGGGGTATTCGAGGATGGGTAGTAGGGCCATAGCTTGCCAAATGCAAGGTGCCGGATGCAGAATCCGTGTTAAGTCCTTATTTTGCGGCGGTTTAGGACATCTGGGTTGTGACCGAACCAACCCGTCCGATTGGTTCGCCCGACCGGGAAGAGGCGTTATGCTTCAACAGTTTACCACAGCGCTTCGACACACGGCCGCGCTCGCGGCGATCGGCCTCATGGCGATCGCCGGGATGGCCGGCGCCCAGAACCTGCAGGTCGCCGACCGCGCGCCGTCGAGCTACACGGTTCAGAAGGGCGACACGCTCTGGGGCATTTCGGGCAAGTTTCTGAAAGAACCGTGGCGGTGGCCCGACGTCTGGCGGATGAACCGCGAGCAGATCCGCAATCCCCACCTCATCTACCCGGGCGATGTCGTCCGGCTCGACATCGTCGACGGGCAGCCGCAGCTGTCGCTGTCGCGCGGCGACACCGTGCAACTGTCGCCGACGGCGCGCGTATCGGCGCTGGAAACCGCCGCGATCCCGAGCATTCCGCCGAACGACATCGAGCCGTATCTCACCCGTCCGCTGATCACCGGGCCGTCGGGTCTCTACGATTCGGCGCAGATCCTGCGCGGACGCAACGACGAACGCGTCGTGCGCGGCGCCGGCGACGTCGTCTACGTGCTCGGCATCGACCAGAAGGCGGGCGATTACTGGTACATCTACCGGCCGGCCGGCGCCGTCGTCAGCCTCGACGGCACCGAAGTGCTCGGCTACGAGAGCAAGTTCCTGGGCACCGCGCGCGTCGAGAAATTCGGCGAACTCGCCACCGTGCGCATCGAAACGTCGACCGAGGAAATCCAGGTCGGCGACCGGATGCTGCCGGCTCCGCGCGAGACGCTCGTCAACTACGTGCCGCATGCGCCCGACAAGCCCGTCAACGCGCGCATCCTGCGCGTGCCGTTCGACGGTCTCGAAACCGCGCGCGGCGGCATCGTCACGCTCGACCAGGGGAGCGCGCGACGGCATCGAGGTCGGCCACGTGCTGGCCGTGTATCGCGTCATCACGCCGATCGAGGATCCGCGGCCTTCGCGGCAGCAGACGATCATCCTGCGCTATCTCGATCCGACGACGGTCTTCACGCCGAAGGAGTTCGTGGCGCCGGCCGACGAACGCACGGGACTGCTGTTCGTGTTCCGCACGTTCGACCGCGTGTCGTTCGCGGTGGTCCTGAACACGACCGATCCGGTGCGCCCGGGCGATTACGCGCGGACGCCTTAACGTCACCGTTTCGCGCGCTCGGCAGTTCGGCGGATGGCGGCGCGCATGCCGCGCCGCCCATAGTGGCGCCATGACATCCGCCGGAGAGACGCGCGAAGCCTGGGCGGCGCTGGCGCTGAAAGCGCTGCCGCAAGACGGCCTGGATCGCGCTGCTGCGCGCGTTCCGCGGCCCGCAGGCGATCCTGTCCGCGTCGCGCGCGCAACTGGCCGCCGTCGTGCCCGACGCCGTCATCGCGCGCCTCGCCGCGCCCGTGGACGCGGACGCGCTCGCGCGCACCCGCGAGTGGCTCGCCGATCCCGCGCACGAGATCCTCGCGTGGGACGACCCGGACTACCCGAAGGCGCTGTTGGACTTGGGCTTCGCGCCGCCGGTGCTCTATTTTGTCGGCCGCCGCGAGCTGCTGAATCGCCCGGCGCTCGCGATCGTCGGCAGCCGCAATGCCACGGCGCAGGGACGGGACAACGCGCGGGCGTTCGCGCGGGCGCTCGCCGACGCCGGACTCACCATCGTTTCGGGATTGGCGCTGGGCATCGACGCCGCCGCGCACGAGGGCGCGCTGGCCGGCGCCGGTTCCACGCTCGCCGTCGTCGGCACCGGACTCGACCGCGTGTATCCCGCGCGCAACCGTGAGCTCGCGCATGCGATCGCCGCGACGGGCGGCTTGCTGTCCGAATTCCCGCCCGGTACGCCGCCCCGGGACATCAACTTTCCGCGCCGCAACCGCCTGATCAGCGGCCTCGCCCGCGGCGTGCTGGTGGTGGAGGCCGCGCTCGCCTCGGGCTCCCTCATCACCGCGCGCTATGCGGGCGAGCAGGGCCGCGAGGTGTTCGCCATCCCCGGCTCCATCCATTCACCGCTGTCCAAAGGCTGCCACAAGCTGATCCGCGAGGGCGCCAAGCTCGTCGAGACGGCGCAGGACATCCTGGAGGAACTGGGAATGGGCGGGAAGTCCGCGCCGTTGCAATCCCCGGATGCCGCGCCCATATCCGATAGTCCGCTGCTCGCGGCGCTCGGCGACGACCCCGCCGGCGTCGACGCGCTGGTCGCGCGCACCGGCCTTGCCGCGGGCGACGTCATGGTCGAGTTGACCGGACTCGAACTCGCGGGCACTGTCGCGGCGTTGCCGGGGGGGCGATGGCAGCGGCGGCGATGATGATGGCAAATCCTGCTCCAGATCATGGGAAACGCCTGCGTGCGAGGTATTGTGGCCCGCGACCGGCCGCCAGCCCTGGTACTTGCGTTGTGAACCCGACTTGCAAAGACAGGGCGTCGAAGGCGGTTGGTCTGCGCCGAAATCGCTGACGGGCGGGGTTGGCCTATCCGCGATTTCGTCGCGTAATGTAGTATCTGCGTCCCTTTTGCATCGACCGAAGCCTTTGGCCAAGACCCTCATCATTGCCGAGAAGCCGTCCGTCGCCGCCGACATCGCGAAGGCGCTGGGCGGCTTCACGCGTCACGACGACTACTTCGAGAGCGACAAGGCGGTGCTCTCGTCGGCGGTCGGGCACCTGCTCGAGATCGGCATGCCCGAGGAGGAGGAGGTCAAGCGCGGGAAGTGGACGTTCGCGCACCTGCCCGCCGTGCCGTCCAAGTTCGCGCTGAAGCCGATCGAGAAGAACGAGAACCGGCTGAAGACGCTGCTGAAGCTCATCAAGCGCAAGGATGTCACCGCGCTCGTCAACGCCTGCGACGCCGGGCGCGAGGGCGAGCTCATCTTCCGTTACATCGCGCAGTACGCGAAGACCGGCAAGCCGATCAAGCGGCTGTGGCTGCAGTCGATGACGCCCGCGGCGATCCGCGACGGCTTCGCGCAGCTGCGCAGCGACGAGGCGATGCTGCCGCTGGCCGACGCCGCCGTCTGCCGCTCGGAGGCCGACTGGCTCGTCGGCATCAACGGCACGCGAGCGATGACGGCGTTCAACTCCAAGTCGGGCGGCTTCCAGCTGACGACGGTCGGGCGCGTGCAGACGCCGACGCTCGCGATCCTCGTCGAGCGCGAGGCCAAGATCCGCGCGTTCCGGCCGCGCGACTACTGGGAAGTCGTCGGCACGTTCCGCGCGAAGGGCGGCGAGTACACCGGCCGCTGGTTCGACGAGAAATTCAAAAGAGCCGAGGACGACCCCGACTCGCGCGCCGAACGGCTGTGGGAAGAGGCGCGCGCGCAGGGCATCGCCGGCAAGTGCGCCGGCAAGCCGGGCATCGTCACGGAGGAATCGAAGCCGACGACGCAAAGCCCGCCGCTGCTCTATGACCTGACGAGCCTGCAGCGCGAGGCCAACGGCCGCTTCGGCTTTTCCGCGCGGACGACGCTGTCGCTCGCCCAGGCGCTGTATGAAAAGCACAAGGTGCTGACGTATCCGCGGACGGACGCGCGCGCGCTGCCCGAGGATTACATCGGCACCGTCACGGCAACACTCGAGGAGCTGCGCGAGACGAACGCGTTCGGCGGCTTCGCGCGCGAGATCCTGAAGCAGAAATGGGTGCGCCCGAACAAGCGGATCTTCGACAATTCGAAGATCTCGGATCACTTCGCGATCATCCCCACGATGGTGACGCCGAAGCATCTGAACGAGATCGAGGGGAAGCTCTACGATCTCGTCGTGCGCCGCTTCCTCGCCGTGTTCTATCCGGCGGCGGAGAGCCTCGTCACCACGCGGATCACGCGCGTCGAGGGCGAGCCGTTCAAGACCGAAGGCCGCATCCTCGTGTCGCCCGGCTGGCTCGCCGTGTACGGCAAGGAAGCCCAAGGCGACGAGGCGTCGCTCGCGCCGGTGCTGCCGGACGAGAAGGTCGCCACCGAAAAGATGGACGTGGTGCCGCTGGTCACGCGGCCGCCGCCGCGCCTGAACGAAGCCACGCTGCTGTCGGCGATGGAAGGCGCGGGCAAGCTGATCGAGGACGACGAGCTGCGCGAGGCGATGCGCGAGAAGGGCCTGGGCACGCCGGCCACGCGCGCCGCCATCATCGAGGGCCTGATCGCCGAACGGTACATCTACCGCGAAGGCAAGGACCTGCATCCGACGGCCAAGGCGTTCTCGCTGATGACGCTGCTGCACGGGCTCGGCGTGCCCGAACTCTTCTCGCCCGAACTGACGGCGGAGTGGGAGTTCAAGCTGGCGCAGATGGAGCACGGCAAGCTGGCGCGCGACACGTTCATGCGCGAGATCGTCGCGATGACCGAGCACATCGTCGGCCAGGCCAAGAACTACGAAAGCGACACGATCCCCGGCGACTTCGCCACGCTGTCCGTTGCCGTGCCCGAAGTGCGGCGGCGAAGTGCACGAGAAATACAAGAAGTTCCAGTGCATCAACCCGACGTGCGACTTCGCTTTCTGGAAGATCATGGGCGGCCGGCAGATCGAGCCGCACGAGGCCGAGACGCTGATCAAGGATCGCGAGATCGGCCCGCTCGACGGCTTTCGCAGCAAGATGGGCCGGCCGTTCTCGGCGAAGCTCAAGATGAACGATGCCCACGAGGTCGTGTTCGACTTCGGCAACGCCGACGTCGGCGACGACGGACAAGCGCCTGATTTCTCCGCGCAGACGCCGCTCGGAGTCTGCCCGAAGTGCGGATCACGCGTGTTCGAGCACGGCAATTCCTACGTGTGCGAAAAGGCGGTCGGGCCGGAAAAGACATGCGATTTCCGCTCGGGCCGGATGATCCTGCAGCGCCCGATCGAGCCGGAGCAGATGCAGAAGCTGCTGGCGTCGAAGAAGACCGATCTCTTGCAGTTCGTGTCGGCGCGCACGCGCCGCGGGTTCTCCGCGTTTCTCGTCGTGCAGAAGGACGGCAAGGTCGGCTTCGAGTTCGAGGCCAAGGATCCGACCAAGGCCCGCGGCGGCGCGCGCGGCCGCGGCGCGGCGGCGTTGCGCGTGCTGGGCACGCACCCCAAGACGAAGGCGCCGGTGGAACTCCACAGCGGCCGCTACGGACCCTACGTCAAGCACGGCGCCGTCAACGCGACGCTGCCCGATCGCGACCAGGCGGATTCGATCACGCTCGCCGACGCGCTCGCGCTGCTCGCCGCCAAGTCGGGCAAGGGCGCCACGGGCATGCCCGCGCGCGCCAGCCGCGCCGCGGTGAAGAAGACCACGCGCGTGCCGGCGAAAGCCGCCGCGAAGACCCCCGCAACCCCCCCCGCGAAAGCGCCACCCGCTATAAAGGTGGCCGCGAAGAAACCCGCCGTGAAGAAACCCGCGGCGAAAAAAGCGGCGACGATCAAGGCCAAGTCGGTCTAGGCGCAAGGCCGACGGCCGTCGTGCAGCCGGTCGAGCCCATCGGCCGAACGGCTTACGCGAACAGGCGCGGAAACAAGCTCGACACTGCGCGCGCGACGCGTTCGTCGCCGGCCGGCCGCGTCACGTCAAGGCGCGGCTTCGACCCGCAGGATCCGGAAGACCTCGATCGGTCCGCGCCGCGCAGCCCAGGGCAACTGGCGGAAACTGGACGTCGCGTACCCCAATGGCCCACCGTCCATACTTTCGCGGAGGCGAGCAGCGCAAATACCAGCGGCGCCCAGCGCGCGAACGGGCCCGCGGTCGCGACGCGAAGCGCGCGGGCAGCGGCTGTCGCCGGCGTGGACTTGACGTTCGGCGTCATTCGCGTCCGCCCCTTACAATGGGCGCCCCATGAGAGTCGTCATCGTGTTGCCGGCAATGATCGGCGGGCCCGAGTCCGCGCGTCGCCCGGTTCGCGCTGCCGCACGCATACGTGACCGATCGGTCCTGCGCCGCCGACCGGTTGCGGAATGACGGCGCACGAACACCGCTACGCCGCGCTCGACGGGCTGCGCGGGGTCGCCGTGCTGCTCGTCTTCTGCGTGCATGCTGCCGGCAACGCGGCGGGGGTTGCCCTCGGGCTCGATTTCGAGCGCGCGCAGTTCGGCGCACTCGCCACCGTCGGCGAGCGCGCGCTGTTCTGGCTCTATCGTTCGCACCATGGCGTGTTCCTGTTCTTCGTGCTGTCCGGTTTCCTGATCGGCCGCATGTGGTGGCCGGCGCCGGCGCTCCGCTACGCGACGTTCGCGTGGCGACGCACGCTGCGCGTCTATCCGGCGTTCCTCGTGGCCTTCGCGGCGTCGCTGCTGTTCGCGTGGGCCTCGGGCACCTGGCAGCCCCCCGACGTCCCGCGTCTGGTCGGCAACCTCCTGTTCCTGAATGGCGCGCCGGGGACATCCGTGGCGGCCTTCAACGTCGTCACATGGTCGCTGTTCTACGAGATGACGTTCTACCTCGTGTTTCCGTTGCTCGCGTGGTGGCCGCGCCGGCGCGGCCGCCGTGGGGGTGCATGGCTCTGGGGCTCGGGTGTAGCGCTGCCGGCCGTGGCCACGGCGCTCGGCGCCGACCCGCTCGTCCTCTGCTGGTCGCTGCTGTTCGTCGGCGTCGCGCTCGCCGTGCACGAAGACGCGTTGCGCGATCTCGCCGGCAAGGTCCCGAGCGCGGCGATCCTCATCGTCTATTTCGCCGTGACGTCCGCCGCGCTGGTCGATGCGCTATCGCCGGCCATCGCCATCCTCGCGTTCGGCGGCGCGGCGCTGATGCTCGTCGCCAAGGCGCTGCGCGACGACAACATCGTCGCCCACGCGCTTGGCTGGGCACCGCTCTCCCGGCTGGGCAACATCAGCTATTCGTTCTATCTTGTGCACTGGATGATCGTCGTGCTCGTCGCGCGCGCGGTCGAGCCCCACGCGAACGCGCTCGGCGTGGCCGGCGCGACGGCGGTCATCTTCGGCGGCGGCTTCACCGCCTCCGCGGTGGCGGCGGCGCTGCTGTGGTGGTGCGCCGAGCGCCCGTACTTCGCGTGGGCGCATGGCGGGCGGCGCCCGGCCTTACGCGGAGCGCCGGCGCGGCGCTGAAGCGGTCACCCCGGCGCGCACATCACGACGGCGTCGTCGCCGTCGCCCTCGGCGAGCCAGCCCTTCGCGACCATCTGCTCGCGCACGGCCCGCTCGACCGTGTACCGGTGGTTCGCATCCGCGCGATTGGAAAAGACGCGATACACGGGCACCGTGCCGTCGGCGCACGTGCCGGCCATCGGCGGATAGAGAAAGAAGAACGCCGGCGCTTCGAGCACGAACGCCGGATTCTTCGCCATCGCGCTGTTGCATTCGCTCGCGTCGCGGCCGAAGTAGTGACCGTCGCCCTTGCCGGGCGGTATGTAGATGCGGCAGACGCCGACCGTTGCGGCGACGCCGTTGGCCATCGCCGCAAAGCGCTTGCCGGTGCGCGCCCATCCTTCGAGCGTCGTCCCCGCATCGAGCGCCGCGATCTCCGCCGCGCTCCAGGTGATGAAGTAGTGATCGAGCGCCGCGTTGTAGAACTCGAAGAGCTGGACCGGGCACCGGCGTGCCGGCCGCCGCCTGTGCGCGGCGCACGGCGCCCGGCGCGTCGAGCAGCCCGGCGCCGCACGTCGAGGTCGTGCAGGTCGAGCCCGCCGGAAACGGCTTGGCGCTCGCGGCGAGCATCTCGCGGACGGCGGCGGCGCTCGAGTCGGGAGCCACCGACAGCATCAATGCCACGACGCCGCTGACCAGCGGTGCGGCGAAGCTCGTCCCCGCGCGATACGTGACGCCGTCGGTGGTCGGGCTCGTCGGACCGAGGTTCACCAGCGTCAGCATGTTGTTGGCGCTGCTGGCGCCGCCGTTGCCGCCGGGCGCGGCGATGTCGATGCGGGGACCGTAGTTCGAGTAGCTGGCGCGGCCGCCGCGACGCGTCGACGCCGCGACGGAGATCACGCCGGCGCACCCCGACGGAAAATGGTCGCCGTCGGTGTTCGAGTTCCCCGCCGACGCCACGATGGCGCGGGTGATCCCGTGCGCGAGCGCCGCCGAAATCGACTCCTGGAAGAACGGCGGGCACGCACCCGGATCGCCCAGGCTCATGTTGATCACCTGCGCCGGCGTCGCGTTGAGCGGGACCCCGGGCACGGCAAGGCCGGCCGCCCACGCCACCGCATCCGCCACGTCGGCGTCGTCGCCGTAGCATTTGCCCAGCACGCGCACCGGCAGGATCCGCGCCCGCCAGTCACAGCGCGAACTGGCTGGTGTACAGCGGGTCGTTCGGGACGCGCTCCGCGCGCAGCGGTCGCGAGCGCGTGGCGTACGCGATGTCCGGATGGCGTTGCAGCCGCGCCACGATCGCATCGGCATCGCCCGGGGTCTTGATTTCCGACGAAGTGAGCACTTGCGCTCCAATGGCCATCGTCCGCCGGTGGACGAGCGCAATGCCGGTGTCGGCAGCGAGTCCTGCGACCCGTGCGGCGACGGCGGCAGGCGCGGCCGCGGGCTTGAACTTGACGATCAGTCGCGGCGTGAACCCGGCCGGCGCGTCCGGAGCGACGATGATCCGCGCCGCCAGCGGCGACGCGATCGCGAGCGCAGCCAGCACCGCAAGGAGACGGACTCGGGCGGAGACTTTCATGCGGCGGCCTTCGACTCTGACGTTCCGGATATCGTCGTCCCCGCGGAAGCGGGGACCCAGCGACGTCACAGACACTGGATCCCCGCTTTCGCGGGGACGACGCGTGCAGTACGACCATTGTCGCCCAATCGCGGGCGCGACCGCGGATCAGCGAGCTGTCGTCGCCGCGGGTGCTCCAGCGATTCGCGGGAGATTGCCGCGCACGTCGAACTCGACGCGCGACATCGCGTCGCCATGCGCATCGAGCAGCACCAGCGTGTGCCGGCCGGGGCGTCGGCGACCACAGCGCGCGGGCGCCCGCGGTCGGCCAGTTCCGCGCCGTCGACCTGCCAGCGCAACCCCGGCGAGCCGGGTGCCGCCACGAGCGCGACGCGCTGGTGCGTCGCCGGAATGTCGGGGTCGAGCGCGATGATCGTGTCCGGCGCCGGATAGCGGATGCGCGGCGTCAGCGTGACGCCCTCGTCGGCATCGCCATGTCCGCTCGCGCGGATCGTGCCGGCGGCCGTGCCGCGGACGAACCATTCGTCGGCGTTCGCTTTCGACCGCCGGCACGAAGGTCACCGGCGTGGCGGTCACGCCGGCCGGCGGCAGCGGCGCCACCGATCGTTGCGCGCGGTGCAGGAAATGCACGACGTCGCGCCAGATCGGCGCGGCGCCGGTGACGCCGGAGACGTCGTGCATCGGCGCGCCGGAGAAGTTGCCGACCCAGACGCCGACCGTGTAGCGCGACGTGTAAGCCGATGCACCAGTTGTCGCGCATGTCCTTGCGACGTGCCGGTCTTGGCGGCGCTCCACACGCGCGTGGCGAGCGGATTCTCGAGTCCGAACGTCGCCGCGCCGCGCGCTGCGGTCGGCCAGGATGTCGGTGACGATGAAGCTCGCGGGCGCGCCGAACACGCGGCGCGGCGCCGCGCTGCCGCCGCTCCATGCGCACGCGCGTCGCGCCGTGCACGCCGCCATTGGCGAGCGTCCGATACGCATTGGTGAGCGCGAGCAGCGTGACCTCGGCGCCGCCCAGCGCCAGCGACGCGCCGTAGTAGTCGGCCGGCTCCGTCAGCGTGTCGAGTCCGACGCTGCGCAGCGCCTGGTGGAAGCGATCCTGGCCGACCAGGTCGAGCGTGCGCACGGCCGGCACGTTGAGCGAACTCGCGAGCGCCGTGCGGACGCTGACGCTGCCCCGGAAATCGCGGTCGTAGTTCTGCGGCACGTAGACGCCGCGCGCGGTGGCGATGGCGAGCGGGCTGTCGTCGACGAGCGAGGCGGCCGTCAGCAGGCGGTCGTCCAGCGCCAGCGCGTACAGGAAGGGCTTGAGCGTCGATCCCGCCTGCCGCGGCGCGACGACGCCGTCGACATGCGCCGCGCGCGACAGCTCGCCGCTGCTGCCCACGTACGCGACGATGTCGCCGCTCGCATTGTCGAGGACGACGACGGCGCCGTCCTCGACGTTGCGGGGGCCAAGTTCCGACAGGTGATCGCGCAACGCGGCCACCGCGTGCGCCTGCACGTCGGCATCGAGCGTCGTCGCCAGTTGCTCGCCCGGCTGCTTCAGCAATTTCGTCGCGAGATGCGGCGCGAGGCCGTCGCGCGGCGGCGCGCGATAGCCGCCGCCCAACGCCATCGACGCGAGCGCGCGAATCGGCTCGCAGGGGACGTCGGGGCTCGCCACCGCCGCCACGGCGCAGGCGCGCTGCGCGACGACCGCCGGCTTCGCGCCGGGGCCGCGCAGCAGCGCGACGAGGATCGCCGCCTCCCGCGCGTCCAGGCCGGCGGGCGCCTTGCCGAAGAGTCCCAGCGCGGCCGCGCGCAGCCCCGTCAATTCGCCGCGGTACGACGACAGGTTGAGATAGGCCTCGAGGATCTCCGCCTTCGTCCAGGCGCGTTCGAGCGCGCGCGCCGCCTCGATCTGCGCCCATTTCTGCGCGAGCGTGCGCGGCTCGCCGCCGCTGCGCCCGCAGCGCGGGGTCGATGAGCCCGCTCAACTGCATCGTCAGCGTGGAGCCGCCGCGCGGCCGTCGCCCGTCGGCGGCGCGCCACAGGCTGTCCCACGCGGCCACCGCCATGCCGGTCCAGTCGACGCCGTCGTGTTCGTAGAAGCGCTTGTCCTCCGCGGCGAGCAGCGCGGCGCTCATCGCCGGCGACACGTCGGCGAGCGCGACCCACGCCAGCCGGCGGACGGTCGGATCGACGCGCGCGCTGGAAAGCGGCGCGCCGTGACGATCGACGAGCAGCGCTTCGGACGGCACGAAGCGCGACTTCACGTCGGACGGCGACGGCAGCTCCGCCGCCGTTGCACCGGCGGCCAGCGCCAATGCGACGAGCAGGGCAGCCGTGCGCGCCGGCGGCCGGCGTGCGGTCACTGTTGTACCTTCGTGCTGCGCACTCCGGTGTTCGCCCTTGGGACGGCCCGGCGGGCTTGCTGGCTACCTTCGTGCTGCGCACTCCGGTGTTCGCCCTTGGGACGGCCCGGCGGGCTTACTGGACTACCTTCGTGCTGCGCACTCCGGTGTTCGCCCTTGGGACGGCCCGGCGGGCTCACGGCAGCACCGCCCACGGCGCGTTCGGCAACTCGCCGAACATTTCCGGCGCGTACATCGCCTCCACGCGCGTCGCCGGCAGGTTGAACGTGCCCGGATTGTTGAGGCGCACCGTGTATTCGGTGACGAAGCGCCCCTTCGGCACGTAGCGGTAGTACGCGCGATAGGCGCTGAACGTGCGCTCCTCGAAGGCCGGCCATACGGTGCCCTGCCTGCGCTCGCCCTGTGTGGCCAGCGTGGAGTCGCCGCCCAGGCCCCGGCCGAGCGCCGTGCTGCCGGCCGGCAACGGATCGTCGACGACGACCCACGCCATGTCGGATTGCGCGTCGACTTCGAGGCGGACGCGCGCGATGTCGCCGCGTCGCCATTCGTCCTTCGTCTGCTGCTGGATCGGCGTCACCGTCCGCGTCACGCGGTAGCCGCTTCCCAACGCCGTGGTCAGCGGAATCGCCGCGAGGCTCGAGATCGTCACCCACGGCGTGCCCGTGCCCTCCTGCTTCAGCGCGACGTTCGCGCGGCCTTCGGGCCACGGCAGCTTCTGCGCGAACGTCCGGTTGCCGTCATCGGCCTTCCACCCATGCGTGAACGTGCTGTCGGCCAGCGTCGCCGTGGTCGTGCCGGTCACGGGTGTGGCCTCGAAGCGCGCGGAGAATTTCTCGAGCGCGAGCGAGCCCCAGGCGTTGGCGACCGTGGTGTTCCAGCGGCCGTGCTGCATGCGGCCGAGCGAGCCGCGCACCATCCGCGGCATGTCCTCTTGCCAGCCCGGCGACGTCGTTCATCGCCAGCAGCAGCTTGTTGGCGTTGGCATCGGCGGAGATCATGAGCCACCACAGCGCGTCGCTCTTTTCGGTGGAAAAACCCATCGTCGTGCCCTGGAAGTTGAGCCGCGAACGCAGTACCTGCTCGGCCGCCTTCATCCGCTCGTCGTGCCGCGGCAGCTTCGGCTGGCGCTTCAGGATCAGGAACCAGTCGATCACCGCCGACGTCGGCCACAGGTTGGGCTCGATGGCGATGCTGTCGAGCCACTTCGCGTTCAGCGGCTCGGCGCGCCGCGACAGCGCTTCCAGCGCCGCGATCTTGCGGATCGACAGGTCCGCCGTCGGCATCGCGGAATAGCGGACGACGCGCCCTTCGACGAAGCCGATCAGCGCCTGCTCCATCCGGCCGCGCTCGCGCTCGGGGATCGGGAAGCCGGCCTCGGTCGCGACCGACAGCACGTACGCCGTCAGCGTGTCGTCGCCGTCGCGCATCAGCGTCCAGTACTTCACCATGCCGTCGCGGTCGAGGTAATCCGGCAGCGCGTTCATCAGCGCGGTCCAGCGGCTTACGTCGCGCAGGCCCACCGCCACCGACGTCTTCTGCTCGAAGCAGCTGTACGGATACCGCGCGAGGTAGTCGCGCACGCCGGGCAGTTCGCCCGCCAGCTTCGCCTGCACCTGCACGTTCAGGCCGCCGCGGCCGGGGATCGCATCGGCCGGGCGCTGCACGGCGATTTCCTGCGGCTGCGCCAGCTGCAGGATGGTCGCCTGGTACGTGCGTTCCGGCACGGCGGGCACCACGCTCTGCGTGACCTTCAACGCGTCGCGCGCCGGCGCCGCCGCGGTGCCGCGCTCGGTGGCGTCCACCTGCCACGCCAGCGACGTCGCATTCACGGGCACCGTCAGGTCCCAGTTCACTTCGCGCGCCTCGCCCGCGGCCAGCGCGACGGTGCGCGGCTCGAGCGCGGGTAACGTCGCGCCGGTCGCCGTCGCGCGCGCCGACAACGTCACGTCGAGCGGCCGCTCGCCGGCGTTGCGCACGGTGAACGTGGCGCGGAAGCGGTCGCCTTCGCGAATCAGCGGCGGCAGTCCCGACAGCAGCATCAGGTCCTGCGTGGCGCGGATCGACGCTTCGCCGGTGCCGAAGAGCCCCGCGCCGGACGAGGCGACGGCGACGATGCGAAAGCTCGTCAGCGAATCGTTGAGCGGAATCTCGACCGTCGCATTGCCGGCGTCGTCGAGCGGCACGCGCGCCTTCCACAGCAGCAGCGTGTCGAAGAGCTCGCGCGACGACGCGCGACCGCCGCCGCCGCCCGCCGCGACGGCCTTGCGTCCGAAGTGGCGCTTGCCGATCACCTGCATCTGCGCGGTCGACGTCTCCACTTCCTCGCCGCGGCGCGCCATCATCGCGTCGAGCAGCTTCCACGAGTCGTTCGGCAGCAGTTCGAGCAGGCCCTCGTCGACCGCGGCCAGCGCGACCTCGCTGCCTGGCGGCGGCGCGCTGCCGTCCGGCCGCCGCACGGCGATCGTGGCGGTCGCCTTGTCGCGCACCTTGTACGTCGTGCGCGCCGGCGTCACCTTCACCGCGAGCTCGTGCGCCGCCCAGCCGACGCGCAGTTCGGCGAGGCCCATCCTGAACGCGGGCTTGCCGAGATCGACGAGCGCCGTCGGCGCGACGTCGCCGATGCGGCCACGGACCAGGAACGCCGACACGAAGACGTTCGGCGCGTAGCTGCCCTTCATCGGCACGTCGAGCACCGGGTCGCTGCGGCTCACGTTCTTCACGAACGCGTCGAGCACGCCCTCGCGCTCGACGGTCACCAGCACCGTCGCGTCCTTGAACGGCGTGCGCAGCTGGAAGCGGGCGACGCCGCCCGGCTCGTAGCGCTTCTTCTCCGGCAGCAGGTCGACGCGATCGTTGTCGGACGCCGCGAACCACTGGTCGTCGTCCGCCGTGACCCACGTGTCGGCGCGGGTGACCACGGCACGGCCATCGGCATCGGCCGCCTGCGCGCGCAGGATCAGGTTGCCGGTGGCGGGCGGCGGCATCTCGCAGATCATGAGGCCCAGCCGGTCGGTGACGCCGTTGCACAGGTCGCCGACGCGCTTGGTGTCGTAGCCGTGCTCGTACGCGTAGAAGCCGCCGATCAGCCGCCGGCGATGCGAGTAGTAATCGCGCTTGAACGCATCGGTGCGCACGCGCACGCCGGCGACCGGCTTGCCGGCGAGGTCCACGGCGACGACGGTGAACTTCAGGCGCTCACCAGTGGCGGCCCAGCTGTCCGGCTTGATGCCCAGCACGATCTTCGCCGGCCACAGCGCGATGCGCGTGGCCGATGTCAGCGTCTCGCCGTTGGGGTCGCGGTATTCGAGTTCGGCGAGCAGGCTGCGCGGCTGTTCCGATGGCTCGATGTCGCGGATCGTCGCGCGCGCGCCGCCCGCCGCATCGAGCGTCAGCGGCAGGACGCTGCCGCGCTGCGGCCGCGGCGCGGCGCCGGCCTCGCCTTCGTCGGCGTCCGGATCGGCGAACGTGAAGCCATCGAAGCGCGCCATCGCGTCGCCCTGCTCGTCGCGGCCTTCCTTGACGTTGCCGCCGGCGAACGCGTAGTCGTCGTAGTCGGGAAACGACACCGACCGGCCCTCGACCTGCGTGCGCAACGTGGCCGGCAGCCCGCCGGCGCCGCCGCCCGCGAGGTAGCTGACCTGCACGTCGAGATTGACGTCGGCTGGATTGACGAGCGGCTCACCCACCGCCTGCATCCGCGCGCGCAACAGCGGCACGCGAAACGCCTCGACGCGGAACGACCCGGCGTTGCGCTCCTGCGGCTCCTTCGCGTGCGGCGCCAGCGTGTCGCGGACGCTGATCTCGTAGGTGCCGGCGTACGCGTCCTTCGGCACGTCGAACGTCGCCTCGCCCGATGCCGGCGCGCCGGTGCCGTTCCATTTCACCGGCACCTTGTATTCCCTGTCCGACCCCGAGTGGCGGATGACCAGCGTGTCGTCCAGTCCCTTGCGCGGCGGCAGCGCGAAACCCGCCGCCGTCGTCTGCCGGACGAAGAGTTTCATCGACACCGTCTCGCCCGCGCGGACGAGCGAGCGGTCGAGCACCGCATGCGCGAGATACGGACCGCTGTAGTTGCCGGTGGGCACGTTGAAGCGCCACGGCGAAATGCCTTCGCCCCAGTTCGAGAACGCGTACGCCATGTCGTCGTCGGTGCGCGCGGTGACGAAGAACTCCTTCAGCGAATCCTCGGTGCCGCAGGACGGGAGCGTGTCGCGGTCGGGCAGCGCGCGGTCGACGCGGGCGATGCCCGACGCGTCGGTGCGGCCCTCCCAGTGCATCCTGCCGCCGCAGTCGCGCACGGCCACCGCGGCATTGGCCACCGGCGTCGCGTTGTCGAGGCGCGTCACCCAGACGAGCGACGACTCGCGCCCGAGCTTGAAGTGCACGCCGAGATTGGTCACGAGCGTGGCCGCGCGCACGTAGAACGGCTTCGGCTCGCCCAGCAAGCGCGGCGCCGAGCTTCGGGCTCGCCAGTTCCACGACGTAGAAGCCGGCGGCGGGCAGCGGGATGCCGACGACCTCGAACGCCTTCGCGCCGAGCGGCTTCGGCACGGCGATCTTCGTGCGCGCGTCGCCGGCCTTGAAGATCGACGACGCGTAGCCGTTGCGCTTGACGATCCACTTCTCCGTCTTGTCGTCGTATTCGCGGTCGATCTTGTTGGCGTGCTCAAGCCGGCGCAGCCACGCGACGATCTGCATCTCGTCGCCGCGCTGGACCTTAAGCACCTGGCCGGGAATCGGCGCGTCCTTTGCCGCCGCTTTCGCGGGCTCGCGCACGGCGGCAAGTTGCCCCGGCAGCACCGGCTCGACGTTGCGCACCGTCACCGGCAGCAGCGGCGGCTCCCCGCCCGGCAGCAGACGCTCCAGGATGCCGAAGTCGGCGGCGAACTTGACGAGCGGCGGATTCTCGTCGGTGCGCAGCTTCAGCGGAAACGACCGCGCGTTCGCCAGCACACGACCCGCGTCGTCCTTCAGGTTGTCGGGAATCTCGATGCGGAACTGCTGCTTCTCCGGCAGCCCCGGACCGAACGTCACCGTCTCGATGCCGTTGCCGTCGGCCTCCTTCGGCAGCCGCGCGGCGTAGCCCTTGCCCGCCGCGTCGACCAGGCGGATCTTCGCCGCATCGGCGCGGGCGACCGGCGCCGTGAACGACAGCGTCAGCGGCAGGATCGGAATGCACTGCGCGTCCTTGTTCACGCGCTCGCAGGTGAACGACGCGCGAAATGTCGGGCGCACCTTGAACGCGAGTGCCTGCGCGGCGGTCGTCGTGACGCCGGTGGTCGCGGCAATTCCCTTGCCCCAGACCAGCTTCACCTCGGCGCCCGCCGGCAGCGTGCGCGCGCAGGCGAGCGTGACGAGCGGCGAGTCGGGCGCGTCGCGCAGCCGCAGGAACTTGTCCTGGTCGCTGCCGGTGACGGGCAACCGGAACGCGAGGCCGCGCGTGCGGCCGTCGCCGCCGTCGAGGAACAGCACGCGCAGGTAGCTCGCCGCGAACGACTTGCGGTTGTCGAGGATCGTCCGGCGCTCGGGCCCCGTCACGAGCCGCACGCCGATCTCCTCGTTGATGCCGGCGGCCACGCAATGCGCGTGCGCGGTGACCGTCTCCGGCTTGACCGGCGCGTCGAGGCCGAGGATGAACACCTGGTTCTCGTCGATGCGATTGCCCTCGTACGGCAGGCTGCGGACGATCGCGGGCCCGCCGGTCGAGAAGTCGAAGCGCTGGCCGGCGGGCAGCGCGGCGCCCGCCAGATCCTGCAGCCCCGCCTTGAGCGTGAAGCTGCAGCGCACGCCGGCGGGGAGGTCGCGCGCGAAGTCGTACACCCAGTTCTTCGAATCGGCCCAGCGCCCCGCGCCTTTTTCGGCGCAGTCGATCGTGAACGGATCGACCTCGCGCGGATCGCCGAACGGCACCATCGGCTGCGCGAACCGCGCCGTCACCTGCCGCACGCCCTTCACCTCGCCCTGCGGGCTGAAGTGCTCGACCGTTTGCGCCGAACAGTCGCCGCGGACATCGACAGCAGGACCAGCGCGCAAGCGCGCGCCATGCGGAGTGGAACGAGCCGGGACGACTGCATGCGTGCGCCTTGAACGTGTGCCGGCGTCACGGGAACGCGATGCGCGCGACGCCGGCCGCCCGGCGCATCGATGCGCATTAGATCATTTCGCGCGGCGTCCGCAATGGCCGGCCGGCGGCAAACCGACGAACGATTGTGGCAAAGCGCGGGCCGGTCGGGTCGTCTGCCGTCGACGGCGGGCGGAGGGCGGGCAAGGCGATGCATCGGCGGCGATAGAAGTACGGAGCGAGCACCGACATCGGTCGCATGGCCCAAGCCGCATGCGGAAAGCGAACGCCCGATCGTCGCGTCAGCGAGCGCGCGCGGCCTTCGTCAACATCCACGCACCCATCGCCGCCGTCAGCGCGAACAATGCGAGCCAGGACCAGACTGGCCACGCGTGCCAGTCCACGCGATGCAGCCGCACATCGACGAGCAGCAGCGCCAGGATGGGCACGAGCCCCCACGCCAGTTGCGTCGCCGACTCGCCTACAATTGGGGCTTTGTCATCGCGCGACGTTTCGTTGCGATCGGTTCGAGCCAATCCAACACAGATGCTGCGCCAGAATTCGGCGCGCGACAGACTGCCAATTCAGGCATCCATGTGTGACAAGAAGTAGTGTGCTGAGCAAGCGCATAGAGGCGGCGCGTCAATCGTCCAGTCGTTGTTCTCGGCTGTCGCGAGTCGCGGCCATCCACAGGAGTTCACGTCTGAGCTAGACGCTCCGGGGTCGGAGCAAGCGCACGACTTTGCCTATGAAGAGCGTTGGGGCGTTGATGCAGAGCGGCGCTCCAGGAACTTCAAACGGGCCGCAGATCTCGCCATGTCCGACGCGGTCGACTCGCCTATGCGAAAGGCGTCCGACAAAGAGATTCAAGTCCTCCGCGTTGCGTTCGTGTAGGAGGTCACTCGAGCAATCCGTCACGAACTCGTGAACCAGGAAAAGCACCCGAGTGCATTTGCGGCGCTGCCCCTCGCATAGGGCGCCGGCCACCGCAGTCAGTAGCTGATAGCGTAGCGATCCGATCTCAGGTTCGTTTGCCTCCCGCGGCCCAAGTACCGCCTGCCCGAGTTGCAGCAAGCGTGCGACGCCCTTTGATTGATCGGACTTGAGGTACCGCTCGGTCGCCGCCACCAGCGTATCCGCGACCGTTGCCGAGAATGGCTCGTCGGCCTTGGCTTCGACTGCCATCAAGTATGGGCCGTGTTGGTCCCGCGCCATCACCAAGAGATCCGTGTTCCGCGGCTCGCCATCGAAGCTGTCAAATGGAAGCCTGACTTCCGGCTCGGCCTCCCATTCGATGACGGGGCCAAGAGCGCGATGTCGCTCAAGCGCGGCGAGTACCTCGGCCGGCATGCGGCCCGCACCCGCTTCAAGCCACGCGCGCGCCGCCTCCTTGGCGCTCCGGCCATCGACCCATTGCTCGGGCTTCTTGGGGCCGCCCAACCGCTGCCAGTCCTCCAGCGTCAAGAGCGGGACGCCGCCTTTCGAAATTGTCATTCGGTCGATCCCTGGTTCGGCGACGGCGGAAAGTGGCACACCTCTAGGTACAGCCTGGGGACCAATTCCTGCGAGTAGTTCGCTGTACGCGTGTGATCGAACGCAAGAGACGGGCCAAGTGCATGTCTCGTTGCCACAGAGTCTTGCGTTGCCCTGTGGAGGGCTGGCTCGCACGCTACTGGCCGTCCGAAACACCCGGCCCCATTTGACGTACCGCGACACATAGTGTGCCCGTTCGTCAGGTATGTTGCGACGAGCGCCAACTGGTCCGATAGGCCGAGCTGCCGTCCCGTCACCAGCAGGTAATTCCGCCTCCATCCCCAAGTACGGATTTAGATGCGCACCTCGCTTCCTGCGACACATCTTGTCGCGTGTATCCGTAACATGGTCTTCGTGAGTTCAGGAGACCGCAATGCCGATTCCTCGCCACGCTTCCGATGCCATCGAAGTTCCGCCGCTTGTCCAGGTATGGCTACTTCGGGTGCTGGTTCCCCTCGGCGGACACCGGGAATTCGTCCACCACCACGGCTTCCGCAGCGACACGGTGGCGGAGATTGTCGGGCTCGGTCATTGGATCGATCCGGTCGATCGGGAATTCGACGCACGCGCAATTCGCATGGAGCTGCGCAAGCTGCATCTTGCCGGCGAACGCGTCGCCAGCCGGGCGAAAGTGCCCGCGTGCCTCGGCGCGAACATCACACGCCTGGCGCAACTGGTGGGTCTATCGAACGCCGAGTGCCGCATCCTCGAATTCGCCGTACTGATCCAGAACGAGCGCCTGCTCGACGAGACGGCAGATTGGCTTGGCAACCTCTCCTCCGGCAAGTTGTTCGACACACTTTCCGTGGTGCTCGACCTGCCTGGCTCGGTCGTGCGCGAGGCGCTGAGCGCCAACGGTATCCTCGGGCGCTCTGGCCTGGTTTCCGTGGAGCGGGGCGGCGTCACGACGTTGCGGAACAAGCTCGACCTGATCTCCGAGCAGTTCGCTGACCAGATCTCGTCGACGGACGCCGATCCAGTGAGCCTGCTGCGCGACATGGTCGCGCCGGCCTCGAGAGCCACGCTAACAATCGCCGATTTCGAGCACCTCGACCCGTGGCTCGAGATCGTGCGTCCTTACTTGAGGCGTGCGTTCGCAGATGCCCGCAGAGGCGTCAACATCTTCCTCCATGGCGTTCCCGGGACGGGCAAGAACGAGTTGAGCAGGGTACTGGGTGCGGAGCTTGGGTGCGAGCTCTTCGAGGTGGCCAGTGAGAACAGTGACGGCGATCCGATCAACGCAGAACGGCGGCTGCGCGCGTTTCGCGCTGCACAGAGCTTCTTCGGCGAGCGCCGGGCGTTGATGGTCTTCGATGAGGTGGAGGACGTATTCAACGATGGTGGCGGTCTCTTCGGCGTCAAGAGCACCGCCCAACGGTGCAAGGCGTGGATCAACCGAATGCTGGAAGACAATCCTGTCCCCACGCTCTGGCTGTCCAATTCGATCGGATGCCTTGACCCGGCGTTCATCCGCCGCTTCGACATGGTGATCGAGCTGCCGGTGCCGCCCAGAGCCCAGCGCGAACGCATCATTCGTGATGCCTGTTCCGATCTGCTCGACGCAAGCACCGTGAAGCGTCTCGCCGAATCGGAGGTCTTGGCTCCAGCCGTGGTCGCCCGGGCCGCGTCCGTCATGCGCTCGATCAGCACCGAAATCGAGGAGGGGTGCGTAGCCTCAGGTGTCGAGATGCTGATCGGCAGCACGCTCGAAGCGCAGGGACACGATCGCGTCGGTGGCGCCGATCCTGCGCAGCTTCCCGAGATCTACGACCCGGCGTTCATTCGGTCCAACGCCGATCTGCGCGCGGTATCGGCCGGGCTCGTTCGGACGAGGCAAGGGCGACTCTGCCTGTACGGGCCGCCAGGGACCGGCAAGACGGCCTACGCGCGCTGGCTTGCCACGAGCCTAGGGGTGCCAATCATCGTGCGACGCGGCTCAGACATCCTGTCGAAGTGGGTGGGCGAGGCCGAGCAGAACATCGCATCCATGTTTCGCCTGGCCACCGCGAATGGCGCGGTGCTACTGCTGGATGAAGTCGACAGCTTCCTACAGGATCGCCGCGGCGCAATGCACTCTTGGGAGGTGACCCTGGTCAATGAGATGCTGACCCAGATGGAGTCGTTCTTTGGCGTGTTTATTGCCTCCACCAATCTCGTCGACGACCTCGACCAAGCTGCGTTGCGCCGCTTTGATCTCAAGGTTCGGTTCGACTTCATGCATGCGAACCAATCGGAGGCGCTGCTGAAGCGGTATTGCGAATCGCTGGCGATACCCTGTCCCCGACCGGAGATGCAGGGCACACTGGACCGTCTTGCCAATCTGACACCAGGTGACTTTGCCGCCGTTGCCCGGCAGCATCGGTTTCGCCCCATCGGCTCGGCTTTGGAGTTTGTCACCGCACTCGCGGAGGAGTGTGCGCTGAAGGATAGCTTCCGGCCCGTGATGGGATTTGCCTAGCGCTGAAGCGCAAGGCGTTAGCCGCCCCAACTCCAACAACAGGATGTCCATGCGTGAACTCTCCAAGTCGAAGCTTCTCGCCTATCGCCAATGCCCGAAGCGGCTCTGGCTGGAGGTTCATCACCCCGAGTTGAGAGAGGACTCGGCCGGCGCAGAAGCACGCTTCGCAGTCGGACACATGGTCGGGGAAATCGCCCGCCGGTTGTATGACCCGTCGGGCAAGGGCCGCCTGTTGGATGCGCAGCGCGACGGATTCGAGGCCACGTTTGCCACAAGCACCGAGTTACTGGCCTCCTCGCAACCTATCTTTGAGGCCGGGTTCTCGGGTGGCGGAGCCTTCGCCTTCGCAGATGTCATGTTGCCCGTGCGGAAAGCCGGCCAACGCGTATGGCGCATGGTCGAAGTGAAGTCGTCAGCCAGCGTGAAGGACTACCATCGCGACGACGCGGCGGTGCAATTCCATGTCGCCCGCACCGCGGGTGTTCGTCTCGCGTCGATCGCACTTGCCCACATCGACAGCACGTGGGTCTATCCGGGTGGCGAAGACTATCAGGGTCTCCTCAAGGAAACGGATCTCACAAACGAGGCGTCAAGCCGGCAATCCGAGGTCGGGTCCTGGATTGTTGCGGCGCAAACGATTGCGCAGAAGCGCAATGAGCCGATGGCCGTTACCGGCCGCCACTGTGGCGAACCCTTCGAATGTGGATTTCTGGACCACTGCCGAGAACAGGAAGTGCCTGTCGAATATCCGGTCGAGTGGCTGCCCCGAGTTCAGACCAAGGCACTTAAGGCGTGGATCGCAGAGGAGCCGAAGGCTGACCTTCGCAACGTGCCGGACGATCTTCTCAACGAACGCCAACAGCGCGTGAAGTCGCACACGCTGTCCGGGCGGACCTACTTCGACGCACCGGGCGCAACCGAAGACCTCACTCCCAACAACCTTCCCGCCTATTTTCTGGACTTCGAGACGATACAGTTTGCTGTCCCCATCTGGCCCGGAACGCGACCCTACCAACAGATCCCGTATCAGTTCAGCCTCCATCGACTTTCCCGCACCGGCCAACTGGACCAGCGTGAGTTCCTCGATTTGTCCGGCGGCGATCCTTCTGCCGCATTCGCCAAGGCGCTCGTCGCGGCCTGCGAGAAGACCGGACCGGTGTATGTGTACAACGCCGGATTCGAGACAGCGCGCATCAAGGAGCTTGCTGCGCGATTCCCGCGGCTGAAGCAGGCGCTGCTCGCCATCAACGATCGCGTCGTCGACCTGCAGCGGGTGGCCGAACGTCGCTACTACCATCCGACCCAGCAAGGAAGCTGGAGCATCAAGTGTGTATTGCCTTGCATAGCCCCGCATCTCCGCTACGAAGAGCTCGAGGGCGTGCAGGACGGCGACATGGCGACGTTGGCATT
This sequence comes from uncultured beta proteobacterium, assembly GCA_963823475.1. Classification (GTDB taxonomy): domain Bacteria; phylum Pseudomonadota; class Gammaproteobacteria; order Burkholderiales; family Casimicrobiaceae; genus VBCG01. The sequence continues at coordinate 498,063 of CAWGLS010000012.1, forward strand.
TCTGGAAGCGATCGACCCGGCGACCGCCATTTCGCGCAAGGACCAGATCGAGAGGCAGCTCCGCAAGTATTGCGGGCTCGACACGTATGCGATGGTCGAACTCTGGCGCTTCTTCAGCGGCCGCACCGATCTGAAATTTTAGCCTACATGCCGAAGCGATCTGACACGTTGGAGACCGTGCTGCTCGCGCTGGAGCTGCTCCGGCGTATACCTCGCAATCGCAAAGTCTCCGCCCCGGAACTTCGTGCTCAGCTCAGTAGCGCCGGAATTGTCCGCGACCTGCGAACGATCCAGCGGCAACTGGAGATGCTCGCCGAGCATTTCGACATCGAACGCGATGATCGCAGCAAGCCGTATGGCTACCGCTGGAAGGAGAGATCCCGAGGACTTTCGTTGCCAATATTGAGCACGAGCGAATCGTTGCTGCTCATGCTGGCCGAAAGTCAGCTGCGCAACCTCCTGCCGGCAAGCGTATTGAAGTCGATGGACGGCTTCTTCACCCAGGCGCGCAGCATTCTCGGCCCGCAGACAAGTGCCAAGCGTGAGCGCGAGTGGCTATCGAAGGTTCGAGTGGTCAGCACTTCCCTGCCGTTACTGCCGCCCAGGATTCCGCCAGCAGTCTTCGAGCAGGTAACCGAGGCGCTGTACTCGAACTATTGGCTGGACGTTGAGTACGTCAACGCTTCGGGAAAAGAGATCACCGGAAAGGTCATGCCACTGGGCCTCGCGCAGCAGGGGCCACGCCTGTACCTGGTTTGTCGGTTCGAGAACTTCGACAACGAACGTAGTCTCGCACTGCATCGCATTACGTCCGCGCGTTCATCCAATCTCGTGTTTGATCGCCCAAAGGAGTTCGATCTGCGCCGATTCGACGACGAGGGGCGTTTCGGGTTTGGGTCCGGAAAGAAAGTGTCGCTACGATTTCGCATCGACAGGGAAGCAGGCGCACATCTACTGGAGACGCCACTATCGGCGGATCAGACCGCGAAGTTCATTGGTAACGAGATCGAGATCACTGCAACGGTGGTTGAGTCGGCGCAATTGCAATGGTGGCTCAATGGCTTCGGGAACCAAATCAACTCTGTCGTGCGTAGGCGTGCAGCGCAGCAATAGGAAGCGACCAAGCGGGACGTGCGGCGGTTGCGAGGGAGGAATACAGGTCGGACTTTTTGATGGCCAGAATGAGGCGTTGGGACTCGGCGATTGTGAAAATCGGTCGGCGCCGCTGCGCCGGCACCTTGGCGGGCATGGCCAGGCTCCCGCCTAAGGATTTGCCTCATCCTGTGCAGTACCTTCGCTGGCCTTGGCCTGCGGTGCAGGGCGTACGGTCCAGTGACCGCCGAGCTCCTGCTGCACGGCCAGCAAGTCGTAGGTACGAACCATGTCTAGCAGACCCGAGTGGCCGTAGGTCTGCGGCGAGAACGCCGGGTCGGTGCGCTTGAGATACTGCCCCAGGTGGCCAAGGTGAACCTTGCCCTCGGAGGCGTCACTGGCCAGCAGTTTGACGGCCTCGACGATGAACAATGGACGGCGCTTGATAGCTGGCTTGTTCGCTTCTGGTTTCGGCGACTCCGACTTGGATTCGCCGAGTTTCGCGGTTGACGTAGGGCTATTCGTCTCCGACTCCGGCGCTGCCCGCTTGATCCACTCGAAGAACTGATCGCTAGCGTTGCGCAGTGCGTCCGGCGTCTTTGTCTCACCGACGATGTGCACCGTGGCGCCGCGCTCGCGCAGTTTGCGGCACAGGTAGGCGAAGTCAGAGTCGCTCGTGACCAGACAGAAGGTGTCAGCGCGATCGTCGAACAGCGCCTCCATCGCGTCCAAGGCCAGCGCGATGTCGGAAGTGTTCTTGCCTGGTGCGTACTGAAACTGCAGGCAAGGCGTGAAGGCCAGACGAACCAAGGCGTCCTGCCACCGGTTGGCAAGCGTGGCGTGGTTACCGTATCCACGGCGCAGAACGACACGTCCGAACTGCGCGACGACACGCAACGCGTACTCCAGGATCTCGGGGCTCGTGTTGTCGCAATCGACCAGGACAGCGACTCGAGATTCAACCGATGTGCCGATTCGCGTGGACATGGTTCTAAACTCGCATTTAATCGCCCGTTACGATTGACCGTAATTCTCGGGCCGAAGATGATGATACGGAACGGTCTCCGGAAAATGCAAAGGCCCCGCTTGGGGCCTTTGTTTCACTGAACCGACTTACCGGCAGGACCATGCATATGCGGTCGATTGGCCGCAAAGGTTCGTAGGGCAATCTCAATAACTGTTGCGTTCGATCCCATTAATCTCGTCGCAATTGTCACTAATAGCGTCACCCTACAACCTACACTGTGATGACTACACGTCGAGATTCCGCACGCCCAGCGCATTCGTCTCGATGAACAGCCGCCGCGGCTCGACTTCCTCGCCCATCAGCGTCGAGAAGATCTCGTCGGACGAGATGGCGTCCTCGATCTGCACGCGCAGCAGGCGGCGGACCTTGGGGTCCATCGTCGTTTCCCACAGCTGCTCGGGATTCATCTCGCCCAGGCCCTTGTAGCGCTGGATCGCGGTGCCGTCGCGCGCCTGCGCGAGCAGCCAGTCGAGCGCCTCCTTGAACGACTTGACCGCCTGCAGGCGTTCGCCGCGCTTGATCACGGCGCCCGGCTGCACGACGCCGCGCAGCACGTCGGCCGCGGCGCGAATCTGCGCGGCGTCGCCGCCGCCCAGGAAATCGGCGTCGATCGCCGTGATGTGCGGCGTGCCGTGGTGCATGCGGTTGATGACGAGCCGGCGCGTCTCGGTCGCGGCGTCGTAGCGCGCCTCGATCTTGAGGTCGGGATCGCCGATCGCGGCGACGAGTGCGCGCGCGCTTTCCTGCGCGGACGCTTCGTCCGCGAGGTCGACGCGCGTGCCCGCGAGCATCGCGTGCAGCGCCGCGGGATCCGTGACGCGCGCGAGGCGATCGATCACCGCTTCGGCCAGCAGGAACTCGCGGGCGACGTTCGCGAAGGTCTCGGCGGCCAGCGGCGGCAGGCCCGTGCCGGGCACGAACTCGGCGTTCTTGAGCGCGAAGCGCAGCAGATACTGCTTCAGCTCGTGGTCGTCCTTGAGGTACGTCTCTTCCTTGCCCTGCTTGGCCTTGTACAGCGGCGGCTGCGCGATGTAGATGTTGCCGCGGTCGACCAGCTCCGGCATGTGCCGGTAGAAGAACGTCAGCAACAGCGTGCGGATGTGCGAGCCGTCGACGTCCGCGTCCGTCATGATGATGATGCGGTGGTAGCGCAGCTTGTCGTGCGAGAAGGCGTCCTTGTCGTCCTTGTCGCCGCCCGGCGCGCCGATGCCGGCGCCCAGCGCGGTGATCATCGTCGCGATCGCGTCGGACGACAGGAGCTTCTCGAAACGCGCGCGCTCGACGTTGAGGATCTTGCCGCGCAGCGGGAGGATCGCCTGGAACTTGCGGTCGCGGCCCTGCTTGGCGGAGCCGCCCGCGGAATCGCCCTCGACGAGGTACAGCTCGCACAGCGCAGGGTCCTTCTCCTGGCAGTCGGCGAGCTTGCCCGGCAGGCCCAGGCCATCGAGGACGCCCTTGCGGCGCGTGAGCTCTCTCGCCTTGCGCGCGGCCTCGCGGGCGCGCGCGGCGTCGACGATCTTGCCGCAGATGATCTTCGCGTCCTGCGGATTCTCGAGGAGGAACTCGGCGAGCTTGGCCGACACGATCTCCTGCACGACCGGGCCGACTTCCGACGACACGAGCTTGTCCTTGGTCTGCGAGCTGAACTTGGGCTCGGGCACCTTGACCGACAGCACGCACGTCAGGCCCTCGCGCATGTCGTCGCCGGTCGTCTCGACCTTGGCCTTCTTCGCGACCTCTTCCTTCTCGATGTAGTTGTTGAGCGTGCGCGTCATCGCCTGGCGCAGGCCGGTCAGGTGCGTCCCGCCGTCGCGCTGCGGGATGTTGTTCGTGAAGCACTGCACGTTCTCGGCGTACGAGTCGTTCCACTGCATCGACACTTCGACCGTGGTGCCGTCCTTCTCCCCGATCGCGTGGAAGATCTTCGGGTGCAGCACGGACTTCGTGCGGTTCATGTACTCGACGAAGCCCTTGACGCCGCCGGAGTACGCGAAGTTCTCGCTCTTGCCGTCACGCTGGTCGATCAGCTCGATCTTCGTGCCGTTGTTGAGGAACGACAGCTCGCGGATGCGCTTGGCCAGGATGTCGAAGTGGTATTCGACCAGGCCGAACGTCGCGCGCGACGCCATGAAGTGCACCTCGGTGCCGCGCCGGTCGGACGGGCCGACCAGCGCCAGCGGCGACACGGCCACGCCGCCGCGGAACTCCATCTGGTGATGCTTGCCGTCGCGCCAGATCTTGAGCTTCAGCCAGTCCGACAGCGCGTTGACGACGGACACGCCGACGCCGTGCAGGCCGCCCGAGACCTTGTAGCTGTTGTTGTCGAACTTGCCGCCGGCGTGCAGCTCGGTCATCACGATCTCGGCGGCCGAGCGCTTGAGGTCGTCGTCGTCCTTGACGTCCGTCGGGATGCCGCGGCCGTTGTCGAGCACGGACACCGAGTTGTCGGCGTGGATGATGACCTTGATGTCGTCGCAGACACCCGCCAGCGCCTCGTCGATCGCGTTGTCGAGCACCTCGAACACCATGTGGTGCAGCCCCGTGCCGTCGGACGTGTCGCCGATGTACATGCCGGGGCGCTTGCGCACCGCGTCGAGTCCCTTGAGGATCTTGATGCTGGAGGAATCGTAGTCGCTGATCTCGGACTGCGGCAGTGGCTTGGGCAGTGGTGAACTCATGAAATCCGATATGCGTTACAGAACAGTGGATGCCTCGACGCGGGCATGACGCTCGTTGTTGCGTGGCCTTTAGCGGTGGCCGCCGCCGGGCCGCCCCACGGCGGCCACCTGGTCCTGCTTCCGACGCAAAGGGCGCGACCGTCCGGTCGCACCTGGCACTTGCGTCACGGACGCCTCTTGCATCGGCGCCCTAGATGCGCATCGGCATCACGACGTACTTGTAGTCGTCGCGATCGGGCATCGTCACCAATGCGCTCGAATTGGCGTCGCCGAACGCGAACCGGATGCGCTCGACGGTGAGGTTCGACAGCGCGTCGAGCAGATACGTGATGTTGAAGCCGATGTCGAGAGGGTCGCCCTTGTACGGGACCTCGAGCTCCTCCTCGGCTTCTTCCTGCTCGCTGTTCGTGCAGATGATCTTCAGCTGGTCGGTGCCCAGCACGACACGCACGCCGCGGAATTTCTCGTTCGACAGGATCGCGGCGCGCTGCAGCGCGGCCAGCATCGTCAGGCGGTCGAGCTCGACCTGCTTCGAATGGCCGACCGGAATGACGCGGTTGAAATCCGGGAACTTGCCGTCGACGACCTTCGACACGAGCTCCACGTTGGCGAAGCGGAACCGCACCTGGTTGGAGAGGATGTCGAGCGTGACGGGGTCCGCGCTGTCCTGCATCAGCTTGCCCAGTTCGAGGACGGTCTTGCGCGGGAGGATCACTTCCTGGCGCGCGTAGTCTCCGTCGACCGCGATGCTCGCCCACGACAGCCGGTGGCCGTCGGTGGCGACCGCCTGCAGCGTGCCCCGGTCGACGACGAGCAGCATGCCGTTCAGGTAGTAGCGGATGTCCTGCTGCGCCATCGCGAACTCGGCGAGCTTGAACAGCGACCGCAGGTCCTTCTGCGGCAGCGTGAGCGTCTGCAGCTGCTCGCTGCCCAGCGTGATCCGCGGATAGTCGGTCGCCGGGAGCGTCTGCAGGTTGAAACGCGAGCGGCCCGCGCGCACCGTCATCTTGTTGTTGCCGACGTCGATGTTGAGCGACGCGTCGTCGGGCAGCGCGCGCAGCAGATCCTGCAGCTTGCGCGCGCCCACCGTGGTGGCCTGGCCGTCCTTGCCGGGCATCTCGCTGTGGGCGGTGATCTGCATCTCGAGATCGGTCGCCGTCACGTACAGGCTGCCTTCCCGCTGTTCGAGCAGCACGTTCGCGAGGATCGGGAGCGTGTGGCGGCGCTCGACGATGCCGGATACGGCCTGCAACGGTTTCAAGAGCGCGTCGCGTGCGATCTGTTTTAGTTGCATTGTCAAACAGTAGGATCAGTTAATAGGAGGAAGGGCATTTCGGGGACAGCGGGCAAAAACGCTGGCGGTTCAAGGTGCTTGCGCGAGCCTCAACCCGCCGGAAAACGCATGTGCAGCCTGTGGATGCTTTGGGGGTGGAATCGGCGCGCGCGGATAAACGCGCGTTGTCCACAAAGCATTCCCCGGGCCCTCCGGCCAAATCTCATCAATTATACATCGGAAAAGCCCGTTTTCATAGGGAAAATCGGGCTCCGGCACGCGGTGGCGGTGACCGCCGATCGGAAGGGAAAAGCGGGTCCGGAAACAGGTCCCGCGGTGCGCGCGGGATGACCCGAACAGGCGACGCGTCAACTGCGCAGAACCTGCAGCAGGAAGTTGACGTCGTGGTTCATGTCGGGCATCGATTCGCGCAGCTTGGCGACCTGCCGGCACGCGTGCAGCACCGTCGTGTGGTCGCGGCCGCCGAAGTTGCTGCCGATCTCGGGCAGCGACATCTGCGTCAGCTCCTTCGCCAGCGCCATCGCGACCTGGCGCGGCCGCGCGACCGCGCGCGAGCGCTTCTTCGAGTGCATGTCCGAGATGCGGATCTTGTAGTAGTCGGCGACCGTCTTCTGGATGTTCTCGATCGAGATCTGCCGGTTCTGGACGGCGAGCAGGTCGCGCAGCGCCTCCTTCGCGAGGCCGAGCGAGATCTCCTGGCCGTGGAAGTTCGAGTACGCGAGCACGCGCTTCAGCGCCCCTTCGAGCTCGCGCACGTTCGACCGGATGTGCTTCGCGATGAAGAACGCCACCTGCTCGTCCATCCGCATGCCGACCGACTGCGCCTTCGCGAGCAGGATCGCCACGCGCATCTCGAGCTCGGGCGGCTCGAGCGCCACCGTCAGGCCCCAGCCGAACCGCGAGATCAGGCGCTCCTCGATGCCGGCGATCTCCTTGGGGTACGTGTCGCACGTGATGACGACCTGCTTGTGCGCCTCGATCAGCGTGTTGAACAGGTAGAAGAACTCCTCCTGCGTGCGGCTCTTGTTGCCGAAGAACTGGATGTCGTCGATCAGCAGCAGGTCGAGCGACCGGTAGTGCCGCTTGAACTCGTCGAACGCCTTGTGCTGGTACGCGCGCACGACGTCCGACACGTAGGTCTCGGCGTGGATGTAGCGGATCTTCGCCGCCGGATTGCCGGCGAGGATGTGGTTGCCGATCGCCTGGATCAGGTGGGTCTTGCCCAGGCCGACGCCGCCGTAGACGAACAGCGGGTTGTACGACGTCGGGTGGTCGGCCACCTGGAGGCCGGCCGCCCGCGCCAGCTGGTTCGCCTTGCCCGATACGAAGGAGGCGAACGTGAACGTCGGGTTGAGGCTGGTCGGATCGGCCTTGCGCGGTGGGGCGGCGACCACCGGCAGGTTGCGCCGCGGGGCGGGGGCCTCCGAGGTATCCACAGGGAAAGGCGCAGCGGTCGGCGGAGCGGGCGAGGCGGCCCGGGGCGCCTCGCCCGGCGCCGGCCGGGGCGGCGATTCGGCGTCGGCGACCGCATAGTCGACCGTGACGGGCGCCCCCGTGGCCTGCGCCGCCAGCGCCAGGATCCGGGCGCCGAAGCGTTCCTTCACCCACTGCAGCACGAAGCGGTTCGGGGCCACCAATTGGAGCCCATCCCCGTCGTTCCGGCAGGAAAGCGGCTGTATCCACGTGAGGAACTGCTGGGGGGTCAGCTCGACCTCGAACGCCGCCAGGCAGGCGGCCCAGGCATCGGGATGGGCGGCAGCGGACACGAGACGAGCAGCGGCGGGCGCGTGGGTGAGGGCGGGTGGAATGTGCATGGAGCGCGTGCGCGCCGTACCGGTCGGACGACCTGCTTTTGCGGCGCGCGGGCTGTGGATTGTAGTCGCGTGCGCGCCAGTTATCCACAGCGCGCAGGTGCCCCGGCGGGCGATCGGGGCGAGTGGCGTGCGGGCCGTGGGCAGGCGCGGAAGTGACCGCTCGCATCCCCCTGCCGGTGTGGACGACAGGCGGCGGCCGCCTTGACAGGTAGGGTCCTAACGCGCTCTAATGTAAGGCTTTTCCAACGTCTAACTCAAGTAGCGAAGGCCCTGCCATGAAACGCACGTTCCAACCCTCTACGCTCCGCCGTGCGCGGAAGCACGGCTTCCGCGCACGCATGGCGACGGCCGGCGGCCGCAAGGTCCTGTCGGCGCGCCGCGCCAAGGGCCGCAAGAGCCTCTCGGCCTGATCGTCGCGACGCTGGTCCCGCTTCCCTCCGCGCGCGCAATTCCACGCAGCCGGGCGTTCCGCCTCACCGGGCAGGGCGCCTACGACGCGGTGTTCCGCGCCGGCCGCCGCGTCGACGGCGCCTATGTCCAGATCATCGTCGCGCCGACCGCAGCGCCCCACGGCCGCACCGGCTACGTCATTGCCCGCAAGGTGCTCGCCCGTGCCGTCGACCGCAACCGCATTCGCCGCAAGCTGCGCGAGATCGTGCGCGCGCATCGCGCCGCGCTCGCGGCCTACGACGTGATCATCCGCGTGAAGCGCGCCGCGAACCGCGTCGAGCAGAATGCCGCCGCCGCCGAAGCGCTGCAGCTGCTCGCCGGCTACGCGGCCCGCGGATGAAGACGGTCTTCCTGGCGCTCATCCGCGCCTATCAGTACACGCTGCGCCCGATGCTGGGCAGCAACTGCCGGTTCTATCCCAGCTGTTCCGACTACGCGCGCGAAGCGATCGAGAAGCACGGCGCGCTGCGCGGCGTGTGGCTCGCCGTCCGGCGCGTCGCCCGCTGCCACCCGTATCATCCCGGGGGCTTCGACCCCGTTCCCTAGCACTTCCGACAAGGCGCGCGCGCGTCAAGCGCGCGGCATGCAGCGACCCGTGATGGACACCCGACGCATCATCCTGTTCGTGATCTTCTCGTTCTCCGTGCTGTTCCTCTGGCAGGCATGGCAGCAGGAGAACGCGCCGCCGCCGCCGCCCAAGGCAGCGACGGCCCCGGCGCCGGGCGCGCCACCGTCCGCCGCGCCCGCGAAGGACCTGCCGGTGCCGACGGCCATTCCCGCGGCGCCGGGCGCCCCGGCCACTGCCGCGGGCGTCCCGACGCCGACCGGCGCGCCGTTGGCGCCGGGCGGCGAGAAGGTCACGATCACGACCGACCTCTACACGGCCGAGATCGACACGGCCGGCGGCGTGATCACGCTCGTCTCGCTCAGCAAGCACCGCGACGCGACCGACATGAGCAAGCCGTATCACGCGCTGCAGCGGACGGCCGACCGCACGTTCGTCGCGCAGGCCGGGCTGATCGGCGACGGGCTGCCCAACCACCGCACGCAATACACGGTGCTGCCGGGGCCGCGCGAACTCGCGCCCGGCGCCGACCGCGTCGAACTGAAGCTCAAGGCGACCGCCCCGAACGGCGATGCCGTCACGCAGGTGCTGACGTTCCACCGCGGCAGCTACCTGATCGACGTCGCGTTCGACGTCGCCAACGCCACGGCGGCGCCCATCTCGCCCTACGCGTACTTCCAGCTGACGCGCGACACCAAGCAGGCGGTCGTGCAGAGCTCGATGGCGCCCGCGTCCTACGTCGGCCCGGTCGTCTACAACGACAAGGACAACTTCAAGAAGGTCGAATTCGGCGAGATCGACAAGCTCGCGACCGATCCCGCGCGCAAGAGCCCGTACCAGAAGACCGCCGACAACGGCTGGGTCGGCATGATCGAGCACTACTTCGTCACCGCGTGGCTGCCGTCCGACGAGACGAAGACGCCGCGCGAGTTCTACACGAAGAAGCTCGACGGCGGCCTCTACGCCGCCGGCGTCATCGTTCCGGTCGGCACGATCGCCCCCGGCGCGACCGGCCAGGTCCGCGTGCCGCTGTACGTCGGCCCGCAGGACCAGGACGTGCTGGCGAAGACCGCGAAGGGCCTGGACCTCGTCGTCGACTACGGCATCTTCACCGTGCTCGCCGCGCCGCTCTTCTGGCTGCTCAAGTGGCTGCACGGCCTCCTCCACAACTGGGGGTGGGCGATCGTCGTGATGACGATCATGATCAAGGCCGCGTTCTACCCGCTGAACGCGGCCGCCGCGCGCTCGATGGGCAAGATGAAGCTCATCGCGCCGAAGATGAAGGCGCTGCAGGAGCAGTACGCGAACGACAAGCAGCAGCTGCAGATCAAGATGATGGAGATGTACAAGACGGAGAAGATCAATCCGCTGGGCGGCTGCCTGCCGATCCTCGTGCAGATCCCCGTCTTCATCGCGCTGTACTGGGTGCTCCTGTCCGCGGTCGAGCTGCGGCAGGCGCCGTGGATCCTGTGGATCCACGACCTGTCGGCGCCGGACCCGTACTTCGTGCTGCCGGTGATCTACGCGATCACCGCGTACCTGCAGGTGAAGCTGTCGCCGACGCCGATCAGCGACCCGGTGCAGGCGAAGGTGATGCAGATCATGCCGATCGCGTTCTCGGTGCTGTTCATCTTCTTCCCGTCGGGCCTCGTGCTGTACTGGCTCGTCAACAACATCCTGCAGATCGCGCAGCAGTGGCAGATGAACCGGATGCTCGAGCGGGAGGCTGCGGCGAAAGCGGCGCATCGCCGGTGACGTGCGCAAATCGCGCGGCGGCCGCTTCGCAGCCGCTTGCGCGATTTGCGCCCAGGAAGTCAGCACGAAAAGCTTGGGAGCGGCCCGGCGCTTTTCGTGCGGCAACGGCACGAAGCGCGCCGTTCACAGGGCGCTACGCGCCCAGTTCGGTAGCGCGCGCATGCGGGCTGACAGCCTTCGACCGGCGCCTGCGCCATTCGCGTTGCCTGGCAGCCTCGGTGCCTGTTTGCCGATCTGACACTGCGCAGGTGCTCGATGCGCCACCGAACTTCGGTAGGCCCGCTCTCTCTCCGCGCAAGCGGGGAGAGGGCTGGGGTGAGGGGCGAGCGACGTCGCGCGCGCAGTGGACGCGTCCCCACACGTGCACGAGCGCGCGCTATCCTCGCCGCATGACCCTGCCGCCCGCCGACACGATCGCCGCGATCGCCACGCCGCCCGGGCGCGGCGGCGTCGGCATCGTGCGCGTCTCGGGTGCGAACCTCGACGCGCTGATCGCAGGCGTGGCCGGCCGCGTGCCGCCGCCGCGCGTCGCGACCGTCGCGACGTTCCGCGACGCGCACGGCGCGCCGCTCGACCAGGGCCTCGTCCTCCACTTCCCCGCGCCGGCCTCGTATACGGGCGAAGCCGTCGTCGAGTTCCACGGCCACGGCGGACCGTCGGTGCTGCGGCTCGTGCTCGCGCGCTGCGTCGAGCTGGGCGCGCGGCTGGCCGAGCCCGGCGAGTTCACGAAGCGCGCGTACCTGAACGGCAAGCTCGACCTCGCGCAGGCCGAGAGCGTGGCCGACCTGATCGACGCCGCGACCGCCACGGCCGCGCGCGCGGCGGCGCGGAGCCTGGCCGGCGCGTTCTCGCGCGAAATCCACGCGCTGGTCGAGGGTCTCACCGAGCTGCGGATGTACACGGAGGCGACGCTCGACTTTCCCGAGGAGGACGTGGAGTTTCTGCGCGCGGGCGACGTCGAGCGCCGGCTCGCGGACCTGCGCGCACAGCTCGCGCAGGTGCTGGCGCACGCGCGCACCGGCGCGCTGCTGCGCGAGGGCCTGACCGTCGTGCTGGTCGGCGAGCCGAACGTCGGCAAGTCGAGCCTGCTCAACGCGCTCGCGCGCGAGGAGGCGGCGATCGTCACGCCGATCCCGGGCACGACGCGCGACCCCGTCGAGCGCGTGATCGAGATCGCCGGCATTCCGCTGACCGTCGTCGACACCGCGGGCCTGCGCGACACCGACGACGCGGTGGAGCGCATCGGCATCGCGCGCACGTGGGCCGCGGTGGAGCGCGCCGACCTGGTCGTGCTGATCGTCGACGCGCGCGCGGCGGCGTCCGCGCTGCCGGCCGCGGAACGCGCGATCCTCGCGCGGCTGCCCGCCGCGCTGCCGCGCGTGGTCGTGCACAACAAGGCCGACCTGGCGGCGATCGCGCCGCACGCCGACGCGCGCACCGGCGACGGCGCGACCGCGCCGCACGTGTGGCTGTCGGCGAAGACCGGCGACGGCGTGGCGCTGCTCGAGCGCGAGGTGCTCGCGGTCGTCGGCGCCGACCACGCGACCGAGGACGCGTTCCTCGCGCGCGAGCGGCACGTCGTCGCGCTGCGCGAGGCGGTCGACCACCTGGCCGCCGCGGCCGGCCACGTCGCGGCGGCGCCGCCGCCGATCGAGCTCTTCGCGGAGGAACTGCGCGAGGCGCAGCAGGCGCTCGCCGCGATCACCGGCGAGTTCACGGCCGACGATCTGCTCGGCGTGATCTTCGGGCGGTTCTGCATCGGCAAGTGACGAGGCCTTGCCGGGCTCCGGCAGTGGGCTCGCGATCCCGGGCGCGAGAGGGCCGCGGCATCGCGCTGCGACGTGGGTCCCGGCGCGACTCCCGGGACGCCGGCGCCCGCGCAACGGTGGCGCGTTCGGGTATCCTCCGGGCTCCAAGGCATCCCGGTAAGAAGTGCACCTCAAGGAGGCCGCATGAACCGCCGTCAATTCACGCTGACCACCGCCGCCGCGCTCATCGCGGCCCAGTTCACGATGATCCGCGCCGCGCACGCACAGGCGTTCGCGCACGATCAAGATGATGATCCCCGCCAACCCGGGCGGCGGCTGGGACCAGACGGGCCGCGCGCTCGCCGCCGCGATGCAGTCGGCGAAGGTCGCGCAGTCGGTCACGTTCGACAACAAGGGCGGCGCCGCCGGCACGATCGGCCTGGCGCAGTTCGTCAACAGCGCGAAGGGCGACCCCAACGCGCTGATGATGGGCGGCATGGTGATGGTCGGCGGCATCGAGCTGCAGAAGTCGCCGGTCAACCTGACGATGGTCACGCCGATCGCGCGCCTGACCAGCGAGTACCTCGTCGTCGTCGTGCCCGCGAGTTCGCCGTACAAGACGATGGCCGACCTGGTCACCGCGTTCAAGGCCGACCCGGGCAAGGTGTCGTGGCACGGCGGCTCGGCCGGCGGCTCCGACCACATCCTGGCGGGCCTCATCGCGCGCGCGGTCGGCGTCGATCCGGCGAAGGTCAACTACGTCGCGGCCAAGGGCGGCGGCGACCAGGTCGCGAACATCGTCGGCGGCCACGTGACGGCGGGGATCGCCGGCTTGGGCGAGTTCGCCGAGCACATCAAGGGCGGGCGCATGCGCGCGCTGGCGGTGTCGGCCCCCGCGAAGGCGGACGGCATCCCGTCGCTGAAGGAGCAGGGCGTCGACGTCGTGCTCGGCAACTGGCGCGGCGTGTTCGCCGCGCCCGGCATCACGACCGCGCAGCGCGACGCGCTGGTCGCCGCGGTGAAGGCCGCCACCGAATCCGCGGCATGGAAGGAATCCCTGACGAAGTACGGCTGGGAGCCCGTGTTCCTCGGCGGCGACGCGTACAAGACGTTCGTCGACGAAGACACCAAGCGCATCGCCGGGATCCTGGCCTCGCTCGGACTGAAGAAGTAGTCATGGCGGCGCCGCCGGCCCGCTCGCGGGCCGAGGTGGTCCTCTCGCTGGGTGTGCTGGCGCTCGGGATCGGCGCCGCGTACGTCGCGTTCTCGCTGCCGGAGACCGGCGGCTACGCGCGCGTCGGCCCGAACTTCATGCCGAAGTTCGTCGCGGCGGGGCTCGTGGCGATCGGGGTGTGGCTGCTCGCCGAGGTGTTCACCGGCGGCTGGCGCGAAGCGGTGCCGGACGACCGGCGGCGCGCGGCGAGCACGCATTCTCGTTCGCGGCGTTCGCGTGGGTCAGCGCGGGCCTGTTCGTGCAGATGGCGTTGATCCACACCGCGGGCTTCGTCGATCGCGGCGATGGCGCTGTTCGCGTGCGTCGCGCGCGGCTTCGGCAGCACGCGGACCGTGCGCGATCTCGCGCTGGGCCTGGTGCTGGGGCTCGGCGTGTTCCTGTTCTTCGTCCGGTTCCTGAACGTGAACCTGCCGGCGGGCTGGCTGCTGCCGCTGCTGGGCGGGGCGGGGCTGTGACGGCCTCCGCGAAACGCGCAGCCGCAGCGATTGCCGCGGGCGCGGGGGTGCGACCGTGACCGAGACGCTGCAGGCGCTGATGGCCGGATTCGGCGTCGCGCTGGCGCCGGTCAACCTGATGTGGGGATTCGTCGGCGTGACGCTCGGCACCGCGATCGGCGTGCTGCCGGGGGTGGGCCCCGCGCTCACCGTCGCGATGCTGCTGCCGCTGACGGCGAAGCTCGACCCGACCGGTGCGCTGATCATGTTCGCCGGCATCTACTACGGCGCGATGTACGGCGGCTCGACGACGACGATCCTGCTCAACACGCCGGGCGAGTCGGCGTCGATCGCGACGGCGCTCGAAGGCAACAAGATGGCCAAGCGCGGCCGCGCCGGACCGGCGCTCGCGACCGCGGCGATCGGCTCGTTCGTCGCCGGCACGATCGCGACGCTGCTCCTGACGCTGCTCGCGCCGATCGTCGTCGACGTCGCGCTCAAGTTCGGTCCGACCGAGTACTTCGCGCTGATGGTGTTCGCGTTCGTGACGGTCGCGGCGGTCCTCGGGTCGTCCACGGTGCGCGGACTGTCGATGCTGTTCCTCGGCCTGCTGTTCGGGCTGGTCGGCATCGACGACCAGACGGGGCAGATGCGGTTCGCGTTCGGCGTGCCCGAGCTGATGGACGGCATCGACGTCGTCGTGCTGGCGGTGGGCCTCTTCGCGGTCGGCGAGGGGCTGTACGTCGCCGCATACCAGAGCCGCGTGAAGGAGGAACTCGAGAAGATGTCGGGCTCGCTCATGATGTCGCGCGACGACTGGAAGCGGTCCTGGCCCGCGTGGCTGCGCGCGACGGCGATCGGCTTCCCGTTCGGCACGATTCCCGCGGGCGGCGCGGAGATCCCGACGTTCCTGTCCTATGCGCTCGAGAAGAAGCTGTCGAAGCACCCCGAGGAGTTCGGCCACGGCGCGATCGAGGGCGTGGCCGGGCCCGAGGCGGCGAACAACGCGTCGTCCGCCGGCGTGCTGGTGCCGCTGCTGACGCTGGGCATCCCCACGTCCGCCACCGCGGCGATCCTGCTCGCGGCGTTCCAGAACTACGGGCTGCAGCCCGGGCCGCTGCTCTTCCAGACGCAGGCGACGCTCGTGTGGGGCCTCATCGCGAGCATGTACGTCGGCAACGTGCTGCTGCTGGTCCTCAACCTGCCGCTGATCGGCCTGTGGGTGAAGGTCCTCATGATCCCGCGGCCGCTGCTGTACGCCGGCATCCTCGTGTTCGCCACGCTCGGCGCGTACAGCCTGCACCAGTCGGTCGTGGATCTCGCCACGCTGTACGTGTTCGGCCTGCTGGGCTTCATCATGCGGCGCTGGGGCTTTCCCGTCGCGCCCGCGGTGATCGGCCTCATCCTGGGGCCGCTCGCCGAGTCGCAGTTCCGGCGCGCGCTCGCGATCAGCCAGGGCGATCCGTCGGTGTTCTTCACGCATCCGATTTCCGCGGGACTGTTCGCGCTGACCGCGCTGCTGGTCGTCGTGCCCTGGATCGTCAAGGTCGTGCGCGAACGGCGCGCGTAGGGTCTGACCCTTAACGAACGCGTTGTCTCGAGTTGTTCCCGCCCTTTCCGTTAAGGGTCTGACCCTTGGATGGCTGACAGTGCGTCGGCGCCGCAGTCCACGATGCCCGCCATGATCGGTCGCGCCCCGCCAGCATCCGTTAAGGGTCATACCCTTGACGATGGGCGGTTCCGGCCGTGAGCGGTCGCGCGCCGCTCGGCGGGACAATTCGCGCGCCCGGCCGCCGCGCTCGCCGTCGGCGCGTTCGCCGGCTACGCGTGCACGCTGCTGCACACGCCGATCCCGTGGATGCTGGGCCCGCTCTTCACGCTCGCATTCCTGCGCGTCGCCGGCGTCGACATCGCGGCGCCGCGTCCGGCGCGCTACGTCGGCCAGTGGATCATCGGCACCTCCCTCGGCCTCTACTTCACGCCGTTCGTCGTGCAGCAGGTCGCGGGCCTCTGGTATCTGCTCGCCGCCGGCGCCGCGTTCGCGATCGCGCTGGGCTACGTCTCGGGCGTCGCGCTCGCGCGACTGGCGCACCTCGACAAGACCACCGGGATCTTCGCGAGCGTGCCGGGCGGCGCCGCCGAAATGGCCACGCTGGGCGAGCGCTTCGGCGGGCGCATGGACCGCATCGCCGCCGCGCAGAGCCTGCGCATTCTGATCGTCGTCGCGATCGTCCCCGGCGCGATCACCGCGCTCGGCATCCACGGCACCGACCCGTACGTGCAGGGCGCCAAAGGCTTCGACGCGGGGGGGTTCGCGCTGCTGATGGCGGCCACCCTTGCCGGGTGCGCCGTCTGCCAGTGGATCAAGCTGCCGAACGCGTTCGTGCTGGGCTCGCTCGCCGTCGCGATTCCGCTCACCGCCGGGCAGATCGACCTGTCCACGCTTCCGCCGCTCGCGTCCAATGCGGGACAATGCCTGCTGGGCTGCGCGCTCGGTTCGCGCTTCCAGCCGGACTTCCTGCGCGGCGCGCACCGTTTCGTCGGCGCCGTCGCGCTGACGGTCGTGCTGTCGATCGCGCTGTCGGCGGCGTTCGGCGTCGCGCTCGCCTGGGCGGCCGACGTGCATCCGGCCACGCTGGTGCTCGGCACCGCGCCGGGCGGGATCGCCGAGATGTGCGTGACGGCCAAGGTGCTGCAGCTGGGCGTGCCGCTCGTCACGGCGTTCCACGTGACGCGGCTCGTCGTGCTGCTGCTGGCAACGCCGCTGGTGTTCGTGCGCGCGCGGACGTGGTACCGCGCGCGCCGGGACAAGGACGAGTCATGAGCTGGAATCCGCAGCAGTACCTGCAGTTCGAGGACCACCGGCTGCGCCCGGCGGTCGATCTCCTCGCGCGTGTCGCGCAGCCCGCGCCGCGCACGGTCGTCGACCTGGGCTGCGGCGCGGGCAACGTCACGCGCCTGCTCGCGCTGCGCTGGCCCGACGCGCAGATCGTGGGCGTGGACAACTCGCCGGAAATGCTCGCGCAGGCGCGCGCGGCGACCACTGACCTGCCGCGCGTGCGCTTCGCGGCCGGCGATCTCGCGACGTGGGCGCCGGAGGCGCCCGTCGACGTCGTGTATTCGAACGCGGCGCTGCACTGGCTGCCCGCGCATGACGCGGTGTTCCCGCGCGTGATCGCAATGGTGGCCGCGGGCGGCACGCTCGCCGTCCAGATGCCCGACAACTTCCGCGCGCCGTCGCACACCGCGATCGCCGACCTCGCGCAGAGTCCGCGCTGGCGCGCGCAGTTGGGCTCGCTCGTGCGCGACGCGCCCGTCGCGACGGCCGCCGACTATTTCCGCTGGCTGGCCCCCGCCGCGCGCGCGCTCGACGTCTGGACGACCGAGTACCTGCAGGTATTGCCGAAGGGCGATGGCGCCGACCATCCGGTGGCCGCGTGGACGAAGGGCACGTGGCTCGTGCCGTTCATGGCGGCGCTCGCCGCGGACGAGCAGCGCGCGTTCGGCGCCGACTACGACGCGCGCCTCGCGCACGCGTATCCGCCGCTGCCTGACGGACGCATCCTGTTCCCGTTCCGGCGGCTGTTCATCGTCGCGAATCGGTAAGGCCGCTCTGACCAGTGCGTCGCGCGTGATGTGCGGAGTAAAATCGTGGGTTACCGCTGCGGTCCATGACAGCGGATACGCAGGAGGACGCGGTGGGTCGTGCGCGGCGCGAATGCGCGGGCGCGCATGGCACGCCGGCTTCCTCCCGATTCCCCCGAAGCCACCGGTCCCCCACTCACGATGAACCAACCTGAATCCTTTGCGACGCTGGCCGCTTCGGTCGGTGCGCCTGCCTACGTGCGCCATTCCCGCCTGCTGGGCTGGGTGCGCGAGATCGCCGCGCTGACGCAGCCCGAGAGCATCGTCTGGTGCGACGGCAGCGCGGAAGAGTACGACCGGCTCTGCGCCGCCATGGTGGCGAGCGGCACGATGCGCCGGCTGAACGACGCGAAGCGTCCGCGCAGCTACCTCGCGCTGTCCGACCCTTCGGACGTGGCGCGCGTCGAGGACCGCACGTTCATCTGCAGCGAGAGCCGCGACGATGCCGGCCCGACCAACAACTGGGTCGCGCCCGTGGAAATGCGCCGCACGCTGAACGGCCTCTTCGCCGGCTGCATGCGCGGACGCACGATGTACGTCGTGCCGTTCTCGATGGGACCGATCGGCAGCCCGATCGCGCACATCGGCATCGAGGTCTCCGACAGCCCGTACGTCGTCGTCAACATGCGGCTGATGACGCGGATGGGCCGCGCGGTGTTCGACGTGCTCGGCACCAACGGCACGTTCGTGCCGTGCGTGCACTCGGTCGGCGCGCCGCTCGCGGTCGGCCAGCGCGACGTCGCGTGGCCGTGCAACAAGGACCAGAAGTACATCGTGCACTTTCCCGAGACGCGCGAGATCTGGAGCTACGGCTCCGGGTACGGCGGCAACGCGCTGCTCGGCAAGAAGTGCTTCGCGCTGCGCATCGCGTCCGTGATGGGCCGCGACCAGGGCTGGCTCGCCGAGCACATGCTGATCCTGGGCGTCACGTCGCCGCAGGGCGAGAAAACGTACGTCGCCGCCGCGTTCCCGAGCGCCTGCGGCAAGACCAATTTCTCGATGATGATCCCGCCCGCCGGCTTCGACGGCTGGAAGGTCACGACGATCGGCGACGACATCGCGTGGATCAAGCCGGGCCTCGAGGGCTATTTCCACGCGATCAATCCCGAGGCCGGCTACTTCGGCGTCGCGCCCGGGACGTCGTACGAGTCGAATCCCAACGCGATGGAGATGCTCAAGGCGGAACGTCATCTTCACCAACGTCGCGCTGACCGACGACGGCGACGTGTGGTGGGAAGGCATGACGAAGACGCCGCCGGCGCATCTCGATCGACTGGCAGGGCAAGGACTGGACGCCCGATTGCGGACGCAAGGCCGCGCACCCGAACGCGCGCTTCACCGTGTCGTCGGCGCAGTGCCCGTCGCTCGATCCGCACTGGGACGACCCTGCCGGCGTGCCGATCTCCGCGTTCATCTTCGGCGCGCGCCGCTCGGACACCGTGCCGCTCGTGAGCGAGGCGCGGTCGTGGGAAGAGGGCGTCTACAAGGCGGCGACGATGGGTTCCGAGACGACGGCCGCCGCCGCCGGCGCCGTCGGCGAAGTGCGCCGCGACCCGTTCGCGATGCTGCCGTTCTGCGGCTATCACGTCGGCGACTATTTCAAGCACTGGCTGGTCATGGGCGAGGCCGTCGCGTATCCGCCGCGCATCTTCAGCGTCAACTGGTTCCGCAAGGACGCCGACGGCAGGTTCGTGTGGCCGGGCTTCGGCCAGAACATGCGCGTGCTGCAATGGATCGTCGAGCGCTGCCGCGGCCGCGCGCATGCGGTCGAGAGCGCGGTGGGGCTGGTGCCGGATTACGCGGACCTCGACTGGCGGGGCGCGCAGTTCGACGCCGACCACTTCGCGAACGTGATGCGCGTGACGCGGGACGAGTGGTCGCGCGAGCTGGCGTCGCACGACGAGCTGTTCGCGAAGCTGGGCGCCAAGCGGCCGCCCGCGCTGCAGGCGGAGCGCGACCTGCTGGGGCAGCGGCTCGCGTCGTAACGCGTTCGCGGTTGCGCACGAACGAGGGGCCGGCTTGCCGGCCCCTTTTCGTTGCGCGCCGCCGGCGTGCCGCCCCGGCGGAACGCGCGCGCGGCGCGGATGCCGGTTGACGAGGCGCGGCGCGGTGGTCACGATGTCTTCCATGCCCGCCGCCGCACGCACGATTCTCGCAGGGCTCGCACTGTTCGCGGTCGTCGCGGCGGGCGCGCCCGCGCGCGCGCAGTCGACGTCGTTCGTGATCGGCACCGCCGACGTGATCGGGAACTACCACCCGCTGGGACGCGCGTTGTGCCGCATCGTCAACGCGACGCGCAAGGACCACGGCCTGCGCTGCCGGGCGGAGCCGACGGAAGGTTCGGTCGCCAACATCGAGGGCGTGCTGGCGGGCAGGCTCGACGCCGGACTCGCGCAGAGCGACACGCAGTATCACGCGCGCGCCGGCCTTGCTCCGTTCGCCGGCAGGCCGCAACCGAAGCTGCGCGCGCTCTTCACCGTCGATCGCGAGACGTTCACGCTCGTCGCGCGGCGCGACGCGAACGTGCAGGCCTTCGACGACCTGCGCGGCAAGCGGGTCGCGATCGGCACGCGCGGGTCGGGCACGCGCGCGACGATGGAGCAGCTGATGAAGGCGAGCGGGATCGCGCCCGGCGACTTCCAGAGCGCCGTCGAGCTGCGCTTCGTCGACCTGGACACGGCGCTGTGCGACAACCGCATCGACGCGTTCGTGTTCGTCGGCGGCCATCCGAACGCGAGCATCGCGGACGCCGCGACCGCGTGTCCGACGCGCGTCGTGGCGATCCGGGGGCCCGCCGTCGACGCGCTCGTCGCCGCGCAGCCGTACTACGCGAAGGCCGAGATCCGCGGCGGCATGTACAAGGGCACGGAGGCCGCGCAGCCGTCGTTCGGCATGGCGGCCACGCTGGTGGTGAGCGCGGACATGCCCGACGCGAAGGCCTACGCGATCACGAAGGCGGTGTTCGAGCATTTCGACGACCTGCGCCGCCTGTACCCGGCGATGGACGTGACGACGAAGGCGGACGCCGCGCGCGCCGGGGTCGTGCCCGTGCATCCTGGCGCCGCTCGATATTTCAGGGAAGCCGGCATCGATTGACGCGCGCCGGGGGTCGTCGGCCCTAAGCACCATTGCGTGCTTTTTTGTAAACGCTTACATTTGTGGCATGGCTCTCGCCGTCGAGCATTGAGTCGCGGCCGGAGGCACGCCCGATCGCGCCGCGACCACGCCCGCCCCAATGACGACACTCGCCCCGGATGCGCCAACGATGCCGCCGGTCGCGCCGGTGCGCCAGCACCGGCGGCGGCGTCGCGACGACGCGCACGCCACGATCGTCGACGTCGCGGCGCGGGCGGGCGTGTCGACTGCCACGGCCTCGCGGGCGCTGAACGCCCCGGCGCGGGTCAGCGCGGAATTGCGGGCCCGGGTCCTCGCGGCGGCGGCGGCGCTGGCGTACGTGCCGGACCCGGCCGCGCGCAGCCTGGCGTCGCGCCGCAGCGGCCTGGTCGGGATCGTCACCGGCGACTTGCGCGACGGCGGGACCGCCGCTTGCGTGGGGGCGCTGCAACCGCGCCTCGCCGCCGCCGGGTACGCGACATTGCTGGCGGTGACGGACGGCCACAGTGCGGGGCTGCGCAAGGCGATGGCTGGATTGGTCGCGCAGGGGGTGGAGGCGGTGGTGCTGATCGACTGCGCGGATGGCGGGGCGACGTCGTCCGCGCCACCCGGTGCGTGCTGCCCGTCGTGCGTGCGGGAGGTCTGGTGCACGGCTCCACGCCGGGGGACGTCGTCGTCGATGCGACCGTCGCCGGCGCAACCATTGTCCGTTATCTACTGGAACTCGGGCATACGACGTTCGGCTGGGTGGCGACCGCGGGCGATGGGACGCCGGGGACGGCGGCATTGCGCGACGGGTTGACGGCGGCGCTGATGGCCGCCGGCCGGCACCCGCCGACCTCGTTTGCCGTCGCGCCCGGCGGGACGGCCGTCGCCGTTCGCGCCGCACTTGCCGCCGGCCAGGCGTTGCCCTCGGCGCTGGTCTGCGCGGACGACTGTCTCGCGCTCGCAGTGTTGCGCGCGCTGGCCGGGCAGGGGATTTCGGTTCCGCTGGACGTGTCGGTGGTCGGGTGCGGCGATCAGCCGTGGGCCCGGCAGGCGGACCCGCCGCTGACATCGTTGCGGACCCCGGCCGCACGGTTGGGCGAGGCCGCGGCGGACCAGGTGCTCGCGCGGTTGCGCGGCGAAACCCCCGGCTTGTGCACGCTGGTCGCCAAGCTCGTCGTGCGCGGGTCGACCGGACCGGCGGCGGCGCGGGATTGAACCGCCCCGGCACGCTCCCGATGTTTCACGTGAAACACCGCCGCGCGGCGCCGCGGCGCGCCGTCCGCGCGCCGATGTTCCACGTGAAACAGGCCGCTATCCGGAGCCTGCCCGTTTGGGCTAGAATGGCGACCCTTGCGCGGCCTTGAGCGCCGACATAAACATCATATAAATCATGGAGTTTCAGAAGCGCTTCGAAGTGATCGTCGTCGGCGGCGGCCATGCCGGCACCGAGGCGGCGCTCGCGTCGGCGCGGATGGGCCGCAGCACGCTGCTGCTGACGCACAGCATCGAGACGCTGGGGCAGATGTCGTGCAACCCGTCGATCGGCGGCATCGGCAAGGGCCACCTGGTCAAGGAAGTCGACGCGCTGGGTGGCGCGATGGCGATCGCCACCGACGAGGCCGGCATCCAGTTCCGGACGCTCAATTCCAGCAAGGGCCCCGCCGTGCGGGCAACGCGCGCGCAGGCCGACCGGGTGCTCTATCGGCGCGCGATCCGCCGCCGCGTCGAGAACCAGCCCAACCTCACGCTCTTCCAGCAGCCGGTGGACGACCTGCTGCTCGACGGTGACCGCGTATGCGGCGTGGTCACGCAGATCGGCCTCGCCTTCCACGCCGATGCCGTCGTCCTCACGACCGGCACGTTCCTGTCCGGCCTGATCCACGTCGGGCTGTCGAACTACGAGGCGGGCCGGGCGGGCGACCCGCCGGCCAAGCGCCTGGGCGCGCGGCTGCGGGAACTGCAGCTGCCCGTCGGGCGCCTGAAGACCGGCACGCCGCCGCGCCTCGACGGCCGCACGATCGACTTCTCCGTCCTCGCCGTCCAGCCGGGCGACGTGCCGGAACCCGTGTTCTCGTTCATGGGCAGCCGCGCGCTCCATCCGGAACAGCGCCCGTGCTGGGTCACGCACACGAACGCGCGCACGCACGAGATCATCCGCGGCGGCCTCGACCGCTCGCCGATGTACTCGGGCGTCATCAAGGGCGTGGGACCGCGATACTGCCCGTCCATCGAGGACAAGGTCGTCCGGTTCGCGCAGCGCGACAGCCACCAGATCTATCTCGAGCCGGAAGGCCTCGACACCCACGAGATCTATCCGAACGGCATCTCGACGTCGCTGCCGTTCGACGTCCAGCAGGCGCTCGTCCGCTCGATGCGCGGCTGCGAGAACGCGCACATCCTGCGGCCGGGCTACGCGATCGAGTACGACTATTTCGACCCCCGCGCGCTGCGCGCGACGCTCGAGACCAAGGCGATCCGCGGACTCTTCTTCGCCGGCCAGATCAACGGCACGACGGGGTACGAGGAGGCGGCGGCGCAGGGGCTGCTCGCGGGACTCAACGCCGCACGGCTCGTCCGGGACGAGGAAGGCTGGTGCCCGCGCCGCGACGAGGCGTACCTGGGCGTGCTGGTCGACGACCTGATCACGCAGGGCGTGTCGGAGCCGTACCGGATGTTCACGTCGCGCGCGGAGTTCCGGCTTTCGTCTGCGCGAAGACAACGCCGACCTCCGGCTGACCGAGCACGGCCGCCGGCTTGGGCTCGTCGACGACGCCCGCTGGGATGCGTTCTGCCGCAAGCGCGACGCGATCGCCGCGGAGCGGGAACGGCTCGCCGGCACGTACGTCAACCCGCAGACCGTGCCGCGGGCGGTCGCGGAAGAGGTCTTGGGGCAAGGGCTGGAACGAGAGTATGCGCTTACTGACTTGCTGCGCCGCCCGAACATGACCTACGCGCGCCTGTTCGCGTTGCCGGGCGCGGGGACGCCGGTCGCGGACCCGCTGGTGGCCGAGCAGGTCGAGATCGCGACCAAGTACGCGGGCTACATCGATCGCCAGCACGACGAGGTCGCGCGCGCGCTCGCGCAGGAAACGCTGCGCATCCCGCCGGGACTCGACTACGCCGACGTGCGCGGCCTCTCGACCGAAGTCCGCCAGAAGCTCACGACCGGCCAGCCGGAAACCCTCGGGCAGGCGGCGCGCATCTCGGGCGTCACGCCGGCGGCGATTTCGCTGCTGCTCGTGCACTTGAAGCGCCGCGGCGACCTGCCGGACGCCGCGGCCAGGCGCATCGCATGAGCGCCGCCGGGCCGTCCCAAGGCGCGAATTGCTCCCCCTGGGGGCAGCGCAGCGGCGAACGCCGCAAGCGTGGGGGTCCAACCTCCGGCTGCCGTCGCAGCGCAGGACGACGCGCTCGCGCGCGGCATCGCGACGCTCGCCGTCGCGGTGACGCCGGCGCAGCTCGCGCAACTGCGCGCGTACGTCGCGCTGCTCGCGAAGTGGAACCGCACGTACAACCTGACCGCCATCCGCGAGCCGGAGCGCATGGTCACGCACCACCTGCTCGACGCGCTCGCCGTCGTGCCGCATCTGCCGCAACGCGCGCACCTGCGCGTCCTCGACGTCGGGTCGGGCGGCGGCGTGCCGGGCATCCCGCTCGCGATCGTGCGGCCGGACTGGCATGTCGCGTGCGTCGACTCCAATCACAAGAAGGTCGCGTTCATCACGCAGGCGGCGATCGAACTGAGGCTCGCCAACGTCGAAGCGCACGCGACGCGCGTCGAAGACTACGCGCCCGCCGCGCCGTTCGACGTCGTGATCTCGCGCGCGTTCTCCGATCTCGCGTCGTTCGTGCAGTCGTCGGCGCGCCACGTCGCGCCGGACGGCGTGCTCGCCGCGATGAAGGGCGTGCATCCCGACGAGGAACTCGCGGAGCTGCCGTCCGGCATCGTCGTCACCGCGAAGCCCGCGCTCGCGGTGCCGGGCCTGGACGCGGCGCGCCACCTCATCCTCATGCAGCGCGCCTGAGCGCTCGGGAACGCCATGACGCGCATCATCGCGGTCGCAAACCAGAAGGGCGGCGTGGGCAAGACCACGACGTCGGTCAACCTGGCGGCGAGCCTCGTCGCGATGAAGCGGCGCGTGCTGCTCGTCGACCTCGACCCGCAGGGCAACGCGACGACCGGTTCCGGCCTCGACAAGCGCGCGCTGCCCGCGACCGTCTACCAGGTGCTGCTGGGCGAACGCAAGATCGCCGACGTGCGCGTGGCGTCTCCGACGGGCGGCTACGACGTGGTGCCGGCGAACCGCGAGCTCGCGGGCGCGGAGATCGAGCTGGTCGACCTGCCGGAACGCGAGACGCGGCTGAAGGACGCGCTGTCCGAGGCGCTGTCGCAGATGAAATCCGCGCTCGACGAAGTCGCCGCCGACTACGACTTCGTCCTCCTCGACTGCCCGCCGTCGCTGTCGCTGCTCACGCTCAACGGCCTGTGCGCCGCGCACTCCGGTGCTGATCCCGATGCAGTGCGAGTACTACGCGCTCGAGGGCCTGTCCGACCTCGTGCAGACGCTGAAGAAGGTGCGCGCGCACCTGAACCCGGAGCTGGAAATCGAGGGCCTGCTGCGGACGATGTACGACCCGCGCAACACGCTCGCGCTCAACGTGACCGCGGAACTCGAGAAGCACTTCGGCGACAAGCTGTTCCGCACGATCATCCCGCGCAACATCCGGCTCGCCGAGGCGCCGTCGCACGGGCTTCCGGCGCTGAAGCTCGAGCCGCAGTCGAAGGGCGCGCTCGCGTATCTCGCGCTCGCCGGCGAGATGCTGCGCCGTGCCGAGAACGAAGCGTCAACCGCAACAGCGTAGGGACAGGCACGCCATGATTCGACCGAAGGGACTGGGCCGCGGCCTCGACGCGCTGCTTTCCGGCGGCAGCGAGACCGCCGCGGAAAGCGCGCTGCAGACGATCGCGATCGACCGCATTCGTCCGGGCAAGTACCAGCCGCGCACGAAGATGGACGAGGCGGCGCTCGACGAACTCGCCGCGTCGATCCGCGAGCAGGGCGTGATGCAGCCGATCCTCGTGCGGCCGGTCGAGGCGGGCCGCTTCGAGATCGTCGCCGGCGAGCGCCGCTGGCGCGCGGCGCAGCGCGCCGGCTTGAAGGACGTGCCGGCGCTCGTGAAGAACGTGCCCGACCACCATGCGCTGGCGCTGGCGCTGATCGAGAACATCCAGCGCGAGGACCTGAACCCGCTCGAGGAGGCCGTCGGACTCGCGCGGCTGATCGAGGAATTCGGCCTCACGCACGACGCGGCGGCCAAGGCGGTGGGCAAGTCGCGCAGCGCCGTCTCCAACCTGCTGCGGTTGACGCACCTCGCGAAGCCGGCGCAGGAATACCTGATGAGCGGCGCGCTGGAAATGGGGCACGCGCGCGCGCTGCTCGCGCTGCCCGCCGCGCAGCAGACGATCGCGGCGGCGCGGGTCGTCAACGCGCGGCTGTCCGTGCGCGAAACCGAGCGGCTCGTTGCTTCGCTGGCCGCGCCGGCGAAGCGCGGCGCGCGCGGTGCGGGGCGCAGCGGACGCGATGCCGACACCGTGCGGCTCGAGACCGAGCTGGCCGAGAAGTTGGGCGCCAGCGTGCGCATCGAACCCACGCGCAACGGCGCCGGACGGCTGGTGATCGGCTACGCGAGCCTGGACCAGCTCGACGGGATCCTCGCGCGGATCCGGTAGCGCGGTCGCATTGACGCAGCACAAAACCACTGCGGCGCGCGCAATGCAGAATTCGCGGCTGCGCATACGGAGAATCCGATCATGATCCATCCACGCAAGCTCGCGCAACGCGCGGCACTTGTCGTCGCAGGCGCGTGCGTCGCCACGACGCTCGCGTTCGCCGCCGCACCGCAGGTCGACGGCGAAGTCCGCAGTGTCGACGTGAAGGCGAAGTCGGTGACGCTGAAGCATGGTCCCATTCCGAACGCGGACATGGGACCGATGACGATGTCGTTCCCCGTCAAGGATTCCGCGGCGCTCGCGAAGCTGAAGCCCGGCGACAAGGTGAAGTTCACCGCCGAGAAGGTGGGCGACCAGATCGTCGTCACGTCGATCGCGCCATCGAAGTAGGCGGTGCCGCCGCCGCGCGGCGTACCCATGACGCAGAAATGGGCACGGAACGCGGCCCGGTGTACGTTTGTCCAACGGGCTCGCTGTGCTACGCTCGCGTCCGATGTTCACACTGCGTCGCCTCCTGTTGCTCGTGCTTCTGTGCGCGCTGCCGCTCCAGGGGGCGGTCGCAGCTTCGCGGCTGTGCCTCGCGGCGCTGGCGGCGCCCGCGACTGCGACAGCGGGCGTTGCGCACGATGCACGCGTGTCCGGTCACGATCACGATTCGGATCACGCGAGCGCCCACGCTCCGTCAGGCGCGCATTCGCCGTCCCATCACGGGCACGACGGCGCGGCGGCCGACGATCAGGCTTCCGAGACGTGTAGCCTCTGCGCCGCCTGCTGCCTGACGGTGGCCGTCGCGCCGCAGGCGCCCGACCTCGTCGTGCTTCTCCCCGCGTATGCCGGCCACGCGCCGGTGATCATCCCCGTCCTGCACAACGTTGCGGACGGCCTCGAGCGACCCCCACGAACGGTCTGACCCCGGGCTCCCGGTCCGCCTGACCGGGCGGTCCGTCACGCCCTCACCGCGCCCCGCGCCGGTATGGGCGTACACGCGCCGCGCGCGACCGTGCGCGGCACGCTCCAACGCATGCTCGGAGTGGGGTCATGGACATACGCATCCTGTTGTTACCGGCGCTGGCCGCGGCGTCGGCCGCGTCCGCGCAAGGCACGGCACCCGCCGACGCCGCGCGCGCCACGGCGCCGATCCCGTATCGCTCGGCGTTCGCCGGCTATCGCGCGTGGCAGGAACCGGCGCCGATGAACTGGCGTGAGGCGAACGAAGCCGCGGGCGCGCTCGGCGGCCACATGGGCCACGTGCGCGGCGGCTCCTCATCGGCGGGCAGCGCACCACCTGCCGCTCAGCCACGGCAGGGCGCGGCGTCTTCGCCGGCAAAGCCTGCGGCGGCGAAGCCATGAGCGCGCCGGGCCGCTCCCAAGCGCGAATTGCCCCGAAGCGCGTAGCGCGAAGGGTAGTCCAATGAGCGCGCAGGGCCGCTCCCAAGCGCGAATTGCCCCGAAGCGCAAGGCGCGGAGGGTAGTCCAATGAGCGCGCAGGGCCGCTCCCAAGCGCGAATTGCCCCGAAGCGTAAGGCGCGGAGGGTAGTCCAATGAGCCCGCCGGGTCGCCCCAAGGGCGAGTACCGGCGTGCGCAGCACGAAGGTAGTCCAATGAGCGCCGCGCGACGATGCGCG
Organism: uncultured beta proteobacterium; assembly: GCA_963823475.1. Taxonomy (GTDB): domain Bacteria; phylum Pseudomonadota; class Gammaproteobacteria; order Burkholderiales; family Casimicrobiaceae; genus VBCG01. The sequence continues at coordinate 526,257 of CAWGLS010000012.1, forward strand.
GCCGCGCGCGGACTGCTGCTCGCCGGTTGCGCGACGTTTTCGCCGGATGGCGGCATGGACGACGTGACCAGGCTCGCGCAGGAGCGCATCGGTGCACCGGCGGACGCCGCGGTGCCGGCGACGCGGGATGCGGACGCCGCGCGCGCGCGAAGCGCGCGCCGCTGCGCGCGCCGCTCACGCGCGGACGCGGCCGTCGAGGTCGCGTTGCTGCGCAACCCCGCGTTGCGCGCGCGGCTCGGCGAGCTCGGACTCGCCGAGGCGGATCTCGTGCAGGCGGGACGGTTGCGCAATCCGGTGTTCGCGTACTCGAACAAGCGCAATGCCGACGTCACGCAGATCGACCGGGCTTTTCTCGTCAACGTTGCCGCGCTCGTGATGATGCCGCTCACGCTCGAGATCGAGGAGCGCCGGTTCACGCAGTCGAGGCTCGCAGCCGCGGCGGAGATCGTCGCGACTGCCGCCGGCAGCTCGCGCCAGGCGTACGTGCGCGCGGTGGCGGCGCAGGAGATGGCCGCGTACGCGGCGCAGGTCGTGCTGTCGGCGGAGGCGTCGAGCGAGCTCGCGCGCCGGATGCAGCAGGTCGGGAACTGGAGCCGTCTGGCGCAGATGCGCGAGCAGGCGTACTACGCCGAAGCGACCGCGCAGCTCGCGCGGGCGCGAGACAGGCGGCGGTGGCCGAACGCGAGCAGCTCACGCGCCTCATGGGCTTGACGGGCTCCGACGTCGCGTTCGTGCTGCCGGCGCACTTGCCTGACATACCCGCGACGCCCTTCGCGCCTGTCGATGTGGAGCGCACCGCGATGGACCGCAGACTCGACGTAAAGGTCGCGAAGCTCGACGCGGTGGGTGTGGCGAAAGCGCTGGGACTCACGCGCGCCACGCGCTTCGTCAACGTGCTCGAGGTCGGCTACACGAACGAATCGGAGACCGGCGACGCGCGCAAGAACGGCTACGAGATCGCGCTGGAGCTGCCGCTGTTCGACTGGGGCGAAACCCGCATCGCGCGCGCCGAGATCCGCTATCGGCAGGCCATGGCACGCACGGCGGAAGTCGCCGTCAACGCGCAATCGGAGGTG